>NZ_JABRWH010000001.1:3150000-4350000 GCF_013248975.1 Neobacillus endophyticus
CTGGAATCAGTCACAGATGGAATTGGCTATTTTTTCAATGGCTGTTGTTGGTGCGGTGCTTGGTTTTCTTGTATTTAATGCACATCCTGCGAAAGTTTTTATGGGGGATACGGGGTCTCTTGCTCTCGGCGGAGCCATTGCAGCGCTTGCCATTCTAACTAAACTGGAAATTTTGTTAATCTTAATTGGCGGGGTATTCGTAATTGAGACTTTGTCGGTTATTCTTCAGGTAACATCCTTTAAGACTACAGGGAAACGGATTTTTAAAATGAGTCCCCTTCACCACCATTATGAGCTTTCTGGTTGGTCGGAATGGAGAGTTGTTGTAACGTTTTGGAGTGTAGGCTTAATTTTTGCGATAATTGGAATTTATATTGAGGTGTGGTTGTAATTGAAGCAGATAAAATCGTATCGCCATAAAAAAATCTTAGTTCTTGGTTTGGCTAAAAGTGGAGTATCAGCAGCTACCCTGTTACACAAGCTTGGCGCCTTTGTTACAGTTAATGATAAGAAGCCGCTTTCGGAAAATCCGGAAGCGCAAGGTCTTCTTGAGCAGGGAATTAAAGTGATTTGTGGAGACCATCCGGTCGAGCTTTTAGACGAAGGTTTTGAGCTAATTGTAAAAAATCCAGGAATTCCATATAGCAATCCAATGATAATAGGGGCGATGGAAAGGGAAATTCCTGTCATCACAGAAGTGGAACTTGCTTATGAAATTTCTGAAGCCCCGTTTATCGGTATAACAGGGACTAATGGAAAAACAACGACGACTACTCTTGTCTTTGAAATGCTAAAAGAGGGAGATAAAAAACCATTAATAGCAGGAAACATTGGAACTGTAGCTTCAGGTGTAGCAGAAATGGCAGAAAAGGATAATAACATTGTCATTGAACTGTCTTCCTTTCAGTTAATGGGGATCGAAACGTTTAATCCGAAAATCGCCATCATCACAAATCTATATGATGCCCATCTGGACTATCATGGAACACGAAAGGATTATTGGAAGGCAAAGGCTAATATTACGAAAAATCAAACAGAACTAGAATATTTAATTATTAATGCCGATCAGGAACAAACACTTGAGATTGCGCGTTCCTCAAAGGCGAAAATTGTTCCTTTTTCTACAAAAAAAGTACTGGCTGACGGTGCTTATATTGAGGATGAATGGATTTGTTTCAATAATGAAAAAGTAATGCCGGTTGCCGATATTGCTTTGCCTGGTGTACATAATCTTGAAAATATTCTTTCAGCAATGGCGGCTGCTAAAATATCTGGTGTCGATAATAGTGCCATTCAATCCGTTCTTCGGACGTTTACTGGTGTAAGACATCGTTTGCAATATGTGGCAGAAATTAATGGCAGAAAATTTTATAATGACTCAAAAGCAACGAATATTTTGGCAACAGTACATGCATTGGCAGCTTTTGAAGCTCCGATCATCCTTCTTGCTGGCGGGCTTGATCGTGGAAATGAATTTGATGAACTGATTCCTTATTTAAAAAATGTAAAAGCATTAATTACGTTTGGACAGACTGCGCCAAAACTAGAACGGGTAGGCAAGGAAACGGGAATAAAAACGATTATCCGAGTCGATAATGTTGAAAAGGCTGTACCTGCTGCTTTCCAATTGTCAGAGGCTGGTGACGTCATCTTATTATCTCCAGCTTGTGCTAGTTGGGATCAGTATAAAACTTTTGAAGTCAGGGGAGACATTTTTATCAATGCGGTGCATATGCTTAAGTAAGGGCTTGTCCGACGAAAGCGGCAGCACCCGTTAAGCGATGATTGGACTGAAACCTTCTGACAAAGAAAGGAAACCCGAAGCGAAAAAGCAATTCGATGTTGACTTTATTGAAGGGAAGAAGGCGAATACACAGTTCAGTTGCTGGGCGCTCCATCTAAAAGCTGATACTTTTAGACGTGCAAAAATGAAATTTTTGAGATTTCATTTTTGCTGCTGGACTATTTTTATAGTAATTTGTTGGCCCTAAAACTTGTAGTTGAGGTGTATCGCAGTGCCGACAAAGAGAACAACTCCCGACTTTATTTTAATGGCAGTAACTTTTACACTACTCGCAATAGGTCTTATTATGGTGTACAGTGCGAGTGCAATTTGGGCTGATTATAAATTTCACGACGCATTCTTTTTTGCCAAAAGGCAATCCCTTTTTGCGGCAGTTGGGATCATCGCCATGTTTTTTATCATGAATATTAATTATTGGACCTGGAGAAATTGGGCTAAAACGCTAGTGATCGTTTGCTTCGTATTATTAGTTTTGGTTTTAATTCCAGGGATAGGAAATGTACGGAATGGATCCAGAAGTTGGATCGGAGTCGGGGCTTTTTCTATTCAGCCTTCTGAATTTATGAAGCTGGCCATGATTGCATTTTTAGCAAAGTTCCTTTCAGAACGGCAAAAGCAGATTACGTCTTTTAAGAAAGGACTTGTCCCATCATTAGGACTCGCTTTTCTTGCTTTTGCGATGATTATGCTGCAGCCCGATTTGGGGACTGGCACGGTTATGATGGGAACATGTGTGGTTATGATTTTTATTGCCGGTGCCAGAGTAAGACATTTTGCGTTTTTGGGGTTAATGGGAGTTGCCGGATTTGTTGGTTTGATTATTTCAGCTCCCTATCGGATGAAGAGGATTACCTCTTTTTTAGATCCTTGGTCAGACCCGCTCGGAAGCGGCTTTCAAATTATCCAATCATTGTATGCAATTGGACCTGGAGGACTCTTTGGCTTAGGACTAGGCCAAAGCAGGCAAAAGTTTTTTTACTTGCCAGAGCCTCAAACAGACTTTATCTTCGCGATTCTATCTGAAGAATTGGGATTTATCGGCGGATCATTTATTTTGTTACTGTTTGCATTGCTGTTATGGAGAGGAATACGGATTGCTTTAGGTGCACCTGATTTATATGGGAGTTTTCTTGCAGTAGGGATTATTGCGATGGTCGCTATTCAAGTAATGATCAATATCGGTGTTGTTACTGGTCTTATGCCAGTTACAGGAATTACACTGCCATTTTTAAGCTATGGGGGGTCTTCACTGACCTTGATGTTAATGGCCATTGGTGTTCTTCTAAACATTAGCCGTTATTCCAGATATTAATGAATACCCTGTTTTTTACAGGGTTCTTTTTATGTTAGGGGCGGAATACCATTCTGTTTATATACATTACAAATTAGTAACATTATTTTTTCATTGACTTTTTTTTCAATGTTTTTATAGTAGAATGTGTTTAGCAGACTTTTTGAGGTGAGAAAATGAAAATAGCAGTAAGCGGCGGAGGGACAGGTGGTCATATTTATCCTGCCCTGGCACTCATAAGAGAAATACAAAAAAAGAATAAAGATGCTGAATTTCTTTACATAGGGACCATGAATGGTTTGGAAAGTAAACTAGTACCAAGAGAAAATATATCCTTTAAATCTATTCATATTACTGGCTTCAAAAGAAAACTTTCATTCGAAAATGTAAAAACGATTTTTCGCTTTCTTAAAGGCGTCAGTGACAGCAAAAAAATCTTAAAAGATTTTAAACCTGATGTTGTAATAGGTACAGGAGGATATGTTTGCGGACCTGTCGTTTATGCGGCATCGAAGTTGCAAATTCCGACGATCATACACGAACAAAATAGTGTACCAGGTCTTACTAATAAATTCTTAAGCCGGTATGTCAGTAAGATTGCCATTTGCTTTCATGAAGCATCAGAATATTTTCCTGCTGAGAAGGTTGTTTTTACTGGAAATCCACGCGCTTCGGAAGTAATAGGCAAAGATGGAGTGAAAGGACGTCTATCGGCTGGATTAAGTACAACAAAGCCAGCCGTTTTAATCTTTGGTGGGAGCCGAGGTGCGCGTCCAATCAATGAGGCAGTCATTCAGGCACTGCCAAAACTTGCAGAAAAATCGTATCAAATCCTTTATGTTACTGGTGATGTTCATTATGAGGATGTAAAAAACGAAGTAGAGTTAGTAGGCAACCCGAAAAATGTTATTATCAAGCCATTTATTCATAACATGCCTGAGGTTCTTGCGGGGATTGATTTAGTTGTTTCAAGAGCAGGTGCGACAACACTGGCCGAGCTAACATCGTTAGGAATACCGAGTATTTTAATTCCAAGCCCATATGTTACGAACAATCATCAGGAGAAAAATGCCAGGTCTTTAAGCGATAATGGTGCAGCACAGGTTTTATTAGAAAAAGAATTAACTGGCAGCAGTCTTGTTCAACATATTGATCGTATTTTATTAAATACAGAGTATCTAAAGGAAATGAAATTAAAAGCAAAAAAAATCGGCGTCCCTGATTCGGCTATCAAGCTTTACAATCTGATGGACCAACTGATGATGAAAAATCAAAAGTAGCCCAAATTCATAAAGAGCATAAACTAATAGTAATACCTATGTTTGGAAAGTATGGTGATCATAATGGACGGAATTCTTTCGGAATTACAAGCTTTAAATATCGGAAAAGTTAAGAGCAACGAACTGCTCTCCCAGCATACGACAATTAAAATTGGCGGCCCTGCAGACCTGTTTATTGAGCCGTCATCTGTTGAGAATTTAAAAAAGGTAATGGACGTGATTAGACAAAACAACATCCAGTGGCGGGCAATTGGCAGAGGCTCCAATCTGCTCGTTTCCGATAAAGGAATTGAGGGTGCGGTAATCAAACTGGGTTCCGGTATTGATAATCTAGAAATAAATGGGGCAGAAATTACTGTTGGCGGTGGATATTCTCTTGTCAGCCTGTCTACGTTCATAAGCAAAAAAGGTTTGTCCGGCTTAGAATTTGCCAGCGGCATTCCAGGCTCTGTAGGCGGAGCTGTATATATGAATGCTGGTGCACACGGATCGGATATCAGCAAGATTTTAACAAAAGCCCATGTTTTATTTGCGGATGGAACGATGGAATGGCTTTCGAATCAAGAAATGGAATTCTCGTATAGAACTTCTGTTCTTCAGAAAAAACGTCCAGGGATCGTGATTGAAGCTGTATTTCGACTTGAAGAAGGTGACAGGACAGCAATTGTTTCGCAAATGCAAAAGAATAAGGATTATCGCAAGGAAACTCAGCCATGGAATTATCCTTGTGCTGGAAGCATATTCCGTAATCCGCTTCCTAATTATGCTGGTAAATTAATAGAAATTGCCGGTTTAAAGGGCTTTAGTATAGGCGGGGCAAAAATCTCTGAAATGCACGGGAATTTCATTGTGAATGCGGGGAATGCCACTGCAGGAGATGTCTTAGCCTTAATTCAGTATGTTAAGGATACGATTTATAATCTATATGAAATTAAAATGGAAACAGAAGTGGAGATCATAGGCAGAAAGTAGAGTTGGAATAGTTCCCATACCTCCCAAATTTAACCTTACATTTCTGTTCAGAAAAATCTTTCGAATGACAAATTCTGTGTTATAATTACTGATAAATGAAGGTCGAAAATGATCGTAAACGAATGACGGCATGACTTTTCGTGCCGTTGTTTCGCTTTACACGACAGTCCCAATTGCTTATTTGGACAAGCAAATGCTTTAATTGAGGCTGTTAATGTGGAGGAAGATGGAATGGAAAATGGTAAAATTGTAGCGCTTGAAGACCGTATTCCAAAGCTAAAGGAGCAAAGGCGGAAAAAAGCTAACAGACGTCTTGTGATCCTGCTTGTGTTATTTTTTATTATGGTTTTGGTTGTTGCATACACACAATCACCTTTAAGTCATGTTCAAACCATAACTGTTAAAGGGAATGAAATATATTCTGAAGGTGAGATTATCCAGCAAACGGGTATTACTAGCCAAACAAATATTTGGAAAGTAAATAAGACTGCACTTTCAGCCAAATTGGAGAAGTTGCCGGAAATTAAATCTGCTGCTGTTACAATTCAATGGCCTAACGATATCTCAATTCAAATAAAAGAACATAAAAAAGTTGCCTATCTGAAACAAGGAAATTATTTCTTGCCAATAATGGAAAACGGGAAAATCTTAAAAAATATAAAAATGGATAAAATTCCTTTGAATACTCCTATTTTATTTGATTTTAAAGAAAGTGATGCCCTGAACGAGATGGTAAAAGGGTTAAAAAGCCTTCCAAGTGAAATTATAAACTCCATTTCCGAAATTCACTATTCTCCGAAAAAAACCGATCCGAATCATATTTCCCTATTTATGAATGATGGCTTCGAGGTAAGTGCAACATTAAGTGATTTTTCAGAAAAGATGGTACATTACCCTTCAATCATCAGTCAATTAGATCCCAATAAAAAGGGAATTATCGACTTAGAGGTAGGTTCGTATTTTAAAGCTTTTGAACCTGGAAGCGAGGGGAAAAATGATTAATTTAAGGGTAAAGGCAAACCATTGGATTTTATTTGTGGTTTGCCTTGTGCTTGGTTTTTTAATTGCTTTTTCCTATCATACAACACAAATGGCAAATCATAAAAATAAGTCCAATATTACAGACAAACAATACGAGGAAACACTTACCTTAAGAAATGAGTTAATAACTCAGGAGGAAACAAACCGAGAACTGCAAAAAGAATTAAATCAGAAGCAGTCAAAGGTTTTAAAAAATGAACAGGAGCTTGCAAAAGAGACGCAGGTATTTCAAAATTTGGCAGAAGATGCTGAGAAGTACCGCATGTTTTTGGGGAAAGTGAAGGTAAAAGGAAAAGGTGTAAAAATCACTTTATCCGATGGAGCGTATGATCCAAGTGTAGTAAATGTTAATAATTACCTTGTTCATGAACAACATGTGTTTAGTGTAGTCAATGAACTCTACATATCTGGAGCTGCAGCAATTGCGGTTAATGGTCAAAGGTTAACAAACCGTTCGTATATTGTTTGTAATGGACCTGTTATAACAGTGGATGGTGTCCCTCATCCCGCCCCATTTGTGATTACAGCTATTGGAGATCCAGACGTGCTCTCAGCTGCCATAAACCTGACTGGCGGAGTGAAAGATCAACTGGTCAACGATAATATTGTTTTTTCTATAGAAAAAGAAGATGAAATTGTGTTAAACCCGCTTTTGGGAAACTAATGACAAAAGGCATGATCTCGTCGCGATGCTTTGCATTTTGTCCACGTGAGATTAGGTAGAAGGTAAGGTGAAAATAGTGTGGACAGGAAAAGATTAAATATTAGTCTAACATTGGTTGCTGCGGTAGTCGGATTTATGCTGGCTGTTCAATTTCAAACCGTTAAAAAACCGGCAGAACGCGACACCCGCGATATTTGGCAGCTTCGTGAGGCCCTGCTAAAGGAAAAAGAATTGCAATCTAATATTTTATCAGAAATCCGTTCCAATGAAGATAAATTGTCAGCCTACGAATCGAAACGAAAACAAAGCAAGGAACAAGCATTGAAGGACACGATTGAGGAGTTAAAAAAGGAAGCAGGTTTAACAGAGATTACCGGGCCAGGCATTACATTACAAATTGAACCTGTTCTGGAGGATATTAAACCTGGTCAACCTGTTTCGAAAGTGATTTCACCAGAGCTATTAAAAAGATTAGTGAACGAATTGAATATGGATGAAGCGAAATATGTAGCAATAGACGGCCAAAGAATCATAAATACTACTGTTATTCGGGATATAAATAAAGAAACAAAAATTGACGGCCACGCGATCAGTAGTTTGCCAATTGAAGTAAAAGCGGCTGTTGATGATATGAATACGGCAGAAAAATTATATAACCGGATGAAAGTTTCAAAGGCAAAGGACGAATTCTTTATGGAAGATCTAAGACTTAACATTTCATCTCCAATCCCAAATATGACAGTTCCTGCCTATAATAATTTTATTCGTATTCGGTACATGGAACCTATAAAAGAAGGAGGAGGTTCTTAATGTGGCTCCCATTTATAGGCCTGATCTTTGGAATCGTTCTTGGATTGTTTACAGAAATTCGCATCCCAGAAGAATATACCAATTATTTGTCGATTGCTGTATTAGCTGCATTTGATACATTGTTTGGGGGAATCAGAGCATACTTGCAAAATATTTATGATGAAAAAGTCTTTGTTTCCGGATTCTTTTTTAATATAATACTAGCTGCAAGTTTAGCTTTTCTCGGTGTTCATCTTGGTGTAGACTTGTACTTAGCAGCAGTTTTCGCGTTTGGGGTCAGATTGTTTCAAAATATTGCAGTCATTAGACGAATTTTATTGACAAAATGGTCTTCAAACAGAGAAAAAATAGAAAAAAATTGATATTATTTAAAGGGAATCATTTAGTTGTGACGAATATTTTTATAAGATATGTCTATGGGAAAATATTTGAACAAAATCAATTGTTGTTCAAGATCGTATTTAAAGGAGGTGCCAGAGAATGAACAGCAATGAAATATATGTTAGCCTTGACATCGGTACATCCAGTGTAAAAGTTATCATTGGCGAAATGGTAAATGACTCGGGAAAAGGCTCGTTAAATATAATTGGTGTTGGCAATGTGAAATCTGAGGGACTCAGAAAAGGGTCCATTGTCGACATGGATGACACCGTTCATTCTATTAAGAGGGCAATTGAACAAGCAGAAAGAATGGTAGGAATGGAGATTCATAAAGTGGTTGTCGGGATACCGGGCCATAATATTATGCTCCAGCCATGTCACGGGATTGTTGCAGTTTCCGGACAAAACCGTGAGATAACTAATGAAGACGTCATGCGTGTGATTGAAGCATCTTATGCAGGATCCATCCCTCCTGAAAGGGTGAATATGTGTGTGATTCAGAGACAATTCATTTTGGACGGGAAAGATGAAATCAATGACCCACGCGGTATGATTGGTGTTCGCTTGGAAATGGAAGGTACACTGGTTACTGGTTCTAATTCAGTTGTCGCCAACATTATTCGCTGTGTTGAACGTGCGGGACTTAGTTATTCGGATACTATTCTTCAGCCGCTTGCAGCAGGAGATTTTGCCTTATCAAAGGATGAAAAGAATCTCGGGGTTGCATTGCTGGATATCGGCGGCGGTTCGACTACAATAGCTGTTTATGAAGAAGGTTTTCTGAAAGCGACAAGTGTTATTCCAGTTGGTGGAGATTTGATTACAAATGATCTATCTAAGGTTTTGCATACTTCGACAGAAGATGCGGAAGCAATTAAAATAAAGCATGGACATGCTTTTTACGATCAGGCTTCTGAGGATGAATTCTTTAGTGTTCCGATTATCGGAAGTGATCAGCATCAACAATTTAATCAGTTATATGTTTCAGAAATCATTGAAGCCAGAATGGAAGAAATTTTTGAATTGATTGCGAAGGAGCTAAAACGATTAGGTGTGACAGATTTACCGGGAGGCTTTGTTTTAACCGGCGGAACGGCCAAAATGCAAGGTGTTTTGGAGCTCGCTCAAGACATCTTCAACAATCCAGTCCGCATAGCTGTTCCCGACTATATTGGTGTAAGAGAACCTCAATACACTACAGCGGTTGGCTTAATCAAATATGCCTATAAAAATGCAAGACTACCAGGAGGCTTTGTAAGCAGCACATCTACAACTATTTCTGAGCCAATCGAAAAGAAAGTGCCAAAACAACAGCAACCGAAAGCAAAAGTAGAAAAACATCCAGAAGAAAAAATGTCATCAAAAGTGAAAAAATTCTTAGGTTACTTTTTCGAGTAGGTTATAGCGAAAAAGGATTATCGACGAATTAGGAGGATTTGTCATGTTGGAATTTGATACAAATTTAGATTCTCTTGCAACAATAAAAGTAATCGGTGTAGGCGGCGGCGGTAACAATGCTGTGAACCGAATGATAGAACATGGTGTCCAGGGCGTTGAATTTATTGCTGTGAACACAGATGCACAGGCCCTTAACCTTTCAAAAGCAGAAATAAAAATGCAAATTGGTGCGAAGCTGACACGTGGCTTAGGCGCAGGTGCGAATCCAGAAGTCGGCAAAAAAGCCGCAGAAGAAAGTAAAGAACAAATCGAAGAGGCACTAAGAGGTGCTGACATGGTTTTTGTTACTGCAGGAATGGGTGGCGGTACAGGTACTGGTGCTGCACCTGTTATCGCACAAATTGCCCGTCAATTAGGCGCTTTAACTGTAGGTGTTGTGACTCGTCCGTTCACTTTTGAAGGCAAAAAGCGCTCAACACAAGCTTCCGGCGGTATCGGTGCTATGAAAGAAGCGGTTGATACATTGATTGTCATTCCTAATGACCGACTTCTTGAAATCGTTGATAAAAGCACACCAATGCTTGAAGCATTCCGTGAAGCGGATAATGTTCTTAGACAAGGGGTCCAAGGGATTTCCGATTTGATTGCGACTCCGGGCCTTATCAATTTGGACTTTGCGGATGTTAAAACCATTATGTCCAACAAAGGGTCTGCATTAATGGGAATTGGTGTTGCTTCAGGTGAAAACCGTGCTGCAGAAGCTGCCAAGAAGGCTATCAATTCACCACTTCTAGAAACTTCCATTGATGGAGCTCAAGGCGTACTAATGAACATTACAGGCGGAACTAACTTGAGCTTGTATGAAGTTCAAGAAGCCGCTGATATTGTTGCTACTGCAACTGATCAAGAAGTAAACATGATTTTCGGTTCTGTCATCAATGAAAATTTAAAAGATGAAATTATTGTTACTGTTATTGCGACTGGGTTTAACGAAGAAGCCATCCAACCAAAGGCTCAACGTCCATCCTTCGGTCAGAATAAACCTACGATGGGCACTGTTAAGAGAGAGCAAAAGCGTGAAGAGGCACCGCAAGAGCCTGTACGCAGCAACAACAGTATGGTTCAAGAGGAAACACTTGATATACCTACCTTCTTACGTAACCGTAATCGTAGAAGATAATATCTTTAAGAAGCAAAAAAAGGCGTGGCCGTTTATCGGCCATGCCTTTTTTTGTTCGCCTGATTGAACTGACAAAATCCGTTTGGAATAGGGAAAATTTCTGTAATTTTGATTACAGAAAGTGACACACTTCAGCGATACAAGTAGGTTATACTTTTTCATACATAGAAATGGTAGAAAACATGTATAAAGCACCCTTATGAAAATTTTGAAGGGGGAAGCTATTTGGTCGTTTATTTGGATGTCATTTGGCTTTTAAATTTATTATTTGACAGCCTTCTTCTTTATTTATCAGCCATTTTTCTAAAAAGAAAGGTAAAGCTATGGCGTATTGCAGCTGGAGGATTTGTTGGGTCTCTAATTATTTTATTAGCATTTACGCCATTAAATGTCTATTCGAACCATCCAATTGCTAAACTTGCGTGTTCTGTCATTATGATCCTCGTAACTTTTGGCTATAAGCGGCTGTCTTTTTTTATTAAGGCATTAATGACTCTTTATGTTTCAACTTTTTTAATTGGTGGTGCATTGATTGGTGTTCATTATTTTATACAATATGACACCCAATTGACAGTGAATGTCCTTGATACAATGGTAAAGGGATTTGGTGATCCCATCACATGGCTTTTCGTTTTAATTGGTTTTCCGGCAGCTTGGCATTTTTCAAAGAAAAATATTGAAGCAATGGAAATGACAAAAATCCAATTTGAGCAAATCGTAGATGTAAAAGTGACGATTCATAATGAGCATTTTTGTTTTAAGGGGCTGGTAGATAGCGGGAACCAGCTATATGATCCGTTATCAAAGCTTCCCGTTATGTTTGTCTCTGTAAAAAAACAATTTGATATATTACCAGATACGTTAAAAAAACTGGCATCCGATCCAGAAGCTTTTATCATAGGAGGAGATGAACTTCCAATTGAGTGGAATAGCAGATTGAGAATTGTTCCGTGCCGTGTGGTCGGACAAGAGCATCAGCTGATAGCAGCCATCAAACCCGACAGCATCCTGATTGAGCAAGATGGGACTGTGTATATTTGCGAAAAAGGTCTTGTCTCATTTACAATCCAGCAGCTTTCTGCTGACGATGCTTTCCAGTGTATTGTCCATCCAAAGATGATGACAGGGCCAAAACAGCAGGATGAATCGATAAGAGTAAGCTAATATTACTATACTCTGTAAAACCTATTTTAGAAGGAGGAAAACAGATGAAAAAGTGGAAACTTCGCTTATCCTACTATTGGTACAAAATTCTTATAAAACTTGGTCTAAAAACAGATGAAGTATACTATATTGGCGGAAGCGAAGCGCTGCCTCCTCCTTTAAGTAAAGATGAAGAGGAAATGCTGCTTAAGAAGCTTCCTGCGGGAGATAAAGCCGCACGTTCGATATTAATAGAAAGGAACTTAAGGCTCGTTGTATACATTGCCAGAAAATTTGAAAATACAGGAATTAATATTGAAGATTTAATTAGTATCGGAACAATTGGTTTAATTAAAGCAGTCAATACCTTTAACCCTGAAAAAAAGATCAAACTGGCTACATACGCATCCAGATGTATTGAAAATGAAATTCTCATGTACTTAAGACGGAATAATAAAATTCGCTCAGAGGTATCATTCGATGAACCACTAAATATTGATTGGGATGGGAATGAGCTTCTCTTATCAGATGTGCTAGGAACAGAGGATGATATTATTACAAAAGATCTTGAAGCAAATGTTGATCGCAAGCTGCTGACTAAGGCGCTTCATCAGTTGACAGATCGCGAAAAACAAATCATGGAGCTTCGTTTTGGTTTAACGAACGGAGAAGAGAAGACACAAAAAGATGTTGCGGATATGCTTGGCATTTCACAGTCTTATATCTCTCGTTTGGAAAAAAGAATCATTAAAAGGTTAAGAAAAGAATTTAATAAAATGGTTTAATGGAAGGTAAAAAATAGAATTTTTTTTCATCGTGAAAACCCTTGTCTTAACATGATTTTGTTGCATTTTTCGACACACTAGCACCTGACCCTCAGCTTGGTCAGGTGCATATTTTTCCTTCTCAAGGAGATACTGTTTTTTGTACAGCAGCTCCTGTGAGGAGGGAAAAGAATTGACTCGAAATAAAGTTGAAATTTGCGGTGTAGATACATCAAAACTTCCTGTGTTAAAAAACGAAGAAATGAGAATACTCTTCAAGCAAATGCAAGAGGGCGATATAACTGCCCGCGAAAAGCTCGTCAACGGTAATTTACGCCTTGTATTAAGTGTGATTCAGCGCTTTAACAATCGCGGAGAATTTGTAGACGACCTGTTTCAGGTGGGCTGTATTGGACTTATGAAATCGATTGATAACTTCGATTTAGGCCAAAACGTCAAGTTTTCCACTTATGCCGTACCAATGATTATTGGAGAAATTCGCAGGTACCTACGGGACAATAACCCGATACGCGTATCACGATCGCTAAGAGATATTGCGTATAAGGCACTTCAGGTCAGAGAGAGATTGATGAGTGAAACCTCACGTGAACCGACTGCTGAAGAAATAGCCAAGGTTTTAGAAGTGCCTCATGAGGAAATTGTTTTTGCTTTGGATGCCATTCAAGACCCGGTTTCTTTATTCGAACCGATATACAATGATGGCGGTGATCCAATTTATGTTATGGATCAGCTAAGTGATGAAAAAAATAAGGATATTCATTGGATTGAAGAGATTGCCTTAAAAGAAGGCATGAGACGTTTAAATGAACGTGAAAAATTAATCTTAAGAAAGCGGTTTTTTCAAGGGAAGACCCAAATGGAGGTTGCGGATGAAATTGGGATTTCTCAGGCGCAAGTTTCCAGGCTAGAAAAAGCGGCAATCAGACAAATGAATAAAAATATTCAAAGCTAAAGCTGTCAAAAATGACAGCTTTAGTTTTTTTCTTTCTAAACCTCCTGCTACATACATATATTTTTTATAGTAAATGTTAGTGGGAGTGGTGAAAATGTTAAAAATTTCAGAATTTCAAATAAAAGATGTGGTAAATGTTTCTGATGGAAAAAGGCTGGGGAATATTGGGGACATCGAAATTAACTTATCAACCGGTAAAATCGAGGCAGTTGTTATTGCTGGGAATGGCCGAGTATTGGGTTTTTTTGGAAAAGATGAAGAAATTGTAATACCGTGGAAGAATATCATAAAAATTGGTCAAGATGTCATTTTGGTAAGGTATAGAAGCAGTACTGAAAAAACGTCTGAAGAGAGTGAAGTATGATATTGCATCTTACACCGGTGACCTTTTATTGTTTTCATGGTAAACTATAGAAAAACTATTTGAGGGTAGAGTATGGAACCTTTTGCATTAACAAATGAATCTTTTCTAACAATTGAAAACTGGATGAAGGCGTATTCCGGATTAGTAGCCGGAATGTCAACAAAACTTGGTGGCAAGAGTAAAGGCAGCTTTGAAAGTCTAAATCTCGGGTTTCATGTTGCTGATCATGGGGAAGATGTTTTTCACAATAGGGAAACGCTTGCTGATTTGCTTGAATTCCCTTTAGCTAGCTGGGTTGGTGCCGAGCAAATACATGATGTTCATATAAGAAAGGTTACGAAAGCAGATAGAGGAAAGGGATCCGATGCATACGACCATGCTTTTAAAGCAACAGATGGTTTTTATACGAATGAAGAGGGGATTTTATTGACACTTTGCTTTGCAGATTGTATCCCTCTTTTTTTCCTTGCACCAAAAGCAAGAATGATCGGCACGGCACATGCCGGCTGGAAAGGAACAGTCGGGCAAATTGGCAAACAGATGGTCGATGCCTGGATAAATGAAGGAATAAAGCCTGAGGAAATTCTAGTGGCAATTGGTCCTTCTATCTGCGAAAAATGTTATATCGTGGATGATCGTGTCATTAACTTAGTAGAAAATATACTAGAAGATGTCGATAGAAAACCATATAATCAAATTAGAGATGGTCAGTATTCATTGGATTTAAAGTTGTTAAATAAACTGGTCCTTTTGAAAGCTGGTGTATTGGATGAAAATATCATCATGACGCAATATTGCTCCAGCTGTGATCATGAATTGTTTTTCTCACACCGCCGCGATAACGGTAGCACTGGCAGAATGTTAAGTTTTATTGGTTGGAAGGAGATTTAGGAGCATTTATGAATGTAAAAGAAAAACTTGAACGAATTCAACAGCAAATAAATAATGCGTGTTTAAATGTTCATCGGAATCCTGAAGATGTGAAATTAATTGCAGTAACAAAATATGTGAGTGTTGAAAGAGCCCAGGAAGCACTGAATTCCGGCATACATGATTTAGGCGAAAATCGGGATGAAGAGCTTTTGAAGAAATGGGAGGTTTTACAGGACAAGCCTGTTTGGCACTTTATTGGAACACTCCAATCGCGAAAGGTAAAAAATGTTATTGATAAAGTTGAATATATTCATTCATTAGACCGACTATCACTGGCAGAAGAAATTAATAAGCGTGCTGATCGTATCATAAAATGCCTTGTTCAGGTAAATGTTTCTGGTGAAGAATCGAAACATGGTCTGACACCGGAAGAAGCAATTGAATTTATTAAGAAATTAGAGGGATTTCCAAACATAAATGTTGCAGGATTAATGACGATGGCTCCATTAACAGATGATGAACAGTTGCTGCGCAGCTGCTTTCGCAGGTTAAGAGAGCTCCGTGACCAAGTACAAGCACTTCATTATCAATATGCCCCGTGTACTGAGTTATCAATGGGAATGTCCAATGACTTTATCCTTGCAATTGAAGAAGGAGCAACCATGGTAAGAATAGGAACAGCACTTGTCGGCGAAGATGGTTAGGAGAGGAAAAAATGACTATTAAATCAAAGTTGAAAAATTTTTTCTTTTTAGATGATGATGATAGCGAAGACAAAGAAATACAAGCAGATGCGCAAGAGCCAATGAAACCCAAAAAACAGCCGGTCAAAAACCAGAATGTTGTAAGTTTGCAAAGTGTACAAAAGAATTCCAATATCCAAAAGTCTTCCAAAGTAATATTGGTGGAGCCTCGTACCTATTCGGAAGCAACTGAAATTGCCGATCAGCTTAAGAACCGGCGTGCAGTTGTAGTGAATCTTCAGCGGATCGATCCCGAACAAGGAAGACAGATTATTGATTTCTTAAGCGGAGCTGTGTATGTCATTAGCGGAGATATTCAAAAGATCGGCTCAGGCATTTTTTTATGTACTCCTGAAAATGTAGAAGTATCGGGAAATATTTCGAGCCTTTTGTCCGAACACGAAAATCCAAATATGAGGTGGTAAGGGAATGGCTTATGTTATATGGTTTTTACAAAATATTATTCAACTTTATTCATGGGCATTAATTATTTATATATTAATGTCATGGTTCCCTAATGCACGAGAAAATTTCATAGGACGATTTTTATCAAGAATTTGCGAACCGTTTTTGGAGCCATTTAGAAGGATTATTCCGCCTATCGGAATGATAGATATTTCACCCATTGTGGCATTTCTTGTGTTAAACTTTGCTTCACAGGGGCTTTACCGGATTTCAAGCTGGATTTAACATCCTAATAGGGCGCTTGCTTTTTTTAAAGGAGCTATACATGAACATTTATCAGCATTTTCGTCCTGAGGAAAGGGATTATATAGATCAAGTGATCAATTGGAAAAATGTTGTGGAGCGCCAATTTGCGCCGAAACTGACTGATTTTCTTGATCCAAGAGAGCAGCACATTTTAAAATTGATAGTTGGTGAAAATGGAGATATTACTTCCTCCTTTTTTGGCGGAATCCAAGAGGCTGAACGAAAAAGAGCGCTCATTTTCCCGGATTATTGGACAGCATCAGAAGATGATTTTCAACTTAGTTTATTTGAAATTGTCTATCCGAAGAAATTTGTCACCATTGAACATCCACAGGTACTTGGTTCATTAATGTCTATCGGATTGAAACGCGGAAAATTTGGCGACATCCTTTTTAGTGGGGATCAAGCTCAATTTTTCGCGGCCAAAGAAGTGAAGGATTATATACAAACTAATATCGAATCCATTGGGAAAGCCACTGTTGCTTTAAAAGAAATACCGTTAAAAGACGCAATTATTTCAAAAGAAATGTGGGAAAATGTAGATTTAACTGTATCTTCATTACGTTTGGATACTGTTATTTCTGGTATTTACCATCTTTCACGTCAAAAATCGCAAACATTTATTGAGCGAGGTCTTGTAAAAGTAAATTGGACAACAGTAGAGAATTCTTCTTTCCTATGTGATGTCGGTGATATGATCTCTGTTCGCGGTTATGGAAGAGCGAAAATAGTAATGATGGATGGGAAAACCAAAAAGGATAAATGGAGAATGACTGTCGGAAAGCAAAAATAATTCAATGTTTATGCAGGATTTTTGAAAAACTTGTCGAATATTATTTAATACATATTGCAGTACAGTTTGCATGGAGGTGGCATCATGCCGTTAACGCCGTTAGATATTCACAATAAAGAATTTAATAAAGGCTTTAGAGGATACGATGAAGATGAAGTAAATGAATTTCTTGATCAGGTTATTAAGGATTATGAATTAGTCCTGCGAGAGAAAAAGGAATTGGAAGATCGGCTGAATGAAATGAAAGAGCGGCTGGGCCATTTTACGACTATTGAAGAAACCTTAAATAAATCTATTATTATTGCTCAAGAGGCTGGGGAGGAAGTAAAACGGAATGCCCAGAAAGAAGCAAAGCTAATTATTAAAGAAGCGGAGAAAAATGCAGATCGCATCGTCAATGAATCACTTTCTAAAGCAAGAAAAATTGCGCTGGAAATTGAAGATTTGAAAAAACAATCAAAAGTTTTCCGCACAAGATTCAAAATGCTGATCGAAGCACAGCTTGATATGTTAAATACAGATGACTGGGATCATCTTTTAGAATATGAAGTGGATGCAACAGAATTAAAACTCCACGAAGAAGAGGATTCATTAGCTTGACGAATACTGTTCTTGTAGCATATAATTTTTTAACAGTTATATAGACATGAAATTGACGATGAAAGGGACAGTACAATTTGTATAGGCTTTTAGTAGCGAGTCGGGGAAGGTGAAAGCCCGATAAAGTCGATGAATTGGAAGATCACCCTCGAGTTCTGAAGCCGAACTTCCTTAAGAAAAGTAGACTTTGGCGTGTCATTCACGTTACGAATTTTAAAGAGGATAGAAGAGTTATTTCTTCTATTTATCAGGGTGGTACCGCGGGAAAAACCTTCTCGTCCCTATTTTGGGATGAGAAGGTTTTTTTTTATTTTTCTTTTGGCTTTGTTAAAGGTCACCCTGATGATTAAACTTTGTTGATTGAAGCGCAAATCAACGGGTAAGTATAACACAGCATTCCTATTGGATATTCTTAATTAATGAAATGTAATACAGGAGGAAAGAAAAAATGGAATATAAAGACACATTATTAATGCCGCAGACGGAATTTCCGATGCGCGGGAATTTGCCAAAACGTGAACCTGAAATTCAGGAAAAATGGGAAGAAATGAATATTTATAAGCAGGTTCAAGAGCGGACCAAAGACCGTCCGATGTTTGTTCTTCATGATGGGCCGCCATATGCAAATGGCGATATCCATATGGGGCATGCCCTAAACAAAATTCTTAAAGATTTTATTGTTCGCTTTAAATCAATGAGTGGATTCCATGCTCCATATGTACCTGGTTGGGATACTCATGGTTTGCCAATTGAACAGGCACTAACGAATAAAGGTGTAAAGCGTAAAGAAATGTCAGTAGCTGAATTCCGTAAGCTATGTACAGAATATGCGCTCGAGCAAATTAACAATCAACGTGAACAATTCAAACGATTAGGTGTTCGCGGTGATTGGGAAAATCCATACATTACTCTAAAACCAGAATATGAAGCACAACAAATCAAGGTTTTCGGAGAAATGGCGAAAAAAGGATATATTTATAAAGGTCTTAAGCCTGTTTACTGGTCTCCATCTAGTGAATCGGCACTTGCTGAAGCTGAAATTGAATATAATGACAAACGTTCACCTTCTATCTATGTAGCTTTTAAGGTGAAGGAAGGCAATGGAATTCTTGACACAAATACGGAAATCGTTATTTGGACAACAACGCCATGGACCATTCCTGCAAACCTTGGAATTTCTGTACATCCTGAATTAACATATGTCGTTGTGTCTGCAAATGAACGCAAATTTCTTGTAGCTGAAGCATTACTGGAATCAGTATCAAAAGAAGTCGGTTGGGAAGATGCTGCAGTTGTTCAAAAGGTAAAAGGATCCGATTTGGAAAAAATCATCTGCTCTCATCCGTTATACAATCGTGATTCTTTAGTCATGCTGGGAGAGCATGTCACGACAGATGCCGGTACTGGCTGCGTTCACACCGCACCAGGACATGGGGAAGACGACTTCCTGGTCGGCCAAAAATATGGTTTAGACGTTCTTTGTCCTGTTGATGATAAAGGTTATATGACAAGTGAAGCCCCAAGCTTTAAAGGATTATTTTATGAAGAAGCTAATAAGCCAATTTCAGAAGCATTAGAAAATGCTGGAGCACTTTTAAAACTTACTTTTATTACACACTCCTATCCACACGATTGGAGAACAAAAAAGCCGGTTATTTTCCGTGCAACTGCTCAATGGTTTGCTTCGATTAAGGATTTCCGTGAACAATTACTTGAAGCAGTAAAAGAAACAAAGTGGGTTCCTGCATGGGGAGAAACTCGTTTATTTAATATGGTTCGTGACCGTGGCGATTGGTGTATTTCTCGTCAACGGGTTTGGGGTGTACCGATTCCAGTTTTTTATGCAGAAAATGGTCAGGACATTATTACAGATGAAACCATTAACCATGTATCTGAACTTTTCCGTCAATATGGCTCTAATATCTGGTTTGAAAGAGAAGCAAAGGATTTACTACCAGAAGGCTTTACACATCCGGGAAGTCCAAATGGAATCTTTACAAAAGAATCGGATATTATGGATGTATGGTTTGATTCAGGTTCTTCCCATCAAGCAGTTCTTTTAGAAAGAGAAGATTTGGTTCGCCCTGCAGATCTTTATCTAGAAGGTTCCGATCAATATCGCGGCTGGTTTAACTCTTCTTTATCTACATCTGTAGCCGTCACTGGCAAGGCACCATACAAAGGAGTACTGAGTCACGGATTTGCTCTCGATGGAGAAGGAAGAAAGATGAGTAAATCAATAGGTAATGTTGTCGTTCCAGCTAAAGTAATGAACCAATTAGGCGCAGATATTTTAAGACTGTGGGTAGCATCTGTAGATTACCAGGCGGATGTTCGCGTATCCGATGCCATTTTGAAACAAGTTGCTGAGGTGTATCGAAAAATCCGTAATACTTTCCGTTTCTTGTTGGGGAACTTGGCTGATTTTGATCCGGCTAAAGATAAAATCGCGTATGAAGACTTGCGAGAGGTAGACCAATTTATTCTGGTAAAATTAAATAAACTTGTTAAATATGTTCGCCATGCGTATGAGAACTATGAATTCTCTGGTATTTATCACGCTGTTAATAATTTTTGTACTCTTGATTTAAGTGCGTTTTATTTAGATTTTGCCAAAGATGTTCTTTACATTGAGGCACCTGATCACCATGAACGCCGTGCTATTCAAACTGTATTATATGAATCATTACTTGCGTTAACTAAATTAGTATCACCAATTCTTTCTCATACAGCTGATGAGGTATGGCAGTTTATCCCTGGGGTTCAAGAAGAAAGTGTACAATTAACTGATCTTCCTGAATACCAAGAGCTACCTGGTGCAGCTGAATTAGAAGAAAAATGGACAGCATTTATGAAACTGCGTGATGATGTGTTAAAAGCACTGGAAGAAGCCCGCAATGAGAAAGTTATCGGCAAATCACTGACAGCAAAGGTTACTTTATATGTGAACGAGAAAACGAACACATTGCTCTCTTCCATCAGTGAAAATCTGAAGCAACTATTTATCATCTCCGGATTTGAGATTGCAGGTACTTATGATGAAGCGCCTGAAACTGCTCTGAAATTAGAAAGTTCTGCTATTGTGGTTACTAAAGCTGAAGGGGAAACATGTGAACGCTGCTGGATTGTTACTCCTGATGTTGGTAATGACTCTGACAATCCTTCATTATGTCCACGTTGTGCCCAAGTGATAAAGGAACATTATTCACACTTAGCATAAAAGATTGAGCCTGCACTAAATAGTGCAGGCTTTTTAATATTTTCCACATCCGTTAATTGTTGTTCTTCATGACAAATGTTTTTCCGTGTTCGCAAAATGCAGAGGGATATAATATAACAAATGATTAGCGGAGGTATCAACATGAATACAATAACTGAAAAAATGTTATGGGAACTCCGTCAAACAAAAAAAGAAATCGAACAATCGATAGCTGATAAGCAAAAAAATGATTGGCTGCGAACCTTGCTGGAAGAGGAATTATCTGATGTTAATCTTGCTCTATCCAAAATAACAGATGGTAATTATGGACTATGTGAAATATCTGGTGAACTTCTTCCTGATGAATTATTAGAAATATTTCCTACCATGAGGACAAAAAAAGATCCAAAGATGATCAACCATTATTGCAAAAAGCCGATTTAGCTCTCTTTTTTTATCGTCTCACTGTCGTTTTGCAGTTAAGTATGCTAAAATTCTAAGGAAGTACAGGTTAAATCATGTGGGGGTATTTTTTAGTGTTTTATTACTTAATTGCAATTTTTGTTATTCTTTTAGACCAAATGACAAAATGGTTAATTGTCAAAAATATGTTTTTTGGTGAAAGCATCCCAATCATTGATAATGTTTTGTACATTACATCCCATCGTAACAGAGGGGCAGCATGGGGAATTCTTCAAGGACAAATGTGGCTCTTTTACGCAATCACGATAATTGTCATCGCAGTGATTATGTATTACCTTCACAAAGCAGCAAGAGGAAAAAGGCTGCTAGGGATATCACTTGCTTTAATGCTGGGAGGAGCAATCGGCAATTTTATTGATCGCGTATTTCGTAAAGAAGTAGTTGATTTTATTCATACCTTTATTTTTGGTTATAATTTCCCTGTATTTAATATTGCAGATTCGTCGTTAGTGATCGGGGTAGCATTGTTAATTATCCAGATGCTGCTTGATGAGAGAGGTTCAAAGGAGAAAACATATGGAGAAAATGGAACACATCATTCTTGAGGAAGAGAAGGGAGCACGGATTGACAAGGTTATTTCCAGTCTCGGAGAAGAATGGTCAAGAACTCAAGTACAGCAATGGATTAAAGATGGAAATGTACTTGTGAATGGACAACCGGTTAAAACAAATTATAAATGCAATTTACAAGATCAAATCGAGGTTTCCATCCCTGATCCAGAAGCGCTTGATGTTATACCAGAAGAAATGAATTTAGATATCTATTATGAAGATACAGACGTGATTGTCGTCAATAAACCAAGAGGGATGGTAGTACATCCGGCACCAGGACACATGACAGGTACACTTGTGAATGGATTAATGGCGCATTGCAAAGATTTATCGGGCATAAATGGGGTTTTACGGCCAGGGATTGTCCATCGGATTGATAAAGACACATCCGGATTATTAATGGTGGCCAAGAATGATTTGGCGCATGAAAGTTTAGTCAATCAACTGGTGGCAAAGACCGTAACTCGAAAATATAAAGCCATTGTCCACGGGATTATACCTCACGATCATGGTACGATTGATGCACCGCTTGGAAGAGATCAAAAGGATAGACAAAGTATGACTGTTGTGGACAGCGGGAAACATGCAGTCACACATTTTCAGGTTCTTGAACGATTTGACAATTTTACCTTTATTGAATGTCAATTAGAAACGGGAAGAACACATCAAATTCGTGTTCATATGAAATACATTGGTTATCCCCTTGCCGGAGACCCTAAGTATGGACCGAAAAAAACTCTGGATATTGGAGGCCAAGCTCTTCATGCCGGAATATTGGGTTTTATTCACCCTAGGACGAATGAGTATTTAGAATTTGAAGCGCCATTGCCTGAGGAATTTGAAATGCTTCTCAGTCAATTAAGAAAATAATCGTTGACAATTTGTCTAATTTTAAGTAAGCTTACTATAGTTTAATAAGCCTTTAATTCGGTCCCGTGAGGCTGAGAAGGAACGGTTATGTGTAAGGGTGAAATGTACCCTTAACAGCTCGTAAGCCTCTCGCCGAAACCGGTGAGAGGTTTTATTTATTTCTCTAAAAAAGCAGGTGGAAATATGAACCAAAAAGCGCTTGTCCTTGATGAGCAGGCAATAGGGAGAGCAATGACTAGGATTGCTCATCAAATTATTGAGAAAAATAAAGGAATAGAAGAATGTGTTCTGGTTGGAATTCGCACTAGAGGTATCCACTTG
This sequence comes from Neobacillus endophyticus, assembly GCF_013248975.1. Taxonomy (GTDB): domain Bacteria; phylum Bacillota; class Bacilli; order Bacillales; family Cytobacillaceae; genus Neobacillus; species Neobacillus endophyticus. The sequence goes on from NZ_JABRWH010000001.1 coordinate 3,173,211, forward strand.
GCCAAACGTCTAGCAGTAAAAATAGCAGAGATTGAAGGAAGCCCGATTTTAGTTGGAGAGCTGGACATCACACTCTATCGCGATGATTTAAGCATTAAAACGGACAACCAAGAGCCTTTAGTAAAGAGTTCAGATATACCATTCGATATAAATAATAAAAAAGTCATCCTTGTCGATGATGTGTTATATACAGGAAGAACAGTAAGAGCCGGTTTGGATGCTCTAATGGATATCGGTCGGCCATCAGCAATCCAACTAGCAGTACTAGTAGACAGAGGACACCGAGAACTGCCAATCCGTGCTGACTATGTTGGGAAAAACATTCCAACCTCAGGTGTTGAAAAGATAGTCGTGGAATTACTAGAAGTAGATCATGCAGATCAAGTTTGCATTTACGAAAAATAAATAATTGCCCTTTTAAATGCAGTCCTGTGAGGCTGACAAAGGGGAAAATGCCGAAATGATTCGGTCGTTTATTCCTCTTTGCACCTAAATGGCAAAGAGGTTTTTTTATAGCAAAGGGAAACAATAAGATAAACCCAAATGGAGGAGAAAGCAATGAGTAATAAGCCGTTATTAGACATTCATGATAAACCAAATCCAACCCAATGGCTCACATTAAGCTTGCAGCATTTATTCGCGATGTTCGGATCTACCATCCTCGTCCCGTATCTTGTAGGTTTAAGCCCGGCAATTGCTTTAATATCCAGTGGTCTTGGAACATTGGCATTTCTTTTAATCACAAAAGGGAAGGTCCCAGCTTACCTTGGTTCATCCTTCGCCTATATTGCACCAATTATTGCTGCTAAAGCAGCAGGAGGGCCAGGCGAAGCTATGGCGGGCACGTTCTTGGCAGGTCTGATTTATGGGATGATCTCATTGATCATTAGCAGGGCTGGCTACCGTTGGGTAATGAATATCCTTCCTCCAGTGGTTGTCGGACCAGTCATTATCGTAATCGGATTATCACTTTCAGGAACAGCAGTAGGGATGGCCATGAATAATCCTGTCACAAATAAATACAGTCTGCTTCACTTCTCTGCAGCACTTATTACTTTAGCTGCCACGATTATCTTCACGATTTATGGAAAGAAGTTCTTAAGGTTTATTCCGATCCTGGCAGGGATTGTCGTAGGATACATTTACTCCGTCTTAATAGGAATTGTAGATTTCAAACCAGTCTTAGCAGCACATTGGTTTCAAGTGCCGGACTTCATCTTCCCGTTCATTAGTTATAAAGTAAAGTTTTCCTTTGACATTGTACTTTTGATGGCACCAGTTGCAATTGTGACATTATCAGAACATATAGGCCATCAGTTGGTTCTAAGTAAAGTGGTTGGTCATGATTTCATTAAGGATCCAGGTTTACACCGTTCCATTTTAGGGGATGGCACTGCTACTCTGATTTCTTCATTAATCGGCGGACCGCCAAAAACGACCTATGGTGAAAATATCGGTGTATTGGCCATCACTAAAATCTACAGTGTCTACGTCATTGCAGGTGCAGCAGTCTTTGCCATCGTGTTCGGGTTTATCGGTAAAATAACAGCACTCATTCATACCATCCCGACTCCAGTAATGGGTGGTGTCTCAATTCTCTTGTTCGGAATTATTGCTTCATCAGGGTTAAGAATGCTGGTTGACAGTAAAGTTGATTTTGGCAATAATCGGAACCTAGTGATTGCCTCTGTCATCTTGGTAATTGGTATAGGCGGCGCCTTTATTAAAATAACAAATGCATTTCAAATTCAAGGAATGGCTTTGGCCGCGATTTTTGGAGTAGTACTAAATCTAATCCTCCCTGGCAGACAGCCTGCCGATGAAAATATGTTTGAAATAGCAGATAAAGTTGAACAAAAGAAAACGGCATAATGGTATACATTGTAACCTTTTAAATGAAGTCCAGAGAGGCTTATAAGGGTGTAGAAATCATGCTTTAGGCTAGAAAGATTCCTAAAGTAGATTTTATGGATAAATTTTTACACCCTGACAGAAATGAGCAGGGTGTTTTTTTATCCAAATAAAAGATTGGGGGAATCGACATGTTAAACCATTTGTTAACTACTAATGAATTGAAAATTGAGGAAATTCACGAAATTTTACATGATGCGATGCAATTTAAAGCAGGAATGGTGTGGAAGCCCGAAAATCAAATGTTTGCTGCAAACCTGTTTTTCGAAGCCAGTACAAGGACAAAATGCAGCTTTGAAGTGGCAGAAAGAAAACTGGGTTTAAATGTGATTCCATTTGAAGTCCAAACCTCAAGTGTTCAAAAAGGTGAAACACTCTATGATACGGTTAAAACATTGGAAGCTATTGGCGTTGAGGCAATTGTTATCAGACATCAGCAAGACCGTTACTTTGATGAATTAGTTGGTAAGGTTAACGTACCGATTATAAATGGAGGTGATGGCTGCGGCCACCATCCGACACAATCACTGCTAGATCTTATGACGATCTATCAAGAGTTTGGGCGCTTCACCGGATTGAAAGTTGCCATCATTGGGGATATCCGCCACAGCCGCGTCGCCCGTTCCAATGCGGATGCTTTGACAAGACTGGGAGCTGAGGTTGTATTTTCAGGTCCAGAGGAATGGTTTGACCGAGAATTAAGTTTAACAAGCTATCGGCCAATTGATGAGGCAATCGAAGAAGCAGATGTGGTAATGCTTCTCCGTGTACAGCATGAAAGGCACAGTCAAAAGGGCAGCTTTACTGCCAATGAATACCATCGCCAGTATGGCTTAACATTAGAAAGAGAAAGAAAGATGAAACCGCATAGTATTATCATGCACCCAGCACCAGTGAACCGAAATGTAGAAATTGCTGACAGTTTAGTAGAGTGCGAGCGATCACGAATTTTTAAGCAAATGGAAAATGGTGTTTTTGTAAGAATGGCTGTATTAAAACGATCAATTGAAAGTCTTAAAGGAGGAACTAACCATGAAACTACTCATTCAGAACGCCTGCTACATAGCATCTAATGGAGAACAAAAACAAGCTGACATTTTAATCGAAAACGGGATCATTACTAATATTGATAAAAAAATAGATGCAGATGCCGACCGGAAAATTGATGCTTCAGGTCTCCTCGTTTCTCCTGGATTCATCGACCTTCATGTCCACCTTCGTGAACCCGGCGGTGAGAAGAAAGAAACAATCTCAACAGGAACACTTGCGGCTGCCCGTGGAGGATTCACTACTGTTGCCGCTATGCCAAATACAAGGCCGGTGCCTGACACCAAAGAGCAAATGGAAAATTTGCAAAACCGTATAAAGGAAACAGCTAATGTACGTGTGCTTCCATATGCGTCTATCACCACGAGACAGTTAGGTCAGGAATTGACAGATTTCGGAAAACTTAAGGAAGCGGGAGCTTTTGCCTTTACAGATGATGGGGTAGGTGTTCAGTCAGCCTCCATGATGCTTCAGGCAATGAAAAAGGCGAAGGAAGTCAATATGGCCATTGTTGCTCACTGTGAAGATAATACACTTATTAACAAAGGTTGTGTTCATGAAGGAATTTTTTCACAGAAGCATGGATTGAACGGAATTCCATCAATATGTGAGTCAGTTCAAATTGCCAGAGATGTTCTGTTGGCAGAAGCAGCAGGATGTCATTATCACGTCTGCCATATTAGCACTAAGGAATCTGTCAGGGCCGTACGGGATGCTAAGAAAGCTGGCATCCATGTCACAGCGGAAGTCACTCCGCATCACCTGCTATTAACAGAAGAGGACATTCCGGGACTTGACCCAAATTATAAAATGAATCCGCCGCTTCGGTCGGTATCTGACCGTTCTGCGTTAATTGAAGGTTTGCTGGACGGAACGATTGATTTTATAGCCACTGATCATGCGCCACATACAGCAGAGGAAAAAAGTGAAGGAATGGAGCTAGCACCATTTGGAATTGTCGGACTGGAAACAGCTTTCCCATTACTTTACACTCATTTGGTATTAAAAAATATCATCAATCTTGAGCAACTAATCGCATTTTTAACGAAAAAGCCGGCTGAAGCATTCGAACTTCCATATGGAAAATTAGAAGTTGGTGCAGTAGCTGACCTTGTTCTATTGAACCTTGATGAGGAGCATACGATTCATCCAACTGAATTTTTATCAAAGGGGAAAAATACACCGTTTGGCGGCTGGACATGTAAAGGCTGGCCGGAAATCACAATCGCTAATGGACAAATAGTTTGGGAAAAAGGATGTGTAACAGCATGAAAAGACAATTGATTTTAGAAGATGGAACAATTTTTATTGGCGAAGGATTTGGAGCAGATACGGAAACAATTGGCGAAGTAGTGTTTAACACGGGAATGACAGGCTATCAGGAAATTCTCTCTGATCCATCCTATTGCGGGCAAATTGTGACGCTAACATATCCTCTCATTGGTAACTATGGGATTAACCGTGATGATTTTGAATCGATTAATCCGGCAGTGAAAGGGTTTATTGTGAAGGAAGTATGCGATTTTCCTTCAAACTTCCGCAGTGAATTCACATTGGATGAGTACTTTGATATGAAAAAAATTCCGGGAATAGCCGGCATCGATACACGCAAATTGACAAGAATTATCCGCCAATACGGTACATTAAAAGGAGCCATTTGCAGCATTGAAAAGGATGCAAATGAAGTACTGAATTCATTGCGCACAAAAAGGCTTCCTGTTGATCAAGTGCGGCAGGTTTCAACGAAAAATCCTTATCCAAGTCCAGGACGTGGAAAAAGAGTAGTTCTAGTAGATTTTGGAATGAAACATGGTATTTTACGAGAGTTAAATAAACGGGACTGCGATGTAGTAGTCGTTCCATATCATACAGCTGCAGATGAAATTCTTCGCCTGCATCCTGATGGAATTATGCTTTCAAACGGACCTGGAGATCCGAAAGATGTACCAGAAGCGATTGATATGCTGAAAGGCGTAATCGGAAAGGTTCCACTTTTCGGAATATGTCTAGGTCACCAATTATTTGCCTTGGCTTGCGGTGCAAATACAGAAAAAATGAAGTTCGGACATCGCGGTTCCAACCATCCGGTCAAGGACCTGGCAACAGGAAAGATTGCAATTACCTCACAAAACCATGGTTATACGGTTGATCCTGAATCGATTAAAAATACAAAATTAGCTATTACACATATTGCCCTGAATGATGGAACGGTAGAGGGATTGAAGCATCTTGATTATCCGGCTTTTACCGTACAGTATCATCCAGAAGCATCACCTGGACCAGAGGATGCAAACGGATTATTTGAACAGTTTATTGATTTGATGGAAGCAAACAAGGAGGTTCCAACACATGCCTAAACGTACAGATATAAACTCCATTTTAGTTATCGGGTCAGGCCCAATTATCATCGGTCAAGCCGCAGAATTTGACTATGCAGGTGCACAAGCATGTATCGCTCTTAGGGAGGAAGGATACAGGGTTATTCTAGTGAACTCAAATCCTGCCACGATTATGACGGATACAGAGATTGCAGACAAAGTATACATTGAGCCATTGACAGTTGAATTTGTCAGCAGAATCATTCGCAAGGAACGTCCTGATGCACTATTGGCAACACTTGGCGGGCAAACAGGTCTAAACTTAGCTGTAGAACTTGCGAAGTCTGGAGTTTTAGAAGAGTGCGGTGTAGAAATCCTTGGAACAAAGCTTTCAGCCATCAAACAGGCGGAAGACCGCGAGCTGTTCCGCAGCTTAATGAATGAATTAAATGAACCTGTGCCTGAAAGTGAAATTATTCATGAATTATCGGAGGCTAAGGCGTTTGTTGAAAGAATCGGGTATCCGGTGATTGTCCGTCCTGCTTATACACTCGGAGGAACAGGCGGAGGAATATGCCATAATAATGAAGAACTTGAAGAAATTGTGTCCAGCGGCTTAAAGAATAGTCCTGTTCACCAATGTCTGCTTGAAAAAAGCATCGCTGGTTTCAAGGAAATTGAATACGAAGTCATGCGCGATGCCGGTGATAATGCGATCGTGGTTTGTAATATGGAAAATATCGACCCAGTAGGTGTCCATACCGGTGATTCCATTGTTGTCGCACCAAGTCAGACATTAAGTGATAGAGAGTATCAGCTTTTAAGAAATGTATCATTAAAGATTATCCGCGCGCTTGGAATTGAGGGCGGCTGTAACGTTCAGCTGGCATTAGACCCATATAGCTTCCAGTACTATATTATCGAAGTAAACCCAAGGGTCAGCCGATCTTCCGCATTAGCTTCCAAAGCTACCGGGTATCCGATTGCCAAGCTTGCTGCAAAAATAGCAGTTGGTTTAACACTTGATGAAATGTTGAATCCTGTAACGGGCAAAACATATGCAAGCTTTGAACCAGCACTAGATTACATTGTGACGAAAATCCCAAGATGGCCGTTTGACAAGTTTGAATCAGGGAATCGTTCACTTGGCACTCAAATGAAAGCAACCGGAGAAGTTATGGCGATTGGCCGGACATTTGAAGAATCTTTATTAAAAGCGATCCGTTCGCTTGAAGCTGGTGTACACCATTTCGAATTAAACTCTGCAGCAGAAATTGATGATGAGTTAATGGAAAAACGAATCAGGAAAGCTGGAGATGAAAGGCTGTTTTACATTGCCGAGGCAATAAAACGGGGCTTTACGATCGACATGATCCATCAGTGGAGTAAAATCGACCTATTCTTCTTGAAGAAAATGGAAGGAATTGTTCAGCTGGAAACTAAGCTAAAAGAAAATCCATTAAATAAAGACTTGCTGATGGAAGCTAAACAAAAAGGTTTTACAGATAAAAAAATAGCAGAACTCTGGAATCTAACTGAAAATGATATTTACAATCTGCGCAAGGCATCTGGAATGGTTCCAGTATATAAAATGGTAGATACATGTGCAGCGGAATTTGAATCAGAAACTCCTTATTACTATGGCACATATGAGGATGAAAATGAGTCTGTAGTTACCGGAAGAAAAAGTGTAGTTGTTCTAGGATCAGGCCCAATTCGTATCGGCCAGGGGATTGAATTTGACTATGCGACAGTCCACTCTGTTAAGGCGATCAAAGAAGCCGGCTATGAAGCAATAATAATTAACAATAATCCAGAAACCGTGTCAACAGATTTTAGTATTTCTGATAAATTATATTTCGAACCGCTGACAATTGAAGATGTAATGAGTATCATCGACCTTGAAAATCCAATTGGAGTTGTTGTCCAATTCGGCGGGCAAACGGCAATTAACCTTGCAGCCAAACTTCAAGAGCATGGGGTTAAAATTTTAGGCACAAGCCTAGAGGATTTGGATCGTGCGGAAGACAGGGATAAATTTGAACAAGCTCTGAGAGAATTAAACATTCCAATGCCGCTCGGTAAAACCGCATTATCTGTTGAGGAAGCACTCGTCATTGCCGGGGAAATAGGCTATCCAGTTCTTGTCCGTCCTTCCTACGTACTAGGCGGCCGGGCGATGGAAATTGTATATAGGGAAGAAGAATTACTTCATTATATGAAAAATGCTGTAAAGGTCAACCCAGAGCATCCTGTTTTGATTGACCGTTATTTGACAGGTAAAGAGATTGAGGTAGATGCCATTTGTGATGGCCAAAATGTTCTGATTCCAGGTATTATGGAGCATATTGAACGGGCGGGTGTTCACTCTGGAGATTCGATCGCTGTTTATCCTCCTCAAACCTTATCAGCGGATGTTAAGAGGAAGCTTGTGGAGTACACAGAAAAAATGGCAAAAGGCTTAAATATTATTGGTTTGTTAAATATTCAATATGTACTTTCAGAGGGCCAGGTGTACGTTCTTGAAGTAAACCCTAGATCAAGCCGGACAGTTCCATTCTTAAGCAAGATCACCAACGTTCCAATGGCAAAAATCGCAACAAAAGCTATTTTGGGCACATCCATTCTCCAACAAGGCTATACACCAGGAATTGTTCCTGAAAAAGACGGAGTGTTTGTAAAGGTACCGGTATTCTCTTTTGCTAAGCTGAAGGATGTTGACATTTCCTTAGGGCCTGAAATGAAATCAACTGGTGAGGTTATGGGGAAAGATATTACCTTGGAAAAAGCACTATATAAAGGTTTAGTAGCATCAGGAATGAATATTGAAAAGTTTGGAACCGTATTGTTTACAGTTTCGGACAAAGATAAGAAGGAAGCATTAAGTCTGGCCAAAAGGTTCTCTGCCATTGGCTATCGTCTCATGGCAACTAGTGGTACAGCTCAGTTCCTTGAGAATGCCGGTCTGCCTGTACAGGTTGTCGGGAAAATCGGATCAGAAGGCCAAACATTGTTAGATGTGATTCATCATGGAGAAGTTCAATTTATCATCAACACACTGACAAAAGGGAAACAGCCTGAGCGAGACGGATTTAGAATTCGCAGGGATGCAGTAGAAAATGGTGTACCATGTTTAACATCATTAGACACTGCCGAAACCATCCTGAAGGTAATTGAATCCATGAACTTCTCGGCAGAACCAATGGCTGCGGAAAAAAGGGAGGCAGTTTTTGCGTGATAAAAAAGGAATTATGCCAAATCATCAACCAACGTGAAATTGCCGCTGATATTTTCGAGCTTACAGTTGAAGCCAAATTTGTACAGGAAATAACTGAGCCAGGTCAATTTGTTCATATTCGGGTCGCTGACAGCGACCCGTTATTAAGACGACCAATCAGTATTTCTTCTTATAATAAATCTAGTAACCAATTGACTATGATTTATCGTAGAGAAGGAAAAGGGACAACCAAGCTGGCAGAATTATCTGCCGATAAGAAGCTCGATATCCTTGGTCCGCTTGGAAATGGTTTCCCAGTGGATGAGGTTTCAAAAGGAGAAACAGCTTTACTGGTTGGCGGCGGAATTGGTGTACCGCCGCTTTATGAACTATCAAATCAGTTGAAAGCTAAGGGAGTAAAGGTCATTCACGTACTAGGCTTTCAAACAGAATCTGCTGTATTTTACGAACAGGAATTTTTGAAAAATGGAGAAACATATGTGACAACTGTTGACGGTTCATTTGGTACAAAAGGGTTTGTCACAGATATCATGAAAAATTTGGCGTTTGATTGTATTTATACCTGCGGTCCGACCCCTATGCTAAGAGCGATTGAGCAAATGTTCACAGATAAAAAGGTATTCTTATCATTAGAGGAACGTATGGGGTGCGGTGTTGGAGCTTGCTTTGCCTGTGTATGCAAGCAGGCTGATGACCCGGCAGGTGTTTCATATAAAAAAGTATGCAGTGATGGACCTGTATTCCGTGCCGGGGAGGTATTAATTTGAATAAGTTGAGCATCGAACTTCCAGGGTTAAAATTGAAAAATCCGATCATGCCTGCTTCGGGATGCTTCGGATTTGGCAGGGAATATAGTCAATTTTATGACTTAAGTAAGCTTGGAGCAATCATGATTAAGGCAACAACAGTAGAGCCGAGATTTGGAAACCAAACACCAAGGGTGGCGGAAACGTCAGCTGGAATGCTGAATGCAATTGGTTTGCAAAATCCTGGTCTTGAAAAAGTTATTGGAACAGAACTTCCATGGCTCTCACAATATGATGTACCAATTATTGCTAATGTTGCTGGATCATTAGAAGAAGATTATGTTAAAGTGGCGGAATGTATTTCTAAAGAACCTAATGTTCATGCGCTTGAACTGAACATATCTTGCCCAAATGTAAAAACGGGAGGAATTGCGTTTGGTACAATTCCGGAAGTAGCCAAGCAATTAACGCGTAAAGTAAAGGAAGTTTCGGAAGTACCGGTATACGTAAAGCTGTCTCCAAATGTTACGAACATCGTTGAAATGGCAAAGGCCGTTGAAGATGGCGGTGCCGACGGTTTAACCATGATAAATACGCTAGTGGGGATGAGGCTTGATTTAAAGACGGGTAAACCGATTCTAGCCAATCGTACTGGCGGATTGTCTGGCCCTGCGATCAAACCGGTTGCGATTCGGATGATATACGAGGTCAGCCAAGCGGTATCTATACCTATTATCGGAATGGGTGGTATCGCCTCAGCAGAAGATGTGATCGAATTTTTCTATGCAGGCGCCAGCGCCGTTGCAGTCGGCACCGCAAATTTCGTCGATCCATTTGTCTGCCCGACCATCATTGAAGAGCTGCCTGCTTTATTAGACAAACTAGGATACGAACATATTAGTGAAGCACAGGGAAGGAGCTGGAAGGAAAATGGACAACTCGCTTATCATCGCACTTGATTTTGCAGATGCCAATGAAGTCAGCCATTTCTTAAAACCTTTTGGCAGCAGACATCTGTTTGTAAAAGTGGGAATGGAGCTCTATTATCAGGAAGGCCCTTCTATTATCCATATGTTAAAAGAATCAGGACATCGCATTTTTCTCGATTTAAAATTGCACGATATCCCAAATACTGTAAAAAGTGCCATGAAAGGGCTGGCAAGGCTTAACTGTGATCTTGTGAATGTTCACGCTGCGGGCGGAAAAGAAATGATGCAATCCGCCATAGAAGGTCTGGAGGCTGGAACAACTTCTGGAATGAAACGTCCTGCCTGCATTGCTGTTACACAGCTTACAAGCACTTCCGAGGAGCAGATGGGGCAGGAGCAGCTGATCAAAGTTTCACTACAGGAGTCGGTAATACATTATGCCTCTCTTGCGAAAGAAGCTGGATTAGACGGAGTAGTTTGTTCAGCATGGGAAGCTGGTTCAATCAGAGAAAAACTTGGGAAGGACTTTTATACAGTTACTCCGGGTATTCGTATGGAAGCTGATGCGGTTGGGGATCAAAAGCGTGTGGCAACACCTGCATTTGCCAGAAAATCAGGCGTCACATCAATTGTAGTTGGACGTTCCATTACAAGATCGTCAGACCCATTAAAAAGTTATCAACAATGGATGGAAGCATGGAAGGGAGCTCAACAATGAAACAATCAATTGCTGCAAGACTTTTAGAAATTAATGCTGTAGCATTAAAGCCAAACGATCCGTTTACATGGACATCTGGACTTCGGTCGCCAATCTACTGTGATAACCGGTTAACTCTCTCTTTTCCTGCAGTTAGACGGGAAATTGCCGAAGGATTAAAGCAGCTGATACATGAATATTTTTCAGGTGCTGAAGTAATTGCCGGTACGGCCACTGCAGGAATTCCACATGCTGCCTGGGTCAGTGAACTTTTAGACTTGCCAATGTGTTATGTACGTTCGAAGCCAAAGGGGCATGGCAAAGGAAATCAGATTGAAGGAAAAGTGGAAGCTGGCCAGAAGGTAGTGGTAGTGGAGGATTTAATTTCTACTGGGGGAAGTGTCATTACGGCTGTTCAGGCTTTAAAAGAAGCTGGTTGTGAAATCCTTGGAGTAGTATCCATTTTTACCTACGGACTTGAAAAAGGAAAAGAAGCTTTTGCAAAAGAAAACATTATCAGTCATTCATTAACTGATTTTGCATCTTTAGTGGATACAGCCATTATAAAAGGATATATCAGCGCTACTGATCAAGAAAGCTTATTATCATGGAGCAAGGATCCTGCCTTATGGAGTAAAAAATACGAGTAAAAAAAGCCCCGATTTCGGGGCTTTAATCATTTCTTTAATTGAAGCACTATTTCCTCATCCGGGGTAACATACACTGTTTGCTGATTTTCATAAATAACAAATCCTGGCTTCGCACCACTTGGTTTTTTTACATTTCTGACCTTCGTAAAGTCGACGGGGACCGAGCTTGAATTTCTTGCTTTACTAAAATAGGCAGCGAGCATGGCGGCTTCTGTTATCGTTTCTTCGGAGGGTTCTTTACTGCGAATGACAACATGGGAGCCAGGAATATCCTTAGTGTGGAGCCAAATTTCATCTCTTGCTGCCAGTTTATTGGTTAAATAATCATTTTGTTTATTATTTTTACCGACGATGATTTCAGTGCCATCTGTCGCTTGAAAATAATCAAGTATAGGTTTTGCATTTTGCAGCTTTTTCCCGTTGCGTCTTTGCCGTTCGCGAATATAACCGCCCTCTACAAGCTCTTCGCGAATTTCTTGTAAGTCCTTTGGTGAAGCCGTTTGGATCTGCTGCAGCAAATTATCAAAATAGGCTGTTTCCTCTTTTGCTTTTTCAATTTGCTCCAACACTACTTGCATGGCATTTTTCGCTTTTTGATATTTTGAAAAATACTTTTGGGCATTTTCTGATGGGGTTTTTCTTGGATCAAGCGGAATGGTTATTGTGCCTCCAGCTTCGTCATAATAATCGAGGACTTCAATTTCGCCCATTCCTTTTTTAACAGCATAAAGATTGGCTGTTAATAGCTCGCCAAAGCGTTGATATTCATCAGCTTGTTCCGCTTCCAATAAAGTTGCTTTAAGCTTTTCAATTTTTTTTTCGTTTTTTTCTTTTTCATTGCTGATAAAACGCTCAATATCATTTCCCTGCTGTTTGACACGGTCGCGCTCTGCTTTTCCAAAATAGAAACGATCCAGCATTTCGCTTAAGGAGGTAAAACTTTTGACTTCTCCTTTTATATATTCAAGCGGGAAGAGATAGAATGTATCACGGTCAGCAGAAGTCATGATGGACGGTGAAAGATCCCTATTTTGAATTCTTTTTATTAACCCAACAAACGACTTTGGCACTGTAGTCCGATTGGCTAGTCCGCTTTGATAAATGACTTCCTTCGCAAATATTGGAGATATCCCAGCAAAGTGTTCCACTAGTTGCTTGTCCAATTTTCCCCCGTTAAAATCGAGTAGTCTTAATACATCATCTTCTGATGTGTCAAATGGATTTTGCTTGTTTTGGGCAGGCGGAAAAATATAATCTTGCCCCGGCATAATGGCGCGATAACTGTTTACGGCATATGTAATATGTTTGATACTATCTAATATGAGATTTCGGGATTTATCGACCAGTATAATATTGCTATGTCTGCCCATAATCTCAATGATTAGTTGTTTATAACTAATATCGCCAATTTCATTGCGGCCTTTGATTTCTAAAATGATGATTCGATCATTATCCATTTGATACAAATCCTCGAGTATATGACCTTCAATATGCTTTCTAAGAAGCATGCAAAACATTGGGGGCTCACTCGGATTATCGTATGCCTCATTTGTAAGCTGTGCTCTGGCATAGCTTGGATGTGCTGATAAAAGGAGCTTTTGATTCACTCCATTTGCTCGGATCGTTAAAATAATTTCGTTTTTATATGGCTGATGAACTTTATTAATCCGTCCTCCTTTTAAAGATTTGGAAAGCTCGTCGGCCATTGCTTTGGAAAATAAACCATCAAATGACATGAAAAACATCCTTTACTTCGAACTATACATAAGTATACCCTACCTGAAGCCTGTCTGCCGAATTTTCGCTTACAGGTTTAGTATTTTCATATCATTCCCATTCTTATAGCATTTTTTTGGACGACCCCGAATATGCTGTCTATAGATTAGGTATTTAAGGGGGAAGTGAGATGGTCGGATGAAGTTCCATGAGATGGAGATCAGCAAAGTAGAAAAGGCCTTAGAAACCGACTTTTTGTCTGGATTGTCACAAGAACAAGCAGAGAGCAGGTTGAGAAAACACGGATTTAATGAATTGGATGCAGGAGAAAAGCAGTCCGCTTTACTCTTATTTTTTAGCCAATTTAAAGATTTTATGGTCCTTGTTCTGCTTGCTGCTACTTTAATTTCAGGATTGCTGGGCGAATATATCGACGCTATTGCGATCATTGCGATTGTTATCATAAATGGGTTTTTAGGATTTTTCCAAGAGCGGCGTGCGGAGAAGTCGCTCGACGCCTTGAAAGAATTATCTGCTCCGCAGGCAATGGTCTTAAGGGATGGGAACTGGATTAAAATTCCTTCAAAGGAAATGGTGGTCGGTGATATCTTAAGATTTGCCAGTGGAGATCGGATTGGAGCAGATGTCCGCGTTATTGATGCCAAAAGCTTGGAAATAGAAGAATCTGCGTTGACAGGTGAATCACTTCCAGTTTCAAAGCATACAGACTGTCTATCGAATCCCAATCCAGGTATCGGTGACATGGAAAATATCGCTTTTATGGGAACAATGATCACAAGAGGAAGCGGTTCAGGAGTTGTTATAGCTACCGGTATGAAAACAGCCATGGGGCAAATCGCAGGATTACTTCAAAGTGCAGAATCGCAAGAAACACCGCTTCAGCGACGCTTGGAACAATTGGGGAAAATTCTCATCACAGTGGCATTATTTCTAACGGTCCTCGTTGTTGCCATTGGTGTTATTCAAGGTCATGATATCTATACGATGTTTTTAGCGGGGGTATCCCTCGCAGTAGCTGCCATTCCTGAAGGGCTTCCTGCGATTGTCACGGTAGCATTGTCACTCGGTGTTCAAAAAATGATCAAGAAGAATGCTATTGTTCGAAAGCTGCCGGCTGTTGAAACCCTTGGATGCGCTTCTGTCATTTGTTCCGATAAGACAGGAACGATGACACAAAACAAGATGACGGTAACCCATTTATGGAGCGGCGGGCAAACATGGACAGTAGACGGAGTTGGATATCAGCCGAAAGGGAATTTTTTCAAAAATGAACAAAAGATCCTTCTAAAGGATGAAAAGGCTTTACAGCAGATGCTCGTTTTTGGGATGCTTTGCAATCATTCTGAGATTAGTTTGAAGGATGAGGAATATATATTGGATGGGGACCCTACAGAAGGTGCATTGCTGGTTAGTGCAATGAAAGCGGGTTTTCACCGGCAAAAGCTATTGGAGGAATTTACGATTATCAACGAATTCCCCTTTGATTCGGTAAGAAAAATGATGAGCATTCATGTAAAAGATAAGCATGGCAAACATTTTATCGTAACAAAAGGGGCACCTGATGTGCTTTTGGGAATTAGCGAAACGATTCTTTGGAGTGGACGGAATCAAATTTTAAATAAGGAAACTCAATTGAAGGTCCAAGATGCTATCAATTCCCTCGCATCACAGGCCCTCAGGACAATCGCTATTGCTTATAAGCCGATTAAAGCAAACACTCTCATCTTAAGTGAGCATGAAGCGGAAAAAAACTTAACCTTTATTGGTGTTCAGGGAATGATTGATCCGCCAAGACCTGAAGTAAGGGATGCCGTAAAAGAATGTAAAGAAGCAGGCATTAAGACTGTCATGATTACCGGGGATCATGTGATTACTGCGAAAGCCATTGCCGCGCAGCTGGGCATTTTAACAAAGAAAAGTAAAGTATTCGATGGAAAAACTTTATCAGCTATGACGGTAGATGAGCTAGAAGAAGTTGTTGAAGAAGTTTCTGTGTTTGCCAGGGTATCACCAGAACATAAGTTGAAAATTGTTAACGCCTTGCAGAACAGAGGACATATCGTTGCAATGACAGGAGATGGTGTAAATGATGCTCCTGCGATTAAGGCAGCTGATATAGGTGTTGCCATGGGGATAACAGGTACAGATGTAGCCAAAGAAGCTTCGGCCCTTGTCTTATTGGACGATAATTTCGCTACCATAAAAGCGGCTATTAAAGAAGGCAGAAATATATATGAAAACATCCGCAAGTTTGTCCGATATTTGCTGGCATCCAATGTGGGAGAAATTTTGGTGATGCTGTTCGCGATGATTTTGGCACTGCCGCTGCCGCTTTTGCCGATTCAAATCTTGTGGGTGAATTTAGTAACCGATGGACTACCAGCAATGGCGCTTGGTCTTGACAGACCCGAAGAAAACGTAATGAAGCGCGGACCAAGGAGCCCGAATGAAGGGGTTTTTTCTCGCGGTTTAGGTTGGAAGGTTGTTTCCCGAGGATTTTTAATAGGGATTGTAACGTTGCTTGCCTTTATGATTATTTACCATAATGATCCTTCACAGCTGGATTATGCTCAGACTATAGCATTTGCTACTCTTGTCATGGCTCAATTGATCCATGTGTTCGATTGCAGGAGTGAAAAGTCTGTATTATCCAGAAATCCTTTTGGAAACCAATTTTTAGTCTGGGCAGTTATTTCATCCCTTGTTTTAATGCTTGTTGTTATTTATTATCCTCCATTACAGCCGATTTTCCACACACTACCGATTGCCGCAAAGGATTGGCTGCTTATTGTCGGCTTATCTTCCGTACCAACTTTTTTACTAGCGGGATCATTTTTGTTAAGAAAAACAAAATAAATTGTGTTATAATCCAAAAAGTGATAGAAACGCTATTACTTTTTGGATTTTTTTAATGAAGGAAAGCCGATTATTATCTAGGATGGATGTGCAATAGATGGTAAATAGTATGACAGGCTTTGGCAGAGGGAAAGCAGCATCGGAATCCTATACCGTAAATGTAGAAATAAAAACAGTCAATCATCGTTTTTCTGAAATAAGTATTCGTATGCCGAGGCAGCTTTTAAAGATGGAAGATAAAATTAAGAAAAGGCTGAACAAGCATATTCACCGAGGCAGGGCAGAGATCTATGTAAGCGTAGAAGGTGAAGGTGTTGTGACCAGAAGCATTAGAGTGGATTGGGATCTGATTGATGAATATTTCCAGTTCGTTAAACAGGCCATGGAAAAATACGGGATCGAAGGAAATGTTACACTTCAAGAACTGCTGAACCGTTCTGACCTTATACATATTGAAGAATCAGAAGCTGCGAACGAAGAACTTGAAAACCTGGTTCTATCTGCTGTGGAAGAAGCAATCGTTTTACTTAGACAAATGCGAAACACAGAAGGGGAAGAATTAAAAAAGGACCTGCTTATTATCTTAAACCGTCTGGAATCAGATTTAACGGAGCTTCAGGAGCTTGCACCGCTGGTTGTAAATTTCTTTAAAGACCGGCTGATGAAAAGAATGCAGGAATTCACTGGGGGGCTGCTTGATGAAACAAGGCTTCTAACAGAAGTTGCTGTGTTTGCAGAAAAAGCAGATATTAATGAAGAAATAACGAGGTTAAAGAGTCATATAGGGCAATTCATCCAAACCTTAAATACGGTTGAATCTATTGGAAGAAAACTGGATTTTCTTGTTCAGGAAATGAACAGGGAAGTAAATACAATTGGTTCAAAAGCGAATGACTCACGGATTGCAACAAAAGTAGTAGAAATGAAAAGCTTGCTGGAAAAGCTTAAAGAACAGGTCCAAAATATCGAATAAGCATTGTTTAGATGTTGTTTGATACGGTCAAAATATATTATTGATGATTGGATGATTATTGTGATTAAATTGATTAATATTGGGTTTGGAAATATTGTTTCCGCTAATCGGATTATTTCAATTGTCAGCCCTGAATCTGCTCCAATAAAAAGAATCATTCAAGATTCCCGGGACCGGGGATCATTAATTGATGCTACATATGGCAGGCGTACTCGTGCGGTGATTGTGATGGACAGCGGCCATGTGATCCTGTCAGCAGTTCAGCCTGAAACAGTGGCCCATCGTTTATCGGACCGTGATGAAATTATTGAGGAAGGGTAGGAGTTTTTTGAATATGCAGGAAAAAGGTTTATTAATTGTTCTTTCAGGGCCATCAGGAGTTGGAAAGGGTACGGTGCGCAAGGAAATTTTTTCGCATCCTGATACGGCATTTGAATACTCTATTTCTATGACTACCCGAAAACCTCGAAATGGAGAAATAGACGGGGTAGATTATTTTTTTAAATCCAGAGAAGAGTTTGAAGAATTAATCCGGCAAGAGAAGTTATTAGAATATGCCGAATTTGTGGGAAACTATTATGGAACACCTGTAGATTATGTTCGTGAAACATTAGATGCAGGAAAGGATGTTTTTTTGGAAATTGAAGTAAAGGGTGCCCGCCAGGTTCGTGAAAAATTCCCCGACGGATTATTTATTTTCCTTATGCCGCCAAGTTTAACTGAATTAAAGAATCGGATTGTGACAAGAGGGACTGAAACAGAAGATATCATTCAAAATCGGATGCTGTCGGCCCGAGAAGAAATAGAAATGATGGAATTATATGATTATGTTGTTGTAAATGACGAAGTGGAACAAGCCTGTGAGCGGATAAAAGCAATTGTAAGGGCAGAGCATTGCCGCCGGGAACGGGTTGAACATATCTATAAAAGATTATTGGAGGCTGAATAATATGTTATATCCATCTATTGATGCATTACTTGAAAAAATTGATTCAAAATATTCACTAGTTTCTGTAGCTGCAAAGCGTGCGCGTGTTATGCAGATAGCAAAGGATGAAAGATTGCCAAAATACGTTTCACATAAGTATGTTGGAAAGTCCCTTGAGGAAATTTACAGCGGTGATTTAACATATCGCATTGCTAAAAAAGTGGATACTGCCGCTAGTGAACAATAATTAACCATACATGGCAGGATTGAAAGGCCTGGTGAAAAGGATCATTCCTTTGCATCAGCCTTTTTATTTTTTGTAGATTGATACTCTTGCGATGCTCTTGGAGTATAATCCAACAGGTACTATAGCACTAAAAGAAGTTTGTCGAATCAAGTGCGAAAAAAGGTGAAAAAAAGTTGATGTTCTTGCATAATAAAAGGTAAGTGAAAGAAGGAAAAGCGGGGGATCAGAATGTTAAATAATAAAAAAATTTTATTGTGTGTAACTGGAGGAATTGCAGTATACAAGGCTGCCGCCCTAACGAGCAAACTGGTTCAGGCAGGAGCGGAAGTCAAAGTCTTGTTAAGCGAATCAGCAGCAAAATTTGTTACTCCCTTAACCTTTCAGGCATTATCCCGCAATGAAGTTTACATAGATACTTTTGATGAAAAGAACCCTCATGTGATTGCCCATATAAACCTTGCTGACTGGGCCGATTTAATCCTTGTTGCTCCGGCAACAGCTAATACAATTGGAAAACTGGCCAACGGGATTGCTGATAATATGGTCACAACCACGTTACTCGCGGCCACAGCTCCAGTATGGATTGCGTCAGCAATGAATGTCCATATGTATGACCACCCGGCTGTTAAGAAAAATATAGCTCAACTAATAGAATATGGGTATCAATTTATTGAGCCTAGTGAAGGCTATCTTGCTTGTGGATATGTTGGAAAAGGCCGGTTAGAGGAGCCCGAAAAAATAGTTGATCTCATGGAACAATATTTTTTCAATGAAAATAAAAAACGCCTAAAAGGAAAAACAGTATTAATTACAGCTGGCCCAACAAGAGAAAAAATAGATCCAGTCCGTTTCATCTCCAATCACTCCAGTGGGAAAATGGGCTATAGTCTTGCAGAAGAAGCAAAAAAACAAGGTGCACGTGTTATTCTTGTTTCTGGTCCAGTACAATTGCCAGTGCCTGCAGGTGTCGAAGTCGTAAAAGTTGAAAGTGCAGAAGAAATGTTTAATGCCTGCATGGATTATTATTCCGATGCGGATGTAGTAATTAAAACAGCGGCTGTTGCAGATTACCGTCCAAAAGTTGTGTACGATCATAAAGTGAAGAAACAGGATGGGGATACTGTCATCGAATTGGAAAGGACAAAAGATATTTTATATGAGCTCGGCCAAATAAAAAAACATCAAGTCCTAATCGGTTTTGCTGCTGAAACAGATCATGTAGAAGAATATGCTAAAAAGAAGTTATTTAAGAAAAATGCCGATATGATTGTCGCGAATAATGTAAAAACAGAAGGTGCAGGATTTGGAACCGACACAAATATAGTCACTTTCTTTAAACAGGACGGCACTATCACCAAATTACCGATTATGACCAAAACGGCGGTGGCGGAAAATATTTTTGTGGAAATTGATGGATTTTTGAAGGATAGAGAAAAACATGAGAATTGCTAGTGTCATTGTGGATGTTCCCGCCAAACAAACAGATAAGACGTTTGATTACCTGATTCCTGAACAATGGAGCGATATTATTCAACCGGGAATGAGAGTGATTGTCCCGTTTGGCCCCCGGAATGTCCAAGGGTTTGTGACAGGAATCAAAACAGAATCTGAATTTGTGAAGTTAAGGGAAATCATCGAGCCAATGGACCTTGAACCGGTACTGAATAAAGAATTACTGGCTCTTGGTGACTGGCTGACCGAACAAACATTGTGTTTTAAAATTTTTGCTTACCAAGTGATGCTCCCTGCAGCCTTAAAAGCAAAATACGAAAAAAAAGTAATCCTTGCTTCAGGTGTTCAGCCCGCAGATTTACCAGCAACATTACAATCTTTTTTTGAGCAAAACGACAGGATGGATTGGACTCAAGCATTACATCATGGGCTGGTTTCACTCATACAGCGGGAAGCAGCTAATGGCCGTCTTGAAGTGGTTTATGAAGTAAAAGAAAGGGTTAAGAAAAAAAGAGTAAAAATGGTCAGAAGTCTCGCAAATATTCATGAACTGGAGCAGGAAATGGAAAAGCTTCCTGCCAATGCAGAAAAGCAAAAGCTTGTCTTAAACTATTATCTCCAGCATGATCAACCTATCGAGCTAAAGCAGCTGACTGAGGAGCTAAAGGTTTCTTCGGCAACATTTAAAACATTAATTGAAAAAGGGCTATTGAAGACATATGAGGTGGAAGTATATCGTAACCCCTTTGAAAATAAATCGTTCGAACGAACATCCCCTTTGCCATTAACACAAGCACAACAAGGGGCAATTGAACCGATATTAAACTCGATTGAAACGAATCAGCACGAAGTTTTTTTACTATATGGTGTAACGGGCAGTGGAAAAACAGAAGTTTATCTTCAAGCAATTCAAGAGGTAATCGAAAAAGGGAAAGAAGCCATTGTGCTGGTACCAGAAATTTCACTTACGCCACAAATGGTCAATCGTTTTAAAGGAAGATTTGGTGATTTGGTTGCCGTTTTACACAGTGGTTTGTCTGCAGGGGAAAAATATGATGAATGGCGTAAGATTCAGCGTAAAGAAGTAAAAGTGGCGGTTGGTGCAAGGTCTGCGATTTTCGCTCCATTTGAGAATATTGGAATTATTATTATTGATGAAGAGCATGAAACAAGCTATAAGCAAGAAGATATGCCTCGTTATCATGCAAAAGATGTTGCAATTGAAAGAGCAAAAAAATACAACTGTCCTGTCATCTTGGGAAGTGCAACTCCATCACTTGAATCATTCGCCCGGGCACAAAAGAATGTGTATCATTTGCTGTCACTTCCAACAAGAATGAACAATCAGGCACTACCTTCAGTTGAAATTATCGATATGCGCGAAGAACTGCGTGCCGGAAACCGTTCAATGTTTTCTCGGAAACTATTTGAATTATTGAAGGACAGACTTGAGAAAGGTGAGCAGTCCGTTCTTTTTTTAAACAAAAGAGGTCATTCCTCGTTTGTCATGTGCAGGGATTGTGGATACGTGGTCAATTGCCCGAATTGTGATATTTCATTAACTTATCACAGAGCCGGTGGGATTATGAAATGCCACTATTGCGGATTTGAAAGTCCTGTCCCAAGAATTTGTCCAGAATGTACTAGTGAATATATTCGCTATTTTGGTACCGGTACGCAAAAAGTTGAAGAAGAGCTTGGTAAAATCCTTCCCGAAGCAAGAGTCATTCGCATGGATGTTGACACCACTGGACGAAAAGGGGCTCATGAACGCCTGTTATCAGATTTCCAAGATGGTAAAGCGGATGTTTTATTAGGTACACAAATGATTGCTAAAGGTTTGGATTTTCCAAACATTACACTAGTCGGTGTTTTGTCTGCAGATACTATGCTGCATTTACCGGATTTTCGCTCATCAGAAAAAACATTTCAATTACTAACACAGGTTAGCGGCAGAGCAGGTCGTCATCAGCTGCCTGGTGAAGTCATTATTCAAACCTACTCACCTGAGCATTACAGCATTATCTTAGCGGGTACACAAGATTACAATCTTTTTTATCAGCAGGAAATGATGGTTCGGAAAATGCATCATTATCCGCCGTTTTATTATTTATCGATTATAACAGTCACACACGAACAGCTTTTGGCAGCTGTATCGGCAACAGAGAAAATTGCTGGATACGTCCGCTCTCAGCTTTCAAATCAGGCTGTTGTTCTGGGCCCGGCAGCATCGCCGATCCCAAGGATTAATAATAGATATCGCTATCAATGTCTGATAAAATACAAGCGGGAACCGAACCTGACCAAAACATTGAAAACCATTCTTGATCAGCACCAAAGGGAATCAAAAGACGGATTGCTTGTTTCAATAGACGTCAACCCGTTTATCCTTATGTAATATAGGAGAAAATAAAGTATAAAAAGGGTATTTTGGAGTGCATTGTTGAATATTCCGTTAGATGATAGGAGCGGAAAACAACTGCCAAATTAAACAGTCCCATTAAATAGAAAATTTTTTGAAACATCTTTTAAGATGCTTATTGGAGGAAACAAATTGGCCATTAGAAAAATAGTCTGCTACCCGGCTGAAATACTAGAGCAAAAATGCCAAGAGGTAGTGAAATTTGATAAAAAACTTGCAAGAATACTTGATGATATGTATGATACGATGATTGAATTTGATGGGGTTGGTCTTGCCGCACCGCAAATCGGCTTAGATGCAAGAATTGCTATTGTCGATATTGATGACGAGACAGGAACTATCGAAATGATTAATCCTAAGATTTTAAAACAAGAGGGCGAACAATCTGGTCCTGAAGGCTGTTTAAGTTTTCCGGGATTATTTGGAGAAGTAACAAGACCGGATTTTGTCCAAGTAGAAGCCTTTGATCGTAAAGGCAGAAAGTATACATTAGAAGCTGAAGGGTTTTTGGCAAGAGCAATCCAACATGAGATTGACCATCTTGATGGAATCCTATTTACATCAAAAGTTTCGAGATATCTAGAGGAAGATGAGTTAAAAGGAGAAGAAGTTGAATGACGAAAATCGTTTTTATGGGAACACCCGATTTTTCTGTTCCAGTCTTGAGGCGAATTATCACGGATGGTTATGAGGTTATCGGTGTTGTGACCCAGCCGGATCGGCCTGTAGGAAGAAAAAAAGTGTTAACTCCTCCTCCTGTAAAGGTTGAAGCATTAAAACATGGGATTCCTGTGTTTCAGCCTGAAAAAATCCGTCAGCAAGAAGAACTGAATAAGATTCTTGCATTAAAGCCTGATTTAGTCGTAACTGCTGCTTTTGGTCAGATTTTACCAAAGGAACTGCTAGACGCCCCTAAGTATGGCTGTATAAATGTCCATGCCTCGTTATTACCAGAGCTTCGCGGCGGTGCTCCGATTCATTATGCGATTATCCAAGGGAAAAAGAAAACGGGCATTACGATTATGTATATGGCGGAGAAGCTGGATGCTGGGGATATTTTGACCGTAAAAGAAGTCCCGATCACTGAGGAAGATCATGTAGGCACTCTCCATGATAAGCTTAGTACGGCAGGAGCGGAGCTGTTGTCGGAAACTTTGCCGTTGTTATTGGAAGGAAAACTAACCCCAATGCCACAAAATGATGCCGAAGCAACTCTCGCACCTAATATTAAAAGAGAGCAGGAAAAAATTGATTGGGCTCATACCGGAGAAGAAATCTATAATCAGGTTCGAGGCATGAATCCATGGCCTGTTGCCTTTACCACTATGGACGGCCAAGTTTTAAAAATTTGGAAAGCAATGAAGGTAAAAGGATTAATGGGCGAGGCAGGGACCATTTTAAAAATGGAAGAGGACGGATTTGTTGTTGGCAGCGGCGATGATACTGCCATTAAAGTAATCGAGCTCCAGCCTTCAGGAAAAACCAAAATGTCCTGTGAGCAATTTTTAAGGGGAGCAGGATCGAAACTTACTTTAGGAATGAAATTAGGAGTATAATATGAAGTCTGCAATGAAAAAAAATGCCAGAGAAACGGCTATGGATCTTCTGACTGCGATTGAAAAAAATCAGTCGTATAGTAACTTGCTGCTTAACCATGCCATCAAGCAAAATCAACTTGCATCAAAAGATATAGGGCTCCTTACTGAGTTAACATATGGCACACTTCAAAGAAGAAATATTCTTGATTTTTATTTAAAGACTTTTGTTAAAAACAGCAAGAAAATAGAAAATTGGGTTATGCAATTGCTACGGCTGACACTTTATCAAATGGTTTACCTTGATAAAATTCCAGAAAGAGCTGCTATACATGAAGCTGTTGAAATAGCCAAAAAACGAGGTCATAAAGGTATTTCCGGTTTTGTTAATGGTGTGTTAAGATCTATCCAGCGTGAAGGGCTGCCAACATTAGATACCATAACGGATCCGGTAGAAAGGTTGGCCCTGGAAACAAGTCATCCGGTATGGCTTGTTTCCAGGTGGATCGAACAATTTGGGTTCGAAAAAACTAAATCAATGTGTGAAATTAATTTAACAGCACCATTACAAACGGCACGTGTAAATACAGCGAAAATTTCACGTGAGCAATGTTTCCTTCTTCTTGAAGAGGAAGGCTTTCAAATAGAAAAAAGCCCTGTCATACCAGAGGCCATTCGTGCAATTAAAGGAAATTTAGCTTCAGCTAAAGCGTTTGAAAATGGTTTGTTGACGATTCAGGATGAAAGCTCAATGCTCGTTTCCTATGCTCTTGGGCTAAGTGGAAATGAAAAAGTCTTAGATGCTTGCGCAGCCCCTGGTGGTAAAAGCACTCACATTGCGGAAAAACTGAATGCAGGTGGCCAGGTCATTTCCCTCGATCTTCATGAACATAAAGTAAAATTAATTCAAGATAACGCGAGCCGTTTAGGCTTGCATAACATAGAAACGTTTGTTTTGGATTCTAGAAAAGCTAGAGAGCAATTCAAAGTGGAATCATTTGATAAAGTGTTGCTTGATGCTCCTTGTTCAGGGCTCGGGGTGATGAGAAGAAAACCCGATATGAAATATACGAAGCAAGAAAAGGATATCACCCAGTTAAGCAAGATTCAGCAGGAACTTTTGGCGTCCGTTGCCCCATTGATAAAAAAAGGCGGTACTCTCGTCTATAGTACATGTACAATAGATAAAGAAGAAAATGAAAATACAGTAAAGACATTTTTACAGCTTCATCCGAAATTTGAGGGAGATCTTTCCTTTAAAAGCAGGATGCCAGGAGCTGTACAATCCTTGATCACTAGTTATGATCTGCAAATCTTTCCTCAAGATTTTGGATCGGATGGTTTTTATATTGCAGTCTTACGGAAGAAGGTGTAAGTTTTGGAACAATTAAATACAACGAAGATGGACACAGCATTGGAACAAAAAAAATCCATTTATTCACTCGAGCTTCACGAATTAAAAGGTTGGCTGAAGGAGATAGGCGAAAAGCCGTTTCGAGCCGACCAAATTTTTGACTGGCTTTATCAAAAAAGGGTGACATCCTTTGAAGAAATGAATAATCTCTCAAAAACGTTGCGAGACCAGCTTGCTTCGCATTTTCAAATGACTACCCTAAATACATTGATACAGCAAACATCGTCTGATGGAACCATTAAATTTTTATTTGAGCTGCACGATGGGTTTTCTATTGAAACCGTACTGATGCGCCATGAATATGGAAACTCGATATGTGTGACAACACAGGTAGGCTGCCGGATCGGCTGTACATTTTGTGCTTCCACACTTGGCGGGTTAAAAAGACATTTGGAAGCTGGAGAAATTGTTGCCCAGGTTGTAAAAGTGCAACAGGCGCTTGATGAGACTAATGAACGAGTCAGTTCTGTTGTTATTATGGGGATTGGTGAACCGTTTGATAACTATAATAATATGCTTTCGTTTCTAAAAATTATCAATCATGATAAAGGACTCAATATTGGGGCCCGTCATATCACGGTGTCAACAAGTGGAATCATTCCGAAAATTTATGAATTTGCCGATGAAAATATGCAAATCAATTTTGCCATTTCACTTCATGCACCTAATACGGAATTACGCTCGAAGCTAATGCCAATCAATAAGGCTTATAAACTTGATGACTTAATGAAAGCTGTGCGGTATTATATCGATAAGACAGGGAGACGGATCAGCTTTGAATATGGCTTGTTCGGAGGCGTTAATGATTCGATAGAGCATGCGGAGGAATTGGCAGAGCTTATTAAAGGGCTGAAATGCCATGTTAACCTAATACCAGTCAACTATGTCCCTGAGAGGGATTATGTACGTACTCCAAAAGATAAGATATTTGCATTTGAACGGACACTTAAAAGCCGCGGGATTAATGTGACTATTCGCCGGGAGCAAGGGTCTGATATCGACGCAGCTTGCGGTCAGCTCCGTGCGAAGGAACGGAAAGAGGAGACGATGTGAAGGTATGAACTCAGTATTTCTGACAGACCAAGGGAAGGTGCGTCTTCATAATGAAGATGCCGGTGGTGTGTTTATCAATCAGGACGGAAATCGCCTTGCCGTTGTAGCAGACGGCATGGGCGGCCACCGTGCCGGGGATGTTGCCAGCGGAATGACATTATCCCATTTAAAACAAGAATGGGAAGCTTCGAAGGGAATTACAACTGCCGATGTTGCCGAGAAGTGGCTGATGGAACAAATTTCAAAGGTAAATGGAATGCTGTTTGAGCATGCCAATAATCATTTGGAATGTGATGGGATGGGGACAACCATTGTTGCTGCCATTACAACGGATGGCTTTGCTGCATTGGCACATATTGGTGACAGCAGAGGCTATATTTTAAATGAATCCGGTTTTTCGCAAATTACAGAAGACCATTCTCTCGTGAATGAACTGGTAAGGACAGGACAAATTACCAAAGAGGATGCCGAACATCACCCGCGGAAGAATGTTTTATTGCGGGCTCTGGGAACGGAACGAACAGTGGAAATGGATATTAAAACGATTACATTTGAAGAAGGGGATATTCTGTTATTGTGCTCTGACGGGCTGTCAAATAAAGTAAGTGAAAACGAATTGGCTGAAATTCTTGTAATGGAAGTCGATTTGACACAAAGAGCTAGTACACTTATTACTCTTGCAAATGATTACGGTGGAGAAGATAACATTACATTGACGATTGTTGAGTTCCCTAAAAGCGGCAAGGGTGATGTTTAAATGTTTATTGGAAAAAGATTGAGCGACCGCTATAAAATCCTCGATATAATTGGTGGCGGAGGGATGGCAAATGTCTACCTTGCCCATGACATGATTCTTGACCGCGATGTAGCAGTAAAAATGCTTCGTCTTGATTTTGCAAATGATGAAGAATTTATCCGAAGATTTCATAGGGAAGCACAATCAGCGACAAGTCTTGCCCATCCGAATATTGTTAGTATTTATGATGTGGGTGAGGAAGGCGATCTTTATTATATTGTGATGGAGTATGTGGAGGGGCAGACATTAAAAAAATACATACAACAAAGGTCTCCACTAATACTAGAGGATATCATACGGATCATGAGTCAGTTGACTTCAGCTATTGCTCATGCCCATCATAACCATATCATTCATCGTGATATCAAACCGCATAATATTTTAGTCGATCATAATGGAAATGTTAAAATTACTGACTTTGGCATCGCCATGGCATTAAGTGCAACGAGTATTACTCAAACGAATTCTGTCCTGGGATCTGTACATTATTTATCGCCAGAACAGGCTCGCGGCGGCATGGCAAATGAGAAATCTGATATTTATTCCCTTGGCATTGTCATGTTTGAATTATTAACTGGCAGGCTTCCGTTTTCTGGTGAATCAGCTGTTTCGATTGCCTTAAAACATCTACAATCGGAAACGCCGTCGGTTAGACGCTGGAATCCAAGTATTCCGCAGAGTGTAGAAAACATCGTTCTAAAGGCAACCGCAAAGGATCCCTTTCATCGTTACAATAATGTAGAAGAAATGGAAGAAGACTTGCGTACATCACTTGATCCGGAAAGAATGGATGAACCTAAATTTGAATTGCCGTTAGATGATGAAGCCACAAAGGCAATACCGGTCATTACAAGTGATCATCCTGTGAAAAATTTGGATGAAACCCTTGTGCATAATCAGGAAAAGGCCGCAGTCCATGCAGCGAATACCGATCATAATACAAAGTCTGCCAAGAAAAAACGAAAAAAATGGCCGATAATATTAATATCTACTTTTTTGGTACTAGCGATACTTGGAACGGCAGCTGTTCTGATTTTACCGGGATTGATGGCATCAAAGGACATAAAGATACCGGACGTTACTGGTATGAATGTAGATGATGCTGTTTCTAAACTGAAATCTAAAGGAATTGGAATAGGGAAAAAATTTCAAATACCGGATGAAATGGTGAAAAAGGGAAAAGTAATTAGGACGGATCCTGATGCAGGCAATACAGTAAAGGAAAATACTAAGATCAATCTTTATATAAGTTCCGGGAAAGAAAAATATGAATTGTCCGATTATGTAGGACGTCAGTATGATGATGTTCTCCGCTTATTAGATGATCAAAACTTTAAAGAAATTAAAAAAATAGAGAAAAACGATGATAGTGATCCAGGAACGATTATTAGTCAAAACCCTCCTGGAGGTAAAAAAGTTGTACCAGAGGATACAGTTTTGGAATTTGAAGTGAGTATAGGACCTGAGAAAATTGTCTTAAAGGATTTAACGCAATACAATTTAAAAGGTGCCCAGGACTATGCTTCATTAGTGGGACTTAATCTTGATGCTTCACAGCAAAAGTATGATGATAATATTCCAGCTGGAATGGTTCTTTCGCAGTCTCCTGCTCCTGGAACGTCATTGCAGAAAGGCGATAAGGTCACAGTAGTTATTTCAAAAGGCAAAGAAGTGAAGCCGCCAAAAAGTGTAACAAAAGATATAACGATTCCATATGACCCGCCTGTCCCTGGTGAACCGGGACAGAAGCAGCAGGTTCAAATATATATAGAGGATATGAACCATAGCATGACTGAGCCTGCCCAGACCTTTGATATTACTGAAACAAAGACGGTTCCGATTGAATTAAACATCCCATATGGCGGTAAAGCTGGCTATAAAGTGATTCGGGATAGTAAGGTTATTTTAGATGAAGTGATTAATTATAATGATGTACCTTGATAATAATGAGAAAATCTATTTTGATCGGTTGGTAGTAATCGCAAGGAGGTTGCTATGCCTGAAGGGAAAATTGTAAAAGCATTAAGTGGATTTTATTATGTTCTGCATAATCAGGAATTAATTCAGTGCCGTGGCAGAGGGGTGTTTAGAAAAAACAAGGTTACCCCGCTGGTCGGCGATGAAGTTGTGTTTCAAGCAGAGAATGACACAGAAGGTTATATTTTAGAAGTGAAGGAACGTAAGAATGAACTTGTAAGGCCGCCAATAGCGAATGTGGATCAGGCCATTCTTGTCTTTTCAGCAGTTGAGCCGGATTTCAGTACGGTTTTATTGGACCGCTTTCTTGTGCTGGTTGAATATAATCACATTAAACCACTAATTTGTATTACGAAGATGGACTTGACAAATGAAAAACAAAAGATGAATATTGCAGGTTATGCTCATGACTATGAGGAAGCGGGATATGATGTGATCCTCACTTCTTCAGAAACTGAAAGCGGAATCCAACAATTATATCCTCATATTGAAGATAGAATAACGGTCGTTGCTGGTCAATCGGGTGTTGGAAAATCCTCATTATTAAATGTACTGCGCCCTGATCTGGAACTAAAAACGAATGACATTTCTTCACATTTAGGGCGAGGAAAACATACGACAAGACATGTAGAGCTAATAAAAATAGGCAATGGACTTGTTGCGGATACTCCAGGTTTCAGCTCATTGGATTTTACAGAAATTGAAGCAGATGAATTAACTTCGTGTTTTCCTGAATTATTAAATGCCAGTGAAAATTGTAAATTCCGCGGCTGTTTGCATGTTAGTGAGCCGAAATGCGGAGTGAAGCAAGCGGTAGAATCAGGTGAAATCCCTATATACCGTTATGAACATTATCTGGATTTTCTAAAGGAAATAAAAGATAGAAAGCCGAGGTATTAAAGAATGGTTAAAATTGCACCATCAATTCTTTCCGCCGATTTTTCTAAATTAGGAGAAGAAATTTTGGCGGTTGAAAAAGCAGGGGCAGACTATATTCATGTAGATGTAATGGATGGTCATTTTGTTCCTAATATAACAATCGGCCCTTTAATTGTAGAGGCTATTCGGCCAATCACCAAACTTCCGCTTGATGTACATTTGATGATTGAAAATCCTAGCCAATATATTGAAGCATTTGCGAAAGCCGGCGCCGATTATCTAACGGTTCATGTTGAGGCTGACAGGCATCTTCATCGGACAATCCAAAAAATTAAGTCCCTAGGAGTCAAGGCTGGCGTTGTAATAAATCCGGCGACACCAGTTGATACCATTCAGCACATAATAGGTGATATTGATCTTGTACTATTAATGTCTGTTAACCCAGGCTTTGGTGGACAGAAGTTTATTCCGGAAGTCCTTAATAAAATAAGGCAAGTAAAACAAATGGCTGATGAAAAAGGTTTAAATATCGAAATTGAAGTGGACGGCGGCGTTAATTCAGAAACTGCAAGGCAGTGTATCGAAGCGGGAGCCAATGTCCTTGTTGCTGGATCCGCGGTTTATAATGAAGAAGACTATGCGAAGGCCATTTCGCAAATAAGAGGAAATTAGAAAAGCCGGCATTAGCCGGCTTTTTACCTATATTAAAGGAGCAATTGAAATGATCATAAACATACTTGCTGGAGGCCCGGAAGAATTGTTACCTGATTTACGTGAATATTCGGAAGAACAAGTTCTTTGGGTCGGAGTTGACCGGGGTGTTTTTCATTTATTGAACAGAGGAATTAAACCAAACATTGCATTTGGAGATTTTGATTCTGTTACACCGGATGAATTATCTTTTATTGAAAACCAAGTAAACGAGATGAAGCGATATAAGCCTGAAAAAGATGAAACAGATATGGAGCTGGCGTTAAATTGGGCTTTAGCGCAAAGGCCTGAAAAAATCCGATTGTTTGGTGCTACGGGGGGGAGAATCGATCATTTAATGGCAAATGTACAGCTTTTGTATACGCCGCTCCTAGAAAACAGCACCGTAAAGATTTGTCTTATCGATCGTTATAATCAAGTGTTTTTAACTTCACCTGGGAAACATAAAATAAAAAAATTGAAAAATGAAAAATACATATCTTTTGTACCATTAACCTTAATGGTTGCCAATCTTACTCTTGAGGGCTTTAAATTTCCTTTGAAAAACCGTCATATTTCACTTGGCTCCACACTATGTATTAGTAATGAACTTATCAATGATTATGGTACTTTTTCATTTTCAGAAGGCATATTAATAGTGATAAGAAGCCATGATTAATTGGCACTATAATCGTGGTACTGATTTCGTTCGTTTGAATAATATGGTAAGGGCGTACGAAAATCTTGGGCTAAGAAGAGATATGAGACGTGAGATTTGTGAGGAGGGACAGTATGAAATTTTATACAATTAAACTGCCAAAATTTTTAGGCGGGATTGTCCGGGCGATGATTGGTGTGTTTAAGAAAAACGATTAGAAAAAAGTAAAGCACCTGTGCTCTATACCTTTCCATAGAAAAGTAAGGCACCCATTTGGGTGCTTTATATTTTTGCTTGTGTAAACTTCATATATTGCTAATACTACCCTAAAAAGAAAATGAGCATCCAACGAGGATGCTCAAGCATGATTAAACACGCTCAACTTTACCAGATCTTAATGCTCTTGCAGAAACCCAAACACGTTTTGGTTTTCCATCTACAAGAATACGTACTTTTTGAAGGTTTGCACCCCATGTACGCTTATTTGCATTCATAGCGTGAGAACGTGAGTTACCTGTTGTCGTTTTCTTTCCAGTTACAACACATTTACGTGGCATATGATTTCCCTCCTTAACTACCAATAGCTTTTCTTGCATATGAAGAATTTCAGATGGTTCTCATCTGTAAAGAAAAATGGCATGACCATATTTCTGTCTAAACACACCCTAATAATTTATCATACTAAGCGTTCGAATGCAATAGTTCTTAAATAAGGTTTCAAGAAAAAAACCTTGACATACTATTTGACTGTTACCTAAACACTCTTTTTAAATTTGTCTATTCATTTATGCTTTACCCCACTGCCTGAGTAGGTTTCCTTGATTAGCTTTCTAGATGAAGCCATGTGACTTATGTCCAAGCAATAAGCAGTTAAACAAATATGGGCTTTTCAAGATCATGTCCATTATCATTCAACCAATATTCACTTTCCATATTGCGGTTACTATAGTAAAATGACTGTAGTCAAGGAGCATATTCCAAAGGGGGAACGATTCATGTCTGTTGAACTAAAAACGAAGTACGGACAAATTGATATATCAAATGAAGTAATCGCTACCATCGCCGGAGGAGCGGCAATCGAATGTTATGGTATTGTTGGGATGGCTTCAAAGAATCAAATCAAAGATGGTATTTCGGAAATCTTAAGACGGGAAAATTTTACCCGGGGTGTTCTTGTTCGTCAGGAAAATGAAGCATTACATATTGATATGTACATTATTGTCAGTTATGGAACGAAAATCTCAGAAATTGCCCATAACGTGCAATCAAAGGTTAAATATACCCTCGATCAAACTGTTGGACTTGCCGTTGACTCGGTAAATATTTACGTTCAGGGAGTTCGTGTAACGAATCCGTAGTAAGGAGGAAGACTTGTGTCTATTACAGCATTAGATGGAAAGCGTTTTGCCGAGATGGTCATTCAAGGGGCCAATAACTTGGCTGCGAATGCCAAAATGGTGGATGCATTAAACGTTTTCCCAGTACCCGATGGTGATACTGGAACAAATATGAATTTATCAATGACCTCCGGGGCAAAAGAAGTGAAAAACAATGTCCAAGAACATATTGGTAAAGTCGGAGCAGCTCTTTCTAAAGGTCTGCTGATGGGAGCACGGGGAAATTCAGGGGTTATTCTTTCCCAGCTATTTCGGGGCTTCTCAAAGTCAATTGAAGCTAAAGCCTCCATTGATGGCAAAGATTTCGCAACAGCATTGGAAGCTGGGGTAGAAACTGCTTATAAAGCTGTGATGAAGCCTGTTGAAGGGACTATTCTTACTGTTGCAAAAGATGCCGCGAAAAAAGGTACACAAACCGCGCAAATATCTTCGGATATTGTTGCTATCATGGAGGAAGTTTTAAAAGAAGCCAAAGCTTCCTTAAGGCGCACACCTGAATTACTTCCGGTTTTAAAAGAGGTAGGTGTCGTTGATAGTGGTGGTCAAGGACTTGTTTGTGTATACGAAGGTTTTCTGGCGCAATTAAAAGGTGAGAAACTTCCTGATTCACCTAATATTCTCCCGTCATTGGATGAATTGGTAAGTGCTGAACATCATAAAAGCGCCCAAAGTCATTTGAATACAGAAGATATCATTTTTGGCTACTGTACGGAATTTATGGTGAAGTTTGAATCTAATAAAATTTCAAAGACTCCTTTTTCGGAGGAGCGCTTCCGCAACGACTTAAGTAAATTTGGAGACTCATTGCTTGTTGTTGCAGACGAAGAGCTTGTTAAGGTTCATATTCATTCGGAACAACCCGGTGAAGTGTTGACATATGGCCAGCGTTATGGAAGTTTGATTAATATGAAGATTGAAAACATGCGCCAGCAGCATTCAAGCATTGTCGGCCATACACAAACTCCATTGATTTCTGAAAAGCAGCTACCTCCTAAGGAAAAACAGGAGTATGGAATTGTTGCTGTTTCAATGGGCGAAGGAATCGCAAAGTTATTCAAAAGCATTGGGGCTAATGCTGTAATAGAAGGTGGACAAACGATGAATCCAAGCACAGAGGATATCGTTAAAGCAATAAAAGAAATAAATGCTAAAAAGGTATTTATTTTACCGAATAACAAAAACATTATTATGGCTGCAAAACAGGCTGCAGAAGTTTCAGAAGAAGAAGTTTATGTTATCCCTTCTAAAACTGTACCGCAAGGATTAACGGCGGTACTTTCGTTTAATCCGTCACAAGATGTTCAAGCGAATGAAGCAGCAATGAATGAAGCGTTGCAGCATGTAAAGACTGGACAAATTACCTTTGCTGTACGCGACACTCAAATTGATGGTTTAGATATTGAAAAAGATGATTTTATGGGAATTGCCGAAGGAAAAATTATCGTAAAAAATAAAGACAAACGAAAAGCGGCTGAAGATCTGCTTACCCAAATGATCGATGAAGACGCTGAAATTTTAACCATCATTTATGGTGAAGACATTACAGAAGACGAAGTCAGCAAACTTAGCCAGTTTGTGGAAGAAACGTTTGGAAATGTTGAAATTGAGATTCATAATGGAAAACAACCATTATATTCTTATATCTTTTCAATTGAATAAGGAAGGGATAAAATAGAGAAGGCCCCTCATCTTTGGAGGAGTGGTCCTCTCTTTTTTTTGTTCCATATAATAATTGAGAATGTAGATAGATAACGGCAGAGGAGAAGATGTTATGAAATATCGAAGCGTGTTTGACATCATTGGCCCGGTTATGATTGGTCCATCAAGCTCACATACAGCTGGTGCAGCAAGAATCGGCAGAGTCGCAAGAAGCTTGTTTGGCAGAGAACCTAAATGGGCGAATATATCTCTTTATGGCTCGTTCGCTGAAACATATAAAGGTCATGGGACAGATGTTGCAATTGTTGGAGGTTTATTAGATTTTGATACAGATGATACAAGGATCATCGATGCCATCAAAATTGCCGAGGAACGCGGGATGAAATTGCGTTTTATTGAGGAAGATGCGGTAACCGATCATCCCAATACTGCAAGAATCATCATTGGCGATCATAATGGAGAACTGGAACTGGTGGGAATATCGATTGGCGGCGGAAAGATTGAAATTACCGAACTAAACGGTTTTGAATTAAAATTGTCGGGAAATCATCCTGCCATCCTTGTTGTTCATAACGATCGCTTCGGAGCGATTGCCAGTGTAGCGAACACACTGGCAAAATATGAAATTAATATCGGTCATATGGAAGTAGCAAGGAAGGATGTAGGAAAAATGGCGCTGATGACCATTGAGGTAGACCAGAACATTGATAATAAACTAATTGAAGAACTTGAACAGTTGCCAAATATTTTAAAAGTAACGAAAATAGTTGATTAAGGACAAGATCAGGCAAACTACTTTTAAATAGAAGAGGTAAGAAACGTACAACAAAGAGGTGGTCAATGGTGTTTCGCAATGTTGCAGAATTATTGGACATGGCAGTAAATCAAAATAAAAAAATATCCGAAATTATGATTGAGCAGGAAGTAACAGTTACTGGACGTTCAAGAGAAGAAATTCTTAGCCAAATGGATCGGAATCTGACTGTGATGGAAGAAGCGGTGGAACGCGGGATTAAAGGAGTTACATCACACTCGGGTTTAACTGGCGGTGATGCCGTTTTAATGCAAAAATATATCGAAAAAGGCAATTTTCTTTCAGGTGAAATCATTTTGGATGCAGTAAGTAAAGCGGTTGCAACAAATGAAGTGAATGCGGCTATGGGAACGATTTGTGCAACTCCAACGGCAGGATCTGCCGGAGTTGTTCCCGGTACTTTATTTGCCGTAAAGAAAAAGCTTCATCCTACAAGAGAGCAAATGATTGCATTTCTCTTCACAGCAGGGGCATTTGGTTTTGTTGTTGCCAATAATGCATCCATTTCCGGAGCTGCAGGCGGGTGCCAGGCAGAGGTTGGCTCAGCTGCTGGAATGGCTGCTGCAGCTATTGTTGAAATGGCAGGGGGAACGCCTGAACAATGTGCCGAAGCCATGGCCATTACGTTAAAAAATATGCTTGGGCTCGTATGTGACCCTGTTGCAGGCTTGGTTGAAGTACCTTGTGTCAAGCGCAATGCCATGGGAGCAGCAAATGCCATGGTTGCAGCTGATATGGCACTCGCAGGGATTAAGAGCAGGATCCCGTGTGATGAAGTGATAGATGCGATGTTCAAAATCGGACAATCGATGCCTAAATCATTAAAAGAAACAGCACAGGGAGGTTTGGCGGCAACTCCAACAGGCCGTGCGCTTGAGGCCAAAATTTTCGGGATGCCGCTTAAAGAAAAGTGAATTCATATCTTAACGAATCAGTAACCATTTTAAAAGGAATTGGCGATGAAACGGCAGAATTGTTAGCGGAAATGAAAATAGTAACGCTTCATGATTTGTTAGAGTATTTTCCTTATCGTTACGAGGATTATCGCCTTCGGGACCTGACTGAGGTACAGCATGATGAGAAAGTAACTGTAGAAGGGAAGGTTCATAGTGAGCCTTCTCTTGTCTATTATGGCCGAAAGAAATCAAAGCTGACCGTCAGGATTTTAGTCGGGTCGTATCTAATAAAGGCCGTATTTTTTAACCAGCCATATTTAAAAAATAAAATAGTCATGAACGAAACGATAACAGTAACAGGAAAATGGGATGCTCACAGGCAGACGATCTCAGCCAATGAAGCCCAAATGGGTCCCAATACGAAGCAAAATGATTTTGAACCAGTTTACTCTTTAAAAGGAAAATTAACGACAAAGGGCATGCGGAAGTTTATTTCCTTGGCATTTCAACAGTATGGAAGCTATATCCATGAAATTCTTCCAGACTATTTCTTAACTAAATACCGATTACTGGGTAGGCAGGATGCTGTAAAAGCTATGCATTTTCCAAGAAATCAGGAAGATGTAAAACAGGCAAGACGCCGTTTTGTTTATGAGGAATTTTTGTTGTTTCAGTTGAAAATGCAAGGGCTTAGAAAGTTCGAACGGGAACATTCACCAGGTATAAATCAAAACTACGATATGAGTAAATTAGAGCCTTTTATTGAATCCCTTCCCTTTCCATTGACAAATGCCCAAAAACGAGTCGTTAACGAAATTTTAAAAGATATGAGATCTCCATTTCGTATGAATCGCCTGCTTCAAGGGGATGTTGGTTCAGGGAAAACAGTGGTTGCAGCCATAGCCTTATATTCATCCGTGACTGCTGGTTTTCAAGGGGCATTAATGGTTCCAACTGAAATTTTGGCAGAACAGCATGCAGAATCTTTAAAAAGGTTATTAGAGCCATTTGCTGTTAAATGTGAATTGTTAACTAGTTCGGTAAAAGGGAAACGACGCAAAGAAATTCTTCAAGAACTTGCTGCAGGAAATGTGGAGATCCTAATCGGGACACATGCTTTAATTCAGGATGAGGTTACCTTTAAAAAACTTGGGCTTGTGATTACCGATGAACAGCATCGCTTCGGGGTGGAACAGCGCAAGATTTTACGGGAAAAAGGAGAAAATCCGGACGTATTATTTATGACAGCTACTCCGATTCCGCGGACATTGGCGATTACTGTTTTTGGAGAAATGGATGTATCCATTATTGATGAAATGCCTGCAGGAAGAAAAACAATTGAAACATACTGGGCAAAACCAGAAATGCTGGAGCGTGTTCTTGCCTTTGTAGAGAAAGAACTGGCCAAAGGCCACCAGGCATATGTTATTTGTCCATTAATAGAGGAGTCGGAAAAGCTGGATGTCCAAAATGCGATTGATGTTCACACAGCATTAACCCATTATTATCAGGGGCGATATAAGGCTGGCCTTATGCATGGGCGTCTGAGCTCGGATGAAAAGGATGCCGTGATGAAGGCGTTTAGTGCCAATGAGGTACAAATACTCGTCTCAACGACCGTAGTTGAAGTTGGAGTGAATGTCCCAAATGCAACGATGATGGTCATCTATGATGCGGAACGCTTTGGACTATCACAGCTACATCAGCTTCGCGGGCGGGTGGGGCGCGGCAGTGATCAGTCCTATTGTGTATTATTGGCCAATCCTAAATCGGAGGTTGGCCAAGAACGAATGAAAATCATGACAGAAACGAATGACGGATTTGTTTTAAGTGAAAAGGATTTAGAGCTGAGGGGACCAGGTGATTTCTTTGGCAGAAAACAAAGTGGGCTACCCGAATTTAAAGTGGCGGATATGGTACATGATTACCGCGCCTTGGAAACGGCAAGAAATGATGCTTCAATATTGATTCAATCCGAAGAGTTTTGGAATGCTCCTGATTATCGATACTTGCGAAGCTGCCTGGAGGAATCAGGTGTATTAACCGGTGAAAAGCTCGATTGATGAAAAAGCAGGCTGCAGGATAAAATCTTATCCTTGCATTCTGCTTTTTTAACTTATATACTACTCTTAGTACCTAGTCATAAGAGCTCGGACGGTGTAAAGAAATGAGAAGAAGCAAGAAAGAACGGCAAAAATTGTTAACAGAGACTATTAAAGAAAATCCTTTTATAACTGATGAAGAACTGGCTGAAAAATTTCAAGTAAGTGTGCAAACCATTCGTCTGGATCGCTTGGAACTTTCTATTCCAGAGTTACGGGAACGAATTAAAACAGTTGCCGAAAAAAGATTCGAAGATGAAGTCCGATCGCTCCCGATTGAAGAAATAATAGGGGAAATTATTGATATAGAATTAGACCAAAGTGCAATTTCCATTTTTGATGTAAAGGAAGAACATGTATTCAAGCGCAACCAAATAGCCCGTGGACATCATGTATTTGCACAGGCAAACTCTCTTGCAGTTGCGGTCATTAAAGATGAACTTGCATTAACGGCTAAGGCAAACATTCAATTTAAAAGATCGGTTAGATTGCATGAACGGGTAATTGCAAAAGCGAAAGTATTGAAAATTGATGATCTTACTGGCAGAACTTTTGTGGAAGTATCTAGTTTTGTGAATAATGAACTGGTTTTTACCGGAGAATTTGAAATGTACCGGTCAAAAAATCTTTAAAGGATGAGAAAAATGAAACTAGCAATTGATGCAATGGGCGGAGACCATGCACCAAAAGAAATTGTCTTAGGTGCAATGAAGGCTGTTCGGGAATTTCCTGATTTACATATCATACTCGTTGGTGACGAAAACAAAATAAAACAAACCTTAACAGCCCATGAACGTATATCCATTTTACATACAACAGAGGTTATTCTAGGTACAGATGAACCGGTTAGAGCTGTCCGCCGAAAAAAAACAGCTTCCATGGTACTAGCTGCAAAGCAGGCTGCAGATGGATCAGCTGATGCTTGTCTTTCTGCAGGGAATACAGGGGCTTTAATGGCCTCAGGTCTATTTGTAGTCGGTAGAATTGAAGGAATTGAACGTCCTGCTTTAGCGCCGACACTCCCAACAATTGGAGGCGAAGGCTTTCTGTTACTGGATGCTGGAGCAAATGTTGATGCCAAAGCGGAACATCTTCGGGACTACGCCATCATGGGATCGATTTATAGTGAAAAAGTAAGAGGTATTGCCAAACCAAGAGTTGGTTTATTGAATATTGGAACGGAAGAAAAAAAGGGAAATGAACTTACAAAATATGCTTTTGATTTACTAAAAAATACTGATTTGAATTTTATCGGGAATGTGGAAGCACGCGACCTGCTCGAAGGTGTAGCAGATGTTGTGGTGACCGATGGGTTTACAGGAAACATGGTTTTGAAAACACTTGAGGGTACTGCTCTTTCGATGTTTAAAATGTTAAAAACAGCATTAATGGGCAGTTTTACAAGCAAATTGGCTGCAGCTGTGTTAAAACCGAATTTAAAACAGTTGAGAAATACAATGGATTATTCTGAATATGGCGGTGCCGCCCTTTTTGGACTTAAAGCACCTGTCATTAAAGCACATGGATCTTCCAATGCTCAAGCCATCTTTAGTGCCATCAGACAAACAAGGGAAATGGTAACAAATGATGTAGTAGGCTTGATTAAGAAAACGATCGAAGAAACGAATCCAATTAAAATTGAACAGTAAAGGGGAGTACTGGAATGAGTAAAATAGCTTTTGTATTTCCTGGTCAGGGCTCACAAACAGTCGGAATGGGAAAAGACCTTGCAGATAAGTACCCTGAGGTAATGTCGTATTTTAAAAAGGCAGATGAAACGCTAAACGACTCTTTAAGTCAACTGATTTTTGAAGGTCCCAAGGAAGAATTGACATTGACAGTCAATACTCAGCCTGCCTTATTAACAACGAGTATAGCAATACTTGAATTTTTTAAACGTTCTGGAATTAAAGCGGATTTTACTGCTGGTCATAGTCTTGGCGAATATACAGCACTTGTGGCTGCAGGGGCTCTTACTTTTGAAGAAGGAGTGTATGCAGTAAGAAAACGGGGAGAATTCATGGAGAATGCTGTTCCGAATGGTGAAGGCACGATGGCTGCCGTTTTAGGGCTTGACCGTGAAAAACTTGCTGCTGTAACAGCGGAAGTAACGGAATCTGGGTTTCCTGTATCGTTAGCCAATTTGAATTGCCCAGGGCAAATTGTTATATCCGGATCCCAGAAGGGTGTTGAATTGGCAGGGGCTAAAGCCAAAGAAGCCGGAGCAAAGCGAGTTCTGCCATTAGAAGTGAGTGGGCCGTTCCATTCGCCGCTGATGCAGCCTGCTGCTGAACGTTTACGTGAAGTATTGGATGAAACCTCCATGAAAGATGCTAGTACTCCTGTCGTTGTAAATGTTTCGGCAGAACCGGTAGATTCAGCTGCCGTCATTAAGGATAAATTGATTGAACAATTATATTCTCCAGTGCTCTGGGAGGATTCCGTTCAAAAAATGATTGCTTTAGGTGTTGACACCTTTATTGAGATTGGACCTGGAAAAGTTCTTTCTGGATTGATTAAAAAAATTGATAAAACAGTTAAGACGTATTCCGTATCGGATGAGGAAAGTGCACTTGCTGTTATTGACGAGCTAAAGGAGGAAAAACAATGATTTTAGCAGGGAAGGCAGCGCTTGTTACAGGAGCTTCACGAGGCATTGGAAGAGAGATTGCGCTTGAATTGGCGAGACAGGGTGCAAATGTGGCCGTTAACTTTTCTGGGAGTGAAGCAAAAGCGAATGAAGTAGTAGATGAAATTAAGGCCCTTGGTAAGGAAGCATTTGCTATTAAATGTGATGTATCCAATTCAGCTGAAGTAGCTGACATGATTAAAACTGTGATTGATCGTTTTGGAAAATTTGATATTCTTGTGAATAATGCCGGTATAACAAAAGATAACCTTTTAATGAGAATGAAGGAAGAAGAATGGGATGATGTCATTAGCATTAATTTAAAAGGTGTCTTCCTTTGTACAAAAGCAGTAACAAGACAAATGATGAAGCAGCGCCATGGCCGGATAATTAACATTGCCTCCATTGTCGGGGTCAGCGGAAATCCTGGTCAAGCGAACTATGTAGCGGCAAAAGCAGGTGTCATTGGTTTGACAAAAACAACGGCAAGAGAACTTGCCAGCCGGAATATTACAGTGAATGCCATTGCTCCAGGATTTATAACCACTGATATGACCGATAAACTGCCAGAAGAAGTAAAAACAGAAATGTTAAAACAAATTCCATTAGCTCGATTTGGGGAACCTAAAGATATTGCGAAAGTCACTGCATTCCTTGCATCAGATGATGCAGCCTATATGACAGGACAAACCCTGCACATCGATGGAGGAATGGTAATGTAATTTTTAAATTCATGGTGTATTATTTTATTAAAATACACTATAATAGCTTGAGGGGAGGTGAACAAGCATGGCAGAAGTATTAGAACGTGTTACAAAGATCATTGTTGATCGTTTAGGAGTGGATGAATCTCAAGTTACACTTGAAGCTTCATTTAAAGATGATCTTGGCGCTGATTCCCTTGACGTAGTTGAACTAGTAATGGAATTAGAAGATGAGTTCGATATGGAGATTTCCGACGATGATGCTGAAAAAATCAGCACAGTTGGTGACGCTGTAAACTACATAAATAGCCAAAAGTAATCTCGTTGGATTAATTCATAAAGCTCCGTTTTCAAACGGGGCTTTATTCTGTAGAATAGAACTTGGCAGTTTCATTTTGCTGCCAAGTTTCTTTGCGTTTTCATCCTATTTTCCTTAAACTAACATTAACAAGGGGTTTAATTTACATGCAAGGTGGAGAACAATCGTGCGCAGAAATGATAAAGAAAATGAAGTAAATAAACGCACAAAAGAACATCAATTTAGAGACTTACAAAATGCAATGGGAGTCTCTTTTGAAAATGAAAAATTATTAAAACAAGCTTTTACCCATTCATCCTATGTGAATGAGCATCGGAGAAGGCCATTTGAAGATAATGAACGGCTGGAGTTCTTAGGTGACGCCGTCCTGGAACTGACTGTTTCACAATTCCTTTTTAAAAAATACCCAACGATGACGGAAGGGGAACTGACCAAATTGCGGGCTGCCATTGTTTGCGAGCCATCACTCGTTTCGTTTGCAAACGAACTCGGATTTGGCAAGTTAATTTTATTAGGCAAAGGGGAAGAAATGACAGGGGGCAGGGAGCGCCCTGCCTTATTGGCCGACGTCTTTGAAGCGTTTATTGGCGCATTATACTTGGATCAGGGCTTGGAAATGGTTATCTCATTCCTTGAAAAGGTAGTCTTTCCGAAAATAAATGCCGGTGCTTTTTCTCATGTGATGGATTTTAAGAGTCAATTACAGGAACTTGTTCAAAGAGATGGAACAGGTGTGATCGAATATCGTGTGCTTCAGGAGAAAGGTCCAGCACATAATAAAGAGTTTGTTTCTAAAGTAACACTAAATGGAGAAGAATTGGGGATTGGCACTGGAAGGTCGAAGAAAGAAGCCGAACAGCATGCTGCCCAAATGGCATTAGATATACTAAAAGCAAAAGCAACTTAGAAATGACAAAAATGTTTTAGAGGAGAAATCCCGGGCATTTAGGGAGGAAATTAGTAATGTTTTTAAAACGGTTGGACATCATTGGTTTTAAATCTTTTGCTGAGCGTATTGGTGTGGATTTTGTCCCCGGAATAACAGCTGTGGTTGGTCCAAATGGCAGCGGCAAAAGTAATATTACAGATGCCATCCGCTGGGTGCTGGGTGAACAATCAGCAAAATCCCTCCGTGGAAGTAAAATGGAGGACATTATTTTTGCGGGAAGCGAGTCAAGGAAAGCTCTTAATTATGCTGAAGTGACCTTGACTTTAGATAACCAGGATCAAGGGCTGGCAATTGATTATAATGAAGTAAGTGTAACTAGACGGGTCTCCCGCTCGGGTGAAAGTGATTATTTTATCAATAAGCAGCCATGCAGGCTCAAAGATATCATTGATTTATTCATGGATTCTGGCCTTGGAAGAGAAGCTTTTTCCATTATCAGTCAAGGGAAAGTGGAAGAAATTTTAAATAGCAAGGCAGAAGACCGCCGGACGATTTTTGAAGAAGCTGCAGGGGTTTTAAAATATAAAAACAGAAAGAAAAAAGCAGAAATTAAATTGACGGAGACCCAGGATAATTTGAACAGGGTAAACGATATTCTACATGTGTTGGAAAGCCAGGTTGAACCGCTGAAAATACAAGCATCAATGGCCAAGGACTTTTTAGAAAAAAAAGAAGAGCTTGAGAAATTTGAAGTGGCTTTAACTGTTTTTGAAATTGAAGAATTAAATCAAAAGTGGGAAATCCTTTCCAAGCAGTTGGAAGAACATCAGCAGCAGGAGCTTAAGTTATCTTCCGAACTTCAGGTGAAAGAGGCAAAGATTGTTGAAACAAGGGACCAGGCAACGGCACTTGATGATTCCATTACAGACCTGCAAAATGTCTTGTTAAGAGCAAGTGAAGAGCTAGAAAAGTTAGAGGGGCGTAAAGAAGTACTAAAGGAACGGAAAAAAAACGCATCCCAAAATAAAGAACAGCTCCATCATTCGATTGAGGAATTAACAGAACGAATTCATCAATTGCAAACAAATCTTGATGCTCAAATGGAATCGAACAATCTTCTAGAGGGACAAGTTCAAACTTTAAAAAAGCTTCTGAAGGAAAAACAAGAGAAACTAGAAATTTTCTCAGAAAATATGGATGAAAAAATAGAAGCTTTAAAAGGGGAATATATTGAACTCTTAAACGAACAGGCTGGTGCCAAAAACGAATTTAAACATTTGGAAGAGCAGCTCAATCAACAATCAAGAAAGAGTATTCGTCTTGATGAAGAGAACGAGAAATTCCTGCAAGAAAGACAAAAGGCATTAACTAAAAAAGCTGAAATTCAGGAAGTTCTATTTGGTGTACAAAAGCGACTAGAAGATCAGGTTGTTTCTTTCAGGGAACAGCAGAGAAAGTTGGAAACGTTAAAGAATAACTATCAAAAACAAGAAAGTACTTTATATCAAGCCTATCAGCTTCTTCAGCAAGCAAAGTCTAAGAAAGAAATGCTTGAAGAGATGGAAGACGATTATTCAGGATTTTTCCAAGGCGTCAAGGAAGTATTAAAGGCACGCGGGAAAAACTTGAAGGGAATAGAAGGGGCTGTGGCGGAACTGGTAACAGTTCCAAAGGAGTATGAAATTGCCCTTGAAACGGCCTTAGGCGGCGCATTGCAACATATTGTTGTTGAGACAGAAGAGAATGGGCGCGCAGCGATTCAGTATTTAAAACAGCATGGATATGGAAGAGCTACTTTTTTACCTTTGAATATCATCAAGGGGCGTCCGTTAACATCTGCCCAGCTTTCCCTTGTTGGGCAGCATCCGGCGATGATTGGGACTGCAGTAAGTCTTGTGCAGTTTGATGCTAAATTTGCTGAAGTAATGAACAATTTATTAGGCAATGTGGTTGTTGCCAAAGACTTAAAAGGCGCAAATGAATTAGCGAAAATTCTCCAATATCGCGTACGGGTTGTTACGCTTGACGGAGATATTGTAAATCCAGGCGGTTCAATGACTGGAGGTGCTGTAAAACAAAAGACATCTTCATTGTTATCAAGAAAAGCTGAGCTCGAAGATTTAAAAGGCAAGCTGGTCATTATGGAGAAGAAGACAACGGAGCTAGAATCCGTTGTTAAGGCGCTAAAAAATGAAGTCCAAATGTCTGAGACACAGCTCGAAGAACTGCGCATGGATGGTGAGAACCTAAGACTTTCTGAACAAACGAGTAAGGGAGATTTACGCGAAGCAGAGCTGGAGGAAAAAAACATAAATGATCGATTAACCATTTATGATTTAGAAAAAGAGCAAATAGGCAGCGAGCAAGAAACACAAAGAAAACGGTTAGAGGAAATCTCTAAATCACTTGAAAC
Source organism: Neobacillus endophyticus (assembly GCF_013248975.1). Taxonomy (GTDB): domain Bacteria; phylum Bacillota; class Bacilli; order Bacillales; family Cytobacillaceae; genus Neobacillus; species Neobacillus endophyticus. The sequence continues at coordinate 3,218,186 of NZ_JABRWH010000001.1, forward strand.
TTATCAGCTCAAGATCGCGGAGCTCGATGGTCAAATTAACACTTTAACAGAACAGAAGACAAAGGATTTAACTTCAAAAGAAACACTAATAAGTGAAATTAATGACTTAAAAGTTGAATTTGCCTCTAAGAATGAACAATATTTGCATATGAAAGAACGTTTTGCTCTTACTAAGCAAGAACTGGAAGAAAGTCAACAGAAGCTTGATATTGTAACAGAGGACCTGCAATTTCTGACGTCTGAAATGACCAATAGTCAAACTGGGGAGGCTCAGTTGGAAGAGGCCTCAAAAAGGAAACAACAAGATAAAGAAGCAACCATTGAATTAATTACTTTAAGAAGGCAGGAACGTCTGGCTCTAAAAAATTCGCTTGAAGATTTGGAGCTGGAAGCAAAAGAACTGAAGCGTCTTCATAAAGGATTAATCATCGTTTTGAAGGATGAGGAAGTAAAGTTAAACAGACATGACGTCGAGTTGGAAAATCGTCTTGCGCACCTTCGTGAAGAGTACTTATTAACCTTTGAAGGAGCAAAAGAACAATATCCATTAATCGTTCCAGCTGATGAAGCACGGAAAAAAGTCAAGTTAATTAAACTGGCCATTGAAGAGCTTGGCAATGTCAATATCGGTGCGATTGAAGAGTATGAACGGGTTTCCGAGCGCTATGAATTTTTGGCAGAACAAAAGACAGATCTTCAAGAAGCAAAGGATACACTATTCAAAGTGATTGAAGAGATGGATGAAGAAATGAAACGGCGCTTCGATCAGACGTTCCAAGGGATCAGGCAGCATTTCGAGCCGGTTTTCCGCGCGCTATTTGGCGGAGGAAGAGCGGATCTTATCTTAACCAATCCTGAGGATATTTTAAATACAGGGGTCGAAATTGTCGCACAGCCGCCTGGGAAAAAACTCCAGAATCTGGGGCTGTTATCAGGGGGAGAACGTGCTTTAACAGCAATTGCCCTGTTATTTTCTATTTTGAAAGTCCGGCCTGTTCCATTTTGTATTCTTGATGAAGTGGAAGCGGCCCTTGATGAAGCAAATGTTCATCGCTTTAGCCAATATTTAAAACGATACAGCCAGGAAACTCAGTTTATCGTGATAACACATCGCAAAGGAACCATGGAAGGAGCAGATGTCCTCTACGGTGTAACAATGCAGGAATCAGGTGTTTCCAAACTCGTGTCGGTCCGGCTGGAGGAAACGAAGGAATTGGTAGAATCTTAATATATGGGAAGTGAAGAAAATGAGCTTTTTTAAAAAATTAAAAGAGAAAATTACAAAATCGACCGATAATGTAACAGAAAAGTTTAAGGAAGGCCTAACCAAAACGAGGGACAACTTTTCTGGTAAAGTCAATGATTTAATAGCAAGATACAGAAAAGTGGATGAGGATTTCTTCGAAGAATTGGAGGAAATTTTAATCCAGGCAGATGTTGGCTTTGAAACCGTTATGGAGCTGATTGATGAGCTGAAGATGGAAGTCAAACGGCGCAACATTCAGGACCCTTTGGAAGTTCAAAGTGTTATATCCGAAAAACTGGTGGATATTTACAATAATGGGGAAGATCAGAATTCTGGTCTTAATATACAGCAAAATGGATTAACCGTTATATTATTTGTTGGCGTAAATGGAGTAGGCAAAACTACGACGATTGGCAAGCTTGCCTATAAATTCAAAACGGAGGGCAAAAAAGTGCTGCTGGCAGCAGGAGATACTTTCCGTGCAGGTGCCATAGAGCAGCTTGAGGTATGGGGCGATCGTGTCGGAGTTGAAACAATCAAGCAAGGGGAAGGCTCTGACCCGGCTGCTGTCATGTATGATGCCATTCAGGCTGCAAAATCACGCAATGCGGATATATTAATATGTGATACAGCAGGCAGACTGCAAAACAAGGTTAACCTCATGAAAGAACTTGAAAAAGTAAAGCGTGTGATTGAACGGGAAATTCCGGGTGCGCCACATGAGGTTCTTCTTGTATTGGATGCAACCACCGGCCAAAATGCGCTGATCCAGGCAAAAACCTTTAAAGAAGCAACGAATGTCAGTGGAATCGTCCTTTCCAAATTAGATGGCACCGCAAAAGGCGGCATAGTACTTGCCATTCGAAATGAATTGAAAATCCCTGTTAAATTTGTCGGACTCGGCGAAAAGATGGACGACCTGCAAGAATTTGACGCAGAAAAATATGTGTATGGATTATTTGCTGAGCAAATAGAAAAAGCTGAATAATGCATGTAAAGAATTAAACTTGACAGAGAATGTGCAGGTGTGTAAACTACTTTGTAAAGGCTTTTCACTTTACAAGGGAGGGGATAGTCATGCTCGAAAAAACAACACGAATGAATTATCTATATGATTTTTATCAATCGCTGTTAACACCGAAGCAGCAAAGCTATATGTCTCTCTATTATTTGGATGACTACTCACTTGGAGAAATTGCCGAAGAATATGACATCAGCAGACAGGCCGTATACGATAATATAAAACGGACAGAAGCCATGCTTGAGGAGTATGAAGACAAGCTGCTATTATTTCAAAAATTTCAAGACCGGACTAAGCTTCTCAATCAACTGAAAGAATTGATTAGTCAGGAACATCCATCGACACAGGCAATGATAGAAACAGTTGCCAAGCTTGAAAACTTAGATTAGGAGGCGGCAGAATGGCGTTTGAAGGATTAGCCGACCGACTGCAAAGTACGATCCAGAAAATCCGAGGCAAAGGAAAAGTCTCAGAATCAGATGTTAAGGAAATGATGAGGGAAGTTCGTCTTGCATTATTGGAAGCGGACGTTAATTTCAAAGTTGTCAAAGATTTTGTTAAAAAAGTAAGTGAACGTGCTGTAGGACAAGAAGTTTTAAAGAGTTTAACACCAGGTCAGCAAATTATAAAAATCGTTAACGAAGAGCTGACTGCCCTAATGGGAGGGGAGCAAAGCAAAATCGTTGTTTCCAACCGACCGCCGACAGTTATTATGATGGTTGGTCTACAAGGGGCAGGTAAAACGACGACGACTGGTAAATTGGCAAATTTGCTTCGAAAGAAGTACAATCGTAAACCGCTGCTAGTGGCTGCAGATATTTATCGTCCAGCAGCAATTAAGCAGCTGGAGACACTTGGAAAACAGCTGAATATGCCAGTATTTTCTCTTGGTGATCAAATAAGTCCTGTAGAAATTGCCAAACAGGCGATTGAAAAAGCAAAAGAAGAGCATCATGACTATGTCCTGATTGATACAGCCGGCCGTCTTCATGTAGATGAAGCATTGATGAACGAGCTGAAAGACATCAAAGAATTAACAAAACCTGATGAAATATTTCTTGTCGTTGATGCGATGACTGGTCAGGATGCCGTGAATGTAGCTCAAAGCTTTAATGAGACCCTCGGCTTAACAGGTGTTGTATTAACAAAGCTGGATGGTGATACACGAGGCGGTGCAGCACTCTCCATCCGTGCTGTAACTCAAACCCCGATTAAATTCGTTGGTTTGGGAGAAAAAATGGATGCCATCGAACCTTTCCATCCAGAACGGATGTCTTCAAGGATTCTTGGCATGGGTGATGTGCTGACACTTATCGAAAAAGCACAGGCAAATGTTGATGAAGAAAAAGCTAAAGAATTAGAACAGAAAATGCGGACAGCATCGTTTACCCTTGATGATTTTTTAGAACAGCTGGGACAGGTGCGTAAATTAGGACCGCTTGACGAACTGTTAAAAATGCTTCCTGGCGCTAACAAAATGAAGGGTCTAAATAATCTTCAAATTGATGATAAACAAATCGCCCATGTAGAAGCGATCATCAGGTCGATGACGAAGGAAGAAAAGCTGCATCCTGAAACATTGAATTCCAGCCGTAAACGGCGGATTGCCAAAGGAAGCGGCCGAACTGTACCAGAGGTTAACCGTTTGCTTAAGCAGTTTGAAGACATGAAAAAAATGATGAAGCAAATGACAGGTATGCAGCAAAAGGCCAAGAAAAAAGGCGGATTTAAATTTCCATTTAACCCGTTTTAATGTGTAAAAAATGGTAATAATTATATGTAAAGAAAAAACACTTTACAAATAAATAAAGAATTGATATTATACTATCTTGTGTGAAACTATTCGGAGGTGCTTATTTAAAATGGCAGTAAAAATTCGTTTAAAACGTATGGGAGCTAAGAAAACTCCTTTCTATCGTATTGTAGTAGCAGATTCTCGTTCACCACGTGATGGACGTTTCATTGAAACGGTTGGCACATACAACCCAGTTGCTGAGCCTGCTTTAGTTGACATCAACGAAGACTTAGCTCTTAAATGGTTACAAAATGGTGCGAAACCATCTGATACAGTACGTAACCTGTTCTCTGCACAAGGCATTATGGAAAAATTCCATAACGCTAAATTAAGCAAGTAATTGATTGGGCAGAAATGAAAGATTTAATCGAAACGATTGTTAAGCCTCTTGTTGATTTTCCCGAGGATGTACGCATAGAGACGGTAGAAGATGATTCAAAAATCACCTGCCACCTCTACGTTAATAAAACCGATATGGGAAAAGTAATCGGGAAGCAGGGGCGTGTTGCGAAGGCCATTAGAACTGTTGTATATGCAGCAGGATCATCACAGAATAAGAAAATTTTTCTTGAGATTGGTGAATAGCTTTTTGCATCGAGATGAAAAGGAGGGATGAAACATACCCTCCTTTTTTGCTAACTTCTTTTAAGTCACTTTATGGAGGAGGCATTGCAGTGCAAATTCTTCAAACCGTTGTGGTGAAACAAATTTTAACGGAAAAAAGTAAAAAGAAGCTTTTTGATACATATTATTCACGCAAGCTTCAATTGCAAAAGGAATGTGATCAGCTCCATTTTGAATTAAAAAGGCTTGAAAATACGAAAAACTTTTCACAGGCTTCATTAAAAACGCAATTTGAAAAAGAAATCAGCTCGCGCCGTGATAAAGTGAAAATTCTTGACTTTCAAATGGAGCAACTGCAAATACTTCCAATAGGAAGCGAATTAAAAGAAGACGAAGTTCAGGCATTGGTCGATATTAAAATTGGAGATACTTGGAATGACGTCAAGACACAGCCTGTTATTATCGTGAAAGATGGCATCATAGAGGAAATAAGAAGGTGATGAATGATGGAAAAATGGTTTAATGTAGGGAAGATTGTTAATACCCACGGAATACACGGAGAAGTTCGGGTTATTTCCAAAACGGATTTTGCAGAAGAACGCTATAACAAAGGGAATCATCTGTTTTTGTTTTTACCAAAATCAGATACTCCGATTGAATTAGTTGTGAAAAGCCATCGAAAACATAAAAATTTCGATTTGCTCTTTTTTGAGGGTTATGAAAATATTAACGATGTCGAGAAGTTACGTGAAGGTATATTGAAGGTGCCGGAATCTCAATTATCGGACCTTGAGGAAGATGAATATTATTTTCATGAAATCATTGGTTGTCTTGTGGCGACTACACGTGGAGAAGAAATTGGAAAAGTAACGGAAATTCTTACACCAGGTGCAAATGATGTATGGGTGGTAAAAGGCAAAGGGGGCAAAGAAATTTTAATCCCTTATATTCAAGATGTAGTCAAGAAAGTGGATATTAAAGAAAAAGTCATCTTAATTGATCCGATGGAAGGGCTGCTGTCATGATGCAAATTGATATCCTCACGCTCTTTCCAGAAATGTTTTCTGGAGTATTTGGACAATCAATTCTACATAAGGCAGCTGAAAAACAGGCAGTTCAATACAATGTCGTCAATTTTCGCGAATATGCCGATAACAAGCATTCTACAGTTGATGATTACCCATATGGCGGCGGTGCCGGAATGGTATTAATGCCGCAGCCTATTTTTGACGCTGTTGCAAGCTTAAAAGAAAATGCCAAAAGCAAAAGCCCAAGGGTCATTCTTCTATGCCCGCAAGGTAAGCGTCATGACCAAAAACTAGCAGAAGAATTGGCTAAAGAAGATCATCTTATCTTTATTTGCGGACATTATGAGGGATATGATGAACGAATTCGACAGCACCTTGTAACAGATGAAATTTCGATTGGAGATTACGTTTTGACAGGTGGAGAGCTTGGAGCAATGGTCGTTGTCGACAGCGTTGTTCGCCTGCTTCCTGAGGTATTAGGTAATCAGGAATCGCATATGAAAGATTCATTCAGTACGGGGCTCTTAGAGCATCCTCACTATACAAGGCCTGCTGAATTTCGCGGCATGCAGGTGCCTGATGTACTGTTATCGGGGAATCATAAACTGATAGAAGAATGGCGCAATAAAGAAGCGCTAAAACGGACGCTTGAAAGACGACCTGATTTATTAGAAAAAATAGAATTGACGCCTGAACAGGAAAAATGGCTGAAGGAAATAAAAAAAGATTTTGAGTAGTATTGCGAGTACTTGTCAATTATGTTATTATACTACTTGTGACTTGAGCTGATATCATATCAGACTTGGTCTTATAACGATGTTCCGCTGCAACACTTTAAGTAAAATGTGCATGAGCATCTGTTGGAAGGAGTTGAAAACGATGCATAAATTAATTGAAGAAATCACAAAAGAACAACTTCGTTCTGACCTTCCTGCGTTCCGTCCTGGAGATACTGTACGTGTTCACGTAAAAGTTATCGAGGGAACTCGCGAGCGTATCCAGTTGTTTGAAGGTGTTGTGATTAAGCGTCGTGGTGGTGGAATCAGCGAAACTTTCACTGTTCGTAAAGTTTCTTATGGAGTAGGCGTAGAACGTACTTTCCCTATTCACACACCGAAAATTGCGAAGCTTGAAGTAATTCGTCGCGGTAAAGTACGTCGTGCGAAACTTTACTACTTACGTAACCTTCGTGGTAAAAAAGCTCGTATTAAAGAAATTCGCTAATTTAAGAAAAGAGCTTGCGATGCAAGCTCTTTTTTTATACAGTTCCCATTATTATAAATCTTATCCCTAGTTTATTAAAGTTTGATTAAAAAGTTTTTCCCATCGTGTTAAATAGAAAGAAGTTATGTACAATAGGCAATATAGATATTTTTTGCTAAGATTGGTGGGACAAAGAATGACGATAAAAAAGAAAAATGAACTATGGGAATGGACGAAAGCACTGCTCATTGCTGTCATTTTGGCGGGAGTAATCCGATATTTTTTATTTGCTCCAATTGTAGTTGATGGCCTTTCTATGATGCCGACATTAAAGGATCAGGACAGAATGATTGTCAATAAATTGTCATATACGGTAGGGAAACCGCATCGTTTTGATATCATTGTCTTCCATGCACCTGAAGGGAAAGATTACATAAAGCGTATTATTGGTCTCCCGGGAGACAAGCTTGAATATAAGAATGATACATTATATATAAACGGTAAATCCTATAAAGAGCCGTATTTAGATGATTATAAAAAGCAGGTAACAGATGGACCGCTGACTGAGCCGTTTACATTGAAAGAAAAAATTGGCCGTGATACAGTACCGCCAGGTGAATTATTTGTAATGGGAGATAATCGTCGATTTAGTAAAGACAGTCGCCATATTGGCGCCATTCCTATGAGCAAAGTAATAGGTAAAGCGACGATTGTGTATTGGCCGCCAAAAGACGCTCACATTGTGAGTATGAAATAGATATGATTAAACATAGGCGCCTGAAAAAGGCGCTTACGCTTTTAAGGAGGTGATGGCTTTGACGATCCAATGGTTTCCTGGGCATATGGCAAAGGCCCGCAGAGAAGTTACAGAGAAATTAAAATTAGTGGATATTATTTTTGAATTATTGGATGCTAGAATTCCTTACTCTTCACGAAATCCAATGATTGATGAAATAATCCAGCATAAGCCAAGACTTGTTCTTTTAAATAAGGCAGATATGGCTGATAAAGAGGCAACAAAGGAATGGATTGCCTTTTTTGCAGAACAGGGTATTAAAGCGCTCGCTGTTAATGCTCAAGCAGGAGAAGGAATGAAGGAAATTGTCCAAGCCTCAAAAGAAATTTTAAAGGAGAAATTCGACCGATTAAAGGCCAAAGGGGTAAAGCCGCGAGCGATACGGGCAATGATAGTGGGGATTCCGAATGCAGGGAAATCAACCCTTATTAATCGTTTAGCAAAGAAAAATATCGCCAAAACCGGTAATACACCGGGCGTAACTAGATCGCAGCAATGGATTAAAGTGGGAAAGGAAATGGAGCTCCTTGATACTCCTGGGATTCTATGGCCAAAATTTGAAGACCAAGAGGTTGGTATGAAATTGGCGATTACCGGGGCAATAAAGGATACTTTGTTAAATCTGCAGGATCTCTCCATACATTCATTAAGATTTCTGGAACGTGAATATGAGGGCCGCTTAAAGGAACGGTATAAATTTACTGATATCCCTGATGATGTAGTTGAATTATTTGATCATATTGGTAAGCTAAGGGGTTGTTTAACCGGTGGTGCTAATGTTGATTATGATAAAGTTGCAGAATTAGTCATAAGGGAAATAAGAGGAGAGAAATTTGGTCCTCTTACATTTGAAAAGCCCGCGGACTTTCTCGTTCAAGAACTGGAATAAGATTTAACTTGCTCCCCGTTAGTGGGAGTTTTACTATGTAATTAGGTGAAAAAAATGAAACCATTATCTATAGCTCAAATAACAGAACGTATGGCTGAAATTCAAGAGTCTGATCCTTTTATCTTGGAACTGGAAAAAGATGATCGAAAAGGGGTTCAAACATTGCTTGCCAGGTGGAGAAAACAAAAGGAGCAAGCGAAACAACTTAAAGCTAAGTTTGAGGCTATGACATATTATGAACGTAAAATGCAGGCTCAGGGTTTTCAGCTTATTGCTGGCGTAGATGAAGTGGGCAGAGGGCCTCTTGCTGGCCCTGTAGTAGCTGCTGCGGTTATATTGCCAGAAAACTTTTTTCTAGCAGGTATTGATGATTCTAAAAAGCTGTCTGAAGCCAAACGTAATGAATATAACGAAATCATTAGACGTGAAGCTGTTGCATTCAGCGTTGCTATGGTTAGTGCGGAGGAAATTGATGAACTCAATATCTATCAGGCTACTAAAAAAGCAATGAAAACAGCTATTTTAACTCTATCTTCCGGCCCGGATGCATTATTGATTGATGCCATGAGATTAGAGACCCCCTATCCTTCGGAATCTATTATAAAGGGGGACGCTAATAGTGTATCGATTGCAGCTGCTTCTATTGTGGCAAAAGTAGCTAGGGATGAGTTGATGAAAGAAATAGGATTAATCTACCCCGAATACGGTTTTCGGCATAATATGGGATATGGAACGAAGGAGCATTTGCTTGCACTTGAAAAACATGGGATTACACCATATCACCGTAAAACTTTTTCGCCAATTAAAGAATGGCTTCAACCAACACTCTTTGATATGGGGAATTTTTGAATAACAGGTAAATGCCTGTTATTTTTTTATTATAGTTAAAAAGTAGATATTGAGGTAATTTTGACCAAAAATGTTTATATATCATTTACCCTAATGGTGCTTTATTTTTATAAGATAATTTATTACTTATTGGTGGACAAGGTATGGGACATTATATACAATGAAAACGGAGTCAATTTTTTGAAGAGTATGATTTAGGAGGATGGGAAATGAATATCCATGAGTATCAGGGGAAAGAAATCCTCAGAAAATATGGGGTAATGGTTCCAAATGGAAAAGTCGCATTTACAGTGGAAGAAGCGGTAGAGGCAGCTAAATCACTAGGCACACAAGTATGTGTTGTAAAAGCGCAAATCCATGCTGGCGGCAGGGGGAAAGCTGGCGGTGTAAAAGTTGCGAAGAATCTTGATGAGGTTCGTACATATGCAAGTGAAATACTCGGGAAAACACTGGTTACACATCAAACCGGTCCTGAAGGAAAAGAAGTTAAGCGCCTTTTAATCGAAGAAGGCTGTGATATTAAAAAAGAATATTATATCGGGTTAGTATTGGACCGTGCAACTTCACGTGTTGTACTAATGGGGTCTGAAGAAGGCGGAACTGAAATCGAAGAAGTAGCTGCTAATACGCCTGAGAAAATTTTCAAAGAGGAAATCGATCCGGTACTTGGATTAATGCCATTTCAGGCACGCCGGCTTGCGTTTAATATCAATATTCCAACAGAATTAATTAATCAAGCTGTTAAGTTTATGACTGGCTTATACAATGCCTATGTTGACAACGATTGCTCTATTGCTGAAATTAACCCATTAGTGGTGACTGGCGATGGCAAAGTTATGGCGCTGGACGCGAAATTAAACTTTGATTCCAATGCATTGTATCGTCAAAAAGATGTTTTAGAATATCGTGATCTTGAAGAAGAGGATCCAAAAGAAATTGAAGCATCAAAATATGATTTAAGCTATATTGCCCTTGACGGTAATATTGGATGTATGGTTAACGGAGCAGGTCTTGCAATGGCTACAATGGACATCGTTAAGCACTATGGCGGCGACCCTGCAAACTTCCTTGATGTCGGTGGCGGTGCGACTGCAGAGAAAGTAACAGAAGCATTTAAAATTATCCTTTCTGATCCAAACGTTAAAGGTATTTTTGTTAATATCTTTGGCGGAATCATGAAATGTGATGTTATTGCTGAGGGTGTAGTTGAGGCAGCCAAGCAGGTAGGATTGTCTATTCCGCTTGTAGTTCGCTTAGAGGGAACAAATGTAGATTTAGGTAAGAAAATTCTTGCTGAGTCAGGCTTAAACATCATTGCTGCTGAATCCATGGCCGATGGCGCCCAAAAAATCGTTTCATTAGTGAAATAGGATCGAAAGAAAGGGGAATTAACGTGAGCGTTTTTATTAATAAAGATACGAAAGTTATTGTTCAAGGGATAACAGGCGGTACTGCCCGTTTCCATACTAAACAAATGCTTGAATATGGTACAAAGATTGTCGGCGGTACTTCACCAGGTAAAGGCGGACAAGAGGTTGAAGGAGTACCTGTATTTAATACTGTGAAAGAAGCTGTTGAAGCTACTGGTGCAAATGCGTCTGTTATTTATGTACCAGCACCATTTGCAGCAGATTCCATTATTGAAGCTGTTGATGCGGAATTAGATCTTGTTATTTGTATTACAGAACATATTCCAGTACTTGATATGGTGAAGGTAAAACGTTATATGGAAGGCAAGAAGACACGTCTTGTCGGTCCTAACTGCCCAGGAGTTATTACTGCTGATGAGTGCAAAATCGGTATCATGCCTGGCTATATCCATACAAAAGGCCATGTCGGTGTTGTTTCCCGCTCTGGTACACTAACGTATGAAGCTGTACATCAATTAACTCAAGCAGGAATCGGTCAAACAACTGCTGTTGGTATTGGCGGTGACCCGGTAAATGGTACGAACTTTATCGATGTTTTAAAGGCGTTTAATGAAGACCCTGAAACATATGCAGTGATTATGATTGGTGAAATCGGCGGTACAGCTGAAGAAGAGGCAGCTCAATGGGTAAAAGCAAACATGACTAAACCTGTTGTTGGCTTCATTGGTGGGCGTACTGCACCTCCAGGAAAGCGCATGGGACATGCCGGTGCGATTATTTCTGGCGGAAAAGGTACAGCAGATGAAAAAATCCGTGTAATGAATGAATGTGGAATTAAAGTCGCTGAAACTCCATCTGTAATGGGAGAAACGTTAATCGAAGTTCTTAAGGAACAAGGATTATACGAAAAATGTAAAACTCACTAAAAAATCTGCAACCAGATGGCAACAGATAGTCCCTCAAAATATGAGGGGCTATTTGTATTGACTATGTTAAAGCATATTGATGAATATTATAAGAGTTGCCTGAATTAAACATTTCCACTTAAAACATATCTGGAGGATTGGTTATGAATGATTTTAAAGAAAAACTGATTGCTCTGTTGCATGATCCTTATTATTCATGGAATGACATTTTTCGGATTTTAAAAATGGATCCGGAGCTAAACTATTTTGATCCCTTTCTCCCTGTTAACGATTCACAATTAAATTTATTCCCCCTCATCCAAAACCCTTCTAATCTATTCTTGAATCCCGAGAAATTTAACGAGCAAATCCAGCAATATAAAAAGCAGGAAATTGAGATTATCACTGTATTTGATGATCTATATCCATCCTATCTAAAAGAAATCTATCAGCCTCCTTGGGCTTTATTTGCCAAAGGAGAAATCACCCTTTTGGAAAAGGAGCCGAAACTTGCAGTGGTAGGTTCAAGACAGGCTACACAATATGGGAAAAATGCAATTCGAATGTTATTTCCTGAATTGGTTAGCAGCGGTGTTGTTATTGTCAGCGGCCTGGCAAAGGGAATTGATGCCCTTGCACATGAATCAGCTATGAAAAATGGAGGCAAAACGATTGCAGTCATTGCCGGAGGACTGTATCATATATATCCAAACGAAAATATGGGCCTTGCTTTGGAAATGTTTAAATCTCAGCTGATTGTTTCAGAATATCCTCCTGATACAAAACCTCTAAAATGGCACTTTCCTGCAAGGAATCGAATTATTAGCGGCCTTTCCTATGGGACCTTTATTATAGAAGCAAAAAGAAAAAGCGGGTCGCTAATCACCGCAAATTATGCCTTAAATGAAGGCAGAGAAGTATTTTCGCTTCCTGGAAGTATATTTAATCCAAATTCCAATGGAGCAAATGAGTTAATCCAACAAGGAGCCAAATTAGTAACGACTGCCAAAGATATTTTAGATGAAATGTCCTATAAATTTAATTAAAAAAACACGAAAATTTTCATGTTTTGCAGGTTTTTTTTGCATAAATGAAGAAAAATAGCATAAAAAGGTTGAAATTATTTGTAATATGTTATACATTTTCCAACAGATGTTCGAAAAAAAGAATAAATGGAAAAAGTAAACAGAATAAGTATTTCGCATATAAATTTGGGATAGTCATTTTTATTAAGTAATATTCCAATTCAGTAACTAAACTCTGGGTTAGGATCACTACTCATTAGGCAAGCATCTTAGTAATAGGCTTTTGCCGATTCTAGACGCTTCACACTTTCCCTCTAAGGAGGATTCTTGTAAATGGCAGATTTTCTTGTAATCGTAGAATCGCCAGCAAAAGCGAAAACGATTGAACGTTACCTTGGGAAAAAATATAAAGTAAAAGCATCAATGGGCCATGTGCGCGATTTGCCGCGCAGTCAAACAGGCGTCGATGTGGAACATAATTTTGAACCGAAATATATTACCATCCGTGGTAAGGGTCCTGTATTGAAGGAATTAAAAACAGCAGCCAAAAAGGCTAAACAAGTTTATCTCGCAGCCGACCCCGACCGTGAAGGGGAAGCTATTGCTTGGCACTTAGCGCATAGCTTGGATCTCGATATAAATTCGGATTGCCGCGTTGTTTTTAATGAAATCACTAAGGATGCAATAAAAGAATCCTTTAAACATCCCCGGCCAATTAATATGGATTTAGTAGATGCCCAGCAAGCAAGAAGAATATTGGATCGCCTTGTAGGCTACAATATTAGCCCGTTGTTATGGAAAAAAGTAAAAAAAGGTTTAAGTGCGGGACGTGTTCAATCCGTAGCTGTCCGTTTGATCATTGACCGGGAAAAAGAGATAAAAGCTTTTGTTCCCGAGGAATATTGGACGATTGAAGGTGAGTTTCTAAAAGGAAAGAACCAATTCAGTGCGGACTTCTATGCTTTGGTGGGACGGAATAAATCAGAGCTGAAATCGGAAGAAGATGTAAACAGCATTTTGCAAGGGCTTAACGGAAATAAATTTACCGTTACAGCAGTAACAAAAAAAGAACGTAAACGTAATCCGGCTCCGCCATTTATTACGTCTTCCTTGCAGCAGGAAGCAGCAAGAAAATTAAACTTTCGTGCCAAAAAGACAATGATGCTGGCGCAGCAGTTGTATGAAGGAATTGAATTGGGCAAAGAGGGAATCGTTGGTCTTATTACATATATGAGAACGGATTCCACCCGAATTTCGGAAGTAGCACAAAAAGAAGCTGCTGACTATATTCGCTCTGAATTCGGTGAAAATTATTTGCGGGAAGAGCAAAGGAAAGATAAAAAACAAGCCAATGCCCAAGACGCTCATGAAGCAATCCGTCCGACCAGCACGCTACGCGCCCCAGATAGCATGAAGGAGTTTCTTTCCAGAGATCAATTCAGGTTATATAAATTAATTTGGGAACGGTTTTTAGCGAGCCAAATGGCGCAAGCAGTAATGGATACAATGAGTGTGGATTTACAAAACGGCAATGCACTGTTTCGGGCAACAGGATCTAAAATTAAATTTCCAGGTTTTATGAAGCTCTATGTAGAAGGCACAGATGATCAATCTGAGGAGAAAAAAGATAAATTACTGCCGGAATTATCGGTAGGGGATGAAGTATTTAAAAAGGACATTGAGCCGAAACAACATTTCACACAGCCACCGCCAAGGTATACGGAGGCAAGGTTGGTCAGAACACTTGAAGAACTGGGAATCGGCCGACCATCCACATATGCCCCAACTTTGGATACAATCCAAAATCGCGGTTATGTTGCTCTTGATAATAAGCGCTTTGTACCGACTGAACTAGGTGAAATTGTACATGAATTAATGGTTGAGTTTTTCCCCGATATACTTGATGTGGAATTTACCGCCAAAATGGAACAAGGCTTAGATGATGTTGAAGAAGGCAAGGTTCAATGGGTTAAGATCATTGATGGATTTTATAAAGACTTTGCCATCCATCTGGAAAGAGCAGAAAAAGAGATGCAGTCAGTTGAAATTAAAGATGAACCAGCTGGCGAAGATTGTGAGGTTTGCGGCAATCCAATGGTCTTTAAAATGGGGCGTTATGGAAAGTTTATGGCCTGCAGCAATTTCCCTGATTGCCGAAACACCAAACCGATTGTGAAAGAAATCGGTGTTACTTGTCCAAACTGTAAAGAAGGTACCATTATTGAAAGAAAAAGTAAGAAGAAAAGATTGTTCTACGGATGCAGCCGCTTCCCGGAATGTGATTTTATATCTTGGGATAAACCGCTTCCAAGAAGCTGTCCTAAATGCGAAGGGCTCCTTGTTGAGAAAAAATTAAAAAAGGGAGTTCAGGTTCAGTGTACTGCATGTGATTACAAGGAAGAACAGCAAGCTTAAGAGTGGGGCTCTCTCCACTCTTTTCATTATGTCTTTTTGACTAAAAAAACTTTTTTCTTTTCGTTTCGTATAGTACAATGCAAGATGGACTTAAATGAGGGAAAGGTATAATTATCCGCAGTTTAATTTATATTTTCTTATAAATGGTCTACACGTAAGTTTTTCAGGAGGTACTAAATGGAAAAAATGATTATAAATGTAATAGGGGCAGGGCTCGCTGGCAGTGAGGCGGCTTGGCAAGCTGCTAATCGCGGTGTGAAAGTACGACTTTATGAAATGAGGCCAGTGAAGCAAACACCAGCCCATCATACAGATAAATTTGCAGAACTAGTTTGCAGCAACTCGTTAAGAGCCAATACACTGACAAATGCAGTAGGTGTTTTAAAAGAGGAAATGAGAAAACTCGATTCTGTTATTATAGCAGCTGCAGACGCCTGTTCTGTACCAGCAGGAGGAGCCCTAGCTGTTGACCGGCATGAATTCGCTGCTAAAGTTACGGAGATGGTGAGAAATCATGAAAATGTAACCGTAATAAATGAAGAGGTTACAGATATTCCTGAGGGTCCTACTATTATTGCAACAGGACCGTTAACGAGCCCGGAACTTTCAGAAAAGCTGAAGGGATTAACGGGGGAGGAATACCTTTATTTTTATGACGCAGCAGCACCGATTATCGAAAAAGACAGTATTAACATGGATAAAGTATATTTAAAGTCACGGTATGACAAAGGGGAAGCAGCCTATTTAAACTGTCCGATGACAGAGGAGGAGTTTAATCGTTTCTATGAGGCACTCATCTCTGCTGAAACGGCTCCTGTGAAAGAGTTTGAAAAAGAAATTTTCTTTGAAGGCTGCATGCCAATCGAAGTAATGGCAGCAAGGGGCAAGAAAACAATGTTGTTTGGTCCATTAAAACCAGTAGGTCTGGAGGATCCTAAAACAGGAAAAAGACCCTTCGCTGTTGTTCAGCTGCGACAGGATGATGCTGCAGGAACTCTCTTTAATTTAGTTGGGTTTCAAACACACTTAAAATGGGGAGCGCAAAAAGAAGTATTCCAGTTAATTCCAGGATTAGAAAATGCAGAGATCGTTCGCTATGGTGTTATGCATCGTAATACCTTTATCAATTCGCCAAAGGTTCTCAAAGCTACCTACCAATTCCGAAATCGTGACGATTTATTTTTCGCAGGCCAAATGACTGGAGTTGAAGGGTATGTTGAATCGGCAGCAAGCGGATTAATTGCCGGTATAAATGCATCTCGTTTAGTAAATGGAATGGAGCCGGTGGAATTTCCAGTTGATACGGCCATTGGAAGTATGGCTCATTATATTACAACTACTAACGCAAAGCATTTTCAGCCAATGAATGCAAATTTCGGTCTATTTCCAGATTTGCCAGTTAAAATAAAAGGAAAACAGGAAAGAAATCTGCAGCACGCTGAACGAGCATTAGAAACAATTCAGAACTTTGTGAAGGTTTTGTAAAATTTATTGCAAGCGTTTTTGAAGTGTGTTACGATTTAGTAGCCCATGTAGAAAATAGCATGATAAATGTGAATATTTTTCTAAAGTTATTGATCGAGTATTTACAAATTGCTCATGTAAACTCAAAATATACAATTGGACATTTACATCTTTAATTTAGTGGTTTTTTAAATACGTGAAAACTCCATAAAGGAGGAGTGGGAGTATGAGTCAGTTTCACGCTACAACGATCTTTGCCGTCCATCATAACGGTGAATGTTCAATGTCTGGAGATGGCCAGGTTACGTTTGGTAATGCGGTTGTGATGAAACATACAGCGAGAAAAGTGAGAAAAATATTTAATGGAAAAGTATTAGCTGGTTTTGCCGGCTCTGTTGCTGATGCTTTTACTCTTTTTGAGTTATTTGAGGGTAAGTTGGAGGAATATAATGGTAACCTTCAGCGTGCGGCAGTGGAACTTGCAAAAGAATGGCGCAGTGATAAAGTATTAAGAAAACTTGAAGCCATGCTCATTGTGATGGATCGTGAAAATTTATTGCTTGTTTCGGGTACTGGAGAAGTAATTGAACCAGATGATGGAATTCTGGCGATTGGATCTGGTGGCAATTATGCACTTGCAGCTGGGCGCTCTCTGAAAAAGTATGCCGGCGAACATTTATCAGCAAAAGAAATTGCCAAAGCATCTTTGGAAATCGCAGCGGAAATTTGTGTTTATACAAACCACAACATTATTGTTGAAGAGCTATAACGGGAAGGAGACTTAAATAAATGGGTAGAACAACCAATTTAACCCCCCGGCAAATCGTAGAGAAACTCGATCAATATATCATTGGCCAAAAGGACGCAAAGAAAGCGGTTGCGGTAGCTCTTAGAAATCGATATCGACGGGGCTTATTAAATGAAAAAATGCGTGACGAAATTATACCTAAAAATATTCTAATGATTGGTCCAACTGGGGTAGGGAAAACCGAAATTGCCAGGAGAATTGCCAAGCTGGTTGGTGCGCCATTTGTGAAGGTAGAGGCTACAAAGTTTACTGAAGTGGGCTATGTGGGTCGTGATGTAGAATCAATGGTACGTGATCTTGCCGAGACTGCTGTCCGTTTAGTGAAAGAGGAACGAATGCAAAGTGTAAAGGAACGGGCAGAAGAAAATGCCAATAGCAGGCTGATTGAATTGCTAGTACCCTCAGCTAAAAAGTCCAACAATTATAAAAATCCATTAGAAATGTTATTCGGCGGCGGGAATTCCTCTTCTGAACAAGAAAACGATCTTGAAGATTATTCTATACAGGAAAAGAGAAAAATCGTTAAAGAAAAGTTAGCTCTTGGTCAACTGGAAGATGAAATTGTGACAGTTGAGGTCGAAGAACAAGCACCTTCTATGTTCGATTTACTGCAGGGCTCCGGCATTGAACAGATGGGAATGAATATGCAAGATGCACTTAGCAGTTTTATGCCTAAAAAACGCAAAAAAAGAAAACTGACAGTTCGTGAAGCGAGGAAGGTTTTAACGAGTGAAGAGGCTTCAAAGCTGATTGATATGGATGAGGTCACTTCCGAAGCTGTTTATCGTGCAGAGCAAACAGGAATTATTTTCATCGATGAAATTGATAAAATAGCCAGCCGTAATTCAGGCGGGGCTTCTGCTGATGTATCAAGAGAAGGTGTTCAAAGGGATATTTTACCAGTTGTTGAAGGGTCAACAGTCGTGACAAAATACGGACCTGTAAAAACAGATCATGTATTATTTATTGCAGCTGGTGCATTCCATATGGCTAAACCGTCTGATTTAATTCCAGAACTTCAAGGCCGTTTTCCAATTCGGGTCGAATTGACAAAATTGACAGTTGAAGATTTCTTTAAAATATTAATTGAACCGGATAATGCATTAATTAAGCAATATCAAGCATTATTGAAAACGGAAGGTATAGAAATTGAATTTTCTGACGATGCTATTCATAGGATTGCCGAAATTGCATTTGAGGTGAATCAGAATACGGACAATATTGGAGCAAGACGGCTTCATACCATTTTAGAAAAGCTATTGGAAGACCTTTCATTTGAAGCGCCGGATATTTCAATGGGGAAAGTAACGATTACACCGCAATATGTGGATGAGAGACTTGGTGCGATTTCAAAAAATAAAGATCTAAGTCAATTTATTTTATAGAAATACTAGCCAAAAAAGTAATTTAAACATTTCATTCACTCGAAATATATGTTATAACTTATCAGCGTCAATTAAAAATTTAATAATGGTTGCAGCATTTAGGAGGAAGAAACAGATGGATTTACTTACAAAGACTAGAAGAATTAACGTTTTATTACAAAAAGCAGCAGGAAAACCTGTTAATTTTAAAGAAATGGCCGAAACCTTAAGTGAAACAATTGAAGCCAATATTTATATCGTAAGCCGCCGCGGAAAACTGTTAGGATTTTCGATTTATCAGCAAATTGAAAACGAGAGAATGAAAAAAATGTTTGAAGATCGTCAATTTCCTGAGCAATATACAAAAAGTCTATTCAATATTCAAGAAACGTCATCAAATCTTGATATCGAAAGTGAATATACTGCCTTTCCAGTAGAAAATAGAGATTTATTCCGTGAAGGGCTGACAACGGTTGTCCCAATTATTGGCGGAGGAGAGCGGATCGGAACTCTAATTCTTGCAAGACTACATGAGAAGTTCCATGACGATGATCTAATCTTAGCTGAATATGGCGCAACAGTTGTTGGTATGGAGATTTTACGTGAAAAATCAGAAGAAATCGAAGAAGAAGCAAGAAGCAAGGCTGTAGTCCAAATGGCTATTAGTTCATTATCATACAGTGAACTTGAAGCAATTGAGCACATTTTTGAAGAACTTAATGGTAATGAAGGGTTATTAGTAGCTTCAAAAATTGCTGACCGTGTAGGTATTACACGTTCAGTAATCGTTAATGCTTTAAGAAAATTAGAAAGTGCCGGTGTTATTGAATCACGTTCACTTGGTATGAAAGGAACGTATATCAAGGTACTAAATGATAAATTCCTTGTTGAGCTTGATAAATTGAAATCAAATTAAGTTTAGTGAAAAATCCCCAGCAATTGCTGGGGATTTTTTTTCCTAATGATAACTTGATTTCTATAACAGATTTATGCTATATTATTTCATGGTGTTAATACACACGTTCATGGATTTATACAGTTGGTGCTTATTATTAAGTTTCTGTGTAAAGATGAAATGGGCGGAGGAACATAAAACCATTAGGAGGAACAAACATGTCAGTAATTTCAATGAAACAATTGCTTGAAGCTGGTGTACACTTCGGACACCAAACACGCCGTTGGAACCCAAAAATGAAGAAATATATCTTCACTGAGCGTAACGGCATTTACATTATCGACCTTCAAAAAACAGTTAAGAAGGTTGAAGAAGCTTACAACTGGGTAAGAGATCTTTCTGCTAACGGAGGAACAATGCTGTTTGTTGGTACAAAAAAACAAGCACAGGATTCTGTTAAAGAAGAAGCGATCCGTTCTGGTATGTACTATGTAAATCACCGTTGGTTAGGTGGTACATTAACAAACTTTGAAACCATTCAAAAACGTATTGCACGTTTAAAAGATATTGAAAGAATGGCTGAAGATGGCACATTTGATGTACTTCCTAAAAAAGAAGTTGTTCAATTGAAAAAAGAACAAGAACGCCTTGAAAAATTCTTAGGCGGCATCAAAGATATGAAACAGCTTCCAGATGCATTATTCATCATCGATCCTCGTAAAGAGCGCATCGCTGTTGCTGAAGCTAAAAAATTAAATATTCCTATCGTAGGTATTGTTGATACTAACTGCGATCCGGATGAAATTGATGTTGTAATTCCTGCTAATGACGATGCAATTCGTGCAGTTAAACTTTTAACTGCTAAAATGGCGGATGCAATCCTTGAAGCAAAACAAGGTGAAGAAGTAGCGGTAGAAGCTTAATTTAAAAGGTAGTAAGTATAAAAAGGTGATAGGAGGGAGCACCCTATATCACCTTTTTTTAAAGAAAATGAGAAGCCAATTTATTGCTTCTCATGCAAAATAAGGTTTATTAAAGCTAGCAATGGCTAAGCTAGAAATACATAGTATTATAAGGAGGATCCTAAAATGGCAATTTCTGCTCAAATGGTAAAAGAACTACGCGAAAAAACTGGCGCTGGAATGATGGATTGTAAAAAAGCGTTAACTGAAACAAATGGTGATATGGAAAAAGCAATTGACTACCTTCGTGAAAAAGGGATTGCGAAAGCAGCTAAGAAAGCTGACCGTGTCGCTGCTGAAGGTTTAACTTCTATTGTAACTGATGGTAATAATGCAGTGATTCTTGAAGTTAACTCTGAAACAGATTTCGTTGCAAAAAACGAAGGCTTCCAAACTCTTGTTAAAGAGCTTGCAGCACATCTTCTTAAAAACAAACCAGCTTCTGTTGAAGAAGCTCTAGCTCAAACAATGGATAATGGAGCGAATGTTGCTGACCACATTAACGCTGCAATTGCAAAAATCGGAGAAAAACTTACTCTTCGCCGTTTTGAAGTAGTATCTAAGACTGATAACGATGCATTTGGTGCATACCTTCACATGGGAGGACGCATCTCTGTGTTAACAGTTCTTGAAGGCACAACAGATGCAGATGCTGCGAAGGATATTTCCATGCATATTGCTGCATTAAATCCAAAATATGTTTCTCGTGACCAAGTATCACAAGAAGAAGTAGAACATGAGCGTCAAGTATTGACTCAACAAGCATTAAACGAAGGTAAGCCAGAAAACATCGTAGCTAAAATGGTTGAAGGCCGTCTTGGTAAATATTTTGAAGACGTTTGTGTTCTTGACCAGACATTCGTTAAAAACCCTGACCAAAAAGTACGTCAGTTTGTAGAATCTAAAGGTGCTAAGGTTCGTGAGTTTATTCGTTACGAAGTTGGAGAAGGTATTGAAAAGCGCGAAGATAACTTTGCTGAAGAAGTTATGAATCAAGTCAATAAAAAATAAACAGCGATTCCAGGTAAACAATTTTGAATTTTGTTACAAGGAATGTTACTGTAATATAATTTTGAATAGGGGACACAGTGTGTTCCCTATTTTTCAAGGTAATATAGCTTACTTTTGGAGGTTTATATGAGTGGTCCTAAGTACAAACGTGTTGTTTTAAAATTGAGCGGTGAGGCACTTGCCGGTGATTCAGACTTTGGTATTAAGCCTTCTGTTATTAAATCCATTGCCATTCAGGTAAAAGAAATCGCAGATCTTGGAGTAGAGGTTGCTGTCGTGGTAGGCGGCGGCAATATTTGGCGCGGTAAAATTGGCAGTGAAATGGGTATGGATCGGGCAACAGCGGATTATATGGGAATGCTTGCAACAGTCATGAATTCCTTAGCTCTTCAAGATAGTTTGGAACAATTAGGCATTGAATCTCGGGTTCAAACTTCCATTGAGATGCGCCAGGTCGCAGAACCATATATTAGACGAAGAGCGATGAGGCATTTAGAGAAAAAGCGGGTCGTTATTTTCGCGGCAGGAACTGGAAATCCATATTTCTCAACGGATACGACAGCTGCTTTAAGAGCTGCAGAAATTGATGCTGAAGTCATTTTAATGGCAAAAAATAATGTAGACGGCGTTTATTCTGCCGACCCACGTGTAGATGCTACAGCTACCAAATATGAAGATTTATCTTTCTTAGACGTATTGAAGGAAGGTTTGGCAGTTATGGATTCAACTGCTTCTTCATTATGTATGGATAATGATATTCCGCTTATTGTGTTCTCTATTATGGAACAAGGAAATATTAAAAGAGCTGTTATGGGCGAAAAAATTGGAACTATCGTTAGGGGGAAAAACTAATGCCAAAACAAGTCATTAATTCAGCAAAAGATAGAATGACAAAAGCAATTCAAGCATATACGAGGGAACTTGCAAGCATTCGTGCAGGCAGAGCAAGTGCATCTTTGTTAGATAGAATTACTGTAGATTATTACGGTGCCCCAACACCAGTCAATCAGCTTGCAGGGATTTCAACACCTGAAGCAAGATTGCTTGTTATTCAGCCATATGATAAATCTATTCTGGGTGAAATTGAAAAAGCCATCCTTAAATCAGATTTGGGCCTTAATCCATCAAATGATGGCTCGATTATTCGGATTGCTATCCCGCAATTAACGGAAGAGCGCCGTAAAGAGCTTGTTAAAGTTGTTAAAAAAGAATCAGAAGAAGCAAAAGTGGCTATTCGAAATATTCGCCGTGATGCTAATGATGAGTTAAAGAAACTTGAGAAAAATGGTGAAATTACAGAAGATGCCCTTCGTGGATTTTCTGAGGACATTCAAAAGATTACGGATGATCATATCAACAAGATTGACCAAATCACTAAAGATAAAGAGAAAGAAATTATGGAAGTTTAATGATCTAAAAGACCCTCTTTTTAGGGGGTTTTTCACTATTTATGGCCTTTATTTAGAAATTGATAAGAATTACAGGGTAAAAGGAAATTATGCGTTATTTATTAATATTTGGCATAAGTTATTTGGTAGAGATATATTCCTGCTTTTTTGGTATGATAAAAACATGTTATGATACACTATTATTTTCCTTTACATATTAGTACAATGGATTCACTGGAACAGATTAATTTCGGAGGAAATGATTAATTATTTGGAGGAGTAATGTTATGTTAAATAAAATAAAACTTTGGAAGAACCAAAATAACTCTTCCACACTCCGAGATCACATAGAAAAAATTAAAAAACTGCCTGTCCCTGAACATGTTGCCATTATTATGGATGGAAACGGCCGCTGGGCTAAGAAACGGGCCTTGCCCCGTATAGCCGGTCACCATGAAGGGATGAAGGTGGTACGAAAGACGACAATGCTGGCCAATGAACTTGGTTTGAAATATTTGACATTGTATGCTTTTTCTACCGAAAACTGGAAACGCCCGAAAAATGAGGTAGAATATATTATGAAGCTGCCTGAGGAATTTTTAGGCACCTTTCTGCCGGAATTAATTGAAAATAATGTTCAAGTGAAAATGATGGGTTATAAAGAACAATTGCCAATACATACACTTAATGCTATTGAAAAAGCAATGGAAGCAACCAAAAATAATAATGGTTTAATATTAAACTTTGCATTAAATTACGGGAGCAGAGCTGAAATACTGGATGCCGTAAAGAAAGTAATGCATGATATTCAAAATGGAATGATAACGGAATCAGATATAGATGAATCTAGCTTTTCTTCCTATTTAATGACAGCGAATTTACCGGACCCGGATCTCTTGATTAGGACAAGTGGTGAAATTCGACTTAGTAATTTTATGCTATGGCAGCTTGCTTACTCGGAGTTTTTGTTTACAGACGTATTATGGCCGGATTTTAACGAGGAACATTTACTTACAGCAATAGAAGCCTTTCAAAAACGTCAACGGAGATTTGGTGGAGTCTAAATTCGGGATATCCTAGTTTAAATAAAAAAACATTTGAATTATCCTACCCTGTTTACAACAAAAAAGGTGTTGAACTTTTAATGAAGCAAAGGATTATAACAGCAGTCGTAGCTGCAGCACTATTTTTACCGATTGTGTTTTATGGCAGCCTTCCGGTTGTTATTTTGACTTATTTAATGGCAAGTGTTGGACTTTATGAATTATTAAAAATGAAAAAGATGAATATATTTTCAATAAATGGTTTTCTTTCATTGGGATTTCTCTGGGTGATCATTTTCCCAGAAAAATATGAAGCAGCAGTAAACTTTTATTATTCCAAGGAAGAGTTGGGGATTGCTTTTATTTTGCTGCTACTGGCATATACCGTTATTACGAAAAATAGCTTTAATTTTGAAGATGCTGCGTTTTCCATTTTTTCGGTCCTATATGTTGGAATAGGATTTTACTCCTTTATGGAGACGCGTGATGCGGGATTGGTATATATTTTTTATTCGCTATTTATGATTTGGGCAACTGACTCTGGCGCCTATTTTATTGGGAAAGCAATTGGCAGGAATAAATTATGGCCGGAAATCAGTCCTAATAAAACGATAGAAGGTTTTATTGGCGGTGTGGTTTGTGCCGTTGTAGTTGCTATTTTATTTGCAATCTTTTCACAGATCCATGCTTCATTTGTAACTTTAATGGGAATCACTGCTGTATTATCTGTTTTTGGACAAATTGGTGACCTTGTACAATCGGCATTCAAGCGACATTTTAATGTGAAGGATTCAGGAACTATTTTACCTGGACACGGAGGAATTCTGGACCGTTTCGACAGTTTATTATTTGTCTGGCCCTTGTTACATTTTTTTCACCTTTGGTAAAAAGCTTTCCCATGTATTTGCAATATCAAAGGGTTTTTTAGCTTTTCGTTTAGGAGTGGACTTCATTGAAAACAATAAGTTTAATGGGTGCAACTGGTTCGATCGGCACACAGACATTGGCAATTATTCGAGAGCATCCTCAAGAATTTCAATTAGCCGCCATTTCAGTTGGCAAAAATATTGATTTAGCTCGGAAAATAATAATCGAATTTCAACCAAAGCTAGTTTCTGTACAAAGTAAAGATGTTTGTAATACATTAAAAGCAGAGTTTCCACATGTGAGGTTTACATTCGGTGATGAAGGATTAATAGAAGTCGCTGTATATAAAGACGCTGACATACTTGTTAATGCTGTTCTTGGAAGTGTAGGCTTGGATCCTACATTACAGGCAATTGAAAGTGGTAAAACAATTGCGATAGCCAATAAGGAAACTTTGGTAACTGCTGGACATTTAGTAATGGAAGCGGCCAAAAGAAATCAAGTATCCCTTCTACCAGTAGACAGTGAACATTCTGCCATTTTTCAAGCATTACAGGGCGAAAAGGAAAAGAATATTGAGCGTTTAATTTTGACAGCGTCCGGCGGGAGTTTTCGCGACCGACCACGTCAAGACTTGGAAACAGTCACCGTTCAAGAGGCACTTAATCATCCAAACTGGTCGATGGGGGCTAAAATTACCATTGATTCGGCAACAATGATGAATAAAGGTCTTGAAGTGATTGAGGCTCACTGGCTGTTCAATATCCCTTATAATAAAATTGATGTGCTGCTCCATAAAGAAAGTATTATTCACTCCATGGTTGAATTTCATGATACAAGTGTAATAGCTCAATTAGGAACACCAGATATGAGGGTCCCCATTCAATATGCATTGACGTACCCGGATCGGCTGCCTCTTCCTTCGGGAAATCGCTTGAACCTTTCGGAAGTTGGAAAACTCCATTTTATGGATATGGACCTTGAAAGGTTTCGCTGTTTGGATTTTGCCTACAGAGCAGGGGAAATAGGCGGCACAATGCCAACCGTTTTAAATGCTGCAAATGAAGTAGCTGTCGAAGCCTTTCTGAACGGGAAAATTCGTTTTTTACAAATTGAAGATTTAATTGAAAAGGCATTGAGCGTTCATCAAGTAATAGAACACCCTAGCTTAAAGCTTATTCAAGAAGTTGACAGAGAAACAAGAGAGTTTGTACGTTCACTCTTATAAAAAAGGTGGTTTTATTTTTGACTACAGTTATTGCCTTTATTGTGATTTTTGGCGCACTCGTCTTTTTTCATGAGTTAGGTCATTTTATTTTTGCAAAAAGGGCAGGTGTTCTCTGCCGAGAATTCGCAATAGGTATGGGTCCTAAGGTATTCTCCCATAAAAAAGGAGAAACAACATATACCATAAGGTTATTACCAATTGGCGGCTTTGTCCGCATGGCAGGAGAAGATCCTGAAATGGTAGACATTAAGCCTGGCCATCGGGTTGGCTTGTTATTTGATCAGGAAGAAAAAGTAACAAAGATTATTTTGAATAAAAAGGAAAAGTATCCCAATTGCCGTATTGTTGAAGTTGAATATACTGATTTGGAAAAGGATCTTTTCATTAAGGGATACCCTGATGATGAAGAAGAACAATTAAAAACATTCATCATCCATCCACAGGCTGCTATTGTTGAAAATGGTATAGAATCACAAATTGCTCCAATTGATCGTCAATTTGGTTCCAAAACATTGGGCCAAAGATTTATGGCCATCTTTGCAGGGCCGATGATGAATTTTGTACTTGCATTCGTAGTCTTCGTTTTAATTGCTCTATTGCAGGGGGTCCCAACTAATGAACCCAAATTGGGTGTCATCACCCCTGATGGTGCAGCGAAAGCGGCGGGGCTCAAACAAGGGGATATTGTACAAAGTATAAATGGATCTGAAATCTCCAGTTGGTCTGATGTTGTGGAAATCATTCGCAAAAGTCCTAATAAAAAATTAGATTTCTCGATTCTTCGTGGAGGTAAAGAGAAGGATATTGAAGTTACACCTAAAGAAAATATCGTAGATGGCAATAAGATGGGGATTATTGGAGTATACAGCCCTGTTGAAAAATCTCCAGTTCAAGCTGTAACAAGTGGGGCAAAGGATACTTATTTCTGGACAAAGCAAATTTTTGTTATGCTAGGAAAGCTCGTAACTGGCCAATTTTCAATCAATGCCCTGTCTGGTCCAGTTGGTATTTATGTATCTACTGATGAAGTAGCGAAATCAGGAATTTACTATTTAATGAAATGGGCTGGAATTTTAAGCATCAATCTTGGGATCATGAATTTACTGCCTATTCCTGCGCTTGATGGCGGAAGACTTATGTTCTTTGCAGTTGAAGCAGTTCGTGGAAAACCTGTTGACCGACAAAAGGAAGGAATGGTTCATTTTATTGGTTTTGCTCTTCTCATGCTTCTGATGCTAGTGGTAACATGGAATGACATTCAAAGATTTTTCTTGAAGTAAATAATGATGAGGGACCGCAATAGTGGTTCCTCATTTTTGATTATAGGCAAATATGGTTAAAGTTTTCTGTGGATATTTGCCGAAACAACTCGAATCCTGTGATATAATTGTTTTTTGATAAAGAAAGACTAGAGAATTTTTAATAGATGGGAGAGAAGAAGGTTGAGCGAAAATGCCTTAGGCAAAAAAGAGCGATTCCAACTCTTGCTCCAGCAGCTTAATCTAATTGAAGATAATTTTGTGATGCACTTTAACAATGCGCAAATTGATAAATTAGTGGTTGAGAAAAAAAGCAAAAGATGGCATTTTTATTTTTTATTAGAAAAAATCCTTCCGTTCAATGTTTTTCAAATGTTTACCACTCAATTGGAGAGAACATTTTCAAACATTGCCGTAGTTTCTGCTGAATTCAACGCATCCGATCAAGCACTTACGCCAGAATTAATCCGTGATTATTGGAGTTATTCGGTCCAGCAAATTGATGGCATCTCACCGCCGTTGTTGAAAATATTAAATGAACAATTGCCGGAAGTAAGTGGATCGAAGCTTACCATATCTGTTAGAAATGAGGCTGAAGGACTGACGCTGAAACGGAAATATGGAACATTATTAAGCGATATTTATCAATCCTTTGGTTTTCCAATGCTGGCAATTGAAACCGAATATAAAGCGGAAGAAAATAATGAAGAATATGAGAAATTCTTGCTGGCAAAACAGAAAGAAGACCAGGAGCGTGCGCTATTGGCAATGGTAGAAATGCAGAAGCAGGAAGCGGAGAAAGATAAGGCTCCAAATGATGCTCCTTCTGGCCCGCTTACCATTGGCCTCACGATTAAGGATGACAGTGAACTTCGCAGTTTGAGCGACATTATTGATGAAGAAAGAAGAGTAGCCGTTCAAGGATATATTTTTGATTCGGAAATCCGTGAATTGAGGAGCGGACGTTCATTATTAACCTTTAAGATTACTGATTACACTAGTTCAATTATCGTGAAAATGTTTTCCCGTGATAAAGAAGATGCCGCATTATTCCAGCATATTAAAAAAGGAATGTGGGTAAAGGTAAGAGGAAGTGTCCAAAATGATACGTTTGTCCGCGACCTTGTGATGATTTGTAATGATATTAATGAAATCAAACCTGCACAACGGAAGGATCTTGCCCCTGAGGGTGAAAAGCGTGTGGAGCTCCACCTTCATACACCTATGAGTCAAATGGATGCGGTAACCCCGGTAGCTACCTTGATTGCACAAGCGAAAAAATGGGGACATAAAGCCATTGCGGTGACAGACCACGCTGTTGCTCAATCTTTTCCTGAAGCATTCAGTGCTGGGAAAAAAAATGATATAAAGATTTTATATGGAGTGGAAGCCAATTTAGTTGATGATGGTGTTCCAATTGCCTATAACACTGCCCATCGTTTATTGGCTGATGACACTTTTGTTGTCTTTGACGTTGAGACCACGGGTCTTTCAGCTGTATATGACACCATCATAGAACTAGCTGCAGTGAAGGTTAGAGGCGGGGAAATTATTGACCGGTTTGAGTCGTTTGCAAATCCTCATCATCGGCTCTCTGCGACTACGATTAACCTAACGGGTATTACTGATGATATGGTGCAAAATGCTCCCGATGATGTCGAGGTATTGAGAAATTTTTATGAGTGGGTTGGAGATGCGGTCCTCGTTGCTCACAACGCATCATTTGATATGGGATTCTTGAATGTCGGCTACAAAAAAGCGGGAATGGAAAAAGCAGCTAACCCAGTAATTGATACCCTTGAGCTTGGTAGGTTTCTATATCCAGAATTGAAGAATCACCGGTTAAATACATTGGCGAAAAAATTTGATATCGAGTTAACTCAGCACCATAGGGCGATCTATGATGCAGAGGCGACTGGTTATTTATTGTTGAAAATGTTAAAGGATGCGCTCGAAAAAGGAATTGAATATCATGATGCGCTGAATGATTTTATGGGAAAAGGAAACGCCTATCAACGAGCCCGTCCTTATCATTGCACATTATTGGCACAGACTGAGGTTGGATTAAAAAACTTATTTAAATTGATCTCTATTGCTCATATTGAATATTTTTATCGGGTGCCAAGAATTCCAAGATCTGTACTGCAAAAATATAGGGAAGGCATTCTCGTTGGATCAGCTTGTGATAAAGGGGAAGTATTTGAAGGAATGATGCAAAAATCTCCCGAAGAGGTCGAAGCATCAGCAAGATTTTATGATTATTTCGAAGTAATGCCAAAGCAGGTATATGCTCCATTAATTGAAATGGAACTGATCCGAAATGAAAAAGATCTCGAAGAAATCATCTCCAATATTGTGAGGCTCGGTGATAAGCTTGAGATTCCAGTTGTGGCAACAGGAAATGTCCATTATTTAAATGAAAATGATAAAATCTATCGGAAAATTTTAATCAGTTCTCAGGGTGGTGCAAATCCGCTAAACCGTCATGAGCTTCCAGATGTTCACTTTCGAACTACTGATGATATGCTGGGTGCCTTTGCTTTCCTTGGAGCAGAAAAAGCGAAAGAGATTGTTGTTACCAATACGAATAAAATCGCAGACATGATTGAGGCCATTAAACCAATCAAGGATGATTTGTATACACCTAAAATTGAAGGCGCAGAAGACGAGATGCGCCAAATGAGTTATGCGATGGCACATAAAATATACGGTGACACTCTTCCGGAAATTGTGGAAGCGCGCCTTGAGAAAGAATTGAAAAGTATTATCGGACATGGTTTCGCTGTTATTTATTTGATTTCGCACAAACTTGTAAAAAAATCACTTGATGATGGATACCTGGTAGGTTCCCGTGGTTCAGTAGGATCGTCTCTTGTTGCAACAATGACGGAAATTACCGAAGTGAACCCATTACCGCCGCATTATATTTGTCCAACCTGTAAGAACTCTGAGTTTTTCAATGATGGTTCTGTCGGTTCAGGTTTTGATTTACCTGATAAGGACTGTCCGAATTGCGGTGAAAAGTACCGAAAGGATGGACATGATATCCCGTTTGAAACTTTCCTTGGATTTAAGGGCGATAAGGTCCCGGATATCGATTTGAATTTCTCTGGTGAGTATCAGCCGCGAGCTCATAATTATACGAAAGTACTGTTTGGAGAAGAATATGTGTACAGAGCAGGAACAATCGGTACCGTTGCTGATAAAACAGCCTTTGGATATGTAAAGGCATATCAGCAGGACAACAATCTTCATATGCGCGGCGCAGAAGTGGAAAGACTTGCTTCCGGTTGTACTGGCGTAAAACGAACGACTGGCCAGCATCCAGGCGGTATCATCGTTATTCCGGATTATATGGATGTTTATGATTTTACACCGATCCAATTCCCGGCCGATGATCGTACATCTGAATGGCGGACGACACATTTTGATTTCCATTCCATCCATGACAACGTTCTTAAACTCGATATTCTTGGACACGACGATCCGACGGTTATCAGGATGCTTCAAGATTTAAGCGGAATCGATCCTAAAACGATTCCAACAGATGATCCTGAAGTCATGAAGATTTTTAGCAGTACGGAATCACTTGGGGTAACAGAAGAGCAAATTATGTGTAAAACCGGTACGCTGGGAATCCCTGAGTTTGGAACACGATTTGTTAGACAAATGCTTGAAGACACAAAACCTACCACCTTCTCTGAACTTGTTCAGATTTCAGGTTTATCACATGGTACCGATGTATGGCTAGGCAATGCTCAGGAATTGATTCACAATAAAATTTGTACGTTAAGTGAAGTAATCGGGTGTCGTGATGACATCATGGTTTATCTGATCTATCAAGGGCTTGAACCTTCCTTTGCTTTTAAAATCATGGAATCAGTTCGTAAGGGGAAAGGCCTGTCAGAAGAAATGGAAGAAGAAATGCGCAAGAACGAAGTGCCGGAATGGTATATTGACTCTTGTAAAAAAATAAAATATATGTTCCCTAAGGCGCATGCTGCGGCATATGTATTAATGGCTGTAAGGATTGCTTATTTTAAAGTGCATCTTCCTTTGCTTTATTATGCTGCCTATTTCACAGTCCGGGCCGAGGATTTTGACCTGGAAACAATGACCCGCGGGCCAGAAGCTATCCGTGCAAAAATCGAAGAAATCAACGCAAAAGGACTGGACGCATCTAACAAAGAGAAAAATTTACTGACCGTCCTCGAACTTGCACTTGAAATGACGCAAAGAGGTTTTTCTTTCCAAAATTACGATTTATATAATTCTGCGGCATCGGAATTTATTATCGATGGAGATACCTTAATTCCACCGTTTAATTCTATTCCAGGTCTTGGTACCAATGCAGCAATTAATATAATAAATGCCAGAAAAGATGGAGAGTTTTTATCTAAAGAAGACCTCCAACAGCGCGGAAAGGTTTCAAAAACGATTCTGGAATATTTAGACAAACAGGGGTGCTTATCTGCCCTTCCAGAACAAAATCAGCTGTCGTTGTTTTAACTGAGACTACTTTGATAATTCTCGGTCAAAGGCCGCTGACCAGGGTGCTTCCGCTTTTCTCATTGTCTAGCTCCAGCACCCTAGCGGCTAGTGTCCTTCGCACTCCGCCCTACGATAAGTCAACATCGAATCGCTTACGCTCTTCGTGTTTCCTTTATCTCAGTTGGAGTGCTCCAGGCCAAAGGCCGCTGACCAGGGTGCTTCCGCTTTTCTCATTTGCATATAAATTCCGATTATGGTATAGTTTTATTGGAAATACTAAGACATACTCTCTAGTTCAAGAGTGGGGCATCTCCCACTCTTTCGTTTGTTTACAATGGTTTAACTAGATTTAATAACCTACAATGAACTACATAGAATATGGATAAGTGATTTGGAAAAGGGGGTAAAGCATGAGCAAAGTAACAGAAATGGTAGATGAGCTTGCTTCTCCAATTTTGCAGGAACTCGGTTTGGAATTAGTTGAAATTGAGTATGTAAAGGAAGGGAAGAGTTGGTTTCTTCGCGTTTATATCGATAAAGAATCAGGTGTGGATATAGAAGATTGCGGCTTAGTTAGTGAGCGTCTAAGTGAAAAGCTTGACGAGGTTGACCCGATTCCTCATAACTATTTTCTTGAAGTTTCATCACCTGGAGCGGAGCGTCCTTTAAAAAAGGCAAAGGATTTTGAAAAAGCTATAGGCAAAAATGTGCTAATTAAAACCTACGAGCCAATTGATGGTGAAAAAAGCTTTGAAGGACTCCTTCTGGCATTTGATGGTCAAACCGTACAAATTGAAATGAAAATAAAAACCCGCAAAAAGACCATAGAAATCCCTTATGAAAAAGTGGCAAATGCAAGACTGGCTGTATCGTTCTCATAAATGAAAAAAGCGAAGAAAAATATGAAAAAGAGTAGGGGGATACAAACAAATGAGCAGCGAATTATTAGATGCTCTTACTATTTTGGAGAAAGAAAAAGGCATTTCAAGGGATGTTTTAATTGACGCAATTGAAGCAGCTCTGATATCTGCATACCGCCGGAATTTTAACCAGGCCCAAAATGTTAGAATTGATTTAAATTTACAAACAGGTTCGATGCGTGTATTCGCCCGCAAAGAAGTAGTTGATGAAGTATTTGATCCGCGGTTGGAAATTTCAGTTGAGGATGCAAGACGTATCAACCCTAACTATCAAGTGGAAGACGTTGTTGAAATGGAAGTTACGCCAAAGGATTTTGGCCGGATTGCTGCCCAAACTGCCAAACAAGTGGTTACCCAACGAGTAAGAGAAGCTGAACGCGGTATTATCTATACAGAATTTATCGACCGTGAAGAAGATATTATGACAGGGATTGTGCAACGGCTAGATTCTAAATTTATTTATGTTAGCCTTGGGAAAATTGAAGCATTGCTTCCGTTGAGTGAACAAATGCCAAATGAGCGTTATAAGCCACATGACCGTATTAAAGTTTTTATCACTAAAGTTGAAAAAACAACAAAAGGTCCGCAGATTTTTGTTTCTCGCACTCATCCTGGATTACTAAAGCGATTATTTGAAATTGAAGTACCCGAGATTTATGATGGTACTGTTGAAATTAAATCGGTAGCTAGAGAAGCTGGCGACAGATCTAAAATTTCTGTCCATTCCGATAATGCTGAAGTAGATCCTGTCGGCTCATGTGTTGGACCTAAAGGTGCCAGAGTCCAAGCAGTAGTTAATGAATTGAAGGGTGAAAAAATCGATATTGTGAAATGGTCAAATGATCCGGTTGTGTTTGTTGCAAATGCATTAAGCCCTTCCAAAGTTCTTGATGTTATGGTAAACGAAGACGAAAAAGCAACAACCGTTATCGTTCCGGATTATCAATTATCTCTTGCAATTGGGAAGAGGGGGCAAAATGCCCGTCTTGCGGCTAAATTAACAGGCTGGAAAATCGATATCAAATCGGAATCCGAGGCACGGGAAATAGGTATCTATCCTCGTGAAGAAAAAATCAGGCTATTTGATGATCAGGTTGAACCTGAATTTGAATATGATGAAGAATTAGAATAAACAGGGGGTGAATGATCGTGAACAAACCAAGAAAAGTTCCTATGCGAAAATGTGTAGCAACTGGGGAAATGAGGCCAAAAAAAGAACTCGTTCGCATCGTTCGCTCAAAAGAAGGGGATGTATCGATCGATCTGACCGGGAAAAAGTCCGGCAGGGGAGCATACCTTTCGAGAAGTAAAGAAGCAATACTGCAAGCAAAGAAAAAAAATATCTTAGCTAATCATTTAGAGGTTTCAATTAATGATTCATTATATGATGAGCTTCTTGAGCTGATAGAGAAGGAGAATTGACCATTCAATGTCAGATCATCAATGGATGTCATTGCTTGGCTTAGCCAATCGAGCAAGGAAAGTCATTTCAGGTGAGGAGCTAACCGTGAAACAGATCCGCAGCGGAAATGCTAAACTCATTTTATTGTCCGCAGATGCATCTCGAAATACGGCCAAAAAAATTACAGACAAATGTAATTCGTATGAGGTTCCATTGAAATTTGTGGAAAACCGTCATCTTCTTGGTCAAGCGATTGGCAAAGAAGCCCGCGTTGTTGTAGCTGTTATGGACGATGGATTTGCCAAGAAACTGGTAACGTTGCTCGATTAAATCTAGCGGGGGTGAAACTATGAGTAAAATACGTGTTTATGAGTATGCAAAAAAACATAATATTTCAAGTAAAGAAATTATTACAAAACTAAAAGAAATGAATATAGAGGTTTCGAACCATATGGCAACTTTAGAAGAAGGAGACATTAAAAAGCTTGATGCAGCCTACAATAAAAATGATGGGAAAGCTGCTCAAAATAATCAAGCTAACGTGTCTCATGATAAACATGCAAACCATTCACAGCAAAGACAAGGAAAAAACACTCAGCAAAAACAAGGAAATACACAACAAAAACGTTCAAATGCAAATCCAGGCCAACAGAATCAGGTTAACAAGCCGCAGTCGCAGCCAAAAATGGCGGTGAAAACATTTGAGGACGATGATGATCAAATTGTCGCACCGACTAAAGTGAAAGTTGTTGCTGTTCCTCCGAAAAATAAAGAAGGCAAGAAGCATGACCAGGAATATCAATCCAAAGAAAATAAGGCCTTCCAAGCTGGAAAAGGTAAAAACAAACCTTTTACAAATCAAAATCGAAACAACCAAAATAATAAAAAGAAGAATCAGCCTCATGTACAGCAGCCTCAACAGCAACAGCAACAGCAGAAGCGAAAAGAAAAAGAACTTCCGTCTAAGATTACTTTTAGCGAGTCATTAACTGTTGCAGAGCTAGCAAAGAAATTACATCGTGAGCCATCAGAAATTATTAAAAAGTTATTTTTATTAGGTGTAATGGCTACTATCAACCAAGTGTTAGATAAAGATGCAATTGAGCTTATTGCCAGCGAATACGGGGTTGAAGTAGAAGAAGAAATAAAAGTTGATACAACAGACCTGGAAATTTATTTTACTGAAGATACGGCAGAAAATTTAATTGAGCGGCCAGCTGTCGTAACGATCATGGGTCACGTTGACCATGGGAAAACAACACTACTTGATTCCATTCGGAATACAAAAGTTACTGAGGGTGAAGCAGGTGGGATCACTCAGCATATCGGTGCATATCAAGTTGTAGAAAATGGAAAGAAAATTACTTTCCTTGATACACCGGGACATGCTGCATTTACTACTATGCGTGCTCGCGGCGCTCAAATAACAGATATTACGATTCTTGTTGTGGCAGCGGATGACGGTGTTATGCCGCAAACAGTTGAAGCAATAAACCATGCTAAAGCTGCTGAAGTACCAATCATTGTTGCCGTAAATAAAATGGATAAGCCGGCAGCAAATGTCGACCGGGTTATGCAGGAGCTGACAGAGCACGGGCTTGTCTCAGAAGCATGGGGCGGC
Source organism: Neobacillus endophyticus (assembly GCF_013248975.1). Lineage (GTDB taxonomy): Bacteria > Bacillota > Bacilli > Bacillales > Cytobacillaceae > Neobacillus > Neobacillus endophyticus. Next base: position 3,254,015 of record NZ_JABRWH010000001.1, read on the forward strand.
GAAACGATTTTTGTCCCACTCTCTGCAAAAACTGGTGAAGGTATCGATAATCTTTTAGAAATGATTCTTTTAGTAAGTGAAGTGGAAGAATATAAAGCGAACCCTAATCGTCATGCTGTCGGTACTGTTATCGAAGCAAGATTGGATAAAGGGCGCGGATCTGTTGCCACATTACTTGTTCAAAATGGAACATTAAAAATTGGCGATCCGATTGTTGTTGGTAATACCTTTGGCCGTGTAAGGGCAATGGTGAATGATACAGGCCGTCGTGTGAAAGAGGCAGGTCCATCCACTCCTGTTGAAATTACAGGGTTAAACGAAGTTCCTCAGGCTGGAGATCGTTTTGTCGTGTTTGATGATGAAAAAACTGCACGTCAAGTGGGTGAAGTACGTGCTCAGCATGCATTAGCTGCTCAACGTGGCGAAAAGACTCGTGTAAGTCTTGATAACCTCTTTGAACAATTAAAGCAAGGGGAAATGAAAGATCTCAATATTATCATTAAAGCGGATGTTCAAGGATCTGCTGAGGCTCTTGCTGCCTCACTGATGAAAATCGATGTTGAGGGCGTAAATATTAGAATCATTCATAACGGTACTGGAGCTATTAATGAATCAGATATCAGCCTTGCTTCTGCCTCCAATGCAATTGTAATTGGATTCAATGTTCGTCCAGATGCCAATGCAAAACGGGCTGCCGACGCTGAAAAAGTAGATGTGCGCTTGCACCGGATCATTTATAAAGTAATTGAAGAAATGGAAGCAGCGATGAAAGGGATGCTGGATCCTGAGTTTGTCGAAAAAATTATCGGTCAAGCAGAAGTTCGGCAAACCTTTAAGGTTTCCAAAGTGGGAACAATTGCTGGTTCTTATGTGACAGATGGTAAAATTACTCGTGATAGTGGAATTCGTGTCATTCGTGATGGCGTGGTCATCTTCGAAGGTGAAGTTGATGCCCTAAAACGTTATAAAGATGATGCAAAAGAGGTTTCACAAGGCTACGAGTGTGGTATAACCGTTAAAAACTTTAATGATATTAAAGAAGGAGATATCATTGAAGCTTATGTAATGGAAGAAGTAGAACGCAAATGATTATAGGGATGGTCGTATGTGAGTGCATCATATACGATGCCCATTCTTTAAAAGATAAGCGTGCGGTTCTGCAGCGAATTCTGACCCGTCTAAAACAGAAATATAATGTTTCTGCAGCAGAAGTAGGTTTTCAGGATACCTGGCAGCGAACAAAAATTGCGATTGCAGCCGTTACCGCTGCCAGAACTGCTACTGAACAAGAACTGCAAAATGCACTAAAATTAATCGACTCATTCCCGGAAATAGAAAGAACGATCACCGAGATTGAATGGTTGTAACATATGAGGTGAATGCAAATGAGCCTAAGAGCAAATCGTGTTGGAGAACAGATGAAGAAAGAACTGAGTGACATCATTGGCCGTAAGCTAAAAGATCCTCGGATTGGCTTTGTCACCGTAACAGATGTTCAAGTTACAGGGGACCTTCAGCAAGCAAAAGTATTTATCTCCGTTTTAGGGGATGATGAGCAAAAAGAGAATACGTTAAAAGGGCTTGCTAAAGCAAAAGGATTTATTAGAACTGAAATCGGACATCGAATTCGTCTGCGTAAAACACCTGAAATTATCTTTGAATTTGATGAATCCATTGATTACGGCAATCGGATTGAAACGCTGCTTACCCAGCTTCATTCCGAAGAAAGTGCACCTGAGAAGAATGATGAGTAGCAGAATTATGATGGTTCAAGGATAGACAAATCGTCTATCCTTTTTTATTAGAAGGATCCTGCAATGTAAAAGTACGTTTATTCCAAAAGGTGATAGAGCTAAAGCGAAATAACATTCTATAGAGTCAAGTTTTAAGAACGGAGCATAAGAAATGGAAGGAATTTTACCATTATTCAAGCCTGCAGGCTTAACAAGTCATGATTGTGTTTTTAAACTAAGAAAAATATTAAAGACGAAAAAAATCGGCCATACTGGGACTCTCGATCCAGATGTTACAGGTGTTCTTCCTATTTGTATTGGGAGAGCAACCAAGGTGGCAGAATATATCACGGATGCAGGAAAAGCATACGAAGGAGAAGTAACGATTGGTTTTTCTACCACAACTGAGGATGCTTCAGGGGAAGTGGTAGAGGAGAGAAAAGTGAATCGGAATATTTCGCGGACAGAAATTGAAGATGTCCTTGACTCATTTAAAGGAGAAATTGTTCAAACCCCTCCAATGTATTCAGCTGTAAAAGTTAATGGAGTCAGACTTTATGAATATGCTCGAAAAGGGATCGAAGTTGAACGTCCGGCAAGAAAGGTAAACATCTATTCCATTCAACTGCTTGATGACCGACAGGAGTTTTCTGGAGAAACCATCAAGTTCCGTTTTCGGGTGAGCTGCAGTAAAGGAACGTACATTCGGACACTTGCTGTCATGATTGGAGAAAGTTTGGGATATCCCGCGCATATGTCTAAACTAATACGAATCCAGTCAGCGTCCTTTAGTTTGGATGATTGTTTTACATTCGATGACATTCAGAATTTAATGGACGAAGGTCAAATTACAAACGTGTTAAAACCATTGGAATCAGCACTTTCTCATTTGCCGAAATGGCAGATTAATGATAAAGTAGCAGAGAAAGTGAAAAATGGAGCACTATTGAAAATTCCAGAGCATTTAACAAAAGCAAACGGACCTATTAATATAGAAAATACAGATGGGCTGACACTGGCAATTTATTCTGAACATCCAAGCAAGCCAGGACTTCTTAAACCTGTAAAAGTTTTAAGAAATGATCTGAATTAAAGGGTACGATTAGAAAAGGTGAATTTCAATTGGAAATAAAGAAGCTTAATTTTCCATTAGATTTAGCAGAAAATACGTTCCCCCCATTGGCAATGGCCCTTGGCTATTTTGACGGGGTGCATCGCGGGCATAAGCAAGTCATTGCCGAGGCAAAGAAACAAGCCATTGTTAAGGGGCTAAACAGCGCAGTCATGACATTTGACCCGCACCCCTCTGTGGTACTGGGAAGAAGCGAACAGCATGTCCAGTATATCACTCCATTATCTGAAAAAGAAAAGATTATGGAAAGAGAGGGGATAGATTACCTTTTTATCGTTCATTTTACGCATGAATTTGCAAATCTCCTGCCTCAAGAATTTGTAGACCAGTTCATCATTGGTCTGAATGTGAGACACGTAGTTGCCGGATATGACTTTACCTATGGAAGAATGGGAAAAGGAACAATGGAAACTTTGCCCTTTCACTCCAGAGAAAAATTTACCTATTCGATTGTCCCAAAATTAACCGAAGGTGATGAGAAAGTGAGTTCAACCAGAATCCGTTCTTTGATTAAAACGGGAAGAATGCAGGAGCTTCCGGCGCTGCTTGGCCGTTTTTATACCACAACAGGTGTTGTCATTCATGGAGATAAACGCGGCAGGACAATTGGTTTTCCAACAGCTAATATCCATTTGAATGATGACTATATGATCCCTCCTGCTGGTGTTTATACTGTAAGAATGATGGTAAAGGGAACTTGGTTTAATGGTGTCTGCAACGTTGGCTACAAGCCAACTTTTAATAAAGAAGCGGTATCTCTCTCAGTGGAAGTACATTTATTTGATTTCCATCAAGAAATTTATGATGAAACAGTAGAAATTGAATGGCATTGCTATCTTCGAAAAGAGCAAAAGTTTTCCGGAATCGATGAACTGGTTTCCCAAATTGAGAAGGATAAAGAAAGAGCCATTCAGTACTTTGAAAACAATTCATTGACATCTCAATAACCAATCGTGATGAAATATCTGCAAGATTATCATGTTTTAACTTGCATTTTAAGATAAAAACATGTATTCTTAAATACGTATTAAAAATAACCTTTGCTTGGCATGTCGAGTCACCGACGCATGCTCGGTAACAGGGGATTTGCGAATTAGGAGGTGAACATGGATGGCACTTACACAAGAACGTAAAAATCAAATTATCAATGAGTATAAAACTCATGAAAACGACACAGGATCTGCAGAGGTTCAAATCGCTGTCCTTACTGAACAAATCAACACTTTGAATGATCACTTACGTACACACAAAAAGGATCATCACTCACGCCGCGGTCTTTTGAAAATGGTTGGTAAACGTCGTAATCTTTTGACTTACCTTCGTAACAAAGATGTTCAACGTTACCGTGAGTTAATCAATAAGCTTGGTTTACGTCGTTAGTTAACAGAAGCGGGATTTTTCCCGCTTTTTTGTTAGCCTTTAATTGCTTAAGGCCTAGACAAAAAAAGATTTTTTTTATACATATTTTTAAGTCAGGAATTTATTGTGCATACTATAAGTAATTTGGGTTAAAAAATAAGCTGATAAGGCTTTTTATATATTTTTTGATTTAGTATGATGATACAAGCGAAATGTGATCTTTCGCATCATCCTCCTAAGAAATTTTTATAGAGAGGGGTAAAATTAATGGACCAACAGAAATATGAATATTCCATGGACTGGGCTGGTAGAAAATTAACAGTTGAAATTGGCCAATTGGCTAAACAAGCCAATGGTGCAGTCATGGTACGATATGGAGATACTGCTGTTTTAAGTACAGCAACAGCTTCAAAGGAACCAAAGAATTTAGACTTTTTTCCATTAACGGTAAATTATGAGGAGAGGCTATATGCAGTTGGTAAAATCCCTGGAGGATTTATCAAGCGTGAGGGCCGGCCGAGTGAAAAAGCTATTTTAGCAAGCAGATTAATTGATCGTCCGATTCGCCCTTTATTTGCTGATGGCTTCCGAAATGATGTACAAGTTATTAGCATTGTCATGAGTGTGGATCAGGATTGTTCCACAGAAATGGCTGCCATGTTTGGATCTTCTTTAGCGCTATCTTACTCAGATATTCCGTTTGAAGGACCGATTGCAGGTGTAGTCGTGGGCCGTGTTGATAATAAATTTGTCATCAATCCGACGGTGGAACAAGCAGAAAAAAGTGATATTCATTTAACAGTAGCCGGTACAAAAGATGCCATTAACATGGTTGAAGCTGGAGCAAATGAAGTTCCGGAAGAAACGATGCTGGAAGCGATCATGTTTGGTCATGATGAAATTAAGCGTTTAATTGAATTCCAGGAAAAAATCGTTGCTGAAATCGGCAAAGAAAAAATGCAGATTACCTTGTACGAAATTGACAAAGATCTTGAGGCGGAAGTGCGAGAATTATGCGAAGCTGACATGGTCAAGGCCATTCAAGTTCAGGAAAAGCATGCACGTGAAGATGCCATTAATGAAGTGAAGAAACAAGTACTTGCTAAATATGAAGAACAAGAAGCAAATGAGGATGACCTGAAGCAGGTTAAACAAATTTTGGACAAGATTGTGAAAGGCGAAGTACGCCGCTTAATTACAGTTGAGAAAATTCGTCCTGATGGACGGCAAATTGATGAAATACGTCCACTTTCTTCTCAAGTTGGCATTTTACCTCGTACACACGGATCCGGTTTATTTACAAGGGGCCAAACCCAAGCTTTAAGTATTTGTACATTAGGTGCTATGGGTGATGTGCAAATTCTAGACGGACTGGGTATTGAAGAAGAAAAACGGTTTATGCATCATTACAATTTCCCTTCTTTCAGTGTTGGAGAAACAGGACCGATTCGCGGACCAGGCCGCCGGGAAATTGGACATGGCGCTTTAGGTGAACGTGCATTAGAACCAATTGTACCAACTGAAAATGATTTTCCATATACGATTCGACTTGTTTCGGAAGTGCTTGAATCAAACGGATCCACTTCTCAGGCAAGTATTTGTGCAAGTACATTGGCCATGATGGATGCTGGTGTACCGATTAAAGCACCTGTTGCCGGAATTGCGATGGGACTTGTAAAATCAGGTGAATACTATACTGTTCTTACAGATATTCAAGGTATGGAAGATCACCTAGGGGATATGGATTTCAAAGTAGCAGGTACTGCCAAAGGTGTAACCGCGCTACAGATGGATATCAAAATTGAGGGTCTTTCTCGGGAGATTTTAGAAGAAGCCCTTCAACAGGCGAAAGTTGGTAGAATGCAGATTCTTGAATCCATGCTGGCAACACTTTCTGAACCTAGAAATGAACTTTCCAAATTTGCACCAAAGATTTTAACAATGAACATAAATCCAGATAAGATTCGTGATGTTATTGGACCAAGTGGTAAACAAATCAATAAGATTATTGAAGAAACCGGCGTGAAAATTGATATTGAACAAGACGGTACCATTTTTATTGCTTCTGCTGATTCCGAGATGAACCAAAAAGCCAAGAAAATTATTGAAGATATTGTCCGTGAAGTTGAAGTTGGACAATATTATCTCGGAAAAGTAAAGCGAATTGAAAAGTTTGGAGCCTTTGTCGAAATTTTTGCTGGTAAAGACGGACTTGTCCATATTTCCGAACTTGCAGAAGAACGGGTAGGCAAAGTAGAAGATGTTGTGAAAATCGGTGATGAAATTCTCGTCAAGGTTACTGAAATTGATAAGCAAGGCCGAGTTAATTTGTCCCGTAAAGTAGTATTAAAGGAAACACGTGAAAAAGCTGAAGAAGCGAAATCATAAATGATTCAGGCTTTTAATAAGTTCTGAAGAAAGATAAGTCAGGGTCATTCCCCTGACTTTTTTCAGTAATAGATTACGTTCTACCTTGTCCTTATCCTTCATAATCTATATGGAAGGGGGATAGGGAGAATGAAAAAGGTTACTTTAATCTTGTTCATTGGTTTGGCAGGATGGATTTTAGTAAACAATCCAATGGTAAATAAATATGTAAGTACTCTAAAGGTAAATGTTCTTCCAGCAGGAAAACAAACGGATTCTTTATATCAAACCATTTTAAAGCATGCATCTACATACAATATACCACCTTCTGATGCCAAAATTGATCCTATTTGGAAAGCCATTCCTGGGTATAACGGGTTAAAGGTTGATATCAACGCTTCTTATAAAAACATGAAGGCAAAGGGTGTATTTGACAGTAAGAAGTTGGTTTTTACTCAAATAAAGCCAAAAGTCCATCTGAAAAATCTGCCAGCCTCTCCCATTTATCGCGGCAATCCAGATAAACCGATGGTTTCATTTATTATAAACGTTGCTTGGGGAAATGAATATTTATCAGAAATCCTTGCCACGTTAAAGAGGCATCATGTAACAGCAAGCTTCTTTTTAGAAGGAAATTGGGTGAAAAAAAATCCGGAACTTGCCAAAATGATTGTAAGTGCTGGACATGAAGTCGGAAATCATTCTTACTCACATCCTGATATGGAAAGACTGACGGCATCGGCTGCGAGGGAACAGCTGATCAAAACAAACGAAGTGATCGAGGCTGCAACAGGGAAAAAATGTGAATGGTTTGCACCGCCAAGTGGGAGCTATCGTGATGAAACAGTAAAAATTGCGCGAGAATTGAATATGAATACAGTGATGTGGACAGTTGATACGATTGACTGGCAAAAGCCATCACCAGAGACACTTATAAACCGTGTAATCAGCAAAATAGGCAATGGTTCATTAGTGCTGATGCATCCCACCGAAGCCACAGCAAAATCGCTCGATCGTTTAATTACAATGATTGAAAAAAAACATTTGCAAATTGGCCCTGTTTCTGAATTAGTAAGTGAGGAAAGAATTACAAATTAATTAGTCTAAAATTTGGAGAAAATAGTTTTAACAATTATAATAAAACATTGGGATAGTATCTGCTGTTTTGAGACAGGAGGAAATACATGATAAGTAAGTTTACATGCCAAAATGGCGTAAGAATTGTGCTAGAACAAATACCAACCGTTCGATCTGTGGCTATTGGCATTTGGATCGGCACTGGTTCAAGACATGAAAATCCGCAAACAAACGGAATTTCCCATTTTCTAGAACATATGTTTTTCAAAGGTACAACAACAAGAACGGCCAAAGAAATTGCAGAGTCTTTTGACAGTATTGGCGGTCAAGTAAACGCCTTTACCTCAAAGGAGTATACATGCTATTATGCAAAAGTTCTGGATACGCACTCTCAATTTGCATTGGATGTACTCGCAGACATGTTCTTCAATTCAACATTTGTTGAAGAAGAACTGAAGAAAGAAAAGAATGTTGTTTTAGAAGAGATAAAAATGTATGAAGATACACCGGATGATATTGTACATGATTTACTAAGCAGAGCAGTTTATGTTGACCATCCGTTAGGTTATCCAATCCTAGGAACAGAGGAGACATTGAACACGTTTTCCAGTTCATCTCTAAAAGAGTATATTCATGAAAGATATACTCCAGAAAATGTTGTCATTTCGATTGCCGGGAATGTACCAGAAACCTTTATTCGCGAAGTGGAAAAATATTTTGGTTCTTATCAGGGCGGAAACCAAGAGCTTGAGGAAAATCTTCCTGTCTTCCACTCTAATCGTATTTCACGAAAAAAGGAAACGGAGCAGGCACATTTATGTATTGGCTTTGAAGGCTTAAAAGTAGGCCATGAGGATATCTATAGTTTGATCACGCTTAATAATATACTAGGCGGCAGTATGAGCTCACGATTATTTCAGGAAGTACGTGAGCAGCGCGGATTGGCTTATTCCGTTTTTTCTTATCATTCTGCTTACCAGGATAATGGGATTGTAACCATTTATGGCGGAACAGGTGCAAAGCAGCTGGACTTACTATATGAAACCATTCAAGATACATTGACAAAATTGAAACAAGACGGGATTACTGAAAAAGAACTCACTAACAGCAAAGAGCAGTTAAAAGGAAGCTTAATGTTAAGTTTGGAGAGCACAAATAGCCGTATGAGCCGCAATGGCAAAAATGAACTATTATTAAAGCGACACCGCTCTCTTGATGAAATTATTGAACAAATTGATGCTGTTACGAAACAAAGTGTAGATCAAATGGCACAAGCAGTATTTACAGACCAATTTTCAACATCATTGATTAGCCCAAATGGTGAATTCCCCAAAAAATTAAGTTAAAAACAGTTCGAATTTGAACTGTTTTTTTCTTTAGTCTAATTAAGGACGCCCCTTTATAAACTATTAAAAAGGCATTGTATATCCTAAATATGGGAAAGTGGGGAATAACTTTGAGACTAAGTGAATTAAGCGGAAAAGAAATCGTTGATGTGAAAAAAGCGGAACGGCTTGGAGTATTGGGTCAAACTGATTTAGAAATTAATGAAACGAATGGTCAAATTCAAGCATTGGTCATTCCTTCATTAAAATGGTTTGGTCTTAGAAAACAAGGACAAGAAATAAGAGTACCTTGGCAGCATATCAAAAAAATCGGCTCTGAAATGATTATCATCGATATCATGGAGGAGGGAGAAGAAGAGCGTTAATATAGAAAGCCCAAGCAAATAGACGTTTGCTTGGGCTTTTTTTATTTTATCAATGGTGGAAAACTCACCGTTTCAAGACTTCTTACATAAGATGGTGAAGTGATAAAGAGCAAGAAGAATTCCTAGATGGATTTTTAAAAAAAGAAGGTGAATGATTTCATGCTGACAGGGATGCAGATAGCCGTAATTGGTGGAGATGCCAGACAGCTGGAAATTATCCGGAAGTTAACCGAATTAGATGCCAGAATTTCTCTAATTGGTTTCGAACAGCTTGATCATGCCTTTACAGGTGCTGTCAAGGAGAAGTTGGAAGAGGTTGACTTTACGAATATCGATGCCATCATTTTACCCGTGGCTGGTACAAATTTGGAAGGTCAGGTTGAGACAATTTTTTCGAATGAAAAAGTGATTTTGACGGAAGAAATTCTCTCAAAAACACCTGAGCATTGTACCATCTATTCGGGTATTAGTAACACCTATTTAAATCATTTAATTGATCAATCCAAGCGTACACTAGTTCAATTATTTTCAAGGGACGATGTAGCAATCTACAATTCAATACCGACAGTTGAAGGAACACTTATGATGGCCATTCAACATACGGATTTTACTATACATGGTTCTAAAGTTACTGTTCTTGGATTAGGCCGATGCGGCATGAGTATTGCCAGAGCGTTTCATGCACTCGGGGCAAAGGTAAAAGTGGGAGCAAGAAAGAGCGAACATATTGCAAGAATTACTGAAATGGGTGTAACACCTTTTCATCTTAACAATACTGTTCAAGAGGTTTCAGACACAGATATTTTGATTAATACCATCCCGTATTTAATCGTCAGTGCAGCTGTCATCTCTAAGCTGCCGGCAAACACACTCATTATTGACATCGCATCAAAACCCGGCGGGACTGATTTTCGCTATGCTGAAAAACGAGGAATTAAGGCATTGCTGGCCCCGAGTTTACCAGGGATTGTCGCGCCTAAAACTGCCGGTCAAATTCTAGCAGACGTCCTTTCGCAACTGCTGCAAGAATCCCTATACAATAGAAAGGGGAAAGAAAAATGAGTTTAAAGGGTAAAAGAATTGGTTTTGGGCTTACCGGCTCACATTGTACTTATGATGACGTATTTCCTGAAATAGAAAAGCTCGTTAAGGCAGGTGCAGAAGTTATACCCGTTGTCACATTTACAGTAAAAAATACGGATACCCGATTTGGCAAAGGGGAGAATTGGGTAGAACGAATTGAAGATTTAACAGGCAATAAAGTCATCGACACCATTGTCAAGGCGGAGCCTCTAGGGCCGAAATTGCCGCTGGATTGCATGGTGATTGCACCGCTTACAGGAGTTTCTATGAGTAAGTTTGCAAATGCCATCAATGATAGTCCAGTGCTTATGGCTGCCAAGGCGACATTAAGAAATTTAAAACCAATTGTACTGGGGATCTCAACAAATGATGCACTTGGTTTAAATGGTGTTAATCTAATGAGATTAATGGCGACAAAAAATATCTACTTCATTCCATATGGCCAGGATGATCCAGTCAAGAAACCAAACTCAATGGTTGCCCGAATGACCATGCTTTCTGAAACAGTGGAGGCTGCCCTAGAGGGAAAACAAATTCAGCCAGTACTTGTCGAAAGGTATAAAGATGAAAATTAAAGGCATTTTTCTACAAGAATATTGAAAAGTATGAACTTTTATGAAAGTTCATACTTTCCTCTTAGCCAAAAATGGTTATTTCTTTTTAGGAATATGATAAAATAAATTAATCATTCAGAGGAACTTTATCTTATACTACTGATGAGGCTATAATTTTATTACTAATGCTGGAGAAAAATAAACTAAATTGAAATAACCAGCTGAGAATTGGAAAGGGGAACTATTTGAATGTATCAAGAAAATGGATTTCACGTTGCAGTTGTAGGCGCAACTGGGGCCGTAGGCCAACAAATGATCAGCACTTTATTAAACAGAAATTTTCCAATTAGAAAACTGACACTTTTGTCATCGGCACGCTCTGCTGGAACAAAGGTTGATTTTAATGGTCAAGAAGTAGTGGTACAGGAGGCTAAACCAGAAAGCTTTGAAGGTGTTGATATTGCGCTATTCAGTGCTGGCGGCAGTGTTTCAAAAGAGCTTGCTCCTGAAGCTGCTAAACGCGGGGCAATTTGTGTAGACAACACCAGTGCTTTCCGTATGGACTTAAATACTCCGCTCGTTGTTCCTGAAGTAAATGAAAGCGATTTGGAAAAGCATAATGGAATCATTGCGAATCCAAATTGCTCAACGATCCAAATGGTCGTTGCTTTAGAGCCAATCCGCCAAAAATACGGCTTGAAAAAAGTGATTGTATCAACATATCAAGCTGTTTCAGGCGCGGGTGCTGCGGCAATTAATGAATTAATGGAGCAAACGCAAGCAATTATAAATGGAGAAACATATGAAGCCAAGATTTTACCTGTAAAATCTGATAATAATCATTATCAAATTGCTTTTAACGCAATTCCGCAAATTGATAAATTCCAAGAGAACGGATATACATTTGAAGAAATGAAAATGATCAATGAAACGAAGAAAATCATGCACTTGCCGGAGCTTCATGTTTCAGCCACTTGCGTTCGTCTGCCTGTTGCTGTAGGTCATTCAGAATCAGTTTATTTCGAAATTGAGGCTGAAGGTGTAAGTGCTAACGATATCAAAGCATTGTTGAAGGATGCACCTGGTATTATTCTGCAGGATGATCCGGAAAATCAAGTATACCCAATGCCGGCCGATTGTGTTGGGAAAAATGATGTATTTGTAGGACGTATTCGTAATGATATCGATAATCCTCGCGGGTTCCATATGTGGGTTGTTTCAGATAACCTTCTAAAAGGTGCCGCCTGGAATTCAGTACAAATTGCCGAAAGCTTAGTTCGATTAGGTCTTGTAAAATAAAGCAACAGTACAAAGGCAGGTCTATTATGAAAATTATTGTTCAAAAATTCGGGGGAACTTCCGTTAAAGATGAAAAGAGCAGAAAGCATGCTCAAGGTCATATAGAAAAAGCATTAGCTGATGGTTATAAAGTGGTAGTAGTCGTATCTGCGATGGGAAGAAAAGGAGATCCATATGCAACGGATACATTGTTATCCCTTATTGGCGGCAATTTAAGCAAAATTTCCAAACGGGAACAGGATTTATTATTGTCTTGCGGAGAAATTATTTCCAGTGTGGTTTTTACGAATATGCTGCTCGAAAGCGGGATCAAAACAACAGCCTTAACCGGTGCACAAGCTGGATTTAAAACGAATAATGACCATACTAATGCAAAAATTTATGAAATGAAATGTGACAGATTACTAAGAGAATTGGAAAATCATGATGTAGTGGTTGTTGCCGGTTTTCAAGGGGCTGCCAAAAATGGAGATGTTACAACCATCGGCCGCGGGGGGAGCGACACCTCAGCAGCTGCACTTGGTGCTGCATTGAACGCTGAATGGATTGATATTTTTACTGATGTCGAAGGAATCATGACGGCTGACCCCAGAATAGCAGAAAATGCACGTCCGCTTTCAGTAGTTACTTATACAGAAGTATGCAATATGGCTTACCAAGGGGCAAAGGTTATTCATCCAAGAGCAGTTGAAATAGCCATGCAGGCAAAAGTTCCAATTCGCATCCGCTCAACCTATTCTGACTCTCTTGGAACATTGGTAACATCGGTTAGTAAAAATAGCCGTGGAAGCGACATAAAAGAGCGGCTTGTAACAGGTATTGCCCATGTTTCGAATGTGACTCAAATTAAAGTATTTGCCAAAAAAGATCAATATAATCTTCAAGCCGAAGTATTTAAAGCGATGGCAAATGAAAAAATAAGTGTTGATTTTATTAATATATCACTGAATGGTGTCGTCTACACGGTAACAGAAGAAATGACGGACCACGCCATTCAAGTGTTACAAGAACTTGGGCATGACCCTGTAGTGGAAAGACATTGTGCCAAGGTGTCCGTTGTAGGAGCAGGCATTGCAGGTGTCCCTGGAGTAACGTCTAAAATTGTCACTGCATTATCTGATCATGGCATCCGTATTCTGCAATCGGCGGATAGTCATACTACTATATGGGTTTTAGTAAAGCAAGAGGATCTTGTTAAATCGGTCAACGCTTTGCATGATGCATTTCAATTAGAGGAAGAATCTATTGAATTTAAAATGTAGGTTTTATTTGCTTTTTACTTCTGAATAGAAAATCCATTCCGTTCAAGGATGGATAGTTAGGGCTTGCCGCTAAAACGAGAGGAGTAGGAAGATGGTTCATTTCGGGCGAGTTTCCACGGCAATGGTAACCCCTTTTGACAGTAAAGGGCATATTGACTTTGCCAAGACAACAAAATTAATCAATTATTTAATTGAAAATGGCACTGATTCACTAGTGGTGGCAGGCACTACGGGTGAATCACCAACGTTATCTAAGGAAGAAAAACTGGCATTATTCGATCATGTTGTTAAAGTAGTGAAAAATAGAATTCCAGTTATTGCTGGTACAGGGAGTAATAACACCTATGCTTCTATAGAGCTGACCAAAAAGGCAGAACAGCTGGGCGTGGATGGAATTTTAGTGGTTGCACCCTATTATAATAAACCGAACCAAGAAGGGTTGTTCCTGCATTTTAAAGCAGTTGCAGAGGCAACCGTATTACCGGTAATGGTTTATAATATTCCAGGAAGATCAGTAGTAAATATTCATCCCGAAACAGTGATTCGCCTTGCGGAAATACCAAACATTAAGGCAATCAAAGAAGCAAGCGGAGATCTAAATGCAATGACACAAATTATTGCGAATACTCCAGATGACTTTTTGTTATATAGTGGTGATGACAGTTTAACGCTCCCGATTCTTGCCATTGGCGGCGAGGGGGTTGTTTCGGTTGCATCACATGTAATTGGAAATGAAATGCAAGAAATGATGAAAGCATTTTTTGAAGGTGACACGAAAACAGCTGCAAAATGTCATCAAAAGCTATTGCCCCTTATGCAGGGGTTATTTGCTGCTCCAAGCCCTGCACCTGTGAAAACAGCTTTACAGTTTAAAGGCTTGGATGTAGGATCAGTTAGGCTGCCATTAATCGGCTTAACCGAACAAGAACGAGCTACATTAAGTGCTTTAATGAATAAAAAATAGATTAGATATAGTTTAGCTGTTGTTTGGAGTGTAAATTACCATTCAAGTTTTAACATGCAAATAATCATTTAAAATCAAGCCAGCCGTCGTCACGGCTGGCTTGTCTCTTTTTGGTTGTAAAGCTTTTCATATTTCAAGTATAATAGTCATAACTGATTTCGGTCGGATCAACCCAGAGCATAGGAGGAAATGGAAACGTGATTAAGATAAAAAATGAATCCATTAAGGTAATCGCACTTGGTGGTATAGGAGAAATCGGAAAAAATATGTATCTTGTTGAAGTGGACAAGGACATATTGGTCATTGATGCCGGTTTAATGTTCCCCGAGGAAGAAATGCTTGGCATCGATATGGTGATTCCAGATATTTCGTATTTAAGAGAAAACAGGGATCGGGTCAAGGCCATTTTTTTAACACATGGACATGAAGATCACATGGGTGCACTATCATATGTATTAAGGCATCTAGATGTACCCGTGTACGGTACAAAATTGACTCTTGCACTTGCCAATGCAAAGCTTAAAGAACAGGATTATCAAGGCAAAACAAACTTCATTGAAGTGACGTCCAATACGATGGTGGAATTAGATTCAGTGAATGTTAGTTTTTTTAGAACGAACCATAGTATTCCTGACTCCATTGGTGTTTGTGTACATACATCCGAAGGCGGTATAGTCTATACAGGTGATTTTAAATTTGATCAAGCTGCTACCAAGTTATACAAACCAGAAATCGGAAAAATGACAGCGATTGGTGAACAAGGCGTATTGTGTTTATTATCTGACAGTACAGAAGCAGAAAAACCGGGATATACCACGTCTGAAGCAACCGTTGCGAAGGAAATATCTCATGCATTTTACAATGCCCAAGGCAGAATAATTGCTGCTTGTTATGCCTCCGATATTAGCAGAATTCAGCATATATTTGATGCAGCCTATGAAAACAATCGCAAAGTAGCTGTCGTAGGCAGAAGCCTTGAACGAATTTATCATATTGCATTAGATTTAGGATATTTAGAGGTAGCAAATGATTTAATTATCCCAGTTAATGAGATAAAGGATTATCAAAATCATCAATTGGTCATTCTTGCTACCGGGAGTCAAGGAGAGCCGATCGAAGCTCTGCAAAGAATGGCAAAACAAACCCATAAGCTCGTTAATATCCAGCCGGATGACACCGTCCTGATTGCCGCTTCACCACTTCGTGGGAGTGAACTGTTCTTATCTAAAACTGTTGACATGCTTTACAAGGTAGGAGCCAATGTTGTCTCCGGTAAGAAGATCATTCATGTAACAAGCCATGGAAGCCAAGAAGAATTGAAATTTATGATGAATTTGATGAATCCAAAGTTTTTTATCCCTGTTCATGGTGAATATCGGATGTTAAAAGCACATCGCAAGCTGGCGCTAGAAATCGGAATGACAAATGAACAGATCTTGATTCCTGACCTTGGCGAGATTGTAGAATGGAAGGACGGAAAACTATCGATTACAGGGAAAGTTCCATCTGGTAATGTTCTCATCGATGGTATTGGAGTTGGAGATGTCGGAAATATTGTTCTGCGAGATCGAAAATTATTATCTCAAGATGGCATTTTGATTGTTGTGGTCACATTGAGAAAGCAGGAGAAGAAAATAGCGGCTGGACCGGAAATCATCTCAAGAGGATTTGTTTATGTCCGTGAATCGGAAAAATTAATGGACGATTCGACTAAATTAGTCAAGGACATTGTGGAAAGAAATATTGCTAAAGACACTTTGGAATGGTCCAGTTTAAAGCAAGAAATAAGAGATGAATTGAATCGATATTTGTTTGAGAAAACAAAGAGAAGACCGATGATTTTGCCAATCATAATGGAAGTGTAATAATAGAAAGATCAGGTACTGGTTGACTGGAACTGGTACCTTTTCTTATGTCGGATAACTGTCCTTTTTCTTTTAAGCATGAATTTGTTTCCAATGTAAATACTAAGAAATATCATGCTTGAAGGGAGAAAGACCATGGATTCTTATTTATTAAAACATGAATTCGATAATCAAGAGGGTGGGGAACCTCAAAAAGAGGAAAAGCCACAATCTAATTTAATAGAAAAAATTCAACAGCTCGGACAGACCAATGTGCCGCAGCTCTCTTCTGATACAAAAATTCATTGTTTAACCATTGTTGGCCAAATTGAGGGACATATGGCACTTCCGCCGCAAAATAAAACAACAAAATATGAACATATCATTCCGCAGCTAGTTGCCATTGAACAGAATCCGAAAATTGAAGGCGTATTAATTATCTTAAATACGGTTGGCGGTGATGTGGAAGCGGGACTGGCCATTTCAGAAATGCTGGCTACGCTTTCCAAACCAACCGTCTCTATTGTATTAGGAGGCGGACACTCGATTGGAGTTCCTATTGCCGTTTCATGCGATTACTCCTTTATTACAGAGACGGCCACAATGACAATTCATCCAATCAGGCTAACCGGATTGGTCATAGGGGTCCCCCAAACCTTTGAATATTTGGACAAAATGCAGGAGAGAGTTGTAAATTTTGTTATAAAGCATTCGAAAATTCCGGAAAAAACCTTTAAAGAGCTAATGTTTGCAAAAGGAAATTTAACTAGGGATATCGGTACAAATGTGGTCGGTACAGATGCGGTCAAATATGGCCTCATAGATGAGGTTGGCGGAATCGGCCATGCAATGAAGAAATTAAATGAAATGATCGATCTGCAAAAAGAAGAAAATGAGGGGCTGATTCAATGATTTTATATACGATGGTCCCTCACGAATTGATTTTTCCGTATAATGCGGAAAACTATCGGAAACAGCAAATGATAACCTACCAAGGAATCCCATTGTTGGTAGAATTAACGGATCAACAGGATGTTCACGTCATTCGAATCCTAAGCACTGATCCCCAGCATTATATGGATGATAAAATCTATCCCGGTGCAAAAATTTCTTTAATGAACCTGGATGGATTGTCCGCATTATAAGTTAAACTATGGTATAATCAGGTTACGCAGACAAGAGCAGCCAATAAGGCTGCTTTCTTCCTTTATATTAAAAAAATATCAGCACGATAAGACTACAACAACTAAACTGTAAGGTGATCAAATGGCGAAAAAAAAGCGAAGACAATCAAAACGTCGCGATAATCAACTAAAACGTACAATAAAATACGAACTGTCAGCTATAGCCATTCTTGCGCTATCCATTATTTCAATAGCGAAGATGGGGGCTGTAGGAAGAGCGACGGTTCTCTTTTTCCGTTTTTGGATGGGTGAATGGTATATGCTCGGTTTATTTGGGCTCATTCTCCTAAGTGTTTTCCTTATTTGGAAAAGAGAAATGCCCTTTTTCTTCCATAGTAAATTAATCGGAATATACTTTGTAATAGCTTCCATTTTGCTATATAGTCATATTTTGTTATTTCATTCACTATCAAAAAATGGACAATTTAAATCACCAAGCGTCATAAGCAGTACTTTCAATATCTTTAAGGATGAATTATTCAACCAGACCACAACACCTGATTTAGGAGGTGGAATGATTGGTGCCGTCCTGTTTGCTATTGCCAATTTCTTATTTTCTGAAGCGGGTGCCAAAATTATAGCCTTCATTTTCATTCTTGCAGGTATTATTTTGATTACAGGAAAATCTTTCGGAGATTTCGTTGGCAAAGTTATTTTAACTATCCTTGATTTTATAAAGGGCCAATGGGATGCCTTTAAGAACGATATAACCGAGTGGAAGCAGAAACAGCAGGAACGAAAGAATGAGAAAAGAGCACAGAGAAGACAATCTCAGGAAGATACTCCAAATGAAGTACAGCCCGCCATCACGTTCCAGTCTCAGCCTGAACCTGAGGAAACGCGGTTCCAGGAACCGATTATTTCAAGCTTTGCTGATCGGGCTTATGAAGAAGCACCAGCAGAAATAAATCGTAATGAACAAGCACAAGAAAAAAGGACAAACAAAAAGCAAGAGGAAGAGGATGATAATACGCCATCCATTTCTTTCAATACCGAAGTGGAGAATGTAGATTATGAATTACCCCCGCTAAGACTTTTAAAATTGCCGAAGAAAACGGATCAAAGCGGCGAATATGAGCTTATTCATGCGAATGCAGCCAAACTTGAAAGAACCTTTCAAAGTTTTGGGGTGAAAGCGCGAGTTACCCAAGTTCATTTAGGGCCTGCAGTAACAAAATATGAGGTACACCCGGATGTCGGTGTTAAAGTAAGTAAGATTGTTAGTCTTAGTGATGATATTGCATTAGCACTTGCTGCTAAAGGAATTCGAATAGAGGCGCCAATTCCTGGCAAATCAGCGATAGGAATCGAAGTGCCGAATTCAGAAGTTGCGATGGTCTCTTTAAGAGAGGTTTTGGAGGCTACTCAATATGATCAGCCTGATGCCAAATTGATGATTGGGCTTGGCAGGGACATTACTGGTGAAGCCATGGTTGCGGAACTAAATAAAATGCCCCATCTACTCGTGGCCGGTGCAACAGGGAGTGGTAAAAGTGTTTGTATCAATGGAATTATAACCAGTCTTCTTATGAGGGCAAAGCCGCATGAAGTCAAATTAATGATGATTGACCCGAAAATGGTAGAACTAAATGTATACAATGGAATTCCTCATTTACTTGCACCAGTTGTAACGGATGCTAAAAAAGCATCCCAAGCATTGAAAAAAGTCGTGAGTGAAATGGAAAGACGATACGAATTATTTTCTCATACAGGGACTCGCAATATCGAAGGATATAACGATCATATTAGAAGGTACAATTTAGAGGAAAACGAAAAGCAGCCGCTGCTGCCTTATATTGTAGTCATCGTTGATGAATTAGCTGATTTGATGATGGTTGCTTCATCCGATGTGGAAGACTCCATTACCAGACTGGCCCAAATGGCAAGGGCTGCAGGGATTCATTTAATAATTGCGACTCAAAGACCTTCTGTTGATGTTATTACAGGTGTGATCAAAGCCAATATTCCATCAAGGATTGCCTTTGCCGTTTCCAGTGCTACTGATTCCAGAACGATACTCGATATGGGCGGTGCAGAAAAATTGCTTGGCAGGGGAGATATGCTATTTTTGCCAGTAGGAGCATCTAAGCCAGTTCGTGTGCAAGGCGCTTTTCTATCGGATCAGGAGGTTGAGGAAACAGTAGAATTTGTTATTTCACAGCAAAAGGCACAATATCAGGAAGAAATGATACCTGATGATCTCCCAGAAGTAACCGGCGCTGTTGATGACGATTTATATGAAGAGGCTGTTGATTTAATCGTAGATATGCAAACCGCTTCTGTTTCCATGCTGCAGCGCCGTTTCCGAATTGGATATACACGTGCGGCAAGACTGATAGATGAAATGGAAGCAAGGGGTGTGGTTGGCCCTTATGAAGGAAGTAAACCACGTGCTGTGCTGATAACGAAACCTAATGAAGAAAAAAGTTCATAAAAAAAGAGCCGAATGGCTCTTTTTTTATAGTAATTTTTCAAAAAGAAGGTACTATAGTAATGAATGCATTCATTTATTTTTGACTATTGCTGTTCCAGATCATTACATCTTCCTAAAAAGCCAAATTTAATTATAACAGATTTTCCGCCGGAAAATCTCTGCTTTTTTGACAATTTTCTGATTCATGTCTTTTTTCGACAAAATCATGAAATACTATTTATTTATCCTAAAAAACATGTTAAGATAAATTTCGATTAGTAGGAATGATATCAGAGGTCTGATGTCTTAGGAAAAAGGCTGGAGGAAACAGCATGTCAATTAAGTCAGATAACCGGCATTTATATTTACAAGTAATCGATCACCTAAAGCAGGATATTGAAAAGGGAGTATACAAACAAAAAGAAAAACTTCCTTCTGAATTTGATCTTGCAAAGCAGCTGGGTGTTAGCAGAGCAACTCTTCGTGAGGCGCTTCGCATCCTCGAAGAGGAAAATGTGATTATCCGGAGGCATGGTGTCGGTACATTTGTTAATGCCAAACCTTTATTTACATCTGGTATTGAACAATTGAATAGTGTCACTGACATGATTAAACAAGCTGGTATGATTCCAGGGACTATTTTCTTAAGGTCATCCAAACAGGGTCCAACCGAAGAGGATGTTCGTCGTTTCTCATGTTCTGTTTCCGAGGAAATAGTGGTAATTGAGAGGGTAAGAACCGCGAATGGTGAACCTGTCGTTTATTGTATCGATAAGGTCCCAGAACACATTTTGCCTGAAACCTTTTCCCATAAAGAAGAATCAATCTTCAACATATTGGATGAGGAGGCAAATCGCCGAATTACATATGCAGTTGCCCAAATAGAGCCTATTGGTTATCACGAGAAAATTTCCCCGATTCTTGAATGTGATCCTGAGACTGCATTATTGGTATTAAAACAAATGCATTTCGATGAAATGGATGAACCCATCTTATATTCGGTAAACTATTTTAAAGCAGATAAATTTAGTTTTCATGTTTTAAGAAAACGCGTATAGTTTTCTTATATAAGTTTTGAAAACGATACCATTCCTTGCTTGAAGCATTTCTACTATCAAACAATATTTCATAGGGGGTCAAACCATGAAAAAGCGTAATTTTGGATTAGCTATATCGCTTGTCCTTGCAGCTGGAACACTTTTAGGTGCGTGTGGTAAAACTAACAATAACACTGCTCCAACGAATAAGGATAACAAAAAATCTTTTTCTGTTGGAATGGTAACAGATGTTGGCGGAATTGATGATAAATCTTTTAACCAATCCGCTTGGCAAGGTCTTCAAGAGTTTGGAAAAGACAACAATATGCAAAAAGGCAAGGGTGGTTATGACTACCTTCAATCACAATCTGATGCTGACTATGCCACAAACTTGAACACTTTAGCACATCAAGGATTTAACTTGGTATATGGTATTGGATTCATGATGTCAAAAGATGTTGATAAGATTGCAAAACAAATTCCAAGCACTAAATTTGCTATCGTTGATGACGTAGTTAATGAACCAAACGTTGCTAGTATCCTATTTAAAGAAAATGAAGGATCATTCTTAGCTGGTGTTGCTGCAGGCTTAACAACAAAATCAAACAAAATCGGCTTTATCGGCGGTATGGAAAGTGCTGTTATTGAGCGCTTTGAATCTGGTTTTGTTGCAGGTGTAAAAGCATCTAATCCAAAAGCAACTGTTGACATTCAATATGCGGCAAGCTTTACAGATGCTGCTAAAGGTCAAGCTATTGCTTCTAGAATGTACTCTTCAGGTGATGATGTAGTCTTTGCTGCTGCAGGTGCAACTGGTAACGGTTTATTTAAGGAAGCACGTGACCGCAAAGCAAAAAATCCAAGCCAAGCAATTTGGGCAATTGGTGTTGACTCTGACCAGAGCGCAGAAGGCGTTGTAACAGCTGGTGGAAAACAAACAAATATTGTCATTACTTCTTCTATGAAGCGTGTAGATAATGCAGTTAAAGACCTTTCTACAAAAACAATGAATGGTCAGTTCCCTGGCGGAAAAACAACAACTTATGGTTTAGCTGAAGACGGTGTTGGTCTTGCTCCAATCAATCCAGATGATCCTGCAAAAGCAGCGATTGAAAAAGCTGTAAGCGATTGGTCAGCTAAAATTAAATCTGGTTCTTTAAAAGTTCCATCAACTCGTAAAGAATTAGCAACTTTCAAAGCACAATAATAGTGGCGTTGAAAATGAGGATGAGCGGGCACAACCTGCCCCCTCCCTCATTAATAAATATAAAATCTTAATTGAAGAGCAGAAAAATTCCGCTTTTCACTTAGGATTTTAAAAAAGCTTTTTTTTTAAAACTTATAAAGGTCTGACCTCTTACTACTTAGTAAACTTACTTTTTATACTTTTAAGGGAAGTGAGAAAAGATGGAATATGTAATTGAAATGCTAAATATCCGCAAAGAATTTGGGAATTTTGTTGCGAACGATAATATTACCCTTCAATTAAAAAAGGGGGAAATCCATGCTTTGCTTGGAGAAAACGGTGCAGGGAAATCCACATTAATGAATGTTCTCTTTGGTTTGTACCAACCAGAGCAGGGTGAGATCCGCGTTAAAGGGAAACCTGTTAAAATTTCAAATCCTAATATAGCAAATGAACTTGGAATTGGAATGGTTCACCAGCACTTTATGCTTGTTGAGAAATTTACAGTTACAGAAAATATTATCCTAGGAAAAGAAATCACAAGCGGTGGTAGAATAAACCTGAAAAAAGCGGAACAAGAAGTACGAGAAATTTCTGAACGATATGGTCTGGCTGTAGACCCGCAAGCAAAAATTTCTGATATTTCTGTTGGAATGCAGCAAAGGGTAGAAATTTTAAAAACGTTATACCGTGGTGCAGAAATTCTAATCTTTGATGAACCGACAGCCGTTTTAACACCACAAGAGATTGAAGAATTAATGCAAATCTTGAAAACGCTTATTAAAGAGGGCAAATCCATCATTCTCATTACACATAAATTGAGGGAAATTATGGAAGTTGCCGACCGTTGTACTGTAATCCGCAAAGGAAAAGGGATCGGAACTGTAAATGTTAGTGAAACAAATCCAAACGAACTTGCCAGCCTTATGGTTGGACGCGAGGTTGTATTTAAGACGGAGAAAAAACCGTCAGAGCCGAAGCAAGAAGTATTGGAAATAAAAGATTTAGTAGTGAAAGATGCCCGAGGTGTAACTGCAGTTAATAGTTTGGATTTAACTGTACGTGCAGGTGAAATTGTTGGTATCGCTGGTGTCGATGGCAATGGGCAATCAGAACTGATTGAAGCAATCACGGGTTTAAGGAAATCAGTAAATGGCAGCATCAAATTAAATGGTAAAGAATTATTTGGTTTGTCACCGCGTAAAATTACGGAATCAGGCGTGGGACATATACCTCAAGATAGACATAAGCACGGGCTTGTATTAAACTATCCGATTGCTGAAAATATGGTATTACAAACTTATTACAAGAAACCGTTTTCAAAAAATGGAATTTTAAATTTCAAAGAAATTTACAGTAAAGCTAAGAAATTAATTGAAGAGTTTGATGTAAGGACACCGAGTGAATATACATTGGCAAGAGCTCTTTCTGGGGGAAATCAGCAAAAAGCGATTATCGGACGTGAAGTGGATCGTGATCCAGATCTTTTGATTGCAGCTCAGCCGACAAGGGGACTTGATGTAGGAGCCATTGAGTTTATTCATAAACGCTTAATTGAACAACGTGATAATGGAAAAGCTGTATTACTTATTTCATTTGAACTGGATGAAATCATGAATGTCAGCGATCGTATTGCCGTCATCTATGAGGGAAAAATAGTAGCGATCGTTAATCCGAGAGAAACGTCTGAACAAGAACTTGGATTATTAATGGCAGGTTCGAATAGTAAAGAAGCGGGGGAAGGAACACATGTCTAAACGCTTTCAAAGTATTTTAACACCTATTATTGCGCTATTACTGGGGATAATAGTTGGAACGATTATTATGCTATGCACGGGTTATAACCCTGTAGCAGCCTTTACGGCTTTATGGGATGGAGCTTTCGGCAGTCCGTATTATTTTGGTGAGGTAGTTCGGCAGGTTACACCATATATTCTAGCAGGTCTTGCTGTTGCCTTTGCTTTCCGTGTCGGATTATTTAACATTGGGGTTGAAGGACAATTTTTAGTAGGATGGCTTGCATCTGTTTGGGTAGGACTTGCTTTCCACCTTCCAAAATTTATTCACTTGCCACTTGCTATTTTAGCGTCCATTGTCGCAGGTGCACTCTGGGCCTATATTCCAGGATTACTAAAAGCACGTTTTCGTGTACACGAAGTTATTGTTACGATCATGATGAACTACACAGCATTGTATGTTTGCAATAGTATTATTCAAAATGTAATTACAAATGGACAAGAAAGAACACCGAATATACCGGATTCTGCATCTCTTGCTTCACCATTTCTGCAAAGCTTAACACAATATTCTCGTTTACACTGGGGAATTTTCTTAGCTATTATTTGTTGTTTTATCATGTGGTTTTTGTTGGAAAAAACAACTCGTGGGTATGAGTTACGTGCAGTAGGATATAATCAAGATGCTGCACATTATGCCGGAATGAGTGTTAATAAAAACATCATTCTGTCTATGGTCATCTCTGGTGCTTTTGCCGGGCTGGCAGGTGCAATGGAAGGCTTAGGAACATTTGGATATATTGCAATAAAAAGCTCCTTTACCGGCGTTGGATTTAACGGGATTGCCGTTGCGTTACTTGGAGGAAACACAGCAATCGGAGTTTTCTTCGCAGCTTTACTTTTTGGAGCCCTAGAAGTAGGTTCATTAAATATGCCGCTTGAAGCAGGTGTACCAAACGAGCTTGTAGATATCATTATTGCTTTAATTGTGTTCTTCGTAGCATCAAGTTACATTATTCGCTGGTTTCTTGAACGGATTAGTAAAAAGGAGGCGAAGTAAATGAGCTTCATGGAAATATTAATGATCATCGTTCCTTCCACATTACTATGGGCAGCTCCTCTTGTTTTTACAGCATTAGGCGGTGTTTTCTCGGAGCGCTCCGGCGTAGTCAATATTGGACTAGAAGGTTTGATGTGGGTTGGGGCATTTACTTCCATTGTTTTTAATTTAACGTTTGCTCACACTTTTGGTGCCGCTACTCCTTGGATTTCATTATTAGTAGCGATGATTGCCAGTGCAGTATTTTCACTCCTTCATGCCGTTGCGGCTATTACCTTTAGAGCAGATCATACTGTATCAGGTGTTGCAATCAACTTATTAGCAACGGGAATCACGACATTCCTAGTAAAATTTATTTACAACAAAGGTGAAACAGATATCATTCAGCAAAGTTTTAACAAAATTGATATTCCTGTTCTAAAGAATATTCCAGTTATTGGGCCAATTTTCTTTCAAAACACTTATTGGGTTTCATATCTAGCCATAATAGTTGCGTTTATTGCTTGGTATATTATTTACAAAACACCATTTGGATTAAGACTACGTTCTGTAGGTGAACATCCAATGGCAGCAGATACGATGGGAATTAACGTAACAAAAATGCGTTATATTGGCGTCATACTATCAGGGGCTCTTGGGGGAATTGGCGGCGGTGTATACGCAGAAGCAATTTCTTCTAACTTCAGTCATGCAACGATCAGTGGTCAAGGTTTCATGGCACTTGCAGCGATGATTTTTGGTAAATGGCATCCGCTTGGTGCCATGGGGGCAGCCGTCTTCTTTGGTTTTGCTCAAAGTTTAAGTATCATTGGCTCCAGCTTGCCAGGATTAAAATCCATTCCAAGCGTGTATTTGCTAATTGCTCCATATGTGCTGACAATTCTGGCATTAACAGGATTTATCGGCCGTGCTGAAGCACCAAAAGCGGATGGTGTCCATTATATTAAAGGAAGCCGTTAATTCAATATTTGTTTAAAAGAACTCTCAATGTCATTGAGGGTTCTTTTTTGGCTGATAGGAAAGTTTAACTTTCCTATCAGCCATAAGTGCAACTACGCTTTTGTCTTTGCCCTTGCGGGGCACCAGTCGGCGTGTTTTCTTTATAGTTAAAACTTGAAATGTACAGGTAAGGAAAATTATAGTAAGAAGTATAGGTTTATTATGAAAGGAAAAAAATATAAAGAATAATATTTACATACTATATGGTAAGGTCTTTTTTTAATAAGGAGGAATGCAGATGACCGCACCCGAAGAAAAAATATCGGAAATGCAGGGATACAAGCTTCATGTAGTAGAAACTGCTAAGTACAAAACAAACACAATTGTTTGGAGAATGAAATCACCGTTAACAAAAGATGACGTGACGAAAAGAGCACTTCTCCCGCAAGTGATGCAGGCGAATTCCGCAAAGCACCCTACGACACCAGAACTTCGCTCTTATTTGGATGATTTATATGGGGCGACACTATATGTGGACTTGGCAAAAAAAGGTGAATACCATGTAATCAGTTTTTTAATAGAAATTGCCAATGAGAAGTTTTTAAGTGACCATAATCCTTTATTAAAAAAAGGATTTGAACTTTTAGCAGAAATTTTAACAAAGCCAAATGTATCTGGTCATGCCTTTGACAAGGATACTGTTGAAAAAGAAAAAAGGACACAAAAGCAAAGGATTCAATCAGTTTTTGATGATAAAATGCGTTATTCTAATATCCGCCTAATTGAAGAAATGTGTAAGGGGGAGCCATATTCACTCCAGGTTAATGGTGAAGCCGAGGCTGTTGATGCCATTACACCTGAAAATTTATATGAATATTATCAAAAAGCATTTCAAGAAGATGAAATGGATTTGTATGTTGTCGGCGATGTTAAAGAGGAAGATGTAAAAAAACTAGCATCCGAGCTTCTTCAATTCAATCACCGCACGCCAAAAAAAGCCGTATCAGAAGAAATACAAAAAAAACAAGAAGTTCATGAAGTAAAAGAAGAACAAGAAATTAAACAAGGAAAATTGAATATTGGTTATCGCACAAATATTGTATACGGGGAACCAGAGTATTTTACTCTACAAGTATTTAATGGTATATTCGGTGGTTTTTCCCACTCTAAGCTTTTTATCAATGTGCGTGAAAAAGCCAGTCTCGCCTATTATGCCGCTAGCAGACTGGAAAGTCATAAAGGTTTAATGATGGTTATGTCGGGGATTGAGAGCAAAAATTACGAAAAAGCGGTGGGGATCATTTATGAGCAAATGGAGGCCATGAAAAAAGGGGATTTTACAGATCAGGAGCTTGAACAAACCAAAGCTGTCATTCAAAATCAAATCCTCGAAACAATCGATACCGCTAAAGGTTTAATTGAGGTCTTATATCATAATGTTGTGGCTTGTACCGAAATCCAATTGGAAACGTGGATTTCTGAAATGCAAAAAGCAACAAAAGAAGAAATTGTAAAGGTTGCCAATAAAATTGAATTGGATACGATTTATTTCTTAACGGGAATGGAGGCGGGCAAATAATGGAGAAAATTAATTTTGACCAGCTTCAAGAAGAGCTTTATCATGAGAAACTGCCGAATGGACTACAGGTTTACATTTTACCGAAAAAAGGCTTTAACAAAACGTATGCTACTTTTACAACAAAATATGGTTCGGTAGATAATACTTTTGTTCCGCTCGCAAAAGATGAATATGTTAAGGTTCCCGACGGTATCGCTCATTTTTTAGAGCATAAATTATTTGAAAAGGAAGATGGAGATGTTTTTCAGCAGTTTTCAAGACAGGGAGCTTCGGCAAACGCCTTTACTTCCTTTACCAGGACGGCTTATCTCTTTTCCAGTACAAATGATGTCGAAAAAAATCTCGAAACATTGATTGATTTTGTTCAAGATCCTTATTTTTCTGAAAAAACAGTAGAAAAGGAAAAAGGCATCATTGGGCAGGAAATTACCATGTACGATGATAATCCGGATTGGCGCTTATATTTTGGACTTATCCAAAATTTATATCAAAACCATCCGGTTAAAATTGATATTGCCGGTACGATTGAATCTATTTCGCATATAACTAAAGATTGGCTGTACGAATGCTACAATACGTTCTATCATCCAAGTAATATGCTGTTGTTTATTGTTGGACCTGTTGAACCTGAGCAGATCATGAAGCAAATACGGGACAATCAAGCTAAAAAAGATTATAAAGATATGCCTGAAATTAAGCGGAAATTCCCTGAAGAACCAGAACAAGCAGCTGAGAAAAAACAAGTGCTGCAAATGAACGTACAGACATCTAAATGTTTATTAGGGATTAAGGCTATTCACATTAATCAAACAGGCGAAGAAATGCTGAAAAACGAATTAACTATGAATGTGCTTTTGGATCTTCTTTTTGGAAGAAGTTCAAAGCATTATGATCAACTTTATAATGATGGTTTGGTTGATGAAACATTTTCTTATGATTATACGCAGGAGCAGGGGTTTGGTTTTGCCATGGTTGGAGGGGATACAAATGATCCTGATCAACTGGCATCACGTCTAGAAGAAATCTTGCTTTCAGCAAAAAATGAAAATGCCTTCACAGAAGATCAATTAGATCGGGCCAAAAAGAAAAAAATTGGAGCATTTTTACGAGCTATCAATTCACCAGAATATATTGCCAACCAATTTACCCGCTATGCTTTTAATGAAATGAATCTATTCGATGTTGTTCCGACATTGGAAAAAATTACGTTAAAAGACGTACAGTCTCTAGCTGGAGAATTAATGGAAAAAGAGCGTTTTTCCGTTTGTCAGGTAGTGCCTAAAAAGTAAGGGTAGAAGAGCAAGCGCCGCTAGTTCCGGCGCTTTTTCTCCGTTGCATTTCATTGAACTTGAAAGAAAGAGTGGAAAATATGAAGAAATATGTTTTAATAACGGGAGCAAGTGGTGGAATCGGACAGGCGGTTGCCTATCATTTAGCCGAAAAAGGCTATCAATTATATTTGCACTATCATAAAAATGAACAATCCGTCCAGAACTTAATGAAGAATCTTAACCGCTTTGGCGGTGAATATATTCCTGTTCAAGCTGATTTATCCAATCCTGATGGCTATAAAAAGTTGTGCTCACAAATTTTTTCTCTCGATGCGATTATTTATGGCAGCGGGACCAGCCACTATGGCTTGTTAATGGATCTTAAACAAGAGGAAGCAGAACAGCTGCTTCATATTCATGTTTTAAGCCCACTTATGTTAACGAAGGAACTTCTGCCGAAATTATTGGGAAAAGGATCCGGAAATATTATCCTTATCACATCGATATGGGGGCAAACTGGGGCGGCATGTGAAGTAGCTTATTCGACGGTAAAGGGAGCTCAAATCTCCTTTGTAAAGTCTCTGAGTAAAGAATTAGCCCTGAACGGAATTCGAGTGAATGCCATTGCACCTGGTGCAGTAGAAACGAGGATGATGGAAGGATTTACACATGAAGAAATCGAACGAATAACCTTTGAAATACCAATGGGAAGATTGGGGAATCCAGAGGAAATTGCCAAAGGAGCCGCTTTTTTATTGTCTGATGAATCCAGTTATATGACTGGACAGGTTCTAGCGATAAATGGTGGCTGGTATACTTAAATACTGCTCAAGCTTTTTTGTTGAAAAAATCATAAATCCTCGTGAATAGTACCCAGCATATTGACGCAAAATATCTGTGTACTATTCTAAAGGAGGTAATACTATGTCTGTTTTAGATAACTGGCATCAATGGCAAGAATTTTTGGGCGATCGACTTGATCATGCTCAAAACCAAGGTATGAGCGAAGGAGCGATTAACAATCTTGCTGTTCAAATTGGCGATTATCTGGCCAGAAATGTAGATCCTAAAAATGAGCAGGAGAGAGTTCTTTCAGATATGTGGTCAGTGGCATCCCCTCAAGAACAACAGGCAATTGCGAGTGTAATGGTTAAACTAGTCAAACAATAAATGGAAGAGAGGAGGATATTCTCCTCTCTTTTTTCATACAAATGCCATTTATCTTGCTAGATATTATCATTTCATTTTATTAATATGTGTTTTTCCATGTTTTTTCTTTCATCTTACTGTAAAATCATTTATGATAAAGTTTAGAAATGGATATGCGAAAATATTGTCGAAAATTCTAAGGGGGTTTATTAATTGAAAAAAGAATGGTATTTAGAATATGAGATTACAAAGAACCGTCCAGGCTTATTAGGCGACATTTCATCCCTCTTAGGAATGCTATCTATTAATATTGTTACCATAAATGGAGTAAATGAAGGAAGGCGCGGACTGCTGATTAAGGCAGAAGATGATAATCAAATAAAACGACTTGAGTCAATTTTACATACAATGGACACAATAAAAATAATCAAACTAAGAGAGCCGAAAATGCTTGACCGGCTAGCTGTCAGACATGGACGCTATATTCTTAGAGATGCCGATGACAAAAAAACTTTCCGCTTTGTAAGAGATGAGCTTGGAATATTAGTTGATTTTATGGCAGAATTGTTTAAGCAGGAAGGACATAAGCTGATCGGGATTCGGGGAATGCCGCGTGTGGGAAAAACGGAATCACTTGTCGCGGCAAGCGTTTGTGCTAATAAGCGATGGTTATTTGTTTCATCGACTCTTTTAAAGCAGACAATCCGTAATCAACTAATTGAAGATGAGTATAATTCCAATAATTTATTCATCCTTGATGGTATTGTTTCAACGAAAAGAGCAAATGAACGCCATTGGCAGCTGGTAAGGGAAATCATGCGGATGCCTTCGGTGAAAGTGGTTGAGCATCCTGATATTTTAGTACGAAACTCGGAGTATACACTCGATGATTTTGATTATATCATTGAACTTCGAAATCATGCTGATGAGGAAATTACTTACGAGGTTGTTGATCAACATAGTTTTATATCTGGTTCTGACTTCGGAGATTTTGATTTTTAACAATAATGGAAGGTGTTTTTAGGTGACTGAATTAGGGAATCGATTAAAAGAAGCCCGTTTAGAAAAAAATTTGAGTTTAGATGATCTTCAATCCATGACAAAAATTCAAAAACGCTATTTAATTGGCATTGAAGAGGGTAACTATTCAAGTATGCCGGGCAATTTTTATGTACGTGCATTTATTAAGCAATATGCTGAAACGTTAGGGCTCAACCCGGAAGAAATTTTTGAAACATATAAAAGTGAAATACCTGCCTCACATAATGAAGACGTGCCGCAGCTTTCAAGAGTAAAAACGCAAAAGACAATATCGGAAGGGAATGCGAGGGTTTTTGACATTCTGCCAAAAGTACTAATTGCCGTTTTTGTCATTGGAGTAGCAGGAATTTTCTATTATTTCATATCTCATCATTCGGGCAGTATATCCAATCAATCATCAAAAAAAGATAACGAACCGGTGAAGGTGATTACGAATAAAGTAAAGGCTAATGAGACAGATACTGCTGACAAAAAGGACAGCCAAAACACAGCAAACCAAGCAAAAAAGGATAATCCTTCACCACCAGCAGTACAGCAGCAGGTAAAACAAGAGGTTTCAGTTGTGCAGTCCAGCGGCCGAAATACCACTTATTCTGTCAAAAATACTAGTAAATTTGTTGTGAAACTAGTTTCCCGTGGAACTACGTGGGTCAGCATCAAAACTGGCAGCGGCAAATCTGTATTCCAAGGGATGCTGACAAAGGGCACTTCAGAGAGCCAAACAGCTGATTTATCAGCTGAAACTATGGCTGTAATTAAGGTTGGAAATGCCGCGGATACCGACATATATGTCAACGACGAAAAGCTTCAATATGCAATACCGCCGTCACAATCGGTTCAGAACATTACGATTCAATATGTTCCGAAAAGCTAATAGTCATCTATTGATGGCTATTTTTCGCATGTAAAATTTGATTAATGTAACGTTGCATTTGTGTTTGCGCTTTTTGATAGGAGGAAGTAAATTAAAATGAATTTACCAAATAAAATTACAGTTTCGAGAATACTGCTGATGCCTCTATTTATGCTAATCATGCTTACCCACTTACACTGGGGGAACATGCATATTCTTGGCACTACCCTACCTGTTACCCATTTCATTGGTGCTCTGATTTTTATTGTGGCATCTGCAACGGACTGGGTAGATGGGCATTTGGCACGAAAGTATAATCTTGTCACCAATATGGGGAAATTTCTTGATCCACTCGCTGATAAGCTGCTCGTTTCAGCCGCACTTATTGTATTGGTCGAACTTGGGTATGCACCATCATGGATCGTCATCGTGATCATCAGCAGAGAGTTTGCGGTAACTGGACTTCGTCTTTTGCTAGCTGGCGAAGGAGAAGTCGTGGCTGCCAATATGCTTGGCAAAATCAAAACTTGGACGCAGATCGTCGCGATAGCGTCACTATTATTACATAATATCATTTTTAATATGATCCCGTTTCGCTTTGATATTGTGTGTTTATGGGTTGCGTTAATCTTTACGATTTGGTCTGGCTGGGATTATTTTGCTAAAAACAGTCACGTATTTAAAAATTCAAAATAAGCTCGGGATATTGTATAAAGGGGCGATGGGCATGAATGCTGAAATAATCGCAGTAGGCTCTGAACTGTTACTTGGACAAATTGTTAATACAAACGCAAAATTTTTATCACAGCAACTTGCTGGTTTAGGAATTGATGTGTATTACCATACGGTTGTAGGTGATAATCCTGACAGACTGAAAGCAGCAATTGAAATTGCTGAGAATCGCTCGAGAATGATCATTTTTACCGGTGGACTTGGACCGACAAAAGATGATTTGACAAAGGAAACGATTGCCCGTCATCTCGGGAAACAACTTGTTTTCGATCAAGCTGCCTTGGAATCAATTGAGCAATATTTCAAAAAAGCCAACAGGGTCATGACTGAAAATAATCGAAAACAGGCTTTGGTGTTAGAAGGGGCCGATGTTCTTCCAAATGACCATGGGATGGCGCCAGGAATGGTATTAGAGCAAGATTCACATATTTATATGCTGCTTCCAGGCCCGCCTAAGGAAATGGAACCTATGTTTATACAATATGGGAGTCAAGCACTAGCTTCAAAAGCTGGTACAAAAGAACAAATCGTTTCCCGGGTTCTGCGCTTTTTTGGCATTGGAGAGGCCGCGCTTGAAACGGCAATTGTCGATTTAATCGATTCCCAAAGTAACCCTACAATCGCACCGCTTGCAGGTGATGGGGAAGTGACCTTAAGATTAACTGCAAAGCATATGGATAAAAAAACTGCCAACACCATGCTGGATGAAGTAGAAAATAAAATTAATCAGAGGGTTGGGCATTATCTTTATGGCTATGACCAAACTTCATTGTTAGAAGAATTAATGAAGGTGTTAATAGGTGAAAAAATGACGATCACAGCAGCGGAAAGCCTAACCGGCGGCCTGTTTCAAAAGGAAATTACAACAGTTCCTGGAGCAAGCGCAGTGTTTAAAGGCGGTACCGTTTGCTACTCCAACGAGATCAAACATCAAATATTAAATGTAAAACAGGAAACGCTTGATACATACGGAGCAGTCAGCGAAGAATGTGCAATTGAACTAGCTGAAAATGCCGCAAAGATTTTCAAAACGGATATTGGTATCAGTTTTACAGGTGTCGCCGGCCCGGATGAATTAGAAGGGAAACCAGTTGGTACGGTCTATATTGGTATCGCCATGTCAGGAAGACCTGTTTTTGCTGAAAAACTCACACTTGCCGGATCCAGAGCAGCCACTAGAACCCGCGCAGTAAAATATGGTTGTTATTACCTATTAAAGGCATTGAAAGAATCACAGAACTGCAAATAATGTTCTGTGATTTTTTATTCAAATAAGCTTTTGAAATAAATATTACTGGTTGATATATAAGGAAGTGGGATGTGAGAAAGGCCCCATCAGGAAATTAGATTATAGGCGCACTGATAATGAAAAAGAATGGATTTAGATTGTTTTTTTCGAGAATTTATTCCATAAAGATATCAGAAAACTCGCGAAAGCCTCGTTTATAAGATGAAAAGATAGTAGGAAAGTACAAAACTCGCACCTATTCGACCTTTTTCTTAGCAAAAATAGCATTGGAAACATCAGAATAAATGTTCGGTTTTTTGCTCGACAAATCCCTAAAAAGAGGTTATATTATTAATAGGTTTCGTATTGATAGATTCCAGCAATAAGTTAATTTTTTTATATAAAGGAGGAACAATTTGTGAGTGACCGCAAGGCCGCGTTAGAAATGGCGCTAAAACAAATAGAAAAACAATTCGGTAAGGGCTCCATTATGAAAATGGGGGAACAGACAGAAACTAAAATTTCAACAGTTCCAAGCGGCTCATTAGCGCTAGACGTTGCTCTTGGTGTTGGGGGATATCCAAGAGGGCGTATCATTGAAATTTACGGTCCTGAAAGTTCTGGTAAAACAACCGTAGCTCTACATGCAATCGCAGAAGTACAAGCAAAAGGGGGACAAGCAGCATTTATCGATGCCGAACATGCGCTCGATCCAACTTATGCACATAAATTAGGTGTCAACATTGACGAATTACTATTATCACAGCCAGATACAGGAGAACAAGCTCTAGAGATTGCCGAAGCATTAGTACGCAGCGGTGCCGTTGATATCATTGTCATCGACTCTGTAGCTGCATTAGTGCCTAAAGCAGAGATTGAAGGTGAAATGGGAGATTCCCATGTTGGTCTTCAAGCTCGTTTGATGTCTCAAGCACTTCGAAAATTATCTGGAGCAATCAACAAATCGAAAACAATTGCTGTCTTTATCAATCAGATTCGTGAAAAAGTGGGAGTAATGTTCGGAAATCCTGAGACAACACCAGGGGGACGTGCCCTTAAGTTTTACTCATCTGTTCGTCTTGAAGTGCGCCGCGCAGAACAGTTAAAGCAAGGAAACGATATAGTCGGTAATAAGACAAAAATTAAAGTGGTGAAGAACAAGGTAGCTCCACCGTTCCGTACAGCAGAAGTGGACATCATGTATGGAGAAGGAATTTCAAGGGAAGGCGAAATTATTGATATGGGCTCTGAATTGGACATTATCCAAAAGAGCGGATCTTGGTATTCATACAATGATGAACGACTTGGACAAGGCCGGGAAAATGCGAAGCTATTCCTAAAGGAAAATTCGAATGTTTCTCTTGAAATTCATCAAAAAATCCGTGATCACTATGGTTTGGATGCAGAAAAAACTATTGCGGAAACAGATGATGACGACGATCAATTTGAATTACTCGATTAATTTTTTTGAGCAAAGCCCTTTGGTTTTGCTTTTTTTATTAAGCAATGTAACAGGATATTGTTGATTTTGCCAATCTCTTGGTTAGAGCGGAAAATAACAGACTGTTAAGGGTGCATGTTTATGCACAATTTAGTATTAAATTAGTAATAATGTACTAGTGATCGTCACGAATGATTGATGAATATTGGAAATATTTTAAAACACCAACAGGTCTAAGCCTTGACAATGAATATTCCCACATTTACAATTAACATGTATATTTTACATTTTTGGTAATCTTACAATTTGAAAAGCCTTGTGCTTGCTGTATGTTGACTCTAAATAATGTACATGCCGACACTTAAAAATGTAACAAAAGTTCATAGCAAGAGGAGGTGGAAGTATGGGACCAATTACAATCATCTCCATTTTGCTTGGCCTTATCGTCGGTGCCGTTGTTGGCTATTTTACTCGTAAATCCATTGCTGAAGCGAAAATTGCAGGCGCAAAGAATGCTGCAGAGCAGATTTTAGAGGATGCAAAGCGTGATGCTGATTCCTTAAAAAAGGAAGCTCTGTTAGAGGCAAAGGATGAAATTCACAAGCTTCGCACAGAAGCGGAACGTGAGGTTCGTGAACGAAGAAGTGAACTGCAAAAACAAGAAAATCGTTTACTGCAAAGAGAAGAGAATTTAGATCGAAAGGATGAAGCGTTAAATAAACGTGAAATTCTATTAGAAAAGAAGGATGATTCTCTAAACCAAAGACAACAGCATATTGAAGAGATGGAAAGCAAAGTGGACGAGTTGGTTCAAACACAACAATCTGAACTCGAACGCATTTCGAGCTTAACACGTGAGGAAGCGAAGGCAATTATTCTTGAAAAGACAGATAAGGAATTGGCCTTTGAAACCGCGATGATGATTAAAGAAAGCGAAAATCGTGCGAAAGAGGAAGCTGACAAAAAAGCGAAAGAAATTTTATCGCTTGCAATCCAGCGTTGCGCTGCTGACCATGTTGCAGAAACGACAGTATCTGTCGTGAACCTTCCAAATGATGAAATGAAGGGCCGAATTATTGGCCGTGAAGGGCGTAACATCCGTACACTTGAAACATTAACAGGTATTGATTTAATTATTGACGACACACCAGAAGCAGTTATTCTTTCAGGTTTTGATCCTATCCGCCGGGAAACAGCTCGCTTAGCACTTGAAAAGCTTGTCCAAGATGGCCGCATACATCCTGCACGGATTGAGGAAATGGTCGAAAAATCTCGCCGAGAAGTGGATGAGCATATTCGTGAAGTGGGAGAGCAAACTACTTTTGAAGTGGGAGTTCACGGTTTACATCCAGATCTAATTAAAATACTCGGCCGATTAAAGTATCGGACCAGTTACGGTCAAAATGTGTTAAAGCATTCTATGGAGGTCGCACACCTCTCTGGCTTGCTCGCTGCTGAACTGGGACAGGACGAAACTCTTGCAAGAAGAGCAGGTTTACTGCATGATATTGGTAAAGCAATTGATCATGAAGTGGAAGGAAGTCACGTTGAAATCGGTGTAGAACTTGCTACAAAATACAAGGAACATCCGGTAGTAATCAATAGTATAGCTTCCCATCATGGTGATACTGCTCCAACATCAACTATTGCGGTTCTGGTTGCAGCTGCAGATGCATTATCAGCCGCAAGACCGGGAGCTCGAAGTGAAACGCTTGAAAATTATATCCGACGCTTAGAAAAGCTGGAGGAAATCTCAGAATCCTACGAAGGCGTAGAGAAATCCTTTGCGATCCAAGCAGGCCGTGAGGTAAGGATTATCGTAAGACCAGACGCGATTGATGATTTGGCAGCGCATCGACTGGCACGAGACATCCGCAAGCGAATCGAAGAAGAACTTGATTATCCAGGACATATAAAAGTAACAGTCATTCGTGAAACAAGGGCTGTAGAATATGCAAAATAAAGCGGTGCAAAAGCACCGCTTTATTTATGTCGGGACTTAGACTCACTCTAAAATATTTTATTTTTTATGGGAAAGGGCTATCACATGAAATTATTATTTATTGGCGATGTTGTCGGTTCGCCAGGAAGAGATATGGTGAAGGAATATCTTCCGAAATTAAAAGAAAAATACCGCCCTAATATAACGATTATTAACGGTGAAAATGCAGCAGGCGGGAAAGGGATTACTGAAAAATTATACCGCCAATTTTTGGAGATGGGGGCTCAGGCAGTCACTTTGGGCAACCATAGTTGGGATAACAGGGAGATATTCGAATTTATCGAGCAGGCAAAATATTTAGTTCGCCCAGCCAACTTTCCAAATGGTACACCTGGAAAAGGCATTATTTTTCTGAAAGTGAACGAAATTGAAGTGGCTGTTATCAACTTGCAAGGCCGAACCTTTATGAATCCGATCGATTGTCCTTTTCAAAAAGCAGATGAACTTGTCTCAATGGCTAGAACAAGAACCCCTTTTATTTTTGTTGACTTTCATGCTGAAGTCACTAGTGAGAAACAAGCGATGGGCTGGTATTTGGATGGCAGGGTATCTGCGGTAGTTGGGACCCACACACATGTGCAAACGGCAGATCAGCGTATATTGCCAGGCGGTACCGCTTATCTTACAGATGTTGGGATGACGGGGCCGTATGATGGTATTCTTGGAATTGAAAGAGAAGCAGTTCTTAAAAGGTTCCTCACAAGCCTTCCTGTCCGATTTGAGGTAACGACGAAGGGTAGGGACCAGCTGAGTGCCGTTTTAATTGAACTTGATCGTAAAACAGGTCTCGCTAAGAAGATTGATCCAATCCTGATTAACGAAGATCATCCATTTTTTTCCTAAAGAGCAAAGTTTTGCTCTTTTTTATTTATGTTTCGGCTATTCCTCCGCTGTCTACACTTCTTTTTTTGTCCAAGCCGGAATATGTCTTCTGGCAATTGAATATAGTAGCAGTGGAATGTTATATACCTGATTTGATCATGAACATCTCATGCGGAATCGGGATTTTACAAGGAGGAGCTAGGAATGGAAATATTAAAAGTTTCAGCAAAATCTAATCCTAATTCTGTAGCTGGTGCACTTGCCGGAGTTCTGCGTGAAAGAGGTGCAGCAGAGATACAGGCAATTGGTGCGGGTGCATTGAATCAAGCCGTAAAGGCAGTAGCCATTGCTCGAGGATTTGTAGCGCCTAGCGGAGTGGATTTGATCTGTGTACCTGCGTTTACCGATATTTTAATTGACGGGGAAGAACGCACAGCTATTAAGTTAATTGTAGAACCAAGGTAGCACAGAACATCCTCAAAAGATGGATGCATAAATGAATAATGATATTTTGCCTGCCCAGTTGATTGCGGCAGGTATTTTTATGCATTTATTTTAGGATATGTTAAAGAACATTGTTGATATTTAAACACTGTTGATTGGAGCGGAAAACAACAACCAAATTTAACAGCAGCTATTTTTAAAGTTTGATCGGGGTTATTTGAAGATCTATATACCGAACATATAAAAATATTATCCTAGAAAATAGTACATACCATTTAATAGCCAAGTTGAAAATTGATTTTTGAACGTAAACAATTGGTTTATGTAGTTTTTTCAATTGGGCTTTTGTATTTTTTTCTTTAAATGGAAGACTCAAATTAAATAATAAAAAAATATTCATATTTTAGACAATAAATCGTGTGAAAGGGTTGCATTTTTCATCCTATAGGTCTATTATTGAAAGCGTTTAGTACGTATCCATTACTCTAGTTTTTTGTCTTAACAGTATTAAAATAGGCTAATTTCTAGTGATTTACTCGGAAAAGTGCTACACTTAGAAATGATTTAATTTACTTTACTACTTTTTACATATCCAAAGGGGTGTAAGGCATGATCAATCAACTTTCATGGAAAGTTGGCGGACAACAAGGGGAAGGTATTGAAAGTACTGGAGAAATCTTTGCGATCGCACTGAATCGACTGGGATATTACTTGTATGGTTATCGTCACTTTTCATCACGTATCAAAGGCGGTCACACAAACAACAAGATCAGAGTAAGTACAACTGAAGTTCGTTCCATTTCAGATGATCTTGATATCCTAGTAGCTTTTGACCAGGAAACCATTGACTTGAATTACAAAGAACTGCAAAGCAAAGGTGTAATCCTTGCAGATTCAAAGTTTGACCCTAAGAAGCCAGAAGATACGCAAGCTTCATTGTATGCGGTTCCTTTTACAGAAATTGCTACAGGTTTAGGAACTTCTTTAATGAAAAACATGGTGGCAATTGGTGCTACTTCCGCAGTTTTAGACCTAGATATTCATGTGTTTGAAGAAGTAGTTCGTGAAATTTTTGGCAAAAAAGGCGAACAAGTAGTAGCGAAAAACATGGAAGCTATTCAAGCCGGATTCGATTATATGAAAGAAAAAATGGACGGTAATGTTCCAACTATGGTGCTTGATAAAGCTGATGGTAAACATCGTATGTTCATGATTGGTAACGATGCCATTGCATTAGGAGCGCTTGCCGGCGGCTGCCGTTTTATGGCTGCTTATCCAATTACGCCTGCTTCAGATATCATGGAATATTTAATTAAAAAATTACCTGCACTAGGTGGTACTGTTATTCAAACAGAAGATGAAATCGCTGCTTGTACAATGACAATTGGCGCTGCATATGGCGGTGTTCGTGCTCTTACAGCTTCATCAGGACCAGGATTATCATTAAAGGCCGAAGCAATTGGTTTATCCGGTATTACCGAAACTCCTATTGTAATCGTTGACACCCAACGTGGCGGTCCTTCTACAGGTTTGCCAACAAAACAAGAACAGTCAGATTTAATGGCCATGATTTATGGAACTCACGGAGAAATTCCAAAAATCGTTCTTGCTCCAAGTACAGTAGAAGAAGCATTCTATGATACAGCTGAGGCATTCAACCTTGCAGAAGAATACCAATGCCCAGTTATCGTATTATCAGATCTTCAATTATCCCTTGGAAAACAAACAGTAGAACCGCTTGATTTCTCAAAAGTTGAAATTCGCCGTGGTAAGCTTTTAAATGAAGAGCTACCAGAATCCGATGGCTACTTCAAACGTTATGAAGTAACGGAAGACGGAATTTCACCACGTGTTATTCCTGGTATGAAAAATGGTATTCACCATGTTACAGGTGTAGAACATGCTGAAAATGGTAAGCCATCTGAATCTGCTACAAACCGTATTGCCCAAATGGACAAACGTATGCGAAAAATTGAAAATATCCGTTTCAACACACCAGTATACACAAATGCTCCAC
This sequence comes from Neobacillus endophyticus, assembly GCF_013248975.1. GTDB lineage: Bacteria > Bacillota > Bacilli > Bacillales > Cytobacillaceae > Neobacillus > Neobacillus endophyticus. The sequence continues at coordinate 3,294,534 of NZ_JABRWH010000001.1, forward strand.
ATGAAGAAGCAGATGTGTTAATCGTTGGTTTCAACTCAACCCGCGGTGCAATTGAAGAAGCAATGGGCCGCCTTGAAAAAGATGGAATGAAAGTGAATCATGCACATGTAAGATTAATCTACCCTTTCCCTACAGACGAATTATTACCACTTATTCGTTCTGCAAAGAAAGTCCTTGTTGTTGAGAATAATGCAACAGGACAATTAGCAAACTTAATTAAAATGAATGTGGGACATGCTGAGAAAATCACGAAGTTTGTCAAGTATGATGGAAATCCATTCCTACCACACGAAGTTTATTCAAAATGCAAGGAGTTGTTCTAAATGGCCACTTTTAAAGACTTCCGTAATGACGTAAAACCTAACTGGTGCCCTGGCTGTGGTGACTTCTCTGTACAAGCGGCGATTCAACGTGCTGCTGCAAATGTTGGTTTAGTGCCAGAAAATCTTGCAATTGTTTCTGGTATAGGCTGTTCAGGCCGTATCTCTGGCTATATTAACTCTTACGGTTTTCATGGAATCCATGGCCGTTCACTTCCAATTGCACAAGGTGTAAAAATGGCAAATCGCGATTTAACAGTTATCGCTTCCGGTGGTGACGGTGATGGCTTTGCTATTGGTATGGGACATACTGTTCATGCTATTCGCCGTAATCTAGATATTACGTATATTGTTATGGACAACCAAATCTACGGATTAACAAAAGGTCAAACATCGCCAAGGTCGGCTATGGGCTTTAAAACAAAATCTACTCCATCAGGATCCATTGAACCAGCAATTTCACCAATGGAAATGGCATTGACAGTTGGAGCTACATTTGTTGCTCAAAGTTTCTCAACAGACCTGAAAGATCTTGTTGCATTAATTGAGGCAGGTATCAATCATAAAGGCTTCTCTTTAATCAACGTATTTAGTCCATGTGTTACTTATAATAAGATTAACACCTATGATTGGTTTAAAGAAAACCTAACAAAATTAAGTGATGTTGAAGGTTACGACCCATCAAACCGTGAATTGGCTATGCAAACTCTAATGAAAAACAATGGTCTAGTAACTGGTTTGATTTACCAAAACACTGAGCGTCAATCTTATCAGGAATTAATTCCTGGATACGCTGAAGAACCACTAACACAAGTAGACCTTAACCTTGAGCAATCTCATTTTGATAAATTAGTTGCTGAGTTTATGTAATTAGCAAAAAAGAAATCCCGTGGAATTCAATTCCACGGGATATTCTATTGTTTTCAATACCTATAACCTTTATACTATTATAATGTGCAGTATAGCCAAAAACTTGAAAATCATAAGTTTAAAAAGGTAAAAAAATGCAAAAATGAGTCTAATAGTAGTAAAATGATTGAAAGGGGCTTAATCAACATATGAACGAGAAACAACGAGTGGAAAGTCAGCAAGCAAAAACTGTTAATTCTTCGGACAAAAAATCCGTAAAGGATTACAGCAAATATTTTGAAACAGTCATCACCGCACCTTCTTTAAAAGAAGCTAAGCAACGCGGTAAAGAAGAAGTTAAATATCATCATGATTTCTCCATACCTGAGCAATTTCGCGGGATGGGAGAGGGCCGTAAATTCTATATCCGAACTTATGGATGTCAAATGAATGAGCATGACACGGAAGTCATGGCAGGCATTTTTATGGCATTGGGCTATGAGCCAACAGACAGGACAGAGGATGCCAATGTCATTCTTCTCAATACGTGTGCGATCCGTGAAAACGCAGAAAACAAAGTATTTGGTGAGCTTGGACATCTTAAAGCTTTAAAGACAGAGAAACCTGATCTATTGCTTGGTGTCTGCGGTTGTATGTCCCAGGAAGAATCGGTAGTTAATAAAATTTTAAAAACATATCAGCAAGTTGACATGATTTTTGGTACTCACAATATTCACCGTTTGCCTCATATTTTAAATGAAGCTTATTTGTCAAAGGAAATGGTAGTAGAAGTATGGTCTAAGGAAGGGGATGTTATTGAAAACCTTCCAAAAGTCCGTCGCGGCAATATTAAGGGATGGGTAAATATTATGTATGGCTGCGATAAATTCTGTACGTATTGTATCGTACCATATACCCGCGGTAAAGAGCGGAGCCGCAGACCAGAAGAAATTATTCAAGAGGTCCGTCATTTGGCTGCCCAAGGCTACCAAGAAATTACGCTTCTTGGTCAAAACGTGAATGCATACGGCAAAGATTTCGAGGATATTAAATACGGACTTGGCGAACTTATGGATGAAATTCGTAAGATTGATATTCCGAGAATTCGATTTACAACCAGCCATCCACGCGACTTTGATGATCGTCTAATTGAAGTGCTGGCAAAAGGCGGCAATTTGATGAACCATATTCATTTGCCTGTACAGTCTGGTTCAACAGATGTTTTAAAAATTATGGCACGAAAATATACGAGAGAACAATACCTGGAGCTTGTTAGAAAAATTAAAGCAGCCATTCCTGATGTATCTTTCACAACTGATATTATTGTTGGCTATCCTAATGAGACAGAAGAACAATTTGAAGAAACGCTTTCACTTTATCGTGAGGTAGGCTTTGAATCTGCCTATACCTTTATCTATTCTCCGCGTGAAGGTACACCAGCCGCGAAAATGGAAGATAATGTTCCAATGGAAGTTAAGAAGTTACGCCTACAACGCTTAAACGATTTAGTGAATGAGCTTTCAGCAAAGGCTCTGAAAACATATGAAGGTCAAGTTGTCGAGGTTCTTGTAGATGGGGAAAGTAAGAACAATCCAGATGTTCTTGCAGGCTATACAACTAAGAATAAGCTAGTTAACTTTACGGGTCCAAAATCTGCAATTGGTAAAATTGTTAAGGTGAAAATTAACGATGCCAAAACATGGTCATTAAATGGAGAAATGATAGACGAATTTAAACCAGCAGAGGTGAAATAAAGTGGCGAAGTATACTAGAGATGAAATCGTCGCTCGTGCCAAGGACTTAGCACGCATGATTGCAGAAACAGATGAAGTCGATTTCTTCAAACGGGCCGAAGCGCAGATTCATGAAAATAAGAAGGTAAGTACGCTTATTTCTGACATTAAAGGTTTGCAAAAACAAGCAGTCAACCTACAGCATTATGGTAAATCTGAAGCTTTGAAGAAAGTTGAAGAGAAGCTTACAACACTTGAAAGTGAACTGGATGAAATTCCTGTTGTACAAGAATTTAAACATTCACAGGTAGAAGTTAATGACTTGCTGCAACTGATTGCTGCAACAATCTCAAACACGGTTACCGACGAAATTATTATTGCAACAGGCGGAGACTTATTAAGCGGCGAGACAGGAGCAAGCCTTAAAAATGGCGGCGCTGCCTGCGAAGGCCACGATGAGTGTGATCACGAATAAAAAATAAAGCTGGGCTGTTAAAAGGCCTGGCTTTATTTTTTTGTCTTTTTTTTATAAAAATTACCTTCTCACATGTCCTTGACTTAATGACACACACCTAAACGCATCCCGCATAATATGAATCATGACTAAACATTTAACCAGTATTCGTAAATTTATATATCACACTAGTCTAGACATTGGCATAGGATGAAATGAAACTGAATGAGGAGGGTTCGCGCAAAATGGGAGAATATAGAGAGATTATAACCAAGGCGGTAGTAGCGAAAGGACGTAAATTTACCCAGTCCAATCATACGATTAGCCCGGCACATAATCCAACCAGTATTCTGGGCTGCTGGATTATCAACCATAAATACAACGCGAAAAAAGTTGGCAAAACAGTAGAGATACACGGCTCTTATGATATCAATGTTTGGTACTCCTTCAATGATAATACCAAAACGGAAGTAGTTACTGAACGTGTTCAATATACGGATGTCATTAAGCTGAAATACCGGGATCACGATGCCATGGATGATAATGAAATCGTCGCCCGAGTATTGCAGCAGCCGAATTGCACCGAAGCTGTTATTTCCCCTAATGGAAATCGTATCATCGTTCATGTGGAAAGGGAGTTCCTTGTCGAGGTGATCGGCGAAACAAAGGTTTGTGTCCGTATCAATCCAGAGGGCTGCAAAGATGATGATGATGAATGGTGCAATGATGTCGACGACGAAGAATTCGAAGAATTAAATCCTGATTTCTTAGTTGGCGGCGAAGAGGAATAACCATAACTAGGAAGGTTTTACTTCCTAGTTTTTTTCTTTTAATTGCTTTTTCTGGTGAATTTTTAACAAGGGAATTTAGCACCCTATTTTTTAGGGGGTGCACAAAATGGAAGCAAACAAACCTGGGAACAAAAAGCTGCCTGATTTTGATCAACTAACGGACCGAGTCATTTTAGATAGTCCATCGGAGCCAATGTTAGTAATCAAAACTAACTTAGATCCAAAGGATGCAACAGAAAATAATCCTTACATTCATCATCAAAATGAAAAAAATGAAAAGGAATTAAAAGATTTTTTTAATGAGTAAAAGCCAGGCTTATTCCTGGCTTTTTTCCCATTCTGGTTTTAAGAGTGATAATACAATCGTATCATTGGATCGATTATTTTGCCTGATATATCCTCTTAGTAAACCTTCTTCCATAAAGCCCAGCTTTTTAAGAAGATGGAGGGATGCTTCGTTCTCAGGGTAAACAACGGCTCCGACCCGATATAAATCAAGTTTATTGAAACTAAAATTCAGTACTTCATTAATGGCCTCCATCGCAAAACCTTTTCTCCAGTAGGATGGATGTAATTCATAGCCGATTTCTGCACGCAGATTCTTAAGTTGTAGTGCATTAAGGCCTAAAGTGCCGATAATTTTTTGGTTTTCCTTTAATTTGATGCCCCAACGAATTCCACGCTGCTCCAAAAAATTTTTATGAAAAATATCAATCAGCCTAGAAGCTTCTGCCGGCAGGGTGAAAGGGTCTGTACCGTAAAACCTTGTAACCTCTTCGATTGATAAAATTTCAAATAAGCTGTTGTCATGACGGTGTGTCAATTCAATTAATTTTAAGCGTTTGGTTTCTAATAATGGAAAATTCACGGTTTACCCTCTCTTTCACTATATAACTCCTTAAAGTCCTAAATTTAGTTTACATGGAGTAAAAATATAAATAAAGGGTTTTAAAAGTTAGTAGGTGGCAAAAATGCTAATGGATCACTATTTAAGATTAGTAGAAACCGATTTATTGCCAAAAATACAGTTAATTACCGACAGTCCAGTTGATCCCATCATTATAAAAAATCGATCTAATACATGGGAGACAATTGGCAGGGGAAATTACGCAGGCGTTTTTACGCATAAGGCAAATCCGGATTTGGCTGTGAAAGTGTATGGACGAAACCCCGAAGATCAAAAAAAAGAAATTGAAGTCTATAAACAGTTGGGGGATCACCCTGCCTATTCTTCTTTAATTGCTTACGGTGAAAACTATTTAGTATTAAAAAAGCTTGAAGGTATTACATTATTTGAAGCCCTTGTAAAAGGAGTTCAGATTTCGGATTCCGTCATCAAAGACGTGGATGAAGGTTTGGCATATGCCCGCAAAATCGGGCTAAACCCATATGATGTCCATGGTAAAAATGTCGTCATGTCAGAAGGCAGAGGATATATTGTTGATGTATCGGATTTTTATAAGCAGGGGCATTGCCGAAAATGGGACGATTTGAAAAAAGCTTATTACACAATTTACAAGCCTTTACTTTACAAAAATCATCCGCCAATTCCATTTTTCATTGTTGATGGCATACGAAAAGGATATCGGTTTTACCGCCGCTGGAAAAAGCATTAGGGAAGTGGTAAAACTTCCCTAACTATGTTAATTTGCCTGTTTGGCTAACTGTTCAAGTTCTTCATCAATCCTTTTGACATCAATACGCTCAAACAATGGAGATACTTCCTTTATTTGCAAGCCCCCATCAATCTGTATAGGTTTCCATGATAAATTGGTCAATCGTAAGATTTCTTGCACTTCTCCGCTTGAAAACGGCAAGAATGGCGACAATAGCTGAGCCAGATTGGCTATTATTACGGCACAAGTAAATAAAGTATTTTTACATGATGATTTATTCTCATGAAATTGCTTCCAAGGCTGTTCATCATCAAAAAACTTATTGGCGGCGCGAATAATGTTGAAAACCTCTGCTAATGCAGCTTTAAAATGCCCCGCTTCAATCTGCTTTCCAACTACATTGTAAATTTGAAGCAATTGCTCCCACATAATAGGATCAAGTTCGCCGTCAGGAATGATTCCATCACAGCATTTTTCAATAAACTTAAGTGTACGATGGACAAAGTTCCCATAGGCACCTAGCAATTCACTATTATGACGATAAATAAACTCGCGCCATGAAAAATCGGCGTCCCGGTTTTCTGGTGCATTAATGGTTAAAAAGTAGCGAATGGAATCCGGGTGATATTTTTCTAAAATATCTGGCATCCAAACGGCCCAATTTCGGCTGGTTGAAAGTTTCTTTTTCTCTACGGTTACATATTCATTGGAAACGATATATTGGGGCAGGGCATTGCTGCCTAATCCCATTAAAATCGCCGGCCAAATAATTGTGTGAAAAGGGATATTATCTTTGCCGTGAACATAATAAGTTTTCGTTTGTTCACTCCAAAATGAAGAATCATCAAGCCCAGTCTCATTGGCCCATTGTTTACTCGCTGAGTAATAGCCGGACACAGCTTCAATCCAAACATAAATTTTCTTTTCCTCATAACCTTTGACTGGAACACTGACACCTATGGGTAGATCTCTAGAAACAGCGCGGTCCTGCAGTCCTTCATCTAAATAGCGTTTTGTTAATTGAATGGCATTGTCCCGCCAAGTTTTTTGGCTGTTTGCTTTCATACAATACTGTTCCAGCTCTGATTGAAAGCTGCTGAGAGAAAAATAGAAATGTTCTGTGTTTCTGATGGATGGTGAAGTGCCGCATAATTTGCAAGTCTTATTTAATAAGTCAACCGGATCCAAAATGGCAGAACAGTAATCGCATTGATCACCACGGGCCGGTTCTCCGCAGTGTGGACAAATTCCTTCAACATAGCGGTCCGGAAGGAATTGTTCACAAGTACCACAATAGGTTTGTTCAACTGATTTTGTGTAAATGAGCCCTTTTTTGAGCAAATCCCAAAATATATCCTGCACAATTTTATGATGATGTTCATCGTCTGTCCGGGTATAACAGTCATATGTGAATCCCAGCTTTACAAAACAATCTTGGAATTCCTTGTGATATCGGTCAGTTACCTCTTTCGGGGAAATTCCTTCCTGCTTAGCGCGAATGGCAATAGGTGTTCCATTACAATCACTTCCGGAAACATAAAGAACATCTTCCCCTTGCAGACGATAGTACTTAGCCAAAATATCGCCTGGCAAAAGACTAGAGATATGTCCTAAATGTAATGAACCATTCGCGTAGGGCCATGCCCCTCCAATAAAAATACTCATTTGTGAAAAACCTCCATGATTTAAGAATAAAAATAAAAAACCCCGCCCCTATCTAAAAACATAGATAAGGACGGGGTATGAACTCCGTGGTACCACCTTAATTTCACTGTACGTTTACACGTAAAGCCTTTACAAGTACGGAAGTCTTAAAAAGACTCTTATACTGTGGTTTTGAAAACAAGTACCAACACTTGTCGCAGCCTACTAATAGAAAATACGTTCAGTGCGCAGCTCAGAGGCCATATTCAAACGGTCATTTTTGCTTCATTTCACCAACCGAAGCTCTCTGTAGAAAAATGTGCCCATTTTACTTTTTCTCGTCATTGCCTTTATATTGATTTTTCTAAATATTTTATCGCAAAAATGAAAAATGTCAATATAGAAAAATTTTATATTCATTCAAAATTTTTCCTAATGTTTTGTTAATATAAAAAGTACAGAGATGATCAAGGGAGGAGGGGCGCAATGAAATTTCCCGTTTTTATTTTTGGAATCCACCCGCATTTGCTTTTTGAATCACTTGCCTATTTTATTGGATTCCGAGTGTACTTGTATACAAGAAATAAAGAAAGGATCCCGATAGATAAGGCCATTTGGGTGATTGTAGGAGCCATATTAGGGGCAGCGATTGGTTCAAAGCTGCTATATTTGTTTGAAGACCCGAAAAAGACAATTGAAGATTGGAATGATCTCGCCTATCTGACGGAGGGAAAAACGATCGTTGGAGGGTTACTCGGCGGATTGATTGGTGTGGAATCAGCCAAAAAATGGATAGGCTGGTCAAGGTCAACAGGTGATGATTTTGTACTGCCGCTTGCCATTGGGATGATGATTGGCAGAATAGGCTGTTTTTTAACTGGTTTGAGTGACCATACATATGGAATTCCCACCACATGGATTACAGGTATAGATTTCGGTGATGGAGTGAAACGTCATCCAACACAGCTATATGAAATTGTCTTTTTGGCGATTACCGCCATTATCATTTATCAAATTAAAAAGAAAAATGCTGGCTGGGAAGGGCTGCAGTTTCAAATATTTATGCTTGGCTATCTGACCTTTCGCTTCCTCATTGACTTTATTAAACCAACCCCGCATCCTTACTTGTTTCTGAATAACATTCAAGTAGCCAGCCTGTTAGGTATCAGTTATTACGTCTGGCTGATTAATAAAAAGAAGATCAAAATAAGGAGAGAAATTCATGCCTAATCGTCCCTATTTATTTTATGAATTAACAAACAGTATTTGCTCCACTTTTTTGCGAAAAGTTGAAGCAAAGGTCATTATTGAAAATGAAAAAGTATATCTCGTGAAGAATTGCCTGCAGCATGGCAGAGAAAAGGTGCTTATTTCGACAGATGTTGAATATTATAAGTGGTGCCGCGAATTTATAAAGCCGTCAGAGATGCCATATCGCTGGAACACACCCGTTAAATATGGCTGCCCATACGATTGCGGGCTATGTCCAGATCATGAACAGCACAGCTGTTTGACGTTATTGGAAATAACAGAAAGATGTAATTTAAATTGTCCCATTTGTTATGCAGAATCTTCTCCACAAAAAGGCGGTTTCCGTAGTCTGGAGACAATCGAATTTATGCTGGACAGTATTGTTAAAAATGAGCGCCAGCCGGATATTGTGCAAATCAGCGGCGGTGAGCCAACCATCCATCCGCAGTTTTTTGAAATTCTTGATATGGCGAAATCGCGGCCTATTCGACATATAATGGTCAACACTAACGGCCTGCGAATTGCGAATGATAAAGAGTTTGTCAAACGTCTTGCCGGCTACACGCCAGGTTTTGAAATCTATTTACAGTTCGACAGTTTTGAAAAAGCTGCCCTTGAAGAACTAAGAGGGGTCGATTTAAGAGAAATCCGCCAAAAAGCGATCGATCATTTAAATGAGTTCAATATATCGACGACATTGGTGGTGACCTTGAAAAAAGGATTAAACGACCACGAAGTCGGAGATATCATCCAATATGGTCTAAAGCAAAAATGTGTCCGGGGAGTTACCTTCCAGCCAATACAAGCGGCAGGGCGATTGGAAGAATATGACGGAATGGCCAATCGCTTAACATTAAGTGAAGTACGGCAGATGATTATTGATCAATCCGAAGTCTTTTCAGCGAAGGATATCATTCCTGTCCCTTGCCATCCAGATTGTCTGGCAATGGGGTATGCATTGAAATTGAATGGCAATGTCACTCCGCTGACAGGGCTGATTGATCCCAAAATATTATTAGAGGGAGGGCGGAATACGATTGTATTTGAACAAGATGATAACATGAAAAATATGATTTTTAAATTATTTTCACTCAACCATTCTCCTGATTCATCTGCGTTATCATTAAAGGATCTGTTATGCTGCCTGCCAAAGGTTGCCATGCCGGGAGAAATTGGTTATGACAATGTGTTTCGGGTAATCATTATGCAGTTTTTAGATGCTTATAATTTTGATGTTCGGTCTGTGAAAAAATCCTGTGTCCATATTGCCCATCCGGATGGCCGGATTATTCCATTTGACACATACAATCTTTTTTATCGTGATGACAAAGAGGAAGCATTGAAGAAAATTCAGGAAGAATTAGCGGGTAAAACGTACATTAAATAGTTATTTAAAGGGGGGGAGATGGTGAAGCAAAATCAGGGAGACAACGGAAATGCCAAGCCATTAAAAGATCTTTGGATTGGAATGGGAATCACCTTGAGCATTTACCTTTTAGGGTTAATATTATTGTTTGTAAATGCAATAATGGTGCTTCCATATATAGTAGTGGCAATCGTTGCCCTTATTATCATTCCAATTGTTTGTTTTGCAAAAGGGAAAAAGCGGATGGGCCAGGGAGCATTAATAGGCTTGGGACTTAATATCTTATTGTTTACCGCATGTTCCGGTATTATTTTATCTAACAATGGCGGATAATTTCTAAATAAAAAGCACTTGAACTTGAAATGTTACTGTCACACTTTATTAGGACTAAATGAAAAAGGATAGGTAAATAGAAACAATTTCTATTTACCTATCCTTTTTTGTTAGTTCAAAAAAATTTCGAAATGCGAAGTTTGGTGCCTGACACCAATAACACTAATTTGATATTATTATTTTTATAATTATTAAATTATTCTTAATAGAGCTTGAGGGAGGGAGTCAGCATGAGGGTTTTGAAGTTGGAGGGTGTTTCGTTAAAAAGGGATGGGACATGGATTTTGCAAGATGTGAATTGGCAGTTTGAAAAAGGGGAGAATTGGGTTTTATTTGGTTTGAACGGGAGCGGCAAAACGGCGATCTTAAATTTGCTAAATGCTTTTTACTTCCCGACCAAAGGGAAAGTGACAGTTTTAGGGATGGAATTTGGCAAGACCTATCTGGGTGAAAAACTTCGCAGGCAAATCGGCTTTGTTTCATCATCTCTTCAGGAAAAAATATACCCGGATGATAATGCTTTTGAGGTAGTATTGAGCGGAGCATTTGCCTCAATTGGACTTTATGAGCAGCCTACAGATGAAATGCGGAACAAAGCAATCGGGTTATTGGAGGAATTAGGCTGCATCGAGTATGCGAATCGTAACTATGTAACCTTATCACAGGGGGAAAAACAGCGGGTACTGATTGCACGTGCCCTGATGGCAGATCCATCACTTTTAATATTGGATGAGCCGACAAATGGGCTAGATTTTATCGCCCGTGAAAAATTATTAGACTCAATCGAACGAATTGCCAAAATTCCATCTGCTCCTTCGATTATTTATGTCACACATCATGTCGAAGAAATTCTGCCAGTTTTCAATAAAACGCTGTTGTTAAGATCAGGTCAAGTATTTGCATCTGGTGATACAAAAGAAATGTTATCTAGTGACAAATTAACCGAATATTTTGAGCTTCCAGTCCAAGTTATATGGCAGAACGGCAGGCCATTGCTCGCAAGCTTACAGAAACAGCACGAGAAGGCTCGATAAATAACTAATAGTTCTAAACTGTAGTATTTTAAAGAATCGGACCTTTTTCAAAAAGGTCCGGTTCAAAATTACGGCAGCTGATTCGTCTTTAAATCTAAAAATTGGCAAACTTCTTTCACATATTCATCCTTTGGGTAGGTTTTATACAACAGGCTGGATAAGCGAATGGGATCCCCGAAAAAATAGCGTTCATACTGTGTTTGCCGGGTACCGAACGAACTCATGGTTAAATCCCATGCCAGCCGAAATAGTTTCACCCGATCCACCGCATTAATTCTTGCACCTTGCATGTACTTTTCAAGAGCTGTCCCTATATCAGATTGAAAGTCTTCCTCAGTGGGAAGCGATACCATTCCACTTGCACCCATTAATTGAATGATTTCACTGAATCTCGGGTAAATCTTTGGAAAGATATTGGTGGCAACCTGAAGTGGTATTAGACTAGGCCGTAATGTACCCCATTCATCGAATTGGGCATCTGCCTCTGATTTTTCTAACAATGCCTTCATCGTTTCAAGACCAATAATGATCTCAGACAGTTTTTCCTGAATATGCTGATAGTCACCTATATTGATCGTATCAGCTATAGTTTGAGCAATTCCGAGAAGGAATTCCGTTTTAACAATCTGTCTGATGATTACCTGATGTGTGGCAAAATGATGAAAAGAGTTCTGAAGCATAAAATCATGGGCAGCTTCGGGATTATTATAGAAAAAAACCCGTTCCCATGGGACAAAAACATCATTAAAAACTAATATCGTATCCATTTCTTCATACCGAGAACTTAAGGGATAATCAAACGCAGAGTCTCCGCTTACAAATGATTCACGGCAAATAAACTTTAATCCTTCCGTATCAGACGGTAATGAAAAAGCGAAGGCTTCTGCCTCATCCAACACTCCGCCAGCAGAGTAAACCAGTACTTCATCGGTTAATCCACCTTGTGTTGCCAAAAGTCTTGCCCCTTTAATAAAGATGCCTTTACTGTTTTGATTAACAACCCTTGCGGAAATTGGTTCATTTGATAGATTTAACAGTAATTGTGATCGATTTACCTGAGGGGAAATAAACGTATGCGTAAAGGAGAGGTCATGTTTTTTTGCCCTTTCATAAAGTGCCAGAATATTTTCTGGAAAACAATTTTCTCTGCCGATTAACAGATTCCGAGAGGAGGCAAATGCCATGATGGTGGAATTCATATAATCTGGACTCCTGCCCATCATCCCATGAGTATGCCTCGCCCAATGCTCGATCATGATTCTACGCATTTTTATATCTTCTTTTGTTTTGGGCTGCAGATAAGAAAGTCCGATCGGTTCACCTGATTCCGGTGATGGGAAGGTTAGTTTGTTGGCAAAACATGGGTCAACTTGCAAATCATATAAAGATGCTTTACTTTTCAAAATTCCTTTAAAGGCAGGATGTTCAGATTTTTTTCCTTCTACCTTTTTTCCTTGCAGCCAAATATCCGTATTTAACTGATCAATTCGATCTATAAATTCCTTTCCGGTAATGGCCCCCATAATAACCACTCCTTCATTTTTAGAGCTTCTCCAAAAAAGTGAATAAGCTTAGCTAGTTTTAGTTTATTGGCAAGGAAGTTGTCCCGTTCTACTCTTTTTATAGACAAACAAAAAATGGGTCAAACAAGCAAAAGCCGTCCCCTAAAAAAAGATGGGGACGGCTTTATTATTTTATTTGGCTATATATTAAAGAACAGTGTTGATTGAAGCGAAGTGCCTGGATCGGATATCCACAGCCAAGTTTAACCGAGCCTTTTATTTAAATTTGGATGCAAGTGCCGCTACATCCGGTGTACCAAGTCCTGTAGCCTGATTATAAACTGTTCCTGGTGTTCCACTGTAAAAACCATTATCGTTCGTTGCACCTACAGTGTTCAAAGGATGGAATGGTGAGTCCTTTTGTATCGCATAGCGATAAATTTGCGAGTTCCAGAAGCCAGCTTGTGTTTGGTTCGCACTGTTAATTAATGCTGAAAGACCACATAATTGTGGTGATACAAAGGAAGTTCCTCCATATACTGCATAACCAGAATTGGAGCCAGGATCAGCTGGATCGCTAAACCAAACTTTGTATCCAGTGTAAGGGTCGGCATTCATAGAGAGATCAGGCATATTTCTTCCAGTTCCTGCTCCAGAAACGATCGTAGGAGAAGAATCTCGAGTGAGTGAAGACTGGTCGGCATTAGGAGTCCATTGCTTAACGGCAATATACGAGTTCACACCTGGTACACCAAGTTGATAAGACGGTGTTTTGAAAAATTGGCTAAAGCCGCCACCGCCGCCGACAAGATATCTGTCGCCCCAGCCAGTCGGGTCATTTAATCCTCTTGCATCAAAATATTTGTAAAGATAATCCCATCCCCATGCACGCTCGTGATCGTTATTCACATCCACATTATAAGTGGAAGAGTGGAAGTGGAATGGAAGTGTCGTACCGCCAGCAGCTGTTATATATGGGCTGTCTGCAGGGTTATCGACAGATAAGGAAGCTGCATTGGCTATTCCAGAAGTTAAGCCGAACTCCCTCGCAGCATCATATGCTCCTTCATCCCCTGCCGCAGCAAACATGGAGATTCCTTGTGCGGCAGCCTGCATAAACAATTGGTTAAACACTTCAGCATACATAGGGGTTTCCTGTTGCTGCTGAATGAAGAAATTGATGGCGGGCTCACTTTCACCCCAGCTAACAGAGATTTGCTGGGCTTTATTGTCATTAATCGCTTTGGCAAAGGCATCAGTGAATCCTGTATCAGAGTTAGGCCCTACATAAACATTAATATCTGCTTGAGGAGCCAATGCACCAGATTGCTCCACATCTAAAGTAGTTTCATCATATCCATCCCATCCTGAACCGCCATCCACATTTGTTTTGGTGATTCTATTTTTCTTATATGCAATACCGGATTTGTCCCAAAATTGATAGGCGTCCTCAAGGTTTAAGTCAGCAAGCGTGACAATTCCAATCGTTTGGCCGCTGCCATCTGCTCCCTTGTCATATAGCGGTTGAACATTGTATTGCTTGATTAAGTCTGATGGCATAAGACTTAGTGGACCTGTTGGTGTATTTCCGTTTTCGTTTAATGAAACAGGCTGTTTCACTGCATGTGAAGTGAAATTGGAATAGTTTGTTAATCCTAAAACACAAAGGATATCATTCCCAAAGTTTGCAGGTACACTCGGTCTTTCACTTGTTCCGTGGAAACTCTTTCCATTATAATTTTCCTTTTTTAACTTAACAGAGAAGGCTTTATTAAATTGGTCTGCGGTTCCGGTAGCTGTAATGATGAGGTTATTAGGATATACAGAGGTGGTAATACCGAAAGATTGTAGGTATGCAGTTGCTTTATTAATAGATTCAGGGTTGGCTCCAAAGCTATTCTTAAATTGGTCTACCGAAAGATAGTTACGATAGTTTTTATTTCCAGGTGTAGTCGTATCATTTATGTAGTTTGCCAGTTGATTTTTGTTTGTAATTTTCATAACAATGTCTACTGTGACAACCGTATTTCCTGGCAGGTCGCCAAATACGCTTGCATTCTGTAAAACTTGTGGATTTTCTCCTTGCTGAACAGTAACTTGCTGTGGAGATGCGGCAGAAGTGATCGAGGGCACAGCTGTGAGTAGAATCATTGATGAAATGGTAGATACGGTAGAGACTTTTTTCCAGAAATTTTTCATCCATTCCCCTTCTTTCTATATAGTTAGGCGTACGAAGTACTTGTACAAATTAATTATTAAATATTTGTAAATTAATAACAATATAAAACATTCGTGTTATTTTGACTTTATTTTTAGAAATATTCTTTTTCAATGAAAAAGGTTTTCTGCTAATTCGTTTTTTTAAAACAAACAAATTAGGCAGAAAACCTTTTATAGAATGTGATAAATTAAGCATCCGTTCGTGAATTTAGAACAACTGGATCGGCTTGGATATCTTTTCGCGTAATAGATAAGTAACCAACTAAGATTATGATGAAAATCGTTAGGATCAAGCTGACTGGTCCCTCACCAAGTCCAACACCGCCGTGGCTTTTTGAAGCAGAGATCCAGTCTGAGAAAGAAGCGCCGACAGGGCGTGTCATGATATAAGCAAACCAAAACGCAAAAATTTTATTGAAACCAAGCAGCCATGAGCCGATTGCAGGAACTAATAGTATAATCGTAAACAGTATGCCTGAAGCGAAATAACCCAAATGCATAGTAGAGGCAGTCATATCACCTGCTGCAGTGCCAAGTGCAAATGTTCCAAGAACCGTACACCAGTAAAAGATTTCGCGGCGAATTGTATGGATACTGTGAATGGAAAGAGTCTTTTCAGAAGCAAACCAGATGGCCAAGACAATGGCCAACACAGCTGCAAAAAATAGGGTAGATACGAGATACGTTATTCCTAATACGACATGCACGATATCAGCAGCCATTGTTCCAAAGATACTGACCATAACTACGACAAGCCAATAGATCCATGGTACATATTTACGTGCAAAGAACTGTATGAGGATAGAGGCTGCAAGTACTAGTCCCGCTATAGCTACAGCTAGAATGGGATTCATATTCTTCACCAAGTAATCAGAGAATACTTCCCCCATCCCTGTAGTCAACACTTTGGTCAGCCAAAAGAAAATCGTTATCTCAGGAACTTTCGTAAGAATTTGTCTTGCAATGTTATTTCGATTAACAGATAATGGCGTTTTCATATATCATTTATTTCCTCCGTTTATATAGATGCTATATTAAAATGCATGTCATTCTGATAGATGATTTCAGGCAAAATTTCCGCCATTTCCAAATGTATCATTAAAAGCTAAAAATGTTCTTAATTTAAGGGATATTTAAGAATTTTATAAGCTATTTTTTAGAATTAAAAGTAATGATATAGTCTATAGTTTATGATAGATATACTAACAGCCATTAATCTAAACGATTTATTATAAAATAAGGAGTGAAAGTTTTTCGATGAATAAAGGAAATAGAAGATTCAATTGGCATCACCTAGGCCTCGCTCTCATACTAATACTCTCAGTCATTCTTAATTTTTATAAGTTAGGGCAGGAGGGGATAGGTAACACGTACTACTCCGCTGCAGTAAAAAGTATGCTGGATAGCTGGCACAATTTCTTCTTTAATTCTTTTGATCCAAAAGGATTTATCACCATAGATAAGCCCCCGGTTGATTTCTGGTTCCAAGCGCTTAGTGCATATATATTCGGGTTTAAGGGGTGGAGTTTATTTCTTCCGCAAGCTTTGGCTGGTGTATTCGCTGTTGCCTTACTCTATCATCTTGTAGCCCGTGTTTTTGGAAGAGGGGCCGGATTATTGGCAGCACTGTTTTTGGCTATAACGCCAATAGTTGTTGCGGCTGATCGGACGAATGAAGTAGATAGTATGTTAATGTTTGTTTCATTGATTGCCACCTGGGCATTAAGCAAAGCAGTCGAGCAAAAGCAATTAAAATGGCTGATTATTTCTTTCTTCATCGTAGGTGTCGGCTTTAATATTAAAATGATGGAGGCTTTCCTCGTACTTCCAGCATTCTATCTTTACTATTTGATAACACCTAAAATAAGCTGGAAGAAAAAATTTGTACATTTGATGGCAGCCACAGTTGTTCTTTTGACAGTTTCATTATCATGGTCAGTGATTGTTGACAGCATTCCATCTGATCAACGCCCTTATGTCGGAAGTACGCAAGATAATTCTATGGTGACATTGGCCATCGGATACAATGGAATCAATCGCTTGCTCGGACAGCAGCGAGGTGGACAAGGCAATTCCCATTTCGGGGCACAGCAAGGGCAGCAATTTGGCGGCTGGAACAATACAAGCAATGCTTACCGAAATTCAGGGATGAATAGCAATAATAGAATGGATCGAATGATAAACAGTGGTGGTTCTCAGTTTATGAGAGCAAGGATGAATAATGGGGGAAACAGCTTTTCAGGTTATGGACAAACAGGTAACCCTGGTCCACTAAGGCTGCTGACAACTCCGGAACTGGATGGACAGTTGAGCTGGCTTTTGCCTGGAGATTTAATAGCGATCATTTCACTGTTATGGGGCACTTCCATTCGTACTGCTCCTGATCGAAAACGGCAGACAGTGATCTTATGGGCAGTTTGGGTATTGACGATGCTTGTTTTCTTTAGCGTGGCCAAAAGGTTCAGCAGTTATTATATGGTGATGATGGCTCCTGGTATCGCTGCTTTAGCCGGGGCAGGATTCAAACAAATGTGGTGTCAATGGCGTGAACAAGGTAAGGTGGAAAAATGGTTCCTGCCTATTGCATTATTGGGAACTGTGTTTTTTGAAATTTCGATTGTTTGGAAGTATCCAGCATGGCGCGGACCTCTTTCCATTGGAATTGGATTACTTGCCATACTAGCATTATTTTGTTTGCTGTTAAATAAAACAATGGTTAAGAAAAGCATTTCAATCCTTGCTGCTATCATGGGGGTTTGTGCTTTAGTGGCAGCACCTTCGGCTTGGGCTATGACACCAATTGAATATGGAGGATCTGTAACAAAACCATTTGCTGGTCCTGAACTGCAAAATCAGCATGGTAGAGATGAAGTGTCTGTTAATTCTAGGCTTGAAAATTATTTAAAAGCTAATTATCACAATGGAACTTATCTTGTGGCCACTTTAAATGCCACATCAGCGGCCCCTATTATTCTTGACACTGGATTGCCGGTCATGGCGATGGGAGGATTTATGGGGAATGACCCAGCCTTATCAGTCGAAAAGCTGCAAAAGTTGGTGAACGAAGGTCAAATTCGTTATTTCCTTATTCAAGGAAGGTCATTTGGCGGCCAACAGTCAGAAGTTCTTAATTGGATTAAAAACAACTGTACAGTTGTACCAACAAACAAATGGCAAAACAGTCAATCTGGCCAAGGCCAAGAACGTGGAGGGATGGGATTTAGGAACGCCTCCATGACGCTTTATGAATATATGAAAAATAAATAGTAAAATGCCAGGAGACAGGGAATAATATGTAACCCCTGTCTCTTTTTTTAGCCGATAGGAAAGTATCCCTTTTCTATCAGGCATAAGAGCAATAAGGAATGCTTCGTGAGCATTAGCTTCACAGTCGAAAAGCTGTGCTTTTCGGAGAACTACGCCTTAACGGGCTCGGCAGTCGGCGTGTTTTCTTTATCAGGAAAGTAAGTATAGATTTTAATTTTGAAAATTATCTAGCTCCGGCACTTTTCTTATCACAGAGTTTCAAATATTTAGGAGATGAATTTGAAGTGAAACAGAGTTTGATTTTTAGACTAGCTTCTCTCTCTATTTGTGGCGCACTAATTTTATTAAAAACATCAGAAATTTCAGGTCAAAATCAAGCCAGCCATGCTGAACTTTCTAAGAAACAGCCCATTGCTTCGGAAATCAAAGTCGTAGCCCATCGCGGGGCATCGGCATATGGACCAGAAAATTCCTTGGCCACCTTTAACCAGGCCATTAGGATGGGAGCCGATTATATCGAACTGGATTTACAGATGACAAATGACAAACATCTCATCGTGATGCATGATGAATCCCTGAAAAGGACGACAAATGTAAAGAGAAAATATCCTCTCCGTTCACCATGGCTTGTTAGAGATTTTAGACTGCAAGAGATCAAAACTCTTGATGCAGGTTCATGGTTTAATCATGTATTTAAGAAAAAAGCCCGTAAAGAATACGACCAGCAGCATGTACCAACATTACAGGAAGTCCTTCAGCTTGTTAAACATAAAGGAAATGGCAAGGTAGGGCTTTTTATTGAATTAAAGGAACCGAATCTAAATTCGGGAATGGAAGAGAAATTGGTCAATATTTTAAGGGGAAATGAAATGTTGAACCAAAAAAATCTTATTTTTGGCTCTTTGAGTGAGCCAAGCCTTCGGAAGTTAAAAGCATTAGTTCCGCAATTAAATATCATCCAACTATATTCGAAAGGTATGCTGGAATGTATAAATGTAAAAAAAGAATTTAAGAGGATCTCAGATTATGCAAACGGGGTAGGTCCGGGAATGGAAGTAGTTACCCCTGATTTAATCCATGCTGCCCATCAAAACGGTCTTTTTATTGAGCCGTGGACTGTGAATAAAGATAAAGACATGGTGAAGCTCCTTTCAATGGGGGTTGATGGAGAAATCACAAATAAACCAGATCATTTGGCTCTTTTACTTGATCTTTACAAATGCAGTAAAGATCCTAAGTGTACATGAAACAATGCTCTAAGAATGGACTTACTGATTAAATCGATGGTTTAAATAAAGGAAAATGTTTAGTATTGAACAAGCTCCTTTTTAAAAAATAATCAAAGTATGTTAAAATAATCAAAAAGATGTAAAAGGTGGGGGAAATATGAAGCTAATCGTTTCAAAAAAAGATATGGAATATTTTCTAAACCACTTCTATGAGATTGCAGAATATGATTCACAGGGTAACAAATATTATTTTGTATTTGAGGACACGATACGTCAGGGAAAATGGACTTTAATGAATTATGAAGCAGAAAGTAAATGGACATTACATGGAAAAGGCTTAAACTATTGTGATGATGGAGAAAAGGAATTAGTATTAGAAGAGTTAAAAAAGTTTTTATACAAAAATAGGAAATTCATAAATAACGAACTAAGAAAAAATAGTAAATTACTAGTTTCATCATGAATGAAAGTGCGGAACATTATGTTCCGTTTTTTTTTATTAATCTGGTATCAGATGTAATTTATTTATCAATAAAGTTAGTGATGTTATCATTAATAGAATGATAAATCTTTTTTAGCAGGAGAAATAAAATGCAAAAATTATTCTTGATGGCTTTGATGGCTGTCTTTTTCTTAGCAGGGTGCGGAAATCACTTGAAAGATCAGAAACAGGCCGTTTCGACAAATACGCATGAAAAAGAACTAGTAAAATTAAAAAATAATAATAAAGTAGAAATACATAATTCAGTTTTTAAACCAAAGGCAGTCATCACTTCCACTCCCATCACGGTTCAATCGACAACAGCTTCTATTTCAGTATCGCAGATAGCGGGCAATGTCTCTAAGATCCTGTTTCACATCTGGAGGACAGCCGACGGGCCGGCTGCCATGAAAACTTTCTCATCCTCGAACGCTGCAAATCATTTCGCAGTTTCATTGGATACCCGAAGTTTTAAGGGACAACGCGGGGAATATCAGATTGAAGCTTACAGTGTAGACCAAAAAGGGAAGGAAATCCTGCTTGCCAAATCAGCAGTAACTTTTCCGCAGTATGTACCATTCCTTATGTATCATGCGATCGATGAGTACAAAGGGGAAGGTTTGAAGATATTATTCGTCACACCAGCTAATTTCGAAAAGCAAATGATGTATTTAAAAGAACATGGATACACACCGCTTACATTTGAACACTTTGCCGATATCAATAAGGTTAATAAGCCTATATTTATTACCTTTGATGATGGTATGAAGAACAACATGAATACTCTTCCTATTTTTACAAAGGTAGCGGATGATCAGTTTAAACCAGTAGCCACGGAGTTCGTGATTGCCGGGAGGATTGATTCAGGACCTTATTCACTTTCTTCGGCTGATATTAAGGAAATGGAAGGTTCAGGCTTCTTCTCCATTCAATCACACACCATGACCCATTCAGATCTAAGGTCAGTAACGAATTACGAGCAGGAATTAAATGCTTCAAAGGAAAAAATTGAACAATTAACCGGCAAACCAGTTATGGCTCTTGCTTATCCAATTGGTTATTTTAATGATAAAGTTGTAGAGGAAACAAAGAAATACTATAAATATGCGGTTACGACTAAAAGTGGAGAATTTGTTGAAAACGGACAGCCAAATGAATTGTACTTAATTCACCGGCTCTTCATTAAAGGTACCACTACCATGGTTGAGTTTGCGCGATTACTGCCATAAAAAACAAGCATAACATGAAAAGGCACCATTTCCAGGGCAGTTCTCCCCTTAGAAATGGTGCTTAATTTGTTTTCTAATTGTATACTAAAGATTGGAATTCCTTACTATTTCGAACATTGTCAAAGTCTTTTTCAGTCTTTGCAGCTGTTTTCGTATAAGCCCCGAAACTGATGGCAAGCTTTAAATATTTCACGGTATTTGCAACATCACCGCGCCGACCGTAAATACTTGCGATCCCATAATAGGTCCACACATAATTTTCAACCGCAAGATCCTTCTTATACCATGTAATGGCTTCATCAAAATGTCGGTACAGCTCATAAGCAAGAGCTTTATTAAATAAAGCATAGCCATAGTTAGGCTTCAATTGAAGGCTTTTATTGATATTTGCCATGCCTCCGTTAAAATCTCCAGCATAACATTGGGCAATTCCCTTTACATTATAAGCCTTATAAAAAGATGGATCCTGTTGAATGACGTCACTTTCAATTTTTATGGCATCAGCATAATTTTTCTTAAAAAAGGTATTGTAGCCTAATTGATATTGATCTTCAAGCTGTTTTTCCCATTCTGCTTTCTTTTGTGCATCCTTCTCTTTTTGAATGATCGCTGCATCCTGTACGGCTGTTTTTTGTTTCATTTTGTTTGAATCATTCTGAGCTATTTTAGCAGGATCGTTTATATTGGAACCATGTTTCACTTCATCGTTCTGCATTTTACTGTGTACTTCACTGCTGCTGCACGAAACACAGAGTAATAGAATGGATATGGATATTAAGATGAAGAGCTTCTTGATCAACCTGTTCAAATTCTCCCTCCTTGACTTCCAATGAACTATTTTATAGTCAATAGTTTATCATAATGAAGAGTAGAAGATGGATTTTAGGGGATGTGTTTTGGTCTATATTCTTGATATAACTAGTTCAGAAGTTGGCATTTTCAAGATGTCTTAAATAATATTTGAAGGAAATTCCCCTCTTTTGTATAATTTTGCTTATTGGTAAAACAACTAGAAGATGAATGTGAAAATCGATTTTTCATTTTTAAGAGGAGCAATGAACCAAATGGCATTACAACTTACGATAATTATTTTAGTTCCCTTAGTGGCGGGATTCATAACGAAAAAGATTCTACGATCTATTAAATTAAAAAATAACTTTGCAAATTTCCTTTCGGTTGTAGTTATTCTGCTTGTTTATTATAAAATGTTGATGATTGTTTTAAGTTAGTTTGCATCCCTATGTGGGGTGCTTTTTTATTTCCGTGCCAATCAAGAAAAAAATTTTAACATAACCTTACCGACAAAATAGATTTAAGTGTTGAAACATACAATTTTAACCATTGGAAGGGTGTTTGTATGTTAAAATATGAATAAAATTGGTTTATTCATATAGAGATATTTTACAGTAGTAGAGAAACTAAGGAGTATAATACAAGATATTTCAGGGGTGGGATGCATGAGGAGAATTGACAAAATATATAAACAATTATGTGAGAATTTCAATCACAGCTCTTCGGATGAACTTTTAAGCAAACAAGGAAACTCAGCGCAAGAGATAGCTAACCAACTGGAAATGGAAAGGTCTAATGTTAGTTCTGAATTAAATAAATTGGTTAGATTAGAAAAGGTAATCAAAATAAAGTCATTCCCTGTTAGATATGTACCGTTAGAGGTGGCAGAAAGGATCCTCCAAAAAAAGTGGGATACGAATCAAATGGAAGTAGAAAGCCTCCAACCTCCAGAAAAACCCCAATTGAAAAACATGATTTCAAAAGATCCTTTTGAACACTTAATTGGTGCAAAAGGAAGTTTAAAGAAACCAATATCGCAAGCGAAAGCAGCTGTTTTATATCCGCCCAATGGCTTGCACATACTGCTGTTAGGACCGACCGGTTCTGGTAAATCTTTATTTGCTAATCGAATCTATCAATATGCCTTATTTGCAAATAAGCTGCAGCAAGGTGCACCTTTTATTACGTTTAACTGTGCAGATTACTATAATAATTCACAACTATTACTTTCTCAGTTATTCGGTCATAAGAAAGGCTCCTATACCGGCGCAACCGAAGATAAAGTGGGTTTAGTGGAAAAAGCCAATGGTGGAATCCTGTTCATGGATGAAATCCATCGTTTACCACCAGAAGGCCAAGAAATGCTTTTTTATTTTATTGATCAAGGTACATATAATCGATTGGGTGAAACAGATCACAATCGGACATCTAAAGTTTTAATGATATGTGCAACAACTGAAAACCCTGATTCCTCCCTATTGAAAACTTTTTTACGAAGAATTCCAATGACGATTCATATTCCTTCCTTTGAAGAACGTTCTCTAAAGGAAAAAATAGGCTTAACGAATTTTTTATTAGGTAAAGAAGCAGAACGAATCAATAAAAATTTAAGTGTACATATCGATGTTTTGAATGCCTTAATTCATTCATCCAATTATGGAAATGTGGGGCAGTTGAAGGCAAATGTTCAGTTAGTCTGCGCGCATGGATTTTTAAACAATATTGATAATAAGAATGCTGTAGAACTGACTGTTAGAGATTTGCCAGAGGAAATAAAACAGGAATGGATTTCCAGCAGTAAAAATATCGAGCGAAGTAAATTGATTTCAGAATATGTGGATATTAAAACGATTATTTCACCAGTGGTTGAAGACGAGAACATGAATATGGAAGATGACACGCCATTTAACTTATATCACTTAATGGAAGAGAAAGTGGAAACCTTAAAAAATGAGGGATTAGAGGAATCAGAAATTAACCAATTTATCATAAGTGAAATCCGCTTAAATGTCCGAAACTTTGTTAATCAGAAAAAATATCATAACAGCAGCTTAATGATGTTTGTGGAAGACACAGTGCTGCAAATGACAAAGGAGCTAAAAAATATTGCTGAAAAGGAATTTAAGTGTAAATTTGATCGGAAATTTCTTCATTTTTTAAGTATGCATATTGACGCATTTTTAAAGCGCGGAAAACAAATCGATGTATTAACCGAAAAGGAAACAGCTGAAATTCGTGAAACACATGTTCAGGAGTATAGCGTCGCTTTAATGTTTAAAGAAAAAATTCAGCAATATTTTAAAGTGGATGTTCCCGAGATCGAAGTCATATATTTGACAATGCTCCTACATTCGATTCGATCATGGGATGAGAATAAAAGAGTGGGAATCGTGGTAGCAGCCCATGGCAATAGTACCGCAACTTCAATGGTCGAAGTAGCCACCTCACTTTTAGGAAGTACACCGATCGCCGCCGTTGATATGCCGCTTTATGTATCGCCATCGGAAATTATGGAATGTCTGGCAGAACAAATTAAGCGGGTGGATGAAGGAGAAGGAGTTTTAATGCTGGTGGACATGGGGTCATTAGCCATGCTCGAAAACCAGTTAGAAGAAAAAACGAATACAAAAATAAAGACCATTAGTAATGTGACCACCTCGATGGTTTTGGATGCTGTTAGGAAGGTAAACTATCTTGATTTAAACATTTATGCCATTTACGATTCTGTCAAAAAGGATTTTATGGAATGGTTGAATGTTCAATCATCATCAACAGGAAAACGGAAAGCAGTCATTGCCATATGCACTACAGGAAGCGGAACCGCTAAAAAGTTAGAGGAAATATTAACAGGAATCGTAAGCAATTACGCAAAAGAACCTATTGAAATCTTAACAGTTTCATCTATTAAGCTAGCGAATAATATGAAAGAAATTCAAAAAGAATATGAAGTGTTGGTTTCCGTTGGAACAAGAAATCCAAAGATTGATGCACCGCATGTATCGTTAGAGGTTTTGATTGAAGGAAATGGGGAAGAAATAATAAGACAAGCTGTTTCTGCAGGTAAGGCACTATATGGAGAAAGAAAAATAGAGACTAATATTGTTGTACGTGAACTTTGTGAAGACAGCTTAACAAAGTATCTACTATTTTTAAACCCTGAACGCATTACCCAATTATTATTAGAATGGGTGCAAACGGTTCAGGATGAATTAGGGATCAAATTCAGTAATACTTTCAGGATAAAGATTGTCATCCATACGGCTTTTGCCTTTGAAAGAATGATCAAAAATGCTCCGCTTGCTTTCCCTGAGGATGAAGTAATCGATGACAAACTGGAAAAAATGTATGATTTAACCGATCGAACCATTAAATCAATTGAAAAAAAACTGGGCGTTGAAGTAACAAAAGATGAAAAGTTATTTATTGCTACTATTTTTGCTGAAGAGCTGGACTAGAACAGCGCCTTTACGATCAAGTGAATTTTAACCCATACATATCTGTGTTTTAAAACTCATTTTTTATCGCCATTTTAGTATTTTTTTATAAATATGAAAACAAACCTGTATTAAAATGATTGCTAATTTAATACAGGTTTGCTTTTTTTACAAAATGTGTATTAAAAAGGAAAAATAAGCAGTTAGTAACAACAATGAAAACGCTTAATACATTTTGTTGGCACGTTACTTGCATAGTTATTGTATGTAAATAAACTTGAGAGGAGCAATTACATTGATCACAGTCATCTTAAGCGGGCATGGAAGCTTTGCCCCAGCTTTACAAGGTTCTTCAGGAATGATATTTGGCGAGGAAGATCATCTTTATGCCGTCCCATTTTATAAAGATGAGGGGACACAAACACTTCATGAAAAGTACAAACAGGTGTTAGAAAAGATTCCTCCAGAAAATGAAGTCTTATTTTTAGTGGATATCTTTGGAGGTACTCCGTATAACGCCGCCACACCATTTATTTTAAATAATGAAAGAATGGATATGGCTACAGGGGTGAACCTGCCTATATTGCTTGAGGTGTTAAGTATGAGAGGAAGCCTGCCTCTTAAGGAATTATTAAAAAATTTGAAAAAGGTGAATGAGGAAAGCTTCCAGGTATGCAGTGAGCATTTGGAGAAAGTGACAAAAAGTATGAGAGAAAGGGAAGAGGAATTACTATGAAAATCGTTTTATCGAGAATTGATGACCGTTTCATTCATGGCCAAGTATTAACCAGATGGATCAAGACCTACTCGGCGGACAGGATTATCGTGGTATCAGACACCGTTGCTGCTGATGAAATGAGAAAAACTCTGATCCTCTCTGTTGCACCATCCAATGTAAAGGCAAGTGCCGTTTCGATTTCCAAGATGGCCAAAGCCTATTTCAGCCCAAGGTACGAAGACACAACCGCGTTGCTGCTTTTTGAAAATCCGGCAGATATTGTCGCACTTGTAGAAGCAGGTGTACCAATTGAGACGGTGAATGTAGGTGGAATGCGATTTGAAAATAACCGCAAACAGGTCACAAAATCTGTAAGTGTTACTGAAAAGGATATAGATGATTTTGAAAAATTAAACACTCTAGGTGTGAAGCTTGAGTTGAGACAGCTGCCTTCAGATTCTAGTGAAGATTTTATTCGGATTTTAAGAAATGTACCAAAAAAATAGAAAGGGGATGAAAACATGTCTACCATTCAAATTATTCTATTATTAATTATTGCGGCCATTACAGGGATCGGGAGTGTACTGGACGAAGGACAGACACATCGGCCATTGATTGCCTGTACATTAGTAGGATTGGTTTTGGGAGATTTAAAGACAGGTATCATTCTAGGCGGTACTCTTGAGATGATGGCATTGGGCTGGATGAACGTAGGTTTGGCGATGGCACCAGATACTGCCATTGCTTCGGTACTTTCAACGATTTTGGTTATTACTGCCCATCAAGGTGTAGGGGAAGGGATCGCAGTAGCAATTGCACTGGCAGCTGCAGGTCAGGCATTAACGATCTTTGTTCGGACTTTAACTGTATTTTTAATTCACCGGGCTGACAAATATGCTCAAGAAGGCAATTTTAAAGGAATTGAAATTATGCATATAACTGCCATGGCTTTCCAAGCATTGCGGGTGATGATTCCTACATTAATTGTTGCGTTAATCAGCGTTAGTGCAGTACAAAGCTTCCTCGGGCATATTCCGATTGTCATTACGAAAGGTTTGCAAGTAGGCGGCGGTATCATCGTTGTTGTTGGGTACGCAATGGTTATTAATATGATGAATATTCCTTATTTAAAACCATTCTTTTATATTGGATTTTTAATTGCAGCTTTCACTGGATTTAATTTAGTAGGCTTTGGTGCACTTGGACTCTGCCTGGCCATTTTGTATCAGCAAGTCATGCAAAAAAATAATCATCAAACTGCAGCAGCCCATGTAGCAGCAGGACAGGGAGCTATCTATGATGATGATGATGATTTGGATGCCTGAAATAAAATTTAGGGAGGGAAATATTAATGGAATCTGAAAAAAGGTTATCTAAAAAAGATATTTTTAGTATGTTCATACGCTCTAATTTTTTACTTGGATCTTTTAATTTTGAACGTGTGCAGGCAATGGGGTATTGCTTTGTCATGATACCAGCGATTAAAAAATTGTATGGCCCCGGAGCAGAAAGAAATGAAGCTTTGAAACGGCATTTAGAATGGTTCAATACCCACCCATGGCTGACAGCACCTATTTTTGGCGTCACAGCAGCGATGGAAGAGCAAATGGCTAACAATAAAGGCATGGATGAAAAGGCGATCAATGGGATGAAAATTGGATTAATGGGCCCGCTGGCAGGTGTTGGTGACCCGATGTTCTGGGGAACATTGCGCCCTGTTTTAGCCGCGCTAGGAGCTTCACTTGCTCTAACAGGAAACATAGCCGGACCGCTATTATTCTTCTTTTTAATCAATGCAATCAGATTAAGTACAAAATACTTTGGATTAAAGTATGGTTATATAAAAGGAATGGAAATCTTAAAAGATTTAGCAGGCAATCGGATTCAGAAGCTCACAGAAGGCGCGTCCATTCTTGGGTTGTTCGTAATGGGAGCACTGGTTTCCAAATGGACACATATAAATATTCCCATCGTGGTGTCGAGAATTAAGGATGATGCAGGCAAGGTAAATATTCAAACGATACAAAATGTATTAGATTCCATTATGCCTGGGATGCTCCCTTTAGCATTAACGATCCTGGTGGCATGGATGCTTCGAAAAGGAGTTAATCCACTGCTCCTTATCCTAGGAATATTTGTAATCGGGATTGTCGGCTACTGGTCTGGCATTCTATCATAACTGGATATAAGAGTTAGCATACTGCTGACAAAGTAAAAAGAAGACTACGATTGCGTTAGTCTTCTTTTTACTTTTTTATAATGTATTTGGGTGAAAACCTTTTGAATTTGCTTTACCAAATTGTAAGTTGGAATGAAAACGGCTCAAGGGCTGGGAAATCGTTTTTTAAATTGACAAATCAAGCGTTCTATTTATATTATAAATCGTATACGATGTATCGTGTGCGATTTATTTGGAAGGAGATTTTTAAATGATGGAAATAAAGGCTGATTTTCTTCGGGAATCGATTGCTTTTTTACATCGATATATGATGAAGAGTCTGCAAAAACAAGCGGAGGAACAGGGGGTAACCATTCCACAGGCAAGGATCCTTGCCGAAGTTTATTCTCAAAGATCCATAAGTATTAAACAGCTCTCCCAAAACTTAAAAATGACGCAAAGTACTGTTTCAGATATCGTTGAGCGGTTAACGACTAAAGGTTTCCTCGAGAAAGCAGCTAATCCAAAGGATAAACGTTCTGTTGTAATTTCTCTCTCAGAACCTTTTGCCGAAGGACTCAATGAGAACGTTTCGGAAATTTCTAATAAGTCATTAATAGGTGTTTTAAATTTATTAAACCCGAGTGAGCAGGAGACCGTAGAGAAAGGAATGCAATTGCTGGTTTCGGCTGTTAAGGAAAAAATGGAGGCAGAAGGAATGGATCAATATGATTTCTTTGATGTTTTATTTTTTCCTGGTGAAAACAACTGTGGAAAATAATTTGAATAGGGGAGAGAAGTAAAGTGAGAAAGATTATAAAAGGCCGTTGGGTAATATTCTCCATATGGCTCATTGCGACCATATTGCTTACAGTCATTCAGCCAGATATCAATGCCATCCTGAGAAATAAAGGGCAGCAAGGTGCTGGTGATAACAGCCCTTCGGTCATTGCAGATCATATCTTAAAAAAGATGGATACTGCTAAAGGTCTGAACGACATTATCGTTTTTTACAATAAAAATAAAATTTCTGATGATGAAATGAAAAAAATCGGTGATGGGATCAAAGCAATAAGCGACAGTAGCACAGCACTGGGGATTTCAGACATCATTGATCCCTTTAGTATGCCTGAGGCTAAAAGTTCTTTAATTTCTAAAGATGGTACGACCCTGCTGGTGAGCTATAAGCTTGATAAAAAATCACGAGAAGTGGATGAGATCAAAAAAGAATTAGATAGCAAACTTAGTCAAGTGCCTGTGAAATATTATCTTAGCGGTGAAGACTTTATCAATAATGATTATCTGAAAGCATCTCAGGCCGGTGTAGAGAAGAGTGCGGCATTAACGGTTATTTTTATTTTAATCGTTCTTATTCTGGCGTTCAGATCAGTAGTAACTCCTTTAATATCCCTGGTGGCTGTAGCCTTTTCCTACCTATGTTCCATAGGAATTGCCGCTCAATTAATTGATAAAGCAGGCTTTCCAATTACAAGTCTTACCCAAATGCTTCTCGTACTGATTTTATTCGGGATAGGAACTGATTATAACATTTTGTTATTTAATCGATTTAAAGAAGAATTGACACATGGACATTCTGTCGATGATTCGATCGTAAACACATACAAAACGGCAGGTAAAACAATTGCATACAGTATTGTCACTGTATTTATTGCTTTCCTTGCTCTCGTTTTTGCCGAATCTCCAATTTATAAATCAGGTGTTGTTGTTGTAATAGGCGCATCAGTTCTATTGCTCGAAATATTAACTTTATCACCATTTATTATGAAGGTTTTAGGTAAAAAGCTTTTCTGGCCTTCCAAGAATGTATTAGGCCACAAGGAAAACAAGTTCTGGAGCAAAACCTCCTCCTTTGCTGTAAAACATCCTATAATATCAACAGTATTTATTTTAATGCTCTTGGTACCAATGGTGTATTTCCATCAGCAGAAGCTTAACTTTGATACCATTAAGGAACTAGGTAATGCCTATCCTTCTTCAAAAGGATTTAATATTGTCTCAGAGCATTTTGGCAAAGGTCAGGCAATGCCTGCAACTGTTGTCATAGAAAATAATGATACGCTTGATAATAATAAATCACTTGCCGTCATCGATAATTTAACGGAAAGACTTAAAGGGATTAAGGGAGTTAAGCTGGTTTCATCTGTTACCCAGCCTCAGGGTAAGCCAATAGACGGTTTTTACGTAGACAGTCAAATGGGTTCTGTTACGAATGGTTTATCGAAAACTCAAGATGGTGTGGATCAAATACATGATGGATTGACGCTAGCCCAAGATAAGCTAGGGTCCGCAGATTTTTCCAAAGTGAGTCAAATGGTGGATGGTACGGGAAAACTACAAGATGGAATGTCAGCTCTAACCGATGGACTAAAGAAAATCCAAGCTGGAATTGATGATGGGGCAAGTAATTCACAAACCATCAGCAATGGCATAGCGACAATTGAAGTGAATCTCGCAAAGACGAGCAGCGGTATCTCAACTTTAGCTGAAAATTATAAGAATGTGCAGGCTGGTTATGTCCAGATAGGTACACAATATCAACAGATGGCACAGCAACTTCTTACTGTAAAAGGTACTATCTCTAGTATGCAGAAAGCGATCTCTGATTTAGGAAACAGTTATTCCAATTCGAATAATGATGTTAACTACCAAAAATTAAAGAATTACATTAATCAATTATCTACAAATTTAAGTCAAATAACTGAAAGAATCCAAGTATTAAATAATAACTATAATGAAATAACTGGCGGATTTGCAACTGCTAATACAAATCTTGCAAGCATGAGCAGCGGTCTTTCTCAAATGGCAGCTGGCTTGAAAAGACTTGAAGGCGGTCTTGGAAAAGCATCTTCAGGTATTGGCACGATTGTTACGAATATGAATCACGTAACCGAAGGGCTTGGCCAGATGAAATCGGGGCAGCAGCAGCTTGTGACCGGCTTAAATGGCTTCAGCGCCTTTGGACAAAAGCTGTCAGATGTAAACAATGGATTAAAGCAAATTTCTAATGGCCTGGGACAGACGAATGGATTTTTAACCCAATTGAAATCAAATAAAACATTCTTTATTCCAAAGGAAGCATTAAATGACAAGAACTACAAAAAATCATTAGATGCATTTATGTCCAAAGATAGAAAAATCACAAAGTTTACGATTGTTTTGAAAGCTGATCCATATTCAAAAGAAGCCATGAATACTATAAATAAATT
Source organism: Neobacillus endophyticus (assembly GCF_013248975.1). GTDB lineage: Bacteria > Bacillota > Bacilli > Bacillales > Cytobacillaceae > Neobacillus > Neobacillus endophyticus. Next base: position 3,326,182 of record NZ_JABRWH010000001.1, read on the forward strand.
GAACGAAACGGTTTCCAATGGACTTAAAGGCACAGTTCTTTCGCATGCAAAGTCTGGTGTGTCCGGACCAAGTGCTACAACAAATGATATGAATAATATATTAAGCAGAGATCTAAACAAAACAACCACCATCGTCATTTTGGGGGTATTACTTGTTCTGTTCTTAGTCATCAGATCTTTCTGGATCCCTGTATTTATAACGGCATCTCTTGTTGGAGCATATTATGCAGCCATGTTTATGATTAACTATATTTTCTTAGATCTGATTGGGTATGAAGGGATTTCTTCCTTCGTTCCATTCTTCTCCTTTATTATCGTCGTCGCTCTGGGAGTAGACTATAGTATTTTCCTCATGATGCGGTATAAGGAATATCAGCATATGGCGCCAAAAGAGGCTATCGTATTGGCTTCTAAGCATATTGGTGGCGTGATCATATCTGCAGTTATCATACTTGGCGGTACCTTTGCTACTCTTATGCCTTCTGGAATACTGCTGCTTAGTGAATTGGCCATAGCAGTCATTACCGGTCTCGTTGTCCTTTGTTTTATTCTTCTTCCTGTCTTTTTGCCAGCGATGATTGCCTTGCCAGATGCACTGGCAGGTTTATTTTCTAAAAAGAAGGAAGATAGCATAGGAGTAGAGGAAAAGATTGTATAAGCAAGTTGTTCGTTCAATAAATAGCCGGCGTATGTCGGCTTTTTTCCTTTATCCGTAATTTCTCTTATTGCTTTTGGATGTATTTGTCTATTTGTTATGTGCTAAAATAGGAATAAATGCCATAGTAGGTGTATTCTATGAGTAAATGGGTGTCGCCCTCAGAGAAAAGGTATTTCCTTAAATGGTTTTTAGAATGCCAGCAATTGAAACGTACAGATGCAAGGAAGGTTATCGAGTACATAATCAATCATTATCATATTCTTGAAAATGTTTCTTTTACCGAGAAAATGATGCTGAACCGCAAAACGATTGTCATCTCTAGCATGAATACGGATGAACCTGGTTTTGCGTACTATCATAATCAGCGCAAGACAGATGAAATCGCCATGGCATTAGGTGATCTTATGATGAATCCTACTGAAAAAGTATTTATGATTTTAAATTTTAATGGGAAAACACTAAATCACCGATATTTGCAGCTTATTGAAAGCCCAGCTTTAGAAAATATGAAACAGTATAATCGATTCCAAAAGTATGAACAAGAAGTCAATGAAATTATTGAAAAAAATTCGCTTGAAATGGAGATCGCGATTATTAAAAATCAGATTGATAGAGCTCTTGATCAAAAAGATGAGAAATTATTTAAAAGATTAACGGAAAAGTTGAAGGAGTTAATTGCCAAAGGATAGATAAATAAAAAAACGCTAAAACCCGTATTGGACCTATTTGATGATCGGAAGTCTTTATGGAGTCATAGCGTTTTTTTATGTTGTCACGTGGGGAATCAACCTTATTTTGAGAATAGGAAGTTATAAAGCTTCTGTCATTCAGAATGCATACGTTGTGCTTCAATATATAGAACTTGAACAAATTTTTTCGTATTGATGCGAGGCAGGGAGGGAGACTGGGTTGAACCATTCTTTATTTCTGCCATTTTCTTTCTGACGGATGTAAAATCAAAAAATTTAGAGGCATAATTTTCAAACTTCCAATTGGAATAATCCGTAAGGCCAAGAGATGCAAGATGATTCAACGATTGATAAATAGCCCGCCGAACACGTTGTTCAGAAGCTTTCATTTCTTTTTGGACCGCCCCCTCTGTTGCAGTGGAGCCTAATCGTTTTTTAGCTAAATTCATAAAAATTTCTTTTAGTTTAGGTACCTTGTCTACTTGTTCGTTTTGCGATAAATACTCCAGAATATCCAATAAATCCTTGCCTCCGCTTTCGCCTGCTATTCCTAAATCAGATAATAGTAGTTGCCCGGAAACCCGTATATTTTTTTCATTAGCGGCTATTTTTTGTTTATTAGAAGGGTCCTCCAAATGAAGCACGGCATTAAGCGATTTATGAATATCCTTTATCGATTTTTCCAAACGGATTCGTTCACTAACTTTTCGGATAATTGCCAGTACTTCAAATCTATTTACTGGTTTAGTTATATAATATTCACTTCCAAGTGAATAAGCTTCTGCAACTAATTCTTTCGATTCGACTTGTGAGATCATAATGACTTTTCCCTTGAATAAAGGCTTAATTTGACGCAGCGTTTCTAGTCCGTCTTGAATCGGCATTAACAAATCAATTAATAAGATATCTATGTTTAGTGTGTTCAGCATATTTCCATTTACCAATGAGCCATTCTCAGCTTCTCCAACTACTTCTCCCAGCCCCTCATCCTCAATGATTTGTGCTAACATGGAACGAATGGCTGCATCATCATCTGCTATATAAAAAAGCATCGAATCATCCTCTCTTCATTAAGTGAATAATTGGTATGCGAATAATAAAAACCGCTCCTGGTCCATTTGCTTGATCTTCTACGCTTATGTCACCTTCTAGTTGTTCGACCATATCTTTTACAAAGGACAATCCCATCCCAGTGGATGGATTTCCAGAAGTATCATATTTAGAAGTAAAGCCAGGCTTGTAAATTAAGTTTTTATGCTTTGGCAAAATCCCAGGACCAGTATCAGCAATTTGGAATTCGATAGAATGCAGGTCTCTTTTAATGTTAATGGTAATGGTACCTGAATCTTCGATCGCTTCAACTGCATTTGTCACAATGTTATTTATGATGGATAGAAGCGTGAAAACATGATAGTCAGGATGATCCCCATTAATGAAATACTTAATTTCAATCTCTTTTTTCAGTAAATCAGCATATTTTTCATTTGTCCGCTTTACGATCGCAATAAGTTCGTGCAAGTTGATATAGTCTCCAAAACTTTCAACTGAGATGAGTTTTGATATACCTGCAAAAATACGTTGGTTATCTTTTTTAATTTCATGAACCTCACCAGCAATCATTAATGCCTTTCTGCCAAATTCCTCGATAGAATCAATAAAAGCCCCTTTGTTTTTTATGTCGTTTAAGCTTTTATATAAATCATAAGATTTTTTTGTAATATTTTCAGCGTTTATTAGCGTTTTTTTTAAATGAATGGATTCTTCATATAAGTTGGATATGAGAAGGAGCATTCGCTCATTTTGTTTCCTGATTTGCCTTTCTCTTTCCTGTGCTTCATACAGGCGCATGATCGTGAAGAAGCTAAGAACAATAAAACTGTGTGAAATGGCCATAATCAATATTTCATTTAGTGCTCCTAACCGAAACGTTGAACCTAAAAAGAAGTATTGAACGGTCAATTCTACCAAATCTGCTGCTATTTCGATTAAAATACCAAACAACCCAATCAGTAACAACTGGTGATAAAAGCGATGGACTTTTCCAAAATAAAAGAAACAAACATATGCTAAATAGAAGAAAAAACTAGAGAAATTAGAATGAAAAGAGGAAGTCCACAGAAAATGTCTGTTCATAATAAACTCAATGAGAATACGAATTCCTACTATATTAAGAGCAGTTAAAAACCCCGGAATGACAACCGGGAAATTACGGAATAGTAATAAAAAGAATAAAAATGCCGGCACCCCAAAACTGATTCGAAAGGTAGCATTTACCGGATAGAAATTAATTTCGCCTGCTATAGGAACGATAATAATCATTAAAATCATGATAAAGATGTCTTTTTTTAAAAAGGGGCTGTTCTTCACGATGGTCACATCCTATTTTGTCTGAAAATTAGTATACAGATTGAATTGTCTGAACACAATGCTTGGACCATTAAAAAAGAAGAAAAAAAAATAAATAAATTTCTGTAGTTTTTCGTTTTATTTTGTAGTCTGGTAGATAGAATGAGGTATATTTATCGAGCAAAAAACAGAAAGCGCTTTCTGCGGAAGGAGATTAAAATAAATTGAAACAAGGCATTAGTAAAGAGGTTAAAGATCAAATGGGAGATAGTTTGGACGAATGGGTGTCTCATTTTCGTACCTATGCAGCGGAAGGAAAAACTGCAAACTATATTCCTGCATTAGGGAAGGCCAACCTATCTGATCTAGGTATTTGTATAGCAAAGCCAAATGGACAAGTTATAAAATCTGGGGAATGGCAAGTCAATTTTACATTACAAAGTATTTCAAAAGTGATCAGTTTTATTGCTGCTTGTACTTCTCGGGGTATTTCTTATGTTTTAGATCGAGTAGATGTGGAACCAACTGGGGATCCTTTTAACTCGATTGTTCGACTGGAAATTCATAAACCGGGTAAGCCCTTTAACCCCATGATCAATGCTGGAGCGATAACGGTAGCCTCACTTCTTCCTGGGGATACTTCTATAAGTAAATTAGAAATAGTTTATCAATTAATTGAAACAATGATAGGAAAACGTGCAACGATGAATGAGGAGGTATTTCAATCGGAATGGCAGACAGCCAATCGAAATAGGGCTTTAGCTTACTATTTAAAAGAAACTGGGTTTTTAGAAGCAGAAGTGGAAGAAACACTGGAAGTTTATCTAAAGCTGTGCGCATTGGAAATGAATACCGAAGATATCGCGCTGATTGGAATGATTCTAGCAAATGATGGATACCATCCGATTCAAAATGTGCAAATTTTCCCTAAGGAAGTGGCTAGATTAACCAAGGCCTTAATGCTTACTTGTGGCATGTACAATGCGTCTGGAAAGTTTGCGGCCTTTGTCGGACTTCCGGCTAAAAGTGGTGTGTCAGGGGGGATTTTAGCATTAGTGCCTCCAGGAACGAAACAAGGAAGTCCATTCCAACAAGGGTGTGGGATCGGTGTTTATAGTCCTGCTATAGATGAATACGGCAATAGCCTTACTGGGGTTAAATTATTAACACATATAGCGAGGGAATGGGATTTATGTATTTTCTAAATATTTTACAAGAAAAGAGGTTGATTAAATGAACAATAATTTACAACGAAGGATGGGGACGTTTGCTTTAACCATGGTAGGGATGGGTTCAATCATTGGATCAGGGTGGCTATTCGGGGCATGGAGAGCGGCTCAAATTGCGGGACCAGCTGCTATTTTCTCTTGGATCATTGGTATGGCGGTAATTTTATTAATCGCTCTTTCTTATTGTGAGTTAGGTTCGATGTTCCCTGAAGCTGGAGGAATGGTTAAGTATACCCAGTATTCGCATGGATCATTTATTGGTTTTCTTGCAGGGTGGTCTAATTGGATAGCCATCGTATCTGTTATACCGGTTGAAGCCATCGCTTCTGTACAATATTTGAGTTCATTGCCGTGGGGATGGGCACAATGGACACATCATTTAGTCGCAAATGGCAGTCTAACTATACAAGGTCTTTTAATTGCAACGTTATTATTGATTATTTATTTTTTCATTAATTATTGGACTGTCAGTTTATTTGCCAAAGCGAACTCTTTTATTACTGTTTTTAAAATGATAATCCCTGGTTTGACGATTGGTTCATTGTTATTTGCTGGCTTCCATGGCGGGAACTTTACGTACAATCCCGGAACAGAATCCCATGGTTTGGCAAGTGTCCTAACAGCTGTAGCAACATCCGGTATTATCTTCGCATTTAACGGTTTTCAAAGTCCGATAAATATGGCAGGTGAAGCGAAGAATCCTGCCCGTTCAATACCTATAGCGGTAGTTGGTTCGGTGTTAATTGCGACCGTTATCTATATTCTTTTACAAGTTGCTTTTATTGGATCTGTTAATCCAGCGCTGTTAGCGCAAGGATGGCATCACTTAAATTTTAATTCTCCTTTTGCAGATTTGGCAATTGCCCTGAACTTAAACTGGCTCGTCATTATATTGTATTCTGATGCCATTATTTCTCCTTCCGGTACAGCCATCACTTATACCGCAACGACGGCACGGATGATCTATGGGATGCAAAAAAATGAATATTTACCAGCAGTGTTAGGGAAAGTTCACCCGATTTATGGTGTTCCGCGCCCAGCTATGGTTCTAAATCTGGCTGTCGCATTCTTATTTTTGTTCTTATTTAGAGGATGGGGGAAATTGGCTGAAGTCATTTCAGTCTCAACTTTGATCTCTTATATTACTGGACCAGTCACAGTCATGACATTAAGACGAACAGGTAAGTATCTATATCGGCCAATTAAGATAAAGGGATTAAATATCATTGCACCATGCGGCTTTATATTTGCTTCATTAACTTTATATTGGGCGCGCTGGCCGCTTACCGGACAAGTGTTATTTTCCATTATGATTGGGCTGCCGATCTACTTTTATTATCAAATAAAGAGGAATTGGCAGGGCTTCAGAAAGAATTTTCTGGCAGGTCTATGGATGGTTGTTTACCTCTTTTGTATGATGGGTGTTTCGTATTTAGGGAGCGATAAGTTTGGCGGCAAAAATATCATCCCTTATGGCTGGGATATGCTTATAGTGGCCATTTTATCACTAGCATTTTATGTCTGGGGCTTAAATAGCGGGATAGAAACGGAATACTTGCATGAAGCGTGCAAACTGAATGAAGAAGTAAGAGGAATAGAGGAAGCGTCTGCTTAAGAGGGTAACATACCCAGTCTACTCTTTAAATAAGTTAGTTATCTGGAATAATTGCTAGCTATGAGAATATGAAACCAATTATATTGTATCAAAAGGCATCCGAAGCTCTCGGATGCCTTTTCGCTGCAGTAAGCCATTGCATGGGCATAGGTTTTGAACAGATTAAAGCTGTTGGACCATTCAGGTGAAGAAACGATTCTTCGTGGTATTAAGTTACTTTAGGATTTGGTCCATATTTATTCGTCTGTTCTTCGCTATCAAAACAATTAAAAATGATTAAAATGATATCACCGATTATAGGAATAAGTCCAATTAATATCCACCAGCCGGTCTTTCCAATATCATGTAACCTGCGTACGGTGACTGCTAGTGAAGGCAGCAGAATGGCCAAAGAATAAAGTCCCGTTAAAAATTGATGAAGATGTAAAATTGCCTGCAGAATAGAAAGAACAATGGAAATAATGAAGTTGAAAAGAACGAACATCCAGTATTCCTTACGTCTTGCCCTCCCCTGAAATCCTACATAATTTTTTAACACCTTTACATACCATTCCATGAAAGCCCCCCCTAAGAAGCTTAGTTTTTAATACATTTAAACATATTACTTGTTTATGATTTTTAGAACGTGATTACAAATTTGTTCATACCTTATGTAAATCTTTTTATTATTAGGTATTTATTTTATAAAAATTGTAAACCTTATATTTGTTTCAGTTACATTAATATTAGGAGAAAATGTAATGGTAGGACTCTTCATTTCAATCGTCATATTTAATCTCATTGCTTTGAAAATAAAAAAACAATTAACTAGAAGCCAAATGTTACAAATATGGTTATTTTCAAGCTTTCTCCAAATTTTATTTGATGTCTTTGTAGACGTAAAATATCAGGGTTACTGGTACTTTTCAAAGGATATTGATTGGCAAGCCCTATTTGTTTATTTGTTTATTGTTCCCACGGTTAATATCATTTTTTTAAATAAGTTCCCTTTTCAAACTAAAAGGGTAAAACAAGTCTTTTATATTTTTACATTCAATGTTTTCATTCTCATATACGAACTTGTGGTTTTGCTTCCGGAACCATGGGGCTACTTTCATTATGGCTGGTGGAATATTGGGTATTCAGCCATACTAAATCCGTTTCTTGTTCTGATTTTATTGGGGTTTTTCAAGATTGTTTGTCGATTAGAGGAGCAATCCATTACGTCATAAAAAAGAATATTAAGAGTCAAGCGAGACTCTTTTTATTTTGCATAAAAAGGGTTGGGTGGCATAGGGAATTCAGAAATCAAACCCGGTAGTCATTTCGGGAATCGAAAGCCAATTTTTTTCCTAAAAATAAAAAATATCATCTAACTCCGCTTTAGCATAAGCGGGGTTTTTTATTTTTAATAGAATGCTAGAAAGAGGTGAAATATATGCACCATATATTAAAGGCATTAAAAATGCTTCCAAAATCCATTATTCCAAAGACGTTTAAAGAGCTTGAGGTTTATCCGGATCGAGATGAAAGAAATGACGATAGTGAATACAGACATGCTCACCATCAATTAGTCGAAGTGGAGAAGCACCCTTGTTTTTGGTGCGGAAAGACTAAAGAAGAGGTGCTAGCAGAAGGAAATACACTTGAAACACATCACTGGGCTGAGCAATCCTTATGGAATAAATTTGATCAAGCCCTAGTTTACAAAGACTTAAAACTACTGGATTTTCACGGACATGCGAAGGATTTACCAGAGAACCCCTGTGATTTGCACGCGAACCACATTGCTAACTTAGTAGTTTCCTGCTCTGCTTGCCATAGAGAAAATGGTTACGGCCTTCATGGGGCAACAATTCCATTTGTTTGGGCCCGAAGGTGGCTTATTGATCAATCAGATGATGTCCTGCAGCGTTGGAAACCAATGCATGTTCATATAAAAACTGCGGTTAAAAAATTAATGAAGAAAAAGGGAGGTTAGAATGAAAAAGTTTAACGATTGGTTAGCAGAAAAAATTACAATTGCCTTTTATTCGATGTGGGCTTTTTATGTTTTTTTTATTTATGGCTTAATTCCATTAAAGTTTCCATTCTATGAAGACAAGATTCTTTATTGGAGCAATTTTGTTCAACTTATTGCGCTTCCAGCAATTGGTGTGGGGGCGGTTGTTTTAGCAAAAAAACATGAGAAAACAAACCAAGAGATTTATGAAGCACAAGAAAAAAGGGCACAAGAAATCCACGATTCGGTTATGGAAGAGTTAAAACTCGCAAAAGAAGATCGTCAAGAGTTAACAGCTTTAGTCAAATATCTTCATGAAAAATTAGAAAGGAATGGGAGTTAATGAGTGCACCTAATTTACAAATTAAAGGGATCGACGTTTATTGGGAAAACGGTGAGATCGATTGGGCAAAGGTAAAAGCAGACGGTGTAAAATTTGTTTTCATTAAGGCTACCCAAGGGACAGATTACAGCCATGTCGACTATTTTCGGAAAAACGTGCCATTGGCATTTGGAAATGGAATAGATGTAGGTGCTTTTCATTTTGCTACTTTTAGCACAGTTCAAGAAGCACTTGCTCAAGCAAAATATTTTGATAGTGTCATTAAGGACTATAAATTGACGTATCCAGTAGCACTAGATCTCGAAGAAAACAATTCTAACGTAAGCAAGAAGCAATTAACAGATGCAGCCATAGCCTTTCTGGAATACTTGGAGAACAAAGGATATTTCGTGATGCTTTACACATATGATAACTTTTTAGATGAACAATTGGAAAAAGAACGGCTTACTAATTATGCCCAATGGATTGCCCATTATCAAGGGCAATTAAAAAACCATGCAGACATATGGCAATATACGGATACAGGAAAAGTCGATGGGATATCTGGAAACGTAGATATGAACTGGTCTTATCGTGATTTTGCAGCAGAAATAGCAGAGAAAAATAAACCATCAGCAGGAGGTCAAATTGGAGTTGTGACGGCAACTGCTCACACGGTAGTTCGAAAAGGGCCAAATCCTGCATATGCCATTGTGGAAACCATTGAAAAAGGCCATGCTTATAAAGCATATGGCATAAAAGATGGTTGGTATAATGTCGGTGCAGGTTGGGTTTCAGGAAAATATGTTACATTTAAAAAAATATAGTAGTAAAAGACCTATTGTTCTATAAATAGTAGATAAAAGAATGTTTAAGGTACTTAGTCAAAGTTGTCATTCATTTATGTACAAGGTTTAATGTACATTTAAATAGCTGTCTTTACTTTTTTATTGGAGGATTGTTGACATCAACATGGATAGGGGAAAGATTGTCTTCTTGAGAATTTCCATAGAATTGATGTTGAATTTCTTGATTTGCCCACTCAGCCCCAGAATTTGACGGAGTAGTCTCTCGAGCACCAAAGTCTTTAAATTTTTCACTCATTTTTTGATTTGCTTCCATAGCTTCATCTTTGTTTGTGTTTTCTGGCATTGGTATCCCCTCTTTTATTGTTTTGTTTATATTATCTGCAATTTTCCTCTTTTTATTGCTGATTTTACTTCAACCATTCCAGCTTCTCTATAATGTCGATCCCGTGATAAGTTGAGCCCCATTAATGTATAATCAATGTTGAAAGCAAAGATCAAATTTGAGGTGGGATATCATGATGGAAAAAGAAATAAAAAAATACCGGCAAGCAGACTATGAGATTGACCCCGTTTTTTTGAATCGGTGGTCTCCGCGTTCTTTTTTGGAAAAAGAAGTGCCAGAAAAAGTGCTGATGCGTGTATTCGAAGCTGCACGTTGGGCGCCTTCTGCTAATAATTTGCAACCATGGCGATTTATCCTTGCCCGGACACAAGAAGATAGAGAAAAATTTCATTCCTTTATTCTTGAGAGAAATCGTCAATGGTGTGAAAAAGCCCCTGTGTTAGCCGTTCTCATTTCAGATAAAGAAGATCCGGCACATGCTTTTGATGTTGGCACGGCATGGGGGTACCTTTCCCTGCAAGCCGTGAAAGAAGGGTTAATTACACATGCAATGGGTGGATTTCAAAAAGATCTAGCACGAGAAACATTAAATATCCCAAACAACTTTGATGTTCAAGTGGTTATAGCCATAGGATATCAAGGAGAAAAAGAAGCTTTGCCAGAGGATTTTCAGCCCCGTGAGCAGCCATCAAACCGTAGACCACTAAAAGAAACAATCTTTGAAGGAACTTTTAAATAAACATAAAAGACTCTCTTCCGAAATGGAAGGGAGTTTTCTTTTTCGAACATTGTAGTAGTAATAGATGCACTAAAACCAAACCAGCCCCTTTGGTTGATACAAATAGACTGTTTCGGAATTTTTTAAATATAACAGAATATATAAGTTATATGACTTTTAAGTGGATTTAAAGTTGATCACCACTGAAGTAGGAATGGAGCTATAGGGTGCTTTGCTTGAAATAAGTAGCAAGGCTTTTTTTATTCAAATTCAAATGGGGTAAGGGGAATGAAAGTATGAATATAAAATGGTTTGGGCATTCTTGTTTTTTATTGACTTCCAAAGTTGGAACCAGGATTCTTATTGATCCATATTATCGCTTCATTCGTTACCGTATGCCAATAGTTGAATCAGATATAGTGGCTGTTACACATAATCATTTTGATCACAATAAAATTCAAGCTGCAACAGGTGATTACTTACTGGTGAATGAGCCGAAGCAATACATCCTGAATGATGTGAGGATTAAAGGATTTCATACATTTCATGATAAGGTAAATGGGGAGAAACGGGGCTCCAATAATATATATTGTTTCCAAATGGAAGGTCTAACGCTCTGTCATTGCGGTGATTTAGGGCATATTTTATCAGAAGAACAAGTAAATGAAATTGGAAAAGTAGATATTCTCATCTTGCCCGTAGGAGGCAGATTCACGATTAATGCTCTAGAAGCTACCCAAGTCATGCGTCAATTGAAACCTACTATTACCATTCCTATGCACTATAGAACAAAGGATTTGTCGGTTGCTGGCTTGATGTTTTCAAAGGTAGATAAGTTTCTTCAGATTTCTGGACAACGAATAATCGAAGTTAAGACATTGGATATTTCCAAAGAAAACTTGGCGGATTATGCCGGTGTAGTAACGATGCTTTATGAATGAATTTAATGGTCTATCATTTTTGGATATTGATCAATCATCTATGTTTGTTCTTTAAATGAAATTTTCGCCAACATCGAAGTACTCTATATGAACTAATTAAAATGACTGAACATATGAAAATTGACCAAAATAAAGGTAATATAATAAATTTATAAAAGTTATTGTCGAAATTTGACGAATCGATTATAATAAAATTCTCTAAGGCGAAAGGACTATAGGGATGATACATCGTCATAATAATATCCGACTTATTAAAAGCGGTGGATTTCTAAAACAAAGCATTTCAAAAGGTTCAGCCCTTAGTTTATTGCTACAGAAAGAAGGATTGGAAATAATTCATCATCATGTAAAAGATGGTGGACATTGGGTCGTTGGCCCTGTGGAGGGCTGGGATGGACTGGAGTTTGTCTATCTTTTAAGCGGGTCACTTTCATGGATGGAAGGGTACGAGAGAAAAATAGCCTATAAAGGTGACCATTTAATTATGGATCCAATCTTAGAAGACACATTATTTACATCACACGGTGATACCAGCTTTCTATATATTTCATCTTCTTCACAGCCTGTTTTTGATCTTTATGATTCTAAGGTGAAAGAGTTTATGGATTTAGCTATTGCAGTGGAAGAAAAAGATGGTTACACGGCTGAGCATTGTCATAGAATTATGGAACTCTCAATCAAGGTAGGAGAAAAATTAGCCCTTTCATCAGAGGAACTATATCTTTTGCATATTGGCTCTTTTTTACATGATGTCGGTAAAATTAAAATTCCTGACTCCATTTTAAATAAGCCAGGAAAATTGACCCCTAAAGAGTATGAAATGATGAAAAAACATACTGTATTCGGGTCGGATTTACTGATTAATTCAGGTATTACTGAATTAAAAAAAGCTGCTTATATTGTTGAACAACACCACGAACGATTAAATGGCAGTGGTTACCCTTTTGGGTTAAAAAACAATGAAATTTCATTATCTTCTGCTATTGTTGGAGTTGTCGATTCTTTTGATGCCATGACAAGTGTGCGTGTATACAGTAAAGGACGGTCTCGAGAAGAGGCGCTGGAGGAAATTAAACGGGAAAGCGGAAAGCTATTCCACCCTGATGTTGTCGATGCATTTCTGTTAACAATGTCTTAGTTCATATATACATATCAACCTGGGGGAGAAAAAAATGAAAAAACGACTTTTAACTTTTATTGCTGCAGCTTTCATATTTGCATTGGCTACACCGTTACATTCATTTGCAGCATATGATAGCAGCTCTGATTCAACTATTAATGTAAATGTTTTAAATAGTAATACACAGCCAGCAGTAAACACTGGTGAAACAACCTTTCAATTACAAGAAGGTGTACATCAAACCCTTACCGGCATGACTGGTACTGATCTAGATCATTCCTATATTTGGGTTAATGTAAATGGACAAAATATTTTAGCGATTGATCCAATTAAACCTTCATTTTAATTTTAAATAAAGGAAGAAGTGTCACATGGGCACTTCTTTTCTTATAAATCATTTTTTCGAAAAATTCCGTCAAACAGGAATAATGTGATTGTTAATAACTGGAAAGTGGGTGGGATAAAGCATAAAAGAGTATTGAAAAATAGGACATGTGTTTCGAATGCTGAATAAAATTGATTCGAATAGCTTGCTTAGGCTTACCAACCAGTCATCAGAACAATGAAAAAGGACCAATAGTCAATAATAGTCCGGCTTTCATTTGCCTACAGTATTTATGCTTCTAAGAAGGAGGTATGCTTTAATGAAGAAAATTTCAGCTAAATTAGAGTGGTTTATTACCACCAGAAGAGAAGATGACTTTAAGGTTGAAAGTAACTTTGAACAATTAACAGAGGATGAATTAAATTTTCTTAAAGAACAATTGATTCAATATAGAAAACTTAAGAACAAATTCAACGATATAAAAGTAAGGATCAATCAATAGATGGGCATTGTTTAGGGTTTGAGAATAAGCATAAGTGATCTTAATAATTCCAGATAATCGAAAAGAGTGCTGAAGTTCAAGCTGCCATACATGGCAGCTTTATTAATTTAACAAACAAGTAAATAGTTGGAATTTCAATATAATGCAATGTTAAAGATCTTTGTTAATATAAAAAGTTAAACAGCGCCTCATATAAAAAGGTTTCTCCAAGTTTAACTATTAGTTGAAGAATGAAAAACAAATAAAAATACGAAGATATCTTAAGAATCTTGTGATGTGTTTTTATTTGAAATTTTTATTTTCCCACCATTAATATTTGCGAATGAGCTTATGCAGCCGTCACCAAAATTAAAATTGCCTCCAATTATGGAACTATTGGCAGTATGACTGTTTTGATAGGTAGGACCAAAATTAATATTTGCATTATTAGTTAAGGAATGTACCTTAAATTGAAATATGTTGATCTGGAATGACATGATTCATCACCATCCTTACTCTAGTTTATTTTGAAAAAAGGCTTGTGTTTGTCCACTTGCCTATATTAGCTGTTCGACGGTTAAGAACATGTTCTCAAATAACCCCTCTTGTTTATCGTTCTTTATCAGGATAAGTTTTAATAACGGATAGGCGTTTGCTTGCATAGTATGGGAGAGATATCAATAAAAAAGGATGTGACAGGATGCAGACTGTAATAAACATTTTCACCCTTAAAATTAACAGTGTATCAAACAACGGATCTGTCAACATCGGTGAAGCCCTTCATAATGCCCATACTGCTAATACTAAATCTCAAGGACAAAATACTGCCTATGGAGATTTTGCACCGCCAACTGCTGCGATGGAAAACGTATTTATTGACCCGGATTTCAATGATATGGGAGATATTGCAAATCCATCAACTGTCTATAGTAATCCAAGATAAAGGAATGAAAAAAATGCCTTTTCAGATTAATGTTTTTAATATCAAGACAAATGCTGTCAATAATAATGCTAACATCTCATTGGGACCTGCCGTGCAAAATAGCCATACCGCTAACCAAAAATGGATCGGAGTCAACATGGCACTAGGAGACTTTTCACCAGCCAGTTCATGTTCCTTTAATGGGTACTTTGATACAGATATTAGTGACCAAGACCAAATTGCCAACCCATCATTGCCAATGTCATCCCAATTTTAGCTCAATGAAACATGCCTATGGATAACGTTTGGATTGCATTAATGTCGAAGTTGACCTAGCTTAAGAGCAGTACATCACAAGAAATTCCTCAAAATATTTATAGGTAAAAAGCGAGATCGACGAACAATCATCATGTGGCCGTCGATTTTTTTTGCATGTTTTTTTCAAGGAGAAATAAGATGAAACATGAAGACTATAAATGGGGTGGATTCATGAAGGAGGGACCATATAAAAAACGGCTGATCCGGAATGGTGTTTTCATACGATCCATACCTTTTATGGTTACTATTATCCTCGAACAATCCACCTTTGAATAGAGGATGCATATGCGCTTTCTTTTTCGCTATTTCATCACTAGAAAAAAATTCACCCAGAAAATTTCGGAATTAGAAAAAAAAATCTCTTTCCTTGAAGCTTCTTTAACGAAGGAGAAGACAGCAAATGAAAATCAAGTAAATTCGAAACCCCTTATTCAGGAATCAACTCCGAATATTATTATTGAACATATACATGTCGATCAAATCGTAATTGAACATGTGGATTACGCTAATAATTTTGGACAATTAGGTATAAAGGATTTATCTGGAAAATTAAATATTGGCACAACCTATGAAGGTGATTTAACGAAATTACTGGACGAAAAAATTGCGGAAAAGCTTGGAAAGCAGGCTAAAGTAAATCTTAGGGCTAAAAAGGAAAATGAAAGAGAGTCACCAAATAAAGGGGATGGTGATGAAAACAGCTGAAACCCTTCTTACCTGTGAGAATACGTAATTTAAAGGTTTCATATTTAAGTAAAGAACGTCAACTCTGGGGTGCGGCGTTTTTATTTTTCTTACACATCACAATATAAAACGCTATGTCATGTTATGGCCCCTTTAGAATGATCGGAAACAAGACAATAACATAGCGTTTTTTTTTCGAATAAGATGCGAACCTAAAGATAAAGTTAAGGAAACGTACAACCTATGTTTTGATTTCGCAAGATTTTTTGTTCATTGCTTTTAATCGGAAAAAATGAAATAACCACGGCACTTTTTACAGTTTAATTATAACCTTCATTTAATGAAGTGATATTTTTATTGACCTTTTCACTATAAGCGTAATCACCATAACAATATGGATATCTTGAATTAAAAAAACTTTTTTTACAATTATAAATACTCGGGTGCTTTTTAACTTGTAAAAGTGAGAATTCTTTTGCTAACTTCTCGTTATGTTTTCCTCCATGTGCCGCAACGTAATTAATATAACCAATTCCCATATTATAAGCTTGAATGATCGTGGCAAAATCTACTTGTTTTTCCTGTCCGTACGTAAGAATGTGCCGGAAATGCTTAACTCCTATTTGGATACTTTCTTTCGGATCTTTAATCGAATTCGGTGGCAATCCTATTGATTCAGATGATTGCATGGGGTCTCCACCTTTCCCTTTGCTTTCTTGCTGCATTAAAGCAATGATAACGGGAGTGTACTTTTCGAGATGGTATTTTCCTAATTCATTATGAATCTCCGGAGAGTATTTTTTTACATTTATAAATGGATCACGTTGAAAATAAGGAATGTCATTTTCCCAGTAACAATAAGTGATTATTAATAGTGCTGAAAATAGCATAAGAAAGACGAAGTTGAATGGAATCTTATTCGGTTTGCGTTTAATCATTTTTATTTATTTTACTCCTAATATTCATTCTTTTATTTAAGGAAAGTGAATAGTTTTTTTATGACAAAGAATTGGATCCTAACTCTAAAATCCAGGAAATAAGAATACCAATCTAGTAGTCATAATCTTCAATTGTATACAGCTTGAAGAATATGTAGATGGTTCCCTTGAATAAATTTATCCCACTTTTCTCGTTGTTTCAACCGGAAGATTGTATAGAGCGATCGAAAATTCATTCGGCCTACTAGTTTTTGAAGACTAACAGTAATTATACTCCCTAAGCAGTATCAAATAACAGCCGTAGGAATGATTTTATTGTATGTAAATTTATGAAACGGAAGAATTTAATATGGTAAAATGAATCGATGTTTTCAATTACTTATTGAATTGAAAGGCTATGTTAAAGAACATTGTTGATATTTAAATTCTGTTGATTTCCTCTCCAGGCGCGCCCGCGAACCGCTCGTGCCTGAAGCGGAAATCAACAGCCAAATTTAACAGCGCCTATTCAAAATAAAATCCGTAAGAGAAAAGTGATAATCTAAAATTAGCTTTTTTAAGGGGGGAGTAAGGGTTCATAACAGAAAGAATGATTTCAACAACTATACAGGTATTAGACTTACAAGAATAGGTGATTTTATGAATAGACGTATGCTGAAAGTGTTGTTAACTTGTATGATCTTAAGCTTGGCTGCACTCTTTGGCTGTTCAGCGAAGAAGGAGAGTACAAGTGATCAGCAAGTAGAGCAGAAAAAGACAAGTAAAAATAATGGCCAAGGAACCCCTGAACGAGTAGCACAGAAAGATTGGAATGAAGCAGATCACAGATTACCTAACGAACAGCATAAACAGCAAATACAAAACCTTTCTCAACAGTTTCCAGCAGTTGTAATCTATAAGGGATCTTCCAGCCTGAAACGAGTGGCACTGACCTTCGACGACGGGCCGGATAATTACTATACACCAAAGATTCTCGACATTTTGAAGGCAAAAGGAGTAAAGGCAACATTTTTTATGGTGGGTAAAGAAGCCAAACGTTTCCCTGACATAGTAAAGCGAATTGCTGACGAAGGGAATGCACTTGGAAATCACTCTTGGGATCACCCGAAACTATGGACGCTTAATAACCAACAGATTACCCAGGAAATCGTTTCTACACAAAACGAGATTCAACAGATTACAGGGCAAAGAACCACCTTATTTCGACCGCCCTATGGCCGAGTAACTCCAGCAGACATAACACTCATACACAATCTCGGCTATCGAGTTATCGACTGGTCTGTTGACACACTAGATTGGAAAGGAACGTCAGCTCCTAATATTCTCCAGATTGTTAACAAAGAAGTTTCGCCTGGTGGAATCATTCTTGAGCACAGTTTAGCCAGCCATCCTGGGGAACTGAATGGGACAGTGCAAGCCCTGCCACAAATCATCGATCATTTACGAGCACAGGGTTACGAGTTTGTAACAGTTCCAGAGCTGCTTGGTGAATCTGCATAACCCTTTTAAATTGGCATCCTGTGGACTTTCACAACTCTTCTGGTGGATATGTTATCAAGATATTAAGAAAAAGGATGTCTTTTGACATCCTTTTTGAGCATTATCTGTTTCTTTTTTTGTAAAATAAATACATGATACCGAACAACAAAACGACTCCAATAAAATACACCAGTAAGAAATTCGTAGGGTCATATTCTCCATTGGTAGCATATTTACCATTATATTTAGCTTTAATAAAAGAATCTTTGCTTTCTTCAATGGCGATGGCTTCATTTATTGCTATACCTTTGATTTCATAATATTCCGTTCCTTTTGGAAATTTATTAGAAAAATTCCCTCTATAAGTGCCTTCTAGGTCTGAATACTTTGTTACCTCTCCAATTTTTCTACCGATTTTATTAGCTTCGATATGTGTTTCTGTAACAACATAGCTATTATCCTTGTAGACAACAAAATCATATGCCCATTTTGCATAAGTTGTTGTGATAAAGAATGTGCAGCCTATCAGAAATACGAAAATTAGGCTTATGATCTTTCTCAACAGAATTCCCCCATATAAAATAGACGAATTCAACTTACAAATTGTTGCACCGTTTTTCTATTATTTTATAAATCTCCAGTCAATAAACAAACTTGATCAAGCTTTGTCGTGTGCTGGATGGAAAACGGGGAATTCGTTTTTTTTATGAAATTGAAACAATTGAAGGGTTTAAGGGCAAAACAGCTGAGTATTTTGGATATTCCTACGGATTTATTAAGCGTATTCACGAAAAAGAAGGATATAGAATGACAGATATACAACAGTTCCCTGAAGATTTTCTATGTGCTCCTTATCATCTTTGGCAACATGATGGGGAAGCAGTGGTCGATGTGAAATATGGAAATTGGTGCAAGCTAATTCAAAAAAGATATCCAACAGTAATAAATGGTTATGGAAAACATATTTATTTTCATGGTAATGATGGTGCTGATTATTATTTTATTTTCTTTACATTAACAAATGGAACTGACGTAGAAATTGCTCAATTTCGGAAAATAGGCGATGAAAAATGGAAACAGGTGATGATGAAACCCGAAGAAGAATGTTTAACTGAAAAAGGGCCTCGTTAGGATGTTTTTTTTGTGTTTAATACTGAGATGATTAATATATACATGATTAAAAATTGGACCTTATCAAATTGATACTAGGTTGATGTTACTTAATTTTCTGAATACTGTGTTAAAATAAAAAAAGACAAGTAACGAGGAGGAGTACATATGAGAAATGTCGTAGTTTTAAAAGGTGGGAGGGAATAGGTAGAGCCTGTTGTCAGGCTTTACGTTTAAAGGACATCACTAAACCAGGTTGGAGGGAATCAATGAAAACATTAAAATATTCGTTAGTCGATGTATTTACCACAACACCCTTTGGAGGGAATCAATTAGCTGTTTTTCATGAAAATACAACATTAAAAACCGAAACCATGCAAATGATCGCCAGAGAACTTAACCTTTCCGAAACCGTATTTATCCGACCACCAAGTGACCCTAAAAAAGAAAAAAATTTACGAATATTTACTCCAAAAGTAGAACTGCCAATGGCTGGACATCCGACAATCGGAGCGGCATACGTTTTGGCTGATAAAGGAATTTTAGGAACAAAAGAAGGTTCAAATGAATGGATTTTAGAAGAGGGAGTTGGGGATGTTCCTGTAACCGTTTATAAAGAGAATTCTCATATTTTAAAAGTTGAAATGAAGCAACCATTACCTGTTTTTGGTGAAAAATATTTAAATACTGAGAATGCTGCCAAATTGTTGTCTTTATCCATTGAAGACATAGATACGACCCTTCCAATTCAGACTGTTTCAACTGGAGTACCATTTTTGTATATTCCAGTCCGATCACTCTCAGCGATAAAAAATATCAGTTTTCGTACTGATGTTTGGGAGGAGTATTTTAGCAATAACCCAAGTACAAAACATATTTTCACCTTCACTATGGAAACAGAGGAAGCGACCTCTACCGTTCACAGCAGAATGTTTGCACCTGCAATGGGGATTTCAGAAGATCCTGCCACTGGGGGTGCAAGCGGACCTTTAGGAGCCTATCTAGTTGAGTATGGTGTTATATCACCTATTGAAAATGAGACGTATTTCCTTAGAAGTGAACAGGGAATAGAAATGGGGAGACCTAGTTTTATTGACATATCCATAGTGAAAGGCGGAAATGAATTTAAGGAAGTAAAAATCGGAGGCAATTGTGTAATCATCGGCTCTGGAGAACTACGTCTAAACCAAAAATAGTTAAAATTAATTTTTTAGAGAAGAGATATCAACTAGCGGACTTTAAACGATCCATTGAGGAACTTGTTAATGCAAATGAAACGGGTAAAAAATGGCAGCGACAAATGTTAATTTCTTATGTGGAAAGAAAGTTCATCGTTAGTTGATATAAATATAAATGAAGAGTATCCAATAAAAATTCTGGATACTCTTTTTATTTTGAGAATTAGTAATCATGCTTCCTTCTCTTGCAACAGCAAGAAAATATCGCAAAACTCTAATTTCCATAAAATACTCCTCCTTTATAATGTTTTAGTATATCTATTTCAGAAATGCCTCTCATGCATATCTTGATATAAGATATAGGTATTTGTTATGTGAAAATCGCACAGCTAGAATAAAAACAAAGGCTGAAAACAACAGTTAGATGCTCTCAATTATAGACGAGAAATGGAGGATTTAAATGTCACAGGATAAACAAGTTGCGCTTGTCACAGGCGGAAATCGGGGTATTGGAAATGAACTGGTCAAGCAATTGGCGATGAAAGGATTTAAGGTGATTCTCGCAAGCCGGGTTCTTGAGAAGGGTCAGGAAGCTGCGCAGAAATTAAAGGAGTTAGATCTGGATGTTATATGTGTAGAGATGGATGTGGCCAATCAAGAAAGCATTAGTCAAGCTGCAATTTCAGTAAATGAGCAGTATGGAAGATTAGACGTTTTGATTAATAATGCTGGCGTGTATTTGGAGGAGAATAAAAAGTTAGTGGCAATGGACCCTTCTATTCTTGAAAAAACAATGGCAACCAATTTCTTTGGTGTGTACCATGTTATCCGTTCCTTTATTCCTCTTATGGAAAAACGAGGCTATGGGCGAATTATTAATGTTTCCTCAGAATATGGAGCGATGAGCGATATGTCATATCCAGGAGTAGGAGCTTATAAGTTGTCTAAATTTGCCCTAAACGGAATGACGCGACTGATTGCTGCAGAGATCAAAGGTGATATCAAAATAAATGCGGTCGACCCAGGGTGGGTAAGCTCAGATATGGGCGGACCATCTGCTCCAAGAACGCCTAAGCAAGCAGCTGAGTCGATTCTGTGGTTAGCGACGATTGGACCTGAAGGACCTTCTGGAGGTTTTTTTAAAGATGGAAATCAAATTCCTTGGTAAAGGTAAATATTTAAAAGCTAGTCAAGAAATTCCTTTCTGGTGCAATCTAGTTTAGTGTTTTAATATAAATATCATATCGCCATCCTAGTAGGTGCGTTTTTTTATGGAAAATTATTTATTTTCCCGCATAAACTGTATCGGGAGGCGATGTTAATTGAAAAATAATGATTATTACCGTAAACAAACGAAAAAGACTTTATGGGACGAAGAGTTAGATAGCGAAGAAACACTTATTGATAAGCTTTACAAAGCAAACGTAAATAACATCACACCATATTTCGATCCGAATTTTTCATTAAATGATGACAAAGGTAAAAAGTATAAATGTTACCGTTGTGGAAATGAATATGAGAATAATGAAACCGAAATATATAAAGGTCATTTGTATTGTACAGAGTGCCAAGATTTATGCGATTAAGACTGATAATCAGGCTTAGTCGTATATTTTTTTTGTCTCAATTAGAACATCAATTCGTATTTAATGAAGATAAGGTTGACGAAGTTGATATGATACAAGATCGCAAGAAAGTGAAGCAGCAGTTTGTCTTCGAAATGACAGAATGATTAAAGGTGCTGTGCCTTGAGCTCTAGAATGAATGCTGTTAAGATCTTTTTTTGTTCATTTAAGAGGTGTTTTGTTGATTAGGATGGTTTTAGAGTGATTAAAAATAAAATTTGTCCAAGAACTCTAAAAATACCTGAATAAATTGTTAGTAAATGCTAAGATGTGAGGTGATTATTATGTTAGATAGCAGGAATGAACCTGATTGGACAAATCAAAGATATCAAAGGGAACGAAGTGCTCGTAATTGTGACTGTAATGAAATAAACCAACCAAATGAAGGATGTTGTTCCAGATCACGATTAAGAGACGAAGGCATTAAAAGAACAAACATTCCGAGAGTATACTTTGCAGATGCGGACCTGGAGTGTGGAGGAGACTGTGTTGGTCATGACAATGAAATAATTTATGAATGGAGTATTTATCCAGAAGAGCCAGGTTCAAATGTATATATTATAGGATCTTCAAGAAAAGTAGGAAACGATAGAGTTGAAGTAGGAGGAACTGGCAGTTTTTTTCTAAGAGTAAGAGTTACGTTTCGTTGTAGATTATATGACTTTGAGCTCCCAGTATTTCGATATGTAGATTGCATTAGAGAAGCTGCAGTACATTTCAACCAGTAAAACAAAATAAGTTAATATTTGAGTGACAGAAATGTCACTCTTTTAATATGAGAATTATTTAATTAGATTTCTATTAAAAGAATAAGGTAAGAGAATATGCAGTCTTATTGTTCGTGAATAACAATAGTAATTGAAAAATAGAAAAGAGGGAATTGAGAACATCGAACAATACTTGCTGTTAGAACCATTGGTGAGGTTTGGTAGCAATATGTTGGTAACTTGGTTGTTAAATAAAAACAATTTTAACAGATAAAACAGAAAAAACATTGCTATGTAAGGGTTTTGAAGCGTCCTGGAGAGAATTAGAACCTCCGACCTACAGTTTAAGAAAAGTATGAATAAGGAAATTATGACATATCATTTTTTTGAAAGTATTGTTTTATCAGGGTTTTAAGTAAATTAAATTAAACTATGTCAATTAATTTTATTTGGTATTGCCGAGTTATTCGGCAAATTTTCGGCAAAAAAAATGGATGCAACAACCATGAGTTTTACAATTGTAAAGCTTTTTAGTGTAAACCTGTATCCTCTAAAGCAGAACTCAGAGGTAAGTTTGTCCATACGATCATTAGATGGAGAAAGTATTATTCATTATCGTATTGTCTCTTTCTTTCAAATCAATGGAGAAGAAAATGTACATTGTTATGTGTTAACACCTGTAGGTGATATCACAAATCTTGCTATCTATCAAAGTAGACATTTTTCAAGGGATAGTTATACTAGTGAAATGAAGAATTTTTTAAATATGAGCATTATAAACCTGTGCTCATTTCTCCTAACAGGCTCAAAACGAGCAACTAACGGGCATTACATTTAGATGTCAATAGGAAAGACTGACCCTCGGCTTAACCTGTTAGGGTACTGATCTCAAACAATAGAGCGGCGATCGGCGCCTCAAAGTGCATAACTGTCGCTCTGAACCTGTACCAACAATTTCGTTAATTTCCCTCAGTTTTGACTACAGACCTTTCTAAATATCCGAAAGAATAATATTCTTCAACTGAATGACCAGACTTTTAAGTTCCTTCTCTCTTTCCAAATAGTATAGCGAAGCTTGTAGCAACGGGAGATTCGGTTCCGCTTTTCTAACCTCCGTCTGGACAAAATGGCAAAGTTCTTTCAGCTCCGAACGATGTTCGGCGCCAGATGGAAGAACGTTAAGGGCCGAATCCATCTCACGGAACAGCACGTTAAATATCTGCACCTTCTCCCTTTGGCGGTCCTCGAGCCCCCAGCTTAAATACCTCTCAAACGAAGCTTGTTTCAGCAGAGGCTTCTGATCAGAAGTCATCATATGCTTTACGAGAACATTAAGCTTGTCCAAAATGAACTTTGCTGTTTCCTCGAGCGATAGCGACTTTTCCTCATAAACAATCCAAAATAGGTACTCCTTTAGAATCGCACGATAGATGGAAACCAAATCCCATAGGCACGGATGGATTTCCTCGCCGTACACATGCAGCAAGCACTCTCTATGCCATCGGATGAGCCGCCCCCTAAACTTGTGTCTAAGCGGTTGAAACTTGGGATCCTGTTGAATGGGGAGCTCTGTAAATTCAACAAGGATATGCTTGTACTCTATAAAATAACGAAATCGCAGAATGATCTGCTGCAGAAACTGCTCCTCTGGCGATAGTCCTGGAAGGCGCGTCAGCTCATCGACTTGATCAAAATAGGCATTAAGGCATTGATTAAACACTTCGCTGAATATGTCTTCCTTGGAAGGGAAATATTTATAGACGGATCCTTTGGCAATGCCGCAATCCTCAGCAATATCCTGTATCGTCGTTGAAAGAAACCCCCGTTCCTTAAATAGCTTCGACGCAGATTTCAAAACCTCTTCCTTTGTCACGCTCATATACAAAATCTCCCCACTTGACTACTTATGAATTACAGTACAAAATATAGAACATAAAGTCAAATGACCTTTCGTTTAATATTTAGAACTAAAGGTCAAATCTAAAAAAACGAGGAGGACAAACGAAAATGGAAAAATTGTTGCATCCACTAAAAACAGCATTGGTTGTCATTGATTTGCAAAAATGGCTAGGAAATCAATACGCCCCTTATACCGCCGAGCAGGTGGTATCTAACGCTGCCGCATTGGCAGATGCTTTCCGTGAGCACAGCTCGATGGTTGCCCTGGTCCGGGTATCTAGCAAGGATCTGAAGGATATCCCGAGACCGCAGTTGGATTCTCCTGCGCCTCCACTGAATCTCTCCGAGGGATGGGATGAAATAGTCCCTGAAATGAGAGTAGCCGAAACGGATCATGTCATCACCAAAAAACAATGGGGAGCATTTTACGGAACGGAGCTAGACCTGCAACTGCGCCGTCGTGGGATCGACACCATCGTCTTATGCGGCATTGCTACCGGTCTTGGTGTGGATACGACCGCGCGAGAAGCGTTTATGCATGGGTATCAGCTTATATTCGCTATCGATGCCATGACCGGATTTTCTCAAGCTGAGCACGATCATGTCAAAAATTATATCTTTCCACGCATTGGGCGCACTCGCACAACGAAGGAAATCCTCTCTGCCCTTACGGAAGATTGAACCTAATATGATGTGCCCTTGGAATTATCACTAGATTCCACGGGCCGTTTCTTTATTTAAAGACTGTCTCTAGGACAAAAAGAGGTCAGATTCTGAATTATTTGATGCCGTTGGTTTCAAAAGGATTGAGCATACTTACTGAGACAAATACGGCGGCGACTACTATTGATAAGGACAAAACCCATTCTGTTAGAATGGGTTTAAATTTTGATCTTCAACTAAATGGCCATATTCTGGAGTAAAGAAGGATTTATTAAGGAGTGTATTGAAATCTAAGTTAATCCTGAAAAGGCCAGGATTGAAAAATATCTCAACAACTTCGCGGGAACTCTCACCGTCCAACAGGCCGCACGTTATCCTGTGCGCCTTGCGCTCCTCAACAAGAACGGTCCGACGGGCACTTTCTCGAGCGTGAACGGCCCAATCCCGTGGTGAGCCAATCATTTCATTCAAAGAAAGGAATATTTATTATGGAAATTCGTGACAAAGTTGTTCTTATTACTGGAGCATCCGCTGGTATCGGCTTAGCCACAGCACGTCGCTTTGCCGCCGCTGGTGCCAAATTAGCATTGGTAGCTCGATCTGCCGATGTACTCAAGCATCTCGCCGAGGAATTGAAGAGCCGGGGAAGTGACGCTGTAGCTCTGCCTGCTGACGTGAGCGATCCGAAGCAGGTTCAACGTGTCATTGAGGAGACGGCGCGGCACTTTGGTCACCTAGATGTGGTCATCAATAACGTAGGACAAGCTGCAAGAGGCACGATTGCCGACCTCAATCCTGATGACTTTCGTAAGATCTTTGACCTCAATGTGATAGGACCATTAACAGCCATGCAAGCTGTGATCCCTATCATGCGAGAGCAAGGAGGAGGACTGATCATCAACATAAGTTCGGTGGTTACCAAGATGAATATTCCTGGTATCGGAGCCTATGCGGCTACCAAATCCGCTTTGAACATGCTTTCCGATACAGCACGAGGCGAATTGGCCTCAGAGCAAATCCGGGTGATTTCCGTCTATCCGCGCGTAACCACAACGGATTTTGGCAAAAACGCTCTGGGCGTTCGCCCAGTTCGCCGGCAGCAGCCACAAGGTTCTTCCAATCCACCTGATACTCCTGAATTTGTTGCAGAGAAAATCTTGGCGGCAGCTTTAAATGAGCCAGATGACCAATATATGGATAAATGATCTTCGAATGGTCTCCATGGTTTAGGGCCATTTTGTTGACGAAGGATATCTCCAATTTTAACGAATATAGGGTTATAAATAAGCTTATCAAAAGTGGTGAGATAAATAGGAAAAAAATTTAATTTCTTTTTGGACAATGAAACGGAAAAATGTATAATTAACAGGCTTCGGAGCGCGGGTTGTGTTTTCGCAGAAGATGAGACCCAGTTACTTATCTCAGAGGCACGAACTCCAGAGGACCTCATGAAAATGGTGGAAAAGCGAGCCGATGGTTTACCTCTTGAATATGTTGTTGGATACGCAGAGTTCTGTGGTTTGCGGATAGAATTGGACCGAGGCGTTTTCGTGCCTCGCAAACGTACCGAGTTTCTTGTTTACCAGGCAGAAGCCCTGTCATGTTCTGGTGATATCGTCGTTGATCTATGTTGCGGGTCAGGTGCTGTGGGTGTAGCACTGGCGGCAGCTTTAGGACGAGTTGAATTGTATTCTATTGACATTGACCCTATTGCAGTACGATGTGCTGGCCGCAACGTAACGGATTTCGGTGGCCATGTTTTTGAAGGTGACTTGTATAAAGCTCTGCCCCACCAACTTAAAGGCAATGTGAACATCCTAGTTGCGAACGTACCTTACGTTCCTACCGAGGCAATCAAGCTGCTCCCACAGGAGGCTCGCCTACATGAACCGAAGGTGGCGCTTGACGGAGGAGAGGATGGACTTGACATACAGCGAAGAGTAGCAGAAGAAGCATTTCTATGGCTAGCACCGGGAGGACATCTTTTGATAGAGACGAGCGAAAAGCAGGCACCTCAGACATTTGAAATCTTTTCAGGTGCTGGGCTTACCACAAAAGTGGCTAGAGACGAGGAACTGGACGCTACTGTCGTTATCGGATCAAATTCTGGGTTTTAGAGTAAATAAGTACTTAGTTTTAACCACAAATGAAATGATAATTCCTTAGCACTATACTAATTAACAAAAAATTCTTATTCAATAAAGGGCGCAAGAATTGAAGAATTTATGGACTGCAGTAGCAGTCCATTTTTCTTGGTCTTTAATCTGTTAAATGGCAGGATTGTTGAATAAGCATAACATCCCCTGTCAATTGGTTTTCGAACATGCCGGTCAATGCCAATTAAAGATGTTGGTTTTTTTGTAATCTACACTTTACTTTATGTAAAGTTTATATTACATTATGTATAACAGGCTTTACCGAAGAAAATAGAAAATACAAGGGGGAAACCATGACCTATCAAGAAAAGAAAAGCATCATATCACTAATCAGCACGATTCTCATTTTTGGTACTTATTGCTTATACATGTACCCACGGCACCCAGAAGTAGAGCTTGTCTCGCTAGCCACCTTTCGCTATTGGGGTTTATTCGTCCTCAACCTGATGCTGTTTTCAATAGTGGCACACATCATTATCAGCATTCTATTTAACATCTTCTTTAGAATTACGACTGGTGAAAAGGAGCCAAAATTTGCGGATGAACTGGATAAGTTAATTGAATTGAAAGCGAACCGAAATTCTTTTTTTGTATTTATCGTCGGGTTTCTACTAGCAATGGGATCGCTGGTCGTCTCCCAGCCGTCACAGGCGATGTTTATCATTCTGATCATTTCGGGATTCACTTCCGATGTGACCGGGTCTGTGACAAAACTTTATCTCTATCGGAAAGGAGTCTAATAATGGGTAAAAATCTTGTCGGCAATCATATCAGAAGATTACGATTCGACCATAACGAAATGACACAGCAGCAGTTGGCTGACAAGGCAGGCGTAACAAGACAGACCATCGTGGCTCTTGAAAAAGGAAATTACTCCCCATCTCTAGAACTTGCCTTCCGTATTGCTCTCGCCTTTAACTTACCACTGGAAGAGATATTCTTTTATGGGGAAAACACAAAAAAGTAATTATTATGTTCGTTTATTGCTTCACCGTTTTTGAATTTATGAGGAAATGGGGATAAAAAAATGAATACAAACAGAAAAGCCACAATCATTGTGGGAGTACTGTTTATTCTTGCAGCTGTTACGTCGGTCATAGGTTTGATTTTATACGATCCTATCCTAAAGGGTCCCGATTACCTGATTAAAGGTTCCGAACACGCTAACCAGGTGATCATGGGGGCGATTATGGAGCTAATTCTGGTTGTTTCAGCGATTGGTACTGCCACTACCATGTTTCCATTTTTAAGAAAGTATAATGAAACGATTGCTCTTTGGCATCTTTGTTTCAGATTTCTTGAAGCGATTATCATTACAGTTGGTGTAATAAGCGTACTGTCACTATTGACCTTAAGCAGGGAATATGCAGCAACAGGTTTTCCGAATATCGCCTCTTTCCAAGCCTCAGGCATTTTATTAAAAGCAGTACATGACTGGACATTTTTACTCGGTCCCAATTTCATGCTCGGCATCAATACCATGATGTACAGTTATATATTTTTTAAATCAAAGCTTGTACCAAGTTTTATCCCCATCTTAGGTATGACAGGTGCCACTCTTGTATTTATTGCAGCCTTATTAGAAATGTTTGGCGTTATTCAACAAGTTTCAGTTTGGGGAGCGATTTTGTCTGTACCAGTAGCAGCTAATGAAATGATTCTAGCTGTATGGCTCATTGTTAAAGGTTTTAACGAATCTGCATTAGCTACCATTACTGCAAAAAAAGAGAGGGGGCGGAAGTACGACTTGACATAATGGGTTTTGATACGATAAAAGATAAAACCGTTCATTGAAAAGTGAAGGTTGTTATTAATGTATGAAACCTTTTAATGAATGAGGAGAAAAAGACTGGCGATACTTTTATGTAGTATCGCCTTTTCTAATTAAGGATTTGTTTATTAAAGATGAAAGACCGCTCATTCTTAAAAAATATTAAAAAAGAGGTGAACGTTTTTGAAATCTTATGGGAAAGTGATTGGTTTAATTGTATCTGTATCTGTGTTAGTGGCAATAGGAATCATCATTATATTGATGCTCATCCACTTGGCACTGCAAAATATGCACGGAGGTCAGGTGAAAATTGATAAGATGATGGATAATGAATGGTCTTTTGACATAGCAGGCTTCGTTCAGGAATTCATTACAATAAGTATTGTTCTATTATTCTGGACAAAAGTGAACAAAAGAAAAATTTCCGAAATCGGGCTACGTGATGATAAATTCAAAAGCAATTTTTTAAAAGGGGTTGCGCTGGGACTTCTTGCAATGACAGTTATTTTTCTTGTTTTATTATCGCTGGGTGCGATTCACGTAACGAGCGGAAATTCAGATATCATAAAGATTGTTGTCGGATTCATTCTTATGTTTTTTGTTGGTTTTACAGAAGAATTTATGTTTCGCGGCTATATTTTACAAACACTCCTTGAAAATCGCCCGAAATGGGAAGCTATAATTGTATCTTCACTTATCTTTGGAGCTATTCATATAAGTAATGATAATGCAAACACAATTGGCATCATCAATGTCATGTTAGGTGGTCTTTTATTTTCGCTCATGTATATAAAAACAGGAAGTATATGGCTTGGTGTTGGGTTTCATTTTATGTGGGATTTTGCAATATCCTATCTATATGGATTTGCAGACAGTGGAAATGTCACATCTGGGTTTCTTAAAAGTATACCAGTAAAAGCACAACAGCTCTTTAATGGCGGCGCATTCGGTGCGGAGGGAGGATTGGTTTTCTCGTTAGGTGTTTTGACCCTTATTATATATTTTTTACGTAAAAATAAAAAAACGTGTGTCTTAAAAAATACTAAAATCCGCATTTTATAAAATGCAGCTTTGGGGAAATGGGAAGTATATTTTTTGTGGTTGAACCTCAAAAAGATGGTGAAGACTTACACTTAAAGTAACAAGTGATTTAATTCAATAACGATCTTCAACAATCGGGCGCAATTCTGCAGCAATAATTGTGCTTTTTATTTACGTTTAGGGCCATATTCTTTAAACAAAATATTAGGCTAATTGGATATTATAGAAAAATAAGGTCATGGTATAATAAGGTAAAAAAGAGGTGTCTTGATTTGGTGAAAAATTTACCTTTGCTAATGGCGATGTGGTTAATTGGAGTTAGCACCTTAACAATGGGTTTAAATACACACTTACCACAATTCATAAAATTGCGTCTATTAATATTTAGTTGTGTTTTGAATATCTGTAGTATGTTGGGTCTGATTTTACACGTAGGTATGCAAAAAATAAGCAAGAATTTTCTTAAATAGTTTTATATTTTCGACTAACGGGCGCGATTCAGCAACAAGAATGAAGCGCCCATTTTCATTTTATTGTGCAAGAATCGAACAGCGATGAACAGTTTCAGAAGTCCAATTTTATTGGTCTTTAATCAGTTAAATGGCAGTATTTCAAGAAGAATTAACATACATATTCAAACAAAATAAAAAAATTATGTTAGAGTTTACATAGGTGGTGATTAAAATTATGTTAAGCAATATAGGTATACCAGGGTTAATTTTAATGATAATTATTCTTGGATTAGGCTTGTTTGTTTTACATAGGTTAGTACAATTCCTTTTTAAAAGACGGTAAACGTCTTTTTTTCATTTAACACTATAAGTTGTCCTCGTAAAATTTTTTCCTGAACGGGTGTGATACTGCAATGATCTTCAACAATCGGGCGCAAGAATTGAGCAAAGATGGACTGTATCAGCAGTCCATTTTTCTTGGTCTCTAATCCGTTAAATGGCAGGTTAGTTGAATAAAGAATACTTTTTTAATATCTCATGATATAAAAAAATTTTTAAATCCTTCTTCAAGTAATACAGTAAAATGTAATAAAATGGAATTAAAGTTACGTTAATGTAAATAGCGTAACAATGGGGGACGGATATGTTTTTCTTTAATAAAGAAGAAATTTATATTGGATATTCAATGGAAGAATTATCAAAGGTAAGAGGCATTTTAGAAAGTAAGGGCATTAAATATACCTACAAAGTTATTAACCGTTCAAGTCAATGGTTGGGACAGGGGACAACGAGAGGAAACTTTGGAAGTGCTGGAATGAACAGTAATTACGAAAACCAATATGTCGTTTCTGTTAAGAAAAAAGACTCGGAGAACGCAAAATATTGGGTTAATACTGTTTTGTATCCATAGTTAATTAGAGGAAATAACTTTATTACACCTCCAAAAGCGGGTAAATAAATGGAGAACATAGTATGGATAAATGGAAATTATAAAGAAGATAATCGCATTTTTGATTGTAAAATTCAATCTGAGGAATGGGCAGATGCTTTACTTCCAGATTTCGGTCCATATTTTATCAGTAAGATTAATGTTGGATATGCGACTTCTGACGAAAAGGTAATAAAATTTTTAGCAATTCTCTTACCTGATTGGGCTAGTTATAATAATGTGTAAATTACTATTCATCAAGAGAAAAACGTTGTGGATGGTCAAGTCATATGTAAAATTTGGACACAGCAGATATAGGCAGTTTGTGAAGAAACGTACTTAAACGATCGGGCGCTTATCCGGAGTAACGAAAAAAGCCTAGCATACACCCTCTCAGACTTCAATGTGAGCTTCTGCATGGAGACAGTGATACATTGCCTACTTGTGCTGTCATAATGACAGACGTTCTCTGATCGTGTGGAACGTCTTTTTTGTACCTAGATGACGATTCCCTTCCCGTCGTTTCCGTAAACATCCCAGAGCGAAGAAGCCGCGACGATGATCACGGAGGCTAGTGCATAAGGGCCCCACCCCCATTCCGGTCGGCGATAGGCGATCATCCAGACGACGTTCGTCAGCAGGATGATCAGAAGAGCCGTCGACAAGATGTATCGATGCTCCTCCATCCCCAATTTCCAATAAGAGGCTTCGATCAGCAATAGAGCCAAGAAAGTGATGATTCCGATGCGCCGCGACGCCATAACTCATCTTCCATTCCTTCAGTCTTTGTGAAATTTAATGATTTTGTTCCCGTACGATTTCAAGACAATAGTCAGTTACGATCTTCTTAAGTGGAGTCAAGCATCGCTTCGTAAATAAGACGGCAAGGACAAGGACTATGATGGCAGGCAACTGGGAAACGATCAGGGACTTCCCGATTTCCTCTTCCGAGATCCGAAATACGACGACGATGCGCAATACCCCTTCCAGCGCCATGAAGCCCCCCCATCCGGCGGTCATGATCCGCTCTCCGCGACGAAAAGGCCCGGACCGTTCCCACGCACGTTCGTACGCTGCCATGCGAATCGGGTCGCCCTTAGTCGCGACGGGTTTGGCGGTTTCATACGATAATGGACGGCCGACGAAGCACGTCGTCCATGCATAGATAGCAGCGGCACCGATGTAAAAGGACGGCTTGATCAAGAGGATCCGCGGATCGTTCGTCCAGATCATCAGTACGATAGACAATGCGATCTCGAGCACGATCAGCAAGCCGATCCCGTCGAGCTTACGATTGCGCGCAGTCTGGAGGGCCGTGGTTAAACCCGCAGCCACCCCGCTGACCGTCAAGGCGACGACGTCATTCAGTCCGAGCTGATGAAGCAGAAAATAGGCGACTCCGGGCGCGATGAGATCGACAAGGAGTGGAAGTATTCCCCGGAATTTACTCATTTTCTTAATATGAGACTTATTCGATGTTTGATTCATTTTCCTTTTCTCCTTTTTCGGATTCCCTCAAAAAAATTTTTCTCGCATTTTGGTAGGAAGACTCCATCGTAGGGTAAGCATACTCTCGCATGGTCTGTTCGTATTTGCGAATCGCAGGAATCAATTCCACCTCGCCTTTGCTGACTGATTCCAGCAGCATCGAAAGCAACGCTGCGTCCAGGAAAGCCGTACTCGCGCCGGAGCCGCCGGCAGGATTCATCGCATGAATGGCATCGCCCATCAACGTTATGCGGGAAGTCTGCCAATCGGGAACCAGATGCGAGGTGTGCATAGGCAATGCGAACAGGGAACTCTGATCTGTCCTGCTTAGAAGCTCGATCAGATCCGCAGACCATCCGTTGATACGGCCTATGCTCAATTGGAGCAGTTCTTCCGGTGGGAGTCGCATGAGGTCTAGCGGAAACCGGTCATCAGGAGCGATCAGTCCCCATAGTAAGTAATCGTCGACAGGATCCAACTGGACGCTCGGAGCGAACTTGGCGGCCGCTTCTTGTTGCGGCATACGCGACTGATAGAATGCCATAATCAATGTGGTGCGTTCCGGGCCCAGGATCGTATTAATAGCGTTATATATCGCGTCGGGGATTTGCTTGAGAAGAACCGGATTCAGCGGAATTTTCCCATAGATGGAAACCAGCTTCATAGACTCCGGCTCCGTATCGGGCAGTAACCTTCTTCGCACGACAGAGCGAATGCCGTCCGCAGCGATCAATAGATCACCTTCTTCGACCGTTCCGTCGGAAAAGATTGCTTTGACCCGATCCCCCTCTTGTTCGACATCGATCAATGTGCGCGAGAATTGAACGATACCCTCCAAACCAGCCAGCAAAATCTGGCGCAGGGTCAACCTGTTGACGGCGCTGTGCGAATTGGTCAAATCTTGGCCCGGTTTCCCGAAGTCAACCGATCCGATCGGGTGAAGAGCTGAATCAAACTTCGCGACCTTGGAATTATATGAGACGGCCGAAGTGGCCAGATAGAGCGAATATAACGTTCCCGGCAGACACTCTTGCAGTCCGAACCCTCCGTAGTCATTGATGTTCAACCGGTACCCTTGGCCCCGGGCGGCAGGAGAGGCCTCCCGTTCAAACACGGAACAAGATATCCCACGTTTCTTTAAACCTTGGGCCAAGCAAAGCCCACCCATTCCTCCGCCGACGATCAGTATATGCACTTAATCCCACGCTCCTTTACATACATACGCTTAAATTAAGAAATTCTTAGAAAGACGAGGCACATAACGCCCAATCCTAAAACCACAGGTACTAAGCGTATTATCGACCGCCTTATTGTTCTTTTATGATATACTCTAAAGATCCAACCAAGATATATTAACCTAGTAATCAATAATAGAGCGAACCCATTTCTATCTCCCTGAATAATAACGGATTGTGAAACGAAATCTTTATATTGTCGCAAGTATCCCCACTTTCCTCCATTAGTTCCTCCACCAATCCCTCCATACTCAGAATCTTAAATTATCCTGCCAGTTAGTTGAGAAAAACGTCAGCCTTCCGTGGCTACCGCTTCTTTGAAATCATTGAGCTATAGTGCCCGTTAGAGTTTAGCGAAGGAATATTTACTTTGAGTTTTTTCTAGCAAGGTACAATGCAACAGCTTGAGGTTTAATAACGGTTCCACCATGTTGTTCTTTGATTTCCCCAAACAATTTATAGCGTACATCTTCAGGAACTAGTCTACGTCTGGAATTAGTGTTTAATAAAGATATATATTCATTTGCTGTGTAAGTATCACCCCATCTGTATTGCTTTACTTCTAGTTCTTTAAACAAATCATCCTTTACAGTTAGATGCGACATTTCAGCAATAATTTGTTCAATGGACGGATTTTTTGAATCATCGAGTTGTGGAGCATACCTCTTGTAGCTATCCCGAATTTGGTTAAAACATCATCAAATGACGGAACGTGGACTGTCCAAAAGAATGCGATAGAACCTTGGTCGCTTCCATCAAAAATGTGGCTTTAGAATTGTTGGAGTAGATATTGATTTTTTCATCAGACATTACTCAGAAGAAATTTATGAGAACGGTATACAGTGCGGGGATATGATTCGATTATCTCAGGATTTATAGGGAAACCTCTACTAAACTAAGAACAACGCTTGATTAGACTGTATTTCAATGGCGGTCTTACTTTTTGCCTAAATATCAACAGTAAGATTTAACAAAGCCTAAATTTATAAACCTGTTCGATAAATCGTTTCGTAAATCAGGGTCAGAAAAAATTAAAATAAATGCAATTACCATCGGGCTGGATAATCCAATAATTCCCAATATACTTGCAACTACAACATATACATTACTGATAGGTTCAATGTGACTTAGGTAAGCAGCTATAAACCATAATATCCAAGGAATTAAAATTGATAAAACGTATAACAAAAATGGATTTCGGTATCTCTCGATTGTCATATTTCTTCCCCTTTTTATTTAGGATTTATATTAACAACAACAATAATTTACTGAAAAATCCATTATTATCAAAATGCTTTTCTGTTATATAATGGAATTTAAAGGGTGGAATTTCAAGTTTTTTTTATCTGCATTTATCGACAAGTTGTTTATCTAGCGAATACTTATCAAAGTCTTGTGAAATATAAGATTTATCCAAATAATAATTTAGAAAAAAGCGATAGAATTGGGTACGGAATTGAATAAGAAATATCATATTTTTGCTGAACTATCTGTGGGAGTTGGTTTAACAAGCTAAAGGCATCAACCAGATTAATTATCTGGATCTTCCATAATCGGGCGCAAGAATTGAAGAATTTATGGATTGTAGCAGTCCATCTTTTCAGTCCGTTAAATGGCAGATTACTTTAAGAAGGTCAATTAGAAATAATAAAGAAATATACATATCAACACAAAGGGTGATTAATATGATTATTGATTTTTTATCAAACCATCCCGATAAAATAACCGAAGTTTCTGAAATGATTTTTAAGGAATTTGTAGTAAATACAAGTAGTTGTATGAAATTTGAAGATGTTGTTATACACTTTTCAAATACAAAGGAAAATGCATTTCCGATAACACTGGTTGCATTAGTGGACGAAGAATGTTTAGGAACTGTATCAATCTTTGAAAATGATTTAAAGATAAGAGATATGTATAAACCTTGGCTTGCATCTCTATACACGAAACCTGAGTATCGTGGTAAAAGAGTAGGACAAGAGTTAGTAGCCAACACCATAGATGTTGTCAAAAAACTAGGATTTAATGAACTGTATTTAAGAACAGAAGATGCATCTGACTATTATAGAAATAGGGGATGGACTTATCTTGAAACTGTTTCTGATGATAAATACGAAAAAATTGATATATTTAAAATAAATTTTTTGAAATTTAAACTAACTACTTGTGAAAATTGTACTTAAAGTAAACTGGTTCATTACTTCAATATCGATCTTCAACAATCGGGCGCGAGTGCGGCCAAGCTTAGGTCGTATCATATAACGGGTGGGATTCCCGTCGAGTAAGAACTAGCCATTCGCTCGTAGCGAGTCTTGGAGGGCTAAAGGTAACTTTAGTCTTTAAGCGTAGACAGTTAGGTAGCGGGCCGAAAGCCAACTGGTTGAAGGGATTGAGCTCCATAATGATTGTAAATCGGGAGGGCTGATGCTTTTCGCGCTGCAGAAAGCCATATTTTATCTTTCGTTAAAGGCAAGAAGGATAAAACCTCTCTGGAGTCATAGACCTTGGCACGTTATACATTGATATGATACGGCAACTTGGGAGACCCTACCGGTCTTTTCTTTTTTTCTAGAAGAGTATGGACTACAAGCGATAACAAGCAAGGAAACCAAATGCCGATTGAGGGAGTCGGATAGCAGCGTAGTGCGTGCGTGGCAGCACGTTCATCAGGTGGGTTAAAGTCCCACTGAATCTCTGACTAGGAGATTCATATCCAAACTTGGGAGTAATGTCTCAAGGGCTGATGATTTATCATCAGAAGGCAGGGCGTCCACCGCGAGGTGGAGTCTGAAGGGCTTGAGGAGAAATACCAGGCCGTAGTAAAACGGGGCTACCCGAAATGCGAACCGGTCGGCCAAAGATGGGGCAAGGTCGAGCCTGCACTATGGAGGCGAAGGCGCTACTAGTCCACCCATCGTACCAAGGTGTGTGCGGGCGGCATGGTATGGAAGATGAATGTAGCGACCCATGGAGATCTCGTAGTGTCTGGAACAAAAACACTTTTAGGGACAAGTGGTTAAATAAAGTCGGGGTAATTGTTTCTGTGACAGTTATCCGGTAAGGAAATTCACAGAACTCCAGTAATGTGAACTATAAGGTAACCCCGAAATGGACACAAATGCACTGCGAGAAGTCGGAGAGCTGAATAGTACTTTAACAGACGAACAACAAAAACGTCTGGAACATCTATATAGATGTCATTTATTTATTCAAAAGGTAAATAAATGGGGAAGGCAGCTTGCTTTATGGAACCAAAATCCGAAATTAGTTTTGCGAGTAAAACGAACAAGAACGGAAAGTTCCCTTTGCGAAAGACCCTAAACTTGTATGTGGAGGATACGAAACCAATGGCGGATAATGGTACAACAACTAAGATTCATTCCTTAATAGATAAGGTTTACCACCCAACAAATCTATTGATGGCTTGGGAAAAAGTTAAGGAAAACAAAGGTAGCGGAGGAATCGACAATATCAGTATTAGTGATTTTGAAAAGGTACAGTATAAAGAATTAGACTTACTGCACCAAAGACTGAAAAATGATTCATATAAACCATTACCAGTCAGGAGAGTTAACATTCCTAAAAGGAATAAACCAAACGAGAAGAGACCTCTTGGAATTCCCGCAATTCGGGACAGAGTTTGTCAACAGGCTTTAAGGAATCGTCTTGAGCCAATATTTGAACCAACTTTTAATGACTGTAGTTTTGGATATAGGTCAGGAAAGTCTACCCATCAAGCTATGAGGAAGATATATCGTGAGATTATCAATGGTTGCGAATGGGTCCTAGATGCAGATTTGAGAGATTTCTTTGGGAATGTTCAACATGAATTGTTAATAAATAAAATTGCGGAAAAGGTAAGTGATGGACGAGTCTTACGACTCATTAGGCAAATGCTTGAAGCGGGCTATATGGAAAAGGGAAAGAAACATGCGACCACTCAAGGCACGCCGCAAGGTGGGGTAATCAGTCCGCTATTCAGTAACATCTATCTTGATTCATTTGACCATGAAATGGTTGATAAAGGGTATCGACTTACAAGATTTGCTGATGATTGGGTAGTACTCTGTAAAACAAGAAATGAAGCAGTGAAGGCATTAAATGATGCAAGGCAAATACTATCTAAAATTGGCTTAACTCTCCACCCTGAGAAAACCAGAATTACACATATTAAATGGGGATTTGAATTTTTAGGATATAAGATTAAACAGGGAAAAGGACTTAAACTTCCTCGCCATAAAATCAAAAAGCAACCTAACATCATAAACATCTATGCAATTCCTACTGAGAAGTCAGTAAAGCGATTCATGGACACTATACGTAGCCGTACAAAACGAAGAATCCCATTAAGCTTATTTGAATTAATAGAAAGTATCAATCCTGTTATCAGAGGATGGGGTAACTACTATCGAAAAGCTCACGTTAGAAAACTCTTCAATAAACTCCAACGCTGGATTGTAAGAAGAATATGGAGCCATCGATTTAAAAGATGGCGAAACATGGGTTGGAAGAAACTTCACGAATCCAAACTCTATTCGGCTTACAAACTTGTAAACCTTACTTCATTAATTCCAGATTTAGAATCTAAAGTTGCATCTAAAGGATGACATAAAGGAAAGCGGATTACGGGAAAACTGTACGATCCGTTTGATTGAGCGGACGGAGGAAGGCTTATGCCGACCTCCTTCGACTCTACACCAATGAAGTTGGGTAATGCCGATGGAGGAAAGGCTAGCTACCAGTTATCAACCTTACTAGGGACACATTTACTACACACAGAGGTAGGTATAATGATGGAAACAAAACTATTGAGGATAACAGAAATGTGAATGGTAACTAGGAGGAGCCGTGTGCGTTAATAGCGCAAGCACGGTTCTGTGAGGGTGGTGGAGTCCAATTTATCGCAAGGTAGAAAGGCTCCCTTCTACTCGACTTCTCCAACAGAGTTGTGCTCTTTCGTTATGTATGGGGCCAGATTGTTGCATAACTAGTGGAAAGAAAATTATATTTTGTGAAGATTTTCACTCAAACTAACGAATCAGGTTAGTAAAAGAGAATATTAAATATTAACCAGAAGAGGATTACCAATATTCTTACAAAAAATTGAAAATGTGTTATAGTGTATTTATTAACGATGTTACCTGGGAAGGTTTAACGGAACACGAATAGGGAGCACAAATCGACCAAATAGGGTTGCTTCTGCAGCCTTTTTTGGGCTAAAGGGGGCTTTAGCAAATTAAAGAAGTCCTTTTTGCACTAATTTCTTAAACAATGGGATAAAGACTTTAAAATTTAAGAAAGGAGTTTTGGAATGGTGAATAATGCCCAACTGGTTTTAGCAAATTATTATAATGCATTAGGTAGTAAACAAATTGATAGATTGATTGAAATAGTTCACGATGAAGCGAAATTTATTATTCTTAAAAAAGAGCCATCTGATAAAATCCCTTTATATGGTACATACGAAGGTAAAGAGGGAGTAAAAAAATATTTAAATATTTTAGCGGAAGAATATCAAATAGATATGTTTGTCATTAATAAAATAATTGGTGATCAAGATACAGCATTTGCATGGGGAAGTTTTCGAATCAAAGTCCGAGTAACTGGAAAAACTTTTGAGAGTGATTGGGCAGTGGTTTGTGAAATTGAAAAAGAGAAGATTAAGTTTTTTCAATTCTTTGAAGATACAGCTGCATTAGAAGAAGCATTTGATTTAACTTAATCGAATAATGATTGAATATTGAGGTATGATCAATTCATAAAAATCACAAGAAAGAAGAGGCGTTCATTTTCCATAGCCATTAAGTTAAGAAATCCATTGTTCCCCAAAACGAAAAAAAGAGCTGAATTCTAACAGATTATTGTGGAAAGATAAAATTTTCGTTTTAGAGCACTTCAAAATATTAGCTTGATGGGCATGTGGTGGTACCCCAATAAGATCTTCAACAATCGGGCGCAATACTTGAAGAGCTGGCTGCTATTGCCGGCTTTTTGTTTATTAAATTAAATGGCAGGTTTCTTGAATAGAACAGAATATTCACTGTCTCCATTTGTGGTATTTTTTATTGATGCCAATTCCGGTTTTTGGTTGAAAAATCAAATATAACGATAACAGCATGGTTTGGTTCAGTTTC
Source organism: Neobacillus endophyticus (assembly GCF_013248975.1). GTDB lineage: Bacteria > Bacillota > Bacilli > Bacillales > Cytobacillaceae > Neobacillus > Neobacillus endophyticus. The sequence continues at coordinate 3,366,487 of NZ_JABRWH010000001.1, forward strand.
TTGATAAGGTTTATTCTATAACCGGAATTTAAATATTTAATTATATGGGGGAAAAAGAAATGATAGTTGACCATATTGGAATTGCCGTTAGAAAAATCGAAGATGCTTTACCCTTGTACATCGACATATTGGGTGGGAAATTAGAGGACCGGTATACAAGCGAAGTACCTGGAGTTGAAGTTCATGTGGCGGTGATAAAAATGGCGGATAAAACGATTGAATTATTGGAACCTACAAATGATAAGTCTCCAATTGCTACTTTTATTAAACTTAGGGGAAAAGGAGTTCACCATGTTGCTTATCGTGTTGACGATTTAGATAGTGCAATACATGAATCACGTCAGAAAGGTATTCGATTTTTAGAAGAGACCCTTCGTGTCAACAGTAGAGGCAGACGTCTAATTTACATGAACCCCGCATCAACAAATGGAACAATTATTGAACTTTGTGATTACCCTTTTAAAAAATAAAATTTTAGAAAAAATATTTTCCTTAATTTTTTATTTATGACCCTTGTTAACTTGCTAATATACATTGGCTTTAACTGGCAATGTATTTCATTTGTGGATTAGTTAAAATAGAGGCAACCTGATTAATATTTAATGGGATGGCGAATGATTCCATATTCGATTTGTCCGTCCATCCTTTTGCATTTCCTACACATGTATTGGTTGTTCCACAATAAGTGATAAGTCCTCCATGCCGAACAAAAGTAAGTGCCCATTCTAACATATTCTTCGGATTATCCCCATTAAGAAAACTGGGAATCGGCATTCCTAATTGTTGAGTGATTGTATTTACCGTTTCAGGGCTACAAGTCATTGATCCAAGCTTTCCCTTTACTAAACCATTTACCCCTTCACCATTAAAAAACATCGTAACGTGTACTCCAAAACGTTGCAAATATATCGCTGTAACAAAGCTTGAAAAGTATTTCGCAGCTTGTTGCGGTCCAGATGAAACATGGATTAAAACCTTGTTATGCATCGTTGTAGGTGTGCTATATTTAGAAAGTGCCAATTGTCTTTTCCCTCCCAAAAACTCAATCTCAAATATTTTATGAAATGAGGAAGAGTTGGGTGAATATATCGCCCCTTTTGCTTCGTAAACGAATGAGTATGAGAAGGATGAATTAATCATCACTTTTTACTTTGTCGAAACAGATTGTGAAGATTTGCAGTATATATTCATACTTCAAACCTAAACAGAGTTAATTTCCTTCTTAAAGTGGAGGATTTAAACTGGAATTGTAAAATCCCTACATTCTTCAGTGATTTAATAGATTTAAAGGAATTTAATGTGGCTCAATATAAGTCAGAATCTAAAGAATGGTATGCTATACAATCAAAGTGCTAGGTTAATAATTTGTGATTGCTTATTCAACAATCGGGCGCAATTCTGCAGAAAGAATTGTGCTTTTTATTTAGGTTTCGGGCCATATTCTTGAATAAGAGAGAGCATTATTCGTAAGTAATCGAACTATATGTTATTCAATTATCGGGAGCAATATGGCTAAAAATAGATTCATAGCTATATTGAATAAAATTACAATTTTATTTATATTTATTCCGAAAGGAGGGATACGATGTGATTCATAATATTGAAGAGTTATCGCTTAACGCCTGGCCTGCATTACAGACAATGACTTACGACGGTTGGTTGATAAGATTCTCAAATGGTTATACAAAGCGTGCCAATTCGGTTAATCCGATTTATAAGTCAACGGAGGACTTAGATAAGAAAATTCATTACTGCGAGAATATATTTGACGCACGAAACTTGAAATCCGTTTTTAAAATGACTGAGTCTGTATATCCAGAAACGTTGGACATAGTTCTAGAAGGTCATGGCTACATTGCAGTTGACCATACAAGCGTTCAATTATTGTCCTTATCGAAGTTAAAAGAGCCATCAATACATACGGTTAAATTGGACGCGAAATTAAATGACGAATGGCTAAATCAGTTCTGTAAACTCAACAATCAAAACGAAATAAATAAAGCAACTATGAAGCAAATGCTTTCATTGATTCTTCCAAAAACATGCTTCATTTCACTTTATGATAATGATACTCTTGTTGCATGTGGGTTAGGGGTTTTAGAGAGAGGTTACTTGGGAATTTTCGACATAATTACGGATTTCCACTATAGAAATCGTGGGTTTGGAGAGCAGTTAATATTGAACTTACTGAAATGGGGAAAAGAAAATGGTGCAGAATATGCTTATCTTCAAGTGATGCTAAACAACGAACCTGCTTTAAAACTCTATTCAAAATTAGGGTTTAAAGAAAGATATCAGTACTGGTACCGTGTAAAAGAGTAATTATGTAGTTCAGGGTTTTCTGACGTTACTGTCATTCTACTAATTAATTCAAAAAAAACCGTGGAATATTTCTGTGAAAATAAACTAATCTTCCTCAAACGGGGGCATTAGTTAAAGAATATCCGCTGTCTAGCTGTGTTTTATAAACAAGTTCTTTAACGGGGGATAATCTTAAATAAGGTTTTAACAATGATCTTCAACAATCGGGCGCAAGAATTGAAGAATTTATGGGCTGCTGTAGCAGTTCATTTTTTCATAGTCGTTAATCCGTTAAATGGCAGTTGTAAAGTATTTACAACAAACAATTTGGAATAATAATTTTTAATGGCAAAAATAAAGGTGTGATGACAATATTTCCAATTGTTGTATCAATCATTTGTTTGCTTTCGGCATGGAAATGGGGGGACTGGAAAAAATTTGAAAAGCATTATCCTACCTTGGCGTATGTAACAGTAGGAAATCTAATATATAAAGTAAATGCTTTATTAAACTTCCACCTTTGGAAAGTAAATGATGGTGGTTTACTTAGTCACGAAACAATATACTTTATCTATCTCCTGCTAATTATGATTCCTGCAATTTTTGTTTACCTATCTAAATTTCCAGAAACTCGAATAAAAAAAATCTTATATGTTTTTGCTTGGATAGTTTTATTTACTGTAATGGAATGGATAGGTATGAAATATTTTAATGCCTTTAATCACTATCACGGTTGGAATATTTGGTGGTCTTTATTATTTGATTCAGTGATGTTTCCTATGTTAAGACTCCATTTTGTCAATTATAAATTAGCTTTATTACTAAGTATTCCATGTACTCTGTTTATGTTGATTATGTTCAACTACATTTGAGAAGCATAGGCTTCTTCAAAAAGTTTGTGATTAATTGTAATTACCTATCGGTTACTTTAGCATAGGAGGTAAAATACGATGTCTCACCCATATAAGGAATTCGAAAAGACTCCATTATGTAACATTATATATAAGGCTATTGAAGAACTGGTGGAAAATGATGATTTAGATCAAAAAAGTTCTAGAAAATACATCGTAGGTTATATATGCAAATTGTTAAATGAATCAAAATTCTTAAATAGCTAACTGGGGCTTTACTTTGACAACGATATTCAGTAATCGAGCGCGATTCTAAAACAAGAATTGTGCTTTTTTTAATGTTTAGGGCGTAAGAGTTAAGGATATGGTTGCTTAATACGTCAACCTTTACTTATTATGACTAAAGGGAGTTCAAGAATGGTGTTAAAATAATATTGTTTATAATACTTTAAATCAGAGAAGTTGGTTTTGTGACTAAACATAATCCAATAAATAATTTGAAGTTAAACCGTTTTATGCGAACTGAGACAGAAATTCAGTTATTCGAAAAAGCATTAGAAGAAATATGTTAAAGGTCCAAGTATAAAGCGAGAAATAATATTTAATTGCTTAATAATGAGTAGTGAAAGGGTGACTGGGAATTTTACGTAACAAATAACATGCTTGCAAATATTTACAGAAAATGATATAATAAAAATAGAATTATTTTTGTTCGGTGTAAAGGATATAAGTTTTAACTTTTCGTCTTGATGATCACTGAGAGCAAGGATAGTAATACATTGTGTGTACTTACACACTAGGAGGCAACAAAAATGGAAAAAGGTAAAGTAAAATGGTTTAATGGTGAAAAAGGCTTCGGGTTCATCGAACGTGAGGGCGGAGAAGACGTATTCGTTCATTTCTCAGCGATTCAAGGCGAAGGGTACAAAACTTTAGAAGAAGGTCAAGAAGTGACTTTTGATGTTGAAAAAGGTCAACGTGGACCTCAAGCAGCTAACGTACACAAAGCTTAATTTTAAGTATCATTTAAACAGGCTCTTATTTTAGAGCTTGTTTTTTTATTTTTCTTAAAAAACAAAAAACCCCACTCATGAATGAGTAGGGAACATGAAAACAGTAAATCAAATGGTAAACAAAGTGTAGCATATAAATAGGCAATTTCCTAATTCTTTTTAATTAGAGTGGCTGAAAAGCTGATCTTATTTTGAATTTGTTTTAAAACATGACCGATTTTCTTTTTCCACTAACAAAAAAGAAAGCTCTGTGCAGTTGATAATGTTTATTGTTTCTACTCTATAGAGACTGGTATGATTTTATTTATTGTAATTGCTTGGTTAATAACCGAGTAAAATGACTAAAACTAATCAGATAGGTTTTTCGACCTGGAATTATAATGGAGGGATTATATGAGTAAAGCTAACAAAAAAGGTGGAACCGGCAGAGGAACAGGCAAGAAGGGATGGAATCGTTGGCAAGCTAGTGCCAAAAAATTAAAAAGTGCCAAACCTTATATTAGTAAAGGTACAAAAAAAACGGATGTTGAAAATGACCACGAACAATAGTTAAAGTGACATATCCGAAATAAAGAGAATAAATGAGGAACGCAAGCCACTTTATTTATATTGGAGTTAGCACCTAAAGGTTATGTAGACCTTGATTTGGAATGGTTCTCTCCAGACAAAGTCATTGTAGCTCGTGCAAAAGAAAACAAGGAGTGGAAAGAAGGGCCTGTTCCAACGATGTTTACATCCCTTTATGCAATCAATTTAAAAACAGAAAAACAAAAACAAATCACATTTCCTAAGAAGAATGAACTTGATGAAGATCCTCAAGTTGTTAAAGATTATCTTACTTGGTTTCGTAAGAAGGACAAAGAATTTAAAGGGGATGTATGGGTAAAAATTGCTTTAACTGGTCAAGAGCATATATGGCTTAATAATGTAGATTACGCTCCAATATTTTTTACACCGAAGTAAAATCCTTAAGAGTATGTTGAATAAATCTTATTCAGCAATCGGGCCCGGTTCTTCAACAGAATTGTGCTCTTTCTTTATATTTAGGACCATTTTCTGGAATAAGGATTTTTACCTTTTAGCAAAAAATTCAAATAAACAAGGGGAAATATGGTATATTACATTCTGAGAAAAAAGGGGGAGAATGATGAAGAAATTTACTACATAAATAATTTTAATATCATTATTGTTGATATTATTAGGTGGTTGCTTATTAGCCCCAAAATGAACTTGGACAGTAAGAGTAAATTTTATTATACTGCTTAATGTACCAAGGAGGCTGACATCATGAAGCGAATAAAACATTCAAAAGAGTTTAAATTACAAGTCATTAAGGAAGCCCGAGAAACAGGAAATATTACCCTTGTAGCTCGTCGGTATGAATTGAATCCAAACATGGTTAGTCGATGGATCCGTGAATATAAAGATGGAAAATTTGGAGACATGGATGTAGCTGTTTTGCCAGACCTAGATTCCAAAGAATTATCTAAGGAAAATGAAAAACTCAAAATGATTTTGGGAGAAAAAGACCTTGAAATAGCGATTTTACGGGATTTAATAAAAAAGAAAAACCCTCACTTACTGAAAAACTTGAAGTAGCTGATCAATGGATTAACAAAGGCTATTCTATTTCAAAGGTGCTCAAAATTATCGGTATTCCTCGTTCCACCTATTATTATCAAAAGAACTACCGGGTGGAAGAGAAAAAAGTGAGTGAGGGTCGTCCAGCACCTGGTTATTCCTTTAATGAGGAAGGAAAAAAAGTATCGGATGAACAAATCAAAGAATTTCTGTTAGAAGAAATTGCAGGCGATGCTTATAACTATGGTTATCGCAAATTAACCAAAGTACTTCAAAGAAAATATAGCCTGACTATTAATAAGAAAAAGGTATATCGCCTATGTAAGGAACTTGGGATCTTACGACCACAACGACAAAAGAAAGTCTCTTTTCCACGTAAATTAGCACGAAATCGGATCATTAAAGCTTCTAATCAACTTTGGGAAGCAGATATTAAATACGGATATATCGAAGGAGAAGATCGCTTTTTCTTTGTCATGTCCATTATAGATGTCTATGACAGAGGAATCGTTGCCTATCATATGGGATTAAGCTGCACCGGAGATGATGTAAAACAGACTCTGCAAAGAGCGTTATTGAAACGCCAACAATATGCTAAAAAGGAAAAACCTGTGATTCGAACAGACAATGGGCCACAGTTTATTTCGCATACCTTTGAAGAGTTTTGTGAAAATTCGAAAATGGAACATGAAAGAATTCCACTAAGAACCCCAAATATGAATGCCCATGTAGAATCTTTCCATCGCATTTTTGAGGACGATTGCTTGTCCAGATGGCAGTTTGAAACCTATGCAGAAGCATATCAGGAAGTCATGAAATTTATGGTGTACTATAACGAAAGACGGATTCATTCCAGCCTTTTAGACTTGTCGCCAAAGGAATTCTATCAAAAACAAAACTCGTTGGTAATCAAGGAGGTCCGGGTATAATGGCCTGTACTTATTCAAAGCAACAGCTTGATTTGGAGTGGTGGGCATGATAGCCTTGGCCGGCGATGCCAATGTTTGAACCAGCTGGCTTCTTGGCAGAAGAATCATGCCCACAGAGGCTCCATGTCAAGCAACATGGCCTTTTTGAAGAATAACGAAAGAAATCTAGTAAATAAAAAACTAAGAAAATAAAAGAATAAGAGAGATATTGTCCAAAATTCGGGGGTTAACCCGCTATCAAGTCTCCCCAATCACTTGGCCCTTTATTGGATGTAAGAATGATAGATGCACTGTTGTAAAGCTCGTTAATCAAGTGAAAAAAAAGATTAGCCTCTTTTGAATCCATTGCCATAAACATTAAATCGTCGATGACAACCAAATTTGCTTCTCTAATCCTCTTGAGTCGTGCCTGAGATCTTCTTGTTATTTCCTCAGTCTTTAATGTGTGAATCAGTTCTCCCATTGAGATAAATGCAACTTTATAGCCCTTGTATATTGCTTCCAATCCTAAACCTATAGCTAGATGTGTTTTGCCAACTCCTGGGGGACCAAGGAGGATGAGATTGAACATCTGATCAAGCCAGTTCAGCTCGCTCAATTGTGTAAATTGCTTTCTGCTAAGCGATTGTTGTTCATTAAGATCAAACTCCTGAAGAGTTTTTTGGAAGGGAAAAGCAGCCCATTTCAGACGCTTTTCCATTTGTTTTTCTTCCCGTCTTTCTTGCTCATGCCCAAGCAATTTCTGAAGAAACTGGCTATAAGACCAATCTTCCGATTCTGCTTGCTGAATGATAGTCGGAACAACTTTAGCTGCCTCCGTCAACGTCAGTGATTTTAACTGATTCTGCATAGTTTCCAAAATCACGTTCATATGACTACTCCTTTAAATAATTCTTCATATTCCTTTGGATCTCTTACTGACGGCTTGGCCAATAAAATTGACTCATCGGCATCATTTAACGACTTTATTGGGTGAACTGCAGGGGACGGAGGCTTTGGATTAGTGTTCAATAAGCGTTGGCGTTTTAGGTATTCAACGACATCGCTGAAGTCATTTGCGCTGTAAAGCTTCTTTTTTATACACTCTTCCATTGCTTGATTCATCAGATCCTCGTCAAGTTCCTCTATCGTTCTTCGAATTAATTGAAGTTGATCCCGGATGTACCTTGGGTACCCATGATAGATATTTTCCAGATAGTCATTTGCCTGATCTGGGTTGTTGAATTTGGCTGCTAAATGAGAAATGTATTCTGGTATGCCTCGGGACCGGTCACGAGTATGGTTTCGATCCTGAACTAGCTTTCCCTTGCCTGTTTCTAGTCTATGGTCCGCAATTACATTTCTTTCTGCTTTATCGTGTATAACCAGACGCCCATCATCAGTAATTATCAAGTAAACCATCTTGTCTTTTTTATAAGTTCCGAGAGGAACAGAATATCGGTTTGACTGATACAAGATGGTATTGTCCTTTCGGACTGTCCTTGTTATACTCATCTTATTATGAAATGTTTTTTTGTTTGTGATCGGTCTTAAGTGTTGCTTTTCTTCGATGAACACTTCTGCCGGTCTTTTTTTTGTAGTGTTATGGATTTTACCGTTCCCGGTACGATCCAACCATTCCAAACACTGTTCGTTCCATTGGTCAAGGTTATGAAAAACCCGGTGTTTGGCAAAGTTTTTCTTGATGAATTTGACCGTATTTTCAATTTTCCCTTTGCTTTCTGGGTCAGCTTTACGACAAACGCGAAGATTAAGATCTCGTTCTTGCCGATAACCCTGAAACTCAGAAGTCAGGATGAGATCGCCAGAGTTCTCACTTACTACGATGAGAGAATCTTGATCATAAACAAGTTCATTAGGAATTCCTCCAAAGTATTCAAACGCGTTCTCATGGGTTCTGATTACATCCCTAGTGGTAAAGGGGCGATCAAGCCACTCCATATATTTATAACGGGAATTAGAAAGAACGAATGAGATAAAGTACAGTTTGACTTCCTTACCATTGGAGGCTTTCTGTTTGGTTTGACCAAAGTCAATCTGAGCCTGTTCCCCCATCGGGGGATCCTGAACAGCCTGATAACTTCTTGTGGGATGGGTCCTCTCAATATGATAAATCTCACGAAGCTCCTTTACATAACCTCTTACTGTACTTTCACCAACCATCAAGCGATTGTCTTTCTCCTTAAGCCAATCGAAAACCTGTGCAGCTGACATGTCTGGGTGGTCCTTAAGCCAAGTTAGAATCAACTCTTTATGTGGGTCAAGCTTCCTACTTCTGGTTCGGATAGAAGCCAACCATTCAGTCATGTCTTCAGGATCTCTTTGCAGATAGGTATAAACTGTATTCCTTGCGATATCTAGTTTCCTCGCAATCTTGCTTATTGAAAATCCTTTTTTCCTAAGCTGATGTATTTCCATATACATGAGCCACTTATCCACCTTTCCTAACCCCCATCATTGTAAAATTCTAGACTATTAAAATAGTTATTTTACAATGATAGGGCATGTATTAAAATAGGGGAACTATTGAAGTTTTCAGTTGGTAACCGGCCCTCGGGCCGGTTACCAACTGAATCCTCCCCCTTATCAAATTGGCAAATAAGTGTTCAATTTTATCTAGCGTTTTCTGACTACTTTAGTCTAGCAGTTACACGAAGCAGTTTAGTGTAATAAGGACTAATTGAAAAATAGGTGGAGATAATACCCTTTGAGGTGATTATATGCGTTTAATTCTACTCCCCCTTATATTTGTGATACTTTTGCTTCATAGCAATTCTGTTTCTGCTCAACCAGAAAATCCATTAGAAAGCCAAATAATATCATTTATGACAGGATTGCAATCTGAAAATCCTAAACAGACCGTTGAATTGTGGATATTAGGTGTAGAAAATAGAAGTGGGGCTGTACAGTATGCCTTGCTTTCACCTAGCCTTCAAAGACATACAAAAAAACAATTCGAAAAAAGAGGCTGGAGCACTGGACAATCAAGCCCTTGGGTAGAAAATTTTCGGATAACAAAGGTTGAAAAAATCAGTGATGAAAAAATTAAATTTACTATGACTTATTATTTAAGAAGTTCTTATAAAAACTTTGGGACTGGACAAAAGGAGATTACTTTAGGGAAAAATCCAGCAACAGGAAAAAGAACTTGGTTTATCACTAAAATAGTAACAAAATATAAAGAATTCGAAGGGGTTACACCAGCTGAAACAGTCATTAAATAAAGGTGATGTTTTAGATTCTGTTTTAATTGTGAAGAATTACACTTAAACTAAAGGGTGCTTGAGTTCAAGAAAGTAAGGCTGTTGCGGCAACTTTTTTCTTATTCAAGTAAATGGCAGGATAGTGGAAGTATATGAGAAAAAAAAGCACCCTTTTTACAATGGATGCCTTCATTTAAATTCGTTAATCCTATAATCTTCTGCTTTTGAAATCAATCGCCTGCCAACCTGGAATTTTGGAACGATAATTACTAAAAGTGATTGTCACTAAATCACGAGGGGGATTATGGGCACCTTCAAATGTCGTTACCTGAACCGTCACATCAAAGTCGAAGCTGCCTTCTCTTAACTTCTTGATTTGGAGAATCTGTTGGTTAGAATACTGCTTTGGTTTGCCGTAATGTTTCTCGATTTCTTTGCTAATTAAAGGAAATAACAAGGTGAGGATTAAGTCATCACGCAATTGTACATTATTTTTTGTTACGGTTTCAGCTCTAACTGGTGTAAATGGAACAAGAAACGAACAGGCGATAACTATAAGAATAAATTTTTTCATAGCAGACCTCACCAATAGTTTTCTCTTATTTTAATCAATTATGAACAGATTAATGCTTAAGTTCAGAATCTATAATAAACTTGATAATCCTTGTTCAACCATCTAATAGAAACTTAGGGATCTTCAACAATCGGGCGCAATTCAGGAGTAATGATAAAAGTCCAATTTCTTAAACTTAATGAGAAATTGGACTTTTTTATATTTATTTATAGTGCAAAATAGCGCTTAAAACAGGTGAAAAATAACTCCTAAAGTGACACCTTCCTCACAGAATACTTCGTATGTCTTATTTTAATTAGTTTGTTGCTTTGAGGTACAATTTCTTTGATGATTAAAGAGTCTTTGGTTTAAGAAATTGTAATATTTACCAAATATAAAAAGTGCTATAATTAAACGGGAAGTAAAATTTTGGAATGGGGTGAAGAAAATGTCAATCGAACACAATATTGATTATTATTCAGATTTCCGAAATGCAATAATGAATAACGCAGTAATGGTTTCAATTGATTTGAACAATACTATTTATCCTAAAAAAGCTTATAGGAATACAAATTGGCTTTTAAAATTGAATGAATCAAGGTTTGAATTTACGGACAAAAGGAACGGAAATAGTCTTTTGACAATTGATATGAATATGATTAATCAAGTCGAAATTGGACTTGCACAAACTTTTCTTGGAGAAGCAGCAGGAATATTTATGAACACCGTATTATTGAGTCGCGTAAAAATTGATTACAATAACGGTGAAAAAATAATTGTCTTATGTGAGTCTTTAGAAATACTCTCTAAACTATTCCATTTTGTACAAAAAAGTAACATGAACTTTACAGATCTGCTTAATGTTCAGAGCGAATTGAATAATGTTACTGATAGCGAATTAAGAGAGTATTTGACAAAAAACTATCAAAAATTATTAAAGCAGTCGAATTATAAAATCGAAGAATTTTTTTATCAAAACCTAAAGACTATTTCATAATTTATGAAGATATGTACTTAAATTATAGGGTAATTTACTTCAATAACGATCTTCAACAATCGGGCGCTTTTCCAGAGCAACAAGAAAGCCAAATTTCTTAATTTTAATATTGAGAAATTTGGCTTTTTATTTTGGAATTGGAAATACCGATAAAAAAAGACCAAATGTAATAGTCCATCTGAACTTTCTCTTCTTATCGCGTTAAAGCCATATGCGTACTCATGAAATCGTTCAAAACTGCAAATGCGTTCATCATTTCTTCATAATGTAGCTTTTCTTCTTCATCTTTTACCAATTCTTTAATATTCCTTTCAAGCGAATAACCTTTTTCATACAGCCAGATAAATCCCTCTATAGATTTATCTATAGCCATTGCTACCTTATCATTTGGAACAATATCTCCTGTTTGGATTCCTCTATATTTAATCAACTGCAAATCCATCACTTGATAGACCAGACGTTCTTCTTTGTTTTCATTTTTGTTTAAGGCATTTAAATACTGACGGATTTCTTCTATTTCTTCCTCCTCCATTTCTTGCACCACCATTTCTTGCTCCTCTTTCTCTCTTTTTAGCTCTTCCTCTTCCCGTTTTCGGTCCCGTCTTGCCGTGATGTAATTACTGAGAGAGAGAATAAAAGCTATCAATGATAGGCATAATGAAAAAGTTGACATCAAACGCTCACTTCACTTGTCTTTTTGGTATAAAGAGGGTAAAAGTAACATACAAGTAAATGCTGGAGGAAAGGAGCAAGCTCCTTCCCTCCGTTTGAGGTTCTTAGAACTCCTTAACGCTTCCGACGTTGGGAGTTCTTTTTCTTCTTTTGTTTAGCGACCTCTATCTTTAACTGGAGGTAGAGGCGCTTTTCTCTTTGCTCTAGGTAGCGCAGAGTCGCAACACCTAAAACAACCAAAGAAGCTAAGATTCCTTTATCACACACTTTTCTTCTTTTATTCATTCCCAAATAAACTATAAACCATTTTATAAAAAGAGTTGTTAAAAACAACAAAGTTGCGAAAACAGCCTTTATTTTATTTAAAAGCATGGATGCCAAGCTTTCGCCTGTCTTTTTATTTTCAGGAGGTCCGGTGGTATAGCTGCAAAGGGCGCAGCCATGCACCTTAAAGGCATGGTGGGCAAGCTTTAGGCTTGGATATGTGTTACCCTGTTGCAATGGGAAATGCCATAACAGAACTAAAAGAATTAGCTAAAGAAGCAACTGAGACCAATGATAACGATGGAGTGGCAAAAACTTTGGATTCCTTATTCAACGGGTTGCGTTAGCTCAATATGACATAGTGGTAAAGTATTAATTTATATATATATAGATCTTCAACAATCGGGCGCAATTCTGTAGTAAGAATTGCGCTTTTTCCTTATGTTAAGGGCCAGATTGTTGCATAACAATGTGAAGAAAAAAATGAATATTGCGAATAATTTCACTTGAACTACCATGAAAATAAACATCTGTAACTTTGAGAAAATGGCAATACTTAAGAAGACGCAGCTCATTAGTTTTTTAAAAAAAGGGGAGAGCGCCAAATTCATTGATCAATGGTATTTTAGTGAACCGGTTTAAGAGGCTTTAGGTTCTTCCAACGTAACGGTGTAACCTAAACTTTCGAGTCGTCTTAGAGAATGCCGAACAATTGATTGTTGTCTTTGCTTATCAAAGTAGTCTTCACCTAAGTCTACATACATTTCTTTTCGGGTTAATAGATAATAGGAGATACGTAACATTGCGTGAGCGACTACAATACCAGCACGTTTCTTACCCTTTCGGGATGCTGTTCGCCTATACAGTGCACCGAGATAGTTTTTAGATCCTCTTACTGAATGAGCTGCTTCGGTTAACGCCGATCTTAAATACTTATTTCCTTTTTTAGTTTTGACTGATTTTCTTTTTCCAGCACTTTCATTTTGCCCAGGAACTAATCCTGCCCAAGAACACAAATGAGCTGCAGAAGGGAATTGCTTCTTCACATCAGTCCCAATTTCAGATAGGATTTGCTCAGCCATTCTGGTCGCTATTCCAGGAATCGAATCCAATCGTGATACATCTTCTTGATGAGAGCTGACTCTTTCCGCAACTTCTTGATCGAGCATCTCGATTTGTTCAGTCAGAAAATCAATATGACTTAAAATGGTTTTTAACATGAGGCGTTGATGTGAATTGATATAGCCTTTTAGGGCAAGTTCCAATTCTTCTTTCTTCTTTTTCATAGTGCGGCGTGCAAAGTTTGCTAGTTTTTCAGGATCCTCTTCACCATTTGCAATGGCATCAAGCATATCTCGTGATGAAACACCCAACACATCTGAAACAACTGACCCCAACTTAATGTTCGCGCCTTCTAATACCTTTTGGATTCGGTTATGTTGTCTGGCACGTTCCTCAATAATACTTCTACGATAGCGAACGAGTTCACGCAATTCACGTTGATTTCGGTCAGGGATATAACTGGCTTTAAGTAATCCATGGCGAAGAAGTTTGGCAATCCATTCTGCATCCTTCACATCCGTCTTTCGTCCTGGAACTGCCTTCATATGTTGGGCATTCACCACTAAAAACTCAATATCCTCAGCTTCTAGTAAGTTCACAATAGGTTTCCAATAAACACTCGTGCTCTCCATGGCGACATGAGTACAATTATGTTGTTTAATCCAGTCAACCAACTGTAAAAGAAATACAGTTTTAGTAGAGAACGTTTGAATCTCCTTTCCTTCTGGTGTCAAAATACAGGCAGTAATATTGTCCTTATGGACATCCATACCGCATGCTCTTTCAATGACTACATCCATTGAAAACTTCCTTTCTACGGCGATGATTATTATTAGAGGCTGGTGCAACAACCAGAATAGGATTAATCTACCATGTGTGCTTCCCGTAAGGGAGCGACAGTCAGTGGTGCACCGTGGTCGGTGGAGTCAGACTAACGGATGGGCTCTAACGCACCATAGTTCATCGACCTTCCTCTCCAGCCGTAGAATCAGTATTGACGGTTTAAAACCATTTTCATTCTCTGTGGTGAAGCGTTGATTTTTGCGCTTCATGGATGGCTAACGGGGCAGTTTAGTTCCATAAGAGTCCTATTGGAATAAATTCTTTCTATGGTTTTCCAATCAATTAATTAGGGCTTAATTAAATTATACAATTTTAGTTGCATATAGATGAAAGCCTGACCAATAAACAGTAGCTAGAATAATATATCTTGAAGGAATTTTAATCCTTTAAATTACAATGGAATGGAGGAATTAATATGCCAAGAGGACGCAGTGGTCGTTCTAGCCGCCGTACAAGCCGTCGTTCGAGCCGTCGGTCGAGCTGTCGTTCAAGCCGTCGTTCAATTCACTCGATTAGTTTCCCGTTCCTTATCACCTTTACCTCTTATCACGGCGGATCTGTTCGACCAGTTAATTCTGTTTCTATCTAAGGTGACAATCTCTCCGATACGGCATCCGGTGGAGAACATAAATTCAAACAGTGCTTTTTCCATTGGATTACTGCAGGCTTCGCGTAGATGCTCGATTTCCATTTCGCTTAAAAATTTAGGGATTCGTTTCCCAGCTTTAGGCTCTTTTATTTTAGCTGCTGGGTTCTTAGGGATATGTCCTTCTTCATGTGACCACCGAAACATTGATTTGATAAACCGAATGCGATGAGCCAAACTGGCGGGTTTGAGGCTTTCACTTGATTTGGCTAGATAAGCTTTTAATTGGTCTGTCGTGACGGCTTCGAGTGGCACATCTTTAAAAAATCGTATTAGTAAAATGGATTGGAGTTTGTATGCTTTTAATGTTTGAGGAGAAAAGCCTTCGATTCGTTTGTCGGCTTCGTACATTTCCTATGCTTTAGATAATAACAATTTCATCTCTCCTGTTTCTTTTTTCCAGGAATTATTGACTCCAATGACGAAATTGAAACAGCAGTTGTTATTAAGCTAAAGTGCAGGTTAATTTAAGAAAATAGACACCCAGGGGATTATTGGCTCAGTGGTTATGAAGGTTCACAATTTCTAAATCTCATAAAAATTCTATGCGCATCCTGGCTTACTGTATAACTTGAAGGACCCTATGGTGATTCACCCCAATAAAAAAAGCATCCGATTATTCGGATGCATACTTAATTATTCCATGTATATAAACTGAGTATTCTCTCTGGACATATTCTCTTAATTTAATTCTTTTTTCTGCCTCTAATATTCTAACCATTTCTTGAATCTTTTTTTCACTTTCTTTTGTTGTAGGAATCTCTAATGAAAACAAATTACCTTGACTACTATTTAGTAATTTTTTTAATAACTCAACTTTACTCATTGGATAATCCCCTTTATTTACTAATATTCGACATAAAGGCGACTTTTTCCTTGGAACATCATATATTGTTTCAAGTTCTACCTGCTTTCCAAAAAAAAATTTGAATACAGATACTATGACAGGAATGGGGTAGCTTTTTTTATTAGCTTTTTTTATAACTACCTTTTACCAATCTAATCATATCACGCCCTGATATCTTACCTGTTTCATGATAACCTTTTTCATCACGCAAACTCAAGTTCCAGCTACTATCGTTATCTTCATTTAACCTATATAACTTATTGGTAAAAACATTTGTATAAAAATCTCCATTTCTTAGCCTCATACTATCCCCCCTCTAATGTATATAAACTGTATTATACCCAAGATATTGACCTGGAGCCTTTAGAAATATACAAAAATCCTGGATATACAGGGGAAAGAAGTTAATCAGAGAGTAGGGCCAGAGCATGAGTGCCTTTTCGTTTGTAATCCAAGTTGTAATTTACCCAATTTTTTTAAAATTCGCACTTCAAATAATAACCAATTATGATGATTAAGAAGTCTTATATAGAGCAGATTTCTTCACAATATCAATACTTCTATGTTAAGTTTGTTTAAACATGGGTGCGACTTGCAACTATGTTTACAGTTTAAATTTTTTAGCCAATGGGAAAGATAATAAGGAAGATTTGGAAAAGGAGGAATGAAGAATGGATGTTTTATTAACATCAAAGCAAGTCATTACTCAGATCCAGAATTTACACAACGAAGGTAAATCTCTAAAGAAAAAAGAGGTAAAACAACTTTATCCTGATTTAATGCGGAGTGCTTTGCATTATTACCCAAGTTGGCAACATGCCCTAGAAGAAAGTAAAGTAGGTTAGAGTATCTAACACATCATGCCATTTAAATACCATGAAATCTGTTAACAAAAGAGCCATCCATCTGGATGGTTTTTTTATATGTATAACTCTTTTTAGGAATGGCACAAAAGCACAAGAGTTGCAATCGAATCAATAACTAGTATCGCTTTTACAATGTTCAGGTAACTATTTAGATTTGTGAAATGTTACACTTAAAGTAACGGGTGCTTTTCTACAACAATATTCAGTAAATTATATTCAACAATCGGGCGCGTTAATCGAAGAAAGATTAACGCTTTTTTTGTTGAGTTATAAAGATAACTGAGAGGTTAGCTTAACAAGGGCACACAAAAATTCTATTGATAAAGAACCATTATGATAAACTTAATTTTAGATAACAAAAGGCACCAATCGGAGGATTTAAGTATGTTTGACTACCCAATTCACAATGTCCCAAGAGAAATTGAAGAAAAAATGGAAAAAGCAAAATATCCGAAAAGGAAACTTAGAATCCTTAATGAATGGGCATTAAGTACGTTCCCAGAAAGGCTGGAAATTTTAAAGAAAGCCTTTGAGAGTGATGGTGGCGTGCTTGACTATACACCTGAATCTTTAATGCCTATATGGGATTGGGCTTTTGAACATACGATAAAGGAAATGGTGTCCGAAGAGGAATTAGATGAAAAAACTGCTAATTTAGGCCCACTTGCCAAAGTGATTCATAAACAATTAGCGAAAGAAAGGTTCACGGAACAATCGCAAACCCTTTTAAGAGATGTAGGTATTTATTTGGGAGAAGTTCTAAAGATGAAGCATCCTAAATTTTTTTGGGATATGGAGTTAAAATACAAAAGAAGTAACAATTTCGGAAAGGTTGTTCTTGCAGGATATACGGGCGAATACAACGTTGACCTTCAAGGGGTAGTCGTAGCGATTAGATGGAGAGATGATGAACAAGGGCACGACACAGAACGATTATACAAAATATACATAGCGCAACACGAAGTTGCTTGTTTTGAATAATCTTCATCTTTAATTAACGTATGTGTCGTTCAACAAGCTTTGATTGATTTTAGGGCTAAACACATATTTCGTTATTCCATATTAGGGTGCAAGAATTGAAGAATTTATGGACAGCAGCAGTTTATTTTTTATTGTCGTTAATTCGTTAAATGGGAGTATAGTAAAATAACAAAGTTATTTTATATTTACAAAAAAAGGGTGAATCTTATGTCTTATAACCATATTATTTTAGAGGTATATTGTTTGAATGGAATTGGGGAGAAAGAAATTGAAACTACTCCAGATTTTTGCCCCAAAGTCCATAAACCTGGATTCCATTGTCTTGAAAATAATTGTAAACATCATAGCTATACATATGCTCCTTATGAGATTGCTTATGCTGATAAAAATGGCTTAGTACCCGATTCAGATTGTTGGATTGGCTTTGGAGGGGATATGGAGCCAGAAGATTATAACGAAGAAAAAATAACAAATCTAAAAAAATTATGGAGAGATGTTTGTAAAGCGAAAATAGAGGAAGCGTATGAAGAATTTATGCAAAAAGCTGATTTAAAAAATAAATAAAGGACAGCCACCAAAACAAAAAAAATCGTTATTGAACTTATGGTCAATAAAGAAAAATAAATGATCTTCAACAATCGGGCGCTATTCAGGAGTAATGATAAAAGTCCAATTTTTTAATTTTAATGAGAAATTGGACTTTTTATATTTATTTATGATGCAAAATAACTCCTAAAGTGACAGGATTAAGCTAAAGCTAACTTTAGTTGGAAATGATTTGATTGTTAACTAATGCGAAGGAATTCATGACTATGTGTCGAATTATGGAAATAGACAAGTGGAGGTGGAGAGATGAAAGATTTGTATTTTCGAGATAACGGTTCTTTTACCATTGTTCAGTTTACAGATTTACATTGGAAAAATGGTAATCCAAAAGATATTCAGACATACTCGTTGATGAAGCGGATTTTGGAAGTTGAATCGCCGGACCTTGTAGTTTTTACAGGCGATGTCATACATAGTGAGGAATGTGAAGATCCATTCGACTCTTACAGAAACGCTGTTAGGGTAGTAGAGGAATTTGGTATTCCTTGGGCATCTGTTTTTGGAAATCATGATGCGGAAATGAACTGCTCAAAGACTGAGTTGATCAGTTTGCAACATGAGCATCGACATTGTTTAACAGAAACTGGTCCTGAATTAGAGAATAGATTTGGTAATTATCTTTTACGAGTTAAATCCAAAAAATCAGATGAATCAATTATGGCATTATATATGTTTGATTCAGGGAGTAACTTAAATCATCCGATCGGTGGATATGAATGGATAACACATAGCCAAATTAACTGGTATAAAGAAAATTCAAGACAATTAACAATGTCAAACAAGGGAATGCCACTACTGTCCTTGGCGTTTTTTCATATACCCTTACCTGAATACAACGAAGTATGGAACTATCATATATGCTACGGTCATAATTACGAAGGAATGGGTTGTCCAAAAGTTAACTCTGGTCTGTTTACTGCATTTCTTGAAATGAATGACGTAAAAGGTGTTTTCGTTGGGCATGACCATATTAACGATTTTTGGGGCGAGTTACACGGAATTCGCCTCTTTTATGGCAGGGCTACGGGTTACAACACCTACGGAAAAGAAGGGTTTTCCCGAGGGGCAAGAATTATTCGTTTATTTGAAGAAGATCGATCTTACCAATCATGGATTCGATTGGATGATGGTACAAAAGTTGATCATCAACAACGACATGATCCTGATCATGTTTGGAAACGTATTTAAAGGACATTTTCACTAAAAGGGGTACAGCCACATAGCCTTCAAGTTAATTTTAATGCACCCCCAAAACGAAATTTTAGCCTATCTTGTAACAAAGAAGCTCATTTTATCGTTTTGGGGGTATTCTGTTTTCTTGGCTTGATGGGCATGTGGCGAGACCCCTTAAAGTAACTTAGTGCTTTTGTTCAATAACGATCTTCAGCAATCGGGCGCAAGAATTGAACAACGATGGACTGTTTTTCAGCAGTCCATTTTTTCATGGTCGTTAATCCGTTAAATGGCAGGTTACTTTAAGAAGGAATTTAAACAATTGGTATTGAACTACTGACGTATAGACATATATTTACAGGAGGATTTAATTTAATGGATATAAAAAGTGGTGACCCAAGAGATAATTTAAAAGTCATTCTTGAGGAATTTAAAATAACTCCTCAAACATTTGGCTTAATAAGTGGGTTGGACGAAGAAAAAGTGCAGGATTATGCTAACCATAACAATGATTTGAGTTTTTTGCCAACTGAGAAGTTGTTAGATATTACGGATATGATATTGTTTCAGTCGGTTGGTATGAAAGATGTAACACCAGATGAAAGGGTTTCATCTATAATAGAGCATTTGATGGGTTCTTATAATATTTCATTTGAGACATTAGCTATATATGCAAACATAGAAGAAAAAGAGCTAAAACAATTTATAGATGATTACGATTCTTTATCATTTGAAAAACGCTATCGGTTAGCAGTGGTAGTTTTATTCTTACATTTTGTAATATCAAAAAAATATTATGGATAGTGCTAACTCTTAAAAACTTCACTACATCTTGTTCCACTATCGAGCGCTATTTTTGAATAAAACAATTTTTAGAAACAACTTTATTTTACCCCCATCCTAAAATCAGGACGGGGGGTATGCATGTTTGAGGTTTTAAAATTAAATAACTTATTGTCAATCTACAAGTGGCCCCAAAAAGAAGGAATTCTTGCCGTACCCCTTTTACATTTTATTCTATCTATCATGCCGTTTTTGGACTTATCTCGGACTTACCCCATATCCATGCAGAAGAGCATAAACCAGATGACACATCTAAATGTAGAAGTCATTATCGCACTTCTCGGCATCGATCAGCAAAAATTTGAGCAATGGAAGATAGCAATTGATCTCTCTAAACCGACACTGATCGACATTGTTTGTTTACAGTAATAAAAGTGTATGATATGTTTATACCATAATCTTCATGCTGAAGGGGATGGGGTCGAGTGAATCATACCAACCTTGTCTGCTCGATCCACAAGGAAAAGCTGATCGAACGCAGCGATGACGAATACAGTCACCTTAGACACCACAATAAAATAAACACCACTTAAATCAATGGAGGTAGGTAAAATGAAACATCTTAAAAAGGTATCTTCAATCACAATGGCTACACTTGCATTAACTCTAGCTCTTTCCGCAACGAGTGCTTTTGCCGCAGGTTCGTTTCCAGCTCAAGGAGGTCAAGGAGCACAAGGAGCTCCTACCCCTACAACTACAACTAATCCTATAACCAATCAAACAGCTCCTACACAAACAAGTACTACCACAGCAGGTGCTAACCAAGCTGGAACTACTGCTACAGGTACTACTTCAACAGGTGGCAACCAACCAAGTACAGGTCCAGTTGCTACCCCTCCAAGTACCTTAACAAAATAGTAAAGTAAGACTAAGACAAAAACACCTGACTCTTTACCAGAGTCAGGTCAGATTGAGAAAAGCATGATTTTGGGCTTTTCGATACTAAAGATGGGTGGATAAAGCTCATATTCGTGCGTATTATCTATTGGAAACAGCGATCGCCCTCTACTTTGCCTTCTTGGCAAGGTGGAGGGCGATCTTTTTTATGTTCTGAACGGTTGCAGTCATCAACGCTTGTTCCTGGACGTTATCCCTACCGCGTAAACGGCAATAGCGAAGTCCATGGAGCTGCTTATCGACCTTCCTCTCCCAGCCGTAGTAGGGGTTCAGCCGAGATACGTGTAAAAATGGGTCATATGCTTACTTTTATTTCCATCCGATAACCCCTTTTACATTTATACCGGCGTAGCTTTGAAATAAAGTCACGATGTTTGTAAAAAAGATGCGATGTTTTCCCCCTTTGGATACGCTTTGTCTAAAGGGTTTTTTAAGGTAAAAATGACATAACATTATTCAGCAATCGGGCGCGATTCTTCAACAGAATTGTGCTTTTTCTTTATTTATAGGACCAGATTGTAGAATATTCGAAGGATAAATCGTGAATATATCGAAGCTTCTCTATTAAGAGTCTATTTGAATAAAAGGTTCTACTAATGAACAAACGAGAAAAACGTTATAATTGGGAAAAAGATGTTAATAAGAAGGTGAGTGCCAATGGAAAGAAAATTCGATACAGTTATCGTTGACGGTAATACCATTGAGTATTCCATAACAGAAAAAGGAGAAATACCGGTATTTGTGATGCATGGTGGACATTCCAATTGCTATGAGGAATTTGGATATAGAGCATTGGTTCAGAACGGCTTTTCTGTGATTACCCCTTCAAGAGCAGGATACGGTAGG
Source organism: Neobacillus endophyticus (assembly GCF_013248975.1). Taxonomy (GTDB): domain Bacteria; phylum Bacillota; class Bacilli; order Bacillales; family Cytobacillaceae; genus Neobacillus; species Neobacillus endophyticus. The sequence goes on from NZ_JABRWH010000001.1 coordinate 3,388,461, forward strand.
ACGACCAAAGAAATTGGGGAAAGTTTATATAAAGCTTGTGAGTACTATATGAAACTATTGGATCACTTAGAGATTGAAAAGGTTCACCTCCTATCTGTTTCGGCAGGTGGACCCACCGGGATATATTTCGCTTCCCATTATCCACACAGAGTCAAAACGTTAACCCTACAAAGCGCTGTTACAAAAGAATGGCTTACACCCAAGGATAAAGAATATAAAATAGCGCAAATTTTGTTCCGTCCTCAACTTGAAAAAACAACATGGAAACTTATTTCATGCATAAATAATCGTTTTCCTAAATTTATCTTTAAACAAATGTTGTCTTCATTTAGTAAGCTTTCATATGCAGAGATGAAGAGTAAGATGGCAGCCGGAGATATTGATGAAATTCGAAAAATGAATAATCGCCAACGGTCAGGCCATGGTTTTTTAATCGACTTATTACAGACAAAAGAAGTTACATTCAAAGACTTGCAAGCTATTTCTTGTCCGACTTTAATTATGCATAGTAAACACGATGGAGCAGTCTCATTTGAACATGCTTATTACGCTCAGCAACAAATCACGGATTCCGAGGTATGTTTACTCGATTCATGGGGGCATTTAATATGGCTTGGTCAAGAGTCTGAAAATGTAAATGAAAAGCTTGTAGAATTTCTTACACGCTATTCTTAAACCGGGTTAACCCCCGAATTTTGGACAATATCTCTCTAATTCTTTTATTTTCTTAGTTTTTTATTTACTAGATTTCTTTCGTTATTCTTCAAAAAGGCCATGTTGCTTGACATGGAGCCTCTGTGGGCATGATTCTTCTGCCAAGAAGCCAGCTGGTTCAAACATTGGCATCGCCGGCCAAGGCTATCATGCCCACCACTCCAAATCAAGCTGTTGCTTTGAATAAGTACAGGCCATTATACCCGGACCTCCTTGATTACCAACGAGTTTTGTTTTTGATAGAATTCCTTTGGCGACAAGTCTAAAAGGCTGGAATGAATCCGTCTTTCGTTATAGTACACCATAAATTTCATGACTTCCTGATATGCTTCTGCATAGGTTTCAAACTGCCATCTGGACAAGCAATCGTCCTCAAAAATGCGATGGAAAGATTCTACATGGGCATTCATATTTGGGGTTCTTGGTGGAATTCTTTCATGTTCCATTTTCGAATTTTCACAAAACTCTTCAAAGGTATGCGAAATAAACTGTGGCCCATTGTCTGTTCGAATCACAGGTTTTTCCTTTTTAGCATATTGTTGGCGTTTCAATAACGCTCTTTGCAGAGTCTGTTTTACATCATCTCCGGTGCAGCTTAATCCCATATGATAGGCAACGATTCCTCTGTCATAGACATCTATAATGGACATGACAAAGAAAAAGCGATCTTCTCCTTCGATATATCCGTATTTAATATCTGCTTCCCAAAGTTGATTAGAAGCTTTAATGATCCGATTTCGTGCTAATTTACGTGGAAAAGAGACTTTCTTTTGTCGTTGTGGTCGTAAGATCCCAAGTTCCTTACATAGGCGATATACCTTTTTCTTATTAATAGTCAGGCTATATTTTCTTTGAAGTACTTTGGTTAATTTGCGATAACCATAGTTATAAGCATCGCCTGCAATTTCTTCTAACAGAAATTCTTTGATTTGTTCATCCGATACTTTTTTTCCTTCCTCATTAAAGGAATAACCAGGTGCTGGACGACCCTCACTCACTTTTTTCTCTTCCACCCGGTAGTTCTTTTGATAATAATAGGTGGAACGAGGAATACCGATAATTTTGAGCACCTTTGAAATAGAATAGCCTTTGTTAATCCATTGATCAGCTACTTCAAGTTTTTCAGTAAGTGAGGGTTTTTCTTTTTTATTAAATCCCGTAAAATCGCTATTTCAAGGTCTTTTTCTCCCAAAATCATTTTGAGTTTTTCATTTTCCTTAGATAATTCTTTGGAATCTAGGTCTGGCAAAACAGCTACATCCATGTCTCCAAATTTTCCATCTTTATATTCACGGATCCATCGACTAACCATGTTTGGATTCAATTCATACCGACGAGCTACAAGGGTAATATTTCCTGTTTCTCGGGCTTCCTTAATGACTTGTAATTTAAACTCTTTTGAATGTTTTATTCGCTTCATGATGTCAGCCTCCTTGGTACATTAAGCAGTATAATAAAATTTACTCTTACTGTCCAAGTTCATTTTGGGGCTAATAAGAAACGTCCAAAGAACTAATATTTGTCTAAGATAGATAGGTAAATGATCTTCCTCAAAAGAGTGTTTATCCGAAAAAGGAATTTGGCATTGATCTTACACAGAATAAAAAGGATTTCAGCTGTCAATTTTCCTTGATCTTTCATTAGTTCAATTGCAGTGTTAAGTTAATACTGGTTTAGAATATTTATTTCATTATTACTTAATATTGGGGGGCATTTCGTGGGGATTAAAGATTTAATTGATTTTCTTAACAATCTAGAAGAGGGAAATATTTTTTATAAACTAAATAAGGTAAGAAAAGAAGCGATTATGGTGGAAATTGCTGTTCCGGGTCAACGTTGGGGAGTTGAGTTTATGGAGGATGGTTCGGTAGAAATTGAAAAATTCATTAGCGATGGTGAATTTTATGATGTTAATGAAATAGAAACGATAATTAAAGATTTTAGCGATTAGTTCAAATGTAATTAATCTAACGAAAGCAGGCTTATACAAGAAGAGATTAGATAAAAAAGGAGGAATATTTCTGAAAAAGTTTCGTGGGAAAAAGAGGTATTTTCGTAATATATGGCGTCAAGTAAATAATTTTAACTTGGAACTTGATAATGAGTCCTGGTTTGAGCTTTATCATGTCCACCTTGACTGGGAAGGTGTTGGAAATGGAAGTGTTCATATAAGAAAAGAGCATATAAAAGCATATTTAGCTTTATATAAAAGGGTATTAACTCAGCTAAATATGCTTGAAAAACCTTTTCAATCATGGGTTTTATTGGATAATAAAGATTCTGGTCAAGATGCAGTATATATTCATACTCCAAACCCAAACAGAGATAATTTCCCTCTTAAAGTGGAAGAATTAAACTGGGATTGTAACATCCCTACATTCTTCAGTGATTTAATAGAATTAAAGGAATTTAATGTGGCTCACTATAAGTCAGAATCTAAAGGTTGGTATATTATCCAATCCAAGCGCCAGGTTAATAAATTGTGATTGCTTATTCAACAATCGGGCACAATTCTGTAGTAAGAATTGCGCTTTTTCCTTATGTTAAGGGCCAGATTGTTACATAACAATGTGAAGAAAAAAATGCATATTGTGAATAATTTCACTTGAACTAACAGGGCTGGATAGATCAACAAGAAATCAGAAAATTATGTTAAAATATTCCTATAGAGAAGGGGGATGGATTATATGATTTTTGAAACATTAACAGGACAACTTTCGGTTGTAATTACCCTTGCTTTTGGGGCATTGCTAATTGTTCTATACCCTATAATAAATAAGGAAAATAAATATTTTGCTTGGTTTAGTCTGGTGATGGGAGTTATAGTTTTATTGCTTTTATTATGGTTCACATTTGGAAACGAAGTTATCAGATATCAGATATTAAAATATGGGCTTCAATAAATATTCTTATTCAAGTAACGGGTGCTTTTCTACAACAATATTCAGTAAATTATATTCAACAATCGGGCGCAATTCTGCAGCAAGAATTGTGCCTTTTATTTAGGTTTAGGACCAAATTGTGGAGCACCATATTTAAAGAAAATCATAATCGGTGAAGAGAATGTGAGGATTTTTTTAAAAATAAACCAACGGATCAATTTTGAAAATGAAATATATACAATGCATTTATAAAAGAGTACGACACTATAGAAAGTAATGTGTTTTTTGTGTCTAAATAAGAAATTTTTTACTACTTATTTTCCATTAATGTATAGTTAACTTGACAACGTCGGCAAAGTTAACTATACTAATTTTGCAAAGTAAACTTTGCGTATCATTTTAAAGGAGAATATCATGAAGTCACGAATTGCTGAATTGAGAAAAAGCAAAAAGATGAGTCAAGCAGAATTAGCTGAAGCGGTTGGTGTGACACGACAAACGATAACATCTTTGGAAAATGAGAAGTATGTAGCATCTTTAGTTTTAGCTTATAAAATTGCAAAATTATTTAACTTACAAATTGAAGATGTCTTTGATTTTTCAGAAGTGGAGGAGAATTAAATGGATAATTTTAGAGCAGAGATAAGTAAGAAACTTATTATGTATAAAAGTGTAAGTGGATTGATGGGAGTATGTATTATAATTCTTGCTGCTTTTAATCGTTCAAATCAAAATAATGCAAGTGACTTTAGTAGAGGGGTACAAGTCGGTATTTTTATAGGAATTTCTTTGATGGTATTTTATTACATCGGAAAGTTAAGAAACACATTAAAGAATGAAGCACTTTTGAAAAAACTATATGTAGAAGAAAACGATGAACGGAAAATTTTGATACAACAAAAAACTGGGCGTACTACAACAATAATCGTTGGATTTAGTATTGCAATTGCGATTATTATTGCAGGGTTTTATAACATTGTCGTTTTAATTACATTGCTTGTCACTGGTTTCTATCTTGGAGTGATTAAGAATATCGTAAAATATTATTATAATCGGAAGTATTGATTAAAGTAATATTGTACATACGTGTTCTACTTACAGGATGAAACACTATTTATTAATATGAATAACGACACATACTCATTTTTAAATCGCAATAAAATTTCTATGTGTCATTTCCTAAAAATCATAATTTTAAGGAGAAAAAACGTATGAATATGTTTCTAAGTACCATCCTCAAGTTTGTTGCCATATTATCGTTTTGCAGTTTGATGGCGTTTCTTGCTTTAGATTTTAGTAATCAGAAGATTGAACTTGGTATATGTTTTATTTGTTCAATAAGCTCCGTTCTTATTTTCCGTTATAAAAAAAGGCTCTGTTAAAGAATATTGTTGAGATTTGATACTTTCCGAATGCGTATTATAATCTCACTAAAAACGTATATCTAACATCATTTGTATTTGAAATGACAGAAACTTATGGTAGTCTGCGTCTTTCTATATTCAAAATGTAATGCTTTTTAAAGTTCAGTTTAAAGCAATAAAAAATTCAGAAACAAAATCCATATATTAACAATTTTGTGTTATAATATTTATACTTCTTTTTTGAATCATTATAATATCAAAATATTTGTTTTAATAGGAGGTGATACTGTGAAAGGTTCACATAAATTTTTCCGTATAGGCTTGGTTATCATTGCTATAATGCTACTTTTGCATTTGTACTCAATCCATTTACCTGATTTTATTGAAGGATTAATGCTTGGAAGTGGGATTGCACTTGAATTAATTGGTGTTTATGCTATGAAACACGATATATCTAAATTTAGAAATTTCAAGATGAAACTGTTAAAGAAAGTGTTTTAATTAAATAATTCCAACTCTTAAAAAGCGGTGCGAATTCAAAATCTGAATTCCACTGTTTTTTATGTGTTATCAATTTTTCAACATTAAAATTTAACAGAGTCTAAAAAAATAAAACAAAAATCAACTTATAGAAGCTCCTTGCAATAACGATCTTCAACAATCGGGCGCATTTCTAGAGTAAGAAATGTGCTCTTCTTAATGAATTGGGCCATTTAACGGAATAATTAATATTGCAAAATATGGAAAATTTGAGATAATTTAATGTAACATTGGTTAATTGGGGAGTAAAAGATGCGAAATTTTAAAGGGTATTGTTTTTTTATAATTTTCACCTTGTTGCTAACTGGGTGTACCGGTGTAGAGAAAGAAAATCCGTCATCAAATTCGAAAATAACCATTGAGCCATATAACTTGAGTGAAAAGGAAAAACTGCTTATTAGCAAAACTGGTGTAGGGCAAATTGAATTTTTTAAGCTGAATGGCACTCTGAAAGAAGATGATGATTTGCAATTTTCAGTGGAGGAGTTTGAAAACGGTAAGTTTAAAAAGGAGTTGCTAAGTTCTTCGGATGAACCGAAAACAAAATTTAAAGACAGCCTCATTTCTTTTGGAATAAGTGGTTTCGAAGATGAAGATCATGCTTTAAAGCTATTATCGGGGGTACCATCTGGACTTGATACAACGAAGTATTCGAATAATATGACAACGTATTCCTTTAGTAAGTTAATAAGCAAAAAAATCACTTTAGAGAAAAATAAGCCAGCATATTTAGTTGCTTGGTTAGGCACTACTAAAAATGGTTTGCATTCTGTTGAAAGCATAAATGGCGAATTTGTTTTTGTCAATATTAATTTGAGCCAGAGCGATCACTTCAAAAGTGAGCCACTTAATGAGTTTCAACTCCCATTAATGGGAGTAATTAGGTGTTTGGGGTTTTTGCCCCGGGGAGGGGCCAAAACCCCAAACACCTCGCGGCTTCGGTTACCCTTCCCCGACTTCTTTTTGCTTCATACTTTGACGAAATCGATATGATTCACCATTTAGAAGGTGGATGTGTGACCGATGCGTTAAACGGTCCAATAATGCTGCCGTCATTTTTTCATCACCAAATACGGTTGTCCATTCCGTAAATTCAAGATTGGTAGTAATGATCACGCTTGCCCGTTCATATCTGCTAGAAAAGAATTGAAATAAAAGTTCTGCTCCCATTTTTGTGAAGGGGACGTACCCTAATTCATCAATAATGATCACATCGAATTTGAGCCACTTTTTTTCTAATGCCCCAATTTTATGCTCTTCATGGGCCATCAAGAGTTCTTCTACCAACGCAGAAGCGGTAATAAATTTTGTTTTATAGCCGTTCTGAATCATTTCTATTCCAAGGCTAATAGCTAAATGTGTTTTCCCAGTGCCACTATTCCCAAGAAAAATAATATTCTCCTTTTTCTCAACGAATTCTCCTTTGGCAAGAGTGATGAAACGGTTCCGATTTAAGCTCGGCATTAAACTAAAGTCATAAGTGTTTAACGTTTTTTGAATAGGAAAAGAAGCTTGCATAAGGCGTCTCTGTTTTTGGTTTTCTTCCCTAGTTTGAACCTCTGCTTCTAATAATGCCAATAAGAATTCTTCATAGCTGAGATTTCTTTCTTCGGCTTCTCTCGCTAGAGAGCGATACTGTTTAGCGATTGTAGGAATCCTTAATTGCTTTGTCATATGGTCTAATAATAATTCTGTATTCATTTCATCTGACCCCCAGTTAATTGTCCATATTGTGCTATGTTAGACTTTTGAATTTTATAGTCTAGTAGATTAGTTGGCGTTTTTTCTCTTGAAAGATTTTCAAGCATGAAACTGTTATTGGTGAGCCTTTGGATTTTTTCATGGACTACTTCATACCTAAAGACTTGCGTCTTTTCAGCTTCTAGAAGTGCCTGTGTTAATTTCTCCATACCAATTTCTCGATGAAGGAGGAGGAGTCGAGCAAATTTCCGATCACCTATGGCTCCTTCTTGTTCTCTCATCTTTCGATGGAAACGCCTGAACACTTCTGGAATATCAGATGATTGAAATGCATGTGCATCTCGTACTGCACGTGGTTTTTTAACCAATATTTCTAAATAATGATCTAAAATTGTAAACATTTGATTCTGTTCATAGGAACGGGAATGTTCAGCGATCACTTCATTTTGAGCCACAACGATCAAACGGTCGACAAAAATTTTTGCCCATACCGTTTGTCCAACAAAACGACACGGCACAGAATACTTATTGGTCTCAATCGTAACCAGTGATGTTTTATCCACTCGGCAGGAAACGAGTTTACAAGCTTCAAATCTTTTTTCTGGGAGTGGGTGAAAGTATTCTTTTTCTTTTTCCCACATCTGGGCTACAGTTTCTTTTGTGTAAGGAACAGTTCTTTGTTCGGCTTCTTTTAAACACCATTCCAATAGATAATCATTTAATTCATCCATTGATTGGACATTTGGTAATGGAACGAAAGCGTTTCTTCGTATGTATCCAACAGTGCCTTCGACACGCCCCTTTTCATTCCCTGAGCGTACATTACAAAATTCTGCTTTAAACAAATAGTGAGCTTGTAAGGCAAGGAATGCTTCCTGTTCTAATCGATCTCTACCTTGGAGAATTTTTTCCACAGCTGTTTTTAAATTATCAAAAAGACCTTCAGTTGGAACTCCACCAAAAAACTCAAACGCATGGACAAAACCATCAAGAAAAGCCTCTTGTTTGAGATGGAGGTAGGCTCTCACAAATCGTACTCGACTAGCAGAAAGCTGAATACAATAGAGGTAAACACGTTGAATTCGACCCTGTAGAAATATATCCGCCTCTCCCCAGTCGAATTGGAATTGGTGGCCGAGTTGAAAATCAAGAGGAATGAAGATTTCCTGAAGCTTCTTTTTGCGTTTTGCGACAACCTTACGAAGATTTGATTCTGACCCTTTAAATTGATATTCATCTTCTAATCTTCTAAAGATCCGGGCAGCTGTGTGTTTTTGTTTTCCCCATCGCTTAAAATCCTCTTCAAGCCATTGATCTATGATAGGAAGGACACGTTTGATTTCATCTGAACTTTCCTTTTTTCCATAAACCTTTTGCCTATTAATTGTTGTTGGCGGTTCGTTTTGTTTAAGATATTTACTTACAGTATTTCTTGAAATACCAAGTTTCTTGGCAATCTGTCGCTGAGACAGTCCTTCTACCTCTTTCAAAAATTTGATATTATGAAATTGAGCCATATCGATCATCCTTTTTTCCTCTCTTCAATTGATAAGTGGTCACTTTCAATCATAAGAGAGGTTATTAAAATTGGAAATCGGGTGGCTCATTTTTTATGTGATCGAACCATTTAAAAGTGGCTCAATATTAAATTATCAAATACACGAATTACCAAAAGGTCTTGAAGAAGCAGAGAGTGCACTTTTATACAAAGTTTTATGGACCGATAAAGTAAAGAAATAACTTCCGTTTTGTTTAACAATCGGGCACATTACTTGAACACCCGGGCCGTATAGACGGATGTTTGTTTCTTTAGCAATATGACAGGTTAGAATTTTTTATTAAATGTAGAAAATAGTGATTTATATATTGGAGGATTTATAATGAAACGTCTCTTTTAGGTGTATTGGTGGTAATGATTATACTTCTAGGAATGTATTTATTGACTACACACAGGGTTTGATTTTAATTACCTTTCTTATTCAAGTAACGGGTTGCTTTACTTCAATATATTCTCGTCACTTCCACAACTTTTGCTTTAACTGAAATAACAGAATTTATGGCTTTACGAATTCATCCCTTTCAAAAACGGCATAAAATCCTGCATGGATTTTTTGGATTTTTTTGTTAATTTATCTCTATCTCTTGCTAAAAAATGTTAGGATAGAATAAAACAATAGTAGGATTGGTGTCTTATCATGGAGAAAGAAACCGAAAAACAAATAATAAATGAGTTAAAAAACATAAGTCAGTCATTAGAGTCAATTAACATAAAGTTAGAGAATAATGAAGAAAAACCTTCTTATACAGTTTGGCTAATTGTAAAATCCTTGCTAATTGGAATTTTTATTGTGGGCCCTGCAATTGTTATTGTAATAGGGATTTTTATGATAATTAGTAGTTGGCTGTCCAATTACTTTGGACATTAGTGAAGGTAAAGACCCTCTCTTTAACACCCGTAAATGGGGTAAGTCCGAGATAAGTCCAAGATAAGTCCAAATACGGCATGATAGATGTAATTAAATGTGAAATTTGCATTTGGAAAGATATCAGTTTTGGAACACAGAGTCTGATTTTCGACAGGTTCTATTTTAATAAAGTTGTTTTTAGCAGCATAAATGTCTTTGTCTGTTTATTTAACCTTACTTATAAACTAAAAGAACAAATAGCTAAGGAAAACTTTTTAAATTTATTCAGCAATCGGGCGCAAGCATTGAAGAATTTATGGACTGCAGCAGAAGTCCATTTTATCATGGTCGTTAATCCGTTAAATGGCAGGTTTGTAGAAGAAGTGTGTACATCGTTTTGGGATTTTATCGAATAATTGGATTATATAACCATAGAAGGGGAGCGTATGATATTAAATATCTTAATACCTATATCAATATTAGCTGGACTGGCTGTCATTGGATTCCTAATGGTTAAAATGTTAAAAAAGTAAAGTGAATAAGGTAAAACAGTATCTTCCTAAAGGGGGCTTCTAATTGAAACACTTTACAAAATGGATAAATCGGACGTTCAATCATGATTCCAGAAAAAAAATGACTCTCGTTATGGGAGCTCAATATGAACCGCAAACATTTGGACAACCAGTTGAACGAAACCAAACCTCGTTAATTAGTACCAGAGATGCCGAAAAATACTTTCGTCCTTCCAGCCTCCCTATTAAAAATACCCTTATCAAAAACTTCCAATTTTTTGATCCTTATTATGATAAAAACTACAAAGAAATTATACTCCCTGCATCATTATCTCGGACTCCTGATGAAACTGTTTTAAACTACTTTAGTATTTTAAGAGAGGCAGAAAACCTCACTCCAAACCAGTTGGGTGGGTGCGGAACTGTGGGGATGGCAAGGTTGCCCTATCCAATTGCATATAACTTTTTTACGAAAGACTATCAGAAAAGGGTATCCTATAATAAATATCTTCAATCGTTTGCTGGAATTGGACATATAAATTTAGTTAAGAAGAACAGACTTCCTGATGAAAATGGCATTGTTCCATATTTCGTTGAGCTAGAAAGCATTGAAGGCTCATCAAAAGGCGTCACCTATTTTGCTTATTATTACGGCTATGTCCAATTAAAAAAAGTTCAAAACATGTATAAAATTGACCAGATGAAATTGTACGGAGAGGACTTCCTATGTGCAGCCTATCATCTCTGGCAGCATGATGCGGAAGCAGTCGTTGGTATTATGTATGGAGAATGGTGCAAGTTAATAAAAAAGCAGCTGCCTACTAAACAAGATGGTTACGTCAAAACCATTGATTATTTTGGTACGGATGGAGCCTATTATCGATTTATTTTTTATCAATTAACAAATGATACAGATGTTTTAATTTCTCAATATAAAAAGGATTCTGAAGGAAACTGGAAATCCATCAGAATTGATCCTTACAAATGTGTAAAAAACTAGGGGTTGTATTAATTCGAACCTTTACTTCAATAACGATCTTCAACAATCGGGCGCTATTCTTTAGCAAAAAGTAAACGGGCAATACATATTATGTATTTAATATGTATTGCCCGTTATTTTGTGATTTATGGAACCAAAGGAAAAATAATTAATTTGTAGCTCCCTTAAAGAAGTTTTTAAATCCTACTAAAGCTAAAATAAAACAAATGATACTAAATCCAATTAAATAATATAAAGTTGGCAATATATCAGCTAAATTAGCCCCTCTTGTCATAATATTAACAAAGCCTGTTTGTGCCCAATATTGAGGTAAGAAATGAGCAATTGTTTGAATCGATTTCGGCATAATATCTAACGGAACCCAAAGTCCACCTAATGCAGCTCCACCCATTGTGATAATTTGAGTAAGGCCTATGGCCATTTGTTCACTCTTTGTATAAAAAGAGATCACTAACCCAAGTGTAGTAACAGCTAAGGTCAATATGAAAGATAGTACAATTAGAGAAGGGATATTTCCTAAACTCAAATGATAAGCAAAATAACCAAAACCTAATAAGACAGCTATTTGAATTAGCACTACAATAACACAAGGTATCCACATTCCGAACGTATATTGAAACCTGGTTATAGAAGTTGCATATAAACGAGCTAACATTCCACTGTCTCGTTCCCTGATAAAGGTTCGAGCCATACTCATCAATATAAAGAATACAAACATAACAGTATATCCAGGCACGATACTAGTAATTGCATTTACTTTTTTTACAGAAACTGCTTTAGACTTTAAATCGATCGAAGGAGATAAAACAGAGTGAGCCTCTGTAACATTTTTAGAGTGAGATTGAACGAATGTCTGGATTTTAGCTTGGTTATAGCCATTTATTATGTTTTCCACTAAGGTTTTAATAGGAGCAACCTCTTGAGCCGAACTTTGGTTCTTATCATAGTAAAAATGTAAAATAGGAGACTGTCCAGATTTGATAGACGATTCAAATCCTTTATCAATGATTAATAGATTTGTATCCTTTCCTTTTTTTATTTGAGCAAGTACTTCTTTTTCGTCTGATTCTTTTACCAGCTCAAAGGTTTTAGAAGGAGATAAATGATGAATAAAATCTTTTGATAAAGCGGAGTGATCTTGATCTATGTAATGAATTTGAAAAGTATAGTTTTGATTTCCTAAAATGGTTGAAAACATTACAATAAATAAAATAGGTAGAATAATAAGGAAGAAAAACATACCTCTTTCTTTACTCATTCTTTTTAGTTCTTTTTTAATAAAAGCACCAATCATATTCCCACTCCTTTAATCCCGTAAAGATGTTCCGGTTAACTTCAAGAAGATATCTTCTAAGTTTGGTTTTGCAATTTCTAAACGATTTACTTCTAATTGATGTTCTTTTAATAGATTTGTCACCTTTTCTAATAAGGTTAAAGCTTCATCGTTTTCTACAACAATCCCGTTTCCTTTTAGATATACATTTCCTAGCGAAGTAAACATTTCTTCCGTTATTGTCTCCCCCTCAACGTAAACGGATGGAGTAGAATATTTATGTAGTACTTCTTGTACCGAACCATTTTCTAATACCGTGCCCTTATCAATTAAAGCTATATATTCACATAAATGCTCAATTTCTTCCATATAGTGACTAGAATATAAAACCGTGATGTTTTGTGTTTTTAATTTGTGAATGATTTCAAAGATATAATTCCTTGATTGAGGATCCACACCCACAGTCGGTTCATCCATAATAATAAACTTAGGATTATGCATTAAAGCACACCCGATATTAATCCTTCTTTTCATCCCACCAGAATAGGTTTTAACTGCTTCTTTTCCTCGATCTTTTAAACCGACCAAATCTAATACTTTCAATGCTTTTATCTTTGCCTCTTTTGATGACAATCCGTTAACCGAACCAAAGAACTCAAGATTATCAATTGCAGTTAAAGTTTCATTCAAAACAATATCTTGTGGAATATAACCAATTTGTTTTTTTATCTTATGAGAATTGGTTTTAATTTCATCCCCTAGAAAAGTAACATCCCCCTCATATTTTTCGATGATACCAGCTAAAATTTTCATTAATGTGGATTTACCAGCACCATTTGGTCCAATTAACCCAAAGCAAACACCACTAGGAATAGTAAAATTCACGTTTTGTAAGGCGGTGTTTTTATCGTAGGTTTTTGACACATTTTTAATTTCTAACATTAATCCCCCTCCTAACCTTATTGAATATTAAGAAATTATTGTTATCCTTTATGTTATCATCTCCATTCCATATTATCCATATTTTTCTATACACGTAAGTAATAGTTATCCAGTCCGTATTTATCATTGAGCCCTGACAGTTGGTGTCAATATTTAAAAGTTATGACACTATTCGTTTTAAAGAAATTAAATTGTTGTCCAATTAAAAAGAAGATTGTTCAGCAATCGGGCCATTTAATGGAGCAACATATTTTTAAAAATTTGTTATTGGTGAAGAGATGGGGAGAATGTCTAGTTTTTCAACCACCAAATGACCACTTAATTAGTTAAAAAAATCTAGATTGCTAAAATATAAGAGGAACAACAATTAAAAAGAGAGCTATTTAAAAATATTAAAATCACGTTGTTTTCTGAAAACCAAACGATGTAAAATTGCAAATTTTTATATCTGTTAAAACCATAGTAGGGATAGGGTCAAAAGTGGTATTGTGAAATACTTAAAGTAAAGGGGTTATGAGTTTAATATCCAGCTACTAGTTTTGGTAGCTTTCTTTTTGTGCTAAACGGCAAAGGAAATTTATCCAATTTTGGCAAAATTACGATTTGTACAGTCCACCCCAGTGCACTATAATAATAGGTAATACGCACCATAGGCAGGGACAACAACATGAGCATGAAAAAAAAGATTCTGATTTTTATGTCGATTCTTTTTCTCCTTTCATTTTTGGTCTTATATTTCATGATCCGCTTACTGATTTTAAACACATTTGAAACGATTGAGAAAAAAGACATGACACGAAGTTTAGATACGGTCTTGTTTAATGTGAACCAAACCGAAGAAGACATGAAAAAAAATCTAATCAACTTTACGATTTGGGATGACACGTATCATTTTGCCAAATTTGAAAATCCAGACTATATCAAGATCAACTTGACAGATGATGCGTATAGTTTCAATCAATTCAATTTGGTGGCGATCACCAACGCCCAAGGTTCGCTTTTATACGGGGCGTCCTTTGATTTGAAAAAAGGAGAAAAACAACCGTTTCCGCCGGACTTTCTCCCGCTAATCAGCCAAATTGGCAGTGTCAATGCGGGTATAGTCATGATAAAAAATAAGCCCATGATGGTGGTCTCGGAACCCATTATAAAAAGTGATGAAACCGGTCCAAGTGACGGCGTCATGATCGTCGGCAGATGGATCGACCAAGAGGAAGTGTCCATTTTAGCCAAAAAAAGCCAGAGTGAATTGTCGATTGTCCCTATAAAATCTCATCAACAAGGGAAATGGATCCAAATAGACAGTGAAAACACGATTTCGGGCTATAGTGCCGTTTCCGACGTATATGGGAATCCGGCATTTGTCTTTCGCGTGAAAAGCGAAAGAACCACCTATGCGACGGGAAGAAAAAGCATTATCTTGTTTTCTGTCTTTATGGGCGTGCTCATGTTGTTCAGTTTTTATATCATTCACACTTTTATGGACAAGGCCGTTCTATCCCGCATCAATGAACTGGTCGCCACCATCCGGGACATCAAAACGAGAAGGGATTTTTCAAAACGGTTGCCCGCCAAAGGGAAAGATGAAGTCAGCAGGATGATCCAGGAGTTCAACCAAATGATGATCTCCCTAGAATATTACGAGGGAATGATTCGGCATCAAGCGTTCTATGATTCTCTGACCGACTTGCCGAATCGCTTGCAATTTTATGAAAAACTAAACGAAATGATTGAAGTAGCCAAAATCGACTATGCAGCGTTTTATGTGTTGTTTGTCGATTTGGATAAGTTTAAAGAGGTCAATGATACCTATGGTCATGACGCAGGCGATCTCCTTCTTCAGCATGTCGCAGAAGTATTGAAACAACTGGTGCCAAATGACGCCCTCATATCCAGGCTTGGAGGAGACGAATACACGATTCTTTTAAGCGGAAACATCACCGAAACAGAAGTGAAAATTCTCCTTCACCGCGTCTTGATTCGTTTAAATGAGCCGTTTGTGGTAGACGAAAACACCCTTCACATCAGTGCATCCATCGGTTTAAGCGTCTACCCGAAGGACGGTGAGACCGCCGAGGATTTAGTGAAGCATGCAGACCAGGCGATGTACTCAGTGAAAAAGAGCGGGCGAAACAACTATGCGGTATTTGAACATCAAACAACAGCACCGATATCCGTCGAAGCCTTGCGTAAAGCCCTGATAAATGGAGAGTTCTTTCTGCTTTATCAGCCGAGAGTGGAGGTATCAACCGGTGTCCTGCGCAGTGCTGAAGTACTGATTCGCTGGGAACATCCGGACCAAGGTGTCCTTCTGCCGGAAGCGTTTCTTCCGGTCGTAGAAGAATCGGGCTTAATGGCAGAGTTAGGGGAACGGGTCCTCTTAAGCGCCTGCAGCCAAATTATGATATGGAAAAAATCAGTGGAACCGGAGCTTAAGGTATCGATTGCAGTGCCGGATATCCTCCTCCATCGGGAGCAATTTGTAAAATCGGTGAAAACCGTCTTAACGAAAAGCGGTTTGTCGGCGCGCGATTTGGTGTTCGAGGTCACCGCACACCTGTTTGAGCCAACGAAGACCGCCTACAAAAATCTGGTCCATTTGAAACAGCTCGGCGTGAACATCGGCATCCGTGAGGTGGAAAAAGGAGATCTTTTGATGGTGGATGTGGCAACATTTTCGTTGGATTATGTCAAAATCAGCCCCACTCTCATCGACCAGATGCATAAGGGGATGGATTCGGTGACCGTCAAGACATTGATTGATTGGTGCCGGGTGCAACGCATCACATCCATCGCAGAAGGGGTGGAAACTCAAAGCCAGCGCGACCGGTTACTGAAATACGGATGCGACATGATGCAAGGTCCGATCGTGGAAAAGCCTGTTAGTCCAGAAAAATTTGTTGAGTGGTGGAAAAAAACTTCAACTTAGGTTGAGTTTTTTTTTGCCTTTTGTCTCCATTTTCGGAGATTCTCTCTAATTCATTGAAGCCAAAGTAAGTTAAAGTCCCATCGGTTGTGACAAAGCATTTCGGTGTTTCTTTGGGGAAGGTTTTGGTCCGGAAAATGTATATCGGCATTTTTGAAACTATCAAGTGTAGCTTTGAAATAAAGTCACGATGTTTATAAAAAAGATGCGATGCTTTCCCCCTTTGGATACGCTTTGTCTAAAGGGTTTTTTATGGTGAAAATGACATAACATTATTCTGTAATCGGGCCATTTAATGGAATAAGACTCTCTAGAAAATTGAATATTTTTGCAGCAGGATGAAGGTTTTGATTGATTTCACTTAAACTATATGGCAGAAAAGTTAGATAAAGGTGTGACTCCATAAATATGTAATAATAATGCATTTTGATGGAAATTATAAATACATTCAATTCAAAGGACTGGTTCCTTATGTATGTTTTTATAAACGCTTTATATACGATAGCAGGGCTAATTTGGGGTAATTGGAGGAATTGGAAAAGGTATTATCCAACCATTTTATTTTTTGTAATTGGGGACTTTTTATATAATTTTTTACTATATAAAAAATCAATGTGGGTATTCCATGACTTAATCATACCTAATCACACGACAATAACAATTCTTTCTATGGTATTTTCTTATACCGCAACGGTATTGATATATTTGGGCAAGTTTCCTAAAGGGTGGGCAAAACGCTTCTTATGGTTTTTATTATGGGTTGGTATATATTTGACAGTTGAATTTGTTGACTATAAGTTAGGGTTCATTACTTATCATAATGGTTGGAGTTTCAGGTGGTCTGTTTTCTTTACAGCTATTATTTTTTTTATCTTACCCATACATTATAAAAATCCTTTATTAGCCTGGTTGCTATCAATTGTAATAATAATTGTTTTGTTAAATATCTTCGGAATTAAAGTTAACGACATGAAATAAATATCCATGTTTATCGATAAGGAAGGATAAGTGTGAAACGATGTCAAAATCATTCCCTTCTTATGAAAATGTTCAGAAAGTAAGAGAAAAATTAAAAGACATTGCATATCAACATTGGATCAATGACGATTTTTTGACATGGAAATGGTGGTTGCTTTTAATTCTAAGCATTGTTCCTTGGATTATTTGGTGGAAAATTGTTGATAAAAAAAGGATAATCGAAATATTACTTTATGGAACATTCATCGTTATTTTGTGCATGATTTTAGATAATCTTGGAACAGATTTAATATGGTGGGGGTATCCACACAAACTTTTTCAATCTTTTCCACCCTTGGTTCCAGCAGATATAACACTTGTTCCATGTTTAATGATGTTGGTTTATCAGTGGACAAATAAGTGGAAGTCTTTTTTAATCATGGATTTAATTCTTTCCCTATTGATGTCTTATTTAGGAGAGCCTTTCTTTATATGGTTAAATTTTTACCAACTAACCAAATGGAAATTGTTTTACTCCTTTTTGTTTTACAACTTTAGTGGGATTTTTTGTCGATGGATAGTATTAAAATTAAAATTACTGAACTAACAGGGGCTTTACGATATTTAGCAATCGGGCGCGTTTCTGCAACAAGAAATGTGCTTTTCTTTATTTAAAGGGCCATATTGTGGGAAAAATAATTAAACACTAGGTGATTAATTATTCTTAACAAGTTATACTGTAATAAAATAATGTAATGAAATGTGGCGATTAAATGAATCAGAGAATAAACAAATACAACCAGCAAATTGGTGAGGAGTTGTCCAATTGGCAGAAAAGAGAATTCCCTTCTGATATGTATTATGTCGGAAAGTATACCATTGTCACTAGATTATCTCGTACACATACCAAAGAACTTTATAACGCCTATAAAAACTCTCACCCTAGTAATTGGA
Organism: Neobacillus endophyticus; assembly: GCF_013248975.1. GTDB lineage: Bacteria > Bacillota > Bacilli > Bacillales > Cytobacillaceae > Neobacillus > Neobacillus endophyticus. The sequence continues at coordinate 3,406,631 of NZ_JABRWH010000001.1, forward strand.
CATACTTATCCTACGAACCACCTCACGACTATGAATCGTTTGAACAGACAATACTAGAAAAAATAGAAAGCAGCACACACGTCTATTATTCCGTGTTAAATAAAGAGACAAACAAACCGATTGGAATCTTTAGTTTAATGAGGATAGATCAGGAAAATGGGGTAATCGAAGTGGGAAGTGTTAATTTTTCGGATGAATTAAGAAGAACAAGAATGTCTACCGAAGCACACTATTTATTAGCCATGTATGTATTTGAAGAACTCCAATACCGGCGCTATGAATGGAAATGTGATTCCTTTAATGCTCCTTCCATTCAAACAGCAAAACGTTTAGGATTTCAGTATGAAGGCACCTTCAGAAATGCCGTTATCTATAAAAAACGCTCACGAAACACCAGCTGGTTTTCAATGCTAATAGAAGAATGGCCTTTACATAAACAAGCATTAACTCAATGGTTGGCCGAAGAGAACTTTGATGACAAAGGAGTCCAAGTTCAAAGATTAGAAGCATTTAAGAAATAAGAATAAAATTACTTGCATTTATTAAAGCAATCGGGCGCAAGAATTGAGCAAAAATGGACTGATACAGTCCATTTTTTGTCGTTAATCAGTTAAATGGCAGAATAATTGAACAATGATCAGAGGAAATTAAATAAAAAAGGATATTTTTATGATTGGACTAATTATTGCTGTTATTCTTTTTAATTTAATTGCATTTATATCAAACAATAGGCTTACAAAAAATCAAATTGTTCATATATGGCTATTCACTGTTACTTTACAATTACTTGCTGATTTGTTTATTGACCAAAAATATCACGGTTATTTCACAAAAGAAGTTGATTGGAGAGGTTTACCAACGACTACAATGCTTTTACCACCAGTAAATATATTGTTTTTGAATTGGTATCCATTTAACTCTCAATTATTAAAAAGAATTCTTTATTATATTTTTATGGTTAGTATTTATGGTGATTTATGAAGAAATAGCGTTACTTCCAGAACCTTGGGGGTACTTCAATTACGGGTGGTGGAAATTGGAATACTCTATTCTTATTGACCCAATTCTGTTAATTATAATATTGAATTTTTATAGGTGGATTTGCAAAATCGAAAAAATTTAACTAACCTGAGCTTTTCATATATAAGATTTAAGCAATGATTTTCCGTAATCGGGCGCGATTCCTTAACAGAATTATGCTCTTTCTTTATGTTTAGGGCCATTTAACGGAATAAGACTCTCTATAAAATTGAATATTTGGCGTGTTTAATGAAGAAAGAATCCTTGTTGCTATAGATGGATTAAATAAGGACCCATTTTCAAAAAAACAACCTATTGGTAGGATGAGAAGATATTATCTTTAGAGGGAAGAGGCTGGAGTTAATAGTTCCCAACCTCTAAATAAGGTCTGAATTTATACTATTTCAATCTGATTTTTTTCATCATTTATAACTTTTTTGTCTGTAAAAAATCCACATATTGAAGATACCAACAGAATGATTGTTGTAAGTAAAAAGGTTTGTTTAAAAGCATTGGTTTTGGGCAACGTTCGATGGGATCCATCAAGAATTTGTCATCGCACGAGTAGTGTTAAACGTAAATTCAATCATAAAATCAGAAACAATATATTTAGGACGTATAAATGAAGCTGGTGGTGAACTTGAATGTATGTGAACCAGCGTTTTACGCTTATTCAATTCAGTAAATATTTCATCAAATATAGGATCTCCAAGAAAATTAGGAGCCGAGTGCATTAATAGTGCAAGCACGATTCTGTGAGGGGGGAGAACAAAATCTGCCTTACGGTAGAGAGATTCTCTTCTACTCAACTAGCATAGGTGCATTTCTTCACAAAGTAGAAAAAGCTGATCTTCCAAATTAGGAAAATCAGCTTTTTTATTACCTATCGTTTGAATAAGATCAAAAAACGCAATTAAGATGGTGGAGTATTACAAGACGATGAAGGCTTTGCTTTTGTTCTTTCCGCCAGATTAGTAATGAACTCAATATCTTGTTCGGTTAATAAATCTAAAAAATGCTCACGTATTGCCATGGAAACGACAGGGCGGGCATCATCCAAAGTTGATTTTCCGAACGAAGTAATCATTACCTGGACTCCTCGTTCAGTATCTAATGGTTCCCTTATAACAAGTCCACGTTTTTCCATCCGCGTTAAATGATGGGACAACCGACTCTTGGTCCAATCGATTGAGTTTGCTAATTCTTGTTGACGTAGTTTACCTTTTCCATAAAGATCCAATCGGTCTAATATACCAAAGTCACCCTCCGATAGTCCAGTTTGCTCGAACATGTCTTTTACTACGCGTCCAAAAATGTTCTTATAAGAGTTTTTCCACATATGCCAAATTTGCATTTCTTCTTCACTTATCATTTTTTTATTCATAAATGGAGTATAACATTGTTGACGCGTCAACTACAAGGTGGTAAAGTGAGTTTAGGTTGATACATCAACCTTAGTTAAATGCATGGTTTGATAAAAAGAATTTAACTGCATCGACAAAAGTTGTTCGCAGGAAGGAGAGTTTTACAATGCATTCTAAACCTGTCGCCTTGGTTACTGGAGCTAATAAGGGAATTGGTCTTCAAATCTCAAAGGATCTTGAGGCACACGGATTCACTGTCCTTGTTGGGTTACGCAATTTTGAAAAAGGAAAAAGGCAGCAATTAGCGTTGGGGAAGATGTACGGGCCATCCAACTTGATGTTACCGATCAGTATTCTATCGAGACCTCAGCAGAATGTATCCGTAATAAGCTAGGTCGAATCGACGTACTTATCAACAACGCGGGCATATCGCATGGGGGTGAACCTGGAATGAAACTTGAAGATGTAGGTAAGTCAGGAAAAACAAGTGTTGCATCTAACGATGAGGTACGCACGGTGTTTGAGACAAACGTATTTGGTGTAATTGCTGTCACACAAGCGATGCTACCGCTTCTTCGTAAAGCTCCTGCTGCACGAATCGTCAACGTTTCGAGTGGATCAGGATCGCTAACACTCAACGCGGACCCCAACTATTCGCATCGAGAAATGTTCGGTGCAGTTTATAGCCCTTCAAAGACCTGCCCTTAACGCCATTACGCTTGCACTTGCATCAACAGGTATTGTCAATGCCGTATGTCCGGGCTTTACCGCAACTGACCTCAACAATTTGGAAGGAACAGGAACCGTTCAACAGGCAGCTCGTCATCCGGTGAGCCTTGCTCTTCTTGACGGGAGCGGTCATATAGGCATGTTTTCGAATGAGAGACGTCAACTTCCGTGGTGCTGATGGGAGTCTCTCGATGATTTTAAATAAATCATCATTAATTTTTGACATAATACTGAAGGAGTGAGTTATACAAATGGAATATAAAAAACTCGGAAAGTCAGGTTTGGATGTTTCAGAACTATGTCTTGGAAGCATGAGCTTTGGCATACCTGAACGAGGAAATACACCATGGTCACTAAATGAAGAAAATAGCAGACCGCTCATTAAAAAAGCCCTTGAATTGGGCATGAATTTTTTCAGTACCGCTAATATGTACTCTGACGGCACAAGTGAAGAAATTCTTGGGCGAGCATTAAAGGACTTCTCTCGACGTGACGAAGTTGTCATTGCTACAAAAGTATTCGTTCCGATGCGTAAAGGTCCAAATGCAATGGGGCTTTCCCGAAAAACGATAATGACGGAAGTTGATAATAGTCTAAGACGCTTGGGTACAGACTACATCGACTTGTATCAAATCCATCGATGGGATCCTAACACACCGATTGAAGAGACAATGGAGGCACTTCATGATCTAGTTAAGGCAGGCAAGGTAAGGTATATCGGAGCATCCACCATGTCAGCTTGGCAGTTCGCAAAAGCTCAACATGTGGCAGAACGCAACGGTTGGACGCGTTTCATTTCCATGGAAAATAGACTTAACTTACTTTATCGAGAGGAAGAAAGAGAAATGCTACCTTTTTGTAAAGATGATGGAGTTGGCGTTACGCCATATTTACCTTTTGCTGCAGGTAGATTAACCCGAGATTGGGATGAACAGACCTCTCGATCAGAGAATGACCAAGTAGCAAAGGACCTGTTTACCAAGACAGAAGAAGCCGATCGCAAAGTGGCGGAAAGAGTGGCAGAGGTTGCTGCGAATCGAGGTATTCCACGCGCACAAGTCGCACTTGCATGGTTATTACAAAAGGAAGGGGTCACAGCACCGATTATTGGGGCGACCAAGATAAGCCATATCGAAGATGCAGTGTCGACGTTATCAATCAAATTGACATCTGAAGAGATTAAGAGTTTAGAAGAACTTTATGTACCACATCCAATGGTATAAATTCACAACTGCGCTTAGGGTGAACACTTAAAAGGTGTTCGCTCTTTTTTATATAATCTTTCTTAATTGGTAAGGGTTAATGTTAGCACTCTTGTAATAAAAGAACTATAAAAAGGGCTAATTTGTGAAGAAATACTTAAACAAACGGGTAGCTTTACTTCAATAACAATCTTCAACAATCGGGCGCGTTTCTGCAACAAGAAATGTGCTCTTCCTTTATGTTTAGGTCCATTTTTTGGAATAAGGATTTTACTTTTCAGCAAAAAATTCAATTAGTATAGGAAAAATATGGTGTATTTAATTCTAAGAAAAAAGGGGGAGAATGATGAAGAAATTTACTACATATATAATTTTAATATCATTATTGTTGATAGTATTAGGTGGTTGTCAGTTAAGTAATAAACCAAATCAAGATATTTTTCAATATATGGGATCCTATATAGGTAATAATAGTGCAGTTGGAAACATTATTACTCAGTTACCTCAAAGTAAAGCATTCAAACAAGTGACACTTCAAACCAAAAAGAAACCTTACGGTATGGTCATTGAATACGGTGATGGTACAGGCAACATTAAAAATAGTGTCATAAATAATGCAACATATCTGATTGCTTTGGTTAAAAATGTAGAATAGATTTCATTTGATTTTCCAAACGAAAAATATACTTTAACGAGACAAGAAATACAACAATGGTACGGGAAAGATTTAAGTGATATAAAAAATGAAAAGGACCTAAAAAACCTCATTCAAACAAACTTAAAAGACAAAAATAAAGTAAACGATTTACTTAAAAAGTAAAAAGTACTCATTCAAGAACAGACATTAATCTTAAATAAGATTTTTTAACAATAATCTTCAACAATCGGGCGCAAGAATTGAACAACGATGGACTGTTTTCAGCAGTCCATTTTTCTAGGTCTTTAATCAGTTAAATGACAGGTTTATTAAGGGCAGAACAGCCTGGGGATGGCACGATGAATGAAAATCGGAAATATATAATAGAAAATAAATTTCATATAGAGGTGGAATTATATGCCTAAAATTGACAATATGTTAGCAATTCTATGGATGCTTCGTTCAGGTCAAAAAATTACTGCAAAACAAATTTCAGAAAAGTTAGAGATGAATATAAGGACTGTGTATCGTTATATTGATACAATTTCAACAAGTGGCGTACCTATAATTTCAGAACCAGGACATAACGGTGGATATACTTTATTGAACAATTTTATTGAGGCTCCTCTTTTTTTTGATTTTGAGGAGCAAACTTCACTATTTCACGCTGCTGTTTTTGCTGAAGAAGCCGGATATTATGGAGGTGAAGCACTAAATAGGGCCATTTCAAAACTAAGTAAATACTCAAATCAAGAGCAGGAAACAAAGATAAACCAACATTTAACTAGTCTTGAAGTAATAAGTCGATTAAGTTCACTCTCTATGGAACCTTTTTTGAAGGAGTTGGAGCAGGCTGTAGCTGACGGGTACTCAGTAAAAATTCTTTACCATAAAAGTGGCGAAAAGCAATTAAATTATAGATTGGTCGATCCGTACAGAATTATCTATTGGAATAATAAGTGGTATGTGATTGGATTTTGTCATCTTAGGAATGATATCCGTAGTTTTAGAGTAGATCGAATTGAAAGTCTAATGCTAACCGAAAATAAGTTTAACCGGCCAGAAAATTTTTCATCACGTGACTTTTTTATGAAAAACCTCCGTCCTACTATAGAAGATAAGGAAGGGATTACTTCTTTAGTTATTAATGGAAATGAAAGTACGCTGAATGATGTTTGCCAACATTGGTTTTTAGGACATTATTTACATGAACGAAATTCAAATCAAGCAGTTTTCCTTCTTGAAAGAGATATAGTACATACATATATACCTTATTTACTTTTACCGTACGGTAAATCTATTCAAATTATCGAGCCAATAAGTCTAAAGAAAAGACTTATTGAAGTTCTGTCGGAATTAATAAAATTTCATCAAGTATGATAACTTCCCTGACGTTAGCTGTCAGGGAAGTTATTTTAAAATTAGTATATAAATTGTGATTGGGAGTGTTATGGATGCAAACAAAAAAAGTTTACCTATATGTATTTAACACAATGTCAGACTGGGAATATGGATATTTAATTGCCGAACTAAACACAGGAAGATATTTCAAAAAAGATATAGTACCTTTAAAAGTAGTTACAGTAGGAGCTAATAAAGAAATGATAACTACGATGGGGGGACTGAGCATAAAACCAGATATTTCCCTTGATGAGTGTACTCTTGAGAGTAAAGATCTTTTAGTTTTGCCTGGAGGGACTACTTGGGGAGAAGTTATTCATCAACCAATCATGAAAAAAATTGACGAAGCCTTAAAGCTCGGCACTATTGTTGCTGCAATTTGTGGTGCAACTGAAGCTCTTGCGAATATGGGATACTTAGATTCTAGAAAACACACAAGCAATGACTTAGAGTATATTAAAATGGTCTGCCCTAATTATAAAGGAGAAAAATATTATGAGATGAGACCTGCGGTATCTGATGAGAATTTGGTTACTGCATCAGGGGTTGCGCCTCTGGAATTTACGATGGAAGTATTTAAAAACTTAGATGTATTTGCACCAGATACATTACATTCATGGTATAACCTAAATAAGACTCATAAACCTGAATACTTCTTCCAGTTAATGAATTCAATAAAAAGATGAGCTAAAAAAATCACCTTAGCAGATTTATATAAGTTAAATAATTACCATGCATTAGACAATGTCAAAGCATGGTTTTTAGTATTGAAAATTCCTTAACGTTGTAAATTCGGTTTCCTGACGGTACCCCTTCAATAACGATCTTCAACAATCGGGCGCAATTCTGTAGTAAGAATTGTGCTCTTTCCTTATGTTAAGGGCCTCTTAAATCATGGTGAAATTATCAAGGTGGTACTTAAAAACTAAAGCTGCTAATAGAAGCTCATTGTTTGTGATTAAAGCTCGTTTAAATATATTTGTTCCATATATTGGTATGATATATAATTGGTAATATAAAACGTGCTAATCATTATAGTACGTTTTATTTGTGAAATAGCTTCTTTTATGGCTAAGTCAGTGTGAAGTCATTTTCAAGTGAATCTCGGAACGGTATTAATATATATCGATTTTTTTATAAGGAGGCGTTATTGTGAAAAAAATGATCATAGGCACTCTTTTTCTGTTTGTTATTATTGCCTCTGGGTGCAGCAACTCCCCCAAAACCTCCAGTGGATATGCCAAGATGGAATGGATGGATTTCATCAAACTCAATGGCCACAGTTATCAAGTTATTAACACAGGAACTCTCTCTGACCCATCCCTTGTGGGGAAGGAAATCGGTATCGTAAAATTCATGGTTTCCGATAATGTGACTAAACCGAACTACAAGATAAAGGATGGGGATGCTGCCTTCCTTGAAAAGGGGACGAAAATTTATGAGGTAAAAGAAAACCCTGATTTGGTTGTTGTAAAAGATCAACAAGCAATCGGGGGTTATAGTGTCTATTACCGTGACCGTGGATCCTACAACTATCATTTTAAGAATCTGAATCAGAACGAAGTGAAAAAAATACAAATCTATGAGGATCATGGCGACACCAAGCTTGAACATCGGCTATTATCGACCTTGACGGATTCGTCCCAAATTAAGAATTTCTTCGGTGTTCTAAATCAAGGGAAGGAAGACAGTAACTTTCGGTATGATCACAGTCATCCTGATCAGAAAGTCTTCACCATTGTTTTTTACACTAAAAAAGCGGTCGCCTATCGAGACAACATTTTATATAACGGCAAGGAGTATGGATGGACCCCTTGGAGTCAAGAAGTTCTTCCAGTTACAATTGAAAAGTTCCTGAATAACAAACAGTTCAATTAACGGACATCTGGGTCCAAGTAATTTGGCGATTTTGATTTAATATTATAACTTTGGGCTTCATTGGCATGTTACTTATAACGGTGATATTTCACTAACAAAGGCTTATCTCTAGATTAAAGCAATGATCTTCAACAATCGGGCGCGATTCTTCAACAGAATTGTGCCTTTCTTTATGTATAGGGCCAGATTGTTGCATAACAAGTAGTGAGAAAATTATGGATTATGGAGAGTTTCACTTAGGTACTCTACAACTTTTGCTTAAACTGATATAACACTTTACGATTCATCCCTTTTAAAAGCTACATAAATTCCTGCAAAGATTTTTTGGCTTTTTATGTAAATTTTTCTCTGCCTCTTGCTAAAAAAATGTTAGGATTGAATAAAACAATAGTAGGATTGATGTCTTATCATGGAGAAAGAAACCGAAAAACAAATATTAAATGAGTTAAAAAACATAAGTCAGTCATTAGAATCAATTAACATTAAGTTAGAGAATAATGAAGAAAAACCTTTTTATACCGTTTGGCTAATTGTAAAATCCTTGCTAATTGGAATTTTTGTTGTGGGCCCTGCAATTGTTATTGTAATAGGGATTTTTATGATAATAATTAGTTGGCTGTCCAACTACTTTGGACATTAGTGAAAGTAAAGACCATCTCTTTTAACGCCCGTAAATGGGGTATGTCCGAGATAAGTCCAAACACGGCCTCGCGTTGCAAATAAATGAAAATAAGGCGATTTCAATTTATCTCTAATGATGATCAAAGTGCAGAAATAGCTTCGAACAATGTCGCTTCATAGCCCAGCTAATATTTTTTGCAGTATATTATATAGGATGAGTTTCTAAGTAATTTAAAACTAGTTTTTAGTTCAACTAGCTGCATATCTAGAATAATATTTAGCAATGATTCTTCCCCAATCGGGTGCGATTGCATAATAAGCTAAATTTCTTATTATGCTTATGGTTCAATTAATTAAAGGAATAACAAAAATAGGATGGTAAGAGATGTGGTTATTGATTTCAATTATTGGAGTTTTTGTAGCAATTTTTCGTTCAATATCTTCAATGATAAAAAAAGATAAAAAGAAATTCCGTAATTCGTTACTGATGATATTACTATTTGGAATTTCAATACTTCTTTATTATTTTCACGTATTTTAATGGAATTAAACTGATAATGTTCTTGAACTAACAAGTAGCTTGAGTTAAACACCAGATTGATCTGTTTAGGCAGTCCTTTTTTATTGTCGTTATTATTTAACACCTTGCAATTAAAAACTTAGCTAAAAATATTTTTTATAAAACAGGTTAGTACTTATTCAACAATAGGGCGCATTTCTAGAACAAGGATTAGTGCTCATTTTTCATTTTAGGGCCATTTAACGAAGAAGTGCTTATTGTGAAAATGTGGAAAATTTGAAATAATTTAATGAAATATTGGTTAAAAGGGGGGAGAAAAATGGATGAAAAAACTGAAGCGAATGGTAATTCTGTAGTTTCATTAACTCTCGGCATCCTTTCAATTATAATACCAATGATTGGATTAATTCTTGGTGTTATCGGGGTTATTTTTTCAAGGAAGGCAACAAAGGAAATTGCTAAATCATATGGAAACGGTAGAGGTTTTGCAGTTTCAGGTCTGATTTGTAGTATTGTTGGGATTGTGATTCAAACATTGAGTGTGTTGAGTATTATCGCTTACTATTCCACAACTCATGCTGCTTAATTCCATACTAAAAAGCTTTTATATCACTATCGGGCGCAAGAATTGGACAATGATGGACTGTATTCAGCAGTCCATTTTTTTGTCGTTAATCAGTTAAAGGGCAGGTTACTTTAAGAAGGAATTTAAACAATTGTCATTGAACTACTGACGAAGGAGGGATCGCCGTAGCGTTCCCTTTTCTTATTATGCTAACGTGGCAGCCACTTACCTATCTACATCAATAACGATATTCAACAATCGGGCGCAATTCTGTAAGAATTGCGCTCTTTCCTTATGTTAAGGGCCAGATTGTGAAAGATCAGGTTTAAAGAAAATTGGTATGAATGAAGAGATTGTGAATAAATTTGGGGCAGGTTAGTTGAAAAAGGGTTTGAAATATATATGCTATAATTGGATTAATGTTAATTATTTCCGAAAACTTAAGGGGAACCATATGCTAAATTCACAAGAACTTTTAATGCTTGATATTTCATACTATGAAACCTTTTCTAAACGAATTGATACAAGATGGGGAACGTTATTTTTTAATGAAAATCAACCAAATTATTATGATTCAAATCACGCTCATATTATTGATGGGTGTTTACAGCCACAACCAGTTATAGACGAGGTTATCAGCTTTTACCAGTCTAAACAAATCATACCAAGGTTTTATATCTACAATATAGAGAACCAACAAAATCTCATTATTGAATTAATAAAAAGGAATTTTAGATATGAAGAACTCATTAGCCCTGTTCAATTGTGGAATAACCGGGTGGTGGAAATTCAGAATAATAAGAGAGTTACTATTGAAAAAGTAACAAATGAAAACTATCAGGAAGCTTTAGATATAGAAAGTAGTATTAAAGAGTTTGGAGGAAAGGAAACTATTGAGAAAGTTTATAAAGAACAATTCAATCATTCTTCCTTCACGCATTATCTTCTTCGGTTGGATGGAGTGGCTTGTTCAACTGCTTGTATTTTTGAAGATGGCGAACAAGCTCGAATGGAAAGCGTAGCCACAATTGAAGAATACAGAGGTAAAGGATTAATTGGTGAAGTTATTCAGTTTATACAAAAAGAAGTAATAACTAGAGGAATAAAAAGGCTTTGGGTTTTTCCAATAAATGAATCAATTGAAAAAGTATATCAAAAGTATGGATTTCAAACAGTTAAAAAATTAACAACTGGACACGCATTTTTAAGTGGAAAAAGTATTAGTGAAATTCGTAAATAGGATTTAATATTTATCGTTCTTATAGAACTACTAACGAGTGCTTGAGTTGAACAATGGGGTTGCTGTGTCTTTCTCATTTCTTATTCAACAAACTGGCAGCTTAGTTTAAGAAGGTTTGGCAAAAATATTAATCAGGATGGAAAATTTCGAGGTATTAACTATGTTGAAAAGAATGGATATATTTTGGATTTTTTTAATCAGTTTTGTAATTATGATGGCACTGGATTCACCTATAAATACTTTTTGGTTAACCCTTAAAAACAATAATTGGATTCATAGCAGTGTAAGTACTCTAATTTTAGTTTTGATTACTACGGCTTTTATTTATTTTAGAAAAAGACGGTATAAAACAAAAAAATAATGAAGCAATTCAACGGGTGCGCTAGTGGAAGAACAATCTAGTGATATTAGGATTTAGCCATATCTTAGTTATTGAATTAAAGGGCGCGATTCTTCAACAGAATTGTGCCTTTCTTTATGCATAGGGCCAGATTGTTGAACATCACGTCTAAAGGAAATTGAAATTAATGAAGAGATTGCGAAAAATTTCACTTAATGTAACTGGCAGGTTAGTGCAATAAGAAATTACAATAAAGTTTATTAATTCTTTTTAATTCCTTAAAAATTTATATGCTACAATTAAATTATTACAAGTGAGAGCGGTGTATTTTATGTCTATAATTGTTGTATTTCTGCTTCTATTAGGGTTGCTATACCTTTCCTTTAAAATGTTTAAGAATAGAAAGAATATAATGTATTTTGTATATTTAGTCGTGGCATTCTTTTTCTTTTCAATGAGAGATAAATTAGTGTCGTTTCACAACCCCATCTTACTTGTAGCCTTTGCATTAGTCTGTGGTTTAGGCATTACTTGGATATATGAGAAGGCTATGAAAAAAGGGAAAATATAACCTTCAATAACGATCTTCCACAATCGGGTGCAAGAATTGAACAACGATGGACTGTTTTCAGCAGTCCATTTTTCTTGGTCTTAATCCGTTAAATGGAAGTTTAGTGGAAGAAACGATTATATTATAATGGTGTTACAACTTCAAAGTGGGGGAGAAAAATGAAACATTTTGGTTCTGAATTACGTTTTGGTTTAGTGAAGAATACAAATCAAGATAAATCTTTTATCTATGTAGTAATCCCAGAAGTTATCATAAAATTTTTGATTCAATATCAATCTGAATTAAACATATACACTGATATAATTACACAATTTGAACCAGAAGAAATGCGATACCTTTATACTGAAGAGGTTGAAGAATTGCAGAATATAGCATCTCAGGTATTAGAATCATTAGAAAATATAAATGAAAGTCGAATTTTTCAGGATTATAGGGATAAGTATCATTTATCCGAGATTAATTTCTCTAAAGAAGACGTTAGTGAAGTATTTAATCATCTTATTCATATATGCAATGTGGCCCTTAATGGTCAAAAAATATTATTTGTTTCGTCAAGGTTTGATGATTCAGCAATGATTGAATAGTAACATTCAACGGTGTCTTATTAAGCTAAAAGGGGCGTTAGAACAACAAGATGTATAATAAAAAAATCGAATTTTGCAAGGAGATTCAAGATGAATATCGAGTTTAAACCAATTGATAGAACAAATTATATTGAGTGCATAGACCTTAAATTAAATGAAGAACAAAAAAAATTTGTCGCCCCTAATATTTTTTCTTTAGTACAAGCAGCATATGAACCTAATTTATACCCATTAGGAATTTATAAAGATAATATAATGATTGGTTTTATATTATATGATTATGATAATGAACTTAACGGATGGTCAATGAGCAGATTTATGATTGATTCTAATTATCAAAACCAAGGAATTGGGAAAATATCTATACAGAAATTCATAGAATTTTTTACAAACAAACATGGTCATTTAAAACTCTATACAAGTGCTTCAGTTGATAATCAAGTTGCTATTGATTTATATAAAAAATTTGGTTTTGAAAAAAAAGAAGTGTTTGAGTATGAAGCGGGCGGAAGAAAACATAAAGATATTAGAATGATTGCCCAACTTTAATGTAAAAGATTGTGAAAAAATCTACTTAAACAAATTGGTAGCTTTACTTCAATAACGATATTCAACAATCGGGCGCGATTGTTGAAGAAATCTTAGATTTTTAATTGACTGTATTGCTAAAGCATCCTTTATAAAAAAATTAAATACCTTGTTTTACCCCCATCTAAAACAGGAGGAGGTAAACTTGTTTGAAGTATTAAAATTAATAACTTATTGTAATCTTGACATTTCCTTATTGCGGATGGTGATAGCTTAGCTGGTATTACCCCTTTATGAGATCATTAAAGCTAGGTTAATTTAACAGATTATTAAGTTGTTTTTCTGAAGATTTTGTATCAATTGGTGGCAGTAAGTTATGTTTGGCGGCAATAGGGTGGCAATTCAGCTGTTCAATAAAAACAACTATAACAGAATAAAACAGAAAAACCCTTGCAGTGCAAGGGTTTTGTAGCGTCCCGGAGAGGATTCGAACCTCCGACCTACAGTTTAGGAAACTGTTGCTCTATCCTGCTGAGCTACCGGGACATGTTGGTATAGTATTTTATTTTGTATTACTCACGCAAAAAGTGTATCCCGTCCTGACCTCGGAAAGAAAAAACAAGATGTGGCTCGGTCAGTACGCTGAAGCTCCATCAAAGAAGCAGATTCAATCGTGCTGAGCTACCGGGACATGTTAATAGTATTCATTTTGTTTTGAACACGCAAAAAGTAAATGCCATCCTGACCTTCCAAAGGAATAAAACAGGAACGTTTCTTATTATATAAATTTAATTCCAAAAGGTCAATCAATATACATTGATTTTTTAGAAAAGATAATTGCGTTAGGGTGATTATAAAACAAGCTGCCCCAAATTTAAATTGGAGCAGCTTGTGGGTGTTGGATTAGAATTTTGCTTGGTAGTTTTGAATTTCCCAAGTGTGAACAGCTGTACGGTAGCTATCCCATTCTGCTTTCTTCAAAGCTACATATTCGTTGTATACATGCTCACCAAGAACTTCACGTCCGATATGGCCAGCTTCTAAAGCTTCTACTGCAGATTCAAGGCTTCCTGGCAGGCTGTCGATTCCACGTTCTTCACGCTCTTGTTCAGACATGTGGAAGATATCATCATTAACAGATGCAACTGGAGTTAAACCTTTGGCAACACCATCTAAACCAGCAGAAGCAATTACTGCGAAAGTCAAATATGGGTTAGCAGATGGATCTGGACAACGAAGCTCAACGCGTGTTGCCAATCCGCGTTTTGCTGGAATACGGATTAGGGCAGAACGGTTGGAAGCAGACCATGCGATATAGCAAGGAGCTTCATAACCAGGAACTAAACGCTTGTAAGAGTTAACTAAAGGATTTGTTACAGCAGCAAAATTCTTTACATTCTCTAACAAACCTCCAATGAATTGATAAGCAGTTTCAGATAATTGAAGTGGTGCATTTTCATCAAAGAATGCATTTTCGCCATCTTTGAAGAATGACATATTCACGTGCATTCCAGAACCGTTAATACCGAATACTGGTTTTGGCATGAAAGAAGCATGCAGGCCAAATTGCTTTGCAACAGTTTTAACTACCCATTTGTAAGTAGTTGAGTTGTCAGCAGCAGTTAACGCATCAGCGTATTTAAAGTTGATTTCATGTTGACCTTCCGCTACTTCATGGTGAGAAGCTTCAATCGTGAAGCCCATAGCTTTCAATGCACGATAGATTTCTAAACGAACGCGTTCACCAAGGTCGTGTGGTGATGGCTCGAAATATCCGGCTAGGTCATGTGTTTTTAAAAGTGGTCTGCCATCTTCATCTGTTTGGAACAAGAAAAACTCTAATTCAGGACCGACTGAAATGCTGTAACCTTGTTCAGCAGCTTTTTCAACCGTCTTTTTTAAGACATTACGAGTATCTCCTTCGAACATTGTTCCATCAGGATTCGTTACACTGCAAAGGAAACGTGCTTCAGCATAGCTTTCTTCAACAGACCATGGAAGAACGGCAAAAGTATTTAGATCTGGCTGTAAGTAAAGGTCAGATTTATTAATTGGAGAGAAACCGATAATAGAAGAACCATCAAACATGATTTTGCCTTCTACAGCATCTTCAAGCTGTGCAGCAGTGATCGTAACATTTTTTAAAGTACCTTCAAGATCTACAAATTGCATATGTAGAAGCTCGACATTTTTCTTTTCAATGATCTCTTTAATTTCATTCAGTTTAGATTCTGTAAATACTGATGACATGTTAAATCTCCTCTCGATCTCATGTTATGTTTCCTAACATCTCTATGAACCAATTATAGTAGTCTAGGAGAAGAAGTCAATAATTTTTAAAAAATTTATATAAAATTGCGAAAATATTTTTAATGTAAGCGTTGTATTGTTTTGTTGAGGTTAAATTGTGATTTTTTTTAATAAAATATTGGTTGTTTTTTCTTATGAATAAATAATCCGGCATTTTATGATATAATAGTTTGTCGAAGATAATCGAAATGATGAGAATGTGGAGGTCATTATGGCTGCTTATACGCCGATGATACAGCAATATTTACAAGTCAAGGCAGACTATCAGGATGCCTTTTTATTTTTTCGCCTTGGTGATTTTTACGAAATGTTCTTTGACGATGCAATCAAGGCATCACAGGAATTAGAAATTACCTTAACTAGCAGGGATGGGGGCTCCGAGGATCGGATTCCAATGTGCGGGGTTCCTTATCATTCTGCTGCTAATTATATAGAACAGCTTATTTCAAAAGGCTACAAGGTCGCGATATGTGAGCAGGTAGAGGATCCGAAAGTCGCGAAGGGTGTAGTCAAGCGGGAAGTGATTCAGCTTATTTCCCCAGGAACAGTAATGGAAGGGAAAGGTTTAGCAGATAAAGAGAACAACTACATTGCCTCTATAACAGCGTTCGATGACCAGACTTTCGGCTTTGCCTATAATGATATTTCAACAGGAGAAAGCAAGGTAACCCTTTTATCTCATAATTTTGATGAGGTATTAAATGAACTAGCTGTTCTGAATGTGAAGGAAGTAGTTGTGTCCTCAAGCTTTGATGCAGAATGCCAAAAGAAAATGCGCGAGCGCGATGTTTTAGTAATTTCATTTGAAGATAATATTTCAATAGAAATGAATTTTGCTCACCTTATTGAGGGGTTAAACCAGGAAAAATTAAAACAAACCACTGCAAGATTGTTCCATTATCTGTACCGTTCACAAAAAAGAAGTCTTGACCATCTACAACCTGTAACAACATATCAAATCCATCAATATATGAAAATAGATTACTTTTCGAAACGCAATCTGGAATTGACGGAAACAATCCGTTCCAAAGGCAAGAAAGGGTCCTTGTTATGGCTGCTTGATGAAACGATGACGGCTATGGGCGGAAGGATGTTAAAGCACTGGATTGACCGGCCGCTGATAGATCGTGAAGAAATTGAGCATCGTCACAACCTTGTGGAAGTCTTAATTAACCATTATTTTGAACGCCAAGAACTTCGTGAAAAACTAACAGAGGTTTACGATTTGGAGCGATTAGCTGGACGAGTAGCTTTTGGAAATGTAAATGCAAGGGATTTGGTTCAGTTAAAGCATTCCTTGATGCAGGTTCCTTTCTTAATTCAGACGTTGGGATCCATGGACAATGATGCCGTGAAACAAATCGCCTCTCAACTTGACCCGTGTGAAGAGGTTACTGATTTACTTGAACAGGCGATTGTCGAGAATCCTCCGTTATCATTAAAAGAAGGAAATATCATCTGTGATGGCTATAATATGCAATTAGATCAATACCGTGATGCGAGTCGAAACGGAAAAAATTGGATTGCGCAGCTGGAAAGAGACGAACGGGAACGCACCGGCATTAAATCATTAAAAGTCGGTTACAATCGTGTTTTTGGCTATTATATTGAAGTCACAAGATCAAATCTTCATTTGCTTGGCGAAGGCCGATATGAGCGGAAGCAGACCTTGTCAAATGCAGAACGCTTCATTACTCCGGAACTTAAGGAAAAAGAAGCCTTAATTTTACAAGCGGAAGAAAAAATCGGCGAACTGGAATATGAACTATTTGCGCAAATTCGTGAGATGGTAAAGGAATACATTCCTCGACTGCAGTCGTTGGCGAAAACAGTTAGTGAACTCGATGTCTTGCAATGTTTTGCGCAAGTCAGTGAAAACCGCCGGTATGTGAGACCGGAATTTTCCGCTGATCGCCGCGTGGTCGTAAAAGATGGGCGTCATCCAGTAGTGGAAAAGGTGATGAATGCACAAGAGTATGTTCCGAATGATTGTTATATGGATCACGACAGGGAAATGTTGCTCATTACTGGCCCGAATATGTCTGGTAAAAGTACGTATATGCGGCAAATTGCTTTAACGGCAATTTTGGCGCAAATTGGCTGCTATGTTCCGGCGTCAGAAGCTGTACTTCCTATTTTTGATCAAGTCTTTACCAGAATTGGGGCGGCAGATGATTTAATTTCAGGACAAAGTACATTTATGGTAGAAATGCTGGAAGCGAAAAATGCAATTGCCAACGCGACCCAGAACAGCTTGATATTATTTGATGAAATTGGCCGTGGAACTTCCACGTATGATGGGATGGCGCTGGCTCAGGCGATTATTGAATATATCCATCATCGAATCGGAGCCAAAACGCTATTTTCTACCCATTATCACGAACTAACTGTCTTGGAAGAAGAGCTAAGCCAATTAAAGAACGTTCACGTCAGTGCCATTGAACATAATGGAAAAGTGGTATTCCTTCATAAAATTAAAGAAGGTCCGGCAGATAAAAGTTACGGAATCCATGTAGCGCAACTTGCGGAATTACCTACAGAATTAATTGCGCGGGCTACCGAAATTTTAACTGCATTGGAGCAGCAGCCTGGAACACAAGTATCACCTGTGGTGGAAAAGGTCCAAGTGAACGAAGAACTTTCACAGCTGTCATTGTTTGATGAACCAACAGAACTGAAAAAGCCAGAGCTTTCTTCAAAAGAAAGAAAGGTCCTAGATAAAATAAAAAACCTTGACTTATTAGATGTAACACCGCTTCAGGCGATTAATACGCTGTATGAAATTCAGAAAAAGTTAAAAGGCTAAAGCTCATAGTAAGGAGGCGGACCTAAAGTGGGGAAAATTATTCAATTGGATGATGCACTGTCCAATAAAATAGCGGCGGGTGAAGTGGTTGAACGCCCCGCCTCTGTCGTCAAAGAGCTAGTTGAAAATTCCATTGATGCCGGGAGCACAGTGGTTGAAATTGAGGTGGAGGAAGCGGGTCTTGCCAAAATCCGTATCACCGACAATGGGAGCGGAATTGAGGAAGATGATGTATTAACGGCCTTTCAACGCCATGCCACCTCGAAAATAAAAAATGAAAATGATTTATTCCGAATTCGGACATTAGGCTTTCGCGGTGAGGCGCTGCCAAGTATTGCCTCGGTTTCAAGGTTGGAAATGAAGACCTCAACTGGAGATGGAGCAGGAGATCTAGTTGTGATCGAAGGCGGGAAGGTTGTAACATTTGAAAAAGCCTCAAGTCGGCGCGGGACGGATATTACAATTACCGATTTATTTTACAACACGCCAGCACGTCTAAAATATATGAAAACGATCCATACCGAACTGGGAAATATCACGGATGTCGTCAATCGTCTTGCTCTTGCACATCCAAATGTAGCCATCCGCCTCATTCATAATGAACGGAAGCTGCTGCAAACAAATGGCAGTGGCGATGTCCGGCAGGTTCTTGCCGCCATTTATGGAATGAGTATAGCGAAACAGCTTGTTCCGGTGTCAGGCACCTCGCTTGACTATAAAATCAGCGGCTTTGCCTCTATGCCAGAGGTTACAAGGGCGTCACGGAATTATATTTCAACGATGATCAATGGTCGTTTTATTAAGAACTATTCGTTGGCTAAAGCCATTCAGGAGGGGTACCATACGCTGCTTCCAATCGGCCGTTTCCCGATTGTTCTTCTCAACGTGGAGATGGATCCATTATTGGTGGATGTGAATGTTCACCCATCTAAGATGGAGGTTCGGTTCAGTAAAGAAGCAGAACTGAATGAGTTGGTGACATCGATCATTAAGGATACCTTTAAGTCCAAGGTGTTAATTCCCACTGCTTATACCGCTGTGAAAAAAGAAGTGCCAAAGTCAGAACAAACGGTATTGACCCTGGATGAAGGCACGGTAACGCTTGACGATGAAAGTAGTAATCGAAATCAAAATCAAAATCCATCCTATGGAGCAGATCAGAGTATATGGATGTCGGAAATATCGCATGACCAGCAAAAAGACCCTTGGGATCTGCCTAGGGCAGCTGAAGTACGTGAGAAATTGCAGCCCTTTGTTGAGTCGGAGAGACCGACCGTAATCGAGCAAGAGGTCCCACATCTTCCAGATCACAGTGGCCCAGCGTCAGAGCCATATGCTGATTTCACAGACGATGATGTTGCGATAGAAATGGAAGATACAACTTTAACGTATGCTGAGGAAACCACATATGAAAGCCGTGTGCCTCGGATGTACCCAATCGGTCAAATGCATGGAACCTATATTTTCGCCCAAAATGAAAATGGTCTCTATATTATCGACCAGCACGCTGCGCAGGAACGTTTAAAGTATGAGTATTTTCGTGAAAAAGTAGGGCTGGTGGCACCTGAACTTCAAGAATTGCTCGTCCCGTTCACATTAGAGTATTCAACAGATGATTATGTCAAAATCAATGAGTATCGCAGTGAGCTGGAAAAGGTTGGCGTCTTTCTTGAGGAATTTGGAATGAACAGCTATATTGTCCGCTCCCATCCTCAATGGTTTCCGAAAGGACAGGAAAAAGAAATAATAGAAGAAATGATTGAGCAGCTGTTAGAGATGAGGAAGGTAGATATTAAAAAAATGCGCGAAGAAGCGGCAATTATGATGAGCTGTAAGGCTTCTATAAAAGCCAACCGCCACTTGCGCAATGACGAAATCCAGGCCCTGCTTGATGACTTAAGAAAAGCATCGGATCCCTTCACGTGTCCACACGGAAGACCCATTATTGTCCATTATTCCGTTTATGAAATGGAAAAAATGTTTAAACGTGTGATGTAATGAATAAACCCCTTCTCAATCGAGAGGGGTTTTTCTGATTAACCAGCCATTCCATGTTGCAGAGATGTCAGTTTCTTGTTGGAATTTTTTTAGCGTCTTCTTGTATTCTTTTTCTTTTTGAATCTCTACCTGACGGATTCTATTTAAAGTTTCTTCTAAAGTGTCAGCGGTTTCTATTAATCCTAAAAACGGTATGTATACATAAATTTTTCTTTCACCAGATTTCATAAAAAAACCCCCCATTAATGATTTCTTGTAGATACAATACTTTGACAAAATACGACAAAATCCTTGTTGCAAAATGGTGAATATGAAAAGAATACACGAAAAAAGCCTCTGGTCATCCAAAAACAAGGGAACTCATTTTTAGAAATGAACGAGAGGCTGAGTATTTATGTTGATTATTTCACCGCTGCTGGCAGCTTCGTCATGTATTTAAGGGCTTGTCCTGTTCCAATCGCGACGGCTTCAAGCGGGCTTGGTGCAAGGGCGACAGGAACGAAAATTTCTTTACTTAGCCATTCCTGCAAACCATTTAACAAGGAGCCGCCCCCTGTTAAAATAACTCCGCGGTCGACGATATCGCCGCTTAACTCTGCAGGACAATCTTCAAGAGTGGCCCTTATAGCTTCTAATATATGGAGCAACGCTTCCTTGATCGCATTGCGAATTTCATAAGATGATAGTGTAATAGTTTTAGGTAAACCAGACACGAGGTCGCGCCCCCTTACCTCCAAAAAAAGTTCCTCGTGATCGATAAGTGCATAACCAATCTGCATTTTAATCGTTTCCGACGTTCTTTCACCGATTAACAAATTATACTCTTTTCGGACATGTTGAACAATATCCTCATCAAGTCGGTCACCGCCGATTTTAATCGAATGATAGGCTACAACACCGCCAAAGGAAATAATGGCGACTTCTGTATTACCGCCGCCGATATCTACCACTACATTGGCAACCGGCTCATCAACCGGCAAGCCGGCCCCAATTGCCGCCGCAACCGGTTCTTCAATTAACGTCACTTTTTTAGCACCTGCATTTTGGACTGCGTCATGAATGGCACGCCGTTCCACGCTGGTAGACCCTGATGGAATGCTAACGACAATGTTTGGTTTGCGGAAACCAATGCCCATTTTTTTGTAGGCTTTACGTAAAATTTGCTTAAGCATTTCCGTCGTCGTGTCAAAATCGGCAATGACGCCATTTTTTAATGGACGAATGGCCACAATTTTTTCGGGGGTTTTCCCGATCATTTCTTTGGCTTCTGAACCAACGGCTACAACATTCTTGCTGCTAGTATCAATGGCAACCACTGATGGTTCATTTACTGCAATTCCTTTATTTTTACTATATACCAATATATTGGCCGTTCCTAAATCAATTCCGATATCATATGTAGAAAGCATGATTTCACCTTTTCCTCATTTTTTTCAATAAAAACTCAAAACTTCATAATCCATTAAAAACGTCATATTTCGAGCTGTTTTTACAAAACAATCTACGATTCAGCCTATCATGAATATGGGGGTAAAAAGTGTTTTGTAAAAGAAACGTTATCGTTTTGTAAATTAGCTTGTACTTTATTTCAATCCAATTAAATAATAGACAAAATAATTTCATTTTTTGAAAGCGCATAAAAAAGGATTTTTTTGTATATACTTATTTGATGTTCAACTGCTCCGCAAAAATATGTTACGATGGATGCGTGAAAGGAAGTCTTTCACGGAAAAAGTTAAAAGGCAGTGTGAAAAGTTTGGATGAAAAACAGAAACTATTAGTCATCATTGGACCGACGGCGGTAGGAAAGACAAAACTGAGCATTGAAATGGCAAAACGTTATAACGGTGAGATTATCAGTGGGGATTCCATGCAAATCTATCGCCATATGGATATTGGCACCGCGAAAATAACAAAGGATGAAATGGAAGGAATTCCTCATTATTTAATTGATATCAAACAGCCTGAGGAAAATTTTTCTGCAGCTGAATTTCAGGTGTTAGTAAGGGATAAAATAAATGAGATTGCCGCAAGAGGAAAGCTTCCAATCATAGTCGGAGGTACCGGGCTTTATATCCAATCCGTTATTTATGACTATCAATTTGCTGATGTTCCAGGTGATGAATTATTTCGATTGCAGCTGGAGGAAAAAGCAAGAGGAATCGGCAATGAAGCACTCTACCAAGAGCTTTTGGCGATTGATCCGGAAAGTGCAGAGCAAATTCATCCGAATAACGTAAGAAGAGTGATTCGTGCGCTAGAAATTTATCATTTAACTGGAAAGACGATGCGAGAATTCCAATCCACTCAGCAGCCTGACCTCTTATATCAAACAGCACTAATAGGTTTAACGATGGACAGGGAAAAGCTTTATGACAGAATTAATGCACGTGTGGATGAGATGATTGAAAAAGGTCTTTTACAAGAGGTAAAGGGCTTATACCAACAGGGCCTGCGTCAATGCCAGTCCATTCAGGCGATTGGATACAAGGAGATTTATCAATATCTTGATGGGGAAATAACCCTTCAACAGGCGATTGAGGATTTAAAACAAAATTCCCGCCGTTATGCCAAAAGGCAATTAACTTGGTTTCGGAACAAAATGGATGTACAATGGTTTGATATAACTGATGTGAAAAATTTCGAAAAAAAATTGTTGGAAATTTCACATTATGTTGAAGGAAAGCTACAAGTAAAATCGAATACATATTAGTAGAGATAAAAGAGGAGGATATTTCAATGAAAACCACCATTAATATTCAAGACCAATTTTTGAACCAATGTCGTAAGGATAATATCAATGTAACGGTATTCCTATTGAACGGATTTCAATTAAGAGGCCAAATCAAAGGCTTTGATAATTTTACGGTTTTGTTTGAATCAGAAGGAAAACAGCAATTAGTATTTAAACATGCCATTTCAACTTTTGCACCGCAGCGTAATGTGCAGCTTGAATTGGAACATCAATAACATCATTCACGATTTAGAGCCTTTGTTGAAGGCTCTTTTTCTTTGCCTTTCATAAATCTTTTTTAATGAAAAGCGTGGTTGGTGAATACAAATAGTATGAAGGATTATGCTTTTTTGAAAATATGATCTGACTCCATGAATAACAATGGTTAAATAACCATCATAGATGATGTGGTAATGATCTTGTTTCTGGAATGTGAGGTGAAAGCTTTGGATCAACCGTTTCGAATGAAAAGTAATGGACAAATAAGAGTAGTTCTCAACTCCCAAAAAAGGAAGCCCTTAATGAAAGAGTTACCTGATTTTCAAGTTGTTCCAAAGGATATTCCTCCTGAGCATACGGCTCTAAAGGAAATAGAAGATGAGCTTGAAGCTCTGGTTGGTATGGATGAAATGAAACGTATGATAAAAGAGATTTATGCCTGGATTTATGTCAATAAGAAGCGAGAGGAATTGGGCCTTAAGGCAAGGAAACAGGCACTGCACATGATGTTTAAAGGGAACCCGGGAACAGGAAAAACAACAGTTGCACGTCTTATTGGAAAATTGTTTCAAAAAATGAGTGTGCTTTCCAAAGGTCATTTGATTGAAGCGGAACGGGCGGACCTTGTCGGGGAATATATTGGCCATACTGCCCAAAAGACACGTGATCTCATCAAAAAATCACAAGGCGGGATCTTGTTTATTGATGAAGCATACTCACTAGGCCGCGGTGGCGAGAAGGATTTTGGCAAGGAGGCGATTGATACACTAGTTAAACACATGGAGGATAAGCAGCATGAGTTTGTCTTGATTTTGGCGGGGTACTCGCGAGAAATGGATCACTTTTTAACCCTTAACCCAGGCCTGCATTCCCGCTTTCCGCTCGTCATTGATTTTCCGGATTATGATATTGATCAATTGATGGAAATTACCGGAAGAATGATGGCAGAAAGAGAATATATGTTTAGTCATGAGGCAGAGAAAAAGTTAAGGGATCACTTAATTTGGGTAAAGAGTGTGTTAAGTCCCAAGAGTTTTTCGAATGGCAGATATGTCCGCAACATTATTGAAAAATCGATTCGCGCCCAGGCGATGAGGCTGCTCATGGTCAATGTATACGACCGCCATGAATTAATGACGATCAGAAGCAATGATTTGGTCTTTGAGGAGGATTAAAGCGAAAAAAATCGACGGAGGGTATCCGTCGATTTTTTTCTGAAGTCTAGTAACCTCTTAATCTTCGAGTGGGCAAATTCCAATCAAATGTATACGATAAAACACGGAGAACCGTGACAAGAATGAATAATGAGTAAAGTTCCCACGAATTAGCGGCAATTTTAAGCCCGACGACTAAACCTGCAAGAATGGCCCAAACCGCATAAATTTCAGAACGCAAAACAATTGGCTTTCTTCCGGCTAACAAATCGCGAATAATTCCGCCGCCGCTGCCAGTAAGGACGGCAGCTACGATTACCGCACTAAGCGGATGGTTCATGTTCGCAGCATAAATGGCACCTTGGATAGCGAAGGCTGATAAACCAATCGCGTCAAATAGATTTCCCCATTTTTGCCAATGTTTTAGCAAATTTGCGGGAAACAAGAATACGGCAGTAACCGCCAGTAAGGCAATTTGAAAATATAATCCTTGATCCCATAACGCGGAAACAGGCACACCAATTAATAAATTTCGGATTGCCCCGCCGCCAAATGCCGTAACAATGCCTAAAATATAAACGCCCAAAATATCATATTCTTCTTCCATGGCAACAATTGCCCCACTGACAGCAAAAGCAAGGGTGCCAATCATACTTAAAACTTCCCATGTCATGATAACCAATTTCCCCTTATGTTTTATGATCTTATCTATATGTGTTCGGATCCCCTATGTTTACGGTGGAAAGAACTTAAAACCTCGGTCATTCCATTCGTTGATAAACAATAAAAATTTTATCATGGAATCTGAAATTTACAACTTCTTTTTCAATTTGTTTGCTCATCTGCTGATTAACGCTTCAATAAACATTGTGGCACGTGACCATTAATCTTTAGGAAAATTAGTGTATTTGCGTGTTTTTTGATATGATGTGTGAAGAGCTTTTTTGGAGGGAGTTGTGCCAATTTGGAACAAAAAGAGACAAGAGAAAAAGCGATTCTCGTTGGTTGTCAAACAGTCGTAGATGATGATGTACGGTTTCAGTATTCCATGGAGGAATTAGGCTCGTTGACGGAGACGGCTCAAGGTGAAGTATTGATAGCTGTAACGCAAAAACGCGACCGGATTCATCCTGCTACATATATAGGTAAAGGAAAAGTAGAAGAACTTCAAGCACTTGTTGAGGAGCTTGAAGCAGAGATTGTGATTTTTAATGATGAGCTATCTCCGAGTCAAAAGCGCAATCTCGCGGCTCAAATTCCAGCACGCATCATTGACCGAACCCAGTTGATTTTAGATATTTTTGCACAAAGGGCTCGTTCAAAGGAAGGGAAATTACAGGTTGAGCTTGCTCAGCTTCAATATATATTGCCAAGGCTGGCTGGTCAGGGTACAGCGTTATCCAGACTTGGCGGCGGTATTGGAACAAGAGGTCCTGGTGAGACAAAGTTGGAATCAGACCGAAGGCATATCCGTAGGAGAATCGATGATATTAAAGGCCAGTTATCTGTTATTGTTCAGCATCGCGATCGGTACCGTGAAAGAAGAAAGAAAAACAAAGTCTTCCAGGTAGCGATAGTCGGTTATACGAATGCCGGAAAATCAACCTTATTTAATCGGTTGTCTGAAGCAGAGTCATATGAAGAAAATCAATTATTTGCGACATTGGATCCCATGACACGTAAATTAGTTTTACCGAGCGGTTTTACTACCCTGATCACAGACACGGTTGGCTTTATTCAGGATCTGCCTACGAGTTTGATTGCAGCATTTCGTTCAACACTTGAGGAAGTAAAGGAAGCTGACTTGCTGCTACATGTTGTGGATATGTCAAATCCCGATTATTTTCAACATGAACAAACGGTCAATAAACTTCTGGCAGACTTAGATATAAAAGACATTCCACAGTTAACCGTCTATAATAAAAGAGATATTCAGCATCCTGATTTTGTTCCGACAGCGAGTACCCCATCGATTTTTATTAGCGCCTTTAAATCGGAAGATCGTCAATCATTAAAGGTGAAAATGGAAAAACTCATAGCTGAAATGATGGAACCATATGAGGTGAATCTTCCGGCAGATGAAGGGAAAATTATTTCCCAATTAAAAAATGATACGATTTTAAATGAAATTACTTTTATGGAAGAAAGCCAAATATACCGCTGCAAGGGGTATTCATTAAAAGATCATCAAATTACAGGGCAGCTGCAGAAATATAAAGCTTAGTTAGGAGAATTAAAAAATGTTTCAACAGTTAACAAATGGGGGCAAGCTTCGGCCGCTTGTTCAAGAAGTCGAGAAGCAAATTGCTGACGTACATAAACAAATCGACGAGAGGATTGAATCCAATCAATTTCGTGTTTTAAGCAGTTATCAAAAACACAAAGTCAGTGATTCGCATTTCATTCCTTCAACCGGCTATGGTTATGACGATATCGGCAGAGATACGCTGGAATTAGTTTATGCCGATGTGTTTGGCGGGGAAGCAGGGCTTGTCAGACCGCAAATTATATCTGGGACACATGCGATCTCGATTGCATTATTCGGCGTATTGCGCCCGGGTGATGAACTGCTATATATGACTGGAAAACCTTATGACACGCTGGAGGAGATTGTCGGTATTCGCGGGACAGGCGTAGGCTCGCTAAAGGAATTCGGCATTTCTTACAATAGTGTCTCGTTAACAGAAGAAGGCAGGATTGACTGGGATGCAGTTGCTGAGCAAATTAAACCGAATACGAAAATGATTGGGATTCAGCGTTCGAAAGGCTATGCGACAAGACCGTCCTTTACCATTGCCGAAATCGGTGAAATGATTAAATTTGTGAAGGAAATTAAACCGGATGTCGTCGTATTTGTTGATAACTGTTATGGTGAGTTTGTTGAAGAAATGGAGCCATGCCATGTAGGTGCGGATCTAATGGCGGGTTCCCTTATAAAAAATCCTGGCGGCGGCATAGCTAAAACAGGAGGATATATTGTAGGGAAAAAACATTGGGTAGAGGCCTGCTCCTATCGGATGACCTCCCCGGGAATCGGTGCGGAAGCCGGCGCATCACTTTACAGCCTGCAGGAAATGTATCAAGGATTCTTTCTTGCGCCGCATGTGGTGGGCCAGGCATTGAAAGGGGCAGTATTCACAGCTGCAATGCTTGAAAAATTAGGAATGAATTCTTCGCCAAAATGGGACGCCAAACGGACGGATTTAATCCAATCTGTTCAATTTGATGATCGAGATAAAATGGTGGCCTTTTGCCAAGCCATTCAATTTGCATCACCTATCAATTCGTATGTAACGCCATATCCGAACTACATGCCAGGATATGAAAATGATGTCATCATGGCTGCCGGAACATTTATTCAAGGGGCGAGCATAGAATTAACAGCTGACGGTCCGATTCGGCCTCCATATGTAGCTTATGTCCAGGGCGGTCTAACCTATGCCCATGTGAAAATTGCCGTTTGTCTGGCAGTCGACCGTTTGATCGATAAAGGGCTAATAAATATTAATTAGGAAAAACTAGAACGGGGAAAACGAGGATAGCAGGACAAGTGATTAAACACTTCATTTTTTAGTTTATGACTAAATATTCATTGAAAAACAATGTTAGACTATCTTACCTATAATTGACATCTTTTCTTACAAAAAATATAATGAAATTATGATTTACAAGTGAGGAGGAGAAATTTGGTGAATGGAAAAGAAATCAGACGTTCCATGCCGCTGTTTCCCATCGGAACTGTCATGCAGCTAACAGAATTAAGTGCTAGACAAATCCGCTATTATGAAGAACACCAATTAATTTCTCCGGCTAGAACCGAGGGAAACAGGCGTTTGTTCAGCTTAAATGATATTGATAGGCTTCTAGAAATAAAGGATTTAATTGATCAAGGAGTCAATATGGCTGGGATCAAGCAACTATTCCTGGTCAAAGATCAGCAATCCATTCTGCAAGAAGTACAAACGGATAAAGTGAAACGCGAATTAACAGATGAACAGCTTAGAACCATGCTTAGAAATGAATTGATGCATTCGGGTAGAATGAATCGATCCTCATTGCGGCAAGGTGATCTTTCGCGCTTTTTTCACTAAATAAATTAAAAAAAGCTGGAGGTTTTTAACATGGCTAAGTACACAAGACAAGACATTCAACGCATGGCTCAAGAAGAAAACGTTAAATTTATCCGCTTGCAATTCACAGACATTCTTGGAACAATCAAAAATGTGGAAATTCCAATCAGCCAATTGGAAAAGGCACTGGATAACAAAATGATGTTTGATGGATCTTCTATCGAGGGCTTCGTTCGGATTGAAGAGTCTGACATGTATTTATATCCAGATTTAAACACATGGGTTGTGTTCCCTTGGACAGCTGAAAAAGGTAAAGTAGCCCGTTTAATTTGTGATATCTATAATCCTGATGGAACTCCATTCGATGGTGACCCGCGCAATAATCTTAGACGTGTATTAGCTGAAATGAAAGCTTTAGGTTTTACTGATTTTAATCTTGGACCTGAGCCTGAATTTTTCTTATTTAAATTAGACCAAAAAGGCGAACCGACTTTAGAATTAAATGACCAAGGCGGATACTTTGACTTAGCACCAACAGATTTAGGTGAGAACTGCCGCCGTGACATCGTACTTGAGCTTGAAGAAATGGGCTTCGAGATTGAAGCTTCTCACCATGAGGTAGCTCCTGGACAACATGAAATCGATTTCAAATATGCAGATGCATTAACTGCATGTGACCAGATTCAAACCTTTAAACTTGTTGTAAAAACGATTGCCCGCAAACACGGTTTGCATGCAACGTTCATGCCTAAACCTTTATTTGGTGTCAATGGTTCCGGAATGCACTGTAACCTTTCTTTATTTAAGGATGGCCAAAATGCTTTCTTTGATCCAACTGCAGATTTGCAGCTCAGCGACACAGCCCGCCAGTTCATTGCGGGTGTATTAAAGCATGCACCAAGCTTTACAGCTGTAACAAACCCAACTGTTAACTCATACAAGCGTCTTGTTCCAGGTTATGAGGCACCTTGTTATGTAGCATGGTCAGCGAGAAACCGTTCACCATTAATCCGTATTCCGGCTTCTCGCGGTTTAAGTACTCGGATTGAGGTACGAAGTGTTGATCCAGCTGCAAATCCATATCTTGCGATGGCAGTACTTTTAAAAGCTGGTCTAGATGGAGTGAGAAACCAAATGACTCCTCCAGCACCAGTTGACCGTAACATTTATGTCATGAGCAAAGAGGAAAGAATCGAGGAAGGCATTATCGATCTTCCTGCTACTCTAGCACAAGCATTAGATCAACTTAAATCTGACGAAGTGATCGTTGCTGGTCTTGGTGAACATATTTTCGAACATTTCATCGAAGCAAAAGAGATCGAATGGGATATGTTCCGCACCGTCGTTCATCAATGGGAACGCGATCAATATTTAAGTATGTATTAAAAAAATGCTCTGGCACGCTAAGTGCCAGGGCATTTTTTTTATGGGGAAATCGTTTCAGCAGTGTTTATTTATAATGATGTGTCTATAAGGCATTAATCCAAAAGAAAAAGCAGATCATTTAACCGGCTCTCAAATCTATTTATTCAAAAATATATTCTAGTTAAAGAGACAAAGCCAAATTAGTGAATCTGGCGATAAACCCCGATCACTTTACCTAAAATGGAAACGTTTCTTAAAATAATAGGCTCCATCGTGGAATTTTCAGGCTGAAGACGGATATAATCTTTTTCTTTGAAAAATCTTTTACATGTAGCTTCATCTTCTTCGGTCATTGCAATAATAATATCGCCGTTATTTGCTGTTTGTTGTTGTTTAACAATTACGTAGTCTCCGTCTAAAATACCCGCTTCAATCATACTTTCTCCCATAATTTCCAACATGAACACTTGATCATCATCTGGAACAAGCCTCTCTGGGAGCGGGAAAAATTCCTCAACGTTCTCAATTGCAGTGATGGGCATTCCGGCAGTTACTTTCCCCACAACAGGAACATTTACAACTCTGCTTTTTGGAATATTAGCAGATTCATCTACTTCTAATATTTCGATTGCTCTAGGCTTTGTAGGGTCCCGTCTAATGAGCCCTTTACTTTCCAATCTTGCTAGATGTCCGTGTACCGTAGAGCTTGATGCTAGACCGACTGCTTCTCCAATCTCACGGACAGATGGGGGATATCCTTTACTCTTCACTTCTTCTTTTATAAATTCCAATATATCCTGTTGGCGCTTAGAGATTTTTACCATGATAAATTGCACCTCTTCTAGTAAATGTTGTCTTAATTATATCATGTTCGCATATTTTATACAAACATAAGTTCGAATTGTTGTTGACATCAAACGAACGTTCGTATTATAATCGAATCAATTAAACCGAACGTACATTCTATTAAGAGGTGTTATTTATGAAAAAGTTATGGAATCAATACTCTTATGCCATTATTCTAGTATTATTAAGCTGTTCTTTTGCCATCATTTTAGCAGTACAAAACTCTGCAAATGCTCAAGATAAATATGTAAAGGTAACTGTGTCCCAAGGTGATTCTTTATGGAAAATAGCTCAACAATATTCAGATCAGCTTTCCATATCCAATGCAGAATTTGTTAGTTGGGTAAAAGAACATAATAGCAATATTGATGATCAAATCTATCCTGGTGATGTGATCACCATTCCTGTCAGCAAAGATAATTCGGAAACTCCGCTATTAGCTAGTGGAGTTGGAAACTAAAGAGGTACCATTATGAAAGCCATTATCTATTGTCGTGTAAGCACTAATAAAGAAACTCAAGAAACATCGTTAAAACGGCAGGAGGAAGAGCTTTTACAGCTTGCCAGTCAATATCAATTTGAAGTTGACATGACGATAAAAGAACAGGCCAGCGGCTATGATTTGGACAGAGAAGGTATACTAAGTCTTCTGGCGCATATAAAGGAAGAAGAAATTCAAGCAGTGTTAATACAGGACGAGACTCGGATTGGAAGAGGAAATGCCAAAATTGCTATTCTTCATTGTATTTTAAAAGAAGGAATTAAGCTTTATAGTATTTCACATAATGGTGAATTGCAGCTATCCGAATCTGATTCCATGGTGTTAAAAATTGTCGGCATGGTGGAGGAATATCAGCGGAAGTTGCATAATGCTAAAATTAAGCGCGGGATGATCCGAGCGGTAGAAAATGGTTATAAACCGGAGAAGAATTTGAAGAATCTTGGCAAACACTCGGGAAGAGATAAAATTGAAATTCCTGTTGCTGAGATTGTCAGACTTAGAAATAATGGTTTAACATTTGCTGAAATCGCTGCAACGTTTAGAGGGTTTGGCCATAACATATCAAAAGCAACGGTACATAGAAGATATAAAGAATATATCGATGAATTGGAAGATCCAATAAAAAAGTAGTGTCTTTAGGTGTTTTTTAGAAACTTAGAAATTTTTTCAATTAGTATGAAAAAGTAATGTAACAATAGAGTTTGACCTTAGAATATCTCGTTTTAACTATTTTATAGATCCCATGATGTTGATCATCATCGGATCTTTTTTTATCCCAAAAACATTCCCGCCCCTGGTTCATTAGAAGGACAAGAAGGTTTTCTTGGAGTAAGAAACTTTTTGTCATAAAAAGACGCCAAAAAAGGATTCTAAAATAGAAAGGAGTTACAGGAAAAATTAATTATTTAGGTTTGAACTTCATTTGGACATGGATGGAATAAAGAACAGAAAGGGGGAAAATGTAATATGGCTGGAAAAATTAAAATAATGATCAAAGGCATGATTTTAATCGTCATCTTATTTGCCGAGTATATCGGTTATAAAATAGAATTCTTTTCTATCTTTCGGCCCAGTATAGTGAATGCCGCATCCATAAAGCAGTATACCACTGATTCTTTACCAGTTCGTATCGGGTCATCCGCAAAATTTAAAACTCAACGGACTATAACAAAAGGAACAAACTTTACCATAGCCATAAGAGACTCAAATGACTGGGTTCAAACCTTAATTAATGGCAAGAAGAGATTTTCAAATAGGAAAAACATTAACACAATGAATGTCCCTTTCACTTCTTATCACTTAAATGTTCCCATCTTTTTGCAAAAACCCGAGTTACCAGGAGGATGTGAGGTAACCTGTTTAGCAATGGCGCTTCAGTACAAAGGGGTTAATGTAGATAAGTTAACACTTGCCAGAAGGATGCCATATACGAAAACACTTGATCCGAACAGAGGATATGTGGGAAGTCCGTATAACGATAGCGGCTACACCATCAATCCAGTAAAATTACAGTTATTAGCAAGGGTTTATCGATCTCAAAGCTCTGACATGACTGGTGCCAGTATAAAAACGATAGAAAATGAGGTGAGAAGAGGAAATCCAGTCCTTGCTTGGTACACCATTGGCTATGGTGATGTGAGAGATATGAACCATTTTAAATACCGAAATGGTCATCAATATTGGTGGCCGCAGCCACTGCATTGTATTGTCGTATCTGGGGTAAGCAAGTACCATTTCTATATTAACGATCCATACAATGGGAACAAAAATTACCCAATTGAAAAAACAAAGTTTGCTAGAGTTTATACCGAAATGGGAAGAAGGGCTTTAGTAATAAGGTGAAGATTAAATATAACATGGTATTGGGGACTCTCCATTATATGAAGTTTAGGTACTGTTATATTTGCTTATTGCTTGTCAAAATAGCTTTTTTTTAGTAAAATTCAATTTTATGTTAACAGTCCATTATGAAAGTTGGTGCACAAATGCTATCTAAAGAGAAAATGGCAAGAATTAATGAGCTCGCTCGCAAGGCGAAATCTGCAGGATTAACAGAATTAGAAGCGAAAGAACAATCTAAACTAAGAAGTGAGTATTTGTCAGCTTTCCGTTCAAATATGTTAGATACACTTACCAATACTACTTTTATTGACCCCCTCGGGAACGATGTAACACCTGATAAGTTAAAAGTAAGAAAGAAAAATAAGCTGCATTAATGCAGATCATTGGAATACAAAGAAAATGTATTCCTTTTTCTACATATACCGACTTACTAAGAGACAAAATAGGTTTAGGAAGTTTTTCACATAAATATAAATTCAATTT
The DNA here is from genome assembly GCF_013248975.1 of Neobacillus endophyticus. Taxonomy (GTDB): domain Bacteria; phylum Bacillota; class Bacilli; order Bacillales; family Cytobacillaceae; genus Neobacillus; species Neobacillus endophyticus. The sequence goes on from NZ_JABRWH010000001.1 coordinate 3,440,160, forward strand.
GTTGAATTAAATAACGTTGCCATATAATATTAATGGTGTGCTTATTATCCTAGTGATAAAGAAAGGATGTATTTAATGACTAATAATATTGATCAGTTATCCGTTACAACGATTCGTACACTGGCTATTGATGCAGTTGAAAAGGCAAATTCTGGACATCCAGGAATGCCAATGGGTGCTGCCCCAATGACTTATGCTTTATGGACAAAATTTATGAACCATAATCCTAAGAACCCTCATTGGTTTAACCGTGATCGTTTTGTCTTATCAGCAGGACACGGTTCTGCATTACTTTACAGTATGCTGCATTTATCCGGTTATAATTTAAGCATTGAAGATTTAAAGCAATTCCGTCAATGGGGGAGTAAAACTCCTGGCCACCCTGAGTATGGTCATACTGAAGGTGTAGAGGCTACAACAGGCCCGCTTGGTCAAGGGATTGCAATGGCTGTTGGTATGGCAATGGCAGAGCGTCATTTAGCAGGTGTTTATAATAAAGATAAATTTGAAATTGTGAATCATTTTACATACAGCATTTGTGGTGACGGCGATTTGATGGAAGGTGTTTCTGCTGAAGCAGCATCATTGGCAGGACATTTAAAATTAGGACGCCTAGTGGTTTTATATGATTCAAACGATATCTCTCTAGATGGCGATTTAAATAAGTCATTCTCTGAAAGTGTAAAAGACCGCTTCTTATCATATGGCTGGCAATACCTTCGTGTTGAGAATGGCAACAATCTAGAGGAAATCTCAAAAGCATTAGAAGAAGCGCGAACTGACTTAGAACATCCGACATTAATCGAAGTAAGAACAGTTATTGGTTACGGTTCTCCTAACCGTGCCGGTACATCTGGTGTTCATGGATCACCGCTTGGTGCTAGTGAATTGAAGTTAACGAAAGAAGCATATCAATGGACATTTGAAGAAGATTTCTATGTTCCTAAAGAAGTGTATGAAAACTTCCATAAACTCATTGTAGAAACTGGCGAGAAAAAGGAAAAAGAATGGAATGAACTTTTCGCACAATATAAGAACCAATACGCTGAATTAGCTAGCCAGCTTGAAACAGCGTTAAGCCATAAATTGCCTGAAGGCTGGGATAAAGATATTCCGGTATACAGCGAAGGCAAAGGCACTGCAACTCGCTCATCTTCTGGTGAAGTGATTAATGGGATTGCGAAAAATCTGCCATTCTTTGTTGGCGGTTCTGCTGACCTTGCAGGTTCAAACAAAACCATGATTAAAGGCTCAAACGATTACATGCCTGATTCATATGAAGGACGTAATTTCTGGTTCGGTGTTCGTGAATTTGCAATGGGTGCAGCAATGAACGGTATGGCACTCCACGGGGGAATTAAGGTTTTCGGCGGAACATTCTTTGTATTCTCTGATTACCTTCGTCCAGCTATTCGCTTGGCTGCATTAATGGGATTACCAGTCACCTATGTATTTACACATGATAGTATCGCAGTAGGTGAAGATGGACCAACTCACGAGCCAGTTGAACAATTGGCTGCGTTAAGAGCAATGCCAAACCTTTCAATCATTCGTCCAGCGGACAGCAATGAAACAGCAGCAGCTTGGAAGCTTTCAGTAGAATCTACAAACAAACCAACTGCATTGGTATTGACTCGTCAGGACCTTCCAACCTTAAAAGGTACGGATCAAAACGCATATGAAGGTGTTTCAAAAGGCGCATATGTAGTGTCACCAGCTGAAAATGGCAGTCCTGAAGCTCTATTGCTAGCTTCTGGTTCAGAAGTAAGCCTAGCAGTCGAAGCTCAAAAAGTACTAGCTGGAGAAGGAATCCAAGTATCTGTCGTCAGCATGCCATCTTGGGATCGTTTCGAAGCGCAATCTAAAGAATATAAAGATACGGTTCTTCCGAAAAATGTGAAGAAACGTCTTGGAATTGAAATGGGAGCTTCTCTTGGCTGGCATAAATATGTTGGAGATGAAGGAGAAGTAATCGCCATTGATAAATTTGGTGCTTCTGCTCCTGGTGAAAAAATCATGGAAGAGTACGGATTTTCAGTACAAAATGTAGTAGCAAAAGTAAAAGCTCTTTTACAAAAATAATGTTGAAGGAGAATGGGTGATCCCATTCTCTTTTTGAATTTTATTTGAATATAAGTAAATACGGAAAAATCCCTACTTCTGAATTTAAACATAGGATATAGGTACCGGTTTAATCGACAAAATAAGTGAAAGTTTTTGCCGCGGTAAGACAAATGTTTTCTTCCTGATTTTTTATAATAGTAAAAAGAGTCAGCGAAGGAGAGGTCTGTGTGAGGAGATATCAACTATATTTAATAGAAGATGAATTTGCCGCCCATTTCTTCGGACGAGAACGTTTGTTTTATAAGCTGTTCCGAGAACATGAACATGCTTATGGTGAACTTAAATTTATTACGGATAAACAAATTGCCTATATAACAAAACAAATAGAAGTCCTGAAAATGCACAAGCTTATTCAAAAACAGCTTGGAAAAATGAAGGGCTTTAAGGCCGATCGTGGTGCATATTTGCTTAAATTAAGTGGAAAACTAAGTACGGCTAAATTAGAAATTTTTCAAGAATTTATAATAGTGGAGTCAGAAGGAAGTTATGAAGCTGAGACGGTATTTTTTGAAGTGCTGCGAAAAAGCGAAGCATCCTTCTTGGCAATGGATCTAGAACATCAACGTTACGGATGGTTGAAGCCAATAAAAGAAAGAAAATATGTCTAAATGAAACGAAATATTGTCTAAATCTGTTTTATTTAGTAAACTGTAGTATGGTAGACAACATGAAGGAGGAAATGGGATGTTATACGTTCTAGTCGGTATACTAGCGTTAGCAGCTGGTGTAGCACTAGGATTTTTCATTGCTCGAAAATATATGATGAGCTATTTAAAGAAAAATCCGCCAATTAATGAGCAAATGTTAAAAATGATGATGATGCAAATGGGTATGAAGCCATCCCAGAAGAAAATCAATCAAATGCTGAATGCGATGAACAAGCAAACAGGCAAATAAGACAGACAAAGCACTCATATATAGAATGGGTGCTTTTTTGCATTATCATCTATTTTCTTAATCTTTATTAATTTGGAAATATTTGATAAAATAAAATTTCGAATGACTAAATAGATAATTCCTATTGTTAAAGCGATTGGGGGCGATTGGTTGAAAGTATTTTGGGATTTATCATGGTTTTTTAAACAGGAGAAAAAAGCCTATCTTTCGGGAATCTTCTTTTTATTAGTGGTTGCATTTCTTCAGCTTGTACCGCCGAAAATCATTGGCATTGTGGCAGATGAAATACATGATGGTACCCTGACTAAAGGCTTACTTGTAAAATGGTTACTTATACTGATTGCTGCGGCGCTTGTCACTTATATTTTGAGATATTTCTGGCGAATCATGATCTTTGGTTCATCCGTAAAACTTAGCAGGATTTTACGAGACCGGCTTTACCATCATTTTACGAATATGTCACCATCCTTTTATCATAAAAGCCGCATCGGGGATTTAATGGCGCATGCGACGAACGACTTATCAGCCATCCAGCAAACGGCAGGCCTAGGTGTATTGACACTGGTAGACTCATTATCTACAGGCGGATTCGTTATCATCGCGATGGCATTTACGATCAGCTGGAAATTAACGCTCATATGTCTGCTGCCAATGCCGTTAATGGCATTATTGACGAGCTGGTTTGGCACGATGCTTCACAAAAGTTTCTACAAAGCTCAGGAAGCGTTTTCGTCTTTAAACGATAAAACTCAGGAAAGTATTACTGGTATAAAGGTCATTAAAACGTTTGGTCAGGAGCAGGAAGATATCGAGGATTTCCGAAAACAATCTGAAGACGTAGTGCAAAAAAATATCGTTGTCGCCAAAATTGATTCCCTTTATGATCCGACCATCTCCATTATCGTTGGAATCTCGTTTTTCCTATCGATTGTTTTTGGGGCTAAATATGTGCTGAATAACGAGCTGACAATTGGTCAATTAATTTCGTTTAATACCTATCTAGGATTATTGATTTGGCCGATGCTAGCTTTTGGCTGGTTGTTTAATATTGTGGAGCGCGGCCGGGCTTCTAATGATCGTGTTTCGGCACTTTTAAGTGAAAAAGTAGATATTACAGACCGTGATGCAGTGTTAAATACGTCCCCGATGGGTGAAATAGAATACAAAATCTCTGAATTTATCTATCCCGGAGAATCACATTCAGTCCTAAAGGAGATATATTTTTCCTTGAAGAGGGGGGAAACACTTGGGATTGTAGGGAAAACCGGATCAGGAAAAACAACGTTGCTCAAACTGCTTATTCGCGAGTTTGAAGGCTATCAGGGTGAGATCCTCTTTGGTGGCTGGAAATTGCAGGATTATAAGCTGGAAAAATTACGTTCCACGATCGGCTATGTGCCGCAGGACCACTTTTTATTTTCGGCAACTGTGGCTGAAAACATTGCTTTTGTGAATCCTGAAACTTCAATGTCAATGATCGAAAATGCCGCAAAATTAGCAAATATTCATGACGATATTGAACAATTTACGAATGGTTATCAAACAGTAGTGGGGGAGCGCGGGGTTTCGTTATCGGGCGGCCAGAAACAAAGAATTTCAATTGCCAGGGCACTGCTTATGAATCCGGAAGTCTTAATTCTGGATGATTCTCTGTCTGCTGTTGATGCTAAAACAGAGGAAGCCATCCTTTCCTCGTTAAGGCAAAACCGGGAAGGAAAAACGACAATCATCACGTCCCATCGTTTAAGTGCGATACAACATGCCGATCTAATTCTTGTTTTGGACCAAGGAAGAATCATAGAAAGCGGTGTTCATGAGGAATTGATGAATGCTGATGGCTGGTACAAGGAGATGTACGAACGCCAACAGCTGGAAGAACTAGTAGAGCACGGAGGGCATTAACATGGAAGAGAAAATGGACCTGACCGGACAGGAACAAAGAAAAATTTTGTTTCGTCTGCTTTCTTATACGAGGCCACATAAAAAAATCATCATTCTTGCTTTTGTCTTACTATTGTTAACCACTTTAGGGGATATTGTATTGCCGATCTTAGTTAAAATCTTCCTCGATGATTATTTGACACCGCGGAAGCTGTTGTTCACTCCGTTAGTTATATTAGGTTCTGCGTATATGGGGATTCAAATCATAAAAGCGATCTTGTTATTTTTCCAATTAGTGAAATTTCAGGAGACAGCTTTATATATTATCCAGCAGCTTCGGATTGATTTATTTTCAAAAGTTCAGTCGCTAGGATTAAAGTATTTCGATAAAACGCCGGCAGGAAGCATTGTGTCACGGGTGACGAATGATACTGAAGCAATTAAGGATATGTTCGTAACGGTTCTTTCGACATTTATTCAAAGCGGGTTTTTACTCGTTGGGATTTTTATTGCGATGTTTATCTTGAATGTAAAATTAGCGCTGTTTTGTGTCGTGATTCTTCCTATTTTACTATATGTCATGTGGCTCTATCGAAAATTAAGCTCCCGCTTTTACCTGGATATGCGGGAAAGATTAAGCCAGTTAAATGCCAAACTCGCAGAATCACTTCAAGGGATGTTCATCATTCAAGTATTTCGACAAGAAAAAAGACTGCGCCAAGAATTTGGGGGAATTAATGATAAGCATTACTATGCAGGCATGAACAATATTAAAATTGACAGCCTGCTGTTACGGCCAGCAATAGACCTTATTTATACGCTTGCTCTCATGATTGTCCTAAGCTTTTTCGGGATTACTTCTCTGTATCACACGGTTGAAATTGGGGTCATCTATGCATTTGTGAATTACTTAGATCGCTTTTTTGAACCTGTTAATCAAATGATGCAGCGGCTTTCTTTATATCAGCAAGCCATTGTTGCTGGTTCCCGCGTTTTCAAATTGCTTGATGAAAAAGAGCTAGCTCCGGCCCAATTGGAAGAACAACATTTGAAGATTGATGAAGGTTGGATAGAATTTCAAAATTTAAGTTTTTCCTATGATGGCCAGCGGGATGTGTTAAAAAATATCTCCTTTACAGCGAAGCCAGGAGAAACGGTCGCCCTCGTTGGTCATACTGGCAGCGGTAAAAGTTCGATTATTAATCTACTAATGCGATTTTATGAGTATGAGCAGGGTGAAATTCTAGTGGATGGGAAGTCGATCCGCAACTTTTCAAAAAGTGAACTAAGAAAAAAAATGGGGCTCGTCTTACAGGATCCGTTCTTGTTTTATGGAACGATAAAAGATAATATCCGCTTGCACCACAAAGAGATGGAAGATGTGCAGGTGGAAGAAGCATCCCGATTTGTTCAGGCACATACGTTTATTGAGCAGCTTGAAGGCACGTATCAACATAAGGTTGTGGAACGCGGGGCTACTTTTTCAAGCGGTCAGCGGCAATTGATTGCCTTCGCCAGAACCATTGCAGCCAATCCGAAAATTTTGGTCTTGGACGAAGCGACCGCTAATATTGATACGGAAACAGAAGAAGCCATTCAAACTGCTCTCGCGAAAATGCGTCAGGGAAGAACAACAATCGCCATTGCCCACCGATTATCTACTATTCAGGATTCTGATTTAATTCTCGTCCTTCACCAGGGTGAGATTGTTGAACGTGGTACGCATCAGGAACTCTTGTCATTGGGAGGGCTTTATCATAAAATGTTTTTATTGCAGAATGGGGTATTTGGCCGGTTGGAGGATTCCCGAAATTAATCAAAAAGCCTGGCAATTGCCAGGCTTTTAAACACATTAATAAGAGGAAGTAGAGACCTTTTGTAAATAGGTTCGATTATATTCATTTAATAATTGGTCAAGCTCTTGACTATAGCGAATTGCAACGGAAGAGGTAAAGCCACTGGAAATCGCGACTTGTATTAATTCAGCTCGTTTTTTTTCAATTAATGTCATTAATTCTTTTTTGAGCACGGCCGATTTCCTTTCCGGAGAAACTCCAATACTTTCGTTTAAATAAGAGTATTATTACTCTATTAAAATGCACTGTTTCACTAGTATAACCGATATTGTAAATTATTTCAAAGGCATTTGTAAATGATTATCCAAGAAGTTTTATTCCTTATTTGGAAAAACTTGAAAACCTTATGGCGACACAAAATATTCATGATAATGATTATCCTTCTAGGGGAAATTTTGTTAGAATGGAAAGGTATCGACTACGGTGGGAGTGTTAATATGCACGATATTAATTTATTTTTAGCATTGGGTGCAGGATTTATGAGTTTTATTTCACCATGCTGCTTGCCGCTCTATCCTGCTTTTTTATCGTATATTACCGGGATGTCTGTCGGTGAATTGCAAAGTGAAAATGCCATGCTGCAAAAGAGAAGTCTACTACATACTTTATTTTTTCTGATCGGATTTTCCGTTATTTTTATTGCGATCGGGTTTGGCACTACTTTTGTGGGCAGTTTCTTCAGAGAATACAAAGATCTGATCCGTCAGCTTGGCGGCATTTTTATTATTTTCTTTGGCTTAATGATCGTCGGTGTATTTAAACCAGAGTTCATGATGAGAGATCGCCGCATTGAATTTAAACACCGCCCATCTGGTTATATCGGCTCTATTTTAATAGGTATGGCTTTTGCTGCTGGCTGGACTCCTTGCACAGGCCCCATTCTATCGATCGTCATTTCACTTGCCGCCACGAATCCAAGCTCTGGTGTCATATACATGACTGCCTATTCACTTGGTTTTGCTATTCCATTTTTTATACTATCGTTCTTTGTCGGCCGTTTAAAATGGATCAAAAGGCACAGCGGCAAAATTATGCAAATCGGCGGCTATATTATGATTGTCATGGGAATCATGCTTTTCTTTGATTGGATGACAAAAATCATTACCATTTTCCAAAGCTTATTTGGAGGATTCTCTGGGTTTTGATTGACAGGGAGTCTTTAGGACTGTGAGAATTGGTTTATGCCTAAATGCTGGTTATAATGAGCTAGATATAGGAAATTTGGTAATAAAAAATGTGAATGTAGGTGTAAATATTTTTTTAAATCACACCATTTGATATATAATGGGGTAGGAATATTAACAGATAAGGAATGAATGCCACATGAATATGGTTGCTATTTCTTCAGTCGGCGCGGTTGCTATGGCTGTAGGAGTCATGTTTGTCCGTATAAAGGCTTCAGCCAAACCGACAAATGCTAAAAAAATTGTTTTACCGCCTATTTTTATGTCTACAGGTGCACTTATGTATATTTGGCCGGCATTCCGATTAACGCCAGCCGAAATCATTGAAGCCATCCTAGTAGGAATGTTTTTCTCGATTTTTCTAATTAAAACCTCAAAGTTTGAAATCCGCGATGAGGATATTTATTTAAAACGATCCAAATGGTTTATTGTGATTTTAGTCGGATTATTGATCATCAGGGTCATTTTGAAATCTGTCATGAGTACAGAAATGCCATACACGCAATTAGGAGGCATGTTCTACCTATTAGCCTATTTCATGATTCTGCCATGGCGTGTTGCTATGCTGCTGGACTACAAAAAGCTTTATAAACAATTGCATGGAGCATAAAGAATAGACACTGATTCAGTTTGGATCAGTGTTTTTATATGGTATGAAAGTCTATTCATCATCATAAACCATAAAACAGGCTTTGCAAAAGAGATTAAAAAGGAACAAGTAGGCAATTTTATAAAAAAAGGAGTGATTTGTTTGCTAACGATCGACCCATCCCAGCAATCAGAAAGAGACAATTATAAATTACTTATCGGAAGTATTATTCCCAGACCGATTGCTTTCGTTACTTCGATGTCAAAAGCCGGCGTATTGAATGGTGCACCCTTTAGCTATTTTAATATCGTGTCTGCCAATCCTCCACTGATTTCATTGGCTATTCAAAGGTCTGGGGGGAAGCAAAAAGATACAGCGAGAAATATTTACGAGTTAAAGGAATTTGTTGTTCATATTGTAGATGAGGATCATGTTGAAAAAGTGAACATGACTGCCGCAAACCTACCTTCGGATCAAAGTGAAATAGAATGGGCGGACTTCACTCCAGCCGAGAGTGTAAAAATAGCAGTGCCAGGTGTAAAAGAAGCAAAAATCCGAATGGAATGCAAATTGGAACATGGTATGGAATTAGGAGGTACGGACGGCCCTGCTTGTGACCTTATCATTGGTAAAGTTGTTCAGTTTCATATTTTAGATGAAATCTATGAAAACGGGAGGATCGATCCAAGGAAATTAGCAGCCGTGAGTAGATTGGCAGGAAATGATTATGCCAAAATTGGGGAGATTTTTGAAATCGAAAGGCCTAAATAAACTAGCGCTTGTTTCATAATATATGGAAAAAATTGGGTGATCCTTTGGAAGCGAAAATAAGACCGTCCACAATTTGCAGGACGGTCTAGAATAAATGATTATAGGGTGCAACATCAATTTGATTTTCATAAAGCTTTTTACGCAAAAATTTGTGGTCGCGTTTGGGAGTTGCTTGAATATAGCCACGGATCACCAGTTCTTCGGTTATTTTATTGGCTTTTTCTTTCAATGCCAGTTCGCCGATTTTTCCGGCAATTTTGTGGCGTGCAACATCACGGAACAACTCTGGCACCGGACTGACCAAATCCTCTAACAGCGCTTTTTCCTCGTCCCCCCATAAATGCCGCGATTCATTTACATAATACTCTTCCCAATCCATTACTGACTTGCCGTCTTCCTTCGGCATCTTCTTCAAAAACTTTCGGAACATAAAATATCCGCCAATGCCAAATGCTGAAATGAGAAAAACCGTCCATAACAGGATAAACCACATAAACCAACCGTTCAGCATACACTCTCACCTACATAACCGATATTTCGTCCTTTTATTATAATCTGTCAATTTGGAAAATGACAAGCATGGAGGGTGGAATCATTTAAGGTAGAGATTTTTGTATTCATTTTCAAAATAATCTGCTGTCTTGTCTATTTTTTTACAATTATGAATTCGATGATTGACGCAATACCTGCAACAGCCAGAATCACTAATAAAGGAAAAATAATTGGGAGAAAAAAATATAAAGCAACCACAATAAGGGAACACCACACCCCCATACACCAATGGCAGGTTAATAGTGACCCCATCCAATAACGCCACCCCTTTCCTCTTATTTCCATATAATGATTCGTCCTGCCCGACGCATCGACAATCGTATTAATAGATACAAAGGGTTTTCTTAAAAACCAGGTGATTGTATCAAAAACGATTAAATGAGTTAAACGAAATGAAGCCAGGGCCAATATAGCCAGATGAATCCAAGAAATATTCATCAAAATTATCACTTCCATTTTCTACTCTTTTGTTAGTATCTAATGCTCAAAATTAACTGGATGCTTGGACTAACTTCCATCGGCAGTATAACTATTTTAAAAAAATAATGGAAACGACTAATCGACAGCCTATACACGTTGGACATGCTACGCATTTAATATATCAAACACTAAAATTATTAGGAGGTTTTGAGTTGGGAAAGAAAATCTTTGTGAAATGTGGACAATCCATTAATGCAGCGATTGCCGTCGCAAATCCAGGTGATGCCATTATCGTTGAAGAATGTGTATATCACGAAGCAGTAGTGGTAGATAAAAATGATATCCGCCTCGTTAGCGAAGAACCACATGAGGCAGTGCTGGATGGCAAAGGATTACCGCCAGGATCAAATGGTATTACCATTATTGCACCAGGTGTCGAGGTCAACGGATTTAAAATCCGAAACTATACTGGTGATGGGATCTTTGTCGGTGATGCAGCAAGATCTGTAAAACTAATCGATAACAAAATCCACGATATTATAAGAAACGGGATCGAAATAAACAACCTTTTTGGCGAAGTTCTGGTTTGGAAAAACAGTGTTGAGGATATTGGAGGAAATGGAATATTTTCCAATTTGAGTGCCAATTCTTACATCCAAAATAAAATTGAGGATGTTGGGGGATTTGGAATATTTGGCCGATGCTGCAACACGGCTCATCAAAATGAAATTGTGAATTCAGGGAGTATGGGCATTAATTTCATCAACTGTTGTAATTTTGTGACTGAGAATAAGGTGGTGAATAGTGGAGACACAGGTATATCTGCAGGGGTCGGCGGCAGCAACGGGGTGCTTCGAAATCTGGTGGAAAACAGTGCAAGTTTCGGGATCATTTTGGGACCTGGGGAAGATAGCCTCGCATATGGTAATCATGTCAAGAACAGCGTTAATATCGGTATTAAATCTGCAACCGGGGAGGACCTTATCATGGGTAATACCGTATCCGATAGCGGAAGCAATGGTATCGATGGGGGCTTGTTTGGTTTTGAAATAATCCTGAAAAATCTTGTCAAAAAGAGCAGGGGCACAGGAATTAACGTGTATGGGCGCTTTAATATTACAGAGAAAAATACTGTTGTGAATAATAAAAATGGGATTGTAACTAATACTGGCAATAATGCTCAAGTGGATAACTTTATGCTGCAAAATGAAGTGGAATACAGCGTTGAAGATGGAATAAGAATTAATGCAACTAATAACAGATCCCATGTAGCAGAAAATGACGTTGAAAATAGCGGTAATAACGGAGTAGATGTATTTAGCGGCTTTAACAATATTGAGAACAATGAAATTGAAAAAAACAGGGTAGGGATCAATATTGAACCAACCGCCACTGATAACTTTGTAGCTCGAAATGAGCTAGAGAATAATGGCAAGAATATCATAAATAACGGTGCCGACACAATCTTCTTTAAAAATAAAATAGATAAGGAGGATAAATAAGTGAATAATGATCTATTGTTTTTAATTTATAGTGCCCAAAGGGGTACAACCCCTCCGGAGGTCATTTTCCAATTTATTCGGGAAATGCAAGACCTTGGATTTCAAATCGAAGTGTCCAATCAAGGTGACGGTGCATTAAGGTATATTCTTCATAGAAATGCTGAGGTTACGAACTAGTTAAACAATCATAAAACATTAAAATATTAGGAGGTTTTGAAATGGGAAAGAAAATCTTTGTGTTGTGTGGACAATCTATTAATGCAGCGATTGCCATCGCCAATCCGGGCGATGCGATTATCGTTGAAGATTGTGTTTACCACGAAAATGTAGTGGTGAATAAAAATGATATTCGCCTCGTTGCCGCACATCCACATGGGGCAATTCTCGATGGCACGGGCGCGCCCGGTATCGGAATTTTGATAACTGCAAGTGGAGTGGAGGTTAACGGATTTGTGATTCGTAATTATTCAGGTGATGGGATCCTCGTGCTTAGTAGTTCGGTCTCGGATAGACTGATCAATAACAATATCCATAACATTGGCCTAAATGGTGTCGAAATACAGACTCCTCAAGGCGAACACCTTATATGGAAAAATAATATTAAAGATATTGTGAGTAATGGAATATTTTCTACTGGTTTTGGGTGTTGCAATGCATACATCCAAAATGAAGTTGAACGTGTTGGCGGTTTTGGAATCTCGACTGGATGCTGTAGCTTCATTCATCAAAATGAAGTCGAGAATACCGGGAATATAGCCATTGATGCCCATAGCTGTTGCAATGCTATTACCGAGAATAAGGTGATGCATAGTGGGAACATCGGTATTTCCGCTACCGGCTGCTGCAGCCCAGTAGTCAGCAATCAGGTGGAAAACAGTGGAAGTGACGGGATCTTTGCGATTGACTTTGATAATTTTGTTGTCGATAATCATGTCAAACATAGCTTGGGTACCGGCATAAGAGCGGATTTCAGCGGCGATGACATTTTCTATGGAAATACAGTGTCCGATAGCGGTATTAATGGAATTGATGGGGGAATTTTTGGTTTTGATACGATGATCGGCAATCATGTAGAAAAGAGCAGAGGCATTGGAATCAATGTATTGGGTATATTTAATAATGCCGTGGGAAATACGGTCTTGAAAAACCAAGATGGGATTGCCATTAATCCTGGAATTGGGATTCCAAATGTTGATAACTGGATCCTGCAAAATGAAGTTGAACGTAACAGTGTGGACGGGATTTTCATTAATGCAGCAAATGATAGAACTGTTGTAGCTGAAAATGAAGTTGAAAAGAACAATGTTAACGGAATTCACGTATTTAGCAGTTTTGACAACATTGAGAACAATGAAATCGAGAACAACAGTATAGGTATTAATATCGAACCCAGTGCCGTCGATACGTTTGTTGCTAGGAACGAACTGGAGGATAATGATAAGAATGTCGTGAATAACGGCGTCAATACGATTTTCTTTCAAAACGAAAAGGATTAAGGAGGATAAATAAGTGATTAACGATGTACTAGTTTTGAAGTATAGCGGCCAGAGTGGTGCACAACCCCCTGAAAATATTATAAAACTTGTTCAAGAGTTGCAAAACCTTGGGTTTCAGATTCAAATATCCAACCAAGGGGACGGTACATTAAGGTATGTTCTACAAAGAAATACTGAAAAGACTGGCTAAAAGTTGAACTTCTGCGGAAAATCTTGTTTAAGTAAGATCTGACAATCTTCGAAGACAATAAACCATTGGTATAAAAAAACATCATCTGACAAAATAATATTGTCTTTTACCAAAAACAGAATAGGGCAATGCAGAAGTGCACCTAGACCTGTTCTATGGTTTTACCCTAAAACGGACGGATTTATGAAGAAATCAAGCTAAATGAGACAAAGGAAAAACACCCCTTAAGTCGTAATTATGACTTAAGGGGTGTTTTTCTTATTGGGATGAACAAGAACTTTCTTCCTCAATCAGACGCTCATTTCAATTTAATCCACGTTCTTGCTTGTGGTGTTGAAATGGATAATATTTTATGAAAAATGAAGAAAGTCAGCCATGTTATTAACTTGGTAATCCTTAAAGCTAAATTAAAATGTATAAAGAAATACCAAAAGTCACCTGTTTTGTTTGTAAAATTTAAGCTTGATGAAAATACTGATATGGGACCACTTATTAACGAGGAAGCAGCTAAAAGGGTGGACTAATCAGTTTATGAAGCATTGTCAAATGGAGCGAATCTCTTGATGGGAGGGAAAAGAAATGGAAATTTCTATACTCCTACTCTTCTTGAGAATGTACCCTACAATTCGAGATTATGTTACGAAGAAATTTACGGTCCAGTGACAATTATTGAAAGTTTTACGAACTTTGAAGATGCAGTCAACCGTGCAAATTCATTAGACTATGGTTTGCAAGCTGCCATTTTCACTCAAATTTAGAGACGGCATTTAAAGGAATGGCTAATTTAAATGTAGGGGGCAGTTATGATCAATGAAAGTACGGATTATCGTATAGATGCGATGCCTTTTGGGGGGACAAAAGGATCGGGATTGGGCCGTGAAGGAGTGGCCTTTACTTTGATGGAAATGACAGAACCAAAACTCGTTTGTTTTAACATCTAATCAATATACCGATAAAAATTACTAAGGTCTCCAGAAATCTTTGTTTTAGCGATGACATCCGCTTCTAAATTTCTATTTCAAACCTAGGATCTCCTAAAAAAGGTGTAAAACTTTTTTTGACTCCGTAGTCAATAATTGATAAAATACTTACATGAGTAGACCTAGAGAATTTGATATCAATCATGCACTGTACAAGTCAATGGAAGTGTTCTGGACGAAAGGCTTTAAGTCGACCTCCTTGGAGGATCTGACAAGTGCAACGCAGGTTAAGAAGCAAAGTTTGTATTGTGTGTTCGAAAACAAGCGATCCTTGTTTTTAAAAGCGTTGGCGCTGTATCGGGAACAAGCGGTAGCAGTGTTAGAGGAGCTCGTCTCCCAGGAAACGTCTCCTTTGGAAAAATTGAAGTCCATACGCGACTTTATGCTATGTAAAGACAAAGAAACTATTCACAGAGGATGCTTTATTGTGAATTCCTCGCTGGAATTCGGAACTGATGACGAGGAAGTAACCCGCGTAGTAGAGTCGATGTTCGCGGATATAGAACAAATACTCGAGAAGGTAATCCGTAGTGGTCAGGAGCAGCAATTGATTACAAAACGGCATACAAGCAAAGAGCTTGCTGCTTATCTGAACAACGCTATTGTTGGTGCAAGAATCATGGAGAAGTCAGGTGCTTCCCTTGAGCGGATCGAGGCAGTCTTACGCACATCATTTGCGTTGATTGCAACTTGATCCCCTTTTTTTTCGAAGTTTTTGACTGTGTGGTCAATAAAATGGCTAAAATGATCATTGTGAATTAACGGTAAAGAATATTGTTTTTTTACTTCATTATTAACTGATTAGTCAAATATATATAATTTGTTGATAAAGTGAATGAAAGGAGGTGGTTTTCTGCCACAGTCTCAAATTTGAGCAGATGATTGTGAGCAAAAGCTATGGGCTGAATTAATGATCATCGTTAGTTTACATTGAAAAGTTGATATTTTTTTGCATTATTTTTGACTGAGTAGTCAAAAAAGCTATATAGTAATATGTGTGATAAAAATAAACATTTATAATTTGGAGGTTGTTGTTATGAGTTATTCTCAAACAGTTCAGGCGTTGTTTAAACCATTCACTATCGGGAATCTGTCTCTGTCTAATCGCATTGTGATGGCACCGATGACCCGACAATTTTCTCCGAACGGAGTGCCAGGTTTGGATGTTGCCAACTATTATCGCCGCAGGGCTGAAAATGGTGTTGGACTAATAGTTACAGAAGGTACTGTGATCAATCACCCAGATTCGTCCAATCAAGTTAATGTTCCGAACTTCTTTGGTAAAGATGCACTAAACGGTTGGGCAAACGTAGTGAAGGCGGTACACGAGGTGGGAGGACGTATTATACCGCAGATTTGGCATATGGGAGCACGTGGCAATGTTAATGATTATTCGGAAACGGATATTGCCGCAATAATCCTCGCTTTTGCACAAGCAGCTTTCGAAGCCAAGCAGCTTGGTTTCGACGGCATCGAACTCCACGGTGCGCACGGATATTTGATCGACCAATTCTTTTGGGAGAAAACCAACCAACGCACTGACAAATATGGCGGCGACATGCTTGCACGCACCCGTTTTGCAGTGGAGGTGATCGAGGCTTGCCGCCGTGCCGTCGGGCCTGATTTCCCAATCGTGCTGCGTTTTTCACAATGGAAATCTACAGATTACACTGCGAAATTAGCTGAAACACCTGAATTACTGGAACAGTTCTTGGCGCCATTAGTCGATGCAGGAGTTGATATTTTTCACTGTTCAACTCGCCGTTTCTGGGAACCTGAATTCGAAGATTCTGATTTGAATCTTGCTGGCTGGACAAAAAAACTGACAGGAAAACCTACGATAACTGTCGGATCAGTCGGGCTCGATAATGATTTTATGAGTACCTTTACCAAAGGAAAAGAAGCCAATAATACCAAGATCGAAGGATTAATCGAGAAGCTTGAGCGTGAAGAATTTGATCTAGTCGCCATAGGCCGATCATTATTGGTTGATCCTGCTTGGGTAAACAAGATCCGTGATGGACGGACGAACGAATTGATTCCGTTTACGTCTGAGGCAGTGAAGGTACTATATTAAGCTTCCTTTTGAGTTGATTACCAGTCTGAAAAACTATCAAAAGACTGCCGGGACCCCTTGATGGCTACTTATATTGAAAATGGTGTTTTCCCTGGATGTATTTATGGAATCCGATTGATGTGGGATATGCAGCAAGATATACCGCCAACGCATTAGTAGAAGGTAAAATCACCTGAAAAGCCGGCGATCCATTTAAATTTGATATGAGCAATATTGAGAAATGGAAGAATGTTTACTAATAAAAATATATCATTAATTGCAGAAAAAGCTTATAAATGCAAGTTTATAAGCTTTTTCTGAATTTAGTTTTCGGGGGTATTCAATTTTTCGATAGCGTTCCAAAATAGTCTACAACCACCTCACGGAATTCGAGAGCAGCTCGTGAAATATACCGATTCTTGTTCCATAATAAAGCTATCTCCCTCACCAATTCGTGATCCTCAACTTGAAGATATTTAATATTTTCCCGTGAATTCATTGCCGTGCTTGGTATGAAGGCAATCCCAATTCCAGCTTCCACTAGAGCACTTAGCCTGGCAGGCTCATTTCCCTCATACACGTAATGAAGTACAAATCCAGCTGAGTGGCATACTGAGTCCACTAAATCACGAGTACGATAGCCCCTCTTTACACCGACAAACCATTCATCCTTAAGTTCTTTCAAGGATACGCTGCTTCGTTCTGCCAGCCGATGCTCCATTGGTACAGCTACATGGATGGGATCGATGTATACGATTTGACATTCAATTTCATCACCTTTGATGGGAGGGGAGGATAAGCAGAAATCGACCTCTCCTCGATAAAGAAGTGTAATCATTTCCTGTGTGGTCAGCATTTGCACATGGAATTGGATATGGGGATGCTTTTTCCGAAACTCTCGAAGGATATTTGGCAAGGTGCTTGCGTTGGTTACAGCCAATTCGATGGTACCGTGGTCAGGGCTGGTCAAATCACTAATTTCCTGCTTCCCCTGTTCCAATTCAAACAAAGCCTTTTCAGCACGGCGGAGGAATCTTCTTCCGATCTCATTCAATCGCAGCTTCCTTCCTGTACGATCAAATAAAGGAGCGCCAAGGTCCTCCTCCAAACGTTGAATCGTTTTACTTAGCGACGATTGAGTTACGTGAAGACTACGAGCAGCTTCTGTCATATGTTCCAATCTAGCTACTGCGAGAAAATATTGTAGCTGAAGAAGTTCCATTTCGTGCCCTCCATTTATTCCTTTAAGTCAATGAAATCATAACATAAAATGCGTTGGAGTAAATATTCGATTTCAAGTACGATATCATTAAAACACTTGGGGGGGACTTAAAAATGAATGTGAGCAGCAGGTGGTTGATGATTTCGGTTGGACTGGGGGTTCTTTTGAATCCATTAAATTCTTCGATGATTTCTGTTGCTATTGCAAGGCTGCAAAATGTGTACCACCTTGACTTTACCGTTGTTTCCTGGATTATTTTTTCTTTCTACATTGCAAGTGCTATCTCTCAACCTATCATGGGAAAGGCAAGTGATTTATTTGGGCGAAAGAAGATATTTCTCAGCGGGCTTGTTATAGCCTTTGTTACATCTTTATTAGCTCCACTTTCACCAAACTTTGGGTGGCTCATCGTGTTCCGGATTGTACAATCCATCGGAACAAGCATGATGGGTTCAGTTGGAATGGCTATTGTTCGAATTCATATTACGGAGAAACAAGCGGCTGCGGTGTCTGTTATATCCATGTTCCAATCCGGTGCTGCCGCCATTGGACCCTTTATTGGCGGGGTTTTGATTCACTGGTGGGATTGGCCTGCTATCTTTTTCGTAAATATCCCGTTCGTGGTATCGAGTTTTCTATTAGCATTGAAAACGATTCCTAAAGACGAAAGGTCAACATCCATTGCACGTAACATGTCCTTTCGTAAATGGATGGATTTAATTGATGTGCCAGGGATTCTGCTCTTCACAGTCGGGCTGATTGCCATGCTTATTGGATTGCTGTCGGCTAAATCATATGGGCATATCGCATTAATAAATGTCATTGTCGGGCTGTTTGGCCTCGTTGTACTGGGGGGGTTCGTTCGACATGAGCTAAAAACGACCTCACCTTTTTTTCCTTTGCGGTCATTCGTCAAGTATCCTGCAATGACTTGGGTCAATGCCGAATTCATGGTTGTTAACGTACTTTTTTACGCTCTATTTTTCGGACTTCCATCCTACTTGCAAATGGTACGTCATGTGAGCGAGTTCTATACAGGTATCCTCATGTTAAGCTTAGGTTTGTGGTCACTCGTTGCTTCTCCAATAGCAGGAAGATGGATTGATAAATCAGGGCCTCGCCCAGCATTGCTCTTGTCCGGTGTACTGATGACATTCGGGGCAATATGGATCATGATATTGAGTAAAACTTCACCGGTTCTCAGTGTTTGTTTGGCGTTAACAGCATTCGGTATTAGTAACGGGCTAAACAGTGTAGGCATGCAATCTGCCTTGTTTAAGAGTTCTCCTAAAGAAATAATCGGGGTAGCGTCTGGTTTATTTAATACATCTAGAAACTTTGGAGCCATTCTCTCTTCAATGCTGCTCGGCATCATAATGGGAGGTAAGTTTAGCTTCGATGGATTTCGATTGCTTGGGGAAACCCTTACGGTAATTGCTTTGTTATGGGTATTCATGAGTCAGAAGCGACAGAGGTCAGGGCAATTGGAAGAGTCGTAGGTTCATCAATTAAAATATAGAAGGAGTATCGAGTAGCAGTAAAAGTTGCTATTGATCCTTATAGGCATTTTTAATAGGGGATCACAACAGTTCAACAGTATTCGGTTATCTTTACTAAGATATCAAGTATTCAAATTATTTTTTTATCATTCTTATTTGTTCGTATTGAGGATATGAAGAAATCCCTATATTTAATCCTTACTTTTTTTGGGTCCAGTTTTTCTCAATAAAATGAATTGCAGGTTGTAAATTAGTTCTGTTAGCAATCTCAATGAGAGCAGGAAACGCGGAAGGGTCCGTTATGGAGAAGTTTGGTATCCGAGGATTTAACCTGAAAAAACGGTCCCCCAGTAGTTGAGAACTGACCATGGATTCATAGTAACCGCTGCCATTACTGACGAGCTGACGCAATGGTAGTAAGGGTTCATTGGGCGTTCTGTCAAATAGGACTCCCCAATTTGGAGGAAGGTTGTTTAGATTTTCAGGGCGTAAGTTATTCGCACTTACCATCCCCCATCCCCTCGTATTTCTTCGTAAATGAATCGGAGCTTCACCTGTCCCAATGGATAATACTGCAATTTCATCCAACGGTTGTTTTGCTTTACCCACAGCGAACGCGATACTAGCTGTACTAGGGTTAGTTGCTATTACAAATCCATCCACATAGTTTTGATAAGCACGCTGCGTCGCTGGAGCTGCACTGCTCCGTAGTATGACATCACTTACTTTCTCGTTTAAATAGGGAGAGTCCGGAAAGTTGTGGAATAACACAGGAGTCCAACGGTTCAGTTCCGGTGAGAATAATTGAAATGAAGGAACCACAATTCTTTTTTCTAAGTTTTTGAGACGCAGGTCTGCCGGGAAAAAGGCTTCTACCGCTTTAATGTAGCCTGAATATGGTAACTGTTGATTAAAAACAGGCCCACCTGGTCGAGAAATGCTGTATGCCGGTAGGATTTTATCTCTAAAATACTGAAGTGTCTCCTTTGGCGATCTTCCACTTGCTAACGCAAGGGCAGTGAATGAACCAATTGAATTTCCTGAGAAAACGTTGGTGCCATTAATTAATTGTGGGGTTTGTTGAGTCAATCTGTTCAAAAGTTGTAAACTTAAAGCTCCTAATGTGCCGCCTCCATCAAAGGTTAGGATCCGATATTTTGCCAAAATCTGATAGCTCCTCTCTAAACTGATCACAGGTATCATCCAGTATATGATTTTCCTGTATCTGTTGTACGGGCTATGCATACAGACTAGGTCTTCAGGGGGGGAAGATTCTAGGAAAGCAAATAGTCTAGATCGTACGTCTGAGAGTTTTATAGTCGTTTTAATAAAAATATCTGTAGACACGTAAAGTTTCGTGCAAATAGTTGAAAAAACTACAATAGAAATCCAAGTCTAGAAAAGCAACAATAATACCTTATTTAGGGTTATAAGAAACAGAAGGGGGGCATTAGCTTCATATGGAATTCAGGAAGTGATCGCTGCAGCGGTCTTTTTTTGTTGAACTAAGGGAGTTCAATAACAAAAATAATAAAATACCATCCTTGATGGAGCAGTTCTGCTGCTTATATAAGGAACTCTATCTAATTTCATCATATTTTTTAAGGTTGTCCATTCCAAACGCAGTCTGTTCGCATACTATAATTCTATGACAATGAATTAGAAAGGAAGTATTCACTTGGGAGGAAATAATAGATCACAGTCATCTAGATCTGATCATTCACACTGCTGTTTTAAACCATTTATTAGTCCCAATCCTCGAACTACCTTTAATCCCGTTTCACGCTATCCTAAAATTAATAAAACAGCATTTATTAGCCCGTTTTCTAGTGTCATAGGTGATGTTGCCATTAGGCGTAATGTATATGTAGCTCCTAATGTAAGTATACGTGCAGATGAAGGAACCCCTTTTTATATTGGTACTAATACTAATCTTCAGGACGGAGTTATTTTACATGGTATAGTGAATAAACAGATTTATGTTGATGGAAAAGGGTATTCCATTTTCATTGGAAGAGAAGTGAGTATTGCTCATGGTGCTCTTGTCCATGGTCCTTGTTACATTGGTGACAAGGTATTTGTTGGTTTCAACTCCATTGTTTATGATGCAATTGTAGGGGAAGGCGTATTTATTGCTTATAATGCAGTGGTAACAAATGGCGTTCGAATTCGACCGAATCGGTTCGTCCCACCAGGCGCAAATATTGATTCACAAGAAAAAGCAGATGCCCTTATGCCTGTACCAACAGATAGCAGGGAATTTGCCCAAGCAGTACAAAGAGTCAATCAGGAATTCCCCGCATCTTATCACCTGTTACTAGGGAAAAATCGTTGTTCATGTGGACTAGCCTATGACTAACATTAAATTTATAAAATGTATGCTGGGCTGATTCCTATTCCTGTGAAGCTGTCATCGAGGCAGCTTTTTTGTGCGATAGGCAGTCGAGGAGAGTGTTGACTCAGTTGACACTCTTCTTTCATTTTATTCGGATATTCACTAATAGGCATAATTTAAAAAGTGGATTATAATGTGTTTTACAAACGGCACAATCAAATAATTGTGTGAAAAAGGATGAGCATCATGCCGATTAATTCTTTTGAAAACTATCCGATGAGCTGGAAGCCATCGATTGATAAAACTAAAAAGCCAATTTATCAAGTACTCGCAGGGCAATTGGAACAGGATATTTTAAACGGAGTTTTATTACCTGGAACAAAACTTCCTCCACAGCGAGAACTGGCCGATTATTTAGATTTAAATTTGAGTACCATTTCAAAAGCGTTAAAAGTGTGTGAGTTAAAGGGATTGTTAAGTGCATCTGTTGGAAGTGGGACTTTTGTATCGTATGATGCATTATCGAATGCGTATTTACTTGAAGATACAAAGCCAAAGCACTTAATTGAAATGGGAGCAACACTTCCAGATCATGCTTCTTATGAGCCGCTGTTACTCCAACTTAAGAGCATGCTGCAAGAAGCCGATTATGAAAAATGGTTTGGTTATGGCCGGACAGGCGAAAGCCTTTGGCATAAGGATGCTGCAATAAAGCTAATCCGAAGAGGTGGGTTTGAAACAACCGCTGATCACATTTTATTTGCAAATGGGGGTCAAAATGCGATTGCTGCGACATTAGCAAGTCTTTGTAAGCCTGGAGATCGCATTGGTGTTGACCATCATACGTACCCTGGTTTAAAAACTGTTGCAGCCATGCTTAGTGTGCAATTAGTACCGATCAAATCAGAGAACGATGAAATGAGTCAAACGGCATTGGAATACGCGTGTAAAAATGACAATATTAAAGGCATTTACTTGATCCCAGACTATCATAATCCGACAGCTTCTATTATGTCTGTTGAGAATCGGAAAAGGATTGCAGCAATAGCCAATAAGTATAATCAGTTCATTATTGAAGATGCGACATATCATCTCTTGAACGAAAAACCACTTCCAGCTGTCGCATCATTTGCTCCGGAACAGGTCATCTATATTGCAAGTTTATCGAAATCAATAGCACCGGGGTTACGACTAGCCTATGTAGCAGTGCCGAGTCAATTTAAGGAGCCAATTTCAAGGGCACTTTATAATCTGAATATATCAGTATCCCCATTATTAGCAGAACTGGCGGCGCGTACGATTATATCGAATCAATTTGAAATCTTAATTGAGGGCCATCGGGAACAAACAATTTGCAGAAATCACGTCGTAAATCGATATTTGGCAGACTATACGTGCCTTGGTGTTGAGACTGGCATCTTTCGTTGGCTGCTATTACCAGGCAAGATTACAGGAGCCGAATTTGAAACGTTAGCTGCACAGCATGGGGTACAAGTGTACGCGGCGGAACGTTTTGTAGTTGGAAATAGTTGTCCAGAGCGGGCTGTAAGGGTTTCGGTCTGTGCACCAGAAACACTCGAAGAGCTTGAGCAAGGGTTAATCATCCTTAAACGTTTGCTAAACGAACTTATTTAATATTGTCCGCCATACAATTATAATATTGTGTGGTTTTTTTGTGCGTGTTATGATGATTCAAATTAAGTTCGAGGTTTTGCAAAAATAGATTTAGTTTTCTAGAAAGGTAGGTTGGTTTATGGCACACAACGGAAGTGTAAAAGCGTTAGACACCCAAACAGCTTCGTTACAAAGCTACACTCATTCTTCAGAAAAACGAAAAATGCTATACAAGCGTACATTATTCGTTGTAAGTATTTCACAAATTTTTGGTGGGGCAGGGTTAGCAGCAGGAGTTACCGTGGGGGCACTTCTTGCACAGCAAATGCTTGGCACAGATGCGTATGCTGGAGTTCCTTCCGCTTTACTAACTTTGGGTTCAGCAGGAGCCGCTTTATTTGTTGGGAGACTTTCGCAAGCGTATGGACGTCGCACAGGGTTGACAGTGGGTTTTATGCTAGGCGGACTTGGAGCAATAGGTGTCATATTTGCAGCAATCATAAATAGTGTTTTTCTATTATTTACTTCCCTGCTTATTTATGGTGCGGGATCAGCAACGAATTTACAAGCTCGTTATGCAGGTACAGACTTAGCGAATAGCAAACAACGGGCGACTGCTATTAGTGTTACAATGGTTTTTACAACATTTGGTGCAGTTGCAGGTCCCAATTTAGTAAATGTAATGGGGAATTTCGCTCATTCAATTGGTGTTCCATCACTTGTTGGTCCTTTTATTTTAGGAGCAGCAGCCTATATCTTAGCAGGTCTTGTCCTTTTCAGCATGCTTCGTCCAGATCCGTTAGTTATAGCAAGAACGATAGTAGCCGCCAACCAAGAACGCAGTGATAAAGGACATTTGGAAACCACTGAACAAACAGAAAACAAAAGAGGCATAGTTGTTGGTGCAACGATCATGTTATTAACTCAAATTGTAATGGTAGCAATTATGACCATGACACCAGTTCATATGATGCATCACGGACTTGGCCTGGGTGCAGTAGGTCTTGTTATTGGATTTCATATAGGTGCCATGTATCTCCCTTCACTGGTTACAGGTGTCCTTGTTGATAAGTTAGGGCGTACTACAATGGCTATTGCATCAGGAACTACGTTGCTTCTGGCAGGTTTAATTGCAGCATTTGCACCAGGGGATTCTATGGTTCTTCTAGTAATTGCTCTTTCTTTACTTGGATTAGGATGGAATTTTGGTTTGATAAGTGGAACAGCCCTTATTGTTGATTCAACTGAGACTTCTACACGGGCTAAAACTCAAGGGACAGTGGATGTTTTAATTGCGTTGTCAGGAGCTGCTGGCGGAGCCTTGTCGGGAATGATTGTCGCAGGTTCAAGCTATTCAATTTTATCATTTGTTGGAGGAATTTTGTCCTTATTACTAATTCCAGTGGTAATATGGTCTCGTGGAGGTAAAAAATAAGCCAGATTGTTTTACGAAAACAGAACTTTTCGTGGAAAAAGCGATTGTTCAACATGAGCAATCGCTTTTTTACTTTAGGCTTTGTTATAGCTGAATGTTGATTTCACTGTGTTTGAAAAATAAACGGTAAAATTCCGTTTAAATTGGGAAATACCTCTATTTCCTTAAAAATAAAGGGAGTTTTTCCGTTTATATTATCCAAATCTGTGGTTTTTGTCATATTTAGAGCAGTTCATCGGAATATTTCCGCTTATATCTGCTTCTCTTAAACTCCCTCTTTATATATTAGCCGGAAATTCTCCGCTTATGACTTCTCGTACCTACACGAAAATCAACAATGAATAATAACAGGGCCTTACTATATGGGAGATTAGCTTAACGGGATGGGCTATGAGTATATGAGAAGTAAGAATGCCGAATGAACAACAGAAATTTAAACTAATACTTGTATATTTTCGGCTACATAAAAAATCCACCCAAGTATTTCTTTGGGTGGATTGGTTTTTAAAGATAAGGGCTCTCATGCTTTGCTTTCAGCATATTCCAACGGCGCTCAACTTCATTGTCAAACATTTGAAGCATATTTTGGCTTTCTTCTTTTATTAAATGCTTCGTTTTCCCCATCAGCTTTAACCACTCCGATACTTCTAACCGTTTGTTTTTCTCCTCTGGGTTATAGGTGATCGTGGTGATGCCGTGTTCCACTTCGTAAAGAGGGAAGAAGCAGGAGTTCACAGCAGCCTCGACAATAGTCTGCCCAAGTTCATCCTTTGATTTCCAGTTCAATGGACAGGTGATCAATATTTTACCGTAAACTAACCCTTCATTTTGTGCATACCATTGTGCTTTAGCCGCTTTCTTTAATAGATCGCGGTCAAACGCTTCCGTTCCTGTAAATACATACGGAATATGAGTTGCAGCCATGATTTGAGCAGTATCTTTGTGATGGAAAGGTTTCCCATTTTGAAAGCTACCTACGCTGGATGTACTCGTCATATGACCCATAGGTGTTGAGTAGGAGAGCTGGCTTCCTGTATTCATATAGCCTTCGTTATCATACTCAAGGATAATCATTTTATGGTTTCGTAGCGCTGTTCCAATAGCAGGACCCATACCGATATCCATACCGCCGTCACCTGTGATCATCACAAATGTGAAGTCATCGCTAAGGCCTAATTCTGCTAACTCTCCGCGACGTTTCCTTTCATGGAACATTTCTACAAGTCCAGAAAGTGTTGCTGAACCATTTTGGAAGAGGTTATGGATGTAGGTCGCTTTATGGGAACTGTACGGGTATCCAGTGGTGACAACCATGGCACATCCGGTATGGAATAGTGCGACGATATCTCCTTCAATTCCTTTAAAGAACAACTCAAGTCCGGAGAAAATTCCGCAGCCTGGGCATGCCCCGTGGCCGGAAGCTAGTCGTTTTGGCTTTTTCGTTAAACTCCTTAGTGGAGGAATTTTTACTTTAAGTTCACCGGTTTTTTCATCAGGTGTGACCGTGATTAAGCCGGTATTCAAATCTTCTTTTTTCATTGGATTTAAGACACGTTTCGGTGCAAATTCTGGGGAACCAGGATTATGCCCGAAATAGTCAAAAGCTTTTGCCACATAGCCCATTTCTGCTGCTTCTTGAGCTAATTGGAAAAATTGCTCCGCATCATCGGCATAAAAATCCTTGCCGCCTAAACCGTAAACACGGTTAACAACTTTTGTATGGACATTACCATATGTTTGCAATGTTGCTTTCAACTCCAATGCCATGTTACCGCCATGTGCACCATATGAATCAGCACGGTCACCTACTGTGACTGCTTTTACGTTTTTCAAAACGTCTGCTAATTTTTTTTGTGGGAAGGGGCGAATCATGTTCGGAGAAATAACCCCGGCTTTCATTCCCTGAGAACGAAGTTTGTCGACGACGTCCTTACAAACCTCTGCAGCAGAGTTCAACATAAATACTGCTATTTCTGCATCCTCCATCCGATATAAATCAAGAACGGGATATTCACGTCCAGTTAATGTTGCATACTCTTTCGATATTCTCTCAAAAACCCGCTCAGCATTATACATCGCTTCAGATTGTTGGTAACAGTTATTAATATAGTCAGGCTCATTCATGTAAGGCCCGATTGTCACCGGATTCTCGCGGTCTAATGCATGAGGAAAGTTTGTCGGTGGCTGACCAATAAACTGATGGACATCTTCTCTATTTTTGATGACTTGAACCCGTCTTTTTTGATGGGAGGTAAAATAACCATCAAACGATACAATCACCGGGAGACGGACTTCCGGATCTTCTGCCAGTTTAATAGCGATCAAGTTCATATCATATACAATTTGTGGGTCACGGGCCATCAAAATAGGCCAGCCAACATTTAACCCGAAATATAAATCAGAATGATCTCCGTGAATATTTAAGGGACCGGAAACGGAGCGGTTTACAAGATTTAAGACCATTGGAAAGCGTGTTCCTGATTGAACAGGCAATTGCTCCAACATGTATAGAAATCCATTTGCACTTGTTGCATTGAAAACACGGCCACCGCCAGTGGATGCTCCGTAGCAAATCCCGGCAGATCCGTGCTCACCATCTGCAGGAATTAAAACGATATCATGTTCACCTTTAGCTTTCATTCCATCAAGGAACTGGGCAACTTCTGTGGAAGGGGAGATTGGAAAGTATCCCATAATATGATAATTAATTTGGTGAGCTGCGTATGCTGCCATTTCATTGCCGGATTCAAATACGATGCTTTGTTCAACTGTTCCTTTATTGGTGTTGATGTTTTCTTGATTTATATCAATCGACATGAAGATTCCGTCCTTTCTTAATTTTGTAGGGCAAGGTCAAATACATGCGGTACACGGTTCTTGTCAGCGTAGCCGTCATTGTATTCTCTTTCTTCGGATAATGCATCAACTGGACATGCTGTTACACATTTCAAGCAGCCTTTGCAATATTGATAGTCAATCCCTTTAAGAAACATTTGCGGCCGTCCTTTTTTATCTGGCTGTTCCTCCCAAACAAAGCAAAAATCAGGACAAGCTGTATCGCAGGCAGCACAATTGATACATTTCTCTTGATGGAAATGAGGGAGCATACCGGCACGTGAAATACTTAAATCCTTTAAAATGCTGTTCCCGGGATTTATGATCGTACCTCCAATCGCCTGGGTTTCATAGCCAAGCAATGGAACTGCTCTAGTAAAAGGTTTGTGCTCGGCTTCCTTATCAAGTAAATAGCTTTTGAATTGGACTTCATTAAAGCCGCGGTCAAATGTACGGATATTTGGCTCTACAAGGTGAGGATACTTTTTCTCAAAGGTTCGGCGAATGGTCTGTTTCATTGATTCGGGATCTAAGAAGTCAAGAAATCTGTAAAGTGCACCAAGCATCGCAGTATTTGCCTTTGTTTGCTCTTCTAGTGCAATCCCAGTTGCATCAACGATGGCTATGGTTCCACCGGAAATTTTCATTATGGTCTTTAGTTCATCAGGGGTTTTTAGTGAATTTACTAAGATGGTGCTGTCGGGATAAATGCCGCTAGTACAATCGATGGTTTTAAATAAGGCATCATGGAAAATACCGACTAAATGAGGGCGTTCAATAGGTGTGGTGTCTCGAATGTTAGTATCTGGATCACAAAAACGGATGTGCGCTTTTACTGGAGAGCCTTTTTTCTCTGAACCGTAAGATGAAAAACCGATTCCGTTTAGTCCGTTTCCAACTACTCCGTCTTCTGAAAGCAATTTTCCAGCTAAATTAGCGCCCAAACCGCCAATAGACTCAAGGCGAATTTCAAAAAAACCTAACTCATTGGTTTTTGGTAATTTTGACAAAAGTATTCCTCCTTTTCTTGCGCAACGCTTACAATCGGAATTTTATAAATATTCACTCAATTGTACTTTTTAATTGTAACAGGATATAAAAATGGTTACAACAGTTTTATAGTAAAAAAACCAGCACTGTTAATTCATCGGGTTTAACCACAGATACAGTTTTATTTTATTTATCGATTGATATAGTACAGTTTTATCTTGTTGTATAACAAAGGACGTAGGGTAATTAGTTACACCCCTTTCTAATCACTGGGTCTCTTCTGGGCGTTTGGATCTTGATTACTTATTAGTCAATGTGAGCAAATTACTCTTATCTATATTGCCAAAGTTATAAACGTTCCTTGGGCCGCTACCATGGAGATAGGGTAATTCATATGACTAATACAAGGGGAAAATAGGAGGATCGAAAAAAAGTGAGAACCATTGCTTGTGGATTCACAGCCGATATTGACTTGATAGCCAAACTTACTGAATCGTTCTATGAAGAAATAAAAAAATATGCGAGCGGAGTGCCAAAGCCTATTTTACATACTTGGGATGATTTTTGTACCGCAGTTGCCTGGAATGTCCAAAAAGAAAGCGGGGCAGAGTATATTATTGCAAATCAAGAATGGATTGAACGCTTTGAGAAACAGCTAGAGTGGCGGAAGGCAATAGGCGGAGCTGGGCTGCAGACAGGTTGTGTAGCCAGTTATGCAGGTTATACAGCCCTCGTGAATATTCCAATGCATTCAGAAGAACTAACTGCTTTAGTTTCTGAACAAAATGGGCTGATGCTTTTATCGGATCAGGAAGGTGAGACACCAAAGCATTATATCCTGGAATACGAAGTTGGCGATTCCTCCAATCGGATTATTTTTCGAAGAAGCAATGAATACCCTAGGGATATGATTGCAGTGAATTTTGCAAATGAATTAAGGAAGAAAGATATATCCTGGATGTTAACGGCAGGCTTCAATGCAGTTGATGGAAGTAAAGAGGTCGATATCCTTTTACAAGACACGATTAACCTGCTGGAGACCCTGGGAAACAAAAAACCAAACGTACACCTTGAGCTGGCTTCCATATGGTCACTGGATGAACAGTGGAAAATTATTCGAACATTAAGAAGTTATGTAGAAACGATCGGACTAAATGAAGATGAATACCAACAATTAATCGGATTGAAAGAGCCGCTATTAAGTCTTCCTGATGAAGACTTAGTAAACATCTTGGAAGATGCCTGCCATTCCCTTGGTGCTGCTCATGTTATTCTACATACAAAGGAATTTTCATTCATTCAATCTGCTCAATATGATACAACCGTGTGGCGTACCGCGTTAATGAATGGGAATCAATTTGCTTTTTCCCGTGCAGTAACAGGGGAAATTTGCAATCAAGATACGATACAGAAAATAATCTCATGTTCTCATCTTCACCCAAGAGGAGAAAAATTACGAGAGTTAACAAAAGGCCGGAAAGACATCACGATCATACCGGCTTATATTGGCGAAACCACTAGCACAACTGGTCTAGGTGACACCTTTACAGCAGGTTTATTAGTAGAAGCACCAGTGGAATTTATTAGACTTGTGTAAATAGAGCCGATCTTTATTCGCCAAGGCTTACATTCCAAAAAACCCCTTCTGTTTATTAAACAGAAGGGGTAGTAATGTAAAGATTTGAAAGCACAATATTATTATACTGGAATAACATTAAAATTTCAATTCTTGTTATGAAGATTTTCGGAAGATTATTTTTTTAACGAAAGCAATAAATCTAGGTTATAGTATACTATAAAGGTGTCAAAATATATATGGAGGATATGGGTTTGATACATGATTTATTATTGATAGGCCTTTTGTTAGGAACTTGTGCAGGAATTAGTTTGATGGCTTATTTTGTATACTTGAAGATCTGTTCTTGAAAGTGGTATATACCAAATGTTGATTATAAATTTCTTTTCATCAAAGTGAACAATCTTTATTGTTGATTACTCTATTAAAAAGTATTATATAACTATGATATAAAATGGATAAAGGGAGAGATTACTTTTGGTTAAAAATTTGCCTTTATTAATGGCAATGTTAGTTATTGGTATAAGTACAGTATCAATTACTTTAAATACACAAATGCCAGAATTCATTAAAATTCCTTTAGAAATTGTAGGTACTGTTTTAAATACTTGGAGTTTGGTGGCTTTAATTTTACATTTAGGTATAAAAAATCTAAGCAAAATTTAATAGCTAAATAATGTATCTTTGGATATGAGAAAATTGGAATTTTCACATATCGTTCCCCTAGAGAAAATCCATTATGTGATTTCTGACACTAATTGGATGGTTACACTAGTAGGGACAAGAGAAAAAAAGCTCTAGAAAATAATTCAAAGTATAATTTGCTTCGTTCATTCACATGTTAAGAAGGGTTATCACTTGGTTTGTGATCGCTCATTTTAATATGTGAATTTTTTTATGGGTAAATAAAAAACTGCGTATTTCATATAAAATTGGAGGTCTTTCCCAATGGAAAAAGGAACAGTTAAATGGTTTAATTCTGAGAAAGGTTTTGGTTTTATTGAAAGAGAAGGTGGAGATGACGTTTTCGTACACTATAGTGCGATTACTGGTGAGGGTTATAAATCCTTGGAAGAAGGGCAATCAGTACAATTTGATGTTGTAGAAGGACAACGTGGCCCTTAAGCAGAAAACGTTTCTAAAATATAATTGAACTCCTTCCCTAGGTAATTATGAACTACGATAATAGGGGATCCCAAATAAAAAAGCACCTACTCTTTGTCATTGGCAATGCTTTTGTCCATTCTTTTTACTTCTTAGCTTGTCCGAATAATTCGATATTTTAATTCGTGTTGTGTGTTTTTTGAACCCTTAGTATGAACAATAGCCTGCGAAAATGAATACATATATGGATTGAATCAAGGGCTTTCGTCCAAAATGAAAAATTGTAAACAATTAGAAGGGGTATATGATGTATGACAACATTTCAAGAAATGGGCATTAGTGGACCCATTCAAAGAGCGATTACGGATATGGGATTTGAAGAGGCATCTCCCATTCAAGAGAAGGCCATTCCAATAGCTTTGACGGGAAAGGACATTATTGGTCAGGCACAAACAGGGACAGGAAAGACTGCTGCCTTCGCTATACCGATCTTGGAGAACGTGGATCCGAGTAAAAAATATGTTCAGGCTATTGTAATTGCACCCACAAGAGAGTTAGCCATACAAGTTTCAGAAGAGATCAATAGACTGGCGAAATACATGGACATATCTTCTCTGCCTATTTATGGGGGGCAATCAATCGATCGCCAAATAAAGGCGCTAAAAAAAGGCCCTCACATTATTACGGGAACACCCGGAAGACTATTGGATCACATTCAACGTAAAACGTTAAAGTTAGACCGCATCTCCTCGGTGGTATTGGATGAGGCTGATGAAATGTTGGATATGGGATTTTTGGAGGATATTGAACGAATCCTCAAAGAGACCCCTGAAGAAAAACAAACCTTGCTGTTCTCTGCAACTATGCCCAAACCGATTCAAAATCTTGCTGAAAGGTTTATGAGCGAACCAGAGATAGTAAAAATGAAAGCGAAGGAAGTTACCTCTCCAAGGGTAGAGCAAATTTATTATGAGGTGAATGAACGAGATAAATTTGAAGTGCTATGCCGTCTGCTGGACGTGGATAACCCAGAATTAGCTGTGATTTTTGGACGAACAAAAAGACGCGTGGATGAATTAAGTGATGCATTGAATAAAAGAGGGTATCTTGCTGATGGGTTACACGGTGATTTAAATCAACGGCAACGAGATGTTGTGATGAATAAATTTCGTGAAGGAAGCATTGATATTTTAGTTGCAACCGATGTGGCTGCTAGGGGAATTGATGTTTCAGGGGTTACTCACGTCTACAATTTTGATATACCACAAGACTCGGAAAGTTATGTTCACCGAATCGGCAGAACGGGTCGAGCAGGTAAGACAGGGGTGGCTATTACATTTGTTACACCGAGGGAAACCGGACAGATTCATAGTATTGAAAAAGCCTCAAAAGGGCATATCAAGAGGAAATCAATACCGACGGTAGCAGAGGCAAGGGAGTCTATACAAAGAGCCGCAATAGAAAAGATGATTCAATTAGTTGAAGAAAATCAATACAAACAGTTTAAA
The DNA here is from genome assembly GCF_013248975.1 of Neobacillus endophyticus. Classification (GTDB taxonomy): domain Bacteria; phylum Bacillota; class Bacilli; order Bacillales; family Cytobacillaceae; genus Neobacillus; species Neobacillus endophyticus. The sequence goes on from NZ_JABRWH010000001.1 coordinate 3,472,776, forward strand.
CAAGCAGCAAGCGAATTGCTCGATCAATACGATTCGATCGCGTTAGTATCAATTGCCTTAAAATTGTTGTCAAAGGAACAGAAGGATGTTCCCGTTCAGCTAACTTTCGAGGCACCGCGAAATGCAGGTAAGTCGAAAAAAAGGGAACAAGAGAAACCAAGGAGAAACTTTAAAGGGAATAGGGAATATGGGGGTAATGGGAAACTTAAAAAAACTTCCAGGTCCACGAGAAAAAAGAAAGTATAATGAAATGAAGCTGGTATTCATCCTCTTTTCCTTTTGATTTAATTTTGGGGCTTGATTTATAAAACGGTAGAAAATGATATGTCAGACTGGTAGGGAATCTTGCAATTACGATCGAAAAATGCTATTATTTAAAAGAATTATTTTTGTTCGGTGTAATGGATACAGGCAGTAAAGCTTTTCGTCTTAATAATCACTGAGAGCAAGGATAGTATTACATTGTGTGTATGTACACACTAGGAGGCAACTCAAATGGAAAAAGGTAAAGTAAAATGGTTTAACAGCGAAAAAGGCTTCGGATTCATTGAACGTGAAGGTGGAGACGATGTATTCGTTCATTTCTCAGCGATTCAAGGCGAAGGGTTCAAAACTCTTGAAGAAGGTCAAGCAGTGACTTTTGACGTAGAGCAAGGTCAACGTGGACCGCAAGCTTCAAACGTTCATAAAGCTTAATCATAAGAACGAATAAAAAAGACTCTTATACTGGAGTCTTTTTTTATTTCCTTAATAAATGGCTATGTTAAAGAACATTGTTGATATTTAAACACTGTTGATTTCCGCTCCAGGCACGCCCTCGGACCGCTCGTACCTGGAGCGGAAATCAACAGCCAAAAGCGCCAATAAAATAAAAACCCCACTCACGAATGAGCAGGGAATGTAAAACGGTAAATCAAATGGTAAAATCAGTGTAGCATACAATTACGATTTTTCCTAATGATAATATTATCCTGTTGAAAGTTTTCTTGAAATTGTTATTTTCATATTAATTTGTTATAATAAAGTGTTTTTAACATTTTTGAGGGGGAACAACATTTTTATGACAGTTGAAATAGGTAGCAAAGTACAAGGTAAAGTAACAGGAGTAACTAATTTCGGAGCTTTTGTGGAATTACCGGATGGGTCAACAGGTCTTGTGCATATCAGTGAGGTAGCGGATAGCTATGTAAAAGATGTAAATTACCATCTCAAAATAGGTGATCAGGTTGAAGTAAAAGTGGTTAGTATGAAAGACGGAAAAACTTCCCTGTCTATCAAACAAGCTATAGAAAGACCTGAAAGACAAACATCTTCTTACTCACAACGCCCTTCACGCCCGGGAAGAGTGGAAAACCGTTCCAAGGACTTTCGTTCAAAAGGTAATTTCAAACCTAAGGAAAGTTTTGAAGATAAAATGGCTCGTTTTTTAAAGACAAGTGAAGAAAATTTGTCTACCCTCAAAAAGAACACTGGAGCAAAACAGGGCGGTAGAGGTGGAAGACGAGGATAAATAATTACGATTTTTAAAACTACATCATCTTAAAGAAGGCAAGCCTGAAATTCGCTTGCCTTCTTTAATGTAATTTAACAGTTAAAAAACAATATCATAGCAATCATGTCACAGTTACTATTAACTTTTTTATCTGATATGGTCAAAAAACATTAAAGCTTCCAAGTTGGAAACTCACTATCTTTTTGCTTCTCATACTCTTTCATTCTGGAGTATGCGTTAGATAGTTTAGACACGATAAATCCTTGAGGACTCGAGATTTCTATACGATCGTTTAACTCTTGAATTCTAATATTCACAAACATGTTGGCTACCTGTGCTAAATTTTCAATAGTATCCATTAATTCGGGGCGGTCATTATAATTACTTTTAGCTATGAAGTAAATATAATCCAGTTTATTTTTAATGCTTTTAAGCGTTTCGATATCAAACTGTTGATTTTGCATAAGTTTTCACTCCTCATAAATACAGCATATGGAAGCAAAAGAAATTAAGTACCAAAAACAATAAATAAAAGAAATGGGAGAGCAAACCAACAAGTCAAAATTCTTTATTTACTAATCGTTACTCGAAAGCAATATACATACATCCACCATATCAGCATATTTTGCTGTTATACAAAAGGAGGATAACTAAAGGGTATGATAAGTGGGAAATAATGGGTAAAATTCGTTGGTGAAAGTTGTAAAACGGAAAGAATTGTCTGAAATCATAAATTGTCAACTTTTTATTGACATTAAATGATTGATGGTGATAAAATAATCATTTTTATATTTAATTGTTTTATGGTATGCTTAAGATGTCTTAAATTTGGAGGTGGCAAGTTGTTTCAAGTTGGTGATTGCATTGTTTATCCTATGCAGGGAGCAGGAGTTATCGAAGCAATAGAATTAAAGGAAATACAAGGGAAGAAACAGCCGTATTATATAATAAATTTGCATATAAATAAAATGCAAGTCATGATTCCTATTGCCAAAATAGACAAATTACGGGTTCGCTTAGTTACCGATATAATTTCTCTTGAAAATGTATTAGACATTTTCCATCATGAACAAACCGACTCATCTCTTTCGATGAAAGAAAGATTCAAGATCAATACAGAAAAGCTTAAAACAGGTAATATCCTAGAAGGAGCCCAAGTTGTACGTGATTTAATGCGGATTAACAAAATTAAATCACTCAATTCAAGTGAAAAGCAGATGCTGGAGAGCGCTCGAAAAATCTTAATCAGTGAACTTTGTTTAATAAGAGGAATCTCTGAAATCCAGGCAATGGATTTATTACAAAACAAGATTGGATAAGTGCTTCTACTTGAAGTTTACCTTTTAAGCGCTAATTGTGAAAAAATCTTCAATCACTCAATTCAATATTTATTAAAGTGTATTCAAAAAGAGGCACACCTTGCAGGTGTGTCTCTTTTTTATGTTGCCAGCAATACCAGTTATTCATTCTCCATCGTGCTGATGTCGATCACAAATCGATACCGGACATCTGAAGCTAGTACGCGCTCCCAGGCTTCATCAATCTGATTGGCGGAAATAACCTCAATCTCTGGAGCAATTTGGTGCTCAGCACAAAAGTCAAGCATTTCCTGCGTTTCACGAATCCCGCCAATCATCGAACCAGCAAACGAACGACGATGACCGATAAGTGAGAATACGTTTACTGCCAACGGATCCGCTGGTGCACCGACATTGACTAGTGTACCGTCCAGTGCAAGCAGCGCAAGGTAGGCATTAATATCGATCTTAGCGCTCACTGTATTTACGATGAGGTCAAACGAACCAGCCAGTTTATGAAACGTCTCTAGGTCACTTGTGGCATAATAATGATCCGCGCCAAGCCGCAAACCGTCTTCTTTCTTCTTCAATGATTGTGATAAAACAGTAACCTCTGCCCCCATAGCGTGAGCAAGCTTTACAGCCATGTGTCCCAGCCCGCCAAGTCCAACAACAGCAATTCTTTTGCCAGGTGCAGCTCCCCAACGGCGAAGCGGCGAATATGTTGTGATGCCAGCACACAATAACGGTGCGGCTGCGTCAAGCTCAATACCGTCAGGAATTCTAACCACAAAGTCTTCAGTTACGACGATGTGTGTGGAATAGCCACCCTGTGTATATTGGCCGTATTTGTCGATCGCTCCATACGTTCCTGTCATTCCATTAAGGCAATACTGCTCCTCTCCCTTATGGCAGTTATCGCACTCACCGCAGGAGTCAACCATACAGCCTACCCCGACTCGGTCACCCACGGCAAACTTTGTAACTTCCGAACCAACCTGGGTAACAATTCCAGCGATCTCGTGTCCTGGAACAAGAGGATAGTTTACCGGCCCCCACTCGCCGCGAGCTGTATGTATATCAGAGTGACAAATACCAGCATACTTAATCTCAATAAGGACATCAAGCGGCTGTAGATCCCTGCGCTCTATCGCGGTAAGTTTGAATGGACCTTCTGGACTAAATGTAGCACGTGCATTAGCAGTAATCATATTTAACCTCCTGCAATCCATGAATTATTGGTTTTTTACAGATATGTTGGTGGGGATTATCGGATAAATACCATTCACCAACATCTATAAAAAATTATAAATGGAAGTAAGATACATTCAATGGTTAAAAATACGCAATTCGTTGATTAAGCAACAAATAGATTGAAAATGTTGATTATCTGAATGAAAGATTGGTTATATCATGATAGTCTAATATAAAAATAAATGTAATTAATCTAGCAGTCTATGTTAAAACAAAAAATATATTGCTATTCTTTTTAGGTGCATAAAACAAAACGAATTTCTGTTAAAATTTTCATATATAAGAATTTGTATATCATTAAAACATATTTTGAAAGGAATGAAATGCTAGAAAGAAGGAGAGTTAGATAATCTTTTATTGATTCAGAAAGAGACAAATGTACTAGAAAAAGTAAAACAACAAATATCAGAGGAAGTATATAAATGAATGGAAGAAAAACAACTTTCGGCTAGAAAAATTAGCGCAGCAGTTAGAAGGAATAGGCTCTGCACAAGTTTCAAGAATAGTGAACGGAGAAAATTACAATATTAATACCCTAATTGAAGTATTAGATTTTTTAGATTTAAAAATTAATTTATCTAAGAAAAAAAGAGTGAAAGTTATTTGAGTTAATTTTTTTAGTATAGGAAAATACTAGGATTATTTTTATCCTATGTCCCTTTTGAACATAGAGTTACATAATTTGATTTATTATGAGATTTATTTGATATTACGTATCTTCATAATAAACAGAACCCTTATTTCAACTTATATAATTGTATGGAAAAGACTCATTAAGTTCGGCAGGAATTTGTATACTTTAAATTTATGCAAGTAGAAGAATTAATTTGAAAATTAGTTTAATAAGTAGCCAATAAACAGTTGAGTTAAGAGGCCGCAGTAATCCACGTTTACTATAATTGTGTGATTAATGCGGTTTTTTTGTTGAAATTCTGATCATAAATTTGGTTTCATAGAGTATTACGTATTGAGCCAATTGAAAAAAGTAAAAAAATATTACAAAGCCTATTTAACTATTGTTCTAGGTGGAATCTAGGAATATAATAATAGTAAAAAACGACCATAAAATAATGGGCTATCTGGTATGGATGAAAACGTATGGTAATCAAGAAATAAGAAATATAAAAAAGTTTGAGGGAAGTATCATCAAAATTAGTTGCAAAACCAGAAACATTGAAACTTTTTTAACATATGGGGTTTTTATATATGGGCAAACTTACCGAAAGGTAAGGGCGCAAAGCTATGGGTCTAAGGTTCTATTGCGAACTATGATTGCCAAGTTGCCGTAATAGAAAAAGAGCGGCTATGTAATAATAGCCGTTCTTTTTTTAGTTAAAAACGTTTTTTACTAACGAAGAGGAGTATACCAGCATGAGAATTAAACAGAAAGTCCTCATATTTATGAGTATTCTAACCATCTTTTCATCCATAGCCTTTTTCATTATAGTGAAGTTTTTTATTCTTAATACTTTTGAAGACGTTGAAAAAGAATCAATGATTAAGCAATTAAATACAGTTGTCTTTAATCTTAATAATACTTTAAATGAAATCGGCGACAATCTTTTAAACTATTCGAGTTGGGATGACACGTATTCATTTATACAGAATTACAATCCAGATCGGATTAAAAATAACCTATATATTCAAAGTAATTATGTTAACTCTACCTTTTCATCTCATAATTTAAATTTAATTGCGATCATCAATACTAAAGGGAAAGTCGTGTATGGTAGTTCATTTGACTTAAAACAAAATAAGGAAGTTCCCATTTATCCGGATTTCTTTTCTCATATCCCATCCAGAACTTCTTGGTTGTTACAACATTCGAATCCAAAAAGTGTTAAGAAAGGAATCATCTCTCTTAAGGAAGGTCAAATGCTTGTGGTATCTGCACCGATCGTAACAAGCAATTTTAATGGACCCATCCGTGGTACGATAGTTTTTGGAAGACTATTAACAAACTTCGAGATCACCTCTCTTTCAAAGAAAACTCAAAGTTCTCTTGAATTTTCTTCTTATAATAAAGCGGAAGTTCCAAAGGATGTTGAAGTGGCACCTACTATTGATCAGGTGATTAACTATATATCTTCTAAATGGATCCATATTGATGGTGAAAATAAAATTTCAGGATACGCTTTGATTCCTGATATTTATGGGCATCCGGCATTTGTTCTACATGTAAGTTCCAATAGAATGATTTATAATTTATGCAAATATAGCGTGATTTACTTTTTCTTATTTGTTGGGGTACTGTTTCTATTAATGGTCACTTTTATTGTGCTATTTTTAAATAAGTCTGTCATTTCTCGAATAAGATACTTGATACAAAACATAAATGAAATTATTAATAATAAAGATTTTTCAAAAAGAGTAGCATTTCGGGGCAATGATGAAGTAGATCATCTTATTCATAAATTTAATATGATGATGACTTCTTTGGAACATTATGAGGAAGTAATTAAAAAACAAGCTTTCTACGACCCATTAACTCATTTACCAAATCGCGCCTCGTTTTACGATAAGTTAATGCAACAGATTCAACTATCTAAACGAAACAATAGGAAGTTTTACGTCCTCTTTATTGACCTAGATCGTTTTAAGTTTATTAATGACACATATGGTCATGATTATGGAGATTGGATACTGCAGCATGTTGCCATTCAATTAAATCAAAGTGTTCCCAATGGAACCATAATTTCTCGATTAGGTGGTGATGAATACACCATTTTAATGGAGGATTATTTGGGAGAAAATGAGATTGAAACCATTATTTCCAGCATTCAAAATAATCTTTCAAAGCCATTTATCATCAATAACCATTCCTTGCATGTAACAGCATCCATTGGAATGAGTGTTTATCCAGATCATGGCGAGGAACCGGAGGTGCTGATTAAACATGCAGATATGGCTATGTATTCTGTAAAACATAATGGGAAAAATAACTTTCATATGTATTCTGCTCGGTTAGAGCGCCGCATTTTAGAAAGTGATTTAAATCATGCACTGCTAAATAACGAGTTTACTCTTCTGTATCAACCACAAATTAGTGTTAATACTGGTTTGATGATAGGTGCAGAAGCATTGATTCGCTGGAATCATCCATCACTTGGTGTGATCTCACCGAATGAATTTATTCCTATAGCAGAATCGAATGGATTAATAAACGAAATAGGTGAATGGGTTTTACGAACGGCATGCAGACAAAATGTTATGTGGCAAACTTCCGGGTATTCACCTGTTACAATATCTGTTAATGTTTCTGTAAAGCAATTATACCGAGAATCTTTTACTGAACTTGTGAAGAATGTTTTATATGATACCGGGTTATCTCCAGAATATTTAGTTCTTGAGGTGACAGAAAGTGTTCCGCTCGAAAATTATGACGAGGTCATAAAAACATTTATACAATTGAAGAACCTTGGTGTAAAAATTGCTATCGATGATTTTGGAAAAGGATACACATCTCTGCAATACTTGGAAAAATTCCCATTGGATTATATTAAATTAGATAAATCATTAATTGACAACCTCAAAATGGGAATGGAAAGTGTCACTGTAAAAACCATCATTGAATTATGTAAAGCATTAAATATATCTACAGTAGCAGAAGGTGTAGAAACAAAAGAACAATTCCATTCCCTTTCAAATTATCAATGTGATAAAATTCAAGGTTATTATTTTAGTAAACCGCTAAGTATAAAGGATTTTGAGAAACTTATGCAATCATCTCAACTAAAAAGCAGGTGATATTTTCTCTCATATTCTTTTAATAATTTCTAGTTTTCCTTTTGACCTGTTTTGCCATTTTTAAATCTGCGTCTGGAGTTTTAAAACAGCAGTTGAGGCGATGAAGAAGGTTAACGTGTTACCGGATCATAATTGAATATGAAGAAACATTGAGCCCTCAACATGTGTGAGGGCTTTTTTTGGAACATTTCCTATATTTTTATTTTGCATTTTACAAATGGATTTAAAGTAAGCGAACCACTGCAAAAAAGATAGAATCTAAATATTGACGTTGGGTACTATAGTAAAGAACCTGATTATAATGAGGAAAGAACATCAAGATCAGTTATCCATCAGTTATAAAAAATAGCAAAAAAATCAACGATCACCATATAATATGGCAGTTAAGGCAAGATTAGCTTCCCATTTGGAAAATCTACAGCTCAAATATAAAAGTGCTCATGTTGCTAAAACCTCTTCTCTGCTTTGTTAAGTTAATCATAGGAAGATTAAATTGATTGCCAATACTTAAATATAATTCCCTGGTTGCATCGGAATGTGTCAAAGTTTATTTCGTTTATCAACAGGCATCCATTCAGTGGTAAAGGGAAAACTTTATAAGGAAGCATATGCTAAAAAATTAATTCTAAATAGATGCTTTAAACTGGTAAATTTATTGTTAAAGTTTTTACTGTAATATGAAGGAGAAAAATAGATGAAGATCCGTTTTGGGTATGTAGCCAATGCATTAGGTTTATGGGATGCGAGCCCTTCCAAAACATTGACTTTTACTCGCTATTCAGCTCTTTCTAAAATGGAGCGAATGGACAAACTTAAATCTGTAACAGCACAAAATTTGCAGCATACGAAAAGAATTTTGCATTATAATATCGCCCACGAAATCCACTTATATCGATTTTCAAGCTCGCTTGTCCCTTTGGCAACCCACCCGGAAGTGCTGTGGGATTTCGTTACACCCTTCAGAACCGAGTGGGAAGAACTTGGGCAGCTAATCAAACAATTTGAGCTTCTCCCAAGTTTTCATCCTAATCAATTTACCCTATTCACCAGCACTCGGGAAGAAGTGACCATGAATGCTGTATATGATATGGAATATCATTTTAAAATGCTCGAAGCGATGAATGCACTAGAAAGGGGGATTATAAATATTCATATTGGCGGAGCGTATGGGGATAAAGATACCTCATTAAGACGTTTCCATCGGAATTTTAAAAAATTGCCCAATACTATTAAAAAACACATAACACTTGAAAATGATGATAAAACCTATGATGTAGAGGAAACACTGATTACTTGTGAAAAAGAAAAGGTTCCAATGGTTCTTGATTATCATCATTACGTGGTAAATAAAGGAGAGGTTGACCTCTCACAGTATTTACCACGAATATTTAATACATGGAATAGCTTTGCTACAGTGCCGAAAATCCATATTTCATCACCTAAGTCAGACCAAGAGTATCGTTCACATGCTGATTTTGTCTCTTTAGATTTTATCCTCCCTTTCTTAAAAATGACAAAGGTGCTTGATCGGGATTTTAATATTATGATCGAAGCCAAGCAGAAAAACCTTGCTATGTTAAAACTCATAGAAGAAATCGCTTCTATTCGAGGAGTCAAACGAATATCCGGCGGAGAGGTGGAATGGTGAACGGGAAGCCAAATTACTTTAGAATGAGGTGGGTAAAATGACGATTGTACGTCTAGGTTATGTAGCAATGAGCATGGAATTAAAAAACGCATCACCTTCACAAACCATGACATTTAAGCAATTCCAAAAGATTGAAGACAGGGAAGCTGCTATTCGTAAATTGGAACGTATTTCGTTATCGAATTTACAAAATACACTTAGAATTCTAAAGCATAATGCAGCATCTGATATCCATTTTTATCGTTTTTCTTCCCGCCTAATCCCTCTAGCAAACCATGAAGAACTACTTGATTGGAATTATTTGAAGCCACTAAATAAACTGCTGCGTGAGATTGGTGATTTTGCCAATAAACACGAAATAAGAGTTGATTTTCATCCGGATCATTTTGTGCTCATTAATTCCATGAAGAAAGAGATTTTACAAAATTCCATCCAAACGTTGAAGATGCATTATTTATTATTAAAAGAGATGGGGATTGAACCAACTCATCGCTGTGTCATGCATGTGGGAGGCAATTATAAGGAGACGGATGTATCGCTTGAACGTTTTATAGATAATTGGATGGTCGTCCCGAGATCGATTCAAAAAATGATTATGCTTGAAAATGACGATACTTCATTTACCCTGGAGGATACGCTTTACTTATGTGAAAAACTTGAAATTCCTCTTGTTTTTGATTATCATCATCATCTTGCTCACCATCGAAATGCTGATTGGGAAGTTCATTGGAAACGAGTCATCCAAACGTGGAGACATTCTCCACTTCCCGTAAAAATGCATATTTCCAGTCCAAAAAGCCAAAAAGAATTTCGCTATCATGCTGATTTTGTTGATATAAATATGTTCTTTCGGTTTTTGAATGCAATTAAGGGCAGTGTTTTACAAATTGACTGCATGATTGAAGCAAAAAGTAAAGATGAAGCCTTGTTCCATTTAATGGAAGAGATTAAGGGCAGGAATGATGTGGAAGTCATTAATGGCTCTTCATTTTATTTAAAATGATAGGGAGAGCTATCAATGATGTTATTTGCTAATTCTGACTAGATTTCGGCCTTTTCAAATTGTATTTCAAGGAATACATAGTTCGGATGATTCGGAAGATAGAGAGCATATACATTAATTACAACAGTTACTTCACAGGATGAATTGAAATAACAGAGAAACAGCACCTCAATTCGTAGGTGCTGTTTCGTTGTCAGGAAACTAATAATCCATTGATCGAACAAAAAGACTTGTGTTTATTTTATTAAACCAGCAACACAGTAATAGGAATAAAGAGGGCAATCATAATTGAAAGCCGCATGCTTTGACCTACTGTATGCACTCAATCAATAAAATTTTTAATACGGGTTTTCACATTCAATTGGATAGTATTTTATAAAATTAACACCAGCCACCATTATCACAATCCGTATATTTTGCATCTGGTTGATCGGTGACCGTGACATGCTGATAAATTTTTGTGTGTTCTGCTTGAAAGTGATGTTCTAATTCAATCTGTATATTTTCTGGAAGATTTATTTTTCCAATCGGGGTATTCTCTAAGAATAATTCTATTTCTCCATTCTTGATTTTACCCGTTACTCTGTCTGTTACATCAATTTTTTGTTGTTTTAATGCCATACTCTTTCCACCTTCTCATCATTAAGTATAGGTTCCCTTTTTTTAAAGAAAGGGATATGAAAATTAAATGAAAACGATGTTTGTTGACGCTTATTTTCTTTATTTCAGGCTTAAGGTACATCAATAAATATCTATTGGGTTTTTATTTTCGTAATCCCAAGTGCAGAATTTTCCCATAAGATTTTTTCGACTGATTCCCATTGATGTTCTTCGCATCTTACCATCAGAACAATTTCAGCTGTGATTTTTTTTAACCCTTTTTTATTCTTTTTAACGATGATCATTTTAATAAGAAACCCTAAAAGTAAACCACTTACGGCTCCGATAATCCCCCATATAATAGGACCCCATTTTAGAACATACCCGTATATAGCTCCTAAAAGCATGAAACACGTTCCTAAGATGGCTCCTCCATCAAACAAGCTAAATCCATCCGACTTATGAATCGTATCAAATAGTTGTCTTGGTTCCGTCCGCTTATCAAGTGGTGCAGCTAATATTTTTTCTTTTGGGATCTCTTTTTGTTCAAGGGCAGAAATCGCTAATTCAATAAAAAGGCAATTTTCGAAAGTAGCAATAACAAACAAATGTTTTCACACTCACTTTTTTATTGGGAACTCAAAATTTTTATCCTGATATGTCTGTCGCAGATATTTTGACATTTCTTTTTCGAATAATTTGTTATTTTCAATGGCTGAAATATAGGCATCGTAAATGATAAACAAGTAAATTGAAGGAAAATAAAGTGTCCATTGCATATTCAGAACTTGTTTAGCCTGTATAAAATTCCCTACCATTGTGAGGTGGATAGATTCCAGAATATGCCCAAAATAACAAATTGATACGGTATAGATAAAGATGAAAAAACCGGATATAACATTATGGAGATAAAGCTGCCCAAGACCAGGGAATAACGCTGACCAGCATAAAGCAATCCATGGCTTTCGTTTATCCATGTAGTTCATGTCCCATGATCCCATTTTGATATTTAAGATAGGGGCATCCTCACGATCTGCTAATAAATATTGTTTGTTTAAATCGACGGTTGTTCGATAACTGTCCCATATTCCAAACATATAGATGGCCACATAAAAGATTAGCCATTTTTCATCCAATACTGCTTTAGCTTTGTTAAACTCCCCTAATAAGGAATAGAAAATGCCAAGGTTTACATTTGCCTTTCGGTTGATAAACGTCTCCCAAATAATCAATGTAAAGGCAGATGCATATCGATGCTGTAAAAAATGGCCAAATCCTGGATAGGAAAATGAAAAAAAGGCTACAACCCAAGGGTTTTTTAAATGGAGTTGTGTTGTAGTCAATTGAGAGAAATATGCCCTTTGTCTTCGGAAGGGAGGAATTTGATTCATAAATTGTTCCTCTTAATTTTAAAAGTATTTAAATTTATATTTACCAGTTGGGGGATATTTATCCATTAAATGTAAGATCTAAAAATATAGTTGATCAATCGTTATACCACCCTATACTTTTCATTCTATTTCTTATAAGAATATTCTTGAATATCCTTTCCATAGTTGTAAGAATCAATGTAATTAGGATCATTTCCATTACCTGAGTTAAGGGAACTGGTATAATTTATGAAAAATACGTATTAAGATACAAGTGACGTGATATTAATGAAATCTTCTTTAAGCTACGAGTACCACGACTTTTTAACGGTTTAGTAAATGATTGGTTAGATCGCGTAGAAGATTTTCTTATCTGATTCTCCCTTTTTCATATATATAATAAATAAATAAATAAAGAGGGTTCCTGCAATAAAAGAATATTGAAGAACCCCTATGTTAAGTCTTATTAGATTAAGAGGATTTTTACTAATAAATAGAGGGAAGGAAGTGAAAATAGGGACAGGTAATAAAAAAATAATTACCACTTGACTGATAGGAATTATATGATTTAGAATATCATTAAAGATTTCCAAAATTTATATAAGCCGACTGGATAACTGGAGGCTCCCAATTCAAGACATTTGTCACCTTGAACTGGGAGCCTCTTTGTTTTTCTTCATGCCTTTTAAATTAGAAAGGAGATGAAAATGTGATCAAAACTATAAATTTTTCAATCAGCTAAAGTATTACTGTTCTAAACAGTCGGAAATAGGATAGGTTTCAATATTCAGATATGTGAACTTGGATTTAAGGAGGGAAATATAAATGGGCTATCAATTAAGTATTTTAGATCGGAGTCCCATTAGTCCTGGATCGACCGCTTTTGATTCTTTACAAAAAACGGTACAACTCGCTCAAAAGGCTGAGGAATGGGGCTATTCGCGTTTTTGGGTATCAGAGCATCATCATTCAGAGCAGGTGGCAGGATCGTCGCCAGAAGTATTAATTTCATACTTATTAGCTCGAACAAATTCGATTCGAATCGGATCCGGGGGTGTGATGCTGCAACACTACAGCCCATATAAGGTGGCTGAAAATTTTCCTGTTCTATCCACTCTCGCGCCTGGTAGAATCGATCTTGGAATCGGAAAAGCGCCAGGAGGGCTGCCATTATCAACAAAAGCCCTGCAATATGGAACCGTTAATGACGGAACAGACTTTCCGGAAAAACTTTCTTTTTTACAAAAATTAATTGAGAATTCGCTTGATGAACATCATCCACTAGCAGGCATTCAAGCCACACCAATACCGCCAGCAAAACCGGAAATGTTTCTCCTGGGTGCGAGTTCAAAAAGTGCTGAGCTTGCGGCAAGGCTGCAAATACCTTTTGTGTTTGCTAAATTTATAAACAGTGATGAAACGGTCCTAGCAGAAGCTGCTCGCATTTATAGGAATGTCTTCCCAAATGGACAATTGATCATTTCGGTGGCTGCAATAGCGGCTCCAAATCAACAAGAAGCAGAACAAATCGCAGGTGAACGGAAAATTGTAAAAGTCCATCTGCAAAGCGGACGTTCAGTGACAGTTCAATCCATAGAGCAGGCTGAAGCGTTCGGAAACCAAACGGGGGAACCATATGAGATTACAGAACAATCGGCTGATGTGATTGCTGGTACCCCAGGTTATGTTAGAAAAGTCTTGGATCAACTGCATGAAACCTATCATGCAAATGAGTTTATTCTACACACACCAGTTGACAAAGAAATCGAGCGGTTCCGCTCCTTCCAGTTATTAAGTCCACTATATGCAGATGGTTTGAATAACAACATGACCAAAACAAAGGATGATGCAGTAAAAATTAACTCCTAAGAAGTACGGATACATTACGGCGTTATTCGGATTGAAACCATTTTAAAACGAAACGGATTGAAAAGGAATGGGACTGGAGGGATATTAAATTGAAATTTGTTTTGTTTGATTTAATGGGGAACCATCCGAACCCTGTATCAGGTGAGAGTTTTACGACACATGAGAGAATTCAACAAGTAATCGATCAGGCAGTTTTTGCTGAATCGCTCGGTTTTGATGGTTATGGTGTGGGTGAACGCCATGGAGCGCCATTTTTGTCCTCATCACCAGCAGTCATGCTAACAGCGATTGCTGCAAAAACATCTAAAATCCGCTTGCTTCCAACAGTTGCGGTGTTAAGTGTTCTTGACCCAATCCGTGTCGCTGAAGATTATGCAACAGTTGATCATCTGTCAGGCGGTAGATTAGAGGTCATGATCGGCAAAGGAAATGATCCGCGTCATTACCAATTATTTGGAGTTAACGAAGAAGAGCAATGGATGTCTTTAGCAGAGAGATATGAGCTTCTAAAAAGATTGTGGCAGGAAGAAAATGTTTCCTGGGAGGGAAAATACCGCCCTTCACTAAGGAATGTAACGACGGAACCACGACCCTATCAAAAACAAATTCCTATTTGGCATGGAAGTGCATCAAGTCCACTGTCGACAGAGCTGGCTGCTAGGCATGGAGAACCCATATTTTCCTCCAATACTTTTCACCCTTTGGTTAAGTATAAGGAATTAATTGATCATTACCGTCAAAGGCTGGAACATTACGGATACGATCCTGACAAGGCAGTAGTCGGAGCTGGTGCCAGAGGGTTATATTTAGCTAATACAACGGAAGAAGCCATTAAGCGCTACCGTCCATATTATGATACGTATATGAATACAGATGCTTCCAAGTTCAATCAGTCACCTTTTAGGGATCTTGAAGACCATATCCAAAATGGTTCGGCATTAGTAGGAAGTGCGGATCAAGTAATCGAAAAGATAATAACCTATCATGAAGAATTCGGACATCAAGTTCAAAGTATTAGTGTTGAAGGGCTTGGGATAAACGAGCAAAAAGAACAGCTTGAGCGATTTGCGGCTGAAGTCATGCCGGTCCTGCGCAGAGAGATTCCTAGTACAGTATGGGAAACGAAACAATCCACATTCATATAAGTGTACTTCTTGTGTTTAATTCCGACTAATTCAATAATAATAATAGGTTTAGAAAAGAGCATTCATTTTACTAACCTTATGAAGGAGTGTTCAGCTTGATTCAAATTAAAGCACCAGAGCTATATATAAATGAAGAAAATTGTACACAGTCATCTGGCAAATCTATTTCGCAAATTAGTACTAATGCGTTAATTATCGGTGGTCATCAAGCATTAGAGGCAGTTGGAAGTGTTCTTTTTCATAGTTTAGAAGAAAATGGCGTTTTATTTGATACCGCATTTTATTCCGGCTTTTGCACCAAACAGGCAATTCAAACGTTTGCCAACAGAGCTGTAGAAACCCATTCTGGAGTTGTCATTGGTGTGGGAGGCGGTAGCGTTCTGGATATTGCCAAAGCAGTAGCTGAAGATGCTCATCTCCCAGTTGTGACAATTCCTACTATAGCTGCAACATGTGCTGCATGGTCTGCCCTATCTGTTATTTATGATGAAAGCGGGAAGGTGATTGATCATCGTCTATTAAAACAAGCACCTAAGATTGTATTTGCGGATAGCAAAATTTTAGTGGAAGCGCCGGTTAGATACTTACAATCGGGAATAGGAGATACCATTGTGAAATGGTATGAGTATGCGCCAAATAACAAAAACAACGAATATGATCCTGCCTTTCAAATATCGTTAAACACCGCTAAATATGCTTTAGAGGTATTGGAAACACATGCTGTGCAAGCTGTTGAAGATAATAGACAAAAGCGGTCAAGCAAAGCCTTTAAAGAGGTTGTAGATGCGGTAATTGCTTTAGCTGGTTTAGTAGGAAGTGTAAATAGCGGAAGATATCGTTTCGCTGCAGCACATGCGATCCATGATAGTATGACAGCCGTTTCTGAAACCCATAAAAGTCTTCATGGAGAAAAAGTCATATTTGGATTAATAGCTCAATTTGTATTGGAAAGAAAGTCAGAACCAGAGATCACTCACTTGATTCGTAGTCTAAATGAATTAAATCTCCCAGTAACTTTGAAACAAGTTGGTATAGACACTAACTTCTCAAGTGAAAAAATAAAGCAAATTGCCTCGGGAATCAAATGGCATCAAGAGGCATTGAGCCATTTAGAATTTGATATAAATCAAGATTTAGTGGAAGAAGCAATTAAAAAAGCAGATGAGTTAGGGTTCGAAAGTTTGAAGGTTATAAATAGATAAAATAACAGTTTAAAGATGATGAGGGGAAGCGGATGAAAAAATTAAGTATAGTACTTTTTAGTTTCGGACTATTTTTTTTACTAGGGTTAACGGGGTGTGTCTCAAACAATAAAACAAGTGGAAAGACTGAAACAAAAGCAGGAAATGTAGACTTAAGCAACGTTACATTGAAAGTCGGCCAAACAGGCTGGGGGAGTAATGAAGAGGCACTTAAAGCAGCAGGATTGAGCAATACACCGTATAAAGTGGATTATAGTGTATTTCAGGGAGGGAATTTAATTCTTGAAGCGATGACCTCGGGACATATTGATTTTGGAATAACAAGCGAAATTCCACCTATTTTTTCTTCTTTATCGAAAAATGGGGAGCAATCAAAGGTGATCGCGATTCAACAATCCAATACACTGCAACAAGAATTAGTGGTTCCGAAAGGATCGAAAATTAAAACGGTAGCAGATTTGAAAGGAAAGAAAGTAGCATATGTGAATAGTACAACGGCTCATTATTTTCTATTAAAAATGTTGCAGGAAGTAGGCTTAACCTGGAAAGATATTACGCCTGTTCAACTGTCAACTGCTGATGGTTTGACCGCCCTTATCGGAGGGAATGTTGACGCTTTAGCAAGTTATGGAAATGCGATTCTCGCTGCGCACCAAAATGGCGCCAAAACATTGGCAAGCGCCCAACATATTTTGTCAGGTAATTTTCCGATAAATGTGTCTGCCTCTGCTATCGATGATCCAGCCAAACATGCGGCGATTGTAGATTATATTGAGCGACTCAACAAAGCTTATAATTGGCAAAGAAAGCATCCCGATGAATGGGCAAAAATAGTGGCTGCGAATACGAAACAGCCGTTTAAACAGGCTTTAGAAACTTTTAAAGAGGGCGAAAAGCAGCGCCCTACCCATGTTATCCCTTTATCTGAAACGAATACCCATTCTGAGCAGGATATCGCAGACGTTTTTTTTAGTGTGAAACTAATCCAGGGAAAAGTGGATGTCCCATCATTCTGGAGTCATGCATTTGATAAAGAATTAGCTAAAGTTATCAAATAATCATTCTGTAAGTTTACTAAAACTATGCCATGTAACTTTTAATAGTAAGTCCAAATAGGAATCCGTATGGAGGGATGAATAATGTCTAAGCAAAGAAAATTGAAATTCGGTGCCATCATTCATGGGGTTGGAGGGAATATCGCAGGATGGAGACATCCTGATATCCAAGCGGATGCAAGCGTGAGTTTTCATTTTTACTCTGAACAGGCAAAGACGGCTGAAAAAGGAAAGTTTGACTTAGCCTTTATTGCGGACGGATTGCATATTAACGAGAAATCGATTCCTCATTTTTTAAATCGGTTTGAACCGCTGACTATTTTATCAGCTCTTGCGGCTGTGACTTCAAGAATAGGGCTTGTTGGTACGGTATCTACTTCTTATAGTGAACCGTTTACTGTATCCCGTCAATTTGCGTCGCTTGATCATATCAGTAATGGACGTGCCGGTTGGAACGTTGTCACCTCACCATTAGAGAAATCTGCTTTAAACTTTAGTAAGGCGATTGAAGAACATCCTGATCATGCTAAACGATACAAAATTGCTGCTGAATATCTGGAAGTGGCAAAAGGATTATGGGATTCATGGGAAGATGATGCGTTTGTTCGGGATAAAAAGTCGGGTGTCTTTTTCGATCCTGCTAAATTACATCCATTGAATCATAAAGGAGAGTTTTTCTCAGTAGCGGGTCCACTTAACATAGGCAGGTCCAAACAGGGGAGGCCGGTTATTTTTCAAGCAGGTTCTTCTGACGCGGGAAAAACTCTGGCAGCAAAAGAGGCAGATGCCATTTTTACAGGACATCCAACCTTGGAGGCAGCCCAAAAATTTTATCAAGATGTAAAAGACAGAGCAAAAAGCTTTGGCCGTAATCCAGATCAGCTTGTGATCATGCCTGGGATTTCACCAATCATTGGGGCAACAGCTGAAGAGGCAGAGAGAAAATATCAAGAAATTGCTAATCTCGTATCCATTGATAAAGCACTTGATTACTTAGGGCGATATTTCGAACATCATGATTTCTCACAATATCCTCTTGATGGACCATTCCCTGAACTTGGCGAGTTAGGCAAAAACAGTTTCCAAAGCCATACCGATCGAATTAAACGAGAAGCAAGAGAGCAAAATCTAACCCTTCGTCAGGTTGCATTAAAAGAAACGACACCGAGGACTTCATTCATCGGAACACCGGAAAAAGTGGCTGACTTGATTCAGGAGTGGTTTGATGGCAGAGGGGCTGACGGCTTTATTATCGGTTCAGAGGTTCCTAATGGATTGAATGATTTTGTAGATTATGTTGTCCCAATTCTTCAAGAGCGAGGACTGTATAGAACAGAATACGAAGCTGATACCTTAAGGGGAAATCTAGGGATTCCGTATCCGGAAAATAGATATACAAAAGAACCTATTAACCATTGATTTAGGAGTAACGCTGAAGATCACTCGAGCAAATAATGAAATGAGGTTAAAAGCAGATGTGCCGACTAGACTACTAGAGGCCCGCTATTTAAGAACGTGTGGATCTTGAATGGCGGCCTTTTTTAGTTCCTCTAAGACAGAGAAAAAAATAAGTAGAAAGGGTGATAAAATGCCTGGAAATTCTGAATATCAATACAATCAATTTTTACCTAAAACTCCTTCAATTGGCGGTACAACCGGTGCTGGAGTAGATCATGTTCACTGTTCATTTGGATTCCCAAATTCAGAACTTTTTCTAATAAAAGAGCTGGCGGAGGCTGCAAAAAACGCCACCCTTTCACATGGCCATCTTGCATTGCATTATCCCGGCGGTCCGGGAACGTGGAACATTCGTCAATGGATTGCCAATCGAGGTCGTTCCCGTAAGATCAAGAGTAATCCATCGGATATATTGATCACAGCTGGAGCAGGCCAAGCGATTGATGCAACTGCAAGAGTATTGATCAATCCAGGTGACGAAGTCTGGGTAGAAGCACCTTCTTTTTTTAGTGCTTTACGTGCGTTTGAAATAGCAGGTGCAGCAGTACGGGCATTTCCAATGGATGAAAATGGATTACAAGTTGATTTAGTTCAGGAGGCTCTAGAGTTTGCAACGTTTAATGGGGGGAACTTGCCGAAATTTATCTACGTTATGCCTAATTTTCATAACCCAGGTGGAGTGAATTTATCTGTAGAACGGCGAAAACAATTATCGTCCTTGGCTATTAAATATAACTTTTATATTTTAGAAGATGATGCCTATGCGGATATTCATTTTAATCAAGGAGTTTTACCTGCAATTTATTCATTCGCACCCGAACGCGTTATATATATTGGAACGTTTTCTAAAATCATCGGGCCGGGTATTCGTCTTGGGTGGACAATTGCAAACTCGGAAATACTTCAATATATGCGCTTGTTTCTACTGGGAAGTCAAACCAATCCATTCATGCAAGAAATAATCGCAGGATTATTAGAAAATATTGAGTTTGACAAATACCTAAATGATGTAAATCAAAGGTATGTAGGTCAACTAGATGTGATGATCCATGAACTTGGAAGATATTTTGGCGATGAAATCAAATATAACAAGCCAAGCGGCGGTTTCTTTTTACTAGTGAAATTTAAAGAGAAAGTGGATGTTTCTGCACTAGTTGCTCTTGCTGAGAAAAAAGGTGTAAGTGTTGTGAACGGCAAAGAGTTTTATTTGAATGGTTCGGATGTAAATGAAATTAGATTGTGTTTTACCTATTCATCGGAAAATCAAATTCGAAAAGGGATCGAACGTTTAGCTGAAGCTTATAAAGAAATGAAACATGCAACAGCAAATGTGGAAGTATAAAGCAATGATAAAAATCGGACATTTGATATAAGGCAGTGCAGGTAAGAAATTGTGGTGAGAAATATGGACCATTCTTTACATGGTGAAAAAAATAAATCGTTTGATTATACAAGGAGGAATTGATCATGGGAAAAGAATTATCTGTTGTGGTATGGGCAAAACAAGGTTGTTACTATTGCGGCGAGGTGAAGAATTATTTAGAGGAAAAAGGAATTCTCTATCTAACAGTTGATGTGACAAATCATGATGAACGAAGAGATATTTTGGAGATCAAATACGGTGTGCGCCATGTACCAGTTGTTGAAATTGGCGTTGGTGATGTGTATAAAGGTATATTTCAGTTACCTCACGGATGAAATTTCTGGTGGCAGTTCGCCCAGGCTTAAGTTCTCCAGCACAGGCAGCAAGAATGGCCTCCACTTTTGATCGTTTGTCAAATGGACGTTTATTAATCAATGTAGTTTCAGGTGGAGATCCGGTAGAACTAGCTGGCGATGGACTGCATTTAAGTCATACGGAACGCTATGAGTTAACGGATGAATTTCTTACAATTTGGAGGGATTTATTAGAAAATGGGGAAGCTGATTTTTCAGGAAATTACCTCCATGTAGAAAGTGGAAAACTATTATATCCTCCGGTACAAAAACCTTATCCGCCGCTCTATTTCGGAGGATCTTCGGTAATCGGCCAAGAAATTGCCGCCAAGCATGTCGACGTATATTTAACCTGGGGGGAGCCGCCTGCAAAAGTAGCTGAGAAAATAAATGAAGTCAAACGTTTAGCTGAAAAATACGGCAGGACTGTTCGTTTTGGGATTCGATTACATGTCATTGTAAGAGAGACGGAACAGCTTTGGTTGGGGATCCGGCAACGGTGGCTCAAAGAATGAAGGAATACGCCGATCTTGGTATCGAAACATTTATTTTATCCGGATATCCGCATTTGGAAGAAGCCTATCGTGTTTCAGAATTGTTATTCCCGCACCTTCCGATCGAAGAGGATGTTACGGTTTCGGATACAGCCAAAATCATAAGCCCTTTCGGGGAAATTGTGGCAAACACAGAATTGCCTAAGATCGTAAAGTAAGGGGGAAATAAACATGAATAAGAAACAGATTGTTCCGTGGATTGTTCCGTGGATTGTTCCGCTATTATTACTTATTTCTTGGCAGCTATCCAGTCAATTTGGAATGTTATCTTCTCGTGTGCTGCCAAATCCTGTAGATGTATTCAAAGCAGCTGTTGATTTGGCTAAATCCGGCCAGCTTTTAGAATACATCGGCACCAGTAGTAAGAGGGCTGTCATTGGTTTTTTGATCGGTGGGGGAATTGGATTTGCTTTAGGAATGTTGAATGGTTTGTCAAAAGTATCCGAAAGTTTATTGGACAGTTCTTTGCAAATGATCCGAAACATTCCTCATCTTGCATTGATCCCGATTGTGATTTTGTGGTTTGGAATAGAAGAAGAGGCCAAGTTATTTTTAGTGGCATTAGGTACCTTTTTTCCAGTCTATCTCAACACTTTTCATGGGATCCGCTCGATCGAAAAACCTTTGATCGAAATGGGAGACGTCTATGGGCTAAAAGGATTTTCGTTATTCTGGAACGTTATTTTACCCGGTGCCCTGCCTTCGATTTTAGTTGGAGTTCGTTATTCAATCGGAATTACCTGGGTCACACTGATTGTCGCCGAAACGATTTCAGCTAATTCAGGGATCGGTTATATGGCAATGAACGCAAGAGAATTTATGAGGCTGGATATCGTCGTTTTAAGTATTATTCTCTATGCACTTCTCGGAAAACTATCAGATCTAATCGCGAAAATAGCAGAGAAAAGATTTTTAAAATGGCACCCATCTTATCAGAAATAGGGAGGAGGAGTTGAAATGACCCTAAATAAAGAGAATGAGTTGATTATAGAAATAGCTAATCTGCGAAAATCATTTGGCAATCAAACCGTCCTTCGAAATATGAATCTAAAGATTCAAAAAGGAGAATTTGTTGCCATAGTAGGTAAAAGCGGATGTGGTAAAAGTACACTGCTACGTTTGCTCGCTGGGCTTGAGTTACCAAGTGATGGTGCCATTTATACTCGAGGTCATCGTTTGGAAGGCAGAAACGTATTAGCAAAAATGATGTTTCAGGACGGCCGGCTTCTTCCATGGAAAAAAGTTATTCAAAACGTAGGCCTAGGTTTATCAAAAGATTGGAAGGAACGTGCTGAACGTATTTTAGAAAACGTGGGATTACAGGATCGGGCAGATGATTGGCCAAGTGTTTTATCAGGCGGACAAAAGCAAAGGGTGGCACTAGCCAGAGCATTGGTTCATGAGCCGGAAATATTATTATTAGATGAACCCCTTGGAGCATTGGATGCACTAACACGCATTGAAATGCATCAACTTATTGAGAATCTGTGGCTCGAAAAACAGTTTACAGCGGTGTTGGTCACTCATGATGTAGAAGAAGCTGTAGCCCTTGCAAATAGAGTCATATTAATTGAAAACGGAGAAATTGTGATGGACCATTCTATTAAACTCCCATACCCAAGGCAGAGGGATCATCCTTCATTTTCGCCAACAGTTAGCCAAATATTGAATCGAATTATGAAAAAAGACAAAATAGCAAATACAGAATTAAGACTGACCAAAATTGAGTAGAAGAACATTTCATCGGAAGATAAGTTTGAAGTCGCTGTAAAATAACCATTAAAAATTTGAGAATAAATGAGAGGTGCTAGAGTATGGCGCTGGTAGAAAAAGATAAGCTGGATTACATTTTAAGTTTGTTAAAGAAATTAGAATACGGTTCTTTGGTTATCACTATTCATGCAGGTCATATCACACAAATTGACAGTACAGTGAAAAATAGATTTGGTAAATAAAAACCATTCAAATCAAAAAAAGGGATTGTAGTGCTTGAAGTGTAACAAGAGCATTACAATCCCTTCTGTTTATTAATCCCACATTTCTTCCTGAAAATTAGGAGATATCATCAAATTCACTAAACATTACGTTGCCCAAATGAAACGATCGTAAATGGCAAAAATAATCGCATACTTGATATATTGAAAATATTGTACAATCATTTATAATATAGTAATAAGTACCCATAAATATGAAAAATGAAAAGGCAAACGCATTGAAAAGTGCGGACGCAAAGCTAAAGGGACTAATCTTGTAAGAGAAAGTCAGCCAGCTACCGATTATAAATTTTTATTAAGTTTAATCGGTTTACGATTAAACTTTTCTTATTATGAAGGATATGTTAAAAGCTCATTGTTTTAGTTTGTCACTAATTGTTTGGAACAGAAAGCGACAGCCAAGTTTAAAAGTGCTATATTGAAAAAAGGAGGGATTATCCAGTATTAAGAAGGAGTTTTTTCTATCAAACTGTGATTCTCTAGTGTTGAATTGAAAATAGATTAGCTAAAATAATTTAAGAATTACATCGTAAGAAGGTAAAGGATAATAATGGGAGTTCTTGAAAAGATTATAAATACTTTCAAAAGAAAGTTGACTAAACATATTAAATGGCTTATTAATTTTAAGCGGGTATCAAAAAAACATGTTGAAAACTTAACTTGGTTAAACGAGCACTACAAAATTTTGAATAATTTTGCCCAAATATGCAGTAAAACGTTAGATGAAGATATATTACTAAAAAGAACATATGAAATGGTTTCAGAAGTTATGCCGACAGACTGTTTTTACCTAGCCTCCTATACAGAAGGAGAAGATTATTTCACCATTCTTCTATTAGTTGATAAAGGAGAATATATTCCCTCTGTAACCGTTGAAATTGGAGAGAATAATACTTCAAGAGCAATAAAATCAAGGGAAATTATCCACCATAGAAGAAAGAGTGATGACACATCAGTTAGATATTATATTGGAACTGATGAAACAAAATCACATATTTTTGTTCCCATTATAATTGATGATCAAGTAAAAGGAGTCATCTCTGCACAATGCCTGAGAGAGTTTGCCTATCGAAAAGAACATGAGGAATTATTGCAGATTATCGGAACACAGGTCCTTACATCAATCGAAACTGCAAGACTATATGAGAAAATCTATACGATGTCTTATACAGACAACCTAACAGGAGTATTCAATCGGGGATACTTTGAAAAACAACTTGAAAAATATGCAATGGAAGTAAATACATCAGTCGCCATAGTGATTTGTGATTTAGATGAATTAAAATATGTGAATGATCATTATGGACATAAAGCAGGGGACCTGCTAATAAATACGACTGCCTCCATCCTAAACGACTTTTCCTCGGATTCCGTCATTACGGCAAGATTAGGCGGAGACGAATTTGCATTATTAATTACTAATTCAACCTTAAGCGAAGTGGAGAAATTGGTTCAGTCGATTAATGAAAAAGTAAATTCATATAGAATTGAATCCATCATGCATACCATTAAAATGTCAATGGGGTTCGCATATAAGAAAGATTCCATTAATAATATGGATAGGCTGTTTACAGAGGCAGATACGAATATGTATCAAAATAAGAAAAAGAGAAAACTTGTCAGTATATAGTTTAAGTGCATTTGTTTACTATATTAAAAGTTTTATACATTCGAATCAATTTCATAATTTCCTTTTTTAAAAAAGTCTAGATTGTCCCTAACGGGACTTATTCAATTTTTTAAAACTACGCTACTTGTTGTTGCGGGCATTCTAACATTTTTCTGATACGATCAACTGCTAATTTTGAGGCATTATAAACTAAGGTGACTAAGTCAAAATGAACTTTGGCACGCTTTCCTGTTCGATAACGAACATTGTCTAGTTGAAAGTATAACTTGAGATAAGCATTCACACGTTCCACAGCGGTACGTCGTTTAAAGACAGTTTTCCAAGCTTTCGAACCACGGGCCGGTGCTGTATATTTTCGAAGATCTGTCGTGATTTTTATTTTATAGGTCTTTTGGCAAATACCCTCATTGGCTAAAGGGCAATTTTTACATTCTTTTGGATGTGTATATTTGAGAGTTTTGTATTTCGGATCGAAACTATCATATCGATACGAGTGTTCCCGGAAACAAGTGGGGGCGAAATGTTTATCAAAACCTTCTATCTCAGGTTCATTACGCTTGTTATAGGCAATAACAGATTGGTGACCCATCCGGTGAATTTGTTCATAAATCGGTTCGTAATCATACCCAGCATCCATCGTATGGTACCGTAAAGTTGAAAGTTGAACACGCTCTTGAATTCCTTTTAATAAAGGAATCGCAGCCTTTCCGTCATTCAAATTACCAGAAGAGAAAAGCGATTGAAGAATATATTGGCTTTTTGTTCCAACAGCTAAATGAGCCTTATATCCATACCAAAATACGTTCTTTCCTTCGCTGTTTTTCTTTACACCCCACTCAGGGTTTTTGGGAATTTCAGCACGAAGATGATCTAAAGTAACGTCTAACTGTTCTTCAATTTTCTTTTCAAAAAGAGGTAGATTGGTTTCGCGATCAGCTTTTTCAATCAACCATTGTTCTCTTTCTTCTTTCGATTTACGCCCACGTTTCTTAGGTTCGTTTTTTGGTTTTTCCTCTTTTTGAGGTGCCTGATCTTTTGCTTCAAAGTGTGTGGCATCAAGAGCTACTGTATCATCAGTGACAAATCCTTCTGTAATGGCTTGATAAAGAATCGTTTC
Source organism: Neobacillus endophyticus (assembly GCF_013248975.1). GTDB lineage: Bacteria > Bacillota > Bacilli > Bacillales > Cytobacillaceae > Neobacillus > Neobacillus endophyticus. The sequence goes on from NZ_JABRWH010000001.1 coordinate 3,498,928, forward strand.
CTTAACCTTTTCAAGAACGTTAGATTCACTGAGGATTGTCACCATTCTTGAATAAGCTGCTTCTGAAGGTACAGTATCAGAAACCAAAAATCCGCAGTCTAGACGGAAAACCATGTCATTTTTTAATCTCATCACCAAATCTTTAATAAAAGGAATTCGTTCCATTAATCGGGCAACTAAAGAGTAAATCATAGCTGCATAGTTCAGTTCAACAGGTCTACCAAAACGAGATTTCTTCGTTACCACAGAGAAGATTGGTTCAATGTTGATAGCAGAAAAAACAGCTTCAAAACGATGGGTAGGTTCTAAATCGTATAATTCTTGTAGTCCAAATAGGCTTCCTTGTCTTATAATAGCCATAGGGAGTCTTCCTCCAGTCTTATAAGTTTGTGTGGTGCTTACTTATTTAGACATTTTGGGGAGGTACTCCTTTTTTTGGTGTTTAAAAGCCTTGAGCCCGTAGGGCTCAGATTTTTGAAATTGATTCATTCAACCTTCAAAAAACTTTTTGGAGGTTTTTTGTTTTTCATAATGAAACAGGGCCTTTTTTAATTACCTATAAACATTTAATCTGAATGTTTTTTTGTTATAATATAATAATGTATGAAAAAAAGTGAAATGGAATGAATCACGTTTTGAAGCCTCTTTTGCTATGATGGGAAACCTAATAAGTAAAAGAGGCTGTTTGAATTGAATAGCGTTCCTAAATTTGGACAATTCTTGACGTATTTTCGCGCACAATGCATAGAAAACTGAGCGTGTATTACAATTTGAAAATAATGAATACTTTGACTGGAGCATAATTAATTGCTTAGGGATTTAGCCATTTTTAAATTGCAGGTATTCATCAGAATAGTATCTTTAGATCTAAGGGGAAGCAAATGACAGTAACTAAAACATATATCAAAGAGTGGCAGCAAGCATTGCAACAGGAGATTAACCACTTAAAAAAGTTTGGCGGAAGCCGCTATATCGTAACAAATGGAAGATTGTTATCAAACGATGGGCCTTATAGCTATTATTTTGATACAGCTATCTCATTAAGGATTCCGGTTGGTTCGGCGATAAAATTGGAATGGGGTGGTATGAAAAGCAATGGAAAAGTGCTTTCCTCAGAGGGCAGAGGAATTATTCTGGAATTAGAGCAAAGCTTTGGCGACCTTATTTCGGATGCGTATTTACTACATGATCCATGGGAGTTGCTTGAACAACTAATCGAGCGATTGGATGAACTCAAGAAAAGCAAGCAAAAACAGCAGAGAGTAAAAAGGTTGCTGACTCCTTCTACGGAAACCAAACATCCTGCCGAAAAGATTCAGAGTAATGTCCACGAATTGGTTTTGCGGTCCAAATATAATCCGGTCACGTTCGTATGGGGGCCGCCGGGTACCGGAAAAACCTACACACTGGCCAGAACAGCAGCCAATAAATATTTTCAGCAGAAGAAAGTATTAATTCTATCGCATAGCAATCAAGCTGTGGATGTATTAATGGGTGAGCTGACTGATTTTATAAAAAAGAAAAAACGATTCAAAGAAGGGGATGTGCTCCGTTACGGAGGAAACTATGGAGATACGCTTTCCACACATCAAGAAATTACCACAGGGCTGCTCATTGAAAAGCAGGACCCGCTCCTTGCACAGGATCGAGAGAGACTAGTAGAGGAGAGGCGCCACTTAAAAAAAGATTTGTCCCATTCTTTTAGTAAACGAGATTCGGATCATCTGCTTGAAATTGAAACACAGATTGCCAGGGTACTTGACAAAGTGCGGAAGAAAGAAGTCCAATTGGTAAAAGATGCGTACATTATTGGGGCGACACTGGCAAAGGCGACTAGTGACAGCGCTGTTTATGAACAGGATTATGATGTTGTCATTCTCGATGAAGCAAGTATGGCATATGTTCCACAGGCTGCATTTGCTGCATCTTTGGGAAAGAGAGTGATTATTTGCGGGGACTTCAAGCAATTACCCCCTATTGCTTCTAGCCGGGACTCACTGGTGGCCAAATGGTTGAAAGAGGATGTTTTCCATCATGCAGGAGTGGTGGACTGGCTGAATGAAGAGAAGATTCACCCTCAGCTTTTTATATTAAAAGAACAGCGGAGAATGCATCCTGATATTGCTGCTTTTACGAACCGGTATATCTATCATTCACTTGTTGGCAATCACGAAAGTGTATATAAAAGCAGAAATACGATCGTAAGCCAAGTTCCTTTCAAAGAGCAAGCCGCAGTGCTGCTGGATACGAGTTTTACCGGATTCCATTGTATTAGTGATAAAGCAACCAATTCAAGATTTAATCTTTGGCAGCTTCTCCTATCTTTTCAATTGATTCATGAAGCATACCTTGGCGGTGTAAAATCGATTGGATATGTGACACCATACCGGGCACAGGCCAATCTTATGGAGCTGCTTCTTGAAGAGATCTATGAAAATGAGTGCAGCCAAGCAGATATAATTGCGGCCACCGTTCATCGATTCCAAGGGAGTGAGCGGGACGTAATGATTTTTGATACGGTCGATAGTTACCCGCAAGAACGAGCTGGAATGCTTTTAACGAGCAAGGACAGTGAACGTCTGATTAATGTGGCTATTACAAGAACAAAAGGGAAATTTCTTCACGTCAGCAATAGAAATTTTATTGAAAATCATATTTTTAACGGGAAAACGCTAAGGCAGCTTGTTAAACATCAGCTCCGAAATAATCAAACCATCACAACAAAAGATATTGGTTCATGGATCTGTAACCAACATCCCAAATTAAGATGGATGCATGCACTCAAATTGGAAGCAGTTTTTCATGATCTGAAATCGGCCAAGGCATCGATTACGATCTCCATGCCTGAGGGAACCAAACTTTCTGAAGAATGGCAAGAGCAGTTACGAAACAGAGGAAAACGATTAAAATTAACGGTTATATCTCGCCAAGAGTGGGGATATTCCGATGTCTGGCTGGATGAGAACTTTTCGTTTCCGTTTGTGATGATTGACGACCGGGTATTGTGGCTGGGACTTCCGCTCGAAGGAGCCATAGGAACCCAGCCTCCAAATGTAGCCGCCAGACTGTGTTCCAGTAAAGTATGTGAATACTTGTTAAAACAGTTTTAAGTATATGTAAAGAATGGAACTTTCATTATATCTGGTCCAAGGTTGTAATAAGCCTTGGACTTTTATTTTGGTAATGTTAAGTTTGGCGGAAAAATCCGTGGCTTGAATGGCGGAATAGCGTTTTAACAATGTTTGGAGCCAGCATTTCAATTTTTCTACCTAGTTAATTCAAAAAAATCCTTTAGTAAGGTAATCTCACAACTTGTATCCATATTAAAAATCGCGAAATCGACTATAGTTTTTCTCAAACAGCAGCTTAACCACGCCTACAGGGCCGTTCCTATGTTTGGCAATATTCACATGAATGAGTTCGCTTTTATCCTGCGGTACTTGTTCAAATTCATCCCTGCTTAATAGCATGATCACATCGGCATCCTGCTCAATACTTCCAGAATCACGTAAATCAGACATTTGCGGGCGTTTATCGGCGCGTTGCTCCACACCTCTCGACAATTGGGACAACAGGACAATTGGCACTTCGAATTGCCTGGCAATCTGCTTTAACTCTCTTGTTATGCAGCCAATTGCTAAATCTTGGCGTTCAAACCTTTTAGTTTGAGTAATAAGCTGTAAATAATCAATCACTACCAGGTGATCTCCATTCGGATGCTCGCGTTTCGTCTTCTGGATGGCAGCACGCATGTCGGCAACTGTTTGTCCTGGCTCATCGTGTATATAAAATCTCCACGTATCTAAAGTGCCGATTGCATGTACGGCTCGTTCATAGTCATTCTCGCTAAAATATCGATAAGAATTCTTCCATTTGGAGCCATCAACATAGGAAATATCACTCAATACCCGTTTGATCAGTTGCTTTCCAGGCATTTCTAATGAAAAGAAATCAACGGTTCCACCTGCTAAACAGCAATGTTTTACTAGATTTAGAGACAGGGCGGTTTTCCCGACAGATGGCCGTGCTGCTATGATAATCAAATCCCCATTCTGTAGTCCGTTTAGCATACTATTGAGCAGGGAAAACCCAGTATCCACGCCTGAAATTTCTCCGTGGTCCTCAACCATTTCTTCGTACACTTCTATTAAAATATCTCGTTTCGATTTCAGGTCTACTTTTCCAAACCCTTGCAAATCCGTATAGGTTTTATAAAATTCCTCAGCACGCTCAAATGTTTGTTCATTTAGAAATTGAGAGGCAGACCGCTTGAGGATTCTTAGTTTGTACTCATTCCGGATCATGGATTGATAATGTTCATAGTTAGTTGTAGTTGGACAGCAGCCAGCAATGTTCGTCATATAACTGACACCGACATTTTCAATGCCGCTTCCCAATTTATCAACCACTGTGAGCAGATCAATGGGCTTGTTCTCACTTTGCAGCTCCCTCATCGCTTGAAAGAGGAGTTGATTTCGTTTCTGTGAAAAATGGAATGGCTCTAATGTAATTTCATGAATCAGGTCAGGATCTAGAAAGACAGCACCTAAAAGAATGCCTTCCGCCTCAAATAGATTTTCTTGTTGAATATTCCATAAGCCATTCAGGTATGGGGCTTCGTTTTGCATGGCTACGTTCGTGCTCAATTCTCTCCCGTCCTTCCTTCATCCAATCCTTTAGCGTTTCTGGAAAATCATTTTCTTCAAATGAGAATACGGCAATATCTGCGATCATGGGTGGAAAAGGACTTTTTCGAATGTGGTTTTTCAGCTTCGTCATTACCTTCTCAAAATCCATTTCAGAACAAAACTCGAACCATTGCAGTACAGTTTCGTCTTTGACTATGAAGTTGGAATAAACAGACTCAATTAGGACTAATAATTTGACTACCTCTTGCTTGGTCATTTCGAATCCTCCTGTTACTTAATTTTCCCTTCTTGGATCAGTCGCTCTACTCTCTCTGACATGGATTCCTTCTTCGACTTTTTCGACAGTTTGGTGTTTTTCTTCGTTTCTAATTTTGTCCGTATGACCTTCTCGCAATACATGGCACTACTAATTTCGCCGTTTGGATTTTTCATATGGAATTCATGAAAGATTTCCTCTAATAAGACTTCCAGTTGCTCCGTTGTCAGGGGAAGCTCACCTATTCTTTCAATCGCTAACTCATCTTTTGGGCTCAAAAAGAGTCCATTGTTTCGTAAAGTAACAAATCGGCTGGCGATTCTGTTGATCCGCTTTTCCTTATCCTCGGCTTGGTCATTTTGATTTTGGCTTTCGCTCTCTTGGTCTTCTGGGGAATGGTTTTCTTGGCTATGATGTTGCCCATTTTTATTTAAATTCTTAAATTCTTGATTTTTTATATTTAGTTCCGGTTCAGTTTTTTTATCGTTCGGCGAGTGTTCTACCGTCGTTTCGCGAAACGGAGGGCAAAAAAAATCGCCTGTTCCGTCCAAACATCTAAAGTCATCTGAATTGACTACCGTAAAAAGTGTTCCCAATGGGGTTTCCTCAGCCATAAGTAAACCTTTTTTCACAAGTTTATCTACAGCACGCTTCACAGTGCTTTTTGCAAGTGCCTTTTTGGCTCTTCCTTCTATGTACATCAAATCTTCACTTAACTGAGAATAAGCTCGTATGTACTGTCCTTTTTTTAACCTCATCCCATTTAGAACGATTCCATCTTCGTAAGATGCTTTCATTAAAATCCAGACATACAGCCGGAATGCTGTAACGTTAAACCATAATTCATCGTTCGTAAATTGCTTCGTTAATTTAACCCAGCCAGACATTTCATTCACTCCTTTATGATCTCTCACTTTTTATTTATGAATAAGAAGCAAAAAAGGACAGGGGGGTATGAAAATTTTTTATCTTTTGCCACTGTTAAATTTGGCTGTTGATTTTTGCTCCAGGCACGAGCGATTCGCGGTCGCCCCCATGGAGCCTCCTCGATGCTTAAGCACCCGCAGGGTCTCCCCAGCCCCGTACTCCGGCAGGAGACTGAATCAACAATGTTCTTTAACACGGCCTTTCTTTTAAATAAATTTTGCTTAACGACAAAAAGAAACGCCTCCAACCGTTGGAAGCGTTCTTGATAAAATTTATTGTTCTAGTTTTTATGTCTTGCTCTGTCAATATTTTGCAGACTTTCAATTCAGCTTGACTAATTTTTTTCTTGATAGCTCTTTAATCGATTATCTATGTAAGTCATTACTAGTGATGGCCCCGCCAACGCCATTTACCATGATAGCCACACATGCTATCCTCTCTAAATATAGATTAAACATGTTTTGTTAAGCAGTCGTGTAAATGAAGTTAAGGGGTTGTAAATATTATATTGCAATTAAATGAAGAATTGTGCCCCTGTAATGGGATCAAAGGGAACCATTTATTTTATAACACTATTATGCATAGCCCATTGTTTGTCTTGACGGATTTATTCTTTTTCTATAATAAACCATCCTTCAGGTCTTTTTTCTATATGATAAATATCCTCATTGAATTCTTTTCGAAGTTCTTTGTATTGCTCATTTTCATTTTTAACCTGAGCAATTTTAACCTGTCTTAACGTAATTTCTGGTTTTTGCACTTCAAACACTAAATCATCAATCATAAAATAGGTTCTTTGACGTTTCATAACGAAATCCCCCTTTATTGTTTATTACATTTTAAGTTAAATATCAATAAAACCCTATATATTTTATGTGAAATTTTTGTAAAAAGGACCAAGGATAGATCTAAATCCCGACAGGATTCACTGTGTAAATTATTTATGTACCTAGTCCATTGACAAGGGGATCTTCGATCGATGGAATTGCTTCGTTGGCAACCCGGCAGGCCAACAGATGATAAACGTTGAACAGTCATGTTTAAATTTGGGTTGGGTGACTTTGGTAGGGTTAATTCCTAGAATAGGGATTTTTATTATTCTAAAAAATGTACTTATATCGGAGGACAAACGGACAAGCATTCCTAAGAGTTTTTTCATAAATTATTTTAGTCTAATGAAAGTAGGTGAATCATTATTTCAAAATGGCGAGACGTAATGGTTTAGTAGAAGAGAATGGAAAAGTATACTTTTATGTCAATGGACTGCGTCAAATCGGATGGGTACAGCTTAACGCAAACAACTGGTACTACTTTGACAATACCGGAGCGTGGACAGGCATTCATGGGGCACACGGATTGGAAGAACCCCAATCCTACTTCGATGGAACTGATACTTGGCATTGGAACGGGAAACGATGGTTTCATATTCCTAAGCGATGAACACTGTTTACGACATATGAGTAAAGATGTCAGACCGTCTCTTATTTGGAGTCGGTCATTTATTTTTAATGTACCTTTGGAACAGAATGAAAGGTAGTTTGTCCAATCAAATAAACGCTGTATCACATGTTATATAGTAATAACTTAAAAGGGTGGTGACCATATGTTAGCAGATCACATTATTTCAACTGGATTACAATATTTAGGTGCCCCTTATGTGTTTAATGCTCCAGCCGATCAAACTGCTACATTCGATTGCAGTTCATTTATTCAATATATTTTTGGCGTTAATGGAATTCGGCTGCCTAGAAACTCCCGACAGCAATTTGGAGTAGGGGTTCCGATTCCTTTAGAACAAGTCAAAATAGGTGATTTACTATTTTTTACTACAAAAGCACGTAAAAATAAGCAGGGATTATCAAGAATTGGCCATGTAGCCATTTATATGGGACAAGGTAAGATGCTTCATACCTACAGACCAGAAAATAAAGTGATGATCTCAGTATTAGATCCGAAATGGAAAAAGTCCTTTGTTGGCGCTAAAAGAGTGATTTAGGAGGTGTAGTTTATCTATTACTCTGAATTTCATTTTGTGCTTGTACAATCTTACATTGTTTAGCTACTTGGCATTGCTCAAACGTAAGAACGGGGTTAACAGATGGGGAGATCTTAAACATTAAATTTTTTCGATTATTATTATGAGCTGGATCCATTTTCTTGGTTTCTGAATGGATATAAGGTCCTGAAGGATCACTATGAATAAATCTATTTTCTCTTGCATCATAGCGTTTAAATAATATATGACCCAACTCATGTGCCAATGTATGACGGCCAGCAGCCATGTTAGTTAACAAAATGCGCCCAAAGAATTCATAATCCTTGCTGCTTTTAAAATCGACCATCTCTGTTCCAGAGACACCTACAACGTTTTTACCCCTACCTTCTGCAAAATAATCTCCATTCAAATAAAAAATGTAGATCCCAGTTTGATAGCCGATAGAATATCTGGCAGCCCTGATTAAATGATCTATTTGTCTGTTTTTGAAAACATTGGTTGCAGGGATGGAAGCAGCATCTACGATTCGCTTCCTTTTACTTGAATAAATCCCTTTTACAATGAATTGGATACAGCCTTTCCAATCCCTATTTGCCATATCAAGATCTTGCTCAAATCTTCTTATATTAGCATCAGGATTTTCATCATTGGCGAAAAAAACATACAGATCAACGGTATGAACAGGCAATTTTTATCACTCCTTTCTCAGTTTTCGCTATTAATATAGTTTATTAAGAAATCGTACAAGCTGTGTGGGTACAAGTAATGAAGATGAAAAAAGGGATAGCTCTTCTACCGATATAACTTTTGATTTCATTTAAAAGGCTTTCTTCTTATAAATCACCTTGGTTCACTGTACAGTGATTTATTGGCGTTTCCCTCATCATGAACATTTTTAAAGATATTTGTCAGAAAAATCGAATGTAAGGACATCTCTTTTAATAAATTAGATGTAAACGGGCGTAAAAAGACTTTTTAGAAGGAAACTTTCGGAGAATTTCTAAGAATGAGTTCATGTGCTTTTTTATATGAAGGAGGGATTAGATGCTGCATATTGTAGCCTGTATCAAACAAGTGCCTGACACCAAAATTATCAAGCTGAATCCAAAAACAAACACGATGGATCGCAGGACGGCGCCTGCGATATTGAATCCATATGATGCCCATGCAGTAGAGGAGGCGGTGCGTCTTAAGAATCGGTATGGGGGATTCGTATCGGTACTAACAATGGGGCCGCCTCCAGCTGTTACTGCGATTAAAAAGTGCATTGAAATTGGTGCGGATGAGGGCTATTTGATCACGGACCGCCGCTTTGCCGGTGCGGATACATTGGCAACAAGCTATGCCCTCGCAAAGGCACTTGAAAAAATAGCAAAAACGAGGCCTATCGATTTGATTATTTGCGGAAAAATGTCAATCGATGGAGATACAGGGCAAGTCGGACCAGGAATAGCAAGGAGGCTCGATATTCCACCGTTGACTTCTGTGAACAAAATCGTGGAAATCAATCAAGACGAGGGCTATGCCATTGTCCATCGCAAGCTGGAGGACGGGCATGAAGTCGTCCGTTCCACATTGCCGTGTATGTTTTCCGTTGAAAAAACAATCAACGATGTACCGTATTCTTCCCTTCCCAACATGTTAAAGGCTGCCAGATATAACCCTTTCATCTGGTCAGTTGATGACCTGGAGGAGGTAGATATTAAACAGCTTGGTTTGAAAGGATCCCCTACGATTGTCTCCAAAGTATGGGCCCCGCAAAAACCGGCAGGGGGAACGTTCCTTGAAGGCAATCCAAAGGAGCAAGTGGGGCAGCTGCTCACTGTCCTGTTTGAGAAGAAAGAATTGTTTGAAGTGAAGGGGGAAATGTAATTGGATTTCCAAGATTATAAAGGTGTTTGGGTATTTATTGAACAAAAGGATGGAGGGGTAGCTTCTGTATCCCTTGAATTATTGGGTGCCGGAAGAAAGTTGGCAGATAAACGGGGCGTGGAATTGGCGGGTATTTTAATCGGAGAAAATGTTAAGCATTTAACAAAGACCGTTTTTGAATATGGTGCCGATACAGTGTATGTCTATGACCAACCCATCTTTAAACATTACCGGACCGAAACTTTCATGAAGGCGCTGCTGGAGTGCACAGATAAATATAAACCGGAAATTATCTTGTTTGGAGCTACCTCAACGGGTAAAGATCTGGCAAGTGCAGTGGCCACGGATATGCCAACAGGCTTAACGGCTGATACGACGGAGCTGGATGTGGAAGAGGAAACGGGATTACTATTGGCGAGCAGGCCCGCTTTTGGCGGTAATATTATGGCAACCATTTTATGTAAAAAATACCGGCCGCAAATGGCGACAGTTCGCGCTAAAGTCATGAAGGCACTATCTCCGCAATCAGGAAGAACTGGAAAGTTGGTGGAAGAAACCATAGCCCTAAATGAAGAAGATATTCGGACAAAGGTCTTGGAAATTGTCAAGGACACAGTGAAGAAAGTAAGAATTGACGAAGCAGACATCGTGGTTGCCGGAGGAAAAGGATTAGGAAGCTACGAGGGATTTCAGTTAATTCACCAATTGGCGAATACTCTCGGTGGAGCGGTAGGTGCCAGCAGGGATGTAGTGGAAGCAGGCTGGATCGATCATGCACATCAAGTGGGGCAAACAGGTGTGACGGTTACGCCGAAAATATATTTTGCGATCGGAATTTCCGGTGCAATTCAACATGTTGTCGGAATGAAAAATTCCAGTTTAATCATTGCAATTAATAAGGACAAAGAAGCACCCATTTTTCAGACCTGTCACTATGGAATTGTTGGTGATGCTTTTGAAATTGTTCCAGTCCTAATCGAACAATTTGAAAGGGCTTTATCCAGGGAAAAGGTAAGCAGTACCAGCGAATAATAACCTCATAATGGCGAGGCGGCACTGGCTGGAATTTGGCCAACTAACTATTTTAATCAAAGAATTCTAGTTTCGAAAATATGCCTTTCCCTTTTGGAGCTTCAAATACAAAGATTAAAACAAGCATGAAGGCAGTGGATTTCACAATTGAAATTGCACTGCCTTTTTCTCGTTTTATATACAAATATATGTTTAAATATAATAGGAGAATACTAAAGTCAGAATTGGATTTTCTTAAGGAAAAAACTGCAGAAGCAAAATGAAAAATTTGCTAAGTCATTATTTTTTTCTTAAATGTTTTTGCCAAAACAACTAGTAATTTAATATAAAGTTTATTTATTATTAATAATAATGTGTTAATATTTTGAAATATAAAGAACACGGAAACGATTTTACTGGGGGTAATAAAGTGAATAAGACTTTGAAAAAAAATAATATTTTTCAAAAAATCGGGAGAATGCTCAAATTTAATTTCATAAAACTCCTTCGTTCACCAGAAGGAGCAAATAAAGTAGCCTTAGGATTCGCTATTGGGTTCGGACTAGAAATGTTGGTCATTTCAACCGCTGGCCTTATTTACGTTTTATTGATCCCTCTTGTTCGACTATCTAAAGCTTCCCTTCCTGTTTCCATTATCGGGAATTTAATCGGAAAAGTTTCACTTCTTCCTGTTATCCTTTTACCGTTAGCATTAAAAATTGGAAAATTAATCTACCCAGGGAGAGTAAAAATAACGAATCATCTAAGACACTTTTCTATCACTGACTTATTGCATGGTGATTTTCAGGGATTATGGAATCTCCTTTTTGGAGGCATTCATGTGTTAATTGGCATGGTGATTTTAGGAAGTTTACTTGGATTCATATCTTATTTTGTCATTAACTTCATCTATGAAAAAGAAAAAATCAGACGTTTAAAGAAAAGACAGGCAAAATTTGTTTGGTAATTAAAATGCAATAAAGAATAACTAAAAAGAAGTCTGCTGCAAATGAGCAGGCTTCTTTTCTTTATCTTTTCGCAAGCCGTCCAAAAAAGTAAATGATACTTGGTGAGCTTCACACATAAAAAGTAATTTTTCTTTTGAAGCTAAGTATTCTTTCTAAAAATTTTTTATTTTTTTTATTGTTGAATCCGTTATCATGTGATTTAAATCACACCGTCAGTTGAAAGGTTTTTTATAATAAACACTATGCTTGTAGTAATAACTAATATCGTCAAAGGAGAGTGTTTATTATGTTAGATCAAAAAACGATCGATATTGTAAAATCAACGGTTCCGGTGTTGGAACAGAATGGGGAAAAAATTACGACCCGCTTTTATCAGTTAATGTTCGGAGCACATCCTGAACTCCTCAATATTTTTAACCATGCAAACCAAAAACAAGGTCGTCAGCAAAGGGCACTGGCAAGCGCAGTATATGAAGCAGCCAAACACATTGATAATCTTTCTGTTATTCTTCCTGTTGTCAATCAAATTGCCCAAAAACACCGCAGTCTTGGGATTAAACCCGAACATTATCCGATTGTTGGTAAATATCTGATATTGGCCATCAAGGATGTATTGGGAAATGCAGCCACAGACGACATAATTGATGCTTGGACAGAGGCTTATGGAGTCATTGCAGATGCCTTCATTGGGATTGAAGCAGAATTGTACAGTCAAGCAGCCAACCAAAAAGGAGGGTGGGATGGATTCCGTGAATTCATTGTTGATCGCAAAGTGATAGAAAGTGATGTTATTACTTCTTTTTACATAAAACCTGTGGATCAAAAGGAAATTGCATCTTTCCAGCCAGGGCAATATATTAGTATTAAACTGGAAATTTCAGGAGAAACATTTACTCATATTCGTCAATATAGTCTTTCTGATGCTCCTGGTAAAGACTACTATCGAATTAGTGTCAAACTCGAAGCTGGAACACTAAATCCAGACGGCAAGGTATCAAATTACCTGCATGATCATATAAATGAAGGGGATATTGTCAAAGTAAGTGCCCCTGCAGGAGATTTTGTTCTTTCTTTTGATAAAAAAACACCGGTTGTCCTATTAAGCGGAGGCGTTGGTCTTACTCCAATGATGAGTATGTTAAAAACGGTTATTGAGCAGCAACCTGAACGCGATGTTACATTTATTCACGCTGCCAATAACGGCCTCGTTCATGCCTTTAGGGATGAAGTAGATTCGATTGAGAAAAATGAAAACCTAAAATCCTTTGTTTTTTATGCTTCACCAACTGAGGATGATCGACAAAATAATCGTTTTGACGTCGAAGGGTTTGTAACTAAAAATTGGCTCAAAGAGAATGTGTCCATTAATGATTCAGACTTTTATTTCTGTGGCCCGACCCCATTCATGAAGGCAATCTACCTTTCATTAAAAGAATTGGGTGTAGAAGATGATCGAATCCATTTTGAATTCTTCGGACCAAAAGGCAGCCTGGAAGAAGATCAGACGTTAGTGGAAACTGTTTAACCATAAGAAACCGGGTGGTAAACCCGGTTTTTCAATGACCGATAGGAAAGTATAACTTTCCTATCATGCATAAGTACACTAAGAAATGCTTCGTGAGCATTAGCCTCACAGTCGAAAAGCTGTGCTTTTCTTTTGTCTTCGCCCTAACAGGCTCGCAAGTTGGCGAGTTTTCTTTATAATGCTAAGTCTGCTTTAATGACAAAGATAACCTTTAATTGTGAAAAATGTTAAGGCATAAGCGGATAAAAAATTTTTCATTATGGTGATAATCGTGTTATATTTTTTGATCCTCCTAGTACTCTTTGCCTGCGGCGTATATTTAATTTTTTCAAAAAAAATATATATTCATACTTCTACGATGGCAATTGTGATGGCTTTAGGGATTATGACTCAAGGTGTCCTATTAAACTTTTTCGGATTCCGTCGTTTCTTTGGAATAGTTGGAGAGTTTCTTAGTATTATGATCTTAGCTCTATGGGGGTTATTTTCCTTTTCTTTTTTATTGTCATATTTCAATAAAAAATTTAAAACTATCCATTATGAACATCCGATAAACCGTTTTGGGATTGGGACTTGGGTTGCTGGGACATCCATTTGCGGGATCCTTATTTATAAACAATTTATGGAATGGGCTTTTATTTCCCAAATCCTTTTATCTGTAAATATTTTATTATGGGTGATTTATATAGGAGGAAGTGTGCGGGCGTTTTACGAGCTAAATCAAAACCTCCTCTCAAAAAACGTTCATGGAATTCTTTTGTTAACAACAGTTAGTACACAATCCATTGTTTTATTACTAAGTACAGTTGATCAAAATGTCCCTTCAGCAGTGGACATTGTTCTAATTGCAGTTGGAATCTGTTTTTATCTTATTAGCACTTTTTTTATTATTAAGAGATATGTTACAACTGAATCTTGGACGATTAATACAGATTGGAATAATACGAATTGTATTTTGCACGGTGCCTTGTCCATAACTGGATTAGCGTGTGTAGTTTCCCATGTATTAAGCAAACAAGGAGTTGTTCTTATTTGGATTATGGCAGCGATTGTCTTTCTGATTATTGAATCAATTGAATTATATCGGCTATTTAATCGATTAAAACAATATGGAATGAAAAAGGGAATTTTGATTTACGATGTTAGCCAGTGGAGCCGAATTTTTACATTTGGTATGTTTTATACCATAACCTTTCAAAGTGACCCCAAGCCATTTTTTCTAACTTTGACCCGGAAAGTGATTATTACCATTGGGATTTGGCCAATCATCATCCTTGGTATATTTGAACTTTTTCTATGCGTAAAACAGTATAGTAAAACTTATAAAAAACTCCCATTAAACATGTGAACATAGGGGCAGATCTTGTATCACCTATATCCTCCAATACATTTCGGTTCCTAATGGGCACCTTTTAATCAAAATCTCAATTTCGAAAAGGTAAAAAGTCTAACCAGGTTATAGTTGCGGCGGAAGCTCCTTAGCAAATTGTGCGATGCTAGATTAATTGAAAATTAAACTTGTTGGCACTTGCTAAAAGAACCCGCGGAGTTTTACCATAGTTGAGAAAGGATAATAGGCAATGAGCTACATAATTCAAGTATACGTTATATTTAAGGAGTGATGATCATGGCACGTGTATTATTTATTAATGTTGGTTCAGAGGGACACATCAATCCTACTATTGGAGTGGTGCAAGAACTTATTTCACGTGGAGAAGAGGTTGTATACTTTACAATAGAAGCATTTCGGGAGCGTATGGAGAAGACAGGAGCTAGCGTACGAACAATAGACGGTGATAAATTTATAAAAGCCTTTATCTCTGGTGGAAGAAATTATTTATTTGAAAGAATCAACGGTCTTTTGCGTACAGCAGATGTCGTTATACCTGATGTTCTGAAGCAAATTGAAGGAGAACATTTTGATTATATCATTCACGATTCGATGTTTGGTTGTGGATATTTACTTGCACAAATCCTTAAACTTCCGGCCATTAATTCTTGTACTTCTTTTGCGCAGACAAAAGCCTCATTTGAAAATATGTTAGAACGACTTTCTAAAAACATCCCAACAGAAATATACGATGAATTTCAGAAACTGACGGCAATGATAAAGGAAAAATATGATGTGGAGATCGCATCTCCTTACGAAGTATTTTGTAATCCTGCACCAATGACAATCGTTTATACAACTAGGGAGTTTCAACCTTTTGGAGAAACTTTTGATCAAAGTTACAAATTTGTCGGTCCATCCATCTCTTCACGTTTAACACAAGAAGAATTCGACCTTACTGCAATCAAGGGCAGAAGCCCAATTTACATTTCACTAGGTACTGTATTTAATCGGGCAATGGACTTTTATAAGCTTTGTTTTGAAGCATTTGGCAATAGCGATCATACCGTTGTCATGACGATCGGGAAACAAAATCAAATAGCAGATTTGGGGGAGATTCCTCAAAACTTTATTGTAAAAAATTATGTTCCACAAACCGAATTACTAAAATACACGAAATTATTTATCACACATGGCGGAATGAATAGTACTAATGAGGGCCTCTATAACGGGGTTCCGTTAATTGTCATTCCGCAAAGTGCAGATCAGCCGATGATTGCTCAACGAGTTTCCCATATTGGAGCAGGAATTCAATTAAATATGCAAAGCCTGACAGCTGAACAACTCCGTGAAACTGCAGAACAAATACTGAACAATCAGTCTTTCCTAAAAGCAGTTGGCGATATTAGCCAATCCTTTCAACAATCTGGGGGGTATCAGCAAGCTGTTGAAGAGATTTTCGAATTTAAAAGTAAAAATGATATTTAAATTTTCAAGCTGACATTAGCAGTGGTGGTTACGACAGCTCCTATTATGAATTTTGTACGAAAAAAACGGACTGTGGTCTGATCTGTGAATCCAAAAAGTTAGACACGAATTTTAGGCAGTTCCCTGGGCATGAGTACGGTATTGAAGACTCATGCCTTTTCATTTGACCATAGGGTAACACAGACTTTTAAGATATCGATCAGTTTATATCTCCAACGAATAAAAACAGTCAGTCACCAGTTTGCCACCGATTTGAGTACTATCAGGCACCATTTTATCTAAACTCATTCCAGCCTTCTCTAAAACACGGCGTGATCCGATATGCTCTTCAGAACAAACAGCAATAAATTTTTTGAATCCTATATTATCTACGGAAAAATCAATGATGCTTTTAAGTGCTTCGGTAGCATACCCCTGGCCATTGTATTCTTCAAGTATGATAAAACCAACTTCCGCAGTAAGTTTCTCAAGGTTGCGGGTGCAAATGCTAATTAACCCAACATTATTATCACCTAAGGAATTTTCATGGATGATCCATGTTAGCCAATGGGGGGAATCGATGCTCCACGGAGCGAGCTCGTTTTCAAAGTTACGGCGGATTTCTTCCTCACTCATCACATCCCGGATGTGTTTCATAAGGTTCGGGTTGGAATAGATCGAGTGGATTAGTTCCCAATCGTGTAATGCCAGTCTTGTAAAAGTAAGGCGCGCGCTAAAGATTTGTTTGTCCATATAATCCTCCTTTGGGGATAGTAGCGTTTTCGATAGGATGGATCCTGCGGATTGACTGTAAAGTGGTTACTAGATGGACCTTGCTAAGAAAATTATATCTGTTATCCTCCCAAATTTATACTGAATTTTATATTCTAACGAACACTAGAATTGATCAACGATAGAGTGGATGAAGGCCATTTTGTTGGCTCCGAAAGCGTGGGGTGTCCTTCAAAGGTTGGATGAAGGACATTACATTGACTCCGCAAGCGAGAGTTGTCTTCCATAGGTTGAATGAAGAGCATTTCGTTGATTCTGAAAGCGAGAGTTGACCTTCATAGGTTGAATGAAGGTCAATTTGTTTACTTCGAAAGCGAGGGCTGTTGTGCATAAGGTGAATGAAGAACATTACATTGGGTCTGAAAGCGAGAGTTGTCCTCCATAAAGTGGACGTACCCGACCGAATCCCGCTCATTTGGATCCGTGAAAACAGCCTTAATTTTTGAATAGGGTATTAATTTTACCCCTTATTGAGTGTTAGATAAGTGAAAAATCATTTTGTTTTCTTGGAGGATTTTTTCAAACGTAAAAGCTTAAACATTTATATGTAAAAAAATATTAGATCCATTCGAAGTAAGTGGACTATAACTAAAGATCTGCAACTTGGTGCAAGGTTAATTGTTCTTTGAAAAGGTTTAGTGGTTGAAAGCCATTAATTTTTAAAATGGGTTGGTTTGGATGTTGAGGATGAACATCATAAATCTCACCGTGTGCACCATTTCTAAGTTTAATCTTTGACCCTTTTAATTGATTCATTAAAGAATATGTAAATGGACGCACAATGGACATATCAAGACGTTTTGCCTGTGCATCCTTAATTAATTCTTCTATGGCATAATAGACAGACTTTTGTTCTTTATAGACTCGAATTGAACAAATAGCATCAAATGAATCTGCTACGGAAAGGATCTTTACAAAGAAAGGAATACTGTCACCTTTAATACTGCCAGGGTATCCTGTGCCATCTTCTCTCTCGTGATGTTTAAGAACCCCTTCTAAAATCAATGGATCTAACGATGTCGAAGACAATAAATCATATCCTAGACGAGGATGTTGTTTAATTAAATTGAATTCTTCATCTGTTAACCGAGTTGGTTTGTTGAGAATGGCTGGATCAATTTTAAATTTTCCCACATCATGAAATAATCCCAACCTCCCCAACATATGTTGATGTTCTTCTGGTAAACTCAGTAAATTACCAATTTTACTTGCAATCAAACCCACATTGATCGAATGCTTGAACAAATATTCGTCCTTTGAAAATTTCTCCATTATATCTAAGATTTCAACATCTTTTTCGACATATTCTTGATGGAGAATATCAAATTCACTCATTATCCCAAGAATTTCATTGTCTTCAAGATGTGTCTTTTTTCCTATCGTTTCTTGTAAACCTTTTATAGAAGTATATACATTCTTGTAGACCACTTCATTTAAAGGCCAAGGTTTTTCTTCTGAATTTTCATTTGAGCTCAAACCCCATTTAATTTGAGTCTTATGACTATTTAACCAGTCGATATGATTCTCTGTTAAAAGTGTCCCGCGCTTTAGTAGTAATACTCCAGAAACGGTATAAATATCTTCTTTAAGTCTCGTACCTTTCATCAGACTCATGTTCCAATACTCCTTGCTAATTTAATTACCTTATTTAAGTTTTAAGGTTTATTCGAATGATTGGCACCTCAAAACTAATAAGGACTATATTACTATATGGATTTTGTATGTTAAACAGTTTTATTTCTTGTTATTTCGACATAAACCTACAAGAAACCGTATGTAAACGTTAGTTGATAAAATATTTGTCGAAAACGTTCGTATTTGAGCACGAAAACCTGTTTTGATCTTATAGGTCTACATATGTCAATGTTTTTTTGTAAATCAACGGAGTGAAAGTTAACTATTTTTAATTTATGTTCATTATAAAGAACCGATGATGTCTAAAAAAGGCGAAGAAAAATTGCAGGTAAGGATTAATATTTAATTT
This sequence comes from Neobacillus endophyticus, assembly GCF_013248975.1. Classification (GTDB taxonomy): domain Bacteria; phylum Bacillota; class Bacilli; order Bacillales; family Cytobacillaceae; genus Neobacillus; species Neobacillus endophyticus. The sequence goes on from NZ_JABRWH010000001.1 coordinate 3,517,705, forward strand.
TTCTTATAAATAGGCCCATTATGCTAGTTTCGCCTGATGTTTTAAATGGATAAGTTGAGTTATCCCTATTTTTTTACAGAAATAACTATAAATAATCTTTTATACGTGCTTGTGAAAAAAGTTAAATAAAGAATGAAAATATATGACAATCTTTTTTTGCTGTTATTATAAAAACGCTATTCCGGAGATAATAGGAATAATAGTAAAAAGACATACAGGTATCAAAATAGGGGGGGAGAGTATGCTTGTTGGTGTTTTGATCCTTAGTATTTTTATATCAATTGTTGAGATAAAAAAATGTATTTCCTTGATTTCTGATTTTCATTGGTTTGAATTAATTAGTGTTACACTTTTTGTGCTGTGCTTAAATAGTTTTTCGTTTAATTTTTACTCTTCAGGGTTTCCTTCTTTTGAGCTAAGCGAGATACTGTTGCAGTACATTATTGTCAATGTTCATTTTGAATTCATGTACCCTTTGTTATTCATTTTTGTCCTTACACAGTACAAAAGAAACAAGTTACGAATCGTTCGATATGGGTGGACTTTACTTTGGTTTATTGGATACCTATTATTACTTTTATTGGATCACTATTTGGGAGTGCTGCAACTAGGTCGTTTTTATATGTTTGCTATGGTCGCCGCTTCTTTTTACATTGTTATCAATATTTTTGCGTCAATATATTTCATGGGGAAGTTTAGAAAAATTCTAGCACGAGAGGGTATTATTCTTGAGTAATTTAAAGGAAATACTATATAAGATTTTTCAAGCAATCCAACCGAAATCATTTGATAAAAATGAATGGTTTATCTTGTTTATAACATGCTTGACTGTAGGGGTTGTTATCTATTTACATAAAAAGCATGGGAAAATGAAGATTTCTGAACAAATTTTTATTTTTTTGTTCAATTTCTATTTAGCATCCTTTGGTGATTATTTATTAGCAACAAAGCCGATTGATCTGTACGACACGATCGATCGAAACAAAGTCGAGTTTTTTGATATCCTTTTGGAAGTAATCGTATATCCAGCCACCATGACCATTTTCATGCATCTTTTTGTTCTATTCAAGATGAAAAAGTTTTCTTTCATTATCCTTGGAACGTGTGTGCTTATTTTATTAGAATGGATAGCAGAAACTTGGTTTTCAACTTATTCCTATAAAAAATGGAAGCTTATCTACAGTGTCCCTTTTTATGGCATAGTATTGACCGTCAATGTATACCTGTTAAGTTGGATTCAAAAAAAGCTACATAGTCATATAAATTTCTTAAAGGAAGACAAAATTTTATGATAGGACTTTGGATTGCCATAATTTTTTTTAATTTTATTGCCTTTAAGACGAATAAACGGCTAACGTCCAATCAAATTGTTCACATTTGGGCATTTACGGTCGCGTTTCAATTTCTTTTTGACTGGATTGTTGAAATTAAGTATTGTGCCTACTGGTATTTTGACAAAGGAGTAGATTGGAAAGGAATACCTAGCCATACAGTATTAATTGCTCCTGTAAATATGATGCTTCTAAATAATTTCCCGTTTAATTCCAGATTTTCAAAACAGGCTGTTACTATTGCCTGTTGGACTATAGGGGTAATCATGTACGAAGCAATCGCCTTACTTCCGAAGCCTTTCGGATACTTCCATTTGGGCTGGTGGAGGTTGTGGTATGACTTACTAATTGTTCCCATTCTGATTCTTATTTTATTAGGCTATTATAAGTGGATATGTAAATTAGAAAGGAAAGCGGCAATTCACATAAATAAAAGAGAATTTCGAAAATAAGCCTATGAGGTTTTGAAATCAGTATAAATAAAATAGCTAAATCATTGTATTCTAATATGAGGAGTTACGGATCAGGAGGATGTATGAAGTGGGATAAATGTTTGGAGAATAATTGGTTCTTCTAGGATCGATCATGGCGGGGAAGATTGCAATATGTTAATTGCTGAATAGTCGCTCGTAGGAAATAAAGTAGGACTAAAATATCTGGCTCATTCTTAAAAAAATGATATAATAATACGGCTGAAGAGCATAATGAAAATAAGATTCAATGTCTAGAGCGTAAAAGGGGAAAGTACTGTGACAAATTTTTTAGAAGTAAAAGAGTTAATCCAAAATAGAAGAAGCATTCGGAAATATAAAGACCATGACGTATCTAACGAGGATATTTATGAAATCCTCGATTGTGCACGTTATGCTCCATCGGATACGAATTCTCAGACTTGGGAATTTCTCGTCATAAAAAACCGAGAAAAAATAAAAAAAATTGAAGAAATGACATGGGATGCGCTTAGAGAGCGTGCGAAGGAAGCGGAAGAAAAGGGGTTTGAAAAAGAAGGGAAACTTCTTCTCCGTTCATTTGGACCATATGCGACCGCCTTCTCCGGTGCACCTGCATTGATCATTTGCTTAGCGACACCTTATAATTCGAAATTCAAGGAAAAAATATTTGATCCGATCGAACTCGTGGAAGAGTCTGTATGGGTGGAAGAAGGAATCAAATCAAGCTGCTTAGCATCACAAAATCTAATGCTTGCTGCGTATGCAAAAGGGTTAGGAACATGTCCAATGACGGGACCTGTGTTACTTGCCCAAGAAAGAATTCGTGAATATTTGGCGATCGAAAGAGTGAAAGAAATTAATATGGTCATCGCCCTTGGATATCCGGAAGAAACTCCGAAGAAAATGGCGCGTAAAGAAGTAAGCGAAATCTCAGTGATTATTGAATAATAGTAGGACAATTTAATTTAACAATAAGGTTGCTTCTGTATTGAATTTTGAGCTTCACGGATGGCTATATAGAGGTCTATTGTTCAATGCTAAATCCCAATTTCTCATTTACCGAGTAATTGGGATTTTTTATTTTGATTGATCCTAACTGATGTGAATTAGATTTTTATGAATGTCTACTGTTTAAACAGTCTTTTTTTATTCACAACATTAAAGTTTAGCAGAGTCTTCTAAATTCATTCAAAGGGGGAACCGTTTGGAAAAATGCGAAATTCCAACGTCAAGTCTATTTCCAGGTCGATTCCCCAAATATACAAGTGTAAAATAATAGGTTATTGCGCCATTGCTTCTTGATATTCGAATTTTAGTTTTTCGATGATTTTTTGGACGGATAGAATTTCCTTGATTTCATCTACCCTTGCACCAGCAAAAACAAGGCCATTTTGGACGTCACCTTCTACGGATTTAATCAATGAATCCAGTGTACAAAAACGATAAGAGCAGTTTTTTAGGCAATTTTGGCATTTCGTAATTTTAAGTTTATCTGAGCTGCTGATTAAATCAGTGAAATGATTGGTAATAGCCCTTCCTTGTAAGCCCACGGTCGTTTTAACTAAAATGGTATCTTCTTTACGGGCATCAACATATTTTTGCTTAAAAGAAAGTGGGGCATCACATTCCTCGCTTGCAACAAATCTTGTTCCCATTTGGACACCAGCTGCCCCCATTTGCAGAGCTTTAGCAATATCATGCCCTGTCATAATTCCACCTGCGGCAATAACTGGGACGGAAACTGCTTCGACCACTTCAGGAAGAATGTCAAAAAGAGGCCTGTCCGTTCCTAAATGTCCACCAGCTTCAAATCCCTCAACAACAACAGCAGCAGCTCCAAGCCGCTCAGAAATTTTCGCGAGTTTAGCAGAAGAAACTATTGAAATGACTGGAATTCCGGCTTGTTTTCCCCATGCATACATGTCTCTGGAAATTCCAGCACCTGAAATAATGAAATCCACTTTTTCTTCTAGTGCAGCTTTCATTTTTTCCGCAAAATCATTCATAGCAAATAATACATTGACACCGATATACCCTGTACCTTTTAAGAGATTTTTAGCTTTTCTAATATGTGTTCGCATATCTTCAACTGATATTCCTGTGCCAGATATAATTCCAATACCACCTTCATTTGCTACAGCTGAGGCTAGATTGCTTAATGAGATCCCGACGCCCATCCCACCTTGTAGGATTGGAACTGTAGGCATCATGTGCGAGATTTTCAGTTGTGGAAAGTTCAATTAAATTCCTCATTTCATCTAACTATTTTGTTTAACTATTATAAGATTCCATAAAAACACCTCTTCCAATAGTTACATTTGTCATTGTCATAAAAAGTTCAAAAATCTACAATACTGCATTTTAAGGGTGGGGATCTATTAATTTATAGGGATAATACCATTCAACTTAGAGAAAATGGTTATATGAAATAAGTGGTTCAGCTTATGAAGAATGATCGTTCAACTGGGGGAAAGACCTATTTTCATTCGGGCATACTGATTTTCCAGCTAGCCCGAATGAAAGATTGATAATCGCCATATTAAGTTTTCTTGATCTTCCCGAAAAAGATGGCGATTAGGTTAAAGATGTACCGAGAGTCGTTCGTTTAGCCTTCACTGGTTGGAGAGACAACTTGGAGCATTCGCTAAAAGCAAATTGTTTACAACCTATGCATTTTATCGTATCTAATTGGCTTAATGCTTTATTAAGTGCATCCCCTGTATGGTCAAAAAAGTTTCTTTCCCCAATTTCTTTATGTAACCCAGTAGAAAAAAGTAATTCTTTAGGCTGCTTCTGGATTCCAGAAATGATAAGGTGTTGTTTATGATGTTTTAATTGTTTAACGATTTTATGGAGGAGAGCCTCTCCCGAAGTATCAATGAATGGAACTTTGCTCATCCTTAATAGAAGCACTCGCGGTTTGGAGCGAAGAATTTCTTCCAGTTCCTCTTCAAATCGTTCAGTTGATCCAAAGAATAAAGGTCCTTCTAATGTATAAATATGAACTTGAGGACAGTTAGAACCTTTATTTACGATTTCAGGTTTCACTAGTTTATCAGCCGGGTCCGGTAAAACCTTTGATACTTTCAACGTACCACTCATTTTCCGCACAAAGGCTACCAGTGCTAAAAGGATGCCTCCACCAACTCCAGTCGTTAGATCAACAAATACAGTTAATAGGAAAGTAACGACTAATATTTTCGAGTCCATGGTTTTCGTTTTTAAGATTTGTACAAACTCTTTCCGTTCGCTCATGTTCCATGCGACGAACATAAGAATAGGGGCCATACTTGCTAATGGAATGACTGAGGCATACGGAGCAAACAGAACAAGCACTAGTAATACTACAATCCCATGAATCACACCAGAGAAAGAGGAAGCTGCACCGTTTTTAATATTTGTTGCTGTTCGGGCGATGGCTCCTGTAGCTGGAATTCCGCCAAATAATGGTGCAATCATATTGGCTAATCCTTGCGCAATGAGTTCTCTATTGCTGTTATGTTTAGTGTTGGTCATACTGTCCGCAACTAAGGCTGATAATAATGATTCAATTCCTCCAAGCATGGCAATAACAAGAGCTGCTGGGAGTAATTCAATCAGCAAATTCCCTGTGATATCTGGAAAATCAAAGGTTGGTAATTTATTAGGGATTTCTCCATAAGTTGATCCGATTGTTGCGACAGTGTTAGGAAAGAAAAAATAGGCAACGAGAGTTGATACAATCAATCCCATCAGTGATCCAGGGATTTTTGATACATATTTTTGGGCCAATATAACAATAGCCAAACTGATTACAGCTATCAAAATACTGTAGATATTTAGTGTGTGTAGATTCACAAAAATTTCCTTCATTTTTAAAATAAATGAATCTTCTTTTTTTAGGTTACTAAGACCTAAGAAATTAGAGATCTGGCCGGAAAAGATAATGACAGCGATTCCTGCTGTAAATCCGGTCACAACAGGGCGGGGGATAAACTTTATAAACCTTCCTAATTTGAATACACCCATGAGCAAAATCATGATCCCAGCTAAGAAGCCGGCGATTAACAGTTTTTCATATCCAAACTGCATAACAACCCCTAATAAGACAGGGACAAAGGCACCAGTTGGTCCTGCAATCTGATATTTAGATCCTCCAAAAAGCGAAATCATAATACCGGCAATGATGGTCGTATAAAGTCCATATTCCGGCCTTACCCCTGAAGCAATGGCAAAGGCCATCGCTAAAGGAATCGCTACAATTCCAACGATCAGCCCAGCTACTGCATCTTTCCGAAGATGGCTTAAGTTATACCTATTTAACTGTTTAATAGCTATCATATTTACTCGCTCCTGGTTTCCAGATTTGGTATGTACACACTTTTAGGGTTATATCCGTTTATCAACAGATCTAATTTTCCTGTTTCAGGGTCAATGATCATCCCATGAACAGGGATGTGTTTTGGGAATATCGGGTGGTTTTTGATAATATCGCAACTGTTTTTAACATTATCCTCCACACATTGAAAACCAGTCAGCCATTTGGACAAATCAATCCCTGCGTTAGCGAGTAGATCAAGCTGACTTTCGTCAATACCATTCTGTTTAGCTTTTTCAAGAATGGATGATGTTTCTAGACCCACCATGCCACATCCGTAATGTCCGATTACACACACTTCTTCAGCCTTTAATTCATAAATAGCGACTAGAATGCTTCGCATAATACTGCCGAAAGGGTGGGAGACAGTTGCACCAGCATTTTTGATTATTTTCGCATCACCGTTTCCTATCCCCATCGCCTTCGGAAGTAATTCCAGTAAACGGGTATCCATACAAGTTAGGATCACTAGTTTTTTATCTGGATATTTTGTCGTTTTAAACTCTTGATACCTGTGTTGATCAACAAAAGTCTTGTTAAAATCTAGAATTTCAGAAATTGTATACATAGATTTTTCCTCCTTTAATCAATCACCTATTAATTGGTATGGAAATTAATGGTTTGCAACCAAAGAAAACTATAAATGTAAATTGAGAAAAATTCTGGTATTTTTTGTGAACAAATTGTTAACTACACAAAATTGAGACAATAGTATGTTTTAGAAAAATATCTTTATAGGGGTTATGAACCAAAAAGGCTGATTTTCTAAATATAAAAACAGTCGAAGTGGGGGAAGTACTTATGTTAAGTGAAAAGTTAATTCTTTATAAAGAAATTGGATATTTTGTTAATAAGAAATGTAATAATCAAGGTTTAAGAAAAAAAGTAAGTAGAAAAATAAGTAAATATTAGGGGGAGTATAAAAATGATAAACTATGACAATCGTATTTGCTTCAATTGAAAATACAGCTAACGGTGAAGTCTCTTTAAAAACAACTTTTCAATATAAGCAAGAGGGGAATATGATCACTGCAACGTATAGTGGAGGTTCTATCGTCAAAGGTTTCCTAATTGGTATGGCAAAGGAAGATGGTTACCTAGAGTTTAAATATAACCACGTTAATACCAATAATAAAATTAGAGGAGAATGTGTTTCGACGCCTGAAGTCTTAGGTGATGGGCAAATTAGACTGTATGAGAAATGGATATGGATTGATGCCGAAGGAAGTGAGGGTAATTCAATTATTGAAGAAGTGTAAACAGGTACATAATTTTTTTGAAAAAACAGCTAGTTTTTTTAAAAATTTAACGCAAGGGGCTTGGCTAAAGCCAAATAAGCCAACCAATAGACCTAATAATCTGAACGACTTTCATCATTCCTTATTTCCTCAAATTCTCTGTATGTGGAGAAAATAGAGAGTACTGCACAAATAATAACATTTTCAAGTATATTGTAAGGAGAGTTAAAAAGAAGAACAAATACGCTAAGAAAAGAGAAACAGAAAATATAATCCCTTAAATAGGTCATGATAAGGACCATTCCTAAATACGCTTTTTCTTCATTCATTATTAAAACCTCCATTTGTATTCCATTTCATTGTAGTTTGGATTATGGTAATAAAGAAATAGGAAAATAGTAAATGTATTGTAAAATTATTGTAAATGAAAACGATCGATAAATTCTAAAATAAAAGAATTTATTGATCGTCTTTTTTTATAATAAGAAGCACAGAATGATAGGAGGTAAATACTCGGTTATAACATTTACAGTTTCAGTATTAAGTTTAACAATCCATAGATAAATATAACTGGAATAATTATGGATATTGGTTTTGTCAGTCTTAATTGCGTTAATTAAAGAATTAATTGGATTATGGTACTTAAATAACTCAATCAACCCAATGAAGGCACTGAACAGCTACTGACTAAATTTTATGAATATTCCTTGACAGGAATATTCATGTTATATATAATGTCAATAACAGGAAAATAATGAAGATGATGTAAATTTGGTTTTACCGGTGACCATCATTTGACGAGGTGAACAACATGTCAGGGAAGATTCCGGGCGAGAACATGACGACGCTTAGTGCTTTGTCTGAACCAAATCGTATGAATATCGTCGAACTCTTACGTGACGGCCCTCTGACAGTGGGAGAAATCGCCGACCAGTTGGGATTGAAGCAGCCCCAAACTTCGAAGCATCTAAAAGTGCTTAGCGACAACGGGATTGTAGAAGTGAAGGCAGAAGCCAACCGCCGCATCTACAAGCTCCGGCCCGAGCCCTTCCAAGCGCTGGATTCTTGGATACAGTCCTTTCAGCGTGTGATTCAAGAAAGATTCGACAATCTAGATGCTTATTTGAAGGAATTACAGAACAAGGAAAATTCTTAAATCATTTCATTTTCAAGGAGGAAAAACGATGTCAAATAACACATTGGTTTCGAGAGTAGAGAACGAACGAGTACTGGTATTGGAGCGTGTATTCGATGCGCCACGCGATCTTGTATTCAAAATGTTTAAAGAGCCGGAGCACCTGCAACACTGGTGGGGACCTAGGGGCTGGGAGATACCTGTTTGCACCATTGATTTCCGTCCAGGAGGAGTTTGGCACTACTGTATGAAGTGTGTCGATCAAAATCAGGGTCAATTTTTTGGTATGGAATCCTGGGGTAAAGGAGTTTATAAGGAGATTATCGAGCCGGAGAAGATTATCTACACCGATTACTTTTCGGATGCAGAGGGCAATTTGAATGACTCGATGCCTTCGACAGAAATCACTCTGGAATTCATCGATTTGGCTGGGAAAACGAAGCTGATCAACAGTGCTGAATATGTGTCTCCAGAGGCACTTAAGACCGTTATGGACATGGGCATGCTGCAGGGCATCACAGAAACCTGGGATCGTTTGAACGAGCTTTTGGTGTCGCTGAAGTAGATTTACCGTAACACTTTCACGCTTAGTAAGTTATGACTTAAACGTTACACGTTGATGAGATTGTAAATAGGATTTTAAGCAGTGTATTTCATACAATGAAAATTATCACTTTTCCAGAAGTTCTATACAAATTACGAGGGCGATGCTTAAATAGGGGCACCGCCTTTTGATTACCCTTGATTAAGCGATAAGCAGTGAAGGAGAATCCCCCGTAGAATACGAAGAAAAGGTAGATTTTTTCAGTGTGTGTCGTTTAATGCGTTCACTTCAACAGAAAGAACGCTACATTAAACACTTATATGAAAAATTTGTTTAAACCCAGATTTTCCGCTTGGTGTGATTTTTACAGCCCGAATAGATGGGACTTGTACAATCCAACCTATTTCCAAAAAGTGTGTAAGAAGTCCCCTTCCTAAGGCGCCAGCAAGATGATGTTGACGCTCACTCCAGTCTAAACATGCGTAAGAAAATTGTCGCCGCTTTCTCTTCAATTCACTTAAATGAATGCCGAAATCAGTAAAGAACAGTTCTCCTTTAGGTGTAACCACAAATTCTTTTTCTTTTTTATCCAAATAACCCAAATTCAACATTGATTCGGTTAAATCGACTCCTAACCTTCCTGCTAAATGGTCATAGCAAGTTCTGGCATCCCGAAGTAATTTCAATTGGCTGGATTGTTTTAACGAACGTATTTCAGGAGGTGGAGAAATCGTTAGAAACGATTCTAAAATATGCGCCACTTCTCTGTTGGCTAGCTGATAATACCGATGACGCCCGTATTTTTCAACTTTAATAAGGTTCCCCTCGGCTAATTTTGAAAGGTGAAAGCTGGCTGTTTGAGGTGTAATTGCAGCCATATAAGCTAATTCACTTGCTGTATGAAAACGACCGTCCATTAAAATGGTTAGCATTGTTGCCCTTGACGTTTCTCCAAGAAGAGAGGCGATTTCCGCTACATTAGGATTAATACCCATTCAGATCATCCTTTCTGCATTCCATTCTTCGATCATAATTGAAATGTTTATCATTTACAATAAATTGCAACAAATAAAGGAGGTAACATGTTGAACACAAATTATGCAGTAATATGGATTCCCTGGATAATGAGTATTCAGATATATAAAAAGATCTTTTGTTTTTTAAGTCTTTGTAAGAAGCAGACCGTTATCTGAATATGATACAATGAATTTGAAATACTTGTATAAATATAGAAATGTTAGAAAATTTAGGAGGTAATGAAATGTTTACATCTGTAAATGATTTCTTAAACGAATGGAAACAAGAAGCAGCTGTTACGCAAAAAGTGCTGGATGTTTTGACGGATGAATCGTTAAATCAGGAGGTTTCCCCAGGCTTAAACAGCATTGGAAGTTTGGCTTGGCATATTACTGGAGCAGTTTACTACTTTCCTTCGCAGGTTGGATTAAAATTCGAAGTTCCTAATCTTCAACAAGAGGCACCGAAATCAGCTGCTGAAATCAGTGAGACATACAAATTAGTAAGTGAGCGGTTAACACGAGCATTTTCTGAACAAGTTACAGATGAAAAAATGAACGAAATCGTGAATTTATTTGGAATGAACATGCCTGTTCAGGCTGTTTACCGTCTGCTAATTCAACATCAGGCCCATCATCGCGGACAATTGACTGTTCTAATGAGACAAGCTGGATTGAAAGTTCCTGGTGTATATGGTCCTAGCAAAGAAGAATGGGAAGCATTGAAAGCTCAAAAAAGCTAATAAGTCATGATGAAAAAAATCGGCAACCTGCCGATTTTTTTTGTATATCAGAATGTACTAATTTCTTCAAAAGCCCAGAAAACAAACGCCTTTACAAAATAGTTCATGTATAAAATGTATGGATTTCACAAAAAGTATGGAGGAATTTGACAATGTAGTTACTCAGCTGGGGTGAACCATTATAATACTTCTCTTGATTCTTTCCATCTGTTTCACCGGTTATATGATCAAGAAAGTAGTATCATTAACTGCATACTTTCATTGGTTAGAGCTATTTTCAAATACGTTCTTTGTGCTGGGATGTAACTCGTAGGTGTTCTGTTGTTATACTTCGATGTATCCATCCCTTAAACCGTTCCGCCTTGGCGATTACCAGAATGAGCTGGGCCTGATCGATAGCCGCTACGCGCCTCATAGTACAGCAGCCAGTCCTGGAGGTGCTGTTGTGTACTGGATGTCGGCGTAAATGCAACTCTCAATAAGCTGCTATCTATTGGAGCGAAAGAGTACGAGGCACCCACAGAACGTGGAGAGAGGTTCATCAATGCCTCCGTGGTCGATCCCTTTGGAAATATCATTGGTATTATGTACAATCAGCACTATTTAGAGGTTCTGGATTCGTTCAGAAATTCATAATACTCTCCGATGTCGCATTTAAATGGTTGTTTTTCAAACAGATCCAAATGAACCGACGATAGGGACAGGTACTCAAGAGGATCCAGCAAACCAGTCCGAAAGAGCCTTCGATTCGGACAGAATCGCAAGAGAATCCTGCAAACCAGTCCGAAAGAACTCGAGAAAGGGACAGGTTCGCAAGAAAATCCAGCAAACCAGTCCGAAAGAACTCGAGAAAGGGACAGGTTCGCAAGAAAATCCAACGAAGCTGTCCGAAAGAACTCCTGATAAGGACAGGGTTGCTAAAAAATCCACCAAACCAGTCCGAAAAAACCCTCGATAGGGACAGGTACTCAAGAGAATCCAGCAAATCAGTCCGAAAGAACTCGAGAAAGGGACAGGTTCGCAAGAAAATCTAACGAAGCTGTCCGAAAGAACTCCTGATAAGGACAGGTTCGCAAGAAAATCCACCAAACCAGTCCGAAAAAACCCTCGATAGGGACAGGTTCTTTATTCGAATCCAACAAAGCAGTACTAACAGAACAAAGTTTACGAAAAGTGCCTAATAAAAAGACAGCAGAGGAATGACCCCTGCCATCTGAAAAAGTATTTAAATGTATCCACAACTGTTTAGGATAAGCCGATTTGCCTTTTTTCCATCATCTTGAAGGGAAAACCTGGTTTGGTTAACGTAATCTTCTTTCTTTCAAATTAATGGAATAAGTATGAAGTTCCTTAGTTTAAAGCAGGAAATTAGTTTTTTTAAAATGTAAATTAACATTTTAAAAACCAAATTTCCTGCTATTTTTTATCTTTTTTGAACCTTACTCTTTATCGAACCATAATGGTTCCTTATCATCAACATCACCATTATAGTTGATCAGGATTTCTTCTCCTGCTTTTATATCCTTGTAGGCATAGAAGTCAAACGTATGGTTTTGAAAGTTAATCTCATAAATGGCGTTAGGCTCATACGAATGATTAAAAAGCATTCCATAACCAAGCAAGATAGCGGTATGATTGATCCCATACTCAAACGCATAATCTGCAAGCAAAGTTTTTTCAATGTGAACATGTTCTTTATTTGGATATGGAATGACAGGAGCTTCATGAATCAGCTGACCTTTCGCTATATCAACGGTTGCAAATACTCCACGATTAAATTCTCCATCACTTAATGGAGATCTCTTGATTTCTATAATGATAATCACCTGCTATTTCTTTTATGTTTATTATCTCTATCTTACATGCTTTATATATAAAAGTATATTTAAAATTTCTCGAAAGTATCCTGTATACGTTTCTCGACATAAGATTACCGGCTTTTATGAAGATAGATCCGTTCCGCAAAATAGCTAATAATCAGCCCAAGGATGAATGGTGTTAGAGAACCAATTGACGTGTTAAAACCATTTTCATTATTGGTAAATTCATTATGGAGCATTAACCAATGAATATGAAAAGTATGTCCAACTAAGTAAAGGAAGCCAGTCGATAAAATAAATGTGCCAAACGTAACGATAAATCCCATAAAATTCACTAAAGCACCTCTAAAATAATTCAATTCTGTTCATTAATAATCATATTTATTTTGTTATTTTGGTTGCAAGTGTAGGTTGGAGGATATGTTAAAATTTTCTAGTCCTTTTATTAAAAATAGTGTTAAGGGAGAGTGGAAAGAAGATGAGGAAAAAAGTTTTTATTGATTTAAGTCATACGATTGAAAATGGACTTATAACGTATAAAGGGCTTCCTGCACCCATAATCTGTGATTATCTAAGTCGTGAAGAATCACGTAAACATTATGAAAAAGGTACAGAATTTCAAATTGGGAAAATCGAAATGGTTTCTAACACAGGAACATATGTTGATGTACCGTTCCATAGATATCCTGATGGGAAAGACCTTTCAGAAACCGTCATTGACAAAATGGCTGGCTTAGAAGGAATGATTGTACATGTTGATGAAAACACGAAAGAAATTGATGAACAGTTTTTTTATGGTCTCGATATAGAGGGAAAAGCAGTTTTAATTCATACAGGTTGGGACAAACATTGGAATACAGATCAGTATTTCGAAAACCATCCCTATTTAACAGAAAGAGCAGCAAAATATTTAATGAAAAGAAGAGCTGCATTAGTAGGGATTGATTCGGTCAATATAGATGACATGTCAGGAAATGCTCGTCCCGTACATACCCTTTTACTAGGACAAGAAATACTGATTGTTGAACACTTGTGTAATTTAAAGGACCTTTCAAATAAGAACTTTGTGTTTTATGCCGTACCTCCCAAAATTAAAGGATTTGGAACATTTCCTGTGAGGGCTTTTGCGGAAATATGCTAAAAAATGTTAAGTGAGTAAGAGTCATGTAGAAAATAAAATCAATCGTAATAGATTTTCCTAATTGTGCAAAAGGGCGCCTTTCTTTTTAATAAGGAGGCGTCCTTTTTATATAAGCCTTTGTCAATTAACAAGGCAGGTAAAATTAAATTTCAATCTGAAAACAATAACCGATTGCAACATCAGATGTTATCAAAGCTTCCCGCGTTAAAGACCAGACAAATGAAAAGGTTTAGAGACATGATTATAGGATGAACAAGGCTGCTTTTTGGTTGTTAGTGGTGGCTACGGTCCAGTTCAATTACTGTAACTTCTTTTTTTCCTTGCATAAAATTCTGCCGCTTTCTGTCGATTACCGCACGTCTCCATGCTGCACCAGCGCCTTTTTCCCGATTTTGAAGTATCGATAAAATAGAGAATGCAGTTTTCATGTTCGCATTTTCGGATACGGTCGAGAGAGACGGTGCTTAAGGTGTGAATCATCGAGTGAACGATTTGATACAGAACATGATCCAATAGTGTGACTCCTTGACAAATTAGATCCAGTTTTTCTGCGGCCTGAACAAGAGTCAGACGGACGTGTACTCGTTCGATAAGTTTTTGTATTTGATCCTTTGCATATGCGGAGGGAGTTCCTTGTTCTTCTAATTCAGTTAGAATCTCTTTGCACAGGCTGCGAAGTCCTTGAAGTTCGTCGATTAATGATTGAAGCAATTCTGGATTTTTTATCGTCTCCGCGTTAGACTCGCCCAACAGATTGTTTGCCTCCAGCCATTGAATAGTTCTCGATTGATCATCAAGAATATCATCCATCCGTTTATTGATGGTATTGACCAGATTAATCCATACTGCTCCGCCTAACACGTATCGTGAATTGTCCATAATATGTGATCACCTCCATGATTATTATAACCGTTAAAAATCTATTTACAAGTTATGATAAGTGCGATATTATATAACCATTAAAGCTAATAAATAGAGGTTATAAAGCGAGGTGGCAGGATGGAACTTAACGGAGAAAAGTTCTTACGAAGTAAGTTTCAAACGAAGGGAATCCGCATCGGTAACCAATTATCTGATCTTTTAAGCCGCTATGTGGAATCAATGGATTTTTTCTTCATTGCTACAGCAGACAAAGACGGTAATTGTGATTGTAATTTTCGTGGAGGTTCCCCTGCGGTTAAAGTGCTAGATGAGACAACTCTTATATTTCCAGATTACCCGGGGAATGGCGCTTTTCATAGTTTGGGAAACATTCTGGAAAATCCGCATATTGGCATGATATTTATTGATTTTACACATCAGCAGCGGCTGCGGATCAATGGAAGTGCTGAAGTATTGGATGACGCGGACTTGCTTGCTTTGTTTCCAGGAAGTATTCAGGTAGTGAAAGTAACCGTGGAGCAAGTGTATCGCAATTGTTCTGCACTTATTCCAAAGTTCACAAAAATATAAAATCTTAAAAGAAAAGGTGGGGTTTTTATGGCATTGACTAAAGGGGTAAACCATGTTGGGTTAAGCGTAACGAATTTGAAGGAAACAAAAGATTTCTTTGTCGATATTCTTGAATTTCAAGTATTAAAATATATAGAAGGGGACTATGCTTTTGTTACTGATGGAAATACGATGATTACCTTGTGGCAAACAGCGGAGGAGACAGCAGATGTGAAAACAGCAGGTTTACATCATCTAGCATTTCAGGTTGAATCTGTGGACCTCTTGCGCAAAATCGAAGAGCGAATGAAACAAAAAAAGATTCGCCTACAATTTGATGGAATTGGAGTACGGGGGCAGGAAGGGGGATTTATTGCACTTTTCTGTTATGAACCAAGTGGAATTCGCATCGAGTTAGCTACCACTGAGAAAGATCAATCAGGAGATATTCCCATTATAGGGGGATGCGGTGTTATAGATTAATAAAAAGGCTTAAAATAATAAAATAAGAGAACCAAGAGTGTTACACAACACTTCTCGGTTCTCTTCCAACTAATCGTGATCTTCCTCTACCAATCTTTTTAGCTTAGTGAGCTTATCCTCCCAAAAGCGTTCAAAAAAGCGCAACCAAATTTGTATATTAGCTAATGGTTCCGGTTTCAGAGTATAACGGGTTTCACGTCCTACCTTTCGGCTTTGAACAAGAGCAGAGTCAGAAAGAATATGAAGATGCTTATTCACAGCCGTTCGGCTTATTGGGAAATTTTCTACCATTTCAGCGATCGACATTTCCCTTTCAGCAAGTAATTGTAACATACTGCGACGGGTAGGGTCTGAAATGGCTTGAAAAACATCGTGATTAGGCTGGTTGATTTTATTGAATACCGAAACTTCCGGAAAATTGCATCACAACTGCTTTAACTTCCTCTAATTTTTCTGGTTTTAATAAGCTAATCATCTTAGGGACAAACTGTTGAATATCATCCATTGAAAAAGTGCCTTCATCTTGTTTCTTGAAGTTTTCAATGAGTATTTCTCTAGCTTCATCCTCTTTGCCTTCTTGCACTCGTTGTAAAATAAAATTTAAAAACATTTCTTGTCCTTGCTTGTCCATTCCTATTGCCTCCTAAAGAAGTCAAATTAAATATAACACCTTTTGGTGTCGTAAAATATTATAACACCAAAAGGTGTTATATCAAACCATTTTAATTTTGTTTATAGCTTTAGACTAATTTGTTCCTGCATGTTTACTTCTATATAAATTTTTACTTTCCGAGCATAGACAGTCGCCATTTATGGTTGTACTTTTATTTTAGTAAATGGTGGGAATTCTTTTAAAAAACATACCATAAGCTTAATTAGGAATAAAAATATAATGAGGGGAGTTATACCTTCATGCAATGGATCAAATTCACAATCAAGCAATTTCTAAAAGAGCCTCTGTGGTTTAAAATACTAATTTCAACAACATTGATTGTTTCAATTGTTTTTAGCAGCTCCTTTTTTTCGAATTATGGCTATTGTAGGAGCTTATCCAAATTGGCTGCAGCCATCTTTTTTTGTGCTTATGCTATTAAACTAAGGCGGAATCGCATTACTTCCGTTATTTTTTTTGCATTAGCAGTAATATGTATTTTACTGGCCATCCTTGTAATTTATAAGTGAATTATTCACTCGATCGTATTCGATTTGAAACAGTCGCATGTTTATTTACCTACCCCTTGAATGTAAGTTAAACTAATGAACCTATTGTCGTTGATTTAACATCACGATGTCCATAATTGTGGAAAGTGAGCAAGGGGTTCATTGTATAGGTTTATGTGATATTGATTATTTTAAGAAGATTAATGATAAATATGGGGAATTTGGCAGGCGATGTTGTTTTTAAAAATATCGCGAAAATCTTTCATCAATCAATACATGAAGAAAAGGTACTGGTTCGACTTGGTGGAGACGAATTATTGATATTCAATCCATATACAACTGCAGAACAGAGCTTGATCATTGCAGAAGCTGTTAGATAAGAAGTCGAAGAACAATCCAAATAGTTGAAAGAAGTATAATGCCCGCAAAAATTAGCCTGGGAATTGCTACAATAAAAACTTATGATGAATGAACGAGTACATTGATAAAAGCCGACAAGTTTCTGTATCAAGCAAAAAAACATGGCAGAAATCAAGTTTTCCTCATGGATAAACAAAATGTTTAACAATAGCATAAAGCAAATAAAGTCGGCAAACGCTGGCTTTTTTCGTTTTAATTGAAATGATTTATTCTACTTGCCATAATGGATATGGTCTTAGAAACCAGACATGCAAAAAGGGTAAGGGATGAAGCCGTTGAATGGCAAAAATGTCCGAATGAACGTCCGTTAAGTACAGGATCGCTATTGAGACACATATTGATGATCAAGGTAAGGAAAAGAGTATTATTTTTTGAAAAAATTTATATTTCGTTTGGCGATTAAAACCGTGTTATAATTAAAATCGTTTTTCATCGTATGATAGGAAATAGAAAGGTAAGTGTTGCGTAACATGTACGCTAGTCAATCTAAGGCTTTCATCAGTTTATTTTTGGTGTCGGTTTTATGGGGATGTAATTATCCTGTTAGTGCTTACTTACTTCATGGATTTTCCCCTGTCTTTTTATCAACAGTTCGTATTTGTTTTACATCAGTTTTTCTGTTAGTGGTTATGATCATTCATAAGGGAATGAGATGGCCTGTCAAAATAGAATGGAAATACCTGCTTGGGGTTGGAATTTTTGGTACCTTATTTAATCAGACCTTCTATTTTATTGGTTTACATCATAGCACACCGGCCAAAGCCTCTTTAATTATAGCAATGGCACCAATTGCCACCATTCTTTTAGAACGGTTTATTTTTAAAGTGAAATTAACGGTAAAAAAGGGAATTGGCGCTTTGGTCAGCCTGCTTGGAGTGATTTCTATTATCGGAATCGGTAATGGATCATTCGGTATTTCATGGGGAGACTTAAGTGTTTTAATGGCGATGATTTGTTTGTCCATTAGTATTATGTTTATCCGCGGATTATCGAAAACGATGAATTCGTACATCACAACAATTTACGCGACTATCCTTGGAAGTGTTTTGATGATACCTGCTGCAGGTGTAGAAAGTATTGCAGGTGGCACTTTGATCAGCCATTCTTTGTTTATGTGGGTATTACTGGCCTGTGCGGGAATATTAGCTCAAGGAATTGCAGGTTTTTGGTGGAATAATGGCGTTGCAGAAGTGGGGGCAGGAACAGCTTCCATGTTTATGAATATTCAGCCATTTGTTGCGATCCTAGCATCGCATTTCGTATTGGGGGACCCCATTTTGCTTACACAAATTTTCGGAGGAATTCTGGTTCTTTTGGGAGTGGGTATCGTAAATATGCCTGCTGGAAAATTCAAAACCTCGCACCCTGTTGAATCTGAAAAAAGTGCATAGAGTAACATTGGATACCAAAATTATACCTTTTTACGTCGCCATTTAGGCGGCGTTTTATTTTTTATTGTTATTATATGGACTGCTGAAAATCGTTCAATACTTTTTTAAAGCAAGCAAGTTTTTGCTTGAAGCACAGAAACAAATTTTCATTCTTGTTCATCCTGTTTCTCAGGGTACATCTTTTTAGAAACAACTTGTATACAAAATAAAGAATAACATTATTTTATTCGACCTGTTTAATTTAAGCAGCACTCGGGCATGTCTCAAGTATTGATCATGAGTAGTATTTTCTGCTTACAATGTTTGTCTAATAGGGGAAATGGTAAAGGATTGTGTAAATTGGGAGACGAAGGAAAATGCTGTTAAGTGAGTACAATGTGTATACAAAATGTTTTTTGTCCTGTAGTATTTGGTTTATGAATATTATTTTGGAATAATTTTTGACTTTTCAAAAATATTAAAAGTTTGGATGAAAATAAATGAAAGGAGAGATCTTTCATGAGAAAAAATAAAAGACATGCGGGCAACCATATCGTATTTAAAACGATTGATAGAAAAGACATTCCAGTTTTAAGTGTCAGAAGAATTTATTTATCCGAGGAAGATCTTGAGAATAAATTAAATAAAAACAAGAAATTTTTTCAAGAATAGAAATTGTTAATGATCAAAAAACATTCCTGATTTGTGATTGAAATATAAAAATACTAGTCTAGGAGAATTTGTGATTTTTAAATACAGTCCTTTGTGAGGTGAGAAAAATGCTAAATTTATCGTCGAAAGCCGATAAGAATGAGAGATCATTGGAGGAAGCTGTAATTTTAATTCAACAAGGTGACCAGCAGTTGCTTAACGAAATAATCAATTCGTACAAACCATTTATTGCTAAAGTTGTTTCTTCGGTTTGTTCCCGATATATTTATGAATCTGACGATGAATTTAGCATTGGCCTTATTGCGTTTAACGATGCGGTTGAAAAATTTTCATCCGATCATGGCAGTTTGTTCCTGGGTTTTGCAGAGATCATAATAAAAAGACGGGTAATTGATTATATTAGGATACAAGCGAAAAAACGTCACATTCACTTTGATCTTACAGTTCCGAATGACGCAGAATCGACTGAAACCATAATTTTGAATAAACTTTCTTTGAATGACTTTCATAAAAAAGAGGATGAACAGTTAAGAAAAGAAGAAATACTTCATTTTAAAGATTCATTAACCTCCTTTAATATTAGCTTTAACGATTTAGTCGAAAACTCTCTAAAACATCAAGATTCGAGAAAAAATGCGATTCTAACTGCGAAAATTATAGTTGAGGACAAAGAGCTAAAGGAGTTTTTATTTGATAAGAAGCGTCTGCCTATTAAACAATTGGAGAAACAGGTGAATATAAGTAAAAAAACACTAGGGCGGAATAGAAAGTACATTATAGCAATTGCCTTAATATTATCTGGTGATTATCTTTTTTTAAAGGATCATATTATGGGGATGTTGGATGAATGAATAGATATTTTTCTCCACAATATATGGAAATATTAATGTAAGAAAGAAGTACTAATAGATGGCCTCGGTATGGAATCGGGGTTATTCTTATGGATTGTTCCAATAATTAGAAAACACAAGATGCAAGTTACAGGAATGGAAAGATAAAACATATCGTGCCTTAAATATTAAGGACAAGTCAGTAAGGAGATTGTAAATGCTTAAAAACAGAACAATGGAACAACAAGCATACGATATGATTAAAGAAGGAATAATTGAAGGAAGATACAGACCCGGGACTCACTTAACGGAAGCTAAATTAGTAAAGGATTTACAAATGAGCCGAACGCCGATTCGTAAAGCTTTGGGACAATTAGAAACGGAAGGGCTTCTTACGCATCATAGTCATCATGGATCCATCGTGAAAAATATTCAGAAGTCAACGATGGAAATCATCAATATGGTTGAAATCCAGTTGAATTTTGCTCGAGCAAGTATAGAAAAAGCGGAAAAAAAGCAACTCATATTTGATATTTTAACATTAAGAGAATGTTTAGAAGTGTTGGATCGGGCATATCTTGAAGAAAATGGACGGGACTTTTATCAGACGATTGAGCAATTTTTTGCATCTATTATCCGTTTGAATCGAAATAATTTAATGGAAGAAATAATGGAACGTTTATGGAAACGATTTTTACTGGGGACTGCAGAACCAGCTTTTCAACTGCGAAAACAGGGAATCCAAAATTTAATAAAGCAATATAAAGAATTAGTTGATGATCTTGAGCAAAAAAATTACAATCAAGCAATTGAATTATTGAAAGAAATAAATGTTGGAATTGTTCAGGATTTAATCTTATAAAAACACCGAGACAATTATTATAAAAGCGCCCGACCAATAGGCATAAAAAGTCTATCAATCGGGTGTTTTTTGTATGAATTTAGTAAAATGTTGAACTGGAGTTGTTATTGGCAAAGAAGTGCAGTAATCTTATGAAACGTGGTATCATAAGATTGGAATATAACAGCATCAGGCAGCTGATTTTACCGATGAAAGGAAACGTAACCAGTGGGGGATATTTTAAAAATTATGATCGGAAATATCTTCATCACGATATCTTATGCCTATCTAATGGTTCCGTATAAAATTATTAATGGCGGTGTTACAAGTTCAGCCTTAATTTTACATGCTGTAACTGGTTTAGATATAGCCTTGATTGCTAATTGTGCAACCATTCTATTATTACTATTCTGTTTAGTTTTCCTGGGAAAGGAATCTTTCTATAAATCTATTTTAAGCAGCTGTTGTTATATGTTGTTTTTCAATCTTTTTTTATCAATGAAAATAAGTATTAATTTGAACATCATTGCCGTCATCCTCATTGCATCGATCTTATTATCCATTGGTTATTACTTATGCATAGCTGCTAATGCGTCTACTGTAGGATTTGATGTCATAGCTCTGATTTTACATGGCAGAAATAAAAAAATAAATATTGCAAGTACCATTCAGTATATTAATTTGTTCATCTTATTGGTAGGTTTAACTGTTTACGGGTTCACTTCCATCATAAGTGGAATCGCCTTTACTTTTATCTATTCTTATTTTTTCGGGAAATTATTGAACTGGAAACGATGGAATAGATCCTTGCCGTACACAGAATAATGCTTATAAAGTGTCGCAGAAAAATGTTTTGCGACACTTTTTAAATGTCCTTAATGATCTTTTAAATGTATTCACTTCTTTTTTTTATTGGCTATGTTAAAGAACATTGTTGATATTTAAACACTGTTGATTGGATCGGAAATCAACAGCCAAATTTAACAGCGCCTACATATTTAGAATTATTGTTTCATATTTTATTACATTCACATTTGAAAGCTTGGACAATCGATCGCATGTCAATAATTTGTGTAACTTAGGGTGAAAATAGTAGGTGTTTTGACTTAAGCTATGACTTATAAACTATTTTTACTTTACTCACCGTTATTTCATAAAGAAGGATGGTATAATAAAAAAAAGTTTATGAGGGGGCGAAAATGTTGAGGTTATATCTTGATATTTTTGAAAATGATCAACCAGCCGTTCATTCCTAAGTCGGGGGATGAATGGTTCAATTTATGACAACGAATCATACCTCGTCTTAGGGGAAACAGTTGAAAGGATTCCCAATCATAGACGGAGGTAAATAATTATGATGAGACAAAATTTAATTGGTGCAATCTGTTTATCTTTAGCCGCAAGTATGTGGGGCAGTGTGTATGTGATTAGTAAATATATTTTGGAGTTTGTTCCTCCTTTAACATTAGTTTGGTTGCGCTATGTTATTGCTTTTGTTTTCTTATTTGCGCTCTTAAAAGCAAATCAAGCAAAAAGGAAAAAGCAAGAAACGTTCAGGAAAAGGGATTGGTTGTTACTCGGATGGATCGGGTTTATTGGATATTTTATTTCCATTGCCTGTCAATTCATTGGGACAAAATTAACGGATGCGCACACGGGAGCTCTCATAACGTCGGCAACGCCTGCTTTTATCGTCATCTTTGCAAAGTTTGTACTAAACGAGAGGTTTACTGTTCGAAAAGTATTGGCTGTGGTGCTAGCAACAAGTGGTGTTGTAGTGGTTGTTGGTTGGAGAACCAATATTGGAAACTATTTTTGGGGCAGTCTTATTTTAGTAGGGGCTGCCATTACATGGGCTTTATTATCTGTCTATGTAAAACTTGCTTCCCAACGGTTTTCATCCTTAACCATAACGACATATGCCATATTGTTTGCCTTTATTTTTACAACACCGGAAATGTTGTGGGAACTTCATTCGAATGTACTATCTTCACAAAACATTTGGGTTATTTTAGGTGTTATTTATTTAGGTATTGTAGCAACAGCCGGAGCCTTTTTTCTTTGGAATAAAGGGATGGAATTAATGGATGCTGGAATAGGTTCTTTATTTTTCTTTTTCCAGCCAATTGTTGGCGCATTTTTAGGCTGGCTCTTGCTAAATGAAAAATTGAACATTCAATTTTTTATCGGTGGCTCCTTAATTGTAGCAGGTGTGCTAATCGTTACGATCCAAAAGGAAAAGGTTCGTAAAATAAGCATGGACCAATAATTAATCTATTTTTCGCACTGTTTTTTCAGTGTTTTTATTGATCCGCAATAAGAGATACTCTGTTTGAATTTGGGACCAAATGAAGCCGCCGATCATTAATGCTATATACATTTTTCGATCTTGCCTTGTTTCTGTGTAGCGATTCAGACTAATACCAACGAAAACGACGATGATATGAATTAATATGTGAATCCATGGCTTCATAACCCATCACCCATTTATTTATTTTCAGTAGTATTTAATTGATCAGTAAAGAATATACTGAGATCAATTTCTGGTTAAATATTGTTTGGATATGATCGAAAATTCAGTAATAAAGGTTCATTTCAAAAAAACTACATGAAAAATTTCATGTGGTTTTTTTGCATAATCGGTGGATTGCATTAAGTCAGTTAAAAAAGCTAAGGAAACCTTACGGCATTTATGACAGATATTCTAACAGTTCCGATAATGTAATAAAAGAAAGCTCCTTTTAATTCAAGCAGACCGTGGTGAAAGATTTATGAAAAATTTTTATAATTCACACTTTACTTATTGGAATAATTGGAGTAACATGAAGGAAATTAAAAAAGTTGCTGATTGGTCAACCAAAGGCGCCTTACGCTAAAACGCGTAATAGGCGCCTTTTTTTGGCCTATTGGAAAGAATAGCTTTCTTATCAGGTAAAAGTGCATCAAGGAATATTTCGTGTGCATTGGCCTCGCAGTCGTAAAGCTGTACTATCTTTTCGGCGAACTTCACCACTGTCTTCACCCTACCAGGCTAGCCAGTTGACAAGAATTCTTTATCTAAGCAATCCTTTAGTACTTTTCGAAATATGAGGAAAATGAATGGAGGAAGGATTATGAGTAAAGTTGTTACAAACCAAATTAAAAAGTCCATTTCTGAACTTGTAGGCAGAACTCCGTTATTAGAAATCGTGAATTATGAAAAAGAAAATCAATTAGATGCTGAAATTATTGGTAAGCTGGAATATTTAAACCCTGCAAATAGTGTCAAAGACAGAATTGCCAAAGCAATGCTGGAAGAAGCAGAAAACAGAGGGGTGCTAAAGAAAGGAACTACAATCCTTGAAACAACAAGTGGTAATACAGGTATAGGCTTAGCTGCAATGGCAGCATCCAAAGGCTATAAACTCAGAGTTTACATGCAGGACGGTGTAAGTGAGGAGAGAACAAAAGTTATAAAAGCATATGGAGCAGAAGTGATTCCATTTTCCAATGTGCCTGAATTAGTTCAGACACTGGAAGAAACCGATGGGGACTTTGTTGCAGTCATTAATGTTTTTAAAAAATCGGTTGCAGAAAAAGAAGAAAATGTTGTTTTTCTAAATCAGCTTGAAAATGAAGCCAACCCCCAAATACATTTTGAGACAACAGGTCCTGAAATTTGGGAGGATACGGCTGGTCAGGTAGATATATTGGTAGCAGCAGTTGGTACAGGTGGAACGATTAGCGGGACAGGGGCGTATTTAAAGTCGAAAAACCCAAATGTTTTGGTAGTTGGCGTGGAACCAGGAATGGCATCAATTGCGACATTAGAAAATCCAGATATTACAGAAATCACTGGTGTACACAGGTTCTCAGATATAGGGGATGAGAGAGTTCCAGCAAATGTAAATAGCAACGTGATTGATGAAATAATCGAGGTCGAGACTAGTGAAGCTTATAATGCAGCAAGAGCAGTAGCAAAATCCGATGGGATCCTAGTTGGAATTTCCTCTGGTGCAGCGATCTGGGCAGCAACACAGCTGGCAAAACGCCCGGAAAATAGAGGGAAGAGAATTGTGACGATCCTTCCAGATACGGGTTTGAGATATTTATCAACAGACTTATTTTAATAGAAATGTAAATTTTAAAATATATATGGAGGCTGCTTGAGATGAAAACAGTGAGGAAAATTGCATCTAACCATAAGGAGAACTCTTTCGAATCCAGTAAATATCTTAATTTACCAGATTTACAATTTTACCAATGGTGCAATCACCACTATATGATTAATAGAGGAGTTTATAACACCATTGATCAATGGTTCTTTGACTATGGAATTATCAATATACATCACCGCAGGATTCAAATTCTAGGATTCTTAGAATTTGTTAAGCCTAATCATATTGGGCAAAATCAGAACAAATTTATACGATTTGGTCATGAAGGACTTAAAAAGAGGTTATATGATTTTATTAAAACAGGACAAATGCAAAACTGAAACTCACCTTAAGCGTGGAAGTTGGTTCATTTGTTCAAGTTCTAAGTGAAAATGGTTTTAACTGTTAATTACTGTATTATTAAATTAATTGGCTATGTTTAAAGAACACGATGGATTCTTTACAAACTGTTGATTGGAGAGGAAATCAACAGCCAAGTTTAACAGCTAACAGCACAATAAACATAGCTATAAATGGAGGGATTGGGTCTGAAGAATAGGCTTCAAAAAGCAATTGAAAATAGACGAAATAAATTAATAGATAAATTGATTGCTTTTAGTGTGTATAAAAAGGAAGATAAGCATCTTTTTGAATTATCACTATCAGAACTTGAAGATGAATATAGAAAATTTAAATCCATCTGTCATCCTCATTTTGATTTAGGGGCTTTACGATGGAATGGAAATATTACTAAAAATAAGTGATTCCATTTTTAAGGGTTTGTGATTTTTACATCACGGACCCTTTTAAAAGTTTTAGCCAATTTAAGCAAATTAGTTGGTTAAATAGAAAGAATTTTTCTTACTTCTAGAGGGTTCAGCCCAAAATCAAATCCTTATAGCCCTGTTTATTATCTGTATTTAACCTGGTGAATCAAACATCGCAGAAAAAGTTCTAATAATTGTAAATTTTAAGATAAATACATGTTACATAAATTGGTATAATTTTAATAAGAGGTGATGGATGGATGAGGAAACGAAAATTGAATTTAGAAGAACTAATTAAAAAGTAATTGCAAATTTTCCGCCCTTAATTATAGAAATATGAAAAGGCCAGTGACTTTTACACCACTGGCCCTTCCTTTTAATCAACTTGTAAACTTTGATATTTGTATTCTTCCAATTCCCAAATTCTTTTTTTGATGCGTTCTAAACAAAGCTTGGCATTAACATCCTTATTATAGTTTTTAGGATCTGCGCTCGTGGTTGATTCTGTGAGGATAAAACCATTTGCCAGTTGAACGGCAACAAGAGTGCACTTTCCAAAAAGTTCAACAATTTCAATTTTAGCTGTTTCGATGATGGTATCAATTTCTGATTCTGTCAATTGGAAATTTTGAGCTTGCTGCTTGACTGTTTCTAAATCAAGTATAGAATAATCGGTAGGTTCAAAGGCCATATCAAAGGCTTGTTGTGATATTTCATAGACCTCGTGCGTTTCTAAATTTTTAACCTTTACTTTCCCATCAGCCGAGATTTCCATCACTTTCACTTTGCTATTCGTCCCTTTTACACGGTAAGCCTGCAATCTTCCTTCCCCCCATTAAATTGTCCCTGAAAAATCAAAGTGGTCTGCAGAATGACCAACCATATCAACTGCTTTTAGTCTGACAAAAACCCACTATTATAAATAGCTTATTCACGAACAATTAAGCTGTGCTTCTAGAACGTATACAAAAAATCAAAATTTTCCTCTATTAAAATCAAGCACCTGTGTTTCAGTTAACAAATTAAGGGAAAGTTAAGATTTTTTTCATATAGTAAAATTGTGATAGTTTAGTAATTATTCCAAGAAGAAGAGGAGGAGGACTCATTTCTTTACGAAAGAAAATAGTCATTATATTCTTTGTTTTCATGGCTCTATTTCTAACTTTTTCAGTCACCTTCATGATACATAAGGGGATGACCACTTCATCTCCGACCGTAAAAACCAAATCGTTATCAATGCGCGAAATAGCCCTAGCTGTAAAGGAACCAATAAAAGAACAACAAGAGCAGACACAATCCATACAAAAACAGACAATACAGAATCAAACTCCTCAAAAACAGCAGGTAACAAGTATCCCGATGCAAAAACAGCCAATTGCAGCGACAAGCAAAATATTAAATGTTGCTCTTATTAATCAACTTGACCCACCACGGCTTTATAACGGTTGTGAGGTAACAAGCCTTGCCATGATTCTTAATTACAACGGTTACCATGTAACCAAAAATGTATTAGCCAAAAGTATAAAAAGAGTCCCACTTATTTACAGTAATGGCCTAAAAGGTAATCCAAACGTTGGGTTTGTAGGCAATATGGAAACAGGACCAGGATATGCCGTATATAATGGCCCTATTTACAACTTAGCAAGGCAATATGCGGGAGCTAAGGCTATAAACTTAACAAACCATTCATTTAACGATATTTTAAATAGAGTAAGTCAAGGTGAGCCGGTGTGGATTATTACAACGGAAACATTTGCTCCAGTTTCAAATTTTGAAAGATGGCATACACCACAAGGAACCATCCAAATTACCTTTAAGGAGCATAGTGTTGTCATAACTGGTTATGATCATAATTATATCTATATCAATAACCCATACGGTGAAAAAAACGAAAGAGTAAACAGACGAAGTTTTGAGGAAGCGTGGGAACAAATGGGTAAACAAGCAATTGTGATTATAAAGTAACATATGTGTTCTTAAGGGATATCCTAATAGATATTGGAGTTTCATATAAAGAAGCCGTTAGCATACGACTTCTTTTTTCTTTAGGCTGTGTTAAAAGAAATTTCTGATTTTCTAAACCTGTTGCCTGGTGCGGATGTGGCGATGCTCCAGCTGGAGTAGAGACAGGGGAGTACCCACTCTTAAAAGGGTGTATATTTACGTGTGGGTTATTACTATTTTTTCAGATAATCAAAATATTAGAATGTATGAATTTCACACAGAAAAAGAAGCAAGAAAATCTTCCGGGAAAGTCAAAGACTGTGAATTTCTTTCTGAAATTATTTACTTTCATAATCAAAGGTGCTCATAAACTCTTTTCGAACAAAAAAAGGCGGTTGAAAACGCCTTTTTTTTGTGTCTCATTTTGTAATTTTTCACTTGATCTGAATATTCTATATAGAGTTTTAGACCAATTTATTTAATATGCTGAAGGGGTGAACAAAATGGCAAATAAAGCTAACAACAATAAAAAACAAAATGCTGGAGCTTCTAAGAATGGCAATAGCAAAAACAATAATAATGCGAAAAAAGCAAACAAAAAAAATAAGAAAAAATAAATGTATATATAAAGAAAATAGGTGAAAAATCCTCTTTTTGTATATGAAACTTGAAGGGGATTTTTCTTTGCGAAAGTTTTTTTCTAGCTATTTTATAAACATTCATTTTTTATGAAAAACTTCATGAAAGGACTAAATTCCTAATTATGGTGATAAATGTAGAATTGTGAAGAATAGGCAGGATTTTTGGTTTTTTAAATGGAATATATAACATAACGACAAATATTTATCCATCCCATCAAGAGTGAAAGAAGGTAAATATTGATGAATGAAAAATTCTTTGCTGATTATAAAAATTTTATTGTGGTACCAGTAGAGGAAAAGCAAGTAGGGAGAAAAGTTTTTGATCCCCAAAATTATGAGGGCCACTATATTCTGACAATGTCAATTTTTAATTCTCGTTTATCTTCCTTGAAAGATGCCAACAAATATGAAATAAATATTGAAAAAAGTATTAAAGCCGTTCTGGATGATTTCAATCAAAGGCAAAGCGGTCTATATTATTTGCAGGCTCTTGAAGTAGATACATATAAAAACTATTTTATTTTGGCCTTATCTTCTAAAACGAAATTTGAGCCGGGGGAAGAGTATGCTCGAATTTCATTTGTTATCGATAAATTGCTTACGAATGCTTTTTATGTTGGACAAAATTGGTTTAACCTAATCGGTAACAAGGGAAGAGTGGAACGGAAACTTTTTAGCTTTTCCTTTAAGGAATATAAAGCCGGGAGTCAAGTTCAAAATTATTAAAATAAAAAAGACTTAACATTTTTGTTAAGTCTCTCATTTAATATGATGTTTCTCCCTGTTTATATCTAAGCTTCTCTTTTTGACTCCTTTCCTTCCTTTTTTTAAATCTATATTAAAAAAGAAGAATCATACATTTCTTCCGTATTTGGACGATAGGAAAATGTAACTCTCCAATCAGGCATAAGTGCACTAAGGAATGCTGTGTTAGCATTAGCCTCGCAGTCGAAAAGCTGTGCTTTACGGTGGACTACACCTCTGTCTTCGCCCAAACAAACGGGCTCGCCAGTCGCCAAGTTTTCTTTATATCCGTTAATAAGCTTATCAATACAGTATTTTCGTTAATTGATCGATTTCTTACCCTCCTCTCAACATGAAACTGGGTTGGTTATGATCACCTGGACCGATAAAATCTAATGCCGCAGGAGAGAATCCGGTAACTTTTCTTTTCCATTCCTCTGTATAAATTCGGATTGGTGTGGAACATTCATTTTCCTGAAATGTTCGATCTCCAAAAGATGTCCTCTTGCTTACTAATATCCCAAAGACGCTTCTCTTCTTGTTCTTAATCTTATTGGCAGCTAATTCCTCTTCTACTTCTTTATTATGCTGCAAGGGAATGTTTGCAGCAGTGTGGAATTCTTCCTCAATTGAAGCGATTTTCCCGATCTCAGTGTTATTTATAACTAAGACGAAGTCATATCCTGTTTCCGTTTTCTTTTGAACGATCGCCAGCTCTTCTGTTATCCATGTGAACCTATTCTCGGATTTATTCAGGGGTGAGTCTAGAGAGTCTTCTTTTTTCTTAATGACACGGTAAGATGCTTTTGCCCCTATTTCTTCATCTGTAAAGTCGAATGGTTTAATGTTGTTTGTATGAACCAGGTACACATCGTCGACTTTTTGTTTACTGCTCAATTGGACACATAAAGCAATTTCTTCTTTCACCGCCTTCCCCTCACTGTTTGAGAGTGTAGGGACATTCATTTTCATTCCAGGAAATTGAACGAAGATGTAACTGAAGTTTTTCTGGGGCTGTACATCCTGAAGTCTCATATACTCACAACCTTTCCGATCTTTTCAAGGGTATTTTCCTTGTAAGAGTATAATTCAATATTTTTCCTTTCATTCCTGTTTATATAGGCTCTGTTTTCATCGTCACTTTCTTATGAAATGCGATGGTTCCTCCCCTTTGTTGAGTAATTATGAGTAAATCTACTATCGAAAAACATCAATAGATAAGTATTTGTCGTTTCATTCTATGTGAAAAAAAAGAGGGGGGATTTAGTTCTAGTTCATATCTAAATTTACTATGCGATAGATTGACGGACATGAAGCGATCGTCGCCCCTTGTTTATGGATGGATGTAATTCTTTCATTTGACCGATCGGATCTGTAAGTAAGGGAAAAAAGAAAAAACTCAAGTGAATCAATAGTGATCCGCTTGAGTGATTTTTTCTAATTACATGACTTACTTATTTCCTTCCTTACAATCGGAGCAACCTCAAATGCTAACAGCTCGATACTTTTAGCTATATTCTTATAAGGAACTCCGCCGATATCCATCTGAGCCAGAAATCGTGTATGACCAAACAATTCATATTGATGAAGGATTTTTTCAACTATTTCTTGTGGACTGCCTACAAACAATGGTGTATTCGGAGCTGTTAGTTCTTCGAAGTCATCTCGTGACAACTGGCCGCCCACACCGCGTTGACGATTTACGATGGACCAATAATTTGAATAATAGGGATAAAATTCATCTCTGGCTTGCTGCGAAGTCTTTGCTAAATAGCCGTGTCCCGTAATGCCGACGTTGAGATTTCCAGCGGGATGACCGGCCTCGATGCCCGTTTTACGATATAGATCGACCAGAGGTTTAAATCTTGCTGGATCTCCTCCAAGAATAGCGATTGCCATTCCGACACCAAATCTGCCAGCTCGGGCAGCACTTTCCGGCGTACCTCCAATACCAACCCAGATAGGAATCTGGTTTTGCAATGGCCGAGGAGCAATTTCGACATCCTCCAAGGAAGAACGAAAGTGTCCGTTCCAAGATATTCTCTCATTTTCGTTAAGCTTCAAAAATAAATCCAGATTTTCTAAAAATAATGGATCATAGTCATTTGTACTAAAACCAAAAAGCGGGAAGGACTCCAAAAAAGCGCCCCTGCCTGCGATGATTTCTGCACGACCTTCTGAGAGTAAATCCAGTGTGGCGAAATCTTCGAACAGTCTGACAGGATCAACAGTACTTAACACGGTGGTGGCACTTGTCAGTTTAATATGTTTAGTTTGCTGGGCAATGGCTGCCAATACTACAGGCGGTGAGGAAATGGCATAGTCTAATCGATGGTGTTCACCTACACCAAAAACATCGAGTCCAGCCTCATCTGCTAGTTTAGCTGCTGCAATGATTTCTTTTATTCTTTGCTGGGCACTTAACGTTTTTCCTGTACTCGGGTCAGGACATAAATCTCCAAGCGTGTATAGTCCAATTTCGATACGTGTATTTTCATATTCTGCATTTTCCTGCATGTTGGTGTTCCCTCCGGTCAAGATTCTTAAAGGTGATCAAAATGCAATATAAATATTTCTTCATTCGCTGCATCAATTTTAATGAACTTAATTCATTTACGCAAATAATGTGAAACGATCAACATCCGATGATCTATATTATGTACCTCATTATTGTCCTGATTATTTTGGGCCAAAATTTGATGAAAAAAAGCCCCAAATCAATTTTCCGAAAGGGGCTTTAAAATACATTCTTATTTAACTAAATCTAACAAATACAGAAACACCAAATACGCCAAAACTCTCACTTAAGATTTGTTCGAAGCCATTATCTAGCAAGCAATTTCTTGCAGAAGTATAGCGGCGTCCAGTCCGTAAGAAACGGCTGCATCCGTCTGCACTGCCAATAACTGAAGCTTCAACAATCGTTCTTGGAGCTTGTCGATCTAATGGATTTCTTTCCCAGAGAATTGTGACAACATCTGGTGGACGAGGAATAGAAACATCATTCGCCATATCAATCACCTCGCTTTCACATTTCTATATTAAATGAAGAGGTGGCGGGGATTGCTTGTTCAAATGACCCACTTGGAGAAAAATGGGGAATATATTAAATTAATTTTTTTTTCATAAAAACATTGATAAAAGAAAATTTTTTTCATATAATAAGCATATAGTTTGAAAGTGCTTTCATCTATTATTGAGCCGAATAATCAATCTTAAAGAGAGAATGATAAGCTTATTGATAGAGAAACATCAATAAGAAGGGGAAGGTGGGAAAATTAATGTTTCATCTAATTATTACGTTATTGGCAATCATAATTGTTATTATCGGTGTCTCAGTTTTTAAATGGCATGCTTTCATAAGCTTAACCATTGCAAGTTTATTCCTAGCGATCTTTTCCGGTCTATCAATGGATAAAATCGTAAGCGGATACGAAACAGGTGTTGGCGGTGTTTTGGGCCATTTGGTCGGAATACTAGCGTTGGGGACCATCTTGGGGAAAATGATGGCTGAATCTGGAGCAGGGCTGCAGGTAGCGAACTTTTTTGTCAAAACCTTTGGTGTTAAAAAACTTCCTTGGGCCATGATGGTTGCAGGTTTCATTATCGGTCTTCCAGTATTCTTTGAAGTAGGTATTTTAATTGTTTTGCCATTGGTAATTTCACTTCAGAAAACAACGAAACAAAATATTTTACTCATTGCATTACCTGCCATTGCAGGATTGTCCATTGTACACGGTTTAGTACCTCCGCATCCTGGGGCAATTGCCGCAATTGGCATTTATAAAGCCAACCTTGGTAAAGTTCTAATGTACTCGATTCTTATTGCGATTCCGTCAGTAATTATCGCTGGTCCATTATATGCTAAATTTATTCATAAAAGGGTTGTACCTGAAGGGGAACCTCAGTTAATTAGAATTAATATGGCTGCTAAAAAGCTGCCAAGTACAGGAATTTCATTCTTTATTATTTTACTGCCAGTCATTTTGATGATTTTATCAGCTAT
The DNA here is from genome assembly GCF_013248975.1 of Neobacillus endophyticus. Taxonomy (GTDB): domain Bacteria; phylum Bacillota; class Bacilli; order Bacillales; family Cytobacillaceae; genus Neobacillus; species Neobacillus endophyticus. The sequence goes on from NZ_JABRWH010000001.1 coordinate 3,550,928, forward strand.
TGCACCATATACAGCACTTACCGATAGTTTGAAAAAAGCATTCATCTTTATTGGAAGCCCGCTGATTGCACTTTTGATCGCATGCTTTGCAGCGTTTTATTTCCTTGGCATTCGTCAAGGTATTGATAAAAACGGTATAAAGAAACTTGTAGAAGATTGTATTTTGCCAGTAGGCTCTATCATTTTAATCATTGGTGCCGGCGGCGGTTTTAAACAAATTCTAATCGATAGCGGTGTAGGGGCTACGATCGGAAATATGTCCCAGCATTTGAATTTATCACCGCTTGTTTTAGCTTTCTGTATTGCTGGCCTGATCCGTATTGCAACTGGCTCTGCTACGGTCGCGCTAACAACAGCTGCGGGAATCGTATCACCTATCATTCAACATATGTCAGGTGTTAACCTTGAGCTGCTTGTTATTGTGACAGGAGCTGGATCTTTAATGTTCTCACATGTGAATGATGCAGGCTTCTGGATGGTAAAAGAATACATGGGCCTAAGCGTGAAAGAAACATTCAAAACGTGGACAGTATTAGAAACGATCCTTTCATTTGTAGCTTTCGGAGTGGCATTAATCGTTAATATGTTTGTATAAATGAAAAACTCCCTCATTATCATTTGAGGGAGTTTTTGTGTTTTAGGACGATTATGAAGTCCTTTGGCTTTTTTGTTGAAAGATATGGTAACATAGTGCGTCAATAAGGCAAATTTGGGCAACTTGAGATGCAAACTCTAAAGGCAAATATTCTGTACCATCTGCGTAGGTATAAAGGCCAATATTTACGTTTAAACTGATAGGTGATTTTGGGAACGCTGTAATTCCAATCGTTTTCGCACCAGCAGCGTTTGCAGCTTTTAAAATATTCATGGTTTCTTTATTCGAGCCGGAATGGGAAATAAAGATGGCGACATCGTCTTTTGTTAAGTGAGTAGCTGACATGAGCTGAAAACTGGGGTCAGGAAAAGCTGCAGCTCTTAAACCCGCATTCATGAACTTTTGAGCAGCATCCATGGCGATGACCGCGGATCTGCCGGTGCCGTAAAATTCAACCCGTTTTGCCATGTGAATATTTTCGATTGCTTTTTTTAAAGAATGTTTATCAATCATATCTAATGTGTTTTGCAGTATTTTTATATTGGAATTGAAAATTTTTTTGGTAAGGGTCATTTCATCATCATTTGTGGTAGGTTCCTCTTGATCCGATCGCTTTTGCATTAATAATTCTGATGCCAGTGCAATTTTCATCGCTTGAAAGCCTTTAAATCCGATTCGCTTAGAAAAGCGAAATACCGTTGCATCCGCAATATTTAAATCATTAGCAACTTCATTAATAGCCTGATGTATCACTAATTCGGGCTTTTCCAATATATAATCGGCGATTTTTTTTTCCTTTTCGCTAAATTTATGGTAAGAGGATCGAATGGCTCCTAGGCAAGTAAGTGACATTACATTTGTTCCTTTCGTAATAGACCTAAGTAAAGTATAGCATATGAAATAAGTGAAAAAAATTTTCATGATAAATGATTTATTAATTAAAAAAAATTTCGTATAATAGTAGATAGATGAAAAAAATTTTCTTAAATATTATATTAGAAAGATTCTATTGAAAGAACAAGGCCTTTTAAAAAAGATTTGGAAGCATTTTTAAAGTGAAGGTTGTTATATGAGAGGAAAGTATTGCTTTCTTATCAGGCATTAATAGGCAACTGCGCCTCTGGCATCGCCCTTTTGGGTTAGGCAATCGGCGAGTTTTCTTTAACATCAGCGAGTTTTCAAGGAGGAACAATTAATGAAAACAAAATATGTAATCGGTGTTGATATTGGAACGACCAGTGCTAAAGCTGTTCTTTATGCAAAAGACGGAAAAGTTATTTCAAATCATGGAATTGAATATCCTTTATTTTCTCCAACACCGGAAACGGCGGAACAAAATCCAGAAGAAATTTTTAGTGCCGTAATAAATACGGTGAAGAAAATCATGCAAGAAAGCCATGTAGAGCCTAAAGATATTCTATGTGTGTCATTTAGTTCAGCTATGCATAGTGTTATAGCTGTGGACCAAGAAGGCAAACCGTTAACAGAATGTATAACATGGGCAGATAACCGTAGTTCAGATTGGGTTGAAAAAATTAAAACAGAAATGAATGGACATGAAATTTATTTGCGTACTGGTACGCCGATCCATCCTATGTCACCGCTAGCCAAGTTAGTTTGGTTGAGAAATGATTATTCTGAGTTATTTTCGAAAACTTATAAATTTATTTCCATAAAAGAATATATTTTTTATAAGCTGTTTGGAAAATATGTGGTGGATTACTCGATCGCTTCCTCAACAGGTTTATTTAATATCTATACGTTAGCGTGGGATGAGGAGGCTTTAAATATTGCTGGAGTGACTCCTAAACAGCTGTCTGAACCAGTTCCGACCACTTACAGATTAACCGGAATGAATGAATCTTTTGCAAAAGAAATGAACTTGCTTAGTTCAACCCCATTTGTAGTTGGTGCAGGTGATGGCGTGTTATCCAATTTAGGTGTAGACGCCATTGATCCAGGTGTTGTAGCAGTAACGATCGGGACAAGCGGAGCCATTCGTGCAGTGTCTGACAAGCCGATTACGGATCCGAAAGGTAGAATTTTCTGCTATGCGTTAACAGAAAATCATTGGGTGATTGGCGGCCCTGTTAATAATGGAGGCATGATTTTCCGTTGGGCCAGGGATCAACTGGGTGAAACAGAAGCAGCTGCTGCCAAGCGTTTAGGAAAAGATCCATATGATATATTGACTGAAATAGCCGACCGAGTAACGCCAGGGGCAGATGGATTATTGTTCCATCCATATTTGGCAGGGGAGAGAGCTCCGTTATGGGACTCAAATGCCAGGGGATCATTTTTTGGACTTGGTATGCACCATAAGAAAGAACATCTTATTCGTGCCATCCTTGAAGGGGTAATCTTTAATTTATATACTGTTTTGCTGGCATTGACAGAGTTAATTGGAGAGCCTAAGAAGATTCACGCAACCGGGGGTTTTGCGAGATCAGAGCTATGGCGGCAAATGATGGCAGATATCTTTAATCAGGATGTCTATATTCCGGAGAGCTTCGAAAGTTCATGCTTAGGAGCAGCTATTTTAGGTTTATACAGTTTGGGTGAAGTGGATTCATTAAATGTGGTATCTGAAATGGTCGGTGCAACCTATCATCATACCCCAAACAGCGAAAATGTAGCGATTTACGAGGATTTAACGCCGATCTATATACGTGTTTCAAGACTATTGCAGCAAGAATATGAAAGTATGGCGGCTTTCCAGAAAAAGTGGGTTTAAAATTGGTGAAAAAAAGCGGACAATGCATTGGCGTTGTCCGCTTTCTTTATTTATCCTAGTGGCAGGTAAACACGGAAAGTTGCCCCTTTTCCAAGTTGGCTATCCACTTCAATTTTTCCTTTATGGGCTTCCACAATGGACTTAGTAATGGCCAAGCCAAGTCCCGCACCTCCATAAAGCCTTGTACGTGATGCATCTGCACGATAAAATCGATCGAAAATGTGGGGAAGACTTTCCTTACCAATTCCGGGCCCATTATCTTGTATAGATAATACGGCTTTTTGCTCCATTTTAGAAAGCGAGATTTTAATTTCTCCAGTATTTGAATCCGTATGCTGAACGGCATTATTAAACAAATTTAAGATAACTTGTTTGATCTTGTTTGTTTCATATAAACCAACCATAGGTTCCAAAAGTTCAAATTGGATAGTCCGATTCCCCGCTAAGACACTTAATTGCGGTTCCATTTCCTTTAATAATGAGGAAAGATTGGTTTCAGAAAGCTGTAACGCCGGTGCTTGATCCAGCTTAGTCAGAAACAATAAGTCTTCCACTAATTTAATAATTCGTTTTGTCTCACCATGCATGCTATTTAAAGCTTTGTACAATTGCTCAGGACGATTGGCAGCCCCTCTTAATAACACTTCAACGAATCCATTAATAGAGGTAAGCGGCGTTCTTAGTTCATGAGAGGCATCAGCAATGAAGCGTCTCATTTGCTCTTTTGTTTCTCTTTCATCCTCAAAGGATTTCTCCAATCGCTCTAGCATCGCATTAAACGAGCGGGATAAGTGGTCGATTTCTTCTTGGCCTTGTCCTTCCGGCAGCCGATCCGCTAAATTACCGGCATTTGTCTTTTTAACCGCACTGACAATTTTGGATAATGGTACGAGTGTCTTTTTTAATACTCGCAAATAGATCATGAGTCCAGCTGCCAATGCAACCACTGAAAGAATGATAAACGTTAATAATTGCCTTAGAAGAATATTCTGGAGTGAAGCTGTATTTGTTCCTAATTGAAGGAAGCTGGGAGACTGTTTCAGAATTTCATCAGGCTTTCCTCCTCCGGTAGGCTTAAAAACAATTAATTGCTCTACTCCTTTTGAATTTTTCACGATTTGATACGGAACTTTTTGATGCTTAGAAAAATCTTCAGAAATGCTTTTATATTCATTTTTCGAGAGTTTAGGGGCCTTCATGCTGGTGCTGCCCAATAGATCTGTGTAGTTTCCGTCCTTGTCAACAAGTGCAAGGGACATATCTTGTAAAAAGAAGAAATGATTTTCAGTCGGTTGATTATCGTCTGTATGGATATCCGGTTTGCGGTTGAAATAGCCAGAATCCGTATTTAACGCGATATCTCTCGGTAAAGACATCAGCTTAGCATTCAGTGTTTCTGCTTCATTTTGGTAAAGGAAACCCTTCATTACCCAATATTGGACTAACCCAATTACAAGAAGGATAAAGGCCAAAATGAATAATGTTCTTGTTAAAAGCTGATATCGAAGAGAGCGGGGAAATAATAATTTTTTAAACGGTTTTATCATGGGAAATCGACCCGGTAACCAGACCCACGAATGGTACGAATCACTTGGTGTTCCTTATCCTGCAGTTTATCGCGCAATGAGCGAATATACACTTCCACGATATTTTCTTCCCCTTGGAAATCGTACCCCCATACTCGATCTAAAATCATTCCTTTGCTTAATACGATTCCGTTGTTCATCACTAAAAACTTAAGTAGTTCATACTCTGTTGGCGATAGTTCCAACACTCTGCCGTTATAGACAAATTCTCTTCTGCGGTCATCCAGTTTAAAAGGGCCGTACGTAACCTCGTTAAACAGATTGGGGAATTGGTTTCTCAAGCGAGCATGGATTCTTGCAAGCAATTCCTCAAAACTAAACGGCTTTACCACATAATCATCAGCACCGATCGTTAATCCTTTAACACGGTCTTCTACTTCATCTTTTGCTGTCAGCATAATAATGGAGGTTTGTGCACCGCTTTTTTTTATCATCCGGCATACCTCAAATCCATCCATTCCGGGCATCATCACATCTAATATAGCAATGTGGGGCTGAAACTCCTGGGCCAAATTAATGCCTGTCATCCCATCTAATGCTGTTTTTACTTCAAATCCTTCATTGGATAACCCAAATTCTAAAAATTGCAATATATGCGGTTCATCATCAACTAATAAAATTTTAATTCCTTCGATTGAATTCATGTTCCAAACCTCCATTGTCTTGTAGAAATAGTATCTATTATAAAGCTGAAAATTAGCTGAATGGAATCTGAATAAGCACTGAAATGTTGATTATCTCCCATTTCAATTTATGTGTTTTCAACTAGTTTCGATTTTCAGGAAACATTCAGCTTGCATTCAAGGCTAATTCAGGTTTGAGGTGCACAATACAGACAGTACTAATTCTATATAAGAGCAAAGAAAAAAGGAATACTTAATCCTCAGCAGTAAGCTCTTCCCGAACTGTTCCAAACCGCTTTTCCATAAATTCATTTGAAAAGGAGAATGATTCTATTGGAAATTAAGAAGGCCATTATACCTGTAGACGTAACCATCACCCCTATTCCTCAATCTACTATTCTAAAGACCGATGAAATGAGGTCTGTTATGGATCAGCATACCATTCAACCTATCATTGAAGAGGCAATCAGATCCGGAATAGAAAGTATTTTGATCGTAATAGGAGGAGAAGGAATTTCAACCGAAACAGAAGGAGAACCATTAAACAAGGAACATATCCAGCTTCAAAAGGAAATTCAATCGCTAAACAACAACACAAAGATTCACTATGTTCATCATAATAAATCGGCGGGATTAAGCAATGCCATCCTAAGTGCTGAGACGTTTATAGAAGATGAGCCATTTGCGGTTTTAGAAAGTGTTGATATTTTCATTTCAGAAACACCTGCTTTAGAGCAATTAATACAAGTTTTTCATGATTTTGAAACGCAGCTTATTGGTGTCAAACAAGTAGGTGAAATGGAAGTAAATAAATATGGCATTATTGACTCATCAGGTAAATCTGATGATATCTATTTAGTAACGGATTTAATAGATAGGCCTGCGATCCACCACGCCCCCTCAAATATCGCTGTCATGGGAAGATATATTCTCAAGCCATCTATTTTTCCTGTGTTAAGAAGATTGGAAAAAGAGGACCAGAATGATGACCAATGGACAGAGGCATTATATAAAATTAGTAGACAAGAAGAACTACTGGCACTTGAGCTTGAGGGGAATCACTTGGGCATAGAAGCAATTTAATCATAAAATGTTGAAATTAAGCCGGGCGAAAGCTCGGTTATTTGTTCGCCGATATGAAAGTGTAACTTTCTTATTAGGCATAAGGGCAACTACGACTTAGTCTTCGCCCTGCCTGAGTCACTAGTCGGCGAGTTTTCTATATTTTCAAATCACACTATTTAACTAAATAAAAGGATAATACTGGTGAACATTCATAATATTGACATATTACTTCAAGTTTTTTTATTGAAATTTCGACAATTATAGCGCAAGTTTTTCATTATATCATTTTAAGTTGGACTTTATATTAAGAATAGATGTGAAATTTGTAAAATGAGGGGTGAAATCGTCGTTTTTTTGAAATTTTCTAAAAATAAAATGTCTGTTACAATGATTAATACAATCAAAAGTTGCCTTTTACAGGAGGACTTCAAATGGTATTCAAGGTAAGAATCTGGCGAAAATTAACAAGAAATCAAAAAATAAGATTGTTAATGCAAAAAAGCTCTCTTATAAACCCCAGAAAAGTTATTTAATGGCTCCTGAGTTTGGATGAAAGTCTGTTTGGCCTTTTTGTGACAATTGGAAAGAAGAGTTTGGTGCCTGACACCTTGTATGGCAAGTATTGAAACAACGTCCCCAAACATACACTCTCCTTAGAATGTATTTATTTAAGGAGATGAAGAAATGATTTATGAGATGCAAAAAGCGAATATGCTTGCTGAGAATATTAATAGCTTTATTAGATATGTTAATAAAAATTATGTAGACCATAACAGCCTTTATACAAATAGAGATAAATTATATCAAATTAAACTTCTCATTGAAGAGTTTCGGTTTCAAATCATTGCAGATGAACTTTTGAGAATTAATCAGTATTCATGGGATGAAAGGAACACTCATCTCTTAGTCGATCAATTTATAAATGGGCTCCAGACAATTGATGAATATGTAAAACACCATTACCATGACTTATTCCTGCTTTCAGCCAGATTGGAAACGTTAAAGAGTCTCAGTTTAGCATTTAGCAAAAAAGGATCGTTGGATCGACTTGCAACTAAAAAAAGAGGCTGCCCTGATCTGTAGTCGAATGATAGGTGGAGACGCTTCTTTTTTTATGTTTATTTTTATTCACAATTGCAGCTTATCGCCCCAACTGGACAAGTTTCAATGGCATCGACAGCCATATCCTCATATGTACGATCAATATCATCCGTTATTCTTGGTTTTGCATACCCGCCATCATCTTTTTCAAAGACTTCAGGATAATAAAGATAACAACGATGACAAGCAATGCATTTCTCTGATACAAATACCTTCATTTTTCATCCACGCTCTATTCCATTCATATTAATGAAAAGAATTATAGTGTGAAAAGATCTTTTTTCCAAGTAAAATTACTTTTTCCCAGCTATATGCAGAATAGTTCTAAACGATCAATCTTCAATAAGCGCTAAAAAAAACTTGATATATTTTTCTTGTTGGACTAGTATGGAATTTGTCATAACATTAAAAATTAATAGTATTGTTAAACGATCGTAAAGATGCCATTGGCTTAATAGGGAATCTGGTGAAAGACCAGAGCTGTCCCCGCAACTGTAAGTGTGGACGAAATAGGAAAACCACTGTATCTTTTATTTTTATATAGAGTATACGGGAAGGACCTAAAGTAGGAGGAAACACAAGTCAGGAGACCTGTCTTAACGATCAAAGTTTCGATTTCTTCGGGGATTGAGAAGATGAAACGTTTGCGAAAAAAATCAGTGATTCACTACACTTTTCTTTACGCTGACGTTTTATCCGTTCAACCTAAGTTGAACGGATTTTTTGATTCTAAATTATTTTTATTCCTCATAGTTTAATTAGAGGGTACAAGCTTTTATTGAAAATTGAATATCATTAGGAAAGGTGCACATTTAAAGAAATATGTGCTTAAAAGGGAAGTACGGTTAAAATCCGTCACGGTACCCGCCACTGTATAGGGGAGTTCATTGCAAAAGTCACTGAAGTATTCGGGAAGACGCAATGGAACGATGAACCTGAGTCAGGAGACCTGCCTTTAACCTAATAACTTCATAAACCTACGGGATTATAGGTAGAAGTGCCGAATCATACATATCGTTTTTTCATTGTGTGAATTTTCACAGCACCTCTATTGTTTCTCATAGGGTGCTTTTTTTATTTGAAGGTTCTGTTATAGCTGAATGTTGATTTCACTGTGTTTGAAAAATAAACGGTAAATTTCCGTTTAAATTGGGAAATACCCCTATTTCCTTAAAAAATAAAGGAAGTTTTTCCTTTTATATTATCCAAATCTGTGGTTTTTGTCATATTTAGAGCAGTTAATCGGAATCCCTCCGCTTATATCTGCTTCTTAAACTTCTACTCTAGACATTAGCCGGGAATTCTCCGCTTATGAATTCTCGTACCTACACGAAAATCAACAATGAATAATAACAGAGCCTATTTGAAAAAAGGAGCGTGTCATATGACAACCTGGAATTTAAAAGGAACGAAACACCATGTGCTAATTTGTAACGGCAGCAGCTGCATGAGAAAGGGTGGAGAAGAAGCAACTCAAGCCATTCGTCATGAGATTGCTAATTTAGAGTTAGATTCACTCATACATACAACACGAACAAGGTGTAATGGAAGATGCAAGGATGCTCCGGTTGCCATCATTTATCCAGAAGGAACCTGGTATAAGAATGTAACTCCAGAAATAGGCAGTAAGATTGTCCGAGAGCATCTATCAGGCAAGGGACATTTGCAAGAACATATTATTTATCAATATGGCAGTGAAGGGTTCATACAGACAGAAAATACAGATTGTATTGCTGGTGTGTCAAAGTCTGAAAAAAATAGAGTATAGAATTGGATTTCAATGAATTTATAAGTTTGAGAGTCTTGTATTTTTGCAAGGAGGACTAAAAGGATGTTGGGAAAACTGTTAGTAATCGGCTTTGGACCAGGCGATGAAAAACATATCACAGAACGCGCAAGAGAGGCTATTCAAGAAAGCGACATGATCATTGGTTATAAAACCTATGTTGATTTGATCAAGGATCTGATTACAGGAAAGCAAATTATCAGTACTGGAATGACTGAAGAAGTGACCAGGGCTCAGGAGGCAGTAAAACAGGCGGAGCAGGGAAAGAAGGTTGCGGTTATTTCAAGCGGTGACGCCGGTGTATATGGGATGGCAGGCCTTGTATACGAAGTGTTAATTGAAAAAGGGTGGAAAAAAGACGCTGGAGTAGAAGTTGAGGTAATACCTGGAATTTCCGCGATTAACTCCTGTGCAGCCCTATTAGGAGCACCCATTATGCATGATGCCTGCACGATTAGTTTAAGCGACCATTTAACACCATGGGAATTAATCGAAAAAAGAATCGAGGCAGCCGCTCAGGCTGATTTTGTTATAGCCTTTTATAATCCAAAAAGCGGGAGAAGAACAAGGCAAATAATGGAGGCACAAAAAATTCTCTTAAAGCATCGTTCTCCCGACACACCGGTAGGATTGGTGAAGAGTGCGTACCGTGATAGTCAGCATGTGGTCTTAACCAACCTAAAAGAAATGCTTGATCATGAAATTGGAATGTTAACAACCGTTATTATCGGAAATTCTTCTACATTTTTCTATGACAACCTAATGATTACTCCAAGGGGCTATCAACGGAAATATACTCTAACTCAATCGGTTCAGCCATTAAAACCTCATCAGCGCTTACAAAGGGAGGCCGAACCATGGGCATTGGAGCAAGCCGATGCTTTGAAAACGATGAAGAATAAGGAATTTTCAATACCAGTAAAAGAATCGCCAAGAGAATGGGCAGAAGAAGCATTAAACATGATTCTTGGTGAAAGCGAAAGTTTTTCCCAGATGGTTAAACAAGACTATCCATCTATTTTTGAACTGGCAGTTAGCCCTGGTATAGCGAATAAGAAATTCACCTCGAAACAAATGCTGATTCTTTCCGAACTAGTCGGTGAAGATGGGGGAATGGAATACACACCAGATCACTATATAAAGCTGCAAATCTTAACCTCGGAGCCGAATGAAATTGTGGAAAAATTAGTCCAGGCAGACTTTTTAATATCACCGATTGGGGATGTCCTGACAGTAAAAGCCTGCGATTTTTGCGATGGGGAAAAGCGAGACGCCATTCCTTATGCAGAGGAGCTTTATGAAAAGCTTGGTGGAATGGAGCTGCCTAAAGAATTAAAAATAGGGGTAAACGGGTGCGGAATGGCTTGTTATGGAGCAGTAAAAGAGGACATTGGTATTGTATATCGAAAAGGGGCATTTGATTTATTTTTAGGGGCAAAGACAGCTGGTCGGAGTGCACATCCTGGGCAAATGGTTGCGGAGGGAATCTCCCCTGAGAAAATCATCGACGTCGTCGAACAAATTGTCCAGGAATACAAACAGAAGGCCTTTCCAAATGAACGCTTCTACAAATTCTTTAAACGGATCAAACGTATCCAAGGATTTGAGTATCAAGATATGACGCCAACCATAAAAATTGAAGTTCCAGTTTGCGGGGAGTAAGGAAAAAAGGCAAAGATTTTATCCAAAGGGGAGGAATTATGTTGAAAGCAATTTTATTTGTTGGTCATGGAAGTAAAGATCGAGAAGGAAATGATCAAGTCCGTCAGTTCATTGAAACGATCAGAGGGAATTGGGATGATGGCATTCTGGTTCAGACCTGTTTTTTAGAATTTGAAAGACCGACCGTAAATCAAGGAATTGATGTATGCGTTGAAAAAGGAGCCACACATATTTCAGTTATTCCTATTATGCTTCTTCAGGCAGGCCATTCTAAAATCCATATTCCGGCAGCCATAGATGAGGCAAAGGAAAAATATCCGTTCGTTCAGTTTACGTATGGTAGACCAATAGGGGTTCATGAAGAAACATTTGAAATCTTAAAAACTAGATTAATAGAACTAGGCGAGAATCTCGAACAGCCTGAAGCCGATACAGCCATTCTCTTGTTGGGGCGGGGCGGCAGTGATCCGGATGCGAATAGTGATTTATACAAGATTGCCAGATTACTTTGGGAAAAAACAAAATACAAAATCGTCGAACCTGCCTTTATGGGGGTAACAAATCCACTAACAGATGAAGGAATCGAGCGATGCATAAAGCTCGGTGCGAAGAAAGTTGTTATCCTGCCATACTTTTTGTTTACCGGAATTTTGATGAAACGGTTAGAAGAGATGATGGTGACCTTCCAACACAAATACAATTCAGCAGAATTTAAATTGGCGGGTTATTTTGGCTACCACCCCAAACTGCAAACCATTCTTATCGAGCGAGTTGAAGAAGCGCTGGCAGGCGAAGTAAAGATGAACTGTGATACATGTCAATATCGGGTAAATGCGATGGAACATGTTCATCATCACCATCATCATGATCACGACCATGACCATCACCATCACCATCACCACGACCACGGCCACGGCCACAACCATAAACACGAAGAGCAAAGGGCGGGGGAGCGAAGATGATTTTACTATTAGCAGGGACAAGCGACGCGCGTGCACTTGCGATTGAGATCAAAAAAGCAGGCTATAGTCTCCTTGCTACCGTTGTGACAGATAATGCAGCAATGGAATTACAGGGATCCGGTATTGACGTAAAAGCAGGAAGATTAACAGAAGAAGAAATGGCTGGGCTAATCAAAGCTAAAGATGTACAAGTGGTGGTGGATGCCAGCCATCCGTTTGCAGAAGAAGCATCAAAAAATGCTATCAGTGCTGCCAAATCAGCGGATATCCCTTATATCCGCTATGAACGGGAGTCACAAACCTTCCAATACGATAGGATGAAGGTTGTTGAAAGCTATGAGGAGGCAGCTGAAATTGCAGCAGCCAAAAAGGGTGTTGTCATGTTGACAACAGGAAGCAAAACGCTTCAGGTATTTACGAAGAAATTATTAGGAATTCCCGATATCCGATTGCTCTGCCGTATGCTGCCCCGTGTTGATAATATGGAAAAATGCGAACAGCTGGGCTTTCCGCAAAAAAATATTGTAGCCATTCAAGGGCCATTTACAAAGGAGTTTAACGAGGCTCTTTATAAGCAATATGGTGTAACTTTAATGATTACGAAGGAAAGCGGAAAAGTAGGATCGGTGGATGAAAAAGTGGAGGCAGCCATTGAACTTGGGATCGATGTGATTATGATTGGCCGTCCAAAAATGAATTATGGAATGGCTTATACGGATTTTCATAGTGTCATTCAAGAGATTCAAAACTTAATAGATCTGAAAATAGAACAATCTTAATGATAAGGAGTGCTGGAAATGGATTTTCGTACGGAATTTAAACCATTAACGGTTCAACCGCAGCAAATTGAAGGAAGAAGCTTTGAAATGATTAATGAAGAAATTGGTGAGCATTCCTATACAGATGAGCAATATCCGATTGTACAGCGAATCATTCATGCATCTGCAGACTTTGAATTGGGGAAAAGTGTTCTCTTTCATCCCGATGCCATCCAGGCTGGAATTAGAGCCATACGAAGCGGGAAAATGGTGGTGGCAGATGTTCAAATGATTCAAAGCGGAGCCAATAAAGCTCGCATTGAAAAGTATGGAGGCGAGATTAAAGTCTATATTTCTGATCCAGATGTTATACAGGAAGCAAAACGATTAAATACCACAAGGGCCATCATCTCTATGAGAAAGGCAGTAAAAGAGGCGGAAGGCGGAATTTTTGCGATCGGGAATGCTCCAACCGCCTTGCTTGAACTGATCCGCCTTATTAAAGAAGGTGAGGCCAGACCAGGTCTTGTTATTGGGCTGCCAGTAGGTTTTGTCTCAGCCGCTGAATCAAAAGACGAATTAGCCAAGCTCGACATCCCATTTATAACTAACATTGGCAGGAAAGGCGGCAGTACCATTACTGTTGCCGCATTAAACGCGATTTCCATTCTTGCAGAACAGGTATAAACCATGCTGGAAGTACCAAAAGGAAAACTGCGTGAAGGATATACGACTGGATCATGTGCAACAGCGGCAACAAAAGCGGCACTGATAGCATTAATAACAGGGGAATATCAGACGGAATCCACCATTTATTTACCGATTAAGCGATTTGTTACCTTTCACATTGAAAGCTGTGAAATCATGGGGCAAACGGCGATTGCAAGTACCATTAAAGATGGCGGAGATGACCCTGATGCAACGCATGGCGCTGCCATTATTTCCACTGTAACCTGGAAGGACGATGCCGGAATAGATCTTGACGGCGGAGTCGGGGTTGGCCGGGTGACGAAGGAAGGCTTGCCGATTCCTGTCGGGGAGGCAGCCATTAATCCTGTGCCGCGAATGATGATCCATGAGACGGCAGAACAGGTTTTAAAAGAATTTGGTATAAAAAAAGGCATTAAAATTGTCATTTCTGTTCCCGATGGCGAAGAAATTGCAAAAAAAACACTAAATGGGCGCTTAGGTATTCTTGGGGGAATTTCGATACTTGGCACTCGCGGCATCGTTGTGCCCTTTTCTACGGCGGCATATAAAGCCAGTATCCTTCAGGCAATTAGTGTGGCAAGGGCGAGCGGGTGTGAGCATATTGTCATAACCACGGGCGGACGAAGTGAAAAATATGCCATGAAGCAATTCCCTGATCTCCCGGAAGAAGCGTTTATCGAGATGGGTGACTTTATCGGGTTCACTCTTAAACAATGTAAGAAGCAAGGTGCGAAAAGAGTTTCAATGGTTGGAATGATGGGTAAATTCTCAAAGGTCGCGATGGGAATTATGATGGTTCATGCTAATAACTCCTCTATTGATTTTCAATTTTTAGCTGATCTGGCATTTCATGCGGGTGCAGATTCTGAGTTGGTCGAGAAAATTAAACATGCTAATACTGCTTCGCAGGTTGGAGATCTGATGGCAGCAAATGGTTATCATTCTTTTTTTGAAAAGCTAAGCCGTTATTGCTGCATGGAAGCAATGAAGGAAGTGGACGGCGGTATTGATGTTGATACCAGTTTATATACGTTAAAAGGGGAATTTTTAGGAAAGGCGATGCTTAAAGATGGCTCATATTAAAATGATCGGGATCGGGGATGAAGGGAAAGTTAGCTTACTTCCCATCTATGAAAAGTGGATATATGAAAGTGAAATCTTAATAGGAGGAAAGCGGCAGCTTTCATTCTTCCCTGATTATCATGGTGAAACATTAGCAATTGAGAGCGGCTTATCTTCGCTAGTGGAACGCCTATGCTCGGAAACAAGAAAGGTGGTCATTTTGGCTTCTGGTGATCCTTTGTTTTTTGGAATTGGAAGCTACTTAGCTTCTAAAATCCAGTTGGAAATCTATCCTTATGTAAGTTCCGTTCAGCTTGCCTTTGCTAGAATGAAAGAAAGATGGCAGGATGCCTATTTTACAAGTGTGCATGGCAGGAGTATGAAAGGACTCGTGCAACGGATTGATGGAAAAGAGAAAGTGGCTATATTAACAGACAAAGAAAATTCACCGAACAAAATTGCCCAGTATTTACTCTCCTTCGGTATGTCTGAATATCAGGCATATGTAGGCGAGAATCTTGGGAGCAGTAACGAACGATGCCGTTGGTTTAATCTCGAAGAAATGAAGGATACTGAATTTTCACCGCTCAATGTTGTCATTTTAAAGAAAATAGCAGAAGCACCTCATTGGTCTATCGGAATTGAGGATGAGGAGTTTTTTCAGCGGAAGCCGGATAAAGGGTTGTTAACAAAAAAGGAGATTCGCACTTTAAGTCTTAGTGCCCTTCGATTAAAGGAAGAAAGTATTGTTTGGGATATCGGGACATGTACGGGTTCGGTGGCGATTGAAGCTGCGAAAATCGCAAAGGAAGGACAAATTTTTGCTATTGAAAAGAACGAAGGGGATTTAGAAAACTGCAAACAAAATATGGCTAAGTTTCGTGTTGATGCGACGCTGTTCCACGGAAAGGCACCAGAAGGTTTAGAGACGTTCCCAGACCCTGATGCCGTGTTTATCGGGGGAACAGCAGGCGGGATGGGAGACATCTTGGATATTTGCTGCAGCCGTTTACGAGAAGGAGGCCGTATCGTGCTTAATGCTGCGACAATCGAAAATCTGTCAGAAGCGCTGCAGGCCTTTAAAGAACGGGGATATCACACGGAAATTACTCTTGCGCAAATTTCAAGAAGTAAGCCAATCCTGAATCTTACTAGATTGGAAGCTTTGAATCCAGTATACATCATGGAAGCACGCCGTAAGGAAGGAGAGTAATTTATGCTTGGAACATTATACGGTTTAGGGGTTGGACCAGGGGACCCCGAGTTAATCACTGTAAAGGCGTTTCGAAAATTAAAGGAATCGCCTGTCATTGCCTATCCGAAGAAACAAAAAGGAAGCAAAAGCTATGCACACCGCATTATTGACGTCTATTTTCAGCCAAATGAAAAGGAAATGCTTGGCCTAGTTTTCCCAATGACCAAGGATCCGGAAGCATTGGAAATAAAATGGAATGAAACAGTAGAAAATGTGTGGGAGAAGTTAAAGGATGGCAAGGATGTTGCCTTTGTAACAGAAGGAGACCCTCTGTTATACAGTACCTTTATTCATATGATGCGGTTAATGCAAGAGAAACACCCGGATGTACCCATTGAAGTTGTACCAGGTATTTCTTCTTTCAACGGAGCTGCATCAAGGCTTGGAATTCCGCTTGCAGACGGTGATGAGCATGTGGCCATCGTCCCAGCAAGGGATGACTATGAAACAATGAAAAAAGTCATCGAAGACAATGATTGTGTCATTTTTATCAAAGTGGCGAAAGTAATCGATTTAATACTTGAAGTATTACGTGATTTGGATTTGCTTCAAAAGGCCTCTGTCGTTACAAAGGTCACATCAGATGAAGAGATTATTTGGAAGGCCGATGAACTGGATGGAGTGGAGCTGGAATATTTAACATTAATGGTGGTGAGAAAATGACCTTATATATAATCGGTGCAGGTCCAGGAGACCCGGATTTAATCACGGTAAAGGGGCTTAAACATCTTAAAGAAGCAGATGTGGTTCTTTATGCTGATTCTCTTGTGAATGAAGAATTAATCGCTAAAGCAAAGCCGTCTGCAGAAATTTTAAAAACAGCAGGCATGCATTTAGAGGAAATGGTCGATATAATGGCTGACCGAATCAGGAAAGGAAAAAAGGTTGTTCGTATCCATACAGGGGACCCTGCCGTATATGGAGCCATTATGGAGCAAATGGCTCTTTTAAAAAAACAGGAAATTAACGTCGAAATTGTTCCAGGTGTTAGTTCTGTATTTGCAGCGGCAGCAGCGGCACAAGCCGAACTGACCATTCCTGATTTAACGCAAACGGTTATTTTGACAAGGGCGGAAGGAAGAACACCGGTACCTGAATTTGAAAAACTGTCAGATTTAGCAAAACACCATTGCACAATAGCCCTATTCTTAAGTGCGACCTTGACGAAAAAGCTTGTCAAGGAATTGACGGATGCTGGCTGGAGCAAGGATACTCCTGTTGTTGTTGTGTATAAAGCATCGTGGCCAGATCAAAAAATTGTTAGAAGCACATTGGAACGTTTAGATGAAGATATGAGGGCAAACGGAATTCGTAAACAAGCCATGATTCTAGCCGGATGGGCCCTTGATGAAAAGGTTCATGAGCAAAATTATCGTTCAAAACTGTATGATAAAACCTTTACACATGGATTTAGGCGAGGGGTGGAGGCGTGATGATCGTGCTGCACGAAGGTCAAAAGCCTGTTATTCAGCAGAATGGCGATTATGCTGTCGTAGCCATTACTAAGCACGGTGTAGAGCTTGCACGGAAGCTTGGCCATTCCTTTCAAAATGCTGATGTTTTTTATCCAAATAAATTTGAAAAAGGTGACGAACAGGCACACGGAATTCAACTATTTACCGGAAATGTCCGCCTGGCACTTCCCGTTCTATTCAAAACATATAAAGGGTTAATCTTTATTATTTCACTTGGCGCAGTAGTTCGATTGATCGCTCCGCTGCTAAAGGATAAGAAAACAGATCCCGCCGTCCTGGTGATTGATGAAAAAGGAAAGAATGTGATCAGTGTTCTCTCGGGACATATTGGCGGAGCCAATGAATTAACAAAAGAGGTTGCTTCTGCCTTAAATGCCCGTCCCATCATTACAACAGCTGCTGATGTTCAAGAAACAATTGCTGTGGATTTGCTGGGGAAACGGTTTGGCTGGGTTTGGGACTCAGCGGAGAAACTGACACCCGTGAGCGCAGCTGTGGTAAATGAAGAAAAGATCGCGGTCGTACAGGAGTCAGGGGAGAAGGAATGGTGGAATTATGGACGTCCCCTTCCGGAAAATATCCACCTATATTCATCGATTGCAGAAGCATTAATTAATAAATCGAATGCGGCATTAGTGATTACTCATCGAACTCTAACAAAAGAGGAAAATGCCATATTACATAGAGGCGTATTATACAGACCAAAAGTAATCGTTCTTGGTATAGGCTGTAACCGCGGAACATCTTCAGAAGAAATAGAAGCTGTTATTGACGAGACGTTACGGGAGCTGCAATTTTCGAAAAAAAGCGTCAAGGCGATTTGCACGATAGATTTAAAGAAGGATGAAGCCGGATTGCTGGAGGCAGCCGCTAAAAATCGATGGGAATTTATTTGTTATACCCCTGATGAACTAAACTCGGTTAAAATAGAAGAGCCTTCAGAAACAGTTTTGAAATTTACTGGAGCATATGGAGTAAGTGAACCTGCAGCCAAGTTGTATAGTGGTGCAGATAAATTGGAGATTGTGAAGAAGAAATCAGGCAATGTAACGATTTCAGTCGCGATAATTCGGCATTGAAATCGGTAAGAGGGGGAAAGAACATGTCAGATCGCAGACTTGTCATTGCAGGGACAGGCAGTGGAGTAGGCAAAACAACAATTACGATTGGGCTGATGTCTGCTTTAAGGAAAAAAGGATATACAGTTCAAGGCTTTAAGTGCGGCCCGGATTATATTGACCCGACCTACCACACGGCGGTTACCGGAAGGGTTTCAAGAAATATTGACAGTTGGATGCTGGATCATAAAATGGTCCAAGAGATCGTCAACCGTGCCAGCACGGGAGCGGATATTTCGATTATTGAAGGTGTAATGGGATTCTTTGACGGCAAAGATCCAACGAATAATATGGGTTCAACTGCTGAGATTAGTATCATCACGAAAAGCCCTGTTGTTCTTGTTGTTAATTGTGCCAGTATGGCCCGAAGCGCAGCAGCAATTGTCAAGGGATTTCAAGAGTTTCTTAAAGAAACACAAATAGTTGGTGTGATCGCTAATCAAGTGGGAAGTGAAGGGCATTTCAAAATCGTCAAGGTTGCGATTGAACAAGAGTGCGGTATTCCGGTACTTGGCTATTTGAAAAAAGATCAAGTCCTGACCATTCCTGAACGTCATTTAGGATTAATTCCATCTGTCGAACGAGGCGAACTAAATCCGTTTTTTGAGCAGCTTGGTGATACCATCCTGGAAACGGTAGATGTCGATGCTTTATATGGGCTCGCAAAGGCAGCAAAGTTAGAGATCCCTAACTCCCAGTTTGGTTTGAAGGAAAAGAACGCAGTGAAAATAGCTGTTGCAAGAGATGCAGCTTTTAACTTTTATTATCAGGAAAATTTTGAAATGTTAGAAGCTGCAGGGGCAGAATTAATTGAATTTTCACCATTAAAAGGTGAACCATTACCTGATCAAATAGACGGCTTTTATATTGGCGGCGGGTTCCCGGAAGAATTTGCTGAAGAATTGGCAGAAAAAACCGAAGTAAAACGTTCCATCCGGGCTGCGATCGAAAAAGGCCTGCCAACCCTGGCGGAATGCGGCGGTTTTATGTATCTAACTGAATATCTGGAAACAACAGATGAAAAAAGCTATGCAATGGTTGGCATCATTCCTGGAAAAGTGAAAATGCAATCAAGGCTGCAAGCTTTAGGGTATCGTGAAATTAGAGGTGAAGAGGGGAACTTTTTACTGAAGGGTAATCTGATTGCCCGCGGACATGAATTTCATTACTCTACCTTCCATCCGAGAACAGAATTTCAGCATGCCTATCAGACGCAAGGAATGCGGGGATTTAAGGAAGAGGGCTATATGAATGGAAATTTGATCGCTGGTTATACCCATTTTCATTTTGGGTCATGTCCGGAGTTGGTAGAAAATTGGATAGAAAAATGTAAGGAGTTTCAACAAAATGGCTAAGGCGCTTCCGATCATGTTTCAGGGGACAAGTTCAGATGCCGGGAAAAGTGTACTCGTTACAGCGTTTTGCCGTATTTTTACCCAAGATGGATTTAGAACGGCTCCATTTAAATCGCAAAATATGTCCTTAAACTCGTATATCACCATAGATGGAAAAGAAATTGGCCGAGCCCAGGGTGTACAGGCAGAAGCGGCTGGTATTCAGGCCACTACCGATATGAACCCGATTTTAATAAAGCCAAACCGCGATAATGAAGCACAGATTGTCGTACATGGAAAACCATATAAAAATTTGGAAGCTGGTGTATATCGGAAAGAGTTTTTCTTAACAGGTATTGAACTGATCAAGGAATCTCTATCTGTGCTTTCAGAAAGTTACGAACGGCTTGTGATTGAAGGTGCAGGAAGTCCTGCAGAGATTAACCTGAATGATCGGGAATTGGTCAATATGCGGGTCGCAAAATTGGCTGATGCTCCTGTCATTTTGATAGGGGATATTGAAAAAGGCGGCGTGTTTGCCAGTTTAGTAGGCACCCTGCAGTTATTAGAGCCAGAAGACAGGGATCGGGTTATTGGGGTTATTATTAATAAATTCCGGGGTGATCTTTCTCTCTTAGAATCTGGTTTGACATGGTTTGAAGAATACACAGGAAAGCCTGTTCTTGGGGTTATCCCACATCTAGACCATTTAAATATCGATGCAGAGGATTCTGTGATTTTAAATCAATACACCTCTAGCCCCAATATGGAAAGGGAATTAGATATCGCTGTAATTCAATATCCTAGAATCTCTAATTTTACAGATGTGGATCCATTTTTTTCTGAACCTGATTGCCATGTGCGTTTTATAACGAAACCTGAACAGCTTCAACAACCCGATTTAGTCATTCTGCCAGGTAGCAAAAATACGATGGATGATTTCTTGTTTTTAAAAAACAGTGGCCTAGCTCAAAGAATAATAGAATTAAAGCAGAATCATAAGGCTATGATTTTCGGGATTTGCGGTGGGTATCAAATGCTTGGCGAGGAAATTCAGGACCCATTTGGCGTTGAATCCCAGGAACAAAAAGTACAAGGACTCTGTATGCTGCCGATCCAGACCACTATTTCAAAAGAAAAGACCACCGTGCTGTCAAATGGAGTTCTACATCTATTTGGCAAAAGCTTTGCTGTGACAGGTTACGAGATTCATATGGGGGAAACTGTGAAAAAAGAAGAAGGACTGCGCTTCATTGAAACGAAGAATGGAGCAGACGGCTGCATTACAGTGGATGAAAAAGTAATGGGCACCTATTTTCATGGTATTTTTCATAATGATGAATTTCGGAAGGAACTGCTCAATCACCTTCGCAAAACAAAAGGTTTAGCTCCGATTGACAAGCGGATTTCGTTTAATCAGTTACGTGAAGAAGCGTTTAACCGTCTGGCAGACCATGTACGCGCACATGTAAATTTAGATTATATTCACCAAAAAATGATGGAATTTCAAAATGGGAGGATTCCGCGATGAATGGAATAATGGTTGATATTAAGCCTTTAAATAAAGAGATGGGTCAAAAGGTAAAGGCGTATGTTGATAACCTAACCAAGCCTCTAGGCAGTTTAGGAAGATTGGAGGAACTGGCCATTCAGCTGGCAGAAATAACTTCTGAAGACTTTCCGATTGTTACACCTCCTGGCGTGATAGTATTTGCAGCCGATCATGGTGTAGTCGAAGAGGGTGTATCCGCATTTCCACAAGAAGTGACTGTTCAAATGGTCTTGAACTTTCTAAATCGGGGTGCTGCGATCAATGTCTTTAGCAAGCAAATCGGTGCAGCGTTTGAAGTAGTGGATATTGGCGTTGCAGCAGAAATTGCAGCGGAAGGTGCCGTGCATCGCAAGGTTCGATATGGCACAGCTAATTTCTGTAAACAGGATGCCATGACAAGGCAAGATGTTGAAAAGGCAATAGCAGTTGGATATGAGCGAGCCGAAGCGATGATACACCAGGGATGCAAATGCTTAATTCTCGGTGAAATGGGAATTGGCAATACAACTTCCAGCAGTGCGATCCTCGCCGTTTTAAGTGGTCAGGAAGTAAGTTCCCTTGTCGGCCGTGGGACAGGCATTCCTTCAGAACAAATCATCCATAAACAAGAAGTCATTTCCTTGGCTATAAGGGAAAGACAGCCAGATCGAATGGACCCAATCGACATTTTTGCGAAAATCGGCGGGCTGGAAATTGCTGCCATGACGGGAGCCATGTTAGCGGCTGCTGCGAATCGTGTTCCTATTCTTGTTGATGGTTTTATCTGTACCATAGCGGCACTGATGGCAAAGGAAATTTGCCATACAGCGAGTGATTATATGATCGTAGGGCATCGTTCAGTCGAACCTGGGCACTTAATCGCCCTTCAATTATTAGGAAAGAAACCGATTCTTGACTTGGATTTGCGCCTTGGTGAAGGGAGCGGGGCAGCAGTGGCATTTCCGATCTTACAGTCTGCAACATTAATGCTGAAAGAGATGGCCACCTTTGATTCTGCAGGAGTTTCAAAAGAGAAAGAAGGAGACGAATGATGACGAAAGAAAATAGCGGACTCACTCTGGTATACACAGGTGATGGCAAGGGAAAAACAACGGCCGCTCTTGGCCTTGCGATTCGTGCAGCCGGTCGGGGAAAGCGAGTCATTATGATCCAATTTATAAAATCTCCCGAAAGAACGTATGGAGAGAAAATAATTTTTGAGAAATTGGGAATTGAAATCTATCAAATGGGAGCTGGATTTACCTGGACAAAAACCCCAGAAGTACATAGAGAGGCATTAAAATCAGCCTGGGCCTTTACGAAAGATAGAGTGGTTAATGGAGGATATGATGTGGTAATTCTGGATGAACTGAATAATGCTTTGGCAATAGAAAGGTTCCCAATCGCTGATGTCCTGCCATTACAGGAGGTACTAGAATTAATCCAACAGCGGCCAAAGGAAATGCATCTTGTTATTACCGGCCGCTCTGCAAAAGAAGAAATCATGGAATCGGCGGACTTGGTCACAGAGATGAAGGCAGTAAAGCATTATTATGATGAAGGAATACCTGCAGTGAAGGGAATTGAATTTTAATGAGGCTGATTGAAAAATATGGGCATGGCGGTGATTTACTTACCGCTCATCAGGTATTTAATAAAGCTTCCGGCGAATTCCTGGATTTTAGTGCAAATATTAACCCGCTTGGTCCACCTGCAAAAGTATTAGATTTGTTAAAGGAGCGGCTGGAAACCATTGTTCATTATCCAGATCCTGCCCATCGAGTTCTCAAACAAAAGCTGTCTGAGAGGAATAGGGTTTCCGATGATCAGATTTTAATAGGGAATGGAGCCGCAGAGTGTATCTCCTTAATTCTTTTAGGATTACAGCCCAAAACAGTCGGTTTAATCTACCCATGTTTTTCTGAATATGAACAGTTGTCTGTGGCCTTTGGTGCCAAAATCAATTCTTGTTATGGAAAGCTTGAACTTGATTTTAAACCAGACATTTCAGAGTTAAATTTACTGCTTTTAGAATCAGACCTTGTGTTCATCGGCCATCCAAACAATCCGACCGGTGTTCTGTATACAATGGAAGAGCTCGTCCAGATTGCTGAACAGGCAAAAAAAACCAATACATATCTAGTGATAGACGAGGCATTTATTGATTTTCTTCCCAAGCAGCTGCATATTACTCTTCTACAGAAATTGGAACGATATAGGCATGTTCTGATTGTGCGTTCCATGACAAAGATTTATGCGATTCCCGGACTTCGTCTAGGATATGTGCTGGCACATCCCGAGCTTATTGGCAAACTTCAAGCCAAGCAAGTAACGTGGAGCGTCAATCAAATGGCACTCATTGCGGGGGAAGCAGTTCTTAACGAAAGGGAATACGAGGATGAAACCATTGCACTTGTTAAGGAACAAAGAAATTATGTTAAACAGTCAATAGAAGAACAATTGGGATGGATGGTATTCCCTGGACAGGCAAATTTTCTATTAATAAGAATTACGGATGAACTAGCCGCTGCTGAGTTGCAATGGAAGTTGGGAGAAAGAGGGATCTTAATTCGCTCCTGCGCCATGTATCAAGGATTGACAAGCCAGGATTTTCGGATCGCGATTCGAACAAAGAAAGAAAATGACTGTTTACTACAAGCCTTAAAAGAGGTGGCCCATGAGGGGATTCAGCCATGACCATAACAAGATTGATTCTTGTAAGACATGGAGAAACGGACGAGAATTCTTACCACTATTACCTTGGTCATTATGATGCTGAATTAAATGATAAGGGCAGAAAGCAGCTTCGAGTCTTGACTAGTAAGTTGAAAAATAAAGGCGAACAAATTGACGTGATTTATTCCAGTGACTTGTCCAGGGCTAACGAAAGTGCCCGAATGATTGGAGAAGAGTTTCAAGTTAAGCCATTGCCCGTATTTTCCTTAAGGGAATTGAACTTTGGGGATTGGGATTGTAAAACTTATGAGGATATCAAGTTGGATGATCAGAATCAATTGGAGATGTGGGTAAATAATCCTTATAAAACGGCCCCACCAAATGGTGAATCCCTGCTTCAGCTTGGCGAACGGATCGACAATTGGCTCCAACAAATCTGTTCAACCAAAGGACGAAACGAAACCATTCTTATTGTTAGCCACGGCGGCCCCATTCGCTGGATTCTTAGCAAGTGGGTCATGGGTGATTCTAATGAATTTTGGAAGGTGGAAGGAGTAGGCCACGGAAAAGGAATCATTATTGATTTTGATCAACAAACAGGAATATTTACGATAGTAGATCGACTTTAATCAGGGAGAGAAAGGGGGAGACCCATGAACAAAAAGCTCCCACGAATCTTGAACGAACTTTAACTAGTTTAAGAGAGAGGATTTGATGAATGGAAACCGTCTCGTTAATTCTTTTGGTGTTTGTGTTGGGACTTCGCCATGGATTAGATGCAGACCACCTGGCCTGTATCGATGGTTTAACTCGATATAATTGGCGTAGGAATAGTCCTATTGCCCGCTGGGTAGGCACATTATTTTCAATTGGTCATGGATTGGTTGTAACATGCATTGCACTAATATTGGGGATTTTTATGAAGAACTTTAGGATCCCTGAACTTGTTAATACACTGGTAACTTGGATCTCGATTATTTCTCTATTTAGTATTGGAACATTAAATATTTACAATCTGTTACGGACGAAATCAATAGCGGATGGAAATTATCAGATCAGTGGGATCAAAGGAAAATTCCTGCCAAGAATTGTACAAGAAACAACGAACCCGTTTTTTGTTATTTTAATAGGGGGAATATTTGCCTTGGCTGCGGATACCGTCAGTCAAACTTCCATGTGGGCCATCGCAGCTGGAAATACAGGAAGTTATATGCCCTTATTACTGGGGATCGTCTTTATGTTTGGAATGATCTTAACCGACACCATAGATTCATTCGTTGCATTCCGTGTGATAAACCAATCGAATCGATTCGGACAATCAGCATCACGATTAATGGGATGGATCATTGTCTTATTGGCTTATGGAGTTTCCTCATATGAAGCCTTTACGTTTTTCTTCCCATGGGCTGAACTTGATTTCGAAATGATCGGCATCATCTTGTTTGGGGTATTGATTCTTGGTTTTGTCTATATCAGCCTCCTTTCGAAAAAACAGGCAGCCATTTCAATAAGAAACAATCGCTAAAAACGAGAAACTTGTTTAGAGTTAGAAATATCTGAGGTGCCTTTTTTTGCACCTAAAGAAGCAATGTCACATACACCCTTCTTTTGCAATCGAATTGTGGAAGAAGGGTGTTTTTTATTTTTCACCGATTGATCATCGGCTTTATTGCAGTACCTTCTTCCATTTCAAACTTGTTAAGTGTGATTTAACCCCTTGACTTTTCCTGAGAGTGTTAGATTCAAAACCATTATTTTTTACTCTCAACCATTGCTGGTAATTGATTTTACAACATTCTACTATCAAAAGATAAAAATCAACGGCGCCAAAAGTCATAAAGTTGTCAAAAAGTAGACAAAAAGTTGACGGAAAAAAATAAAAATGTTTGCTACTATAATAGTGGGCAGATGAAATAGCAATTTCTAGAAAGTATTAGTTATTGTTTTAGAATATGTCTAAAAAGCCGGCTTTATTTTTGTCATTCTAAATTTATTTTACTGAAGACATCTTTGTGAAACATTGAACAATTTACACTATGGATGTAGTGAAAAACAATTAGGGAGGTACGGTTATGGATCAGTTATTATTGGCAAGAATTCAGTTTGCTGTAACAACGGTTTACCACTTTTTCTTTGTGCCGCTTTCGATCGGCCTAGTGTTTATAGTGGCTTTGATGGAAACTTTGTATGTTGTAAAGAAAGATGATGTTTATAAAAAAATGACCAAATTCTGGGGCCACCTGTTTTTGATTAACTTTGCAGTTGGAGTGGTAACAGGAATTATTCAAGAGTTCCAATTCGGGATGAACTGGTCAGATTATTCCAGATTTGTCGGAGATGTTTTTGGCGCTCCGCTTGCGATTGAAGCATTGCTTGCCTTTTTTATGGAGTCTACTTTTATTGGTTTGTGGATTTTTGGCTGGGAACGATTATCCCCCAAATTGCATTTAACAAGTATTTGGCTCGTTTCACTCGGAACCATTCTCTCAGGTTTTTGGATTTTAACAGCAAATTCCTTTATGCAGCACCCTGTCGGATATATGTTGAAAAATGGACGGGCGCAAATGAACGACTTTCTTAGCTTAATAACTAATGGTCAAATTTGGGTGGAGTTCCCGCATGTAATGACAGGTGCCCTCGCTACAGGTGCTTTCTTCGTTGCAGGAATAAGCGCCTATAATTTGTTAAAGAAAAGAGAAGTGGGATTTTATAAAAAATCGATGAATCTAGCCCTTATTCTTGGGTTGATTGGCAGCTTGGGCACCGCATTAAGCGGCCATGAGCAAGCCCAATATCTTGTCAAAACACAGCCAATGAAAATGGCAGCAGCAGAAGGGATCTGGAAGGATACACCAAGTCCTGCGCCATGGTCTGCATTTGCCATCATTGATACGGCAAAAAAACAAAACAAGTTTGAAATCAATATTCCCTACGCTCTTAGCTTTCTATCATACTCTAAATTTGATGGCAGTCTGAAAGGTATGGACACTCTGCAAAAAGAATATGCGTCCAAATACGATCAAAAAGTCGGAAAAGGCACAAACTACATTCCTCCAGTTAAAACAACGTATTGGAGCTTCCGCCTAATGGTTGGTTTTGGTGCTGCTATGATTCTATTATCCATTATTGGGCTATTCCTTTGGAGAAGAGGTACACTGGAAACCAATAAAGTATTCTTAAAGTTTTTACCTCCTAGCATTTCATTTCCATTTTTAGCCAATACATTTGGCTGGATTATGACCGAGGTAGGCCGCCAGCCATGGACAATCTTTGGTCTCATGACAACAAATAGTTCAGTTTCGCCGAATGTCTCTGGAGGCAGTGTCTTATTTTCCCTTATTATGTATATGTTAATTTTTACTGTCCTGGCATTTGTGATGGTTTATTTAATGGTCCGGGAAATCAAACATGGTCCTGCTGCACATGAAAATATGGAAGTTCATCATAAATTGGATCCATTTGATAAGGTAGGTGCTTAGGATGCAATTAAATGAATTATGGTTTGTTTTAATTGGTGTTGTATTTATCGGTTTCTTCTTTCTTGAAGGTTTTGATTTTGGTGTGGGTATGTCAATGAGGTTTCTTGCCCGCAGTCAGCAGGAGCGTTCGATCATGGTTAATGCAATTGGACCTGTTTGGGATGCAAACGAAGTGTGGCTTTTAACCGGCGGCGGTGCCATCTTTGCAGCTTTCCCGGATTGGTATGCCACCATGTTCAGCGGATACTATATTCCATTATTAGCCGTGCTTTTATGCTTAATTGCCAGAGGTGTATCTTTTGAATTCCGCAGTAAAGTTCCGACAGAGCGTTGGACTAATATATGGGATTGGGCTCTCTTTTTTGGCAGTCTGTTACCTCCATTCCTTCTGGGTGTCTTATTTACGAGTATGTTAAAGGGAATGCCAATTCATAAAGATATGAATATGACAGCAGGGTTCTCTGATTTTATTAATGTTTATTCCTTGTGGGGAGGGCTAACGGTAACATTGTTATGCTTGCTTCATGGATTAAACTTTTTGACCTTGAAAACAGAAGGGGATCTGCGCAAACGTTCAAGTGCATTAGCAAAGAAAATGGTACTGGCGGTTCTCGGTTCACTTGTCGTTTTTGTTGTACTATCCTGGTCAATGACAGATATTTTTAAAGTACGGCTTTTGCCTGAACTTGTGATTGTGGTGCTAATCGTCGCCGTTTACACACTTGCTTATACCTTTATTACAAAGAAACGGGAAGGTTTAGCTTTTACAATGTCAGGTCTGGGATTAGCCTTGACAGTTTCTGCTATTTTCGTTGGCCTATTCCCAAGAGTCATGATCAGTTCGATCAATAAAGCTTTCGACCTTACCGTATATAACGCTTCAAGTGGGGCTTATTCATTAAAAGTAATGACCATTGTGGCTGTCACGATCTTACCGTTTGTATTGGGATACACCATCTGGAGTTACTATATTTTCAGAAAAAGAGTGACAGATAAGGAGCATTTGACGTACTGATGGATAAGTCTATGTTTTCTTACAAAGGCATCAAACCGGTACTAGCGGCATTAACATTTTTGACAGTTATTCAATGCACGATGATCATGATCCAGGCTTATTATTTAGCCGATTCAATCTCCTCCCTTTTTGGAGGAGATTTGTTTCATATTGTCATGAGAAAATTGTTCATTTTCTTTCTGGCATTTGTCTTTCGTCAATTGCTTTCTTTATGGAAGAAAAAGCTTGCTTTCCGCTTCGCTTCCGATACGAGTGTTTTCTTTAGAGAAGCAGTTCTGAAAAAGTTATTTCAGTTGGGGCCTCAATTTGTGAAAGCAGAAGGATCCGGTCAGACTGTCACATTCATAATGGAAGGGATCATCAAATTTCGCCGTTATTTGGAACTGTTTTTGCCAAAGGTCATCAACATTGCCTTGATCCCAGTGATGGTTTGGGTATTTATTTTCTGTGAAAATATTCGTTCGGCTGTCATATTAATGGTTGCTTTTCCTATTTTAATCGTATTTATGATTCTTCTTGGTTTGGCAGCCAAAGAAAAAGCAAACCGCCAGTATGAATCATATGAATTACTCTCCAATCATTTCGTTGATTCATTGCGGGGGTTGGAAACATTAAAATTTTTAGGACAAAGCCGCACACATATCGAAAAAATTCGGATGGTCAGTGACCGATATCGAAAAGCGACAATGGCTACCTTACGAATTGCTTTTTTGTCCACGTTTGCCCTCGATTTTTTCACAATGCTTTCTGTGGCAACAGTGGCTGTTTTTCTTGGCATGGGGCTAATTAATGGGACAATGGAACTTAAGACGGCTTTAACCATCCTTATACTAGCTCCTGAATATTTCTTACCGATTCGCGAAGTTGGTGCCGATTATCATGCAACACTGGATGGGAAAGAAGCAGGAAAAAAAATAGGCGAAATCCTCGAAATGGAGATCGTGAGCCCTGGAAATCAATTCATTCCGGAATGGCAACCTACAAATGTCTTTTCTTTGAAGAATATGAATTTCCGCTTTTCAGATTCGGATCAAGGTTTAAAAGATATCGATTTTACCATAACAGGGACAAAAAAAGTGGGAATTATCGGTGCAAGCGGTGCTGGTAAATCTACTTTAATTGATCTATTAAGCGGGTTCGCTAGTCCAACGAGCGGAGAATTTCAGGTAAACGATAAAAAATTGGAATCTCTCATGCTGGAAGGCTGGCAAAAACAGATTACCTATATCCCGCAGCATCCATATCTTTTTTCTGATACGTTGATGAACAATATTCGTTTTTATCATCCAAAGGCAACAGAACAGGAAGTGATGAAGGCAGCAAGACTCGCTGGTTTATCCGAAGTGATGTCAGACCTTCCAGATGGGTTGCATACGGCCGTTGGAGAAGGCGGGCGTCCGCTGAGCGGCGGCCAGGAGCAGCGTGTTGCCATTGCCAGGGCCTTTTTAAGCGGCCGTTCCATCTTATTGTTGGATGAACCAACTGCCCACTTGGATATTGAAACAGAGTATGAATTAAAAGAGACCATGCTGCAGTTATTTACTGGGAAATTAGTATTCTTTTCCACGCATCGCCTCCATTGGATGCGGGAAATGGATCAAATTTTGGTACTTGATCAAGGAAAACTCATAGAAACTGGAACACATGAACAATTAATGGCAAAACAGGGTGTATATTATCAGCTTGTAATGGCACAATTGGAGGGGCTCTAATGAAAAAGGAAAAATGGATCATTCCCTATTTAAAACAATATCGCGGTTTGTTTTTGCTGGCCATTTTTCTGGGAGGGCTGACCATCCTTTTTGGCGGCGGTTTGGTGTTTACTTCCGGGTACTTAATTTCAAAAGCAGCAACTAGACCGGAATCCATTTTAATGATCTATGTACCGATTGTCGGCGTTCGAACGTTTGGAATCGGACGTGCCGTTTTAAGTTATATCGAAAGATTGACAGGACATCAATTCATCTTGAAAATTCTGTCCAATATGCGTGTTCGCTTGTACAAAGTTCTCGAGCCCCAAGCGACTTTTCTGAGATCTCGTTTTTTAACGGGTGACATCCTGGGAGTTCTTGCAGATGATATTGAACATTTACAGGATTTCTACTTGAAAACACTGTTTCCATCACTGGTGTCACTAATCATTTATACAGTGATTATGGTTTGTGCTGGAAGTTTTTCCATTTCGTTTGCACTTACACTTGCTATCCTAATTGGAATTTTACTATTTATAGCACCCGGTATTTCATTCTACTATTTGAGAGCCAAAAATGAAAAAATGAAACATGGAAGACATAGGCTTTATCAACAGTTTACTGATGCGGTTTTTGGGGTTAGTGATTGGCTCTTTAGCGGCAGACAATTGGAGTTTATTAAGCAATATGAAGCTTTGCAGCATCAGCAGCTGCAAATTGAAAAAAAAATCCATTCATTTGTGAATTGGCGAGACTTAGGAAACCAAGTCTTGCTGGGGATTATGGTGATTTATGCTATTTATAGGGCGGATGTTATGTCAGTCAGCGGGCAAATTCCTGCAACCTTTATTGCAGCTGTAGGCTTGGTGACACTATCCATATTGGAATCATTTTTGCCGCTTTCGGATGCCGTTAGTAATATCACTTCTTACCAAGATTCAATCCACCGCCTTGAGAAATTGGATTCCTATGATGTTCCAAAGTGGGTAGAAACAGAGAATGATATGGATTGTGATTTCCCCAACATATCAATTGAATTAACCGATGTTCGATTCCAATATCCCACTGAACCGATTCTGATCCATGATCTAAATCTTACAGTAAAACAAGGTGAAAAAATCGCCATTTTAGGACCAAGCGGTGCCGGAAAATCAACTCTTTTAAAATTGATTCTGGGAGAGTTAGAACCTACAAATGGGTCGGTTCTATTAAATGAGTACAAAGCAAATGAGATTCAATTAGCGATTCCAAAAATCATTTCTGTATTAAACCAAAAAGCTTATTTATTTCATACATCCGTTTTAAATAATATCAGACTGGGAAATCCGGAAGCCTCAGATGAAGAAGTATATAAGGCGGCAGAGCAGGTTCAGCTTCATGACATGATAAAAGACTTGCCAAAAGGATATGAAACCAACATGAATGAAACAGGACAGCGTTTTTCAGGCGGAGAGCGGCATAGAATTGCTCTTGCACGTATTCTCTTGCAAAAAACACCAGTAGTTATCATGGATGAACCTACAGTCGGGCTAGATCCGATCACAGAAAAACAATTGCTGGCAACAATATTTGAAACACTAAAGGATAAAACCATAATTTGGGTAACTCACCACTTAATTGGAATGGAGAAAATGGATCGGATTCTATTTATGGATCGTGGAAAAGTTACGATGAGCGGCAGCCACCAACAATTGTTGGCAACTGAAGACAGATATCGGAAGCTCTATTCAATGGATCACCCATTTTTTAAATAAATGCGATAGAAAAAACGATTTAAGACAGTACCTTTGCTGCCGAAGGGCAGGGCTATTTTCTAGGAATTTAAAATATGTTAAAAACAACATCTTGACGAAATAATGGAATACTGATAATATAATAAAATAATTTTTAAATCGTTAAACGCGATGAAAGATTATACTTCTACATAGAAGCTTTTAACCCATAATAATTGAATTATCGCAAGCTATGATTGCTATGGATCAAACTATAGCAGGAGCAGCTTCTGGAGAGACCGCATGAATGTGCGGCGCCGAAGGGTTCACTATCTCAGGCAAAAGGACAGAAGAGTACTAAATTTTACTTGTTATTCTTAACAGAAGTGTAACAGGTTCTATTTGTTATTCTTACGTCTTAGAGGTTGGTGAATACCAACCTCTTTTTTATTGTGTTCAAAGCATTTGTTCATTATTTCACAAAAAGGACAAAAATTTTCTTAGCTTTTAACTATTATCCATCATATTCATTTTAGGAGGAATGAAAAATGGCACAGCAAAAATTAAAAAGGGACCTGCATAATCGCCATGTCCAGCTGATTGCAATAGGAGGTACCATTGGGACAGGATTATTTCTTGGATCGGGTAAAGCCATCCAATTAGCAGGTCCATCTATCATCTTTGCTTATTTAATCGTAGGAATTGCCTGTTTTTTTGTCATGCGGGCGTTAGGAGAACTGCTTTTGTCAAATGCGGGCTATCAATCTTTTACAGATTTTGCTGAGGATTATATCGGACCGTGGGCAGGATATGTAACTGGATGGACGTACTGGTTTTGTTGGATTATGACAGCTATGGCTGATGTTATCGCAGTTGGTGTCTATGTACGTTATTGGTTCAATATCCCTCAATGGGTGCCTGCGATCGTGTGTTTAATCATTTTATTGGGTTTAAATCTGTTAACCGTAAAACTGTTTGGAGAGTTAGAGTTCTGGTTTGCATTAATTAAAGTCATAACCATTCTAGCGTTAATTCTCATTGGGGTTATTTTACTAATTGTTGGATTCCATACGGATTCTGGTACTGTTTCAGTAAAAAATATATGGAAGTATGGCGGTCTGTTTCCACATGGAATATCAGGATTCTTCTTATCATTCCAAATGGTTGTTTTCGCTTTTGTAGGTGTGGAATTAGTAGGAGTATCTGCTGCAGAAACTTCGAATCCGCAAAAAAATATCCCATCTGCTATTAATAAAATTCCGCTAAGAATTCTCTTTTTCTATGTAGGGGCAATTATTATTCTATTATGTATCAACCCTTGGACACAATTGAACGCGGCAAACAGTCCTTTTGTTAAGACTTTTAGTTTAGTAGGCATTCCGATCGCTGCGGGCATTATTAATTTTGTTGTATTAACATCTGCAGCTTCTGCTTGTAACAGTGGATTATTTTCAACGAGCCGGATTCTTTATAATTTAAGCAGCCATGATCAGGGACCAGCCACTTTTTCGAAATTAAACAAAAATCATGTTCCGAGCAATGCTTTGTTTGTTTCAGCCCTAGTCCTTTCCTTTGGTGCCCTTTTAAGCAAATTGATTCCTGAACAAGCTTTCAGTATTGTGACAACTATAAGCGCTATTTGTTTCATTTGGGTATGGGGCATTATTTTAATTTGTCATTTACGTTACGCAAAATCTCGTCCTGATTTAAGAAAAAAATCGAAGTTTAAAGCGCCATTGACACCATTTATTAATTATGTGGTACTTGCCTTATTTGCTTTCATTTTAATTATCATGCTATTTGCTGATGAAACTCGTGAAGCCTTATTGATGACACCTATTTGGTTTATCCTGTTATTTGTTCTATATTTTTTTAAAAAGAAAAAGGAAAAAACCATTAGAATTCCCGCATAAATGAAACAAGCTCCTCACCTCTAAAGTGATGAGCTTGTTTTTTTATTTTTCATTAATAATTCGATACACTGGAAAGTAAAGAAGAAGAACGGTGTGCCCATTTTAACTTAATGAATAAACGAAATAAGAGCAGGTTTGATAAAGAATAATCATGTAAATAAAAGTGAAAAGGTGCGATGTCAATGAAGTTTATACTTGCCCCTGATTCATTTAAGGAGAGTATGACAGCCAAGAAGGCTGCTCTGGCAATGGAAAAAGGAATTAGAAAGGTCTTTCCAGATGCGGAATGTGTGATTGCACCCATGGCAGATGGGGGAGAAGGAACGGTAGATGCCCTTGTTGATATAACCAACGGTCACATCATCCAGTCTGAAATCTCTGGCCCGTTAGGTCAAAAAGTATTAGCGGAATTCGGTCTCTTAGGGGAAGGGAAGACTGCTGTTATCGAGATGGCAAGTGCAAGTGGTTTGGCATTAATTAAACCGGAGGAACGCAATCCATTATTGACAACTACCTATGGTACGGGGGAATTAATCAAACACGCATTAGAACTTGGTGTCACACAGATTTTAATCGGAATTGGCGGAAGTGCAACGAATGATGGGGGAGTCGGAATGCTGCAAGCCCTAGGTGTATCTTTCAAGGATTCAAATGGAAATGAACTGGGACACGGCGGTGGATTCCTCCATCAGTTGCATTCTATTGATATTACTGGTTTAGACAGTAGATTAAAAACCGTCCATATCGACGTTGCGTGTGACGTGAGCAACCCACTGATTGGTAAAAATGGAGCATCAGCCATTTTTGGTCCCCAAAAAGGAGCAGATCCTGAAATGGTAATGAAGCTGGATCAAAACCTATCCCATTATGCAAAGATCATTAAGCAGCAATTGAATCATGATGTGGCCATGACTCCTGGTTCAGGTGCAGCAGGCGGACTTGGGGCCGGTCTATTAGCTTTCCTTAACGCACATTTGAAAAATGGTATTGACTTAATACTGGATTATACCCGGCTCGAGGATCAGATGAAAGATGCAGATTTTGTCTTCACAGGTGAAGGAAGCATAGATAGTCAAACCATATTTGGAAAAACACCATACGGAATTGCCATGGCTGCAAAAAAGTACTCCGTACCAGTTATCACGATTGCTGGGAAAATCGGCACTGGCATTGAACCATTATATGAAATTGGAATGACGTC
The DNA here is from genome assembly GCF_013248975.1 of Neobacillus endophyticus. GTDB lineage: Bacteria > Bacillota > Bacilli > Bacillales > Cytobacillaceae > Neobacillus > Neobacillus endophyticus. Next base: position 3,585,973 of record NZ_JABRWH010000001.1, read on the forward strand.
TATTATTGGAATCTCAAAAGGCATTACTTCGATAAAAGCAGCATTAGAGTTTGGAGAAGTAAATTTAGCTTTTGCTGCAGAAAATGTCTGCAGGCTATTAAGTTTAAAAAAATAAAAGTGTAAAAACTCAGTCACCTAGAGCAGGTCGCTGAGTTTTTTATAGGGTTTATAACTGTACTTCACTGAAAAATAGGTATACCATATCAATGGAGAAAGAAACTAGAAGAGAACTGTCAGAGAGCGCAGTCATGTGAAAGGATCGTGTACAGTTTGAATTGGAAACGAACGCTATTGATATTATGGTTTGCGGATTTTTTTGGTGCGATGGGGATGAGTTTAATTTTACCTTTTCTTCCCTTATATATTGAGCAATTGGGGGTACATGAAACAGCTTCCATTGAGCGGTGGACAGGCTGGATATTTGCTGCTCAATTTATTGTTTCAGTATTTTTTCAACCTCTTTGGGGCTCCATGGCTGACAAGTACGGACGCAAGGTCATGCTTTTAAGAGCCGGTTTTGGAATGGGAGTTGTTACAGCCTTGATGGGGCTGGTCACCCAACCTTGGCAATTACTTGTATTACGTATAATTAATGGGGTATTTTCCGGTTTTATGTCTATGTCGGTCTCCCTTCAAGCATCAGTTACTCCAAATGAACAATCAGGTAAGGCATTAGGGACATTGCAAACGGGATTGGTTGCAGGGAGTTTATTAGGTCCTTTAGCAGGCGGAATCCTTGCTGAAAAAATTGGATATCATCATATTTTCTATTTAACAGGAGCATTACTTTGTATCGCTGGCCTCCTCATCTTGTTCTTTGTTCATGAGGATCATAAACCCGGCTCGGCAAAAGAGAAAAAGAAGGTGCAATGGTATATGGTCAAGCCATTGCTGCCAGTATTTATTGCATCGTTTGTTACGAATTTAGGGATGATGAGCATCGAACCATTGGCAACCGTATATGCCAAAACGTTGTACCACGGAATGCATTTAGAGTTTTTTGCCGGACTTGTCGTTTCCATAACGGGTATGGCGAATCTAATAGGGGCACCTACATTAGGAAGAATTGGTGATAAAATTGGTCAGAAAAGAGTATTGGCATTTGCATTAATGATGGCTGCACTGGCATTTATTCCACAGGCACTGGCCGGCAATATTACCACATTATTGATCGGCCGTTTTCTCCTTGGGTTATTTATAGGCGGAATGGTACCATCGCTTAATGTCCTAGTTAAAAAACTAGCACCCCCTGATATTCAAGCAACTGTGTTTGGATTAAATAGTTCTTCCCTATTTTTGGGCAATTTCGTGGGTCCGTTAATAGGTAGCCATGTGGCCGCTGCTTTTGGGATTAGATCTGTCTTTTATGTTACTATGGCCATCCTGATGATAAACTCAATTTCTATTTATTTCAACCAATCTATGGAAACAAAGATCTCACCAAAACAGAAAATGGCCTCTTAAAAGAGATTCACCGTTCTTTCGCGAAACATGGAAAGAATGGTGAATTTCTTTCATATAAAATGAATTTGACAATAAGTAAAAATAGGTATATTATTATCTCGAATTCAAGATAATTTAAATTGAGATAAAAGGAAAGGAGATACATTTTATGTTAAGAAAGTTAGAAAACGAAAAAATGGGAAGAAGTAATTTAGGCTGGCTTAAAAGTGTTTTTCACTTTTCATTTGCTAATTATTATAATCCAAAAAATATCCATTTTGGGACGCTGAGAGTAATCAATGATGATCTGGTTGATGCTGGAACGGGATTTGACCTGCACCCACATCAAAATATGGAAATCATTTCTTATGTAGTGAATGGCGAGCTTACACACGGGGATAGCATGGGAAATAGGAGCACAATCGAAAGAGGCCATGTTCAATATATGAGCGCAGGTACTGGAGTGTATCACAGTGAGCATAATTTAGGGGATGAAACATCGAGATTTTTGCAAATTTGGATTTTGCCTGATAAAAATGGCTATGAACCAAGCTATGGTGATTATCGTTTTAATTGGGACGATAGAAAAAACACTTGGCTTCACATGGTCTCAGGCAAAAATGGTGAGGCACCGATTAAAATAAATCAAGATACAAACATTTACGTTGTTGAACTTGATAACGATAAAGAAATCAATTTTAAAATCGAAGATGGCAGACAAGCCTATTTAGTGCAAATCGAAGGAAGCTCACAAATAAATAACTTGACATTAAATACAAGAGATGCACTCGAAGCTGTTGAGGAGGATCTTCGTATAAAAGCACATGAGAATTCCCATGTTTTAATAGTAGAAATGGAAAAAACAGAGTAAAATACATGCTCTCTAATCGTCACTTTAATAAAGAGGCGATTTTTTTATTGTGAAAAATAATCATAAATATGCGAAATTGCATTGATTATGTAAAAGTGAATAATTAATTCGTTTAAATGACAGTATTTTCTGAATTATAAAGGTACTTACGTGAGTATAATTTGGCATACAAATTGCAACCTATTTATCTTATAAAGGAGCGTGATGTGGAGCAAATAGCAAATGGAAAGCGATGACGGAACCTAAAAAACACATATCAAAAGGGAAAGGACTTGTAGAACCAATCTCTTACACAAGGAGTTGATGCATTTGTCAAAGAAGGAGCATTCTATTCAAGAAGATGTAGCAGACTTGGCGCAGCTTGGCTACAAACAAGAATTAAAACGCAATCTTAATTTCTTTTCTAATTTTGCCATCGCATTTTCCTTTATTTCAGCAACGACTGGTATCTTTAGTTTATTTGGATTTGGCTTAACGACAGGGGGGCCAGCCTTCATTTGGAGTTGGCCGATCGTATTTATTGGCCAGCTGCTTGTGGGATTAACTATGGGTGAAGTAGCTTCGCATTATCCAGTTGCAGGGTCTATTTACCAATGGACAAAGCATCTTGTAGGGAATACCTTTGCATGGTTTTCTGGGTGGATTTATTTAATTGCGCTGCTTGCTACCATTGCTTCTGTCGATTTTGGAGGCGCCCCGTATATTGCACAATTAATGGGCTTGGATTCAAATAGCCACATCGTGCTTGTATTCATCACAGCTGTTATGGTGCTTCTTCAAACCTTAATCAATGCTTTTAGCATAAAACTCACAGCGCTTATCAATAATATCGGAATGATTGCAGAAATTGCGGCAATGATTGTACTGGCAATTGCCCTATTTGCCGTTGGAGTACATCATCCATTTAATTTCACTTTTGAAACGGCAGGAACGTCTGGTACAGGTAGCTATCTACCTGTATTTCTAGCAGCCATGCTGACCTCTACTTGGGTATTATTCGGTTTTGACTCTGCCGGAAGTCTTGCAGAAGAAGTCATTAACCCCCGCCGTGTCGTGCCAAAAGCGATCGTCACTTCTTTGTTTTTAACCTTTATTATCGGCGGCTTGGCCCTGTGGGCATTTGTATTAGCTATTCCAAATTTGGATCAGGCGATGAAAGCACAAGTTCCATTAACCTATATTCTTGAGAAAAATTTAGGGTCAGGAATATCAAATGCTTTCGTGGTTTTAGCCTTAATTGCCATCTTTGTTTGCGGTACAGCTGTTCAGGCAACCGTTTCCCGTTTATTGTATTCTTTTGGCCGTGATCATAAGATTCCTGGCTCCAAATTATGGGCAAAAATGTCAATCAAACATGAAACACCTGTAGCAGCGATCGTTTTTAGCGGCATTTTTACAATATTGTTAAGTCTTTCTGCTTCTGCCGAGTCTTATATTGTTAATATTTGTGTAGTTGGGATCTATATGGCTTATCTAAGCGTGTCAATTGGAGCACTTATTGCGAGAAAACGGGGCTGGATTTCCACAACCTCCCCATGGAATTTAGGAAAATGGGGATTAACCGTTAATCTATTATCCCTCTTATGGGGAGTGTTCGTTATAATTAATCTCTCATGGCCGCGATCACCTGGACAGCCATGGTATTTAAATTATTCTGTTCCGCTTTTGACAGTAGGAGTTTTATTGCTTGGGGCAGTGTACTATTATTTGGTTGTATTTCCGCGTGATAAAGCAGTAAATGAAATAACTGGCATTAAAAATATCCGGTCATAAAGTTGGCAGTGTTCGCCACGATGTTGTTTTTCAAACTGATTTAAATAGCATCCTTTTGGTCATATGAACAGTTTCGCCTTCAAGGTTTACGAAAACGAAAAGAGCGTAATAGGAAAAGCCATTCTCAACATAACCGAGAAGGGCTATTCCTATTTTACCAAGAAAAAGTATTTTCCTTAGTTACTAATCTATCAAGAATGAATGCATAAAGTGTTTGAATCTTATATACTATTTAATAGATTACATAAAATAGAATGAATGCCAATCTTTCTCATGATCATGAGGAAAATCATATCTTAAGGAGGGAATATACATGAGAAAAATAGAGTTAAAAGTGGATGGACATTTAGCGGTGGTCACGATTAATCGTCCTGAGCAATTTAATTGTTTTGATTTGGAAACGCTTTATCAATTAAATGAAACAGTAAATGAAATTAAATTTGACCGAAATATCAGGGTTGTCATTATTACTGGAGCTGGAGAAAAATCGTTCAGTACAGGTGCTGATTTACGTGAAAGACGAACATTAAACGAAAAAGAAGTTAGACGAAATGTGAATTTGATCGGTGAAGTATTTACAAAAATTGGAGAGCTCCCACAGCCGACAATTGCAGCAATTAACGGCTATGCGCTTGGCGGCGGTCTTGAACTGGCATTGGCCTGTGATTTTCGATTTGCGGTGAAAGAGGCCATATTGGGATTAACCGAGGTAAGCTGGGCCATTATCCCAGGAGCGGGTGGAACTCAACGTTTGTGCAGGTTAATTGGAATATCAAAAGCAAAAGAATTAATTTTAACAGCTAGAAAGATTGATGCAATCCAGGCATATGACTTAGGCTTAGTTAATAAAGTGGTGGATCGTAACGAATTGCTAGAAAGCTCTGTACGTTTAGCGGAAGAAATAATGAAAAATGGACCCTTAGCAGTTACACAAGCTAAATATGCGATCAATTACGGCAGCAATGTAGATCTTAAGACAGGATTGGCCATAGAATCTAAAGCGTATGAGGTCATCATCCCGTCAACAGATCGAGTGGAGGCACTTGAAGCATTTAACGAAAAGCGTGCACCGCAATTTAAAGGGGAATAGACAATAAGAAAAAGGCGGTCTTTTTTGTTCATACGGATAATATGGTATCTAATGCTTTTAAAGAATGAAAAAGTAAAACAATATAAGATTTCACGGATAAATGTCATATATTTATCCATCATTACACACTCTAAAATAGGAGGTGTTAAGATGGATAATTCGTATACAAAAGAAAATCCAAATTCAAATCCTAATCAAAACAATGATCCAGATCAAATGATGAATCGAGTAAATCAATCTTTTGATCAAATGGTTCAAGACGTAAAAGAGATGATTAATAAAAATAATGAACAATGATCTTAACGCCAGTTAATGGCGTTTTTTATATGCCTGATAGGAAAGCGTTCCTATCAGGCATAAGTGCACTAAGGGATGCTTCGTGAGCATTAGCCTCGCAGTCGGAAGATGTGCTTTTCAAGGAACTACGCCTCTGTCTTCGCACTAACGGGCTCGCCAGTCGGCGAGTTTTCTTTAACTTTTTCAGAAAAATGGCTTAATAACCAAGTGAACGGTCAACCAAACCTTGTAACGGTTCGTGATTCATATATTTTTTTACATTTTCCACAAAAAAGCGGCTGACCCCTTCAACCGTACTAGGACCTGACAAATGAGATGTGAGATAGATATTTTGCAAGGAATAAAATTGGTGGTCTTTTGGCAGTGGTTCGATCTCAAAAACATCGAGAATCGCTGCTTTTAGGTGACCTGATTCCATCACAGCAGCCAGGTCATTTTCATTTATTAATGCTCCTCGGCCAACATTGATCAAGCAGGCATCCTCTTTCATGGCCATTAACATATCTCGATTCATGACATACCGTGTTGAATCAGTCAATGGAAGGGTCAGTACCAAATAGTCTAGCTCACAAACAAATTCCTTCCACTTATCCGGAGTGAAGTGGTGATCAACTAATAAAGCATGTTTACTGCTAAAGCTCAATCCAAATACTCTCATATCAAAGGCGCGGGCCTTCTGGACAACTTCTGATCCAATTGATCCGAGTCCTGCAACACCAATTGTTTTACCTTCTAAAGATTCCGAAATGAATGGATCCCAACTTCTGTCCATTTGCGATTTTCTCATCCTTTGCATGTCTTTTATGATGTACAAAAGAAAGGAAAAAACATATTCTGAAATATAGCTCCCGAATTGATCCACAATTCTGGTTACCATCACATGTTCAGGAATGGTTTTGTCCGCTATGAGATCATCTATCCCCGCACCAGTTGACTGAAACCATTGAACAGATGAGGCGATAGGCTGTTTTAAAAGATAGGTAGGAAATTTCCATCCTAAGATGACTTCAGTATTTTCTAGCTGTCGTTCAGCTTCCTCTGGATTCGACGCAGTCAATATAGTGGATGAAAGACCGAATTGGCGGATATATTCCGCAAATACTTCTGCTTGGTTTGAATGGTAAACAAGTATGGTAGGCTGTTTTTTAAACATATGTCTTCTCCTTTAGGATAAATTAAATTGAAATTAAAACACAATTTTCAAATGAAATGACTTGATTTTTTAACAGCTGTAAATAAAATGACAATAAGGCGTTTAAATTTGTTTACAACAGGCTTGTTGTCACTTATTATCAAATTATAGTGGTATTTCATTTTCAATATGGAGAAATGTACATCTTAAGATCCAGCAATTAATTTCGAATTTATTAGATCACTTTAAATAAATGACATCTTTGTTTGCATAAGGAGGGCAAAAAATTGCGTGTTAAACCCAAAAAATATAATTTCTTCCAACGCATCGGTCGTGCTTTTAAGTTGAATTTTATTAAATTGTTTCGGTCACCTGGAGGGGCCAAAAAAGTGGCGTTGGGATTTGCAATCGGATTCGGCTTGGAAATGCTTGTCATTTCATCTGCTTCCCTCATATATATATTGTTTATTCCTATCGTTCGTTTAGCCAAAGGGTCATTTCCTGCTGCCATAATTGGTAATGTTATCGGAAAATTAACTTTTCTTCCGGTTATCCTCTTACCATTTGCCCGCACAATTGGCAAGATGATCTTTCCAATGAAAGTGAAAATTGGAAATAGTCCTCCGTTTTCATTCAAAAGTTTGTTACATGGTGATTTCAGCGGATTAATCAGTATCCTTCATGGCGGGGTACATGTTCTAATCGGAATGACTATTTTTGGCGTCGTTCTTGGCCTTGCTTCTTATTTTATTGTTTATTATTTTTACGAAAAGGAAAAAGCGAAAAGATTAACGAGAATTCGAGATAAACAGGCCCTTCGGAAAAGTAAACTAAATAAAACCCTTATATAAATAGAACTGGAAAAAGGCTGCTCAATATTTTTGAGGCAGCCTTTTTTAGTCGAAAGGAAAGTATAACTTTCCTTTCAGGCATAAGTGCAACTACGCAGTTTACTTTATTATTTTTTAGATGTTGTGTCTTGTACTTTTTGATAGTTATATTTTGAACGGTCAACAGGTATAAAGCCTTTAGGAGTGTAGAATCGCAGTAAATCTCCATTTACGATCTTATCCGATAGGGATAATTTTTGATCCACAATATCCTGATCTTTTTTAGCCTCCGCCAATTGATCACTTCCTATTTCCAGCCCTGTGGTTGAATCATAGAATTTTCCACCGGCTGAGGTGATGGTCGAACTCACAAAATCACCATTTCGGAAAGGGACCAGGTCATCGTGCTGTTTTGACAATAGGTCTGTTCCAAATTGAATATAATTTTTTGAATCTATTCCCAATAAATGAAGAAGTGTTGGTAAAACATCAATTTGTCCAGCATACTCGTGATTAATGCCGCCTTTCATTCCCGGTACGTGAATGAATAAAGGTACCCGTTGTAAACCAGCACTTTCAAACGGTGTTACTTCTTTGCCGATAATTTGTGACATAGAACTGTCATTATCAGATGAAATTCCATAATGGTCTCCATATAGAATCACAACAGTATGATCATATAAACCGGATTCTTTTAAGTAATCAAAGAATTGCTTTACAGCTTCATCCGCATAACGGGCTGTCTGGAAGTATGAGTTAATATATTGTACGTTTGTGTCTGCTGGTGCAATCGTCGCATCCTTTGGACTAATAGGATACGGGAAATGGTTTGAAACTGTAATAAGTTTAGCATAAAATGGCTGTTTCAAATTTTCCAACATTGGCATCGTTTGTTGAACGAAAGGCTTATCCATTAAACCATATTCCGCGGTGTCATCTTGGTTGATCGTGTAATAGTTTGCATCAAAAAAGTGATCATAGCCCAATGATTTATATACTTCGTTTCGATTCCAGAAACTTCCGGTATTGCCGTGGAATACAGCGGAAGTATACCCGTGTTGCCCTAAAATGGCAGGTGCTGATTCGAATGTATTTAAACTTTTCGTCATAAATGCAGAACCTTGCGGCAGTCCATATAAAGAATTTTCCAAAATAAATTCAGCATCAGAAGTTTTTCCATGTCCTGTCTGATGAAAGAAATTATCAAAGTAAATGGTATTTTTGTCTTTAGTTAACGAATTTAAGAATGGAGTTACCTCTTCGCCATGTAATTTGTAATTTATTAAGAAATTCTGAAATGATTCCAAATGGTAGTAAATAACGTTCATGCCCTTAGCAGCACCAAAATATGTAGGATTAGGCTCAGCATAATGGGATTTAGTGTAATTTAAAACATCTGTAATATCATTTGAATCTGCAAAAACTCTTTCCGCAGATGCTTGAGTGCTTTGAACAGCGTCATAGATGGCATAGTTATATAAACCGAGATATTTCACAATATAATTTCGATCAAAACCTCTTGTCAGTAATTCGGGACGGTCGATTTCTGCCAGACCAACATTGGCAAAAGAAATGGCCATAACAAGCGAGAAATAAAAAGAGATCTTGCGTCGGTCTACATCAATCGGGTCAATTTTGACTACCTTAAATGCAAGGAGTGCTGCCAAAATGATGAAATCAAGGAAAAAAAGGAAATCGTATGGTTTTAATAATGTCGGTACACTGCTGCTGACATCTCCGAAATTCTTTGTCTGTGTTAATGTTGGCATTGTTATGAAATCTGTAAAGAAACGATAATATAAAATATTGCTATATAAAAGAACGGATAGTAGAAAATAAATGATCATCAGCCAAATATACTTTTTTCTTCCTTTTAAAAAGAAGGCTATACCTAAAAATAACAATGAAGAACCCAATGGATTAATAAATAACAGAACCTGCTGATATGGGCCATCAATTCCTAATTTAAATTGAGTCAGTTGTGCGATATATGTTTTAATCCAGAGGAAAAAGACGGCTAAAAAGAAAAAACCAGGATATTTTGTGAAAATATTTCTCGTCTTTTCATATATGTGATTCATTTTGTACCTCTTTTCTAGCATGAAGCCTAGCATTATATATTTTTCATTTATATTTATGAAAGCATTCCTAGCATCTATCTTACCAGTTAACCACAAACAATTAAAGAATAGAGCGCAAAAAAATCGATTATAAGAATCTTTAGAAAACGAAAGATATCTTTTTAGCAAAGGTTTGTCTTCTATATTATATTAGCTATTCTGCCAGCGTATGTTCAGAGAAACGAAATGATCAGATGCTTAAAGATAGATATTATTATTTTTAGAGGCGAATATTTCGGGAGTGAAAATAAATGATTTCTATGTTATTATAACAGTAATTAAATACGATCGTCGGATAAGAAGCATTGTGTATTCTGATGACCTTTGGGAGAGCGAAACAAAATGGTAATGTGGAAACGTAATTTATTTGTGCTTTGGATTGGAGTCTTTTTCACGTCAGCAAGTTTTTCTATGGTCATTCCTTTTTTGCCCATTTTTCTTCTCAAAATCGGTGTCACGCAAAATACTGAATTATGGTCAGGGCTGTTATTTAGTGCTGCTTTTTTTGCAGGTGCTATTTCAGCGCCTTTTTGGGGGAGGATTGCAGATAAATATGGCAGAAAACCTATGATCATACGTGCTGGTTTTGTTCTATTTGCCATTTACACTTTAACTGCATTTGTCACCAATCCGTACCAGTTGCTTGTGTTACGGTTCCTTCAGGGGTTATTAAGCGGGTTTATTCCAGGTTCAATTGCTTTGATCGGTACGAATACCCCCAGTGATAAAGTAGGCTACGCGCTGTCACTAATTTCAACAGCCTCCGCCTCAGGAGGGATTGTGGGGCCGCTACTGGGAGGGGGGATTGCAGATTTAGTAGGGAATAGGTGGGCATTCGCCAGTGCTGGAATTATTGTGTTGATCTCAACTTTACTGATTATTTTTTGGGTGACGGAAGAAAATTTCACTCCAAGCAAGGAACGAGGATCAGTAAAGAATGATATTAAATATGCATGCTGCAATCGTCCGTTAATTTTGGTATTAATCTTAACTATTGTTACAAGCTGCTCGATTATGACTGTTGAGCCAATTTTACCCTTATATATTGTAAAGCTCGGAGGCTCGTCGGATAAAGCTTCCTTTATAGCCGGTATCGTATTCTCACTTCCTGGAATCGCTAGTGCCATATTTGCTCCATATTGGGGGAAGCGGGCAGACAAGGTTGGCTTTCAACGTGTCCTTGTAATAGGCCTTCTAGGCGGTGGGGTTGGATCCCTGGCACAAATATTATTTATTCATATTTGGGGATTCTCCGTGATACGTTTTATTTATGGTATATTCTTCTGTGCCGTCTTCCCAGCATTAAACGGGCTTGTGGTGAAATCTACACCAGATGACTTCCGTGGTAGAGCATTCGGTTTGAATCAAACAGCCAATCAAATTGGCGGTATGGTAGGGCCCATGATTGGTGGTTTTCTTGGCGGGATTTTTCCAGCCCAAAGTGTTTTTCTCATCACTGGACTATTATTATTAGCCGCCACTGCGGTTGCATATTGGTATGCGAATGATTTAAACATGGTGATGAAACCGAAAATGGCGGCAGAGAAGTAAGAATAAAAAATGGATACATGAAAAAAGAAGCCGGGTTCTCCCGGCTTTACTTATAATATTGATTAATTGATTTGATTTTGTCATCATTCCTTAGATCGGGAATGATTTTTTCATCACCTGGCATAAGCCGCCATCCTTTATTCATCACAATTCTAAGCCACGTACCAGGCAGCCAGGAAGTAACTAGAGCGAGCATCACAAGAATGGCAAAAAATTCTTGATTGATGATGCCAGCGGTGTAAGCTACTGATGAAAGGACGATTCCCGGCCCCCCGCGGTTATTGATGGCTATTCCCAAGTTAAAACTGGTAAACGGGTCTTGCTTAACGAAGCGGGCAGTAAGATAAACCGCGGCAGTTTGTGTTAAAGTCGCAAATAATAGGTACGCAAGGAAGTATAAAAAGTCAAAATGCTTGACAAGATCAAGCTGTAAACCAACGGTTGCAAAGTAAATCGGAATAAACCAGGAAAATGAAATGTTTGAGACACTTTGCTCAAGTCGTTCGGAGACCGCTTTGGGTAATGCTACTTTTGCCACGATCCCTGCAATAAGCGCACCGAAAAATGTTTCTACATGAAGACTTCCGGCTAATGAGGCAAGGATAAACATAATAATTAAGAAATATCCTAGATTGGATGAGCGGAATAGAATATTTTGTTTAATGATCGTCATGCGTTTGAATAATAAATAACCAAGCAGTAAAGTTCCGATAATAAATCCAAACGAAATGCCAATATTTATAAATGCTGTTTTAACTGTAAAAGCACTGCCTTCGCTGGCTATGGCTGTAGCGAAACCTAATGCCACCCAGAGGATAATATCGTGAATTCCGGCGCATGCAACCACAATCTTTGCAAAACGGGAATGCATAATACCAAGATCATTGAAAATTTTCGATATAACAGGGATCGAAGTGACAGCGATGGAGATGGCTATGACAATTTTTATGGCTAACATATTGTCTGCCGTGCCTATTAAATGCGTTATGTTAATATGTTGAGCGGCAATCCACCCTATGATAAAAGCAGGCAATGTTGACCCTATTACTAAAGCGGAAGTAAGTTTGGCATCCTCTTTATTAAATTGTGTCTGAAACTTAAGTCCAGAACAAAACATTAACATCAACAAGCCAATCTGATAAACGAGCGCAAAAAGTTTATCCTCTGATGGGAACCCTAAAAACATCCATTTAAAAGTATGTGGAAAGAAATACCCTAATAACGTTGGGCCAAGAACCAATCCTGCTGTAACTTCCCCAATGACGCGGGGGATATAGACTCGTTCTGCCAGATATCCTAGTAAATGTGCTGCCGCCAATAAACAGCCCATCGCAAGTAGAAAATGACTAATTTCAGCCCCGGATAAGCTAAACATTCTGTAATCCCTCCTTTTTTCGTGATTCTCTACATAAGTTATGCCGAAGTTGTCCTTTGGACATGGGCAATTCGACTAGTAAAAGAAAATAGGCGGACTCCAGCAGCTGAAGATCTTCCTATTGCGTGATTTTAATTTCCCCGCTTGTATGGTATTTGAAATAGTTGAAGACCATTAGTTGATAGCCAGTGCCTTTAGGGAGATGAAAAGTATGATACAACTCGCCTTCTGATAAATCTCCATAGTAAACGGCACTATCAAAAAACTGTAAAGATGTACCAAATATTTTCTTTTTTACAATTGAATATTTAACTGGCCATGAAGGATTATGAGTGATTTGAGATCCGATAATTGTAATGGATGAATGTTCAATTGCAAATTCCGAACTGAAGTAGAAAGGTGAATCTACCCCAAGTTTCCAACAAAACTGATCATTGTCCAGTTTTTTTGTTTTTTTAATCCTCCAGGCTTGCAGCCATTTTTTTAATCTAGTGAATATTCTTTGATTCCCTGTGTTTAGAAAATGAAATAATGCATTTACGCCCATTGCGCTCCTCCCTCCTCATGTTGATACTGTATTATTTGCTCAATGGAACAACATGGTAACGGCTTTGTCCTATATGACCCGCCCTTTTAGGACAAATTCACTTTGTTTAAAAGTTCCATTCCTCTGAATAACATTTTCTTACTTGCACAAGATAAGAAAAAATAAAAGGAGTATGAGAGTATGAAAAAACTAATTATCACTTTGGTCTTTCTGTTTTCTTTTGGCTGTGGAGCAATTTATTCTGCGGGATATGCACATGCTGAGAGTGGCTACAACACTGTAAACCATCCTATTTCAGCGAAAAAAGCAAAAGAGATTGCATTGAAAAAGGTAAATGGTGAATTCATCTCCATTAAGTTAGAAAATGATGATGGAGGGGAGCATTACGAAGTAAAAATTAAAAAGTCAGGCACCATTTATGAGGTTGAGGTTGACGCAAAGTCTGGAAAAGTATTAGAGGTTGAAAAAGAAGGGACACAGGACGATGACGGCCATCATGGGGATGATCGTCATGATGACGACGATCATTTAGATGATTAAAAGAAAGGAAATTAAAAGTTGCATGTCAAATAAAGATGTGCAACTTTACCTATTCTATCAAGGAGTATAAGGATGTTAAAAAAATATGTGACCATCTTATTTTTTCTGCCCTTCATTTTGTTCCTTCCTTTACAGACTTTCGCTGCAGTCATAGACGAAAACGAAAATAGAGACGTTGAAAGATTGATTTTCGAAGAAAAAAATAATGAAGAAACTGAAACTAAAAATGGAGAAATAGAGAAGGAAGATTCGGATTTAGTCTGTACAAAAGATATTCGATTTACTTTGGCACAAAAAAAACGACTTGATCAAATTTATCATCAAATCTATATGGATTATATCGATTTAATTGAAACGTATGCTTGGGCAGGTGCTCTAACTCAAGATCAAAAATTAATTCGCTATAAAATGTTGAAAAACTACATTCTTACCTTCCAAAAGCGCAATTATAAGTGGTGCAGCGAATATGAAGAAGACGAGTGGGAAGAAGAATGGTTTAATAATGATCAAGATTAAAGGAAACCTAAAATAGGTAGAGACCTTTCTAAAGCTGGAAGGTCTCTATATTTTTCGGGTTGCGTTATGATTTTATACCAATCAAGATCAGGCAAACTCCTAGGAAAATCCAAATTAACTTCATTAGCGATATGTTGTCCGCTAAACCAATAACCCCGATGGTTGTAGTGGTAATTAAAATCAACGGTCCAATAATGGCAAGTGAACTATTGATCATAAGCGCTTTATCTACTGTATTAAACTTCATCATTAAGAATGCTGCAGTTATTTCAATACAACCTGATATTATTCGTAATAAAGCCATTCCCAATACGGCTTTTTCCAAGAATTGAAACATATATGTACCTCCCCCAAAAACGGCTTTCGTCACATTATATGTCAGATGATTTCAGTAAAGGACAAGTTTTTATCGGACTAATGACGATAAAGCCATACAAAAACACGGTTGCACAGGCAATCGTGTTTTTGTATTTGATTAAATTTGGAAAATATTATATTAGTTTCAATCCGCTAATTAAAATCATTAATGCCATGATCGTTCTTAAGGGTTTTGCAGGAATCCTGGCAGACAAAGTACTGCCAATCATAACTCCCGGTATAGATCCTATTAAAAGATTGATGACTAATAAATAATTAACATTACCAATTCCGGCATGCATTAACCCGGCAGCAGATACCAGTAAAAGAGCGTGAGCGATGTCTGTTCCTACTAATTCTGAAGGGCTCAACCGATACAGGTAAATAATGGCTAATGCGAATAATGAGCCTGACCCGATGGAAGTCAATCCAACAATAAAACCTAAGATTGCACCAATAGCGATGGTTAATCCGCGTTTTTCATGCAACGGTTTTAATTGGTATCGATTCATTTGACCATTACTTTTAAAAAATGTTTTAGCCAATGTAATGAAAGATACCAAAATTAGTACATACCCTAATGCATGTTTAATAATGATTTCCTGATTATGAAAAAAACTATCAAATATATGGAGGACTCCAACAGCACAGATTGCACTAGGTACACTTCCAGCCGCTAGGTATTTTACCAATTTGAATTGAATCGTTTTTTGTCGCCAATGCTGATAAGAACCAAAAAGTTTAGTTATCGAATTATAGATTAAATCCGTTCCAACAGCTATGGAGGGGCTGATCCCAAATAGAATCAGAACAGGTGTTAAAAGTGCAGCACCGCCAACCCCGGTTAATCCAACCATAAAGCCAATTAAGAGCCCCATTATGATGATGCCAACGCTCATTTGCCACACTCCATTATTTCATCACTAACATTACATCATAAAATATGAAGTGGTTAAATGCCTTGTTACAAAAAAATAATGAAGGGGCATAGGTGATTGACTATTTATGATCTGCTGGGGTTATTTTATTTCTTTTCCTCTTCTTCATTCAGTTTGATTTGTTTGCACCCTACATAAAGACAAGAAAATATATCGATACCGGGTTTTGCTTTCGCTAACCCCTTTAAGTATGGAGTGACAAGATCTTTGAAATCCAACCCTACACCTTCTTCTTCCAGAATTCCATAAACGAACAGTTTTTTTTCATCAAATAAAAAAGCAACATTCCCGACTGCCTTATTTGCTGAATCAACAACATTTAGAACCTGAAAATGCGGCGTGATAACTTCAGGTGAAAAATAAATCTGCAAGCTAATCATTCCTTTAAGAAAATTGTAATTTTTCAAACAGTGTATCTTTTTTGTCTGTTGGTTCTTTTTTGGCTACATGGATTAATACAAGACAAAGTAATGCACTCAGCAATGTTAATCCGGCGGTGGATAAAAACATCCCCATGCGTGACCATTCCATTAACTTGCTAAAAATCGGCGGTCCAATGGCTACTCCCAAGAACCTGACAGATCCATATAAGGACGTAACGAATCCTCTTCGATCGGAAGGGACAGATCCTGTAATTAAACTATTTAAGCACGGAAGAACCAATCCAGTCCCGATACTGCTCACCACAAGTACAGCAAAAAAGGGAATAAGTTTCTTGAATAGTATGAGAGATGCAAAGGAACCGGTCATCAATAATAACCCAAGAATAATTAAAGCCTTCATCAGTTTCATTCTTTTGCCAATTTTACTGCCTGTAATATAAGATGTTGTGGTCATAAATAAAAGTGGGATCGCTAATATGGCTCCTTTAAGCAATCCATCTATATGATGCTCTTTTTCAAGAATATCTGAAATGTAAAATAAAATGCCGAATAATGTAAAAAAAACAATAGCCCCTGTTAAATAGGAGGCAAACAGCCATCTTCCTTCCGTTTTAAATACGGAAACAAGACCTTTTACATATTTTCCAAATGGGGGAGGCTCTTTCTGAGTTTTTTTTTCTTTTATACAAAAGATCGTTAAAAGCACGGAAATTAAACAAAAAGCAGGAAAAGCAAAAAATGCCGCATACCAGATTAAAAGTGCTAATAAGGAGCCTAGAATTGGACTAATGACTTTTCCAAGGCCATTTGATGCTTCCACTAACCCTAATACTTTGCTCTGTTCTCCTCCTTTAAATAAATCACCTGTTAAGGCCATCGCAATGGGGGCTGTCCCAGCTGCGCCAATTCCTTGCATAATTCTACCTGCAAGGACCCATGTATAAGCATTTGAAAACCATGCTGCTGCTGCTCCTGCAAGCAGACCGCCGCTTCCATACAGGATTAGCGCTGGGATAATCACAGCCTTACGGGAAAAACGGTCTGATAAATAACCCAGAATGGGAATTGATATAGCTGCTGCAATCGAAAAAACAGAAATAACCAAGCTTACTTTAAATTGTGAGACATCAAGTTCTGTTTTCATTTTAGGCAAAATAGGTATTAGCATCGAATTTCCCAATACCAGAATAAGCGGGATTGAACTGATTGCAAAAATCGTCATGCCTTTATGTTTATGGGTAGGCAATTCCTGTACACCCCTATCTTTAATATAAATCCTATTGTAATGAGAAATAACTTTCGGCTTTTCCTATTGTTTGAATTAGGGCAATAGTTTATACGGGCTAATGCCTATTTCAAAAGGGAACAGCCCAATATCTACACATTCACCCAGTTTTTGAATAGTCTATCCTAGAAAAAAAGAGGAGGCGTTTTTCCTATGGAATTTTTATCATTGCCGCAAAGAACTTCAGGAAATAGAACATATGGCTTGACCTCCATCGCCGATTTTGGGACCCCGTTGGGAGAATTAAAAAACATTTTAACGGATTACCATCATATTATCGATATTGCCAAAATCGGAATTGGAACAGCTTATGTTACTCCTAACCTGCATAAAAAAGTGGATCTTTATAAGGAATATGACATTAAGCCATATTGCGGAGGGACTTTATTTGAGAAATGCTACCACCAGAATAAGATCCATGAATATATCACTTATTTACATGGATTAGGAATTGAATGGGTTGAGGTTTCCAGCGGGACATTGGATATACCGATTAAGGAGCGTCTCCAGCTTATTTCGTTTTTGAAAAATCATTTTCATGTGATGGCGGAGGTAGGTTCAAAGGATACAAACAAGTTAATGTCAATTGATGAATGGAGATCGGAAATTCAGCAATTACTTGAGGCAGGCTGTGATTATGTGATTACAGAGGGCAGGGATTCAGGCACATCTGGAATTTATGAGCAAAACGGTGAGGTAAAATGTGAATTAATCTATTCATTATGTCAGGATGTGGATGTTAATAAAATTATTTTTGAAGCTCCATCTCCAAAACAACAAATGTACTTCATTAAGGAAGTCGGGCCAAACGTAAACTTGGGAAATGTTAAAGTTCACGATGTTTTAACCCTTGAAGCACAGCGTTGTGGGTTAAGATGTGAGACATTTTTCTTGGAGGAACAGGAATGCAAGTTACCTTAATTAGACATTTGCCAACGGAATGGAATAAAAAGACTTGGCTGCAAGGGAGAAAGGACATTGGACTAACTGATGTTTCCGAAGAAATTCAAAAAGGAATTGATACCAATAAAGAAATCCTTCGTCAATTGTCACCATTTGACATCGTTCTTGTTAGTACATTAAAACGCACCCACCAAACCGCTCATCTGTATGGGTACAAAGGTGAAACAGAATGCTTGTTAGATGAATTGGATTTCGGACCATATGAAGGTTCTCCCAAGAAAGAATTAGTTCAAAACCTTGGAGAGATGTGGATCCATCAACCAAAGGAGCTCGTTCTAGGGGAAAGTTTAAAGGATTTTGAAAAGCGTCTGATTTTATTTTTGAAAAAGTATAAAGATTTCCGGAATATTCTTGTTTTTGGCCATGGAGCATGGATCAGAGGAATTCTTTCCTATCTTCAGTATGGTGATATTAATCATATGAATAAAATACTTTTCAACAATAATGAATGTACGACCATTATTTGGAATTCAGACCTAGAAAAGTAGAAGCGGGGAGGCGGGCTTTTGTCAGATATGTTAACTTACGACAATTGGGATCAGGTAAAAGCGGCTGAAATATTTGATCATCGGGCTGATTTTTTAGATGTTTTAAAATGGGCTTTTCAAGAGTATGGAGAGGAAATTGTATACGCCTGCAGTTTTGGCGCAGAGGGAATCGTACTGATTGATTTAATAAATAAGATCAAGAAAAATGCCAAAATTATTTTTCTTGATACAGGGCTACATTTTCCAGAAACGTATGAAACAATAGAAAAAGTGAGAAATCGATATCCATCATTACAAATAGAACATATTAAGCCAAATATAACGTTGGATCAGCAAGAGAAATGGTATGGAGAGGATCTTTGGGAATTTAATCCAAACCTTTGCTGTCATATGCGGAAAGTGGCCCCGTTAAAAGAGGCACTGCGTGATGTGAAAGCATGGATATCTGGATTAAGAAGAGACCAAACTGCAGAAAGAGCCAATACAAAATTCATTAATAAAGATGAAAAATTTCAGCGAATCAAAATCTGTCCGCTTATCCATTGGAGCTGGGATGATATTTGGGCCTATATCCAATTAAATCATCTCCCATATAATTCTTTACATGATAATGGATATCCCAGCATTGGCTGTGCCGTTTGTACGCAGCCTGTCGTTGGCAAAAGCGGGTCACTCCGTGAAGGAAGATGGGCAGGGATAAATAAAACAGAATGTGGCTTACATGTAAAATAATTTACGATATGACATGACCTGAAAATAGAAGAAAAGAAGATCCAGGAATGAGGATCTTCTATCTTTTCCTCCAATTGGCTGATAATAGGTTGATTTTATGAAATTCCATTTCGTAAATAAAATCAATAATATTCGTTGAGAAAAATTGACAAATTACTGCGTAACCGACAATTTTATAATCTACCACTAAAGCTGTTAATAAAAAAATGAAAAGATTAATCCCCATCATAACTTTTCCGGGGCTCCATTTTTTATAGGATGCAATCATTAATGCTGGAATGACCATTCCACCGCTGGAGGCACCTGAGCGTATTAATAAACCAACCCCGATACCGAAAAACAGTGACCCGGCGACAATATCCAGCAATATGTGAACATGCGGATGTGGAAGATGTGATGTTGCGAAACTGACTGTTGTGGAAGTTGTAGCTACAGAAAGAATGGTTCGAATCGTCCATGTAAAGCCAAAATATTTCAATGCAAATAGTAAAAAAACGATATTGGCGAGCCAAAGTGAAAAGCCAAGAGACGAATGAAACCAATGATTCATTAAAATGGCCAATCCTGCTGCTCCGCCGGAAGGAATGGAGTGGGGAAACAAGAATAGGGACATGGATAATCCTTGTAATATTGCCCCAACAAATAAACATGTATAGGTTAACAATTTTTTTTTCATTACGAAATGGAGATGAAACAAAAACTGTAATTCATTATCCTCAAAACCATTCCCCCTTTAACCCTTCCTTGTCCATTCTATGAAGTTGAAAAATGGAATATGAGGAAATTTATGCTAAGGTCAAGATATTGGAAAACATAAGTTTATTGTAAAATCTTTCAATTTAGTTTACTATTATTTTAGGAAAATCCTCATACAAAATTAGACAAAAATCACTGATTTTTTTGGCCAAATACACATGAAACATGTATAAGTAAGAAAGGAATTTGTCGAGAGAGATGCATAGTTCGATATCAAGGATTAAAAAGGAAAAGCGCTTATTATTAGAAAATCATCTTACCGAAAGTTTAACAAACTACAAATCCCTGTTTGCCTGTGACTCGGATGCTATCTATGCATTAGATTTAGACGGTTATTTTATACCTTTAAATCCTGCCTGCGAGACTTTATTTGGTTATGATTCGGAGCATTTTTCGAAAATGAGTTATATGAAGGTCGTTACATTGGATCATCTGGAACGAGCACTCTCCTTTTTCTACAAATCCCTTGAAGGGACACTTCAGAATTTTGATTGTCAAATCATTCATAAAAACGGTGATATTCTAGATGTTAATATTACCAATTATCCGATTGTTTTAGATGATGAAATTGTTGGACTTTATGGAATAGCGAGAGATATAACCGAAATAAAACGAAGCAGACAACTGTTAAAGGTAGCAGAAGAAGAAAATAAGCAACGAGAAGAAGATTATCACGCCATGATCTTGCAATCAGAAAAGTTGTCTGCAGCCGGTCAGCTGGCAGCCGGAATTGCGCACGAAATTAGGAATCCATTAACTTCTATTAAAGGGTTTTTGAAATTAATGGAGGGTAATGATGGCGATACTTCCTCTTATTTAGAGATCATTAATTCAGAAATAAATAGAATTGAGCTGATCCTTACAGAATTATTAATTCTTTCACGGCCGCATGAACGAGAATTTAAAAAAAGAAATATCCTGGGCCTTCTAGAAGGTGTCAAAGCTCTAATTGATACACAAGCAGTTCTGAAAAATATTGAGATTATCATCACCTGTGAATCTGAAATCGAGCTTCCTCTTCTTCTATTTGATGAAAATCAGCTAAAGCAGGTATTTATCAATCTGCTGAAAAACTCAATAGAAGCGATGCCTAATGGCGGGAACATTATTTTGGAAGTTGAAGCTACAGGCCAAAAAAGCATTCAAATTCGTTGTATCGATCAGGGCATCGGGATCCCCAAAGAGCATATCGAAAAGATTGGTCAGCCTTTTTTTACCACAAAAGAAAATGGGACAGGCTTGGGACTGATGATATGTATGCAAATCATTCAAAATCATAACGGCGCGATCGACTTTTCCTGCGGCGGAAATGGAACAACCGTAACCGTGACATTGCCTTTATGACATCAGAGCGAACAGTGCCTGACACCGTTCGCTTTCTTTTATGTTGGATGGAAGACAAGGTTGTGACTGATGAATTTTAAAAGTAACAGCATGGCAAAAAATAAGAAAATCTTTGAGATTTCATTTGACTGATCCATTATTTTATGATATTAAATTATTGATTAGCACTCTTATTTAGAGAGTGCTAATCAACTGGTGTAAACATTTTGGAATGATGAAAGGAGAGGTTTGGATGGAAACGAAACAATTTAAAGCAGAATCAAAACGATTATTAGACATGATGATCCATTCCATTTATACTCATCGAGAAATCTTTTTGCGTGAGTTAATTTCAAATGCAAGTGATGCAATCGATAAAATATATTACAAAGCGTTAACAGACGACTCGTTAACGTTCGAAAAGGACGATTACTACATAAAAGTAGAGGCTGACAAAGATCACCGCCTTTTAAAAATAAGTGATACTGGTATTGGGATGGCAAAAGAAGAGCTTGAAAGCCACTTGGGTACAATTGCAAAGAGCGGTTCTTTAGCGTTTAAAACGGAAAATGAATTAAAAGACGGCTACGACATTATTGGCCAATTTGGTGTTGGCTTTTATTCCGCTTTTATGGTGGCAGACGTTGTAACAGTGATCAGTAAAGCACATGGCAGTGAAGAGGCCTTTAAATGGGAATCTAAAGGTGCTGAAGGATATACGATAGTTCCAACTGAAAAGGCAGCAGCTGGGACTGAAATTATTTTAACCATTAAAGAAAATACTGAGGACGAGAACTTCGATGAATTCCTGGAAGAATATCGTCTCAAAGCCATCATAAAAAAATATTCCGATTTTATTCGTTATCCAATTAAAATGAATGTAACAAAAAGTAGATTAAAAGCTGGTAGTGAGAACGAATACGAGGAATACAAGGAAGAACAGACGATTAATAGCATGGTTCCGATTTGGCGGAAGAATAAAAGCGAACTGTCAGCGGAGGATTATAATCATTTCTATCAGGAAAAGCACTACGGTTTTGACAAACCATTAAAGCATATCCATATTAGTGTCGACGGTGCCATCAGATACAATGCCATTTTATATATACCAGAGAAAATGCCATTTGATTACTATTCTCCAGAATATGAAAAGGGTTTAGAGCTTTATTCAAGTGGTGTCTTAATTATGAATAAATGCGCAGATCTGCTTCCTGATTATTTCAGCTTTGTGAAAGGTATGGTCGATTCAGAGGATCTTTCACTTAATATTTCAAGAGAAATGCTGCAGCATGACAGACAACTAAAGCTTATTGCCAAAAACATTAATAAAAAAATAAAAAGTGAATTGCAGGGCTTGTTAAAAAATGAACGGGATCAATATATCCAATTTTATCAATCATTCGGCAGACAATTAAAATATGGGGTTTATAGTGACTTTGGAGCTCATAAAGAGGAATTACAAGATCTCTTAATGTTCTATTCTTCAAAAGAGAAAAAGCTTGTCACTTTGGAAGAGTATGTATCAAGAATGCCAGAGGATCAAAAATATATTTATTACGCTACAGGGGAGAGCAACGAAAGAATTGAAAAACTCCCTCAAACAGAAATAATTGCCGATAAAGGCTATGAGATCCTTTACTTTACAGATGATATCGATGAATTCGCCATTAGAATGTTGATGAGCTACAAAGAAAAAGAATTCAAATCAGTATCAAGTGGCGATTTAGGGATTGATTCAGATGATAGTCAAGGTAACGACGCCACTTCTGAAGAAGAGCACAAAGACCTTTTTGAACAAATGAAGAGTATTCTTGCAGATAAAGTAAAAGATGTAAGAGCATCTAAGCGTTTAAAAACACACCCAGTATGCTTAACAACAGATGGGGCCGTATCAATTGAAATGGAAAAAGTATTAAACGCTATGCCGAACAATCAGAACGTCAAAGCCGACAAAATATTAGAAATAAATGTTCATCATGATGTGTTCCAAGCCTTAACAGAAGCATTATCAACCGACAAAGAAAAACTAGCATTATACACCACCCTTCTATATAATCAGTCACTATTAATTGAAGGACTGCCAATCGAAGACCCAGTTGAATTTACCAATAATATTTGCAAAGTCATGGTATAGCGCTTATTAAAAAAGTGGCGTCAGGCACCAAATTATTCGGTGCCTGACACCACTTTTTTTAATGTGAATTTTTGTTTACATACCTTCCATAATCAGGAATAGCCAAATGGTTGAATTCAGCTGCTAATTTTTGTAAGCCGTTTGTGAGTAGTGGGCCTGAGATCGGTAATCCATGACCTGTTACTGCCTCTTCAGGGTTTAGAGCTGCCAACTTTTTAACGGATTCCCATGCTTGTCCCCAGTCAGTTGTAAAATATCTCGGCGGGCCGCTAATTTCTTGCTCCTGGGATATGACTTTCAGTAAGGCATCCTGTCTAACAGTAATAAAAGCATCGCCAGCAATTAGTAGTCGGTCTGTTTCTCTGAAAAATGAAACATGTCCTGGTGTATGACCAGGAGTGTGAATCCAGCGAAATTCAGGCAGGAATGGAACATTGCCATTTGAGGGAAGCAATTTAACATGACTTCCCAAATCTATTGGTTCATTCGGAAATAATGAAGACAATTTTGCAACCATCCCCCCCTCAACCGTAGGATCTGGTTTTGGATAGCTCCTTTTTCCTGTAAGATACGGTAGTTCCAATTCGTGGGCGTAAACTGGAATATTCCAATGATTCACCAATTCAATAATAGATCCCACGTGATCAAAATGGCCATGAGTTAACAAGATAGCCCTTGGCCGGCTGTTAATCCCGAAGCGATCCTCTACCACTGAAATGATCTCGTTAGCTGAGTTCGGCATTCCAGTATCGACCAAAACAAAATCACTCCCATCTGGATGGCCTACTAAACAGATATTCACAATTTGAATCGTATAGCAATAGACATCCGGAAGCACATTCATTCCTACACCGCTGCCGATGGAAGTAGCCGGAATATATTTATAATCACTTCCATAAGTCATTTCATGATCCATTGAAAAAACTCCTTATCACGTAAAAGTTTTTAGTATAGTGTTTTCTCAATGATTTCATTTATACTAAGCTTTCGTTTAACTTTGCTGTTGATTTCCGTTCCAAGTGCTAGTGAAGTAAACAACAACGTGCTAAAAATTAGCCAATAAAAAAGACAAAAAAGAAAAAAGCGACATGCTTCCATGTCAGCTTTTTGAATAATTTGAAAATATACCAAAGGTCAAAATGAAAGAATCAATATCGCGATTCACGTCTTTGAGTTCTGTTCCGATCTCTGCCTTGAGTTCTGTTTCGATCACGATCACGGTCCTGATCACGATCCTGCGGAGGATCGTCACTTGTGTCGACTGCTAAACCACTAAAAGATATTGGACCAACTACTGCGGCTTCTGTGCCAGCTGTGATATTTTGGACAGTCACTTGAAAAAGATGTGTTCCGGCACCAATATTTTTTTCAATTGCTTGAAATGTAACGGTATAGTTGAGCTCTGAGCCAGGATCAGCTTCTACACCTTCTTGCGTTCTAAAAATTTCTCTTCCGTCTTGGAAAATCTTAAATAATAGTTGCGAAGTGCCGCGAACACCGCGAACACCAACTGTTGCAACTAATTCCACCTGATTATTATTGGCATTCCTTCTTGGAATCTGCAAGTTTATCGATGCGAGAACAAGGTTTCCTGGTGTATGTGGAATAAGAATGGGACGGAACTGATTCACTCTTCTGATGGGTTCAGTTGCTTGATAATCAATAATTCGAACCATAAAATTACCCCTTTCGTTTTCTTAGGATATGCTATGCAATAACTGAAAAACAGCTTGGACTTTTGTGTGTATCTAATAAAGTAGATGGTGTCATTCCGAAAAAATGAAGGTGTGCAGTTCCATTAAAATTAAAATAGTTAAAAAATTTAGGTAAATCATATTGACAAATCCCTATGGGTATAATAGGATTAATTTCATCAATTAAGCTTTATTGGAAGAGAACAGTCTTTTTAATGGAGAGAGGAGGCTAATCTATATGACTAGCAGCGTAACATATGAAAATTGGAGTGCTATTTCGGAATCTTTTTCCGTTGATAATGATACGAAAGGTGCTTTAGAAGTATTAGATTGGGCTTATAAGAATTATCCAGATGAAAAAATTGTATATTCATCAAGCTTTGGCGCTGAAGCCATTGTTTTAATCGATCTTATATACAAGGTGAAAAAAGATGCTCAAATCGTATTTTTAGATACAGATTTGCATTTTCTAGAAACCTATGAAGTTATCGATAAAATTGAAAAACGATTTCCTGAGTTAAGGATTGAAAGAAAAAAACCGGCATTAACTTTGGATGAGCAGGCTGCACAATATGGTTCAGCATTGTGGAAAAGAGATCCAAACCAATGCTGTCAAATTAGAAAAGTTATTCCATTACAGGAGACCCTTACAGCAAAAGAGGCTTGGATCTCCGGATTACGAAGAGATCAATCGGTGACTAGGAAAGATACGGAATTCGTAAACAAAGACGAAAAATTTAAAAATGTTAAAATATGCCCATTAATTCATTGGACATGGGATGAGGTGTGGTCATACATTCGTCAGAATGACCTTCCATATAACCAATTACATGATCAAAACTATCCAAGCATTGGCTGTTTTCCTTGTACACAGGCAGTTTTAAATGGTGAAGACACCCGTGCTGGCCGCTGGTCTGGCAGCGGAAAAACAGAATGCGGACTGCACGTGAAATAAACGGAACTGCCATTCATTTTGTAAAAGTCGAAACAAACATATTACTCTAAATTTTTTTGTGGAAGAAAGGTTGATTTTAAATGTCATTTTTACCTACACCTCATGGTGGAAAACTAATTCAAGCATATAAACCTGAATATGATGTAAGCCATATTGAAAAAGAATGGGAAATTGATGCCATTGCATTAAGTGACCTGGAATTAATGGGGGTCGGAGTATTCAGTCCATTAACTGGATTCCTTGGGAAAGAAGACTATGAATCTGTAGTTAGTAAAATGAGATTGGCTGACAACACGATTTGGTCCATCCCTGTTACACTTCCTGTATCATATGAAACTGCCGAAACACTAACTGTTGGCGAAGAAGTTAAACTTAAACATAATAATGTATTATATGGTGTCATTAAGGTATCTGAATGGTATGAGCCAGACTTGACTAAAGAGGCACTTGAGGTTTATAAAACAGATGAAACTGCCCATCCGGGTGTTAAAAGGCTTTTCGAAAGAGGCCCAGTATATGTTGCCGGAGATATCATCCTTGTGAAAAAGCCTGAAAAAGGCGTGTTTGATGATGTGTGGTTTGAACCGAAAGAAACCCGTGCATTATTTGAAGAAAAGGGCTGGAAGACCGTTGTCGGTTTCCAAACGAGAAATCCGATTCACCGGGCGCATGAATACATTCAGAAAGCGGCACTGGAAACAGTTGATGGGCTGTTCGTTAATCCATT
The DNA here is from genome assembly GCF_013248975.1 of Neobacillus endophyticus. GTDB lineage: Bacteria > Bacillota > Bacilli > Bacillales > Cytobacillaceae > Neobacillus > Neobacillus endophyticus. The sequence continues at coordinate 3,612,793 of NZ_JABRWH010000001.1, forward strand.
AGTCGGTGAAACAAAGTCTGACGATGTACCTGCAGATGTCCGCCTAAAAAGCTATAGGGTTTTATTAGAAAACTATTATCCGAAAGAACGTGTTCAATTGGGTGTACACCCTGCTGCTATGAGATATGCGGGACCAAGGGAAGCTATATTCCATGCCCTTGCACGTAAAAATTATGGCTGCACACACTTTATTGTCGGCAGGGATCATGCTGGAGTCGGCAATTACTATGGAACATACGATGCACAGTATATTTTCAGCGAATTTACAGAAGAAGAGCTAGGAATTAAGCCATTGTTCTTTGAACATAGCTTCTATTGCACGAAATGTGAAGGAATGGCCTCTGACAAGACTTGTCCGCATGGAAAAGAGGACAGAGTCATCCTTTCAGGTACAAAAGTGAGGGAAATGCTGCGTTCTGGAGTACTTCCGCCATCTACTTTCAGCAGAAAAGAAGTTGTTGAAGTACTGATCGAAGGTCTACGTGAAAAAACAACAGTATAAGGGGTAAATGGCATGACAAAATCTACCAATATTACATGGCATCATACATCAATTTCAAAACATGATCGGCGCAGTCAAAACGGACACGGAAGCTGCACACTATGGTTTACCGGTCTTTCAGGATCAGGGAAATCAACGATTGCCAACGCCGTTTCTTATGAATTGTTTCGTCAAGGGATCAATGAATATGTGTTGGATGGTGACAATATTCGCCACGGCTTAAATAAAGACCTTGGATTTTCAGATTATGATCGTTCAGAAAATATAAGACGAATTGGAGAAGTGGCAAAACTTTTCGTTGATAGCGGAAAAATTGTAACCACAGCATTTATTTCTCCGTTTCGATCGGATCGAGATCTAGTACGATCACTTTTTGAAGAAGGTGAATTCATCGAGGTTTTTATCGATTGTCCGCTAGAGGAATGCGAACGCCGCGACCCGAAACAGTTATATGCAAAAGCACGCCGCGGGGAAATCAAAGACTTTACAGGAATTGATTCTCCTTATGAGGCGCCAGAAAATCCGGAGATTACGATCCAATCAGGATCAGTAACAGTTGAAGAAGCAGTAGAGCAAGTATTAAATTATTTAAGGGACAAAAATATTCTTTAAAATGTGATTTCATGATTCCCAAAAGAATTTAATGGGATGAATGGAATAGATGTGATAGTATAAGAACAAATATCAATTGTTCAACGTTGAAAGGGGCAACAGGAATGAAAGGGATTCTTTATATTGGCCATGGTACCCGTTCTAAAAAAGGAGCGGAAGAAGTGAGGGCTTTTATTAATAATATAATGAGCCAAATTAATGTGCCAATTCAGGAGCTCTGTTTCTTGGAACTGACTTCCCCTTCAATTGAAGAGGGCTTTCAACGATGTGTCGAAAGGGGGGCAACAATCATAACGATTGTTCCCCTATTTCTTTTAGCTGCGGGGCATATCAAAGAGGATATCCCATTGGCACTTTCTGGGCTTAAGGAAAAGTATCCACATATACAAATAGAAGTAAAGGATCCTTTTGGCGTGCAGGAGCAAATTCTTGATGGCGTAAGTGAACTAATTAAGAACGAAGCCCACAGTCTGACCGAACTTGACTCTGTTCTAATCGTAGGAAGAGGCAGCAGTGATCCCGCTATTCAACATGCATTCAAAGAGATTGCTGTTGGAATTGGAGAACGGATTAATTCAAAACAAATAACAGTATGCTACTTAGCAGCTTCAGAACCAGCCTTTGCCGATAGTTTGGAGAGTGTGTCTCAACATACACCGGGAAGAGTAATCGTCGTCCCATATCTGTTATTCCCCGGTTTGCTACTAAGCGAAATAGACAAAAGTGTCAGATTACGTCAAAAAAAAGGACAATCCATTAGCCATACTGGACCATTATGCAAGCATCAGATCATCGAGGAAATAGTAACCAGGAGGGCAACAGAAGAGGATATTCCTTTATGAAGAAATATAAAATTCCAATTGGTTAAATCAAAGTTATGTAGTATAAACGAAACAATTCTTAAGCAGTGAACAGAACCTATCTGTTCACTGCTTTTTTTTGGCCGATAGCAAAGCCAACGTTTCTATCAGGCATAAGTGCACGAAGGAATGCTGCGTGAGCATTAGCCTTACAGGCGAACTACGCCTCTGTCTTTGTCCTAACAGGCTTGCCAGTCGGTGAATTTTCTTTGTGAACAGATAGTGGCTAAAAATTGACAAAATAACGAAAAAGTATTAGGTAATACTTAATACGTATTGTATTTAAAAATAGATATATTATTCTAATGGTAGAACTTCTTCAAATGTTTTTTATACGTGATGGATGAATCATTTAGTGAATATGGAGGTTGAATGGAATGCCACTAACATTGGTTCCTGCAGGAAATAAATCGAAATGATTGCGGAGTAGTTCACTCAATAATTACTAATTGTGAAATGAGGCGGTTTAAATGCTGAAACAAAAGGTGGTCATAGCATTAGGAGGAAATGCCATTCAAACAGGTGATGCAACAGCAGAGGCACAACAGAAAGAGCTTGAAAAAACAGCTGTACAACTGGTGGATCTAATAGAAAAAGGAATGGATATTATCATATCACATGGCAATGGGCCACAAGTTGGAAATATATTGCTTCAACAAAAAGCAGCGGATTCCCTAAAAAACCCAGCCATGCCCCTTGACACCTGTGGAGCAATGAGCCAGGGAATGATTGGCTATTGGATGCAAAATGCAATGGACAAAGCTTTAAGAGAGCGCGGGATTGAGAAAAACGTAGTTACGGTTGTAACACGAGTAGTGGTGGATCCATACGATCCTGCCTTTTTAAATCCAACAAAACCAATTGGGCCTTTTTACAGTGAAGAAGAGGCCATGAAAATCATGGATGAAATGAATATATGTTTTAAAGAAGATGCTGGTCGCGGCTGGCGGAGAGTGGTTCCTTCACCAAAACCGATTAGTATTCATGAGCATGCAGTCATTAACACGCTTGTTGAACAAGGAAATATTGTTATCTCGGTTGGCGGCGGCGGAATTCCGGTAATAGAGACAAGTCATGGTCTCGTTGGGGTAGAAGCAGTAATAGATAAGGATTTCGCATCAGAAAAGCTGGCGGAACTTGTAGAGGCTGATGCGTTATTAATTCTCACAGGAGTTGACAATGTTTTTATCGATTATAAACAGCCCACACAAAAAATGTTAACCGAAGTAAGTGTTGATGAACTAAAGGCATATATTGATAATGGGCAGTTTGCAGCGGGGAGTATGCTGCCAAAAGTAGAAGCAGCCATTCATTTTGCGGAAACGAATCCAGAGCGTAAAACCATCATTACTTCCTTAGGTCAAGCACTAAATGCCATAGAAGGAAGAGCAGGGACTGTTGTGACGCTTAAATCTGCGCCAATTCTTGTTTAAAAATTTTTTAAGGAAAAAGACTTACAATATAATCTGTAAGTCTTTTTGTGCATAGTGAAATTCTTGCGAAACCATGCAGAATTGATTATGATTAAATAACCGTGGGTATTTATGCCAGTAGAATGATCTTATGGATGAATAAGATAAATTTCTCTGATCATTTTGCCTAATTTTGAAAACATCCATAGAAGGAATTGGTAGAATGGATAAAGGAATATATATCAAAATTGATAATGAGCAACTTTTTGAAAAAGTCAAAAGAGCCGTTATTCAGCTTATTAAACAATTAACAGAAATCGGTAAAGATCGTCTTCCCCCTGAATCAGATCTTGCTGCAAGCCTAGGCGTAAGCAGGACTGTAATTAGAGATGTTCTTGCAGATTTGGAATCAAAAGGTTTTATCAGCAGGAAAAGGGGAATTGGTACGATTATTAATAAACACGTTCTTGAAGCAGATGTCCGACTGGATATTGATCAGGAGATAAAGGATATATTATTACAAAAAGGATATGAGCCCAAAATTGAAGTAATCAATTTTGAAAAGTTGCTGGCCGATGAAAAAGTAGCGAAGCTCTTAAAAATAAATCCTAATGAAGAAATACTTCAGGTTGAAACGGTTATTTATGCGGATGGAAATCCCGCTGTCCATATAATAGATAAAATACCTTTAAAACTGATAAGCGCTCCATATGATATCCGTGATTTTGAAGGATCAATTTTTGAATTTATGAAAGAAAAGTGTTCAAATCAAATTGAATCAGATCTATCCCAAGTGAAACCGGCTAAAGCAGATGCTCATTTGGCAGCTATTTTTCAGATGGAGGAAGGTGACTTGCTGCTTTTCCTAGATGAAATTGGCTATAGCGCTGGCAATGAGCCAATTCTTTGGTCACAGGAATATTTCCACCCTGAAATCTTTGACTTCAAAGTATTTAGAAGAAAACTATAAAATATATAAAAAGGGATTTGCTTATTAGCAAATCCCTAATTTCATGGTTTTTAATGCCCGGCTTCTACCTGATCAACATGGCTAACATGATGGGAGTTCATTAATATAAATCCGACAGAAAGAAGCACAAATGCCGCTCCAACGATAAACGGGACATGTGGGTTAAACCATTCCGCTAATTTACCTGCCAAATAAGGGGCAATGGCTCCGCCAATGAAACGTAGAAAACTATAGGCGGCGGATGCAGTAGAACGTGCAATCGGAGCCGAATTCATTACAGCCGTCGTAATCAATGTATTATTATTACCTAACACGGCACCTGCTAATATAATCGCTACAATAATAACCCATTGTGTATTCGTCCATATGCCCATGGACAGTAATATGAGAGCAAATAACGTTAACATTGCACACATTGATTTAATGGTACCAAACCATTGTTGCAATTTGGGTGCCATGAACACGGATGTTATGGCCAGAAGGATACCCCAGCCTAGAAAAACATAGCCAAGCCCGAGTTCATCTAAACCTAAAACAAACGGAGCATAGGCAAGTAATGTAAAGAATCCAAAGTTATATAATGCAGCTGAAATACCAAAAGTTAATAATGAACGATGTTTTAAAGCACGGAAAGGGTCGAGTAAAGAAGTTTTTGATTGTGATATACCCTGAGACTTTTGGTTTGGCATTAATAAAATAAGTCCAATAAATGCGATCACCATTAAAGTAGCAACACCAAGAAATGGGCCTCTCCAGGAAATACTGCCTAACTGACCGCCAAGCAAGGGACCGACTGAAATGCCGAGTCCAACCGCTGCCTCATATAATACGATAGCTTTTGCTGTCCCGCTTTTTGATAAAGAAACAATCGCTGCCAAGGCTGTGGCTACAAATAGAGCATTTCCTAAGCCCCAGCCTCCGCGCAAACCTACAAGCGCCCAGATTCCGTTGGATAAGCCGCCAAGACAAGAAAAAACAGCAATAATGACAATGCCGGTTAGCAATGTCCATTTAATGCCAATCCTTGATGAAATTGCACCTGTAATGAGCATGGCTAGTGCCATGACAGCATTATAACTGGTGAATAATAATGTTACCTGACTAGGTGTTGCCTCTAAGTTTTTGGCAATCGCCGGTAAAATGGGGTCAACTAGTCCAAGACCCATAAATGCAATAATACTTGCAAAGAATACAGCCCATACTGCCTTTGATTGTTTTAATAAACTTGGTTTCTCATGTTGTGCTGCTGCTGAATCAGTGGATGAACCTACAGCAGATTGCGAAGTTGATGACATTCTAATTTCCCCTTTTTCTATATATATTTCTCCTAAAGCTATGATTAAGATTGAAGGTATTTAAAGTAAAGCTTTAAAGGAATTTCTAATGACATCTCCACGGCTGATGATTCCAACCAATACGCTATTCCGCTCGACAGGAACTTTCTTGATTTGTCTTTTTCCTAAAATGGCTGCAATATTTTCAATGGATTCATCCCAAGATACTTTAAATACCTTTTTCTTGGCAATATCTAAAACGTTTAAAGCTAACAACCGCTGTTCACGGTCTTCAAAGCCCTCCTCATCTCCTTTAATGACAAAAGTATAGTAAAAGTTGTCGATAATTCGATCTTCATGCTTGCCGATATATCTCAGGATATCTCCGTCACTAATAAATCCCGTAATTTCGTTGCGATCGTTGACAACAGGGAGCCCGCTTATGTTGTACTCAATAAATTTTTCAATCACCGAACGGACCGTGTCATTCTCTTTTACTTTGTGAACTTGTTTGATCATAATTTCATGTGCTTGCATAATATGCCCACCTTGTTTTATTTACATTTATTGAAAAGTAGTTGTATAATGAAACTATATGATTGTATTATACAACTATTTTCGTTATCGTCAATAGTGATTACTATAATAGCGTATGTCTCCTTTACATTCATTTCAAGAAGACATTGTGCTAATATAATTTTTAATATAATAAAGTTATGGGGAATAAAAATGTGTGAGAAATCAATAGAAATGATTGAACTTGAATTGGCAATCCTTATTCGCCGTATTACTCATGCTTCAAACAAAAAAATGAATGGACATCTTGACCGTTCGGCATATCTTTTACTTCATCAAATTGCCACTTTTGGTGCAGCAGGAGTAAAGGCTTTATCAGCCCAGTTTCAATTGGATATATCAACGGTAAGCAGACAAGCTGCAGTACTTGAGCAAAAGGGATATTTGTATAAAATTCCTGATCCAACTGACAGAAGGGCTTATACATTTCAAATAACAGAGCTTGGTTTAAAAGAACTTAATGAAACCAAACGGTTAAGAATGAACCTTGTAGGTGAAATAACATCAAACTGGTCTGATGAAGAACGTGAAATGCTAGGAAGGCTTTTAAAAAAATATAATCAATCGGCCATTAATGGTTAAACGAATCCACCTCCTTTTTTAAACATATTTTGTTATTTTATAAAAATATCTTCACAGTATATTGAAATATCAGTAAAATTTATTTGTGAAGATTAAAGGAGGAATAATAGTGGGGGAATCGCAAGAAACATTTAAACGATCATTGGGGGTTGCATCAGTCATATTTCTAGGACTTGCCTATATGTCACCCTTTGCGGTATTTGATACATTCGGTGTGGTTTCAGCATTAACAAATGGCCATGTTCCGGCTTCATATGTATTTATAACGCTTGCTATATTATTTACAGCCTTGAGTTATGGGAAAATGGCGCAAAAGTTTCCTGATGCTGGCTCTGCATACACTTATACAAAGAAAACAATCAGCCCACAACTAGGATTTCTCGTTGGCTGGTCGGCCTTATTAGATTATTTATTTTTACCGATGATCAATGCTGTTCTCGCGAGAATTTATTTGTCGGCGCTTTTTCCTGCTATTCCATCATGGATTTGGGTTATTGGTTTAATTTTGATTATAACCGTTATGAATATAGCTGGGATTAAATTTGCAGTAACGGCGAATATGCTTTTTGTTCTATTCCAGTTACTCATAGCTATTGTATTTGTCTTCTTAATTATTCGTGCTATTTTACACGGAGGCAGTACTACTTTTACGATAAACCCATTTTTTTCTCAGAATATGAAAATAAGCTCTTTATTATCAGGTGCTTCGATTCTTGCACTATCCTTTTTAGGATTTGATGCTGTCACAACACTTGCTGAGGAAACGATTCATCCTGAAAAAAATATTCCGAAAGCTATTTTTTCCATTGCCTTAATAGGTGGATTATTTTTCGTCATTGTCACCTACTTCATGCAATGTCTTTATCCTAATGTATCAGTTTTAAAAAATATCAATGGTGCTTCACCTGAGATTGCCAGGCAAATTGGCGGGCTGCTTTTCCAATCTATCTTTACAAGTGGAGCGCTGATCTCTGTGTTAGCTTCAGGACTTGCTGCACAAACTAGCGCATCAAGGCTGCTGTATGCCATGGGAAGAGATGGTGTGCTGCCTAAGAAGTCGTTTGGTTCCATACATAAAACACTAAAAACGCCTGTTTTTAATATCCTATTCATCGGAATATTAGCGCTTACCGCTTTATTCCTTGATCTGGTTACAGCCACGTCTCTGGTTAATTTTGGAGCATTTACTGCTTTTTCATTTGTTAATTTATCTGTAATCATCTATTATTGGAAGAATAAGCGGGAAATGAAAGCAAATAGCTTGTTCGGATATGTGCTATTTCCATTTGTGGGACTTATTTTTTCAATCTATCTCTGGTTTAACCTTGATAAATTAGCTGTTATATTCGGCCTTTCGTGGTTTTTGATCGGGATGATTTACCTTTTATGGGTTACGAAAGGTTTCAGAAGCGCACCACCTGATTATGAATTCGTAGAGAATTAATATCAAGAATGCAAAAACTCGCCAAATGAACCGCACACCTCATTGTAAATGTAGGGGCTGTTCATATCTGGCGAGTTTTTTACTTGTTAGTTTGCCTTAAGTGGAGGGAGCATTTCAATAAATCTCACAAATGGAAGCTCACAAGCAATATATTTTTCTAACATTTCTAATAGTGTAACGCCTTTTTCAGCTATATTTTTGTTGTATGCTTCCGCTTCAAGAAGCGCCTCCATTTCTTTCTTATGTGGCGGACAAAGAGTAAACTCGGCTATCTCATGAAGCTGCTCCATAGTAACGGTTGACTCTAAATCAACTCGAAATTGTAGTAAATCCCAAACACGAATTGGAAAATAAAGAGGTACGTGTGTAAGCTTCTCTTGGTCTCCATGTAGGATGACCTGGCTATTTTCCTCTAAACCAAATCGCCGAATAGCTCTTTCAACTAATTCCAATTTGTTCTTAGGTAGAACAGCAACGGGACTGTTTGTACAATTAGAGTCGTCACTCTGGATGATCCTATCATGAACGTGATTCAGAGGAAGGCTCTCAACAAATTGAATTGAAAGTGATTTTTCCGTTTGCGAGGATTGTTCATTTAATTCTATTTCAAATCTTTTTAATACCATTGGCCATAATTGCTCATGCCAGGTTTCAAACTGTTTCTCGAATTCATTACTTGCATCTCCTTGGCCCTTTGGAACTAACCTGGTTGCTCCTTTATCAGCAAGCAATTGATCAATCAGGTTAGGAACGCTTTGGTATGTTGCTGCCCAATTGGTATCACCACACCCAAATACGGCAAATTGGATCCCTTTAATGGATTCTGTATCTGCTTCTTTTAACCATTTTACAAATTGGCGGGCATTTTTCGGAGGATTTCCATTATAAGAAGAAGTGACTATGAAAATAGCTCCATTTTTAGGCAGATTTCCTGCATAATCATCTAAAGGAGCAACCTCACTTTGGAATCCTTTAAAACGGGCGGAAAGTGCCAAATCTCTTGCGATTCCTTCCGCAGTTCCCATATTGGAACCATATAGGACAAGCAATGGCGTAAGGTGTGTATGGATGTTTGTTGATTCGAGTTTCTCTGATATGTGACTCGTTTTCTCATTTGGATTCTCGCTGAAGAAGATTGAACCTTCATTCTGACGGGAACGAACCTGCATTTTAAAATTATTAGGTTTTAAGGTTAAGGTTTCTTTGACTTCTAATTGATAATTTGTATGATCCACTAGTTGAAAGTGTTTGAGAATAAGTCCGATGACAAGTGCTGATTCGTGAAGAGCAAATTGCCGGCCAATGCAGGCCCTCTGACCATTGCCAAAAGGTTTAAAGGCGTGGTGTGGGACTTTTTTAGGATCAGTAAATCTCTCCGGTTTAAATTCGTCAACATCATCTCCCCATGCAGCTCGGTCACGATGCAATTTTAAATTAAATATGTTAACGACATCTCTTTTCTTTAGAGGATATTTTCCAGCCAGTAATGTATCCTCTTTGGCGTAAAGCGAGAATAGCGGTGCTGTTGGCCAAAGTCTTAGAGATTCATTAAGTATCATCCGAATGTATTGGAGGTTATGGACTTGTTGGTATGTTGGGATGGATCCTGTCAGTACTCTGTCTACTTCTTCGTAAGCTTTTGCCAAAACATCAGGATGCTTCATCAGGAAATATAAGGTGAAGGAAAGAAGTCCGCTTGTTGTTTCATGTCCGGCAATAAGAAACGTTATTATCTGATATCGAATATTTTCATCACTTAGCTTCTCCCCAGTTTCTGGATCCTCGCTATTTAACATGCGAGAGAGCAAATCTTCCTCATCGTAATCATCACTTGATTTCCGCTCTTCAATGATACGGTCAACGAGTGAAAACATGTATTCAATATCCCGCTTAAATTGACGCTTTTTCTTTACCATCAATTTGTCCTGGACACCAAGCCGATTGCTTTGATTCATGGCTTCATCAAGGGCGCGGGTCATTGCTTTAATAAAACGATGCGGTTTTTCACGATAAAAACTGTTAAATCGGTAATTAAAACCACATAAACCGATCGTGTCCAATGTAAGTCGTGTCATATCTTCCGGAACATCGATACTTTCATCAGAATTCAGACGAGACCATTTCTGAACAAGTTGGATGGCGATATCTACCATCATCGAATGGTAGCCCTTCATAGCACTTTGGCTAAAACTGGGGAGCAATACATTATGAGCTTTCCGCCAATTTTCTTCTTTCGTCCAGCTTGTAAAAAGACCGTCACCCGAAAAGGATCGCACTTTCTTTAGCGGTGCATTAACAAGTTTATCGAAACGGGATTCATCACAAGCGTCTTCCACTAATTCTCCTGATGAGATGAAAATTCCTGTACCGGTAGGGAATTTCAGCTTGAAAATTGGTCCATATTCATCAGCCAATTTCATGATGGATTGGGTTGGTTTTTGCAGGTCAAGTTGCGGCAGGTTACCCAATGGTCCAAATGTTTTGGGTTGCGGAATTTCGATAATTCCATTCGTTTCCATATATGATTGTACCTTCCTTCCGAATCTCGGTTTATTATAAATTTATAATTTTAAAATAATATTGTTTATGATTATAACATTTATATAGTCTTAATATAAGATAGTTAGTAACTAAAAATTCAGACAAATTTCTACAATCTTCTTATTTTGCTTGTCTGTTTAACCTTATGAAAACAAGGTTTCTTTCAAAAACGATTACAAAAAAGAGAGTGACATTGTTTTATTTGAAAAATTCATGTGATTTATCACGGCGTATTTATTATATTAAGAGAAGATTAGGATGGAGGTTAGTGAAATAAAAAAAGAAGCATGTAACTGCTTCTCATTCACATGCAACCAATTCTGCAAAATGATTTATGTTGGTTGTATAGTTGATCCGGACGCGGCGTATTAAGAACAATTCATCAGGAAGGCCTCTTTGAATATACTTTCCTGGTTTTGTTGTGGCAGCGAATTTGTATTGCTTCCTCGTTTCCTCAACAACTTTGTTATTAACCCCGCCATATGGGTAAGAAATGGCGATGACCGGTTCCCCAGTAATTTGCTCAATTTTTTGTTTAGCTGCCCGTAATTCTCGATCATAATTGGTTATATTCGGTAAATCGGCGTGTGTCATTGTGTGTGATTGGATGGAAAAGATCCCCGAATTCACCATTTCTTTTAAATCAGCAGTAGTTAACCGATAGGAATCACTATCAATAAAACCGGCAATCGCAAATTCAGTAGCAGTTGGTTTAAAGTTTCCATCCTTTAATTTCTCCAGGATATACAGGGCATTTAGATTATCCTTAATTCCATCGTCAAAGGTAACAAAAATCGGTTTATTGACTTTATTAATATCATCCCACCGTTCAAATGTAAGCAGAGTATATCCATTGTTTTTTAAATACAGCATCTGTCTTTCAAAATTCACAGGTGATACAAATAATTCTCTAATTCCTTTTCCACGGTAGAAACTAATTGAGTGATACATAAGAATAGGAACTTTTTGTTGAAAAACGAGTGTTGATTTCGCAAGAAGTTTTTTCCTCCCGTCGGCAAAGAGTCCATAGGCTTCAATTTGATACTCGCCTCGTTTACCAGAAAAATCCTTAATATTAAATAAGTGGGGGAAATTCATTTCTTTGTTGCCAGCCAAGAATGTCTGCTTACCTTCCTGGCCATCCGCAGTCCGCCACAAATGGTATTCAATTCCCGAAACATCTATTTTCCGGTCTATAGTCCTAATATAGGCAGCTGTTGAATTTAATCTGATTGGGCCGGTAATAATCGTGGCTTTGGGCTGAAAATCAAGGGAGCTATCAGAAACGATCATTTGACGTATGGCTTCAACGGATAGTGGATGTGATTGTTTCTGGGCTCTTTCGGTTTTAAAACTGCTGAATGAGAAAAATAAAAAAGAAATCATCGCGTAGTTGATCAGTTTTGTCATGATATCATTCCTTATTGATCAATAAAATGTATACCGGCTTATTTTTTTTCTTTTGTCTTGTCACTTAGAGTTCGATAAATGGAGGTGTGCATGCTGGCCTCTCCAATATTTTCAAGGAAAAATGGACCAATAAGCTCTAAATATTCCTCATCATCAAACATTTTTTTATTTTGTAATTCCATTTCCGCTAATCCTTCATATGTAGACAACAGTGCATAGGTGTGATCGTTTCCGGAAATGGGTGTTAGAATTTCTACACTGTGGTCATAATTCTCCATGCGAAATTTTTTTATTTTCCGCAAATTTTCAATCGCTTCTTTAAACTTCTCTTGTTTGATAACAAATGTTTGATACACGATAACAGACATTTAAAACACCTCTATTAGAACAAAGTTATACTTAATTTGGATGGAATTCTTTAATTTATTCCTTCATGACCATGATTTTAATAAGAAATGAAAAAGAATGGTCATTTGCAAAGTAATCCTCGTTTTTTTAGGAATTCAATTCAGATGAAAGGCAGATAATGACTCTTTTGCATATTTTGATTAGTAACGGATGGAATGTCAAAAGGCGAATATTTCAAAGAAGGGAGAACGATGTGAATGGATTATGAAAAATATCAATCAATGCTGGAAAAGTATTATGAAGAAGCAACAAAAATTAAAGAAAGCTTCTCAAATACGAAATTGAAGCTAATTGAAGAAAATGAAGTAAGAGTACTAGTTATGAAGGATACTGTAGAACGTTATAAGCGTGTAAAAGAGGCTTTTACAGCTGGAGACGTGGATGAGCAGATCTATCTGGATACCAAAAAGGATTTAGAACAGGCTAAAGCAATGGCGAATGAACTGGAAAATAAACTTAGACAGTTGGATCATAATCAGAAAGTGCGTTTGGAAAAAGTGATGATAAAACTGAAGGATTTAAGAAATAAATATGAAGAGGAACTTAAAAAGGAAAAGAAAAAATTGCGTGTCCAATTATTGAAGGAAAAACATGCCTTTCTTCATAGATTAATTAATGTTAAAAAAGAGTATCTACAAACCTACTCAGATCTTCGTGAAAAGTATTTGAATTTAAGTAAAGAAGAGCGTTATTTACAGAAACAAGCAAAAATTCTTGGGCTCGATAAAGAAAATGAGCTTACAGATATGATTGAAGTAACAGAAGTAAATGGTGCAAATGTAAGGGAAGTGAATAATATTCAAAATGAAGAAAAGACAGAACTTTCAGCTATCTTAATGAGCGAAGAATGGCAAAAAGCCGGTGCAGTGATTTCTGATGAAGAATTAACGGATGCTCTGTTATCAGGGAAAATATCAAATGATTTAGAAGCGGAGATTGCACAAGCAGCTGTTGAAGGACTGATTTGAAGAGGAGAATCCCCTGCATGGATTGAAAATACAAATGCATCTATGCAGAGGATTGTTTTGAAATTCATGATTGAAGTGTTTCTTCCCAATCTGTATAATTTCCACTGCCTTGACAGCCAGGGCACTCAAAGGAATTAAAGTAAGCGTATTCATTATAAGGGTAGACGGTGTAGCCGCGGCCTTGGCAGTCGGGGCATTTTCCTTGTTCTTTCATGGAAGAAACATGATTTTGGAATCTTGTCTCTTTCCATTGATTAAATGTATTGAGAAGTCCCATTATTTTCACCTCACAGTATAAATAGTATGGGGGAAAAATGGAATATTTATGCTGATTCATCAGCGAGAACGTTGTCATAAATGATCCCACTAACCTAATATTTAATTATTGTTTTATAATATTTATATGCCGGATTCATACCTGTTGTGATTCTAGGCTATTTATTAACATTGTTATATCACTTGGTATTGGTGGATTTCTTGAAAATAAACCAGAATGAATGAAAGTTTTTCTTGGATAAAACATTGAAAAATTTTTAACACTAATTAATGAGGTGATATGAGTGGGAAAATGGAATGAACAGGCTGCTCCCAATAATAATCTGCCTCCAAAGACGATTAAAACGGGCAACCTAATAAATGAACAAGATCATGATTTTTCTGAAGAATTATCAGATGGCGGAGAGCGTGATCAAATCATTCATAGGCAAATAAATAATATGAAAATGAAGTAGCTTTAACTGACAGCGGCGAACATGAAATTTGCCGCTTTTTTTATGGAACCTCTTTACAAAATAAATACAAAGATATAGAATTTCTATATACCTTTCAAAACTAGGTAGGTGATAAAATGTTTAATCGTGAATTAGTCAAAGGAAGCACTTCATTAATTTTGCTCCAATTATTAAACGAGCGGGACATGTACGGTTATGAACTAGTAAAAGAATTGGAGAAACGCAGTGATAATGGTTTAAGTGTAAAAGAAGGGACTTTGTATCCAGCACTTCATAAGCTTGAAAAACAAGAGTATATTGAATGTTATTGGCAGGAACAGGAAAAGGGACCAGCACGAAAGTATTATAGCATTACACAGGCAGGGAAAGAAGTTCTTACTGAAAAAACCAAGGAATGGCAAGATTTTGTTCAAGTAATGAACAAAGTGATCGGGAGACAAAAACATGGTACGGCCGAAGATTAAATATATGGAAGAGCTGGCAGAAGGGTTAGGGAATCATCAGGATAAGAATAACATCCTCCGTGAATATGAGGCTCACATCGATGAAATTCTGCTTGAAGCCGAATATACGAGCGATGAAGAGCTAACAAGGCAAATATTAACAAGACTGGGCAGCCCCGAGGAAATTTTGGCGGTTTGGCAAGAAGAATTATCTGTAACGCCTAGCAGCATGAAATGGCTGTTTTTTATGTTCAATATTTTTTTATTTATGGCTGGTACACTTTTGACACTTTCACATAATTTGTTCCAATGGCCATGGCTAAATTATATTTGGAAACAGCTGACATCGATTCCAACTTTAATAGCTTTTTTGTATTTGTTCTTTTGGGCGTTACTAGGTTATGAAATTGGTAAAGGATTTGGCCATGGGGGTAAAGTACTTCTAAATAAAACTTTCATATTGTCAATGATTCCTAATTTATTATTAATGATCTTAACGGTATTTGAAATAATTCCATATACATGGTTTGAACCATTATTAACAAAATCTTTTATTTTTGCTTGTATCATTTTTACAATCGTTTTATACCCGGTTAGTTGGCTTGGATTTCGCTGGGGAAGAAAGGCGTCGATATAAGCAGTTTTTTTTAAGTGTATACATAGAAAAACTATGTATATAGATATTCAATATATTGGGGGAATACGTAATGGAAGTGAAATTTGGCAAATCAGAGTGGACATTTTTGTGTGCGAGCCTTTTATTGGGAATCTTAGCAGAAGAATCGTTTTTTCGTGGGCGTATCGGAATTTCGTATATTGTGTTTATCGGATCTGCCTATCTAGTGTTTTTTTGGCGTTACCGCCGTTATTCATTTTCACATCAGCGCCTTGGCGGCCTTGTCCTATGTTGTATATGGTTGTTGACCGCAAGCTATTTCCTAAATGATACCTTATTGTTTTATTTGTTAAATATCTTAATAATCCCTTGTTTAGTTATTTTTCATATGGTTTTAGTAACCAGCCCGAAAAAGCTGCAGTGGAACAAGCCTTTGTATATTGTCTATCTATTATCGAAGTTTTTAGATTGTATTAAATATGTGATTAGTATATGGGCCCACATTGGGACGGGTGTAAAACGTGGAGTTGATGAAGGGAAAATCGTGATATGGAAAAAGGTTGGTATAGGGATCATCGTTTCTCTCCCCGTTCTCATTGTTGTCCTAAAGTTATTAATGAATGCAGATGCCCATTTTGACAGATTAATGGGTGGAATTCCCGATTGGTTCCAAGTGGTGGATGCCGAAACTTTAATTAGATGGATAGTTGTTTTGGGCTTTACGTTAGGTTTTTTCACTTTCCTGCAGATCTTGGCAAAAAAACAGGTGACGTATATGTTACCTAATAAATCAAATCCAAGAGTACAATTGGATGCTATTATCGCCATTACAGTTCTCATTCTAATTAATGCCGTCTATGTTTTATTTACGATTGTCCAATTTAAGTATTTTTTTGGGGGCACACTTCAGAAAGATTACACATTCGCAGAATATGCCAGAAAAGGTTTCTTTGAATTGTTATTTGTAACGATGATCAATTTAACCATCATGAATTCGATTTTAACCTTTGTTCATGTTTCAACAAATGGAATGAAGAGGCTGACCCAGATTATGCTTAGTGTGTTAATTTTATCTAGTTCAGTTATGCTATGTTCGGCTTTTTTAAGGCTGAGCATGTACGAAGAGGCATACGGATTTACGTTTATAAGAGTTCTTGTCCACTCATTTATGATTTTTCTTACAGTTATTTTTGCTTATACGTTAGTTAAAATTTGGTTGGAGAAGCTCTCATTGTTCCATTTTTACTTTATTGCATCATTACTCTATTATACTGCTGTTTCAGTCATTGATTTGAATCGGATTGTAGTAAATGAAAATATTCACCGCTATGAAACAACAGGGAAGGTTGATATTAGTAATTTTGAAAGTATGTCTTCAGACGGTGAGATTGGTTTAGTTGAGCTGTATGAGAAAGACCCCCATATTCCGGACTTGAAATCAATTTTACTGGAGCGGAAGAAGATGTTGCACATGGAGTCGAAAGTTTGGCAGTCTTATAATCTAAAAAGGGCAGAGGCAGCCAAAAAAATCTTAGAATTAAATATGAAGGAATAGGTCATTATGAAAAGAGAAACCGGATATTATCCGATTTCTCTTTTCGCTTAATCCCCATCAAAAAGATTAAATAATCCTTTGGCAATACTGCCTTCGTCCTTAGCTCCACCGCGGGAAGGGGCTGCTGCAAATACTCTGCTTGCCAGCCTGCTAAATGGAAGAGATTGAATCCAAACTGAACCTGGCCCTCTTAATGTGGCAAAAAATAATCCTTCACCGCCGAACAAAGCAGTTTTAACTCCTTTGACAAATTCAATATCGTATTGAACTCCGCCGGTCATGGCTACCAAACAACCTGTGTCAACTCTTAAGGTTTGGCCGGGAAGCAAGTCTTTTTTAATGATCGTTCCTCCGGCATGAACAAAAGTAAGCCCATC
The DNA here is from genome assembly GCF_013248975.1 of Neobacillus endophyticus. Taxonomy (GTDB): domain Bacteria; phylum Bacillota; class Bacilli; order Bacillales; family Cytobacillaceae; genus Neobacillus; species Neobacillus endophyticus. Next base: position 3,630,074 of record NZ_JABRWH010000001.1, read on the forward strand.
ACCTTCAAGCTTTTGCATAATAAAACCCTCACCGCCAAAGAAGCCGACCCCGATTTTACGTTGAAACTCTATTCCGATCGAAACTCCTTTTGCCGCAGCTAAAAAAGCGTCTTTTTGGCAAATAATTTTCCCGCCAATTTGACTTAAATCCAAAGGGAGGATTTTCCCAGGATACGGTGCAGCAAAGGAGACGTGTTTTTTACCAGTACCTGTATTTGTGAATGTCGTCATAAACAGACTTTCACCAGTAAGGATCCGTCTGCCGGCGCTGAACAGTTTTCCCATCAGCCCTCCACCACCGCCAGAACCATCTCCGAAAATGGTCTCCATATGTATGTCATCATCCATCATCATAAAGCTTCCTGCCTCGGCAACAACGGTTTCCTGAGGATCTAGCTCCACTTCAACGAATTGCATTTCATCTCCATAAATCTTGTAATCAATTTGATGGTAGTTCAACGCCATCCCTCCATGCTTTCATGATAGAATCCTATTTTTATTTTATAATATAGAGGAAAAAAATACCATTTAAAACAAAAATAAAAAGACGCCTGTAGATACAGGCGTCTCATGCATATTGAGGCGAAAAACCACACTCCACATTGTGTGTTCCATAAGGAATGTTTTTCGACTTACACAACTCAGCTCATCGCTTAATCATTGTAACATATTATTATTAGAAAAACAATTGTGATTTTTTGGCTGTTGCTAAGTAAATTTTTCGACATCATCTTGTAGATTTAGATATATTAAAAGAAGACGAATTAGCTCTTACTGGATCGAAGGAGTAATGCCTTCGGTAATTCTTTTCTATTTAAATGGTTGCATAATCATGTAATGAAATATGGATGAATAAAGAGATTGATGGTTTCAATAATTCATATTTATACGCTATATAACAGGGTTATGTCGTTTTATGTCGGGCGTTGATTCCTTGACATTACTACTTATAAATGATAAATTTAAAACAGCCGTTGCATACGTGATTAGATTTTTATTACAAGCTTCTTCAAGGTTTTAACCCTGTTTGGATGAGGTAATGAAAGAAAAGCAATCTCGTTGTAATTTGGTGAATTTTAGACATGGCTTTTTTGAGGCCAATAGGAGGATTTTTTTTCATGAAAAACGGTAAGGTAAAATGGTTTAACTCAGAAAAAGGTTTCGGATTCATCGAAGGAGAAGACGGTAACGACGTATTCGTTCATTACTCTGCTATCCAAACTGAAGGTTTCAAAACTCTAGAAGAAGGTCAAGAAGTTTCTTTCGAAGTTGTTGAAGGAGCTCGTGGACCACAAGCAGCTAACGTAGTTAAAAAATAATTTATGATACCAATAATAACAGTCCGGTAAATTGCCGGGCTGTTTTTTGTTTTTTTTCAGTAGAGTTAGCCAAAGGAGATATTCCCCCGCACTTCCAATAATCTTATAGGTTTTCCAATCCATTTGTGAAAGTTACTCTGATATAATAATAGTTATGAAAAATATGCTGTAGAAGCACGAGGTGAACGAAATGAAATTTATTCATACAGCTGATTGGCATTTAGGCAAATTGGTCCATGGTGTCTATATGACGGATAATCAGCGTGTAGTACTTGAACAGTTTGTGGACATGGTGGCAGAAGAAAAGCCTGATGCTGTAGTTATTGCCGGTGACCTTTATGATCGATCCGTTCCGCCCACTGATGCAGTGGAACTGCTCGATGAAATGCTTTTTAAGATTAATGTTGAGTTGAAAACACCGATCGTGGCGATTGCAGGAAATCATGATAGTGCAGAGAGGCTTTCTTTCGGCAGTTCGTGGTATAAATACAGTCAATTCTACTTATCTGGAAAACTAACAGACCAATTTAAGCCCGTGCAAATTAACGGTGTCAATTTTTATCTCATACCATACGCAGAACCAGGTGTTGTCCGTCAGCTCCTTGATGATGATTCCATTCACACGCATCAGGAAGCTATGAAGGCGCTAATTGGCAAGATCGAGGAAACCACATTAAATCCTAATGAACCAAATGTTTTCGTTGGACATGCCTTTGTATTAGGAGGGCAGACTTCTGATTCGGAACGTTCATTATCTGTCGGCGGCTCCGGGTGTGTGGAGGCAGGCTTGTTTGAACCATTTTCATACACTGCACTTGGTCACTTGCACAGCCCGGATGCGATCAATCACAACAAAGTGAAATATTCCGGTTCTTTGATGAAGTATTCATTTTCAGAAGCGAAGCAGCGAAAGTCCATTTCGATCATTGAGATGGATGAGAAGGGAAACTTTAATCACCGTTATCGTTCGTTAACTCCTAAACATGATATGCGCGAACTTGAAGGGTACTTGGAGCAATTGCTAGATCCCAGCTTTTATGAAAAAGAGAGGGTGGATGATTATTTAAAGATAACCCTGCTGGATGAAGGGGCTTTAATCGACCCCATCAATAAACTCCGCCAAGTGTATCCGAATGTTCTCCATTTAGAGAGGAAAATAGCTTTAACAGATCTAAAGAAAAAACAATCCTTTCATTCTATTCGAAATGAGAAAAAGTCAGAGTTGGATTTGTTCGAACAATTCTATACAGAAATGACCACAGCTGAATTTACGTCAGATAAAAAAGAAGCGATGGCTGGAATTATTGAAAAAGTTTTAAGGGGGGATGCAGCAAAATGAGACCGTTAAAACTGACCATGCAGGCCTTTGGCCCATATGCTGAAACGGAAATGATTGATTTTACAACCCTCGGCAATCGCACCATGTTTGTCATTTCCGGTAAGACCGGTTCGGGAAAAACAACAATTTTTGATGCGATCAGCTATGCCATTTACGGCAAAGCAAGCGGGGAAGACCGTACTGGACCAGAACTCCGCAGTCAATTTGCCCGTGATGACCTGATGACAGAAGTTTCTCTCGATTTTTCATTGCGAAATAAAGTTTATTCGATCACAAGGTCACCACAGCAGTTAAAAAAGAAAGACAAGGGAGAAGGCTATACACAAATTGGTGCCAAAGCGGAGCTTTATTTTTTTGATGAAAATGGCGAAAAAAAGTTGTTAGCAGCAAAAATCAACGATGTTGATGAAAAGATTAAAGAGATTATGCTGATTGATGCCAATCAATTCCGACAAATCTTAATGATCCCACAAGGAGAATTCCGCAAGCTGTTAACATCAGATAGTAAGGAAAAAGAACAAATTCTGCAACGACTGTTCCATACCCAGCTATATAAGTGGGTAGAAGAGAAGCTAAAAGAAGAAGCGACAGAATTAAGGTTATCAGTTGAGGAGCAAATGAAGAAGCGCAATGAAGCTATTCGCCGGATTCAGGTAGTAATAAATGAAGAGCTTCGAGAATATTTAGCAGCCGATCAAGTAAATGATACGCTCATTATGCCGCTTTTGAAATCGGAAATCGCAGGAATGAGCGAGCAGTTGCAAAGGTTCAGCAGTCAGTTGAAAGACAAGATTCAGGAACAGGACCGCCTTAAGGCCCAACTTTTTGAAGCTGAGACGATTTTGAAACAATTGCAAACAAAAGAAGAACTAAAAGTGATGAAAGCCCAGCTTGAATCGCAAACAGATGTGTACAGTGAGAAGGAACAGCAGGTTCAGCGGGCGCATAAAGCGGCACTATTAGCTAAGCAGGAAGAGCTGTGCCATCGTTTAAAAAGAGAGTCTGACCAAGCGGAAGTCAATGCTAAGGCCATTAAAGAGAAGGTTGACAAGTTGGCAGTCCTTTTGGCACAACGTGAACATGCTGTTGAAAAGGAATTGAAACGGGAAGCTGAACGCAAGGAGGCTCTTTTGGAAGTCAACCGCTTGGTCAATATGAAAGACGATGTCTATTCATTTGCCGCTTTGCGGAAAGAGGTTTCAATGACGGAGGCATCATTAAAAACCGCTAAAGAGAACCAGCATGCCTTAGAAGGACATTTTGAAATGATGGAACACCATCAGAAATCCTTGCAGAAGCAAAAAGAGCTGATCGAAAATAGTCGGATTACCTATTTGGAAAATGAAAGAAAAGCTGAAAGGCTTGGGCGGGAGCTGGAACTTCTAGAGAAATATGAAGATATTCTTGTGCGTTGTCAAAAAGCAGAACACAATCTTAAGTTGATTACCAACCGTTATAAAAATACAGCAGCAAGGTTAAAAGATGCAAAGGAATTGGTGAACCATTTGGAGCAAAAATGGTTGCACGGACAGGCCATACTGTTAGCAGCAAAATTAAATTCTGGTGAAGCTTGTCCTGTTTGCGGTTCCATTGACCATCCTGAACCAGCAGTTGGACATGATGAGGGGATTCCAAGTGAAGGGGATTTAAAAGCGGCAAAAGAACAGGTTGACAAATGGGAAAAAGAAAAATCAATAGATGAAGCAAATCTTTATCAAGCCCAATCGTCTGAAAAAGTGCAAAAGGAAGCTCTTCAAGAAGTTTTTCAGGATATTCTTCACTTCAGAGAAGGCTTTACAGAGGCTGATGTATCTGATGTCAAGTTAGAATTGACGACTACCAGAAAGAGTTTATTACATCAACAGAAAGATCTCGCAGAACAATTTCAAAAGCTTGATCAAGTAAATGCTGATCTTGAGAAAATAGAATCTGAAAAGCAATTCTTGCAAAAGTCGATTCAGGAAGCAGCTGCAAAGGTGACAGAATTCACCATTCAATATACTGAAAAAATGACAAATTTAACAAGGATGATGAATGCTGTTCCGGAAAACCTCCGCACCGAGGCAGAGTACGAAAATGCGCTTCAGTCAGCCCAGAAGCGGCATGATTTAATGGTTAAACAGTTGGAGGAGACACAGCGGCAGCTTCAGGATGCGAAGGAATTGCAGGCTGCCGAATCTGCGAGATTGCTCGAGGCGGAAAGATTTGTAGTTAATAAACAGAAGGAGCTTCTAGCCGAACGAGAGATTTTTAAAAATAAACTGACAGAACAGGGATTTGAAACCTATTCAGCCTATGACATTTCCAAGCTCTCGGAAGCAGAAATTCGCCAGCTTGAAGCGGAAATACGCTCATATCGGGAAGAAGTGCGTTCCGTATCTGACCGTCTAAAAGAATTAACGGATCTGTTGCAGGATGTTATGACTCCGGATGTAGATGGAATAAGAGCAGGCCTTGTTCAGGTGGAAGGTGAAATAGCAGTCCTGAATCAACACCACACTGACTTGTTTGTTCAAAAGCGTGATAATGAGGAAATTTACAATCGAGTTTATAGCCTCAACGAAGAGATGAAAGTATTGGAGGAACGTTATAAACTAATGGGCCATCTCTATGAGATTACGAAAGGGCAGAACAATTTCCGCATCACCTTTGAGCGTTATGTTTTGGCAGCGTTCTTGGATGATATTTTACAAGAGGCGAATGTAAGGTTGAGAAAAATGACTTCAGGTAGGTTTTATTTACTTCGGAAAACAGACAGGGCAAAAGGAAATGCTCAAAGCGGATTGGAATTGCTAATTTTTGATCAGTATACAGGCCAAGAACGTCACGTAAAAACATTATCCGGAGGGGAGAGCTTTAAGGCGTCACTTTCGCTTGCATTAGGTTTGGCAGATGTGGTGCAAAACTATGCAGGCGGTGTATCACTGGAAACGATGTTTATCGATGAAGGATTTGGGACACTAGACCCTGAATCTCTTGATCATGCAATTGAATCATTAATCGACATTCAAAGCAGCGGCCGCTTGGTCGGTATTATCTCACACGTTCCTGAATTAAAAGAACGGATCGATGCTAGGCTTGAGGTTATTGCCGGTCAGACAGGAAGCAGGACGGAGTTTGTTTTTACAAATTAATAAAGAAGCGGGGGCCTTTGCTGGTCCCCGCTTTTTATATATGACCTGTTTAATCCAACTCCCTGGCAAGTGCGCGGCCAGCTTGCCGTGCAGTAAACAGACAGCCGCCAACAAAGGTACCTTCCAGAGAACGGTATCCATGAATTCCACCACCGCCAAAGCCGGAAACCTCGCCTGCGGCAAAAAGCCCTGGAACAGGATTTCCTGATGTATTTAATACTCTTCCGAATAAATCGGTCTGTAATCCCCCTAATGTTTTTCTTGTTAGTATATTTAAGCGGACTGCGATTAATGGCCCAGCCTTAGGATCGAGGAGTTTATGGGGTGAGGCTACTCTAATAAGTTTGTCGCCAAGGTAATGACGGGCACCACGCATTGCCGTAATTTGCAGATCTTTCGTAAATTTATTGTCCATTTCTCTATCTCTGGCTACAATCTGCTGCTCTATTTCCTCCCGCTTTAATAAATGGTTGCCCGTGAGTTTATTCATACCTGCAACTAATTCTGGCAGGTTATTTGCAATCACAAAATCCTCGCCTTGATCCATAAATGCTTTCACCGGTGGAGTAGGGCCTGGAAGTACTCGTGCTAATACTTTTTTTATACTTTTTCCTGTTAAGTCAGGATTTTGTTCCGAACCGGAAAGGGCAAATTCTTTTTCAATTATTTTCTGGGTTAAAATAAACCAAGAGTAATCATAGCCTGTCTTCATGATTGCTTCAAGTGTTCCGAGGGTGTCGAAGCCAGGGAAATTGGGAGAAGGAAAACGCTTTCCAGTTGCGTCAAGCCAAAGAGAGGAAGGGCCGGGAAGGATTCTGATTCCATGCATCGGCCAAACCGGATTCCAGTTTTTTATACCTTCTGTGTAATGCCACATACGATCCCGATTGACAATGCGGCCGCCAGCCTTTTCAGCAATCGTCAGCATTTTGCCATCAACATGTTCCGGCACCCCGGATATCATATGGGCAGGAGCTTTTCCGAGCCTCTCCGGCCAGTTTTTTCTTATTAACTCATGATTTCCGCCGATTCCGCCACTCGTGACCAAAACCGCTTGGGAGTGAAATTCAAATTCGCCTAACGCTTCACGTGAGCTTGCTTCTCCGCGAGAAACGTGGCTAGGAACAAGAATATCGCCCCTTACACCAACAACAGACCCATTTTCCTTCAATAGATCAATGACACGATGACGCGGCCGATAGTCGACATGACCATTTGCCATCGCTTTTCTGACCCGATCTTCAAATGGTTTGATAATCCCTGGCCCAGTTCCCCATACAATATGAAAACGCGGGACTGAATTACCGTGGCCATCCGCAAGATACCCGCCCCGCTCAGCCCAGCCAACCACAGGGAAAAAGCGGACACCCATTTCATATAACCATTTCCGTTTCTCACCCGCTGCAAAATCAACATAGGCCTTGGCCCATTTAATCGCCCAAAAATCTTCGTCATTTTCTCGGTCAAATCCTGCAGCTCCCAGCCAGTCCTGCCACGCTAGTTCCCTGGAATCCTTGATTCCCATTCTGCGTTGTTCAGGTGAATCTACAAGAAATAAACCGCCAAATGACCACCATGCTTGTCCGCCAAAAGAGGCTTCAGGTTCCTGATCCAGCAGCAGTACCTTTTTTCCTGCCTCAGCAAGTTCAGCAGTTGCCACAAGTCCAGCCAAGCCAGCTCCTACCACGATTACATCAAATCTCAAATTGATTCCCCCTAAAAAATTGAACAATAGGACTGTTGATTTTGATGGTATTCAAAATTTACAGAAAAGTCAATCTGTTATAAAGGGAAAATAGGATGCAAAGAGGCTGCACAAATTTAGCGCAGCCTCTTTTTTAGTCAATAGGAAAACTTAACTTTCCTATCAGGCATAAGTGTACTAAGGAATGCTTCGTAAGCATTCGTCTCGCAGTCGGGAAGTTGTGCTTTTCGACGAACTATGCCTCTGTCTTCACCTTAATGACTCGACAATCGGCGAGTTTTGATTACATGGCATTGGCAATGATATGTTCAATTTCTTTGGCAGTAGCTTTACGAGGATTTGTGGCTGCACACGCATCATCCATCGCATGGAAGGCTAAGATTTCTATATCTTCTTCATTTGCTCCAAGTTCTTTGAATCCTTTTGGAATATTCAATTGTGACGATAATTTTTCAATTGCAGCAATAGCTTTTTCCGCAGCTTCGCTTGTGCTAAGTCCTTCAATATTTTCGCCAAGTGCAACCGCAATATGTGCGAAACGTTCTTTGCGGGCAATTAAATTAAAACGGCAGACATGCGGTAATAGGATCGCATTGCAGACACCATGAGGAAGATTATAAAATCCGCCAAATTGATGGGCAATTGCGTGAACATAACCTAAAGAAGCATTATTAAAGGCCATACCAGCTAAATATTGAGCATAGATCATTTGTTCACGTGCTTCCAAATCGGCTCCATTTGCCACTGCCCGAGGCAAGTAGGTTGGAATGAGCTGAATAGCTTTAATGGCACAGGCATCTGTTATAGGATTGGCAGCAGTTGAAACATAGGCTTCAATTGCATGAGTAAGCGAATCCAATCCTGTTGCTGCAGTTAAGGATGGAGGCATATTGACCATTAAATTTGGATCATTTATAGATAAAACAGGTGTAACATGTTTATCAACAATTGCCATTTTAATTTTTCGACTAGTGTCAGTAATAATGGTAAATTTGGTCATTTCACTTGCAGTTCCAGCTGTTGTGTTAATGGCCACAAGTGGCACCATAGGATTTTCTGAACGATCTAGACCTTCATAATCATGAATTTTTCTGCCATTGGCAGCAACTAAACCAATACCTTTTGCAGCATCATGAGCGCTTCCACCACCTAGAGAAACGATGGAATCACAATTTTCAGAAGTGTATACACCAAGGCCTTCTTCCACATTTAGATCAGTTGGATTTGGTTCAGCCTTAGGAAAAATGGCAACGTCCAAACCAGCTTCTTTAATAATTTTTGCAACAGAATCTGAATATCCTAAATTATGTAATCCTTGATCAGTGACAATTAGAGGCTTTTTACAGCCAAGGTTTTTAAGTCTCAATCCTACTTCGCCTAAAGTACCTTGTCCAAATAAGTTTACTGAAGGCATTTGAAAATCATGTACTACACCTGTCATTCTTCATTCCTCCTAATGTTTGAACTTAATTACAAGATAAATATAAGGGGTTTTTAGAAAAATGTCGGTGTCTAAGTTGTGAAAACTTCCACAAAGTGGAATAACGTTTACAAAAAATTAACAAAAATTATTTACGAAAATAATAGTTTCATATTTTTTAAAAATCTACTTTACAAAATATCAAAGGAAGAATATATTTTAACATTATATAGAATAAAAGTTTGATAACCAAAATCGCTTAATCCATCATGGAGCGGGGGAACCACTTTCGTACAGTTTGTACTTGGGGTGAATCCTATTTTTAGGGCGGGCTACTCTTTGAGTCCGAATCCGACAGCTAACCTCGCAAGCGTTTAGAGAGGGAGGTTTACTTTAATGTGAATGAAGGACACTAGGTAAATCGCTAGGGTTCTTTTTTATTGAAAAAAATCATCGCGGATTCAGCAAAAAAAGAGAGAGGTATTTTCCATGAATCATCCTGGACAATGGATTGAAATTGTATTATTTATCATTGCCATTTTTCTTATTTGGATTTCATTTACAAACTTTGGTCTTGTCAAACGATTTTTAATTGGCCGCCCAATGCGAACGGCGGAGTTGCATTCTCAGCATACCAAACTGCTTTGGTTTATTGCCTTGCCCATTTTGGCTGCGGATTTATATTCTTCTGTCGCCTATGGACCGGAGGCAGGAATCACGGAGCTTGCTCATTTGGGGGTTACAGCCAAATGGTATATCATCCCGATTACCATTTCGACGATTGTCCTGCTGGCTATTTTAATTCTTTCATATATTATGGGAATACTAGCATATCCAAGCGGAGGCGGAGCCTATGCGATTGCTAAAGATAATTTTAAGGCAAGATGGGTTTCATTGATTGCTTCCAGTTCATTGCTGGTCGACTATATTTTAACTGTAGCTGTTTCCGTTTCAGCAGCCATTGAGGCAGTTTCATCAGCTTATCCTGTGGTGGCACCTTATGAAAGTAGTTTAGCCATAGCATGTGTTTTCCTGCTGCTAGTTGTAAACTTGAGGGGAGTAGCTGAATCAGCCAAAGTCTTTGCTTGGCCGACTATTTTCTTTATGGTTTGTATGCTGATCATCATTATGACGGGTATGCTTGATGGGGTTAGGCATGGTTTTGTTCAACAAGCAACACCGCCATTTGGAACGATCCCTAAAGGCATCAGCACATTACTTGTTTTAAAAGCATTCAGTTCGGCATGTTCCGCTCTAACTGGGATCGAAACGATTTCTAATGCTGTGCCTATTTTTCGGGAGCCCCGGCAGAAGAATGCAATTAAGACATACGTTGCGTTAGGAACCATCACATCGATTACACTATTAGGGTTTGCCTATCTCTTATATGTAAAAGGGATTTCACCTTCTCCGGATAATACGATGTTGTCCCAGTTGTCTGGATTATATTTTGGCCATGGCATAATGTATCAAATTATTATTTGGTTTACTTTCATTGTGTTAATTTTAGCAGCGAATTCAACCTTTACTGGCTTTTCGCAGCTTGCTGCCATAGTGGCTGCAGATGGGTACCTTCCAAGGGTATTAACGAATCGTGGTGACCGTTTAGGTTATTCAAATGGGATTATTTCATTGGCAGCCTGTGCAAGCATATTAATTTTAGCTTTTCATGCGCATACAAATGCGTTAATCCCACTTTATGCGATTGGTGTTTTCCTATCTTTTACTGTTGCCCAAATTGGTCTTACAAAACGATGGCTTCGAGTAAAAGGACGTAATTGGAAGGTTAAATTAACAATCAATATAGTTGGGGCCATTATTACGTCCATTGTTGCGGTCATATTTGCCGTAACAAAATTTACCGGTGGAGCTTGGATTGTCCTTGTGGTATTGCCGATCCTGATCATTTTATCCATCACAATCCGGCGCCATTATAATTTTGTAGCGCAGGATCTTCATATTGATTTAGATGAGGTGGTTCCTGAGGCCAAAGAGGTTACGACCATTGTGTTGGTATCTGGGGTTCACCGTGTGGTCAATAATACACTTTCATTTGCTAAAAGTTTAGGTGTTAATCCGATTGCTGTTTATGTAGGCTTTGATGATGAATCCATTCATAAGATGGAGAGGAAATGGGAGGAATGGGGATATCCATGCCGGCTTGTTGTCCTTCGCAGTAAATATCGGTCTGTTCTTGAACCACTAAGCCGGTTTATAAATTTAGTGGAAGAAAAAAGAGGCAAGGAAGGACATATTCACTTAGTTATTCCACAGTTCATTCCGAAAAAAGGCTGGCATCTTTTACTGCATAACCAAACAGCTCTCCAATTGCGGATTTGGTTCTTAAGGCATAAGGATGTTGTCATCACAACTGTTCCATATCATTTGAAAAAATAATTGATCTAACAAAGAAAGCCGAAATTAGCATGAATTTTGCTAACTTCGGCTTTTTTCTTAGCTGATAGGAAAGTATAACTTTCCGGATAGGCATAATGGCACCTACGCCTCTGTCTTTGCTCTGCATTCGGCGAATTTTCTTTATCCTAAAAAGGTTTGTGCAACAAGCCAAATATTCAATCCAAGAATGATGAGGGCAAACAATGATGAGAGGACAGTAGTAATCGGTTTATTTGTCAGTACGCCCATAACATCTTTCTTTTGCGTGAAATAAATCAGCGCAATGATTGGAAATGGGAGAACGACACTTAGGATTACCTGGCTTATAATAAGCGTTTTTGTTGGATCTACACCCATTGCCACAATAATGACCGTCGGCAGCATCGTAACAAGCCTGCGGATCCAAAGCGGGATTGTAAAGCCTACGAAACCTTGCATGATGACTTGCCCTGCCATAGTTCCTACAACAGAACTGGAAATGCCTGATGCCAGTAATGAAATTAAGAACACGCTCGCTGCGGCAGAACCAAGCAACGGTGTAAGCGTGTGATAGGCGGTTGTTAAATCAGCAATATCGTTTTTGCCTGATGCATGAAACACTGATGCTGCCATATACATCATCGCCAGGTTGACAAAACCTGCCAGCATCATGGCGATAAAAATTTCTTTCGTGCTGAATTTTTGAATCTTTATTTTTTCTAAATCATTTCGAGGAACGATCCGATTTTGTGTCAAGCTGGAATGAAGGTAGATCGCGTGCGGCATCACCGTCGCACCTATAACCCCAACAGCCAGCATGATACTTTCGTTATTGCCAAGCCATGGAACAACACTATGGTAAGCAATCATAGTGAAATCGGGCTTTGAAATAATGGTCTCGACAAGGTAGCATAATCCTACAAGGATCGCAAAAGCAGCAATAAATTTCTCTAATGGGCGGAAGCCGTATTTTTCTAACATTAAAATGAGATAGGTAACCACCCCAGTGATAATTGTGGCAAAAAGCATTGGGATCCCTGCGAGCAGGTTTAAAGCAAGTGTCGCACCGAGAAATTCCGCAAGATCTGTCGCCATTGCCGCGAACTCTGAGACAATCCACATGATATACGTAAGCCATTTCGGCATACGTTCCCGGCAAATTTCCGGAAGGCTTTTTCCGGTGGCAATTCCGAGCTTGGCGGACATGTTTTGCAAAAGCATGGCCATGAGATTAGCTAAAACAATAACCCATAGCATTTTATAGCCGAAACGCGCGCCGCTCTGTATGTTGGTAGCAAAATTTCCAGGATCTATATAGGCAATTGATGCAATAAACGCTGGTCCGAGGAATGGAAGTAAAGCTCGAATTCCTTTTACTTTCCCATTAATGGCATCTCTTGCGGCTAAAACAGTTGGATTTTCTGCTGTTGGAGCCTTTTCAACTGCCAGTGAATTCGTGTGGCTCATAAGATACCATCCTTTCTACGCTTGTTTCATAAGCGCAATGATTGTTCGTTAACGAATAAAAGTTTCCTTAGTGCAAATTTATAGTCTTATTATATGATATTTTAATAAATATGTGAACAATTTTGTCCTGATAAACCTTCTAATTTGCAAATTATTTAAAATAAACATAATGATTTGTACAACAAATAATCGTCTTTTACTTGATCTGAAAAATGGATCTGTTATCTCAAAAAAGTCTTTTGTAAGGTTACTTTAGGATAATAGGCGATGGAGGAAGGTGGCAGGCTTGTGAAAAGATATTTTACGATCGAAAAGGCGGTCATTTTGATCAAGGTAAAACTTCGTTGAAAAAAGCATTAACCAATGTAAACACACTGACCGTTTGAAAGAAGAAAAAGAAAGGCAAATCTCAATTGAACTTGGATTTGCACCTGAGGATGAAGAAATTAAAATTTCGGTGGTAGATGTTGCCGCATGGAAAATATACGGGCTTGGAATATCAAAAGCCTCCGTTCCTAGATTAGGAAGGAGGCTTATATTATTAGGCCAAAAACTCAGCAGGATTTAATCCGAGTTCTCGGCAAATGTCGGCCACCATTTGCTGTTCACTTGGGTCAAAATGGCCATCCGCATATCCGATTGCAATGCAATAACGTGCAACGAGACGGGCGATTTCCGGTTTTGTCCGAATCCTGCCAAGAGCACGAAATGCCTCAGCTTTACCCATCATTCGGTCGCTTTCAATTTTGGATATAAATAAGTTGAATTTTTGAATGACTTTATTGGTATCGAATACGCGTAGTTCTTCACTTTGGTTGACGAACTCCATCATTTTCTGGCGCTCGGAGGCATCGAGATAACCGTCAGCCATGGCTACTAATGCACAAGCGGCAACGACTGCGTCCAGAACGTCCTGGCTTTTATAACGGTTAAATATTTCTTGTGCCCTTCTTTTTTGATTATTAGCCCATTCTGCATAATCCGTTTGTGAAGGTGACCACGTACTACCGCAATTATTACATGCAAATTTCAATTGATTTTGTCCGATAAAACCGCCCAGCAATCCAACAGGTCCAAGAATTAACCCGCCAATTGCCGCTTTTCCTAACCCGAACCCTTTTTTGCCTGTCCGGACATTGGAAGAATGACAGCGTGGGCAAATAATTTCATCTCCTCCATAGGTGTTCCTGCTATTATATGGAGCAGGAGAAGTCTGTGACGGATAACCGTAGGCCGGTTGTTGCAAGGAAGAAGAGCCTTGAGGAAAACTTGGTTCCCTGTAAGAACTTTGCCTTTGACTATAAGGGTCAAAAGCTCCATAGTTTTGCTCATATGGATGGGGGTTTTGTTGGATGGATGTCCCCGATGGTCCGGTATTAAACAAATGTTGATTCTGCTGGAAACTGGCTGACATTTGTTGGCTTACCGGTGGATCATCTACAGTGACCCCAAAGTTTCCGCATAGTGCTGACAAGCCCCCTTGAAAACCACTTCCAATGGCATTAAATTTCCATTCACCATTATGGCGGTATAGCTCCGCAGCCACAATGGCAGTTTCCACTGTAAAATCACGTCCCAAATTAAATCGTATTAGTTCATCGTTTGTTTGTTCATTAAATATTCGGACATAAGCATCAGAAATTTGCCCGAAATTTTGCCGTTTAGCTTGGGCATCGTGTATGGTAATCGTAAAAGCAATACGGTGAATAGGTGCTGGAACATTGTTTAAATTAATACGAATTTGCTCACAATCCTGTACACCCGAACCAATGCGGTTATCACCGCTATACACGATCGACCCATTACCTCCAGAAGGATTATTGTAAAAAACGAAATCTAGGTCATTTTGGACTTTTCCTGAAGTACCTAATAAAAAAGCAGAAGCATCCAAATCAAAATTGGAACCTAAATTGCTAATATTCCATCCTAGGCCCACAACCACATGCTGCAGACCTGGATATGATTTAGTTAAATCTACCTTTTGACCTTTGCTTAGTGTTACACCCAACTTCTTCACCCCTCATCTATTTTGTTTTAAATAGTTAAATCCTATTTATGACTGGTAAATCGTTTTATCATTCTATTTAAGCCATCAATATGTATCGTAAAAATTCAAAAATGGCATTTAATAGAAACAAGCATTAAATCTATATACGTTACAAAATTAAAAAGGTTTCACGTTCAAACAGAAGAAGATCCTTTAAAAAATAAACACTCAATAGAGTAATATAACGGACAGATTTAAAGTAATTTTTATAAAGATTTGATCTCCTAAAGGCGATCAAATATGAATAGGTCTAAAAAGGGGATGGAACTGTGAAAATAGTAAAGCCAAATCGTCTTCAGAAAGGTGATACGGTCGGTGTTATTGCGCCTGCCAGCCCTCCCGACAAAGAAAACCTTGAAAGAGGGATTCGGTTTTTAACTGAATTGGGTTTGAATGTAAAAATAGGTAAATATATAGGGGGAAAACTTGGCTATTTAGCAGGAGAGGATCAGGAAAGGCTGGAAGATTTCCATGAGATGTTTTTAGACAAAGAAATAAAGGCCATCTTTTGTGCTTGCGGTGGCTACGGAACCGGAAGGATCGCAGCCAGTATCGATTATCAAATCGTTAGAAACAATCCTAAAATATTCTGGGGTTACAGTGATATTACATTTTTACATACCGCTATACGTCAACAAACAGGACTAGTAACTTTCCATGGCCCAATGCTCGGTTCTGATATTGGGAAAGAGGATACACACCCAATGTCAAAAGAGGGGTTTCGACAATTGTTTCATCAAATGAACTTTACTTACACGGAGCAGAACTCGCAACTTGACGTGCTAATAGAGGGTAGGGCAACTGGCGACATTATTGGTGGGAATTTGTCGCTATTAATAAGTACGCTTGGAACCAAATTTGAAATACAAACAAAAAACAGAATCTTATTCATAGAAGATATTCATGAAGAGCCCCGTTCAGTTGATAGGATGCTTAACCAGCTTTATATGTCTGGTAAACTGGAAGATTCCAATGGAATGGTGATTGGTGACTTCTGTGAATGCAGCCCGAAACGTGAGCCATCCTTATCCATTGATGATGTCATCAGCCATTATGTTTCATTAGCTAACAAACCAGCTTTAAAAGGATTTCAAATCGGTCATTGTAATCCAAATATTGCAATACCTTTCGGGGTAAGAGCGGAACTCAATACATTTGAAAAAAAATTAACGGTTGACAGCGGGGTAATATAAGAGAAATTAGCGATGCTTTTTCAAGTACGATTTAATAGAAAATGGGAGAGAAAAGGGTCGGAAAATGGATAACGCAAACATAGAAAGCATGCTGAGGTTTTACCGTTTTTCAGCATGCTTTCCTATTTAATTAAGAGAATGATAGGATAACTGTTTTTTCAAAGTCCATACGATCTGAACGACAAATTGTGTGACGTTTTTATGAAATCTCTATTAATCTTCATAAAGTGAGTTTCAAACGAACTATTTTTTAAGGGAAAGTTAAGGAAGGAAGATAATAATAGGCTTGTGCCAAATACTAAATAAAATCCCACGGATCAAAGGAGTAAGAATACATGAAAAAGTGGATTATTATTGTTATTGTTGTCTTAATCGTCGGATTTGCCGGTTATAAATGGTTTGGTGCAAAAACGACAAATGCACAGCAAGTAACAACTCAGGTTCGAACTGCAGTTGTTCAAAAAGGAAAATTTCAAGTCAGCGTCAGTGGCTCCGGTACAGTTCAGCCCGTAACCACAGAAGATATTAAATCAGCAATAAATAACAATCAAATTGATCAGGTACTCGTTTCAGCAGGCCAATCAGTCAAAAAGGGTGATGTATTGATTACATTCACTGATGGAAGTGATCCGATTACAGCTCCAGCAGATGGGACGATTACTGCTGTTAATGTTCAGGCTGGTGAACGGGTTCAAATAGCTCAAGCGGTAGCTCACCTAACGAATTACAACGATTTGCAAACCGTTGCTTCAATTGATGAGTTGGATATTCCAAAGGTAAAAGTGGGACAAACTGCTACGATTAAAGTAAATGCTCTTCCTGATCAAACCTTTACTGGTGCAGTGACTGCCATTGCTAATGAAGGAACATCTACCAATGGAGTTTCAACATTTGATGTAACGGTGCACATTAACAATCCAACAGGGTTGAAGGTAGGTATGAGCACAGAGGCGAGTATATTAACAGCAAACAAGGATAATGCTCTATTTGTTCCAGTAGATGCCATCCATTCCATGAATGGCAAGAAGTTCGTAATATTGGCAGATCAAAACCAAAATAACCAAAATAGCCAAAGCAATAACCAGGGGAATCCATGGTCAAGCTCACGTGTTATGGTTCAAACCGGATTGGCAAATGATGACTATGTTGAAATTACACAAGGCTTAAGCGAAGGTCAGACTGTTCGATTGCCAAACCTTGTCATTAATAGTAATTCCGCGAATTCTAGATTATCGCAGGGTGGTTTTGGCTTTGGCGGAATGGGTATGGGCGGAATGAACCGTCAATACCGAAATGGAGGTAATGGAGGTGGAAACAGTCAATCTGGCGGCAAAGCTGCTAGTGGAAGGAGTGGTAACTGATGAGCACACCAATTATTCAAATCAAGGACATGATGAAATCCTATAAATTAGGTGGAGAAACGGTTCATGCTTTAAATAATGTTTCCCTTGAAATAAATAAAGGAGATTTTCTGGCTATAATTGGACCATCTGGCTCAGGAAAATCTACCTTAATGAATATGATTGGTTGTCTGGATCACCCTGATTCAGGAGAATATCTTCTCGACGGTAAAGAGATCGGGAAAATGAATGATAATCAGCTTGCTGCCATTCGTAATCAAAAAATCGGGTTTATTTTTCAAAACTTTAATCTGTTAACGAAACTCACAGCGTTGGAAAATGTGGAGCTTCCTCTTTTATATGCTGGTGTTTCAGCTAAAGTCCGGCGTGAGCAGGCCATGGAATCATTAAAAAAAGTAGGATTGGCAGATCGTTCCGGGCATCTGCCAACCCAGCTTTCTGGTGGCCAGCAGCAGAGGGTTGCCATTGCAAGAGCACTGGCGGGTAATCCTTCTATTTTACTTGCGGATGAGCCAACTGGTGCTCTTGACAGCAAAACGAGTAAGGAAATAATGGAAATCATGCAAGGATTGAATGAAGTAGGAAATACGATTATTTTAATCACCCATGACTTAAATATTGCCCAGCAGGCAAAAAGAATGGTGAGCATCCAGGATGGTAAGCTTCAGGAAAATGGGGGTGAGCTGATTGGGCATTTTGCAATCCATTAAAATGGCGTTTCGCAGTATAAGAAGCAATAAGCTCCGGTCTGCTCTTACAATGCTTGGAATTATCATTGGTGTTTCTTCTGTCATTGTTCTTGTTTCAATGGCGCAAGGTTCAACAGCCAGTGTGACTAATCAAATCAATCAACTAGGAACGAACCTTTTGACCGTCAATACATTTGGAACAGATTTAGCACTGACACAGGATAAAATTGACCAATTGTCCAAATTAAGCGGTGTGAAGTCAGTGGCTCCCGTTGTGTCAGGACGCGTTACCGTTAAAGAAGAACGTACATCGTCACAGGAATCATTAATGGCTACAAATCCTGATTATTCAACGGTCCGCAATGTAAATGTCAGTGAGGGGCGTTTTATTACGGATCTTGATATCGAATATCGACAAAAAATTGCAGTTCTCGGTTCCAATACGGCTTCTACATTATTTGGAACAAATGATCCAGTGGGACAGTATATTGAAGTGAATGGAACATCTTTTAAAGTAGTGGGTGTATTGGCATCTAAAGGAAGCTCTCTCGGATCAAGCGGTGACGATGTAGTAATTGTTCCGCTCAGCACAGGGGAACGCCTTTTAAAGCAAACCGATATTAACCAAGTCTACCTCGAAGGAAAAAGTGAGAATCAATTGGACTATGTCCAGGCTGAAATAGAAGCAAAATTGGCGTCCATGTTCCCTAATAAATCCGATTCCTATACAGTTAGCAATCAGCAGGATCTAATGAATACCATGAGTTCAGTCACACAATCCATGACATTAATGCTAGGTGGAATTGCTGGTATTTCCTTGCTTGTTGGCGGCATTGGCATTATGAATATTATGCTTGTGTCAGTTTCGGAGCGGACGAAAGAAATTGGAATTAGGAAGGCAATTGGTGCTAAGAGACGTGACGTGCTGCTGCAATTTTTAATAGAAGCAGCGGTTTTAAGCTCAATGGGAGGAATCATTGGTATCCTTTTAGGGCTAGGTATTGGAAAAATATTATCTTCTGCTTTTAGTATGACGTTATCTTATTCATCTTCGGTCATGATCATGGCATTTTTGTTCTCTGTAGCCGTTGGAGTGATATTTGGTGTATTCCCTGCGAATAAGGCATCTAAATTGAATCCAATTCAGGCGCTAAGATATGAATAAACCCAGAAACAAAGCGATCGTTAACTTTAGCGGCCGCTTTGTTTGCTATATAATGAGAAATAGATTGTATTTGGTAAAAAGGAGAGAAACAAATGCGTTTATTGGTTGTGGAGGATAATCTGGCATTACTGGATTCAATAGTTCAGTTATTATCTGATGAGTTTGAGGTGGATCAAGCGTCAAATGGAGAAGATGCATTATTTTTGGCCAGACAAAATATACATGATGCTATTGTTTTGGATGTCATGATACCGGAAATTGACGGTTTTGAAGTATTGAAAATAATCCGTAATGAAGGGTTAAAAACACCTGTTCTATTCCTAACCGCAAAGGATTCTTTAGAGGATCGTGTAAAAGGATTAGACAGCGGAGGCGATGATTATTTAGTAAAACCGTTTCAAGCTGCAGAATTGAAGGCGAGAATTCGGGCGTTGTTGCGCAGGAGCGGAAGCTTAACCACCAATCAAACCATTCAATATCGCGGTATAGAACTGGTTGGAAAAGAACGCGATATATTAGTCAATGAGAATCCCGTGAAGATGACCTCAAAACAGTACGAACTGTTGGAATATTTAATTCAAAATAAAGGGGCCATCTTAACAAAAGAACAGATTTATGACCGGGTATGGGGGTTTGATTCTGATACAACCATTGCAATCGTGGAGGTTTTTATGCATCATCTTCGGAAAAAACTGGAGCCATATGGATATCACAGCGATATCAAGACTATTCGCGGTGTTGGGTATATGCTGGATGAAGAGTAGGAGAGGCAGATGTTTCGTCAAACACATATTAAGCTGACATTTTTAAATTCATTAGTTTTTATTGTTTTAATCAGCATATTAGGGTGGATAATCTATTTTTACACCGAACATCAGCTTTATCGAGATGTAAACCAATCCTTAATGGATTCTGTCAATCATATCCAGAATCCTGATCAAAGTCCTGAAAACGGAGGACCTGAGGACAGTACAAAAGTTAAAACAAAAAACAGTTCGAGCACAGGAAATGATTTTGGTCCCAGATTTATTCGCAGAGATCCAAGGATTATGACATTGTTATGGGATGATAAAAATCATCTGTTAATTCAGCCGAATCGCGACTTACAGTTATTCAGTGACAATGAAAAGAAAATTCAGCCGAAAAAAATGAATGCTCTTCAAGATGTCGATATTGAAAACTATACATTTCGCTATATTGCTTTTAAAGTGTATATACCTGATATTGGGAAAATTACAGTTCAGGTAGTTCGCAACATCGATTCAGAAAAAGAGTTGTTAAACCGATTACTACTAATTATGATCATCGGCTGTGTAATCGGGATCATTTGTGCGGTCGCCTCTGGTTTTTTCCTGGCACGAAGGGCATTGGTTCCTATTAAAAATTCTTGGCAAAAGCAGCAGCAGTTTGTGTCTGACGCTTCGCATGAATTAAGGACCCCGCTTGCAGTTATTCAGGCAAAAACCGACTTGCTTTTCCGGGCCCCAACGGCCACGATTCAAGAAAAAATAATGGATATTTCGACGATATCAACCGAATCCAGAAGGTTATCAAAATTAGTGGCTAATCTCTTAACATTAGCAAGATCAGACTCCGATCAAATTGAAGTGAAAAAGCAGCC
Source organism: Neobacillus endophyticus (assembly GCF_013248975.1). Classification (GTDB taxonomy): domain Bacteria; phylum Bacillota; class Bacilli; order Bacillales; family Cytobacillaceae; genus Neobacillus; species Neobacillus endophyticus. The sequence continues at coordinate 3,650,910 of NZ_JABRWH010000001.1, forward strand.
TTTTCAATTAGATGAACTATTAATGGAAATTATCCAGCATTATGAAGAAATTGTGTCGTACCAAGGTAAATCTTTGCGTTTAGAATCGCCAGAACCTGTTAAATTCTTTGCCGATAAAGAAAGAATTCATCAACTTATTGTGATTTTACTTGATAATGCCATGAAATATACCAATGAAGGTGGAGAAATTCTGCTTTCCTGTCTTCAAACACATTCCTCAATTATCCTGAGGGTAAAGGATAATGGGGTTGGTATTCGCGAAGAGGATATACCCAAAATCTTTGACCGCTTTTTCCAAAGTGATAAATCTCGCACATCTACGGAAGGTACGGGCCTTGGTTTGTCCATTGCAAAATGGATTATTGAGAAGCACCATGGGAAAACGAAGGTGGATAGTAAATTAGGGGTAGGAACGACGATTGAAATGATTTTTCCAAGGATACAAAAAAGTTAGTTTTTTAGTGTTACGAGACACATGGCAGTATAAACTTGCAGTCATGAAACAGCAGAATGATTGAGTTCATTTTGCTGTTTTTTGTATACGCATCTTGAGTTTGATATGAAAAAATGTCAAATTATTTGCTTGAACATGACAAATATAACTAGTACTATTAGATCATCTTTTGTATCGTTTACATAGTTCTATTTTTAGCATATTGCACAAAGGAAGAGGATTTCATGAACAAGGCAAAAATTGCATGGATTACTGATTCGACGGCATCTTTAAATCCGGAATTTATAAAGAAGCACGACATACATGTCATTCCCCTACATGTAGTGATCAACGATAAATTCTACAAAGAAACAATAGATATTACCGAAAAAGAATTTTATGAGAGAATGAAAGAGGAAGAGGGGACATTTCAAACCTCGCAAACCGCTATTTCCGATTTTGTGGACCTTTACACAGAATTGAAAAGGGATTATGACTTTGGTATCGCCATCCATGCATCAAGCAAGTTAACGGGTACTTATCAATCATCTGTTATGGCTGCAGAAATGGCAGGATTTAAATTGTATGCGATTGATTCACAAACAGGATCTTTCCCACTTTCGGTTTTAATAGAAAATGCGATCGATTTAATAGAACATGGCGTTGAACCAAGTGAAGTGGTCAACAAAATCCAATCACTGCGCGAACATACGAGACTTTATTTGGTACCATCCAATTTGGACCAACTTCATAAAAGCGGAAGGGCTTCAGGCAGCCAAAAACTTTTAGCTTCTTTATTTAATATCAAGCCGATTTTATCGATTGAAGATGGCGGGGCAGCGGTAATAAAAGATAAAGTCCGGACGGAAAAGAAAGCCTTTACCTGGCTGATTAATCAACTGGCTGCTGATATGCAGACAAAACAAATCAGAAAAGCGGCGATCGTGCATGCAAACGATCCCCAAAAGGCTGCCATCCTAGAGAAATTGATTCAAGATACATTTCCAAATTTAAAAACAGAAAAATTAATGCTAATCACGGTTGCTGGTGTACACACCGGGGTTGGGACAATGGGTCTCTCGTGGGTTGGTGAATAAATGAAAAAGGCACTTTTCAAATGAAGTGCCTTTTTCATATTAGTTAATAAGCTTTTGCCCAGTAAACCATTTGCTTAGCTTCTTTTCCACAGCAAACACATTTATCTGATAGTTGTTCCTGCTCAAATGGAATACATCTTGAAGTGGCAGTTGTGTCTTCTTTGATTTTTTCCTCACACGCTAATTCTCCACACCACATAGCTTTAATAAATCCTGGTTTTGATTCAAGGGTTTCTTTTAATTCAGGTAATGTTAAGGCTACTGATGTTCTTTCTTCCCGATGATTTAATGCTTTGTTATATAAATTGGCTTGAATGTCATCGAGTAATTCAACTAGCTTTGTCTCCAATTGATCCATTGGTACAACAACTTTCTCCAATGTATCTCTTCTAACAAGGACAACTTGTTTATTTTCGATATCCTTCGGCCCAACTTCCAGGCGGACAGGTATACCTTTCATTTCATATTCATTGAATTTCCAGCCTGGCTTTTTATCGCTGGCATCGATATCAACACGGGCAACACGTGATAATGACTGTTTTAAGTCATAAGAAAAATCAAGTACGCCTTCTTTATGCTGTGCAATTGGCACAATCATGACTTGAGTTGGTGCTGCCTTTGGAGGGATGACTAAACCGCGATCGTCGCCGTGTACCATGATTAACGCACCGATGATTCTTGTAGTAAAGCCCCATGATGTTTGGTGGACGTACTGCAGTTTACCCTCTTGATCTGTATATTGAATGCCGAATGCTTCAGCAAAGCCAGTGCCAAAGTGGTGTGAAGTGCCTGACTGCAATGCTTTTCCATCATGCATTAAGCTCTCAATTGTAAAGGTTGCTTTCGCACCTGCGAATTTTTCCTTTTCTGTTTTCTGACCCTTCACTACTGGAATAGCTAGGATCTCTTCACAGATGGAAGCATAAACATTAAGCATTTTTATGGTTTCTTCCATTGCATCTTCATCTGTAGCATGTGCTGTATGCCCTTCCTGCCATAAAAACTCCAATGTTCTTAAGAATGGTCGAGTCGTTTTTTCCCATCTAACCACGTTAGCCCATTGGTTATAAAGCTTTGGCAGATCCCTGTAAGAATGGATAATATTCTTATAGTGCTCACAGAAAAGCACTTCCGAAGTTGGCCGAACTACTAATCTTTCCGTTAATTCTTCCGATCCTCCATGAGTGACCCAAGCCACTTCAGGTGCAAAGCCTTCGACATGATCCTTTTCTTTTTGCAGCAGGCTTTCAGGTATAAACAAAGGCATATAGACATTTTCATGTCCAGTTTCTTTAATGCGGCGGTCTAATTCATTTTTTATATTATCCCATAGAGCATAACCATAGGGGCGAATAATCATTGATCCGCGAACACTAGAATAATCAATTAAATCTGCTTTTGTCACAACATCTGTATACCATTGGGCGAAATCCTCATCCATGGCAGTGACATCTTTAACAAATTCCTTAGCCATTTTGACACCTCATTATTTTTTAAAAAATTACGCCTTGTTATAAGCGCTTTTTGCTTATAAATATAAAAAGGCCTTGATCCTCAAAAAAGGGACCAAGGCCTGGCGGTACCACCCTAAATTTATAAAGCCAATGCTTTATACTCTCAACATGATAACGGAACGAATCCGCATGTATCTTCAATCCATCCGATACAGAACTCAGAGGCAGGTTCAAATGTTTGTCTTAAGAAACCTCACACCAAATGGTTTCCTCTCTTTGTAAGACGATTTCACTTTACTAATCCTCGTCATCGCTTCAATGTGTTTTTGAAAATTATATATTCCCTTTACGAAAAAGTCAAATTAAAAGTGGAATATTTTACTTTTAATCACAAAATACCTGCTAAACTTACTTTTTCTTTTTATTTATTCTGACAACTAGGTGAACTTTCTGTCATTTTTAAATAAGAAAATCTATATTAATAGTAGGGACAATAAGATTTTTAGAACACCAACCTAATTTAAAGGGGAAATTATTATATGAGCAAATGTGCAATAATAATACCCGCCCTGAATCCATCAAAGAGCTTGGTTGATTATGTTCAGCTATTACTAGCTAAAGGCATTCCGCAGGTTATTGTCGTAAATGATGGAAGCAAAGAGGAATTAGAAAGTATTTTTAATGAATTAAACATGTTTGATGGCTGCACGGTTCTTACCCATGAAACGAATAAAGGAAAAGGCAGAGCATTAAAAACTGCTTTTCAATATTTTTTACAAATGCATCATGATTTGGATGGAGTGGTAACAGCAGATGCGGACGGGCAGCATTCCATTCCGGATGTAATTAAAATAGCCGCGATGCTGGGGAATGACAGGGAAGAAATGATTTTAGGTGTCAGAGATTTTAGTATGTCGAATGTCCCAGTCCGAAGCCTGATTGGGAATAGGATCACCAGTTATATCTTTCAACTCTTTTACGGGGGGAAATTAGAAGATACTCAGACAGGATTGCGTGGAATTCCTAAAGCCATACTGTCTCCCTTAATCGCGTTAAAAGGAGAGAGGTATGAATACGAAATGAATATGCTGATCTTTGCACGAAAAAAAAATATTATGATCAGCAAAACTTCGATTCAAACTCTATATTTTAATAACAATGCTGATTCCCATTACAGCTCGTTAATCGATTCCCTTCGTGTATTTTTTAAACTTATTTCCGGATTGCTGCGTTATTCAATGTCAACCATCGCATCAGGGATCATTGATATCTTGAGTTTTTTGCTGTTAATCAGTGTCCTTCTAAAGAATCTTCCATTAGGGATTCGTGTGTTATTAGCAACTTTTGGAGCCCGTGTATTGTCTTCATCCTGTAATTTTTATATGAATCGTAAAATTGTTTTCGCAAGCAGCAACAATCTAAAAAAAGCATTTGTAAAATATTATATTTTATTTTTTGCGCTCATCGCAGCCTCTTATCTTCTCGTTATTTCTGCTAATCTATTTCTGAACCTTGACGTGGTTTTGTCCAAAATTTGTATCGACACTGTACTAGGGATCCTAAGCTATCAAATTCAGCTCCATTGGGTATTTAAAAGTGATAAAAGAAAAATCAATAAAATTGCAGGCGAAAACCATGACCTTTAATTTTTATGGTCCATTTTTTAAGTGGAGTAGATGTTTAGTTCAATTCATCTATCCTAAATATCAAGTTAAATTACCTCAAAATATGGAGGAACCTGTCGTATTTATTTCCCATCATCAAAACCTCTTTGGCCCCTTTATTACTTTGCTTTGGTTTCCCATGTCAATTCATGCCTGGATTCTCCATGTTTTTCTTGATCGGAAAGCCTGTTATAGACAATACGTAGATTACACCTTTACAAAAAGATATGGCTGGAATAAGGTGCTCGCAAGTATTTGCGGTTTTTCTATTTCCTTTTTTATAGCTAAATTATTGAATTCGGGAAAAGGAATTCCGGTTTATAGGGGAACAAGAAAAATCCTGCATACCTTTGACCTGAGTGTCCAAGCATTATCAAACGGTGAGAGTATTGTTATCTTTCCAGACATTGATTACAGTGATGATTCAGCCAATGTCAAGAACATGTATGGTGGATTCCTTTTTCTGGATAAATATTATTTTAAAGCTACTGGAAAGCATGTAAGCTTTGTTCCCCTATATGTAAGCAAAAAGAAAAAATTGATGATTGCTGAAAAAATAATTTTTTTCAAAGGTCATGAGGAGTTTAATTCCGAACGAAGGATTGTCCATCAAGAAATTATAACCAATCTGAATGAACTCGGGAAAAAATGCGGAGATCTATAAACTAAATCTTGGAGTGTTGGTCTTGAATCCAAAAGATAAAACCTCTTTTCCCTCAACGAACACGAATAAAAACAAAAATGATGTTAAAGTCAACAATCAATTCAGTTTAACCATCAACTTTGGTGATTCTTTAAACATAATAGCTTTAATTACTGGGATTTATGTCTTAAAAAAAATAGCCAAAAGGAATAAAAAAGGCCAATAGGCCTTTTTTTACTGATGGTTAAGGAAGGTATTTTTTATTTTGTTTGAACCTAAAAATCTAATTTTTTGAAAATATATTTCTTTGCTATTCCGCAAATGGTTACAAGTATTTTATTAAATAATATTTCGTAATTGACAAATATTCACGGCTGTAGGATTTTAAGATAGCTGAAGCAGGGGTATCTGCTGGTAAACCATATACATGTAATCCTTGATCTTTAGCGATTGAAACAGCTCTATAGAGATGAAAGTTGTTTGTTACAATAATTCCAATTCTTGATTTAGGCGGGATCAGTTTTTTGGAATACCGAATGTTTTCATATGTGTCAGTGGATCGATTTTCTATAATAATTCTCGATTCATCGATTCCTTGATGCACAAGCTGGGTCTTAATTGCCTCCGCTTCCGAAATATTTTCACCAGGGCCCTTTCCTCCGGAAGCAATAGCCACTGTATGTGGGTATTCCTTTAAATACTTAGCAGCATAATGAATTCTGCTGGAGAGCACCAGTGATGGAGCTGTACCATTCACTTTAGCGCCAAGTATGATTAAATAATCTGCATGCTTTGGAGGAGTTACATTACTATATTGCGAGATTTTAAATTGCAGCAGACTGATATAGATCAATCCAATCATCGCTATAATAATTAGCATAGGAATTACTCTTCTCTTATTCTTCATTTCTTCAAATCCATTTCACCTATTTTATTGAGACCTTTTATTTGAGAATTTCCACATTTTGATAGTAACATAAATGTAACGTCAAGCTATCAATTAAATGGAAAAAATCCGAAAAAAATAGTGAATAGCCAGTGAAAAATGGTGATGGATAAAATGACAATATGAGTTGAAAGATATTATTTATAGCCATCTTTTATCCGGGAGAGGAGGATCATGGATGCAATATATGATTTCCTTTATGAATGATTACGGATATTTGGTCTTATTTATTTCATTAATTTTGGGGATCATGGCCGTTCCGATCCCAATTGAAGCATTAATGGGGTATGCAGGCTTTTTATCATTTCAAGGTAAGTTAAACTGGATAGGGTGTATTGTGGCAGCAGCAGCCGGATGTACTGCAGGTTTGATATTTGCATACATAATTGGCCAAAAACTAGGTATGCCATTCTTTGAAAAGCACGGCAGTAAGATCCATCTGGGACCAGAGCGCTTGCAATCCACTTCAGCTTGGTTTAAAAAATACGGTAACAAGCTATTAATTGTTGTCCTGTTTATTCCTGGTGTCAGGCACCTTACGGGATATTTTGCTGGAATTACAAGGCTGCCATTTCGGATTTATACCAGCTATTCTTTTCTTGGATCTCTTGTTTGGGTTTCTACATTTATTGGACTGGGAAAATTGCTTGGACCAAAATGGCAGCTATTTCATGAATTGATCAAAAAGTATTTAATTATTGGAAGTATCATTTTAGCTATCGTTATCATCGTATTATATATCTTGAATAAATATCGTGCTGAAATATGGAATACTTCTTTAAATCTCGGAAAAAAAATATTAACAGTATTTCATACACGAGGCAGAGCAGAATTGTTTATAGCCTTTCTATCCATATTTACGATTTGTTTCATCATTTTAATGATTAGTCTCATTCAAGAATATCTGGAGAATGATGTGAACGATATTGATGAAGTGATAAAAATATTAGTGAATGATATTTTTCATCATCAAAATGTTGGGATCATGAGCTTTTTTTCTATTCTTGGTAAACGAATCATTCTCCTTTTCATCATTTTCTATACGTTGATCTGGATTGTTTGGAGGGGGAACAGGAATAGGCTGGAGCTGTTATTCCTCTTTTTCACAGTCGGTGGAGGGCAATTGTATGAGGTAATTCTAAGGAATATGTTTCATAAACTCAGCCCAAATGAGCCCAATTTATTAGAACAGTTTCCTGCGGGATTTCCAAGTGAGCAATCGTTAATGGCATTTGTGATATATGGTTACTGCATTTTTATCATGTTAAGGCACAGTAGATCCATTCGGGTTCATACCTTTCTGATCGCCTGCTGGGTGGTTGTTCTTCTATTTATGGGGATTAGCCGTATCTATTTTAATATCCAAGTACCAAGTCAAATTGCTGCCGGGTATGTATTTGGGGGAGTGTGGCTGGGAATTTCAACATTACTGCTGGAAATTTTCCGCATGCTGACGACCATCGATGTTTCTAAAAAGAAATCAAAGGTTTAAATCTTCCAACAGTAGGAATCCAAAGTGTGGATTCCTTTTATTTTAGCCGATAGGAAAGTATACCTTCCTTATCAGGCATAAGTGCACGAAGAAATGCTTTGTGAGCATTAGCCTCGCAGTCGAGAAGCTGTGCTTTTGACGAACTACGCCTCTGTCTTCGCCCTTACGGGCTCGCCAGTCGGGGAGTGTTCTTTAGAAAAATATGTCCGAAATTTAAATATTTCAAATGGTTAGTACTGAGATTTTGATTCACGATTCAACTATGTTTAAATGAAAGAAAAGGGCGGAAAGGATGGTTGTTTTGAATAAAAATAGTATTCGTACCATCACTGTAGTTGCGATCCTCTTTTGCCTTATTTGCATTTTTGGGCTGGGGGTTACGTTTAAGGAGTATTATGCTGACAAACCGGATATCATTCCAAAGCTTAGCAGAGTGGATAAAAAGGTGGAGACCAAAAAAGAGCTGACGATTGTTGCGTTAGGTGATTCATTAACAAGAGGAACAGGAGATGAAACAGGGAAAGGTTATGTTGGTGATGTTGTGGATGAAATTAAGAAAAAAACTAATAAAACAGTCCGGCTTACAAATTTAGGAATCAATGGTCAAACTTCAGATCAGTTGCGTCAACAAATTCAGCAGATCGAAGTGGGAAGACAGCTGCAAAAGGCAGATGTGATCTTACTGACCATTGGCGGTAATGATTTATTTCGTGGTGGACAAGGTTTGATGGATTATCAAACTAGAGATATTGCTGTCATTGAAAGGAAATATCTAGGTAATTTAAAGTTTATATTCCAACAAATACGCCGTAACAATCCTAGTGCAAATGTGTTCTTTGTTGGATTATACAATCCATTTATGGATTTGGCACAAGGTAAAGAGATGGCCAAGGTCATTAGAAAATGGAATTATGATAGTGCAGAAGCCAGCGCAGATTTTCCAAAGATCGTTTTTGTTCCAACATTTGATTTGTTTGAGTTAAAGGTAAATGATTACCTTTATTCTGATAAGTTTCACCCTAACACAAAAGGATACAGGTTAATCGCGGAGCGGGTAGCATCATTGCTCACCTGGTAAGGAGTTTTTAATATGGATAAAAAGGTAACATTAGAAGTAATAGATTTAAAAAAGAAAATCGGAAAAAAAGAGATTATAAAAGGATTGACATTTAATTTGAAAGAGGGGGAGGTTTTTGGTTTTCTTGGCCCGAATGGTGCTGGGAAAACAACAACGATCCGTATGCTTGTCGGCTTGATTAAACCAACTTCTGGAAGCATCCGGATTTGCGGTTATCAACTTGACAGACAGTTTCAGCAGGCAATGAAAAATCTGGGCTGTATTGTAGAAAATCCGGAATTGTATCCTTATTTATCAGGTTACAACAACCTGCTGCATTTTATCAGAATGCTTGATGGAGTGAGTGAGAAACGGATTAAAGAGGTTGTAAAACTAGTGGGTTTGACAGAAAGAATCCATGATAAGGTGAAAACTTACTCTCTTGGGATGCGGCAGCGACTTGGAATTGCCCAGGCGCTTTTGGGTGAGCCGAAAGTATTAATTCTTGATGAACCAACAAATGGATTAGATCCTGCAGGGATTCGTGAAATGAGACAGTTTATTCGCTATCTTGCTGAAAAGGAAGGCTTGAGTGTCCTAGTTTCAAGTCATTTATTAAGTGAAATTCAACTTTTATGTGACAGAGTCGCCATTATTTCCAAGGGGACTATTATAAGGATTGATACCGTAGAAAAATTGCTTGAAAATCGAGAAAGAGTGCAATGGCGTTTGCATCCTTTCGTGAAAGGCAGATCGGTATTACGTTCACTTACAACAATAGAAGAAAAGGATGATGTTTACATCCTGACAGAATTTGATGAGCAAAAAATTCCTGAATGGAATAAAAAACTGGTGGATGAGGGGATCGCCATACTCGAAATGAGCCGGAAAATGCCAGTTCTTGAAGATTTGTTCCTCGAGCTTACAGGAGGGGAGACTATTGAGTAATCTGATCCAAAACGAAATGATGAAACTAATATCTAAGAAACGACTTGTAGTAATAGCTCTGATCATTGGTGTACTAGTCGCATTATTTACATATGCTCAATTTAAGCAAGTCCAAACACAGCGTGAAAAACTGGGCACAAGTGATTGGAGAACGATTGTACAGAAACAGATTGTGGATATGACGAATCGTTTAAGCAGCACCGGAATCTCCGATGAGTGGAAAAAAGAGATAAAAATTTCGATCAAACAGGAGCAATATTATTTAGATCACGATATAAATCCGACTGCACCCGGTGCTCCGACCTTCGTAAGAATTTTTCTAGAAAACTCTATCGGTTTATTTATACCTTTAATGGTCATGGTAATCGCTAGTGACTTGGTTTCATCAGAGCATGGTCTAGGCACGATTAAGCTTTTGTTGACAAGGCCAGTGAAAAGATGGAAAGTGCTTTTAAGTAAATATTTTACTTTGATCCTTGCTGTATCATTGATTGTTGCAATTGCCGGAATCCTATCATATGTCATTTCTGGATTTGTATTTGGATTTAGAGGGTGGGGTGCGCCGATTTTAACAGGTTTCAACGTAACAAATAACGGGCTTAATACCTCAAATGTAAAACTGCTAAGTCTATGGCAATTTTTACTTATGGATTTTGGCCTTGTGTGGTACGTGGCTGTCGTGGTTGGCACATTATCGTTTATGCTTTCAGTTTTAATACGCAGTACTGCCGCCGGTATGGGAGTTATGCTTGCAGCATTAATATCAGGCGCCATATTAAGTAATATGGTTTCTTCCTGGCAATCTGCGAAATACCTATTCATGGTGAACCTACAGTTAACGGATTACTTGGCAGGCAATCCGCCGCCCATTGAAGGAATGACGTTAGCGTTTTCCATGATTGTACTGCTAATATGGTGGGCTGCGGCGCTGCTTGTTTCATTTCTGGTTTTTACTAAAAAAGACGTTTATTAGTGTTTAAGTTATTCCTGACATATACGGGAATAGCTTTTTTATTCGTGCAACAACGTAAATCTAAAAAATTGCTAGAAAATTGATAATTTTATAAAATAGTGGAGAATAGTAAAAAAACGGGGGGATCTAAATGCCATTTGTGATAAAAAAAATTGACCACGTCCAGCTTGCAGCACCCAAAGGCTGTGAAAATTTAGCAAGAGAATTTTTCGGCAGTATCCTGGGGCTAATTGAGGTAGAGAAACCAGAAGAGCTAAAGAAAAGGGGAGGAGTCTGGTTTGAGTTTGGAACATTTCAAATTCATATTGGTGTAGAAGAACCGTTTACCCCGGCTAAGAAGGCGCATCCTGCTTTTGTAGTTGAAAATATTCAAGAGCTAAAAAATCACCTTCGTGAAAAGGCTGTTTCCTTTACCGAAGACGATAACCTCCCTGGTGCAGATCGTATTCATGTCCATGATCCCTTTGGCAACAGACTGGAATTCTTAGAATGGCAGTAATTTTTGATAGGATCATCTTATCTAAATAAAGTTTTAATAATACAAGGCAAATAATCTGATTCTGCAATAACAGAATTAGGTTATTTGCCTTTTTGCATGGGGGAATGACGGGAGAAAACTTTTATAAATTCTATACATGATTCTATAAAAATTGGGCAACATAACTTCGTGCCAACCAAATCTGGTATATTCTTCTAACTATAAATAATCGGAAGGTGAACATGATGAAATTAAAAAGCATAGTACTGTCAGCTGGATTATTATTTTCTGTCCCTGGGCTGGCAGGGGCTCAAGGTACGGTGCCTGACACCAACAGCGACCAAAGAACAATAACGGACCCAAACAAACCATGTAATTGTCAAGATGATGGCAGCAGACATCATCATATGCACCATAAGGATTTTCAGGCTATAATGGCTCAAAGAGAGCAGAATCTGCTCACTTGGGTTGGGCAATATACACCTGAGAAGAAAGCTGAATGGACAACTGTTCTTGCAGAGAAGAAGCAGCTTTTTAATCAATGGATGAGCCCAGCTAATGCTAAAAAGCGGGAACAATGGAAAAGTGAAAAAATGGCTAAGTTTAATGCATTGAAAAAGCAACTGGATGAAGGAAAGATCACAAAGGAAGAATTTGTTAAAAAAATACATGATGGAAAAGAAAAGGGACATTGGAAGACCTATCATGAGTTGAAATTAGCAGTGGAGAAAAAGGACAATACACAAGCAGCCGCATTATTAAATCAAATGTTAGTACACTACAAGCAACAAAATGCAAAAATGAAGGGATTATTAGCGAAATAGGAATCGTTCATAAATCCAACCGTGATTTTATTTCGTACTTTTTCTGATTGCAGGGTAAATCATTTCTTTAATGACAAGAATCATAATTACATTTCGTTCAAAGGAGGCCTCACTTTGGCAGGAAGGAAATTAATGATGGCGACTGTTGCATTAGGAGCTGCCTATTTGCTGCGAAATCAAAAATCACGGCAAAAATTAATGAACCAATTTCAAGCATTAGCTGACAAAACTAGAAAATAAACAATTTTAAAGGCATTCCCACTATTTTGGGAATGCCTTTTGATTATGATTATATTACTTTTTCAAATCAACGGATTGTTCTTTTGCTTCTTTCACATCTGCTTTTATTTCTTCTTTTATATCATCAGCAATTCCTTCGGTTGCCTTTTTAAATTCTCGAATTGACTTTCCGGCAGCACGTCCGATTTCAGGTAATTTATTCGGGCCAAAAATCACCAAAGCAACAATTAATATTAATATTAAGCCTGGTACACCAATATTTGAAAGCATGATTTTTCATCTCCTAACCAAGTAGGTTCATTATACTTTACCATTATTATAACCTTTTATCATGTAATGTTCTAGTTACGTTTTTGTGGCTAAAATAAGAAAAGTCATTTAGTCCCTAATGGGGCCAAATGACTTCATCGTTTGGATTTTTAACACCTTTATAAAAATCTTGTATAGCTCTGTCCGTATATACCCAGCCTTTCCATCCTATATGAATTGTATCCTTAAGGAAATAGGGATCATATTCATGTTTGGAAAAATCAGCGATAGGGAAGCCCATTTTCAAAACTTGGTTCCTAATTCGATTATAGTAGGCGATACGCCCTTCTTTTGGGAACCCGGTATAATCATACCAATAACCATTACAAGGTACTGAAATAAACAATGGTTTGGCACCAGATTCTTTTAGTAAGTCAAGAACCAACTGAAAATCGCGATACTCGGGGCCAGTTCCATATGTCATGTGCTTTTTTCCTCCCTTGAGGGAAGGAACAAGCTTTTTAATTTTATTGTACTGATAATTGCTGATATAAAATTTATTGTTCGTCGATAACCCTGAGCCTTCTTCATTCGCCAGTGACTCTAATTGGTTCCAAGATTTATCCTTTACACCGCGGCTCATTTCACGGCTAGCAGGTGTACTGCCTACTAAAGAGTAATATAAATCTTTTTTCTCAAGTAAGTTTTTGTAGGCGAGAGCTATAGGACGAACTGCCATAGCTTTTCCTTTTGTCCATGGGTCATTGGTAATTTCTGCTTTATATAAGGTAGACAGAATTGGATCACTATTAACTGGAGTAAATCGTAACAGTCTTTTAATGGCCTTTCTCTTCACTTTAGGATTGATATTTTGATTAAAGGCAAAATCATATCCTTGCAGTGAGGAGTAGTTTGGAACAAAATGTGATTCATCTGTTCCTTTGCGCTGAAACCATTGAGGGGACAAAACGAAAACGATTTTTTTCCCTTTTAACTGATCAATATGCTCCGAAAAATTCAATAAATGAATAAGCGATTCTGTTCCGCCCCGTCCCACAAGAAAAGGGGTAAATGGAGCCTTGGTTTCTTGGAAATAATTGGACGGGTGGAACTTATCAAGTCTTGCTAATTCACTGGAACCATACATTGGCAAATAGCTATTATCATCAAGCATTGCTTGCTGGATGTATTTTCCCTGAAACATGATTGGATCTAATTCTGTCGCAGCCTGAGCAACTCTATCTTTGGGAATCATACTCTCAATCCATTGATTTGGTATTGTAACCAAAATAATTAGAACTAGAAAGGCTGCGATCATGGGTGAGAATATTGCTTTTTTCATTTCCGATCAGCCAACTGGTTGGCAATATTATTAGGCGTATTCCAAGTATCGCGATCGAATTCAGTAATTGGTACTGGAATTCCAAAACGTTCTTCAGCTTGAACAAGCAATTCGACTGTACCAAAAGAATCTAATAATCCTGAATCAAATAAATCGATATCCGGATTTTCTTTTACAACATCATCCTGACAAATTTCTGCTAATAAGTTAATGACTTCATTTCTAATATCCATTTTTTCTAAGCTCCTTTAATAAAATATCCTGAGAAAATATAAAATCCAAAACAGATGAAATGGAAGGTGATAATAACAGCCAGCACATGTGTGAATCTATTTTGCGGCCACCATTTGTGTTTTTTATTAAAACGTTCAAATGAATTATACACTACCATTATCAATGCATGATACGCACCATATAAAATATATTGAATGGCTAATCCATGCCAAACACCCATTAATAAAAATAATAAAATATATCCAAGATTCGAAATGGTATTACGATTTTTTATCCATTTTTTCTTCGTTACCATAAATACAAAACGCATATAAACATAATCTCTAAACCAGAAGGATAGGCTCATATGCCAGCGATTCCAGAAATCTTTAATATTCCGGCTGAGAAATGGTTTATTAAAGTTTTCCGGAGATTTAATCCCCATAATATAACTCACACCAATAGCGAAGTTGCTATATCCGGCAAAATCAAAAAAGAGATACATACTATAAGCATACATATAGTAAAGGTTATTCTGAAAATGGCTGTGAGCTATTGAACCTAAATTAGCAATAAAATAATGATTAATCGAGTAACCAATAATGTATTTATACAAAAATCCAAGAAAGATTTTGTTCATTCCCTCATATAGATAAAGCTTATATTGTTCTCCTGTAAGACTGGTTTCTAAATCCTTATCAAATCGCCGATAGCGATCAATCGGACCAGAGGAGATGGTAGGGAAAAACAAAATAAAGTATAGCAGGCGATGGAGTGGGAGATCCTGTTTGATTAAACCATCCCGTGTCTCCATCACAATTTGCGTGCCTTTAAAAGTTAAATACGAAATACCAAGAAATCCAATAAAATTAATCATTGAAAAATATGGCAATAATTTTGATATAGCTAAAGGCAGGATGGACCCTATCACAGCAAAATAAAAAACGGTTGTACTGTTTGCGTTTTTACGATATGAAATATAGGCCTTTATCAAAAGTACCTGCCAAAACGTAAAGATAATTAATGCGATCGCTTGCCTAAGATTGGACGAGAAAATTAAACAGAGGGCAATGAAAGTAACGATCATATTATAAGTATGAAATCTTTTGCCCATTAAACCGAGAATGACGGTTGGTGCTAAAAGGGCGGCAATAATGAAAAAGAATGTAAACGAACCATATGGTGTCATTGTAATACCAATTCCTTAATCTTTTTTCGGTCCATTTTCCCGTTTGCGGTGATAGGAAGTTCATCATGATAGGTGAACTTTCTTGGAATCATATATGCTGGAATTAACTCGCCCAATTCTTTTTTTATCGCACTGGTTAATTGATATTCTTTTTCAAAATCATGCTCGCTCGGCACGATCGCAGCTAATAAGTACTCGATTTTTTCATTTTGATATACAGGTATGACAACTGCTGACTTCACATAATTTGATTTGGCAATATGGTACTCGATTTCCTCGAGTTCCATTCTGTAGCCATGCAGTTTAATTTGGAAATCAATTCTACCTTTATAGAATAAAAGTCCATCTTCATCCCGATAGCCCGCATCACCCGTTCTATAAGCCTGCTGGCCGGAATATTCAAAGAATGCTTTATCCGTTAACTCTTTTTGTCCTAAGTAACCTTTACTTACTCCAGGACCGACAATGATCATCTCACCTTTTTCTCCAGCAGGAACCTCAGCACCATTTTCATCTAGAAGTAAAATTTGCGTGTCTGACTTAGCGACTCCGATCGGAAGATTTTGGTGTTTATTTAAAATTTCATCCGTGACCTCAATGGAAGTAATAGCGACTGTTGCTTCGGTTGGACCGTAAGTATTAAATATTTTTGCATTCGGAAATCTTTCCATTAATTGCTTGCTAACTGATACAGGAAGAATTTCTCCACAAAATAAAAATACAGCTAATTCAGGAAGCAAATCCTGATTAAAAGATGGATCCATCAAACACATTTGTGCAAACGATGGGGTAGATGTCCATACTTGCGTATTTGATTTTTCCAATGCTTCAAATAATAGCTTCGGTCTAGCAATCATTTCCTTTGTTATAGAAAAGATGGATCCCCCGCTTGCAAGAGCAGGATAAATATCCATAACAGATAAATCAAAGGAATAAGGAGCCTGATTTAGAAAACAGAGATTTCCATTAATAGGAAAATCTTCGACCATCCAATTAATAAAACTTTGTAAATTATTTGCTGAAATTTGAACACCTTTCGGATTTCCGGTACTTCCCGAAGTAAAAATGATATAAAAATTTTCATCTTCTTTGACCCAATTCGAAGTGTCAACCGGTTCAGCCTTAGTTTGTGATGTCAACAATACATCATAATTTATAATCGAAGCATCCGAATTTAGATGTAAAGGCTGATTAGAATTGTTAATCACAAGTCCGGAATGGGCGCTGGATATGATTTTTATTACTCTTTCCATCGGAATGGAAGTATCCACAGGTATGTAAGGATGACCGGCTTTTACACATCCTAAGAAAGATATGATCATACCGGGTTCCATATGTCCGTATACCAATATCGGCGATTGCTTTTTCAAGTCTTGTTTAAGAAGAAAAGCAGCCACTTGTTCTGACTGTTGCCATAGTTGATCGTATGTGATTTCAATTTCTGGAGATATGTATGCCTTTGCCTTTGGTTGTGACAGTGCAAGCTCTCTGATTGTATTTAAAAGTTTCATCTTTTGCTACCCCCCATTAAAAGTCGTTATAAATATAAGTACCGGCATTTGCATCGTTAAATCCGTACATAAAAAATAATAACAGGAGTATCAGCAAATAATAGGCAAATCTTGCGATCCATTTTAATTTTTGATTCGCGAAAAAGACTTTTATTTTATCCAACACGGCGGAGTGACCCCCCCATAAAAAAATTAACCTCATGAGAAAAATCTTTTGCGGTAAACGAAATATATAATTTAAGCATTTTGCGCCTTTCTTACTATCTTTCCTCAAGTGACCTAATTTATCATAATTCCGTTTTTATTTTGTTGCAATAAATTTTTCATGAGAAAATGATGAGAATAAACTATCCAATGTATAAATGTTCACAATTTAAATCTACGCAGATTCTCATAATACTAGATTTAACATCAAGGCTTGAATGAACTTGTACGCAGGAAAAAAGACCTAGTGGATCCCACTTGGTCTTATCTTACAGGATGCCTATGTTTAAAAAGAAAGATAAGAATGGTAGATATTTTTACAAAACTAAGTCAGATAGCACATAGTGATATAATAGCTTAGCAGTATTTTCAATGGATGACTGATGTGTCCGCTCAAATGCATGGGATGAATCAATTCCTGGTCCTATAAGACCGTGAACAATATCATGTCCGGAACGGATTGCCGCAGAGGCATCGGATCCATAGTAAGGATAAATATCCAATTTATATTTAATTTTATTAGCTTCAGCAAGCTGAACTAAGTGTTTTCGCAATTCATAATGATATGGTCCGCTTGCATCTTTCGCACAGATCGATACCGTATACTCATCTGTTGATTGTCCATCACCCATAGCCCCCATGTCAACTGCTAAATATTCAACAGTTTCAGGAGTTATGTTAGAGTTTCCTCCGTAGCCGATTTCTTCATTATTAGAAATTAAAAAATGAGTTGTATATGGCAAAGCCATATTTTCTGATTTTAACTGTTTCATTAATTGAAGAAGGATGGCAACACTTGCTTTATCATCTAAATGACGCGATTTAATATAACCGCTTGGTGTGACTTCGATTCTTGGGTCAAATGAAACAAAATCCCCGACTTCAATACCAAGTGCTCTGACTTCTTCAGGTGTATGTACTTTCTCATCAATTCGGATTTCGATATTCTCCTGATTGCGTTCAGCTTTGCCTGCGTCTTTATAAACATGAACAGATGTTTGATGCATCAGAATGGTTCCGGTATATTTCTTACCGCTGGCAGTTTCGATTTGACAATACTCGCCTTCGATGGAATTAAATTTAAATCCGCCAATCAAGTCTATTTTTAATCGGCCATTAGCTTTAATTTCCTTTACCATCGCTCCAAGTGTGTCAACATGCGCAGTCAAGATTCGATGTTTGCTTGAATCTATTCCTTTAATCGTGGCAATTAATCCGCCTTTGCGATTTCTAGTCGTTTCTATTTCCAGTTCAGTAAGAAATTTCTCAACAAAAGAAATGACTTCATTTGTATTGCCGGAAGGGCTGGGAATGGCTAAAATCTTCCTCAGGATGGAGATCGTTTCCTCTGTATTGGCATATGACATCTGCGTTCCCCCTTTCATATAGTACCTTCTTATTATATATATGTATATACTTTAGGTATAGTAAATGTAATAAATTGGAACAAATTCAATAATTTATACTATTCAAAAATACCAAAACCCTATCACTTTTTCAATATAAATTTATTTAAACCATCCCTTTCGCTTAAACCACCATGACATACCAACTGTAATAACAAACATAACAAATAATGTAACAAAATAACCATATTTCCAAGTTAACTCAGGCATATAGCGAAAATTCATCCCGTATAGTCCGACAATAAATGTGATGGGCATAAAAATGGTAGTGATAACCGTTAATATTTTCATAACATGGTTTGTTTGATGCGAATTAATCGAAATATAACTGTCCCGAATATCAGTTGTAAGCTCGCGATTGGCTTCAATCATTTCTGTCAATTTGAGCAGATGATCATGAACATCAGAAAAATATACGGTTTTCCCTTTAATTTCTGTTACCCGCTGAGAATTTAAGATTCTGTAAAGCAGATCCCGCATGGGGGTAATCGTATGTCTTAAAGAAACCAGCTGATGACGGGTGTGAAATAGATCATCAAGTAGAGCCTCCATTCCTCGCCCTTTTGAATTTTCATCAATTTCATTTAATCTGTCTTCAATTTTATACACTGGAGGGAAATAATTATCCACCATTTTATCGATAATTAAGTATAACACATGGGACGGGTCCCATTTATCAGAAATCTCGGTTTGCACCAGACGATTCCAGACTTCCGTTATTTCATAGGAAGAATGTTGATGGAAGGTGACAATGTAATTCTCACTAAGGAAAAAATCAATCTCCTCTTTTTCAAGAGAATCTTGATTAATGGCTTGAGTTACCAGAAACGTATGATCCTTATAGTAGTCAAGCTTTGGTCGTTGTAAATAATGCATGCAATCCTCAATCGCCAACGGATGAAAAGATAGAGGTGTTTTCAAGTATTCACATTCATCCGTATTGGGCTGGTTAAAATCGATCCAATACCAAAGATAATCTCCATTTACTAGTTTAGGAATTTCTACGTCTTTTATAATTTCATGGTTCTTCGTAATGGCGATCGTTCTTATCATAAAATCTCCTTTAGTCTTATGATTGAATTTTAAGGAATGAAAGATATTTTACTGTATCTTTGCCATTATGTCATTATACATCAAGTACAATTAATCTTTGAGATAAAGATTCTAAAAACAGCATTCCCGAAAAAATCATAACTTAACCGAAAATGAATGCATCCATACTTGATTGTTAGAAATGTATTGGAATTCTAGAATAAAATGCCGAGCTTTATGGGAAGTTATAAAGAATCAGTTTAGGTGAGAGGGTTCGGGAAATGCCAACAAATATGATTGAAACCATCAAAGAAAGTTTAAAAAATCGCATTCAACAATCGGAGGATGTGATTTATAAGGAATTGCATACAAAAGAAAAATATATAGAAGCTCTTTATATTAAAACCATTAGTGATGAGGCTGTATTTTACGATAAATTAATAAAACCATTTTTTGAAATTGCGAGTCCAGTTCAATTTCTTGCTTATTTGCAGTCAAATCCGCAAATAAAATCCTTTGAAACGGAACAGCAAACACTTGATGAATTATTACGTGGAGTGGCTATTTTATTTTATCAGGAATATATCTTTTTATTTGACAATAAAGTCGATCACAATAATCAGGTTTTAGACACAACTGTTGAAACAACGGTACAAGGACCGCAATCAGGTTTTAGTGAGAGCCTTCCAGTTAACTTGGGACTCATCCGTCAGCGTTATCCGGAAACCACACTGAAGGTAGAATCAACAACAGTGGGGTCCATTTCAAAAACGAAAGTAATGATTCTTTACGATACTGTGCGTTCCGATCCTGACACATTGAATAGAATTAAAGAATTTCTTACAACGTTGGATGTGCAGATGTTTCAAACCGGTGAACAGTTATTAGACATTATTAAAAAAACAAATCGTGCGCTTTTCCCAGTTATGCTTGTGACAGAAAGACCTGACAGGGTGGCAGTCAATCTGGCTACAGGAAAAGTGATCATCCTTGTTCATGGATCGCCTTTTGCCGTTATATTGCCAACCGTGATGAAGGACTTTCTAGCCTCGATGGAGGATATTTACAATACTTATTGGGTAGTTAAATTTCTTCAGATTTTACGCTATGTGGGCTTGTTTGTCAGTATGGTACTACCGGGTTTTTATGTTGCCGTAACAAGCTATAATCCCGAGCTGTTCCGGGTACAGCTTGCGTTATCGATTGCGGGGAGCAGAGCAGGGGTACCATACCCATCTTTTTTTGAAGTGTTATTCATGCTATTTATGATGGAAATGCTGACTGAAGCAAGTATCAGGTTGCCGAAAGCGATCGGCCCTACAGCCACAACCGTAGGAGGATTAATCTTGGGGCAGGCAGCTACAGAAGCAGGGCTGGTAAGTAATATTATGATTATTATTACCTCAGCAGTGGCCATTTGTAACTTTGTGATCCCGATTAATGCTTTCAGTATTACCATACGAATAATGAAATACGTTGTTTTGGTACTTTCAACAGTTTTTGGACTTGTTGGTTCTGTTCTTGGCTTTCTGATGGTTGTGGCATACATGGTAAGGCTTGATAGCTTTGGAGAGCCTTTCTTAACATTCCTTCAAAGCAAACCGAAAAGTAATTAGGAGGGTGGTGAAGTGAATCGATATTTTCTCTATTTAATGTTATTAAACATGATGGCCAGCACGATTATTTTTGTGCCGAAAATATTATTAGATGCACATTTTAAGGGTTCTGTTATGGCTATACTTATCGCCATTCCCATCGGCACCATTTTTTCTTATTTATTAAGTAAATTCATGTCCTATTTTCCGGAGCAAGATTTGCCGGAAATATTGGAGCAGTTGAAACATAAGTGGATTAAAATATTGATTTTAAGTATCCTTCCGGTTTTCTGGTATTCGGCAGGTGTATTAACTCTTACAGGATTTACCGATATTTTAAACCGGTTTATCAATCCTGAAGCTCCTAGGCTGATGAACTTAGCCCTTTTCTTGGCAGCCCTTTGCTTAGTTATTGAGCTGCCTACACAAAGAGTGATGTATTTATTGGAAATTATTTTATTTCTTAATACCCCGTTTATTATTTTTATTCTCTATGAAGGTTTTACCAGCGACTATATGAGCTGGGATTCCATATTAGAAGCAGCGACGCATGTATTTGAAAGACCTAGTCTCAAAACTGTAGCAACTGCTGGGTTCGTTTTTTGCGGTTATTCAAATCTCATTATTTTTAATCGGCTATTTAAACAGAAAATTAAAATCTGGAATTTTATTGCCGTTTTTTTGTTAGGAACTTTTAATCTTTTAACCACATACTTCATCCCCATTGGTTTCCATGGTATAGACGGGTCTCATGGATTTCTTTACCCATGGATTATAACGGCTGATTCTATGCGGCTCGTTTATAGTCCGATCGAACGGGCCATATTTCTATTTTTAATGTTGTATATGAGTATCACTTTGATGAGCGTTGCCATCCATTGGCACGTTGGGTTTGAAATCATCAATAGTTTATGGAATAAGAAAAAGAGCCCTAAAAGGAAATGGATCGTTATTCTTTGTTTTATTGCTGGAACAATTCCCGTGGTATATTTCATGAATACTATCATGCTTTTTCAGATCGCTGGCTATTTTATGGTGTTTAGACTTGGAGCAGAAGTGTTTATTATTGCCCTGAGTTTCATTATGTCAAGGAGGACTAGAACAGCATGAGCCGTTTCATTAAATGGGGCGGGGTAGTTCTTTTATTCGCCTTATTACTTGAGCTAGGGGGCTGTGGATTTAAAGATATTGAAAAACGATTTTTCGTCGTTGCCATTGGAGTCGATCAGGCAAAGAACAGTGATAAAAAATTCAATATCAGTCTCAAATTTGCAATTCCCTCCAGTTCAAAGGACCAGCCGTCCCAATCGATTATCGTTACACAAGAAGGTGATACCATATCAGAAGCTGTCCGGATTATTAAAACAAAAGTAGATCGGGAAATAGATTTTAGTCATGCTAAGGTTCTGCTTTTCGGACAAAAAGTAGTAGAGAAGGAATTGCCTGCGGGAATCTATTATTGGTTTGCCAGAAGGCGGGATATTCAAGAAATTGCCTGGATAGGAATAGGAAAACCAAGTGCACTGGCTGTTTTAAAAGTTCGACCAAAATCGGAGCATTTTCCGGGGGATGCATTGTTTTTAGCGCTTGGGAAAGACGGATCGGAAACACCATTTATCATTTCGGAGTTCTTTTTTGATTTTAAAAAACGAACAACTGAAAAAGGGCTGGACCCTGTTTTGCCAGTTTTAGAAGCACAGAAGGATTTAATCGTCATTAATACTGTCGGAATTTTTGATAAGAAACGATTAAAGCTACTATTAAATCCGGTAGAGACCATGATATTAAATTTCTTTATGATTAATGAACAGAAAAGTGCATTAAAGGTAAAAGCAAGCCAAACAATTGTAATTGATACAAAGAAAGTGAAAAATACTTATAAAATAATGAAACCCAAAGGAAAACCTCCATATATTCAAGTAAATTCAAAAATAATCGGGATGATGGAAGAGGCGGTAAAGTATGCTGTATATAACCAGCATGTATCGGGATATGAAAAAGCTGCTGAAAAAGAATTCAGCCATAATATAAAGCAGATGTTGATAAAGTTTCAAAAAGCAAATGTTGATCCAATTGGATTTGGTTTGAGGTGGCGGGCACATAGCTTTAATCGGGATGATTGGCAGGAATGGAAAAGAATTTATCCGACTATAAAATTTAACGTAAATTCACAGGTAATAATTGAAGATACGGGTCTAATTGAATAAAAGAGAACCGGCAGCCTTAAATCATGTTGCCGGTTTTTTTAGGTGAAATATGATGTTGTTTACGAATGTCTCAGCGCTTTTGGTGTATATAAACAGAAAGGCTCGCTTTCAAGATAGTCCCCTGTTACAGCATATGTTCTGGATCTTGAACCTCCGCAAATTTTATTATACTCGCAAATTCCGCACTTCCCTTTATAATAATCGGGCTGCCGCAGCTCTTTTAATACTTTGGATTCGCGATAGATTTCAGCTAAAGGTGTTTCTCGAATATTCCCGCAAATAATGGGCAGCAAACCGCTTGGCATCACATCACCTATATGGGAAATAAAAATGAATCCATTTCCATCATTTACCCCTTTAGGAGCTCGTTGTAAGCCATCATGGAGAGAGGCGAAATCTGTGGTAATGGTATCTTCGTAATGAATTTCCCCATTCTTAATTAACTGGTCATGCATTTTTTGCTGCAGGACGACACGGCGATAATGCTGGGCAGCTGTTGTTTTAATATCATATGGTGCTGTTTTGCTTAGTTCGTATAACCACCGAAATACTTTTTCATGCTCCGCAGGAGAAATACAAGCATCTAGTTGACCCCTTCCAGTAGGTACAAGTAAGAAAATATACCACATAATAGCCCCAAGATCCGCAACTAGTTTTGACATTCCTTCAAGCGAATCGTAGTTATATCGTGAAATAACCGTATTGATTTGCAAAGGCATTTTCAATTCATTTAGTAATTTAATTTTTTCAATTGTTAAATCAAATGATCCAGGTGTACCGCGAAAGAAATCATGTATTTCCGGTCTCGGCCCGTCAAGACTAAAGCCCCAGCGGGAAAGACCTACTTCTTTAAACTTTTTCATCTTATCCATTGTAACATTAGATGTTGCACTAGGTGTCATGGAGACACGCATCCCTTTTTGAATGGCATAATCGGCCAACTCATATAGGTCATCGCGTAACATACAGTCCCCGCCTGTAAAAACGAGCATCGGATTATCCATCGCATAGATTTGGTCGATTAATTTTATCCCCTCATTATGTGTTAATTCCCTTGGGTCTGACGTGAGCTGTGCATTTGCCCGACAATGAATACACTTAAGCTGACACGCCCTGGTAACTTCCCATATGACAATAAATGGATTTTTAGTGTAATCAATTGTTTTTGCCATTCCGTGCCGATGCGGGTGCTCTTTACTATAACCTTGCATTGTAATCACCAAGATTCTTTAGATTTAAAAGCCACTTTTCAAAAGTATTACACATTAATTATAAATTGGACTGCTATAGACAGATGTTGGGGTTGTTACAATTTTTCTACAAACCTATGAAAGGGAAATATCCTAGTAGATTTTATTGTTACAATTACATGACAAAAGCATTGCAAGACATATGGGAAAATACTGAAAATGGTTATTGAAAGGCATATGGGCAATGGGTAAAGGTGTTTTTGTTGCCTGTAACAATAAGGGCTTACATTTCCAATGGTTGAAATCGCTGCCATGTGAGCCATAATTTATTTGTATACGCCAGAAACAGGGCTCCATTATGATAGAATTACAAAACATAAAGGGGTGCAACGATCTGTGAAAAAACATCTACTGACAGCCGCAGCAGCTGCCGGCATTATGTTTACAGCTTTTGGAGGAGGAGCGAACGCTCAAGGAACCACCTACACGGTTCAATCAGGTGACACTCTTTGGAAAATCTCCCAAGCTAATAATGTATCAATAACAAATCTTAAAACATGGAATCAGTTGACAAGTGATACAATTTATGTGAATGAAATACTTTCTTTAGTTCCCCCACAGCCACAGACTGCAACTCAGCCTGATACAACGACAATTTCAACTACGTATACTGTTCAATCAGGTGATTGCCTTTCATTAATCGCAGCGAAGTATCAACTGACAGTTACTCAGCTAAAAACGATGAATAACTTAACCTCTGATACTATTTATGTTGGACAAGTACTAAAAGTAGTAGATTCGACAGTAACACCATCACAAGTTCCGGCGCCGACTGTATCCCAAGCGCAGATGGTTATTGACGAGTCGAAGAAATATATTGGCACACCATATTTGTATGGAGGCAGTACTCCAGCCGGCTTTGATTGCAGCGGTTTTGCACAGTATGTTTTTAATAAGGTGGGAATCTCAATTCCTAGAACGGTTGCTACTCAATGGGCCGGATTGAAAGTCATAAGCACTCCTAATCCGGGAGACCTGGTCTTCTTTGCGACAATTTCAACAGGTCCTTCACACGTGGGAATTTATTTAGGGAATAATCAATTTATTCATGCAGGCTCCACTGGTGTTACGATCTCCGATATGACGACTTCATATTGGCAGTCACGTTATTTGGGTGCGAGAACAGCATTTTAATAGAAAAGTAAAAACCTTTTATCTGCCGATAAAAGGTTTTTATTTTTTTCAATTTAGCTGTATCGGCGATCTTTCCTTCTTCTGTGGTCCTTTAGAGTTTTAATTATTTATTATTGGCATTATACTAAAGGTAGTTAAATCAATAATTTGAAATGAATGGTGAAATCGATGTTAAAAAGAATTTTCAGTATAATGATCTTACTAGCTATCATTGCAATAGGTATTTGGCAAAAGAACGAGCTTCTCCATCTTATTAAAGAGGGAGGTATACTCGCCGTTTTCGTAAGCATGTTAATGGTTGCCATTTGTGTCTTTTTCCCCGTTATTCCATTCACTGTTTTAGGTGGCGTAATCGGTGCTGTATTTGGAATTGGTCAAGGTGTGATCATTTCATTAACAGGGGCAATGTTCGGAACAATGATCTTTTTCTTTTTATGCCGATATGGATTCCGGGATTTTGCCCAAGGAAAGATCAGAAATTTCACAAAGGTTCGGGAATACGAAGAGCTGCTAGAACGAAATTCCTTTTTCGTGATCTTGGCATGCCGTTTGATTCCTGTCATTCCTGCTCCAGTATTCAATTCCGTTTGTGCATTAAGTAATGTTAAATGGTATACCTTTTTCTTTGCTTCAGTCATTGGTAAAATTCCTAACATATTAATTTTGTCCTATGCAGGGGCGTCCTTCAAAGAAAGTAAGCTGTTTTCTTTAGGGATCTATGGAGTGTACATGCTCATTATTTTCTTGGTCAGCTTTGTGGTCATATATGTAAATGCCCGCAGGAAAACGATGGATTAAATAACACGTTGGATAGTGTGGCTGTTTTCCTGGTCAATTGTAATGATTTCTTTGAAATAACTTTTAAGGATCAGCCATTTGGCTGGATAGGAAAAAATAAAGTCATCCAAAGTCATTGGAGAGTAATAGATAAAACAATCAAGTTGGGATTGTGCTTTTTTTAAATCGTAAAGAAGGGCATGAGGGATTGTATAATAATCCTTCAATTGGTACGGGTTTAGTTTCACAGGATGGATGTTTTGCTCCTTCATATAATTCTTGATTGATTGCTCTTGGAACATGATGCTATCCTCTTTTATCAATCCATTTAAAGTAATACGATCATTAATTAGATAAATTCCATTCATTAACAAAATAACCTGCCTTTACAGTTTGTTAGTATTGTTATTGACAGGTATGGAACGAAGTATACTTTTAAGAAAACAAGGTAGAAAATAATTAGATAATTATAAGGCCTTTTCCATATGGTAAGGAAATAGAATGAACCCATCTGCAATAGATGGGTTCATTCTGACATATTGGACTTAATACTGCTTTTAGGTGTTCAAAATGTTATTGTTTCGGCACTGGAGAACAACTGAATACCTGCAAACATCCTTATAAATGGCATCATTATAATCTATTTAATGCAAAAAAATAACCCGGTGGCGTACCGGGTTCTCAGACAAATCTATGTTAAGGGGGGCGGAGGTTATAGGTTCTTCGCTGAACCTGTCCTAATAATAAGGGAAAAATATGAACAAACCATGAAAGAAAGATTAATAGTTTAAGAAAAAAGGAGAAAAAAATGAAAGATTTCCACTGCTGCGCCACATGCATCCACTTCAAAGCAGAAAAAACCCAAAACGGCATGCACTACAAGTGCAGCCGCTTAACATACCAAACCCAACCCCACTACAAATTCAACTGCTGGTCCCCAAAAGAAAATGTTAAAAAACTAATGGTGTCAGGCACCGATCGTGGACAAAAATGAGAATTTGTCCATCTGGGGTGGACAGTTGTTTCGGGAATAATGTGTTTTGAAATGGGAATGATAGGGTGTGTTGGCTAGATTTATGTAAGGGTGGAGGGATGGTCATTCAAACTTATCGGCAGTTGAAAGAGGAAATGGTTTTTAAGAGGATGTTGATTTGGAAGATGGCGATTGCTTCTGCACTTTCATGGGAGATTGCAAGGTTTTGCGGTTCTGATCATCCATATTTGGCTCCTTCTACTGTTATTGTTTGTTTGCAAACCACGATTAATCGCTCTTTAAAGTATTCTTATCACCGTGTTGGCGGGACGTTAATTGGCATCCTTGTGGCCGATTTGCTCGTACCCCATTTGGATGTAAACGCGTTGACTCTTGGTTTGATTATTTTGATTGGCGGTTTTATTACAAAATGGATGAAGTTGGATGAATCCACGATCCATCAAGCGGCACTGGCAGTTGTCCTTATCTTTGTCATCGGACATAAATCAGGGGACTATCCTCTGGATCGGTTTCGCAATACCCTAATAGGAGCTTTAACTGCATGCATAGTACATATGCTGTTATTTCCACCGAATTTTATCAAGCAAGCAGAAAAAAGCGTTTATTCATTAAAAGAAAGATTAACGGACGTAGTAAATCAGGTATCCAATTGGGTTGATACCGGTTTTGCAGATGAATCGGGAGACAAACTTGGAAAAGAAATGGAACAAGTTCTAATAGACCTGCACCATAGCCATAACATCATTCAAGATACAATGGACAGCTTAAAATATAATTTCTTTTCAAAAAAGAGCAAAATGAAATTGCAGGAGCTCAATGATCAAATTCAATTTATATCACTCGTGTACTCCTATTTGGCGAACCTTATTGAAATATTTCAAGTATGGTCCGCAAAAGAAACGATCACCACATCACATCAGATAATCTGGGTTAAGCAACTAAAAGCTTTAATTTCATATTTTCAAAATGGCATCGATGAAAGTGCGAGATTTCCTGAAGAACAGCTTTTAGTCCAAATATCATCAGATCTTGAAAAACAGCAATTCCATATATCGTTATACCAAGAAACGAAAAGTCTATTACTCAAATTGGAAGACCTCAAAAAAGCCGATAGCTCTTAGATAGTTAAAATATCCATTCTAGGAAAAGCCCCCTCGCTAATATAAATAGGGTAGTAATTCTGTCAAAGCGGGGGAATGGCGTGGAGGATATCTTTCAGCTTTTTGACATGATCCATGACTCAAGGGAAAAAGTCTTGGCAACGATTGTAAAGGTCAAAGGTTCAGCCTATAAAAAAGAAGGATCGATGATGGTTTTTTTAGAAAACCATGAACAGGCAGGTATGTTAAGCGCCGGCTGTTTAGAAACCGATTTAGCGATTCGGGCGCTTAAGGTGTTCGAAAATAAAAAGCCGGCAATCATTCAATTCGATATGTATGATGAGGGAGATCTTGGCTGGGGGCAAGGAGTCGGATGTAATGGAACAATTGATATTTTATTGGAATCCGTCACAAAAAAATTACATGAAGATTTCATTAGGGTAAAAGAACTCCTGGGCAGAAATAAAATGATAGTGGTTCTAAAAAATCTGGATATATTGGGAGAGTACCTCTATATTTCTGAGGACAAAGAGGCGTTTGGACACTGGTCGGGACCTATTCCAAATGTTAATTTTGCAGCCAAGTCCGGGGTCATGAATGATCGAAATGTGTTTCAGCAAACGTATCAGCCAAGACCGCGGTTATTTGTGTTTGGAGCTGGGCCAGATGCCATACCGCTTGTATCTTTGGCAGCTGAGATAGGGTTTTCAGTTTATGTTTGCGATTGGCGGGAGGAATTTTGCCAGCAAAAATATTTTCCAAAAGCAGAACGACTGTTTGTAGGTTTTCCAAAAGAAGTTTTCAAACAGTTCGAGTTTACGTCTAATGATTTTGTTGTGATCATGACACATAACTTTCAGCGGGATCAAGAAATTTTAACAAATCTGCTTCACGAAAAATTAAAATACCTTGGAATTTTAGGGCCAAAAGAAAGAACAAGAAGGCTTCTGGAAACGGAAACCATACCCGATTGGATATATGCTCCCATTGGTTTGGCTATCGGAGCCAAGGGCCAAAATGAAATAGCAGTAAGTATTGTGGCAGAGATGATTGAGATATGGAGGAAATCAATCAAAAGGAAAATAGAGCATTTATGGACTCTACAAGAGTAATTGGTGTGTACCTTGCGGCAGGAGTAAGCAGGAGAATGGGGCAGAATAAGTTGAATTTACCACTTGGTAATACATACCTAGGTAGTATTGCCTTTAAAGAAGCGTTGGAATCCAAACTCGATATGACGATTGCCGTTTTGAGGAAGGGCGTCTCCCCAAAATGGCTGTCTCCATTTACGGAACAAAAAAATTATAGAATCCTAGAATGTGAGAATGCAAGCCTAGGTCAGAGTCATTCGCTAAAAAAGGGTATAAATGCTGCAGAAAATCTGAAGGCAGCTGCGGTGATTGTCCTTTTAGGAGATCAGCCCCTTGTGCCAGCAAAGCTGATTAATCTTCTAATTGATGAATTTGCTGCTTCCCCATCTGTACCATTTATTGCTTGTTTGCATAAGGGAATTCCTAAGCCACCTGTTTTATTATCCAGATGTTTTTTTCGATTGGTGCAAAAACTAGAAGGAGATCAAGGAGCAAGAGTATTTTTAAATGAATCAGGAAGATTTATAGAAATAGAAGATGACGATTATTTTTTTGATGCGGATACACAAGATGACTATCAATTTCTTTTAAAAAACTGGGGAACTCTCATGGAAAGGAAGGGATGAATCTTGGATGTCATAGGGAAAAGCGTCATTCGTAAAGATGCTCTTGATAAGGTTTCGGGAAGGGCAAAATATACTCATGATTACGCAACAGGGCCCATACTTTCCGTGAAAATGCTTATAAGTCCGTACGGGCACGCGAGGATTGTCAGTATTGACACGACAGAGGCAATGAAGGTTCCCGGGGTTAGGGCCATAATTTCCGGTAAACATTATCCCCTGGTGGGAGAAGCCATACGTGATCGTCCGCCGATTGCAGTTGATAAAGTCCGTTACCACGGGGAACCCGTTGCCCTAGTAGTAGCCGATTCAGCCCCACAAGCTAAACAAGCAGCTGATCTCATAAAAGTCCAATATGAACTGCTTCCAGTTGTGAATTCACCCACCCAGGCCTTCCAAAAAGACGCCCCGCTTGTACATGAGCGCTTAGGTGAATATAAAAAGGAAGAAGACTCCAGTCCGGTGCCTGACACCAACATCGCCACCCATATTAAAATACGCAAAGGAAATATGGAACGAGGGTGGACGGAGAGTGAAACGGTGGTGGAGGCAAGTTTTTCTTTTGCGCCATCTGATCATGCGGCGATGGAAACAAGGTGTTCGACAGCAGAAATCAAGCCGGACGGTACCATTATCATTATGACGTCTTCACAGGCGCCTTTTATGGTTAAACGGTTAATTGCAGATTACTTTGGTGAGGATATTGGAAAAATTATTGTCCATACACCGTTAGTCGGAGGGGCATATGGCGGTAAAGCTCCTGTACAGCTTGAAATCCTTGCTTATTTGGCATCGAAGGAAGTGGGCGGAAAGCCTGTCAAGCTATTAAATACCAGGGAAGAAGATATTATTACTTCCCCATGTCATATTGGTTTGGATGCAACTGTGAAGCTGGGAGCCGATCGTAACGGCAAACTAAAAGCAGCAGAAATCCGATATTTGTGGGATGGAGGGGCGTACTCCGATAAAGCCATTGATGTTACGAGGTCAGGTGCAGTCGATTGTACGGGCCCTTATAATATTGAAAATGTATGGTGTGATTCATATTGCATGTATACGAATCATCCTTATGCCGCACCATTTAGAGGATTTAGCCACTCGGAGCTTTCTTTTGCCATTGAAAGGACAATGGACATTTTAGCGCAAAAGCTTAACTTGGATCCATTGGAACTTCGCTATATTAATGCGATTATGCCAGGAAATACAACCCCTACCCAAGTTTTATTAAACAGGAGCAATTTAGGTGATTTGCCAAAATGTATAGAAAAAGTCCGGGAATTAATCAGATGGGATGAAGGGGCCGTTACAAGGGTCAATGAACGGCTTATCCGTGTGAAAGGGGTAGGCTGCAGCTGGAAGACATCAACCATTGATGCAAATGCCCCATCTGGTGCCATACTGACATTTAACCAGGATGGAAGTATTAATCTTATGTCTGGCGTCATAGAAATTGGAACTGGAACAAAAACGGTACTGGCGCAAATTCTTGCTGAAAGTCTGAAAATGGATGTAAATAAGATTCATGTTCGTATGGAAGTAGATACACAAACAACTCCTGAACATTGGAAAACCGTTGCAAGCAGGGGTACTTTTATGGCTGGAAGGGCCGTTTTACAAGCTGCAGAGGATGTAAAAAAGCAGTTAATTGAGGTTGCTTCTTGTGTTCTAAAAGCACCGAAAGAAGATTTTGAAATTGCAAATAGCCGGGTATTTTTAAGAGATGATCCAACCATTGGGCTTCATTTCAAAGATATTGGTTACGGTTATAAATTTCCGAATGGAAACGCAATAGGCGGACAAATAATCGGAAGGGGCCATTATATTTTACGTCATATTACATCTCTGGACCCTGAAACAGGAGCCGGGAAGCCTGGCCCGGAATGGTCCGTTGCTGCCTATGGGGTGGAAATAGAGTTTGACCTTCGTGATTATACGTATCGATTATTAACGGCAGCGACCGTTGTAGATATTGGAAGAGTGCTAAATGAAAAAATGGCCCAGGGGCAAGTGATGGGTGCCATGAGCATGGGACTTGCTTTTGCAGGCCGGGAAACCTTTTATTTCGATGAACTCGGCCGGGTGTTAAACCCACAGCTGCGAACTTACCGGCCGCTTCGATACGGAGAGAATCCTAGATATTTGGTGGGTTTCGTAGAAACACCGCAGCTTGATGCACCATACGGGGCAAGAGGCGTAGGAGAACTTGGCTTAATGGGAATGCCGGGTGCACTTGGAAATGCTTTATCCATTGCAGCAGGCGTACAACTATATCATCTCCCGCTCATCCCTGAACTGATTTGGATGGCGAAGGAGGGAGCAACCAATGCTTCCTTTTGATTTTGAGTACTACAAACCAAGTACAATCCAAGAGGCTGTTGAATTATTCCAGTATCTGGACCAGCAGGGCAAACAACCGATGTTTTTTTCTGGTGGTACCGAGCTGATTACACTTGGCAGGATCGACTTAAGCTATACAGAAGCTGTTATAAACATTAAAGATATAGCTGATTGTCAAGTGATGCGCATAAATGGCGACCATTTAGTTCTTGGCAGTACGTTAACGTTAACGCAAATTGAAGAAGCTAATCTATTTCCACTTTTAACGAAAACAGCGAGTGAGATTGCGGATCATACCGCCCGCGGAAAAATAACTTTAGGAGGCAATATATGCGCTAGAATCTTTTATCGTGAAGCGGTTTTGCCCTTTTTACTATCAGATTCACAAGTGTTACTTGCCGGTCCGCAGGGAAATAGAATAGTGCCCATTAATGAAATTTTCCATGAACAGCTGGAATTAAATAAAGGAGAATTTTTAGCGCAAATCGCAACAGAAAGCAGGTATTTGCGAGCACCCTTTTTTGCAGTTAAACGACGTCAGCAATGGGAGACTGGCTATCCTCTTATCACCATAGCAGCATTAAAAATAGCCGGAGAGATTCGGGTAGCGTTGAGCGGACTTTGTCCATTTCCATTCCGCTCAAGAGAAGTGGAAGCAGTTATCAATAACAGGGGGCAAACAACTGAAGTGCGAGTGAACGCTGCACTTAACATTTTACCACAGCCCATTCTAAATGATGTCGAAGGTTCTGATCAATATCGTTTATTTGTGTTAAGGAATCTGCTGCTTGATATGCTGGCAGTGTTAGAAGGTGCACCAGGATAATCGATATTTTTCCGGAAGGAGACAATAAATTGAATTATTCGATTACACTTCATGTAAATGGGGAAGATCACAAATTAAACGTGAGGGCAGCCGATACACTTCTATATACCTTGCATGAAAAGCTTGGATTGACAGGCGCGAAGCCAGGCTGCCTAAACGGTGATTGTGGGGCTTGCACAGTGAATGTTGATGGTTGGCCGATGAAATCATGTTTAATGCTGACAGTGGAAGCGTTTGGAAAAAAAGTAACAACGATTGAGGGGTTACACAATACACCCATTCAGAAGGCGTTTGTTGAGAATTTTGCATTTCAATGCGGTTATTGTACGCCAGGGTTTATTATGAATTGCCATGCATTATTGGAGCAACATCCGGATGCAGATGATCAAACCATAAGGGAATGGCTGGAATCAAATATTTGCCGCTGTACCAGCTATTTTGAAATTGAGAGGGCTGTTAAATCCGTATTGAAGCGCAAATAAAAAGCGCCAGGGTGAACTGTCTGCCCATTTATAGCGTTCATCACGGCTGCAGCTCCATCCCGGGCGTTTTTATCATGATATTATGATGGTTTTCTCTTCATTTGAAAATATGTATCCAGTACTCTTCGGCCTATTTTTAGATTGGCTTTGTTGTCTTCTTTCCCTTGGAAAGCCCAAGGGACTAATACGGCCATCGCCACCTCTGGATTGGAGCTGGGTGCATAACTAACAAGACTTAAGTTCATAACTGGAGGCGGCTCTTTACCGTACCTGCTTCTTAGCGGTCCATCATAGAACGCCTCTGCGGTTCCAGTTTTTCCAGCAGGAGAATAGGAAGCACCAGTGAAATATTTATAAGCGGTTCCTCCGGGCTCCTGCATCACTTTTTTAAATCCTGCTTGTACTCGGTAGATCCAGTTGCGCTTTGCATCAATCGTGTTAATCACCGTAGGGTTGATGTCTCTAGCCACAGGTCCAATGCTTTCTTTACTGTCCACGGGATGGCGGATTTGTTTGACCACATGCACCTGCATGCGATTACCTCCATTTGCGATTGTTGACACATACTGTGCCAACTGCATGGTTGAATACGTATCATACTGCCCGATAACCAAGTCAAGCAGATATCCTGGCAGTCTGCTTCCCCCCTTAAAACCGGTTTGTTCATTAGGCAGGTCAATCCCAGTTCTAGAGCCCAGACCAAAGGCTGCGAAGGAGTTTCGAATCGTATCAAAGGCATCTGTATCCAACCTTAATGGTTTGTCATACTCATAATGTCCATTGCCAATTCTAATGGCTGTACGAAACATATACACGTTGGATGATTTTTTTAGGGCATCAATTTCGTTTAAGGTGCCTAAGTATTCATATGATTTTTTTAGAGGAGTGTCTTTAATTTTTATACCCGCATCATCGAAAATGGTTCCAACTGAAATGGCCCCTGTCTTATACCCTGTTAAAATAGTAGCTCCTTTTACAGTAGAGCCTACATTATATGTAGTGGTAAAGGTTCCAAGAGCGTCATCTTCCATTATTGATTTTCCTGTTCCTTTATCTCGGCTTATTTTTTTACCGGACATTGCAAGGACTTCACCTGTATGAGGATTCATTAACACAACATAAGCACGATCCGTAAGGTATGTACCGGGCAGTCTTTTAAGTTTCCATAATTCCTCTTCGATAATTCTGTCTACTGCTTTTTGTAAATCCATATCGATTGATAGCACAAGGTCATTTCCTTTTTTTCCTTTATAAATAGGCAGAGTTTCAATCACGGTTCCTGTTTTATCCGTAATATTTTTAACTTTTGACTTGATCCCACGAAGTACATCCTCATACTGATTCTCTAATTGACTTTTTCCAACTCTGTCATTACGGTTATAGCCTCTTGTTAAATAATAATTAATTTGATCTGCAGGCAGTCCTTCATCCACATTTCCTAAAACTGTTTTCAAGGTGTTTTCAAACGGATAGGTACGTTCCCAATCTGTCGTTGTGTCTACACCAGGAAGCTCAGGAAGGTTTTCGCTTACGACAGCGAACTCTTTGTCAGTGACACCTTCGTTTTTGATCATTTGAGTTGTGAATTTGTATCCACTGCTAAAAATGCGGTAAATGGCTAATACTTCAAGGTCATCTTTTGAAAGCTCCTGTAATTCCTGTGGTGTTATACGTTCTACTTTCAACCTGTAAAGGTCATTGTCAGTTAACTTATTATCAGAAAATAATTTCAG
The DNA here is from genome assembly GCF_013248975.1 of Neobacillus endophyticus. Lineage (GTDB taxonomy): Bacteria > Bacillota > Bacilli > Bacillales > Cytobacillaceae > Neobacillus > Neobacillus endophyticus. The sequence continues at coordinate 3,686,454 of NZ_JABRWH010000001.1, forward strand.
TTCCTGTTTGGTAATTTTCGTATTAGCGCGCTCCGGGTTTAATAAAATCCAAAAATCCCGTTTGTCCCTTTCAGTGACCTTGTCTGTTTTTTTATCAATTAATTTGGCGAGTTTTTTTGCTGTTTCTAGCATATCATTCTGACTAAATCCTTCATTTGTAAAGACGATGGCTTTACGGGGGAGGTTATCCACAATGACACGGTTGTTTCGATCATACATTTTCCCCCGTGGAACTGGATTAGTGACAGTAAAATCCTCTTTTCGATCCAATGCTCTTTTATAATTTTCGCCATAAACGATTTGAACAAAACCAAGCCTTAAGATTAAAGAAGAAAATAACAAAAAGACAGTAAAAAATAGCACGTTTAATCGGAAAGGTAGATGGGATTTTTTCTCCTTATGCTTATCCATTTAGTGACACTCCCAAATATCTGTCGTGAGTGAATCTATGGTTTCCAAATTAATCCTTATTGTTTCACTAAGATTATGTATTATGCATTCCTTGAAGAAGCTTGGAAAGATTCAAATCTTTTCCCTTATTAGAATGTTTTGATTATAATAAACAGGAAGTGTAATCGTTTACAGTAGAAAAGGGGGATAAAATGGAGAATCCATCTTTACAAAAAGCAATGGATGAATTTACAGCACTTGATGAAAAAATTACTCACTTCACGAGTATTATAGGTTTAACTGACTGGGATCAAAAAGTGATGGCACCGAAAAAAGGCAGATCCGTTTTTGCCAAGGCTACGGGGACATTAAGGACAGAAGTGTTTAAGCTGATGGTATCCGAAGAAATGGGTGACTTGCTTGACAAACTTTCTTCAGTGGAAGCCTCTGCTGTGTTAAGTGACGTGACAAAAGCAAAAATAAGAGAATACAAAAAATACTATCAAAAATCTAAGAGAATTCCTGCGAACCTTTTTCAAGCATACTCAGTTCTCACTGCACAGGCGAATGATGCATGGGAAGAAGCGAGAGCCAATAATGATTTTGAACGATACCTGCCATACCTGGAAAAAATCGTTCAATACAAGCGGGAATTTGCTGAAATGTATGGTTATGAAAACCACCCATATGATGCATTATTAGACGAATTTGAGCCTGGATTAACGGTTGAAATATTGGATCCTTTATTTGCGAAATTGCGAGAATCAAGCGTTAAGCTGTTAAATCGAATACAGAATAATGGAACACGGACACCGTCACATGTATTCGCTCAAAAGTTTGACATACAGAAACAAAAAGAATTCAATCGATTCATTCTTCCGATTATTGGATTTGATCTGGATGCAGGAAGGTTGGATGAAACCGTTCATCCATTCGCTCAAACCGTCACAATTGGCGATGTCCGCTTAACTACGCGATATATGGAAAATAATGTCCGTTCAGCATTGTTTGGTACCATTCATGAAGCAGGACATGGAATTTATGAGCAGCATATCAATCCTGAATTTGAAGAGACGGTCCTACAAAGCGGGGCTTCATTTGGTATTCATGAATCACAATCGAGATTCTTGGAAAACATGGTTGGACGCAGTAAAGAATTTTGGCATTATTTTTATCCACACCTGCAGGAATATTTTCCTGAACAATTAGTAAATGTCACAGTTGAAGAGTTTTATCGCGCAGTTAATTCAGTGGAACCATCTTTCATTCGGGTAGAAGCAGACGAATTAACCTATAATCTTCATATAATGCTCCGATATGAAATTGAAAAAGCTTTAATCGGAGGAGAAATCGAGCCAAAAGACCTTCCGGTTATTTGGAACAAGAAAATGCAAGATTATCTAGGAATTGTTCCGAAAACAGATACGGAAGGCGTCCTGCAGGATGTCCATTGGTCATTTGGCGGCATAGGCTATTTCCCATCCTATTCATTAGGAAATCTATATGCTGCCCAAATCCTTCATACCATTCAAAGAGAACTTCCAGAATTCTACCAATACATTGAAAATGGACGCTTTGATCTCTTGCAGGAATGGTTGAAAGAAAACATCCATCAGTTCGGCAAGCTTTATACGCCTGGAGAGCTAATTGTGAAAATTTCCGGAGAGCCATTAAATGCAGACTATCTTGTCCGCTATTTGGAGAAAAAATACTCAGAAGTATATGAACTATAACCTTCGTATTAATCGATTAATGAATGAAAAATGAGTTAAAAAGCAATTCTTCCTTGATGGAGAATTGCTTTTTTATATAAAGAATTGAAATGTTCCTAAGAACGAAATTTAAGAAATTATTAATATTTCATTAAGAGAAAGTTCATGCAGTTTGTCTATGCTAATATAGAAAATAATTCATATTATTTATTGATGGATAACATTTTGATTTGGCCATTATTTTGGAAAATGGGCTATTATAAATATAACGAGTAGAATTTTAACCAAAAGAAAGTTGTGGAATTGATGTCCATTCGTCTTAGGCTTTTATTATCCTATCTTGCCATGATCCTTGTGCCAGTTTTATTTGCAGTTATAACAGCATTGCTAGTGGCACTTTTATTTAAAGGAGATATAAAAGAATTACTGAATATATACTTGCCGCCCGAGCATCATTACCAAATTTCGGGAAAGGATCGACTTTACATTCAATTGCAAAAAAATATATTAAAAAATCCTGGATTGTTCCTAAATGAATCCTATATAAAACAGATTGATCATCGGCTAAATAGCACTGGTGATACAGAATTGGTGGTAAGAAAAGGACAAAAAGTCATTTACTTGTCTCCAGAACTAAAAGGAATGGATACAGGTGAACTTCCTGCATTTGGATTATATGGTGATGTCGATCCATTTGAGAAACTTAATAATCAATTTGTTTCAATAAAAAAACTGGACTTTTACTTCCCAGATGATAGTGAAGGGTCTCTTTTCATTATTACGAATGCAAATAGCTTTGCTAAATTTGTCAGGTCTTCGTTCCCGATTTTATTTATCGGTCTTATTATCATTTTAATTCTGACGAACGGTCTGCTGACATATTTTGTATCGAAAAGCATCATCCGCCCGATTCGGGATTTACAAAAGGCTGCAAAACGAATGAAAGAAGGGGACTTGTCGATACCTATAAAGGTCAGATCAAAGGATGAGCTGGGTCAGCTTGCCCAGGGCTTTGAGGAAATGAGAATCAGACTGAACGATTCCATTGAAAAGCAAATAGCTTATGAGGAGAACCGTAAAGAGCTTATTGCCAATATATCACATGATTTGAAAACACCCATTACCACCATCAAAGGCTATGTAGAGGGAATCCGTGATGGAGTAGCCAATAGCCCTGAGAAGATGGATAGGTACATTCAAACGATTTTTACCAAAGCTAGAGATCTAGACCGGATGATTGATGAATTATTTTTGTATTCGAAATTGGATTTACAACGGCTTCCGTTTTTGTTTGAGAAAATAAATTTTGACCATTACCTGGAAGATTATGTGGAGGAACTCCGCTTTGATGTGGCTGAAAAGCAGGTTGAGATTCAATTAATCATTGAAAAAGGTGATTATTTAATTGTTGGAGACCGGGAACATTTAAAGAGGGTCATAACGAATATTGTTGATAATTCATTAAAATATATTGATAAAGAACATAAAAAGCTTTCCTTTCATTTATCTTCATTACCAACACATTTATTGTTCAAATTAAGTGATAATGGTCCGGGAATATCGAGTGAAAACTTAAAGTTGATTTTTGATCGTTTTTATCGTGCTGATCAAGCAAGAGGAACTGAAAAAGGAGGCAGTGGACTGGGGCTGTCAATTGCAAAGAGAATCATTGAGGAGCATCATGGTTCCATTTGGGCAGAAAGTGAATCCGGAATGGGGACTACCATCCTTTTTACGTTGAAAAAAGCAGGTGAACAAAGTGAAAAGAATCTTAATAATTGAAGATGATAAGAGTATCGCCGAATTGGAACGCGACTATTTAGAAATAGATGGGTATTCGGTTGACATTGCATTAACAGGAGATGAAGGATTAAAAAGAGCTTTATCTGAAGAAATTGATTTAATCCTGCTTGATCTCATGCTCCCAGGGACAGATGGGTTTCAAATTTGCAAAGCCATCAGAATGGAAAAAGATATTCCTATTTTGATGGTCTCAGCCAAGAAAGAAGATATCGATAAAATACGCGGTCTTGGATTAGGTGCAGATGACTATATTGTCAAGCCGTTTAGCCCTAGTGAGCTTGTTGCACGCGTTAAAGCACATCTTGCACGATATCAGCGCTTAATCAATAAGGAACCTCAAACAGAAATGATTATGGTACGCGGTTTGAGGATCGATAAGGTTTCAAGACGGGTTTATGTCAATAATAATGAAGTGGTGTTTACAGCGAAGGAATTTGACCTTTTAACCTTTTTCGCTTTGCATCCTGACCATGTTTTTAGTAAAGAACAACTATTTGAACGTTTATGGGGCTTTGATTCACTTGGGGATATTTCCACTGTCACCGTTCATATTCGTAAAATTCGTGAAAAAATTGAAGCTGACCCATCCAACCCTCAATATATTGAAACGGTCTGGGGGGCTGGATACCGTTTTAAAGGATAATAAATTGTTTATTGTATAAATTTTATCCATGCTGTTAGCTTGTCATCGATTGTAATTATTTTGGCAATTATTTTTATTAAAGCTTATGTGTTTTTATATGGAAAAATTGTACAATGAAATTAGCTCGCTAAACATTTTAACGAACTGTAATCTGGCTCAAATAAGGTATGAGGCGAACAGAAAGAGACAAATCATACATGAGGAGTTTGTTTTAGTATGAAAATGAATGAAAAAGATAAAATTCTTATACTCTCAGCCGGATTTGGCGATGGACATAAACAAGTAGCAAATGCCATTGGGGAAGCAGTTGAACTTTCTCTGCCAAATGTCGAACCGATTAATTTGGATATCATGGAATGGCTGCATCCACATTTATACCCTTTAAGTACGTTTGTTTATAAAAGAGTCATTAAAAATTTCCCGCAGTTCTATAGTTATTTGTACAAAAGGACAAGAGAACGAAATCCTTTGTCGATTAAATTGCATACTCTGTTCACACTAGGGATGGGTTCGATGCTGGAAATTATCAGGGAAATTAATCCGACAGCAGTGGTCAGCACATACCCTTTTGCGGCCGGCATCATGTCAAAACTAAAGGAGCAGGGATTGATCGATATTCCGATTGTGACAGTTATCACAGATTTCACCGATCATTCATATTGGCTCCACCCCTATACAGATCAATATATCGTGGGTTCTGAAGAAGTGATGCAGCGACTAATCTCTTTAGGAATTGACTCAGAAAAAATCAATTACACTGGTATTCCGGTCCGGCCAAAATTTACGACATCACAGCCCCGTGAACTTCTTGCTCGGAAATATGATCTAGACCCTAATCAATTTACAATTCTGATTATGGGCGGCGGCGATGGTTTTATCGGAAAAGGTGTATCGACTTTTCAATCGTTGGAACAGCTGCCTTCAGGAACACAATTCATTATTATTTGCGGACGTAATAAGAAACTGCGAAAACAACTGGAAGAAGAATTAAAGGGTACCAAACATACTTTCAGAATAATGGGGTATTGTGAAAATGTTCAAGAACTAATGGCGGTATCTGATTTAATGATCTCAAAGCCAGGTGGGGTAACTACATCGGAGGCTATGGCCATGGAGCTGCCTTTGTTCATCTATCGGCCGCTTCCAGGACAGGAAGAAGATAATGCACGCTATTTAGTTAAATTAGGACTTGCGATTCTTGTGGAAAATGAGCATGATTTAGTATGTAAAATTGGGATGGCTTTAAGTGATGAGCAAATTTTAAAGTCCATGAAACAACGTTCAAGGATTTATCAAAATAAGACTTCAGCAATTGAAGCATTAAACGTTGTCGTTCGGTCCATCAATCGGATGAAGAAAGAACGCAGTTATTCATATGATAGAATCCAGGTAAATGAAGTAGACCTGCCAGCGTATTTACCCCTAACGGCGGAGCATTCATATAGAAATTAACCCGGGGTGGACTTGTTATGGTATTATTCATTTTTTCTGCATTGATCTTAATCGTTATCTTGTATACCATTTTACCTTTTCTTTTATCATTTGGCTTCCATTTTAAGGTGCTTCGGCAAGGATCCGATCCTCACAAAATGGCCTTAACTTTTGACGATGGACCACATCCGGTCTATACTCCAATATTGTTGGATTTATTAAAAGAGCATCAGGTTAAGGCAACTTTTTTTGTTGTAGGATCAAGGGCAGAAAAGTATCCGGAATTAATTATTAGGATGAAAGAAGAAGGCCATCTAATCGGAATCCATAATTATATTCATCGCTCAAATTGGCTTATGTTTCCATGGACCGTTCGTGAAGGAATAAATAGAACTGCGAAAATTCTGGAAAATCTAACTGGGGATCGATCAGTTTATTATCGACCTCCTTGGGGCTTGTTAAATCTTGGTGATTTTTTTCTTTTAAACCCATACCGCATTATCCTTTGGTCTGTTATGGCTGAAGATTGGAAAAGTACGGGCGGAAGTGATAAAATTAAGAGAAAGCTTTTGGCCAAAGTGTCTGGCGGGTCTGTCGTTCTTTTACATGATTGTGGTGATACACCTGGGGCAGATCAAGATGCACCTCAAAACACCATTCATGCTTTAAAGGATGTTATACCAATCATAATGGAGCGGGGTTATCAGTTTGTCAGAATCGATGAATGGAAATGATGATACGATAACAGCCCCTTTTTAAAGGTACCAATAAATGTTGGTACCATTCATGTTTTTAGGCAAGAAATATTAAGAATTTGTAAAAAAATAAAGGTTGAGTGGTATAAAAATGGAGAAAATTCGAAAGTGTTGGCAGGAAGAAAAGTGGCACATTTGGCTGGCATCCATCTTTTTGGTTATATATGTGTCCCCGCTCTTTATTCTTGGTGAAAATTCTCATATCCGTGTTCATGATAATTTGGATTCAAATATTGCATGGTATAAGGTTCTAAAGGATAGCGGACAATTGTTTGGCGGTATCAATTCCGTTATTCCGCAAATCATAAATGGATTGCCAAGATATGCCTTTGGAACGGAATTTAGCGGAATTGAGTGGCTTCATAATCTCTTTCCACCGATGGTCGCATTTTCGATTAGTCAGGTTATTACACGGGTATTTGCTTTTCTTGGGATGTATTTGTTATTGAAAAGGCACTTTGTGAAACTGGACGAAGCCTTTCCAATCCGAGTTTGGGTGTCACTCGCATTTGCGCTTACACCTTTCTGGCCTTCCGGAATGTTAAGTACTTTGGGGATGCCGCTAGCACTTTGGGCATTTTTAACCATAAGGGATGGCAAACAGACATGGAAAGAATGGCTGACAATTGTCCTTCTGCCGTTTTATTCAAGCTTTGTACTAGGGTTTTTCTTCTTCCTGACTGCGATGGGGCTATTATGGCTACGTGATTTGATCGTGAAAAAACGATTTAACGGAATGTTCCTTAGCGGTATTGCCTTAATGACAGTTATTTATCTTTTAATTGAGTATCGTTTGGTCTATTCTTTAATTTTTCCGGAAGAACCGACAAATCGCGATGAGTTTGTAGAATCTACACTTGGATTCTGGAGCACCTTCCGTTTGGTTTTTAAAAATTATTTTTATGGCCATACACATGTTATGACCTTGCATACATACGTAATCGTACCACTTTCTTTTTTGGTATTCTTCTTTTTAAAATACAGAGAAAAAGGTTTACTTGATAAAAGATTTCTTTCATTATTCATTTTGAATTTTGTTCTATCAGTTTGGTATGCCTTTTGGTTCTATAAAGGTTGGGCTCCATTAAAGGCTCATGTGTCCTTACTAAGGACCTTTAATTTTTCCAGGTTTCATTTTTTGAGACCGTTGATTATTTATTTGATGTTTGCCGTTGGTGCCTATATTTTATGGAAAAAAGGCAAATGGGGTAAATACATTGTAGGAATCTGTCTTGCTGCTCAGCTAGTGGTTGTTTTCTCTGCAAATAATGAAATTTATTATCGGGATGCAGGTACGCCGACATTTAAACAATTTTATGCCGTGGAACAATTTAAAGAAATAGCCGATTATATCGGAAAACCAAAAAGCAGTTACCGAGTGGCAAGTATAGGGCTGCATCCGGCGATTGCACAATACAATGGGTTTTACACGCTTGATACGTATAATAATTTCTACCCATTAAGTTATAAGCATCAATTTAGAAAAATTATTGCCAAGGAATTGGACAAGAGTCCTTCATTGAAGAGTTATTTCGATCAATGGGGCGGCAGATGCTATTTATTTGTGGCAGAATTAGGGAAACATTATGAGTTTAAAAAGACATCTAAAGTACAAATTCACCATTTGCAGCTAGATATGAAAGTATTTAAAAAAATGGGTGGTGAGTATATTTTCTCTTCTGTTCCTATTCTTAATGCCGAAGAAGATGGCTTGCATTTTAAAAAAGCATTTGACCAGAAGGATTCTGCCTGGAAGATTTATCTTTACCAGGTTAAATAGTAAAAATGTTGCGGCTGATGAGTGGGTACTCACAGCCGCTTCTTAACTAAGACACCATTTGGTTTTACCGAATGTTTTATGATATGTTTTTTATTATATAAAAATAGGGTTGGAAGGGAGTCTGCAGATGAATTTCAAATTGCAACTTGTGCTGGCTTTTATGATAAGCGTCATCTGTATCGTCGGGTTCAGTTTGATCTCATTGTTGATTAGTGATCACAAAATCATAAGCTTTGATCAAACGGTTATTGCCAACATACAGGGGATGGAATCACCAAGATTGACAAGTTTGATGAAGTTGTTAACCTTTATTGGTTCAACTCCATTTGTTATTATACTTAGCATTGGTCTAATCTTTTTCTTATATAAAGTATTGCACCACCGCTTAGAGCTCATTTTGTTTATTGGCGCGATCATTGGTACCGGAGCATTAAATGATATTTTAAAACATGTTTTTCATCGGACACGGCCGCACCTCCACCGACTGATTGAGGCAACAGGATATAGTTTTCCAAGCGGTCATGCGATGAGTGCATTTAGCGTTTATGTTATGATTACCTTTTTACTTTGGCGACATATTCCGAGCAAATGGGGAAGAAGTTTACTGATCATTTTTAGTACATTTATGATTTTGGGGATTGGGATCAGCCGGATTTATTTAGGGGTTCATTATCCGAGTGATATTATCGGCGGATATTTGGCTAGCGGTTTTTGGCTAACAGTTGCCATTTGGTTTTTTCAATATTATAAGGAAAAGAGTTATAATAAGAGATATAATAGGGGAAAATGAAGGTTGGTCTGAATTATCCTTCTGGCCTTTTGAAAAATGGAGTGATACATATTTTAAGAAACAGTATTCCTAATTTATTTACTTTATTTAATTTGTTTTTCGGTTTTTTGTCCGTCATGTACTCAGCGCAGGGGGATTATAAAAACGCAGCAATTCTCATATTGATCGGAATGATGCTTGATAGTATGGATGGAAGAATTGCCAGAATGCTTCGAGTGCAAAGTGAACTAGGTAAAGAGCTGGACTCTTTAGCTGATATTGTTACCTTTGGAGTGGCTCCGGCGATGATGGCCTATTATTCCTATTTCTCTGCATTTGGCATTGCTGGAATGGCACTATCAGGTCTTTTTCCGTTGTTTGGTGCCTATCGATTGGCGCGATTTAATATTAATGCGGTGAAATCTTCACTAACATATTTTACGGGTGTTCCCATTACAGCAGGTGGAGGGGTATTAACCTTTTTAACATTATTTCATGGCAAAATGCCATCCATTATCCTTCCAATCGCATTCTTTATCATTTGTTTTTTAATGGTCAGCACGATCAAAATACCAAGCCTAAAAGAAGTTCCTCTACCAAAATACGGAATCATCGTCACGGCTTTTCTTGGCTACGCCATCTATATCGTCTTCAAAAAAGAGCATCATCGCTTTCCATACTTCATCTACGTAGCCATTCCGCTATACGTTGCGTACATTTGCTACCAGCTGGTCCGAACAAAAAGAAAATACACACCAAAATAAATGGGTGTCAGGCACCATGTGAAAACTTCACATGGTGCCTGACACCTTCTTTACATTCCAAATGACATGACCCATATAGAACCACCAATTGTTACGATCGCGATAAAGATGCCGTATATAACGTTGATGGTTTGGGCGGGACTGTCTTCACCTTCGGTTAGGTGCATGAACATGAAGAGTTGAAGTCCTGCTTGAAGGATCGCGAGGGTTCCAATGATCCACATGATGGCTGTAAAGGAAATGGATGTTTTTAAGGCGATAAAAAGGGCTGCAAATGTTAGTACTAAGGAGAGAACAAAGCCATAAACCTGCGTCTTAGGGAGTCCTTTTGTTTGATGATTCATTTTAAGCCACCATCCCTTTTAAATAAACAAATGTAAAGATAAAAATCCAAATGACATCAAGAAAATGCCAATAAAGGCCGATAATGAAAGCCTTCCGCGCAGTAACATTCGTAATCCCGCTTTTGGCGATCTGAATCATTACCATGACAGCCCAGCCAATTCCCATGGATACATGCAAACCATGTGTTCCCAATAAAACAAAGAAGCTTGAGAGGAAGGCGCTCGTTTGCATAGTCGCCCCTTCGTGAACATAATTGATGAATTCACTAATCTCCATCCCGACAAATCCAGCCCCAAGTAATAGGGTTATAAAAAACCAGGTTAATACACCTTTTTTGTTATAACGATGCATTTCAAAAATAGCCAGTCCGCATGTGAAACTGCTCGTTAATAAGAGGATGGTTTCGATCATCACTCCTTTTATTTCAAATAAATCGTGTGGAGTAGGTCCGTTTGCAAATCTTTGATTTAAAACTGAGTAGGTGGCAAACAGTGTTGCAAATAAGATAATTTCCGCACCTAAAAAAATCCAAAAACCAAATATGTTCATCCTGCTTTGCTCGGTTTGATATTCAAGTGGTAAAGACGTATTCGCACTAGCTGACATGATTTTTCACCTCTTTATCTATTTTCCGCCAGGCTTTTTCTATTCTCTTAATTTCATCGATCGGTATATGAAAGCCATCCTTTGTATCAAAGGATCGGACGATCAAGCAGGCAATGATGACAAATGCGGCTACAAGTGCAGCCATTTTCCATTCAAATATCAAAAAGAATCCGGCAATACCAAAGGCAATCGCCATTATAAATGGAAGACCAGAATTATTCGGCATGTGGATTTCTTCCAATTCATCTTCCTTCAATTCCAATCCTTCTTGATGCTTTTTCATATACCAAAAAGCATCAATTGACTTAACTTCCGGAATTTTGGCGAAATTGTAAAATTGAACTGGTGAAGCGGTTGCCCACTCCAAAGTCCGTGCATTCCATGGATCACTTGATATTTTCCGGTCTGCATAACGCGCACTCCAATAAATGTTATAACATAAGAAACCAAACCCTATTGCTAAAATACCAGCACCAATAGCCGAAAGCAGCATTAATGGTCCAAATCCCGTCTCTGCAGAGTAGGTATACGAACGTCGAATGGCGCCATTTAGACCAAGAAAGAACATAGGCATGAACGTTAGGTTGAAACCAATCACAAAAAACCAGAAATGAAGTTTTCCTAATTTTTCATTCAGCATGTGTCCGAACATTTTAGGCCACCAATAATAAAGACCTGCAAATACAGCAAATACTACTCCTGGAATCAAGACATAATGGAAGTGAGCGACCAAGAATAAAGTATTATGGTATTGATAATCAGCAGCCCCCATAGCCAGCATGACCCCTGTAACGCCACCAATGACAAAGCAAGGAACGAATGCTAGGGCCCAAAGCATTGCCGTTGTAAATTCGATTCGCCCTTTTCTTAAAGTAAACAGCCAGTTAAACATTTTTACGCCGGTCGGTATTGCAATCATCATGGTGGTAATCGAAAAGATGGAATTCACACCAGGTCCAGCCCCCATTGTAAAAAAGTGGTGGACCCAGACCAGCATACTTAAAAACGCTATCCCGACGATCGAAAATACCATTGATTTATAACCATAAAGATTTTTATGAGAAAATGTCGAAATCACCTCGGAAAACATCCCGAATGCCGGAAGGACAACAATATATACCTCAGGGTGGCCCCACAGCCAAAATAAGTTAACCCACATCATATCCATTCCTCCGCCGCCAAGTGTGAAGAAATGGGTCCCAAAAATCCGGTCAAAAGTCATCAAGGCCAGTGCAACTGTGAAAATCGGGAATGATGCCCAAATTATGACGGAGGCGATAAAGGATGTCCAGGTAAACATAGGCATTCTCATTAACGTCATACCGGGAGCCCTCATTTTTAATATAGTGACAATAAAGTTAATTCCCGTCATCAATGTTCCAATCCCGGCAATCTGAATAGCAACAGCGTAGAAGTTATTGCCTACACCTGGAGTAAATTCTTTGCCTGCAAGAGGAAAATATGCTGTCCAGCCTGCATCGGGTGATCCGCCAATGACAAAGGAAATATTAAACAACATCGCTCCTGCAAACGTCAGCCAGAAGCTCACAGCATTCAGTTGTGGAAAGGCAACGTCTCGGGCGCCGATTTGCAGTGGTACAATGACATTCATAATTCCAATTAAAAATGGCATGGCCATAAACAAGATCATGATGACACCATGTGTGGTGAAGATTTCATTGTAGTGCTGTGCATCGAGAAACTTTTCATTTGGAACGGCGGTTTGGGCCTTCATTAATAATCCATCCATACCACCGCGGAAAAACATCAGGACGCCCACAAGAATATACATGATGCCGATTCTTTTATGATCAACAGTAGTCAGCCATTCACGCCAAAGCCATTTCCATCTCTTTAAATAGGATACCGCAGCAATAATCCCTGCCATGGTCAGTACAATTGCAATTTGTGAACCTAGGATTAACGGGTCACCAGTAATAAACAGCCGATCCCACTTAATTCCCATTCTGTTCACCTCCACTAGATTTTGTGTCCATCTTCATATTCATTTCCATCTTTTTATCGGTAGTTATAGGATCGGATTCCTTGAAAATTTGGCCAGGGTAGTCGTGATTTCGATACAATTCAGGAAAGGTGTAGGTTTTTGAATCCATATCAGCATGATTGACCCATGCTAAATGCGTATTAGAAAAAGTTTCACGGCCAAGATTGGATGGTTTTAATAGATCAATATATTTCTTTTCTGTTAACTTCGGAGCTTGTGCTTTAACATCCTTTACCCATTTGGCAAAAGCTTGAGGTGATTTTGCTTCGACCGTGAATTCCATCTCAGCATAACCTTTTCCGTTAAAATTCGTGTTTTTGCCAATGTATTCTCCAGTATGATCAGCTACTAGATAAAGCTGGGTTTCCATTTTGGCCATCGCATATTTTTGACCGCCTAATTGCGGTACCCAAAATGATTGCATTGTCCCAGCAGAGGTCAATTTGAACTTCACAGGTGTACCAACAGGAATATTAACGTAGTTAACCGTTTCAATCCCTTGATCAGGGTAACTGAAGATCCATTTCCAGTCCGCAGATGTAACATTGATGGTAATGACTTTTTTGTTTTTGTATCCTTCTGGAACCTTTTCAAGATTATAAATTGTCTTAATAGTAGGAATGGTTAAGGCAATAACAATTAATATCGGGATGGCGGTCCAAGTAAATTCCAATATGGTGCTGCCATGTTCTTCGGGAGGCTCATAATCCATGTTTCTCGGGGTGGCCCTATATTTCCATACAATATACCCAAAAAGCCCAAATACAACTGTGACAACCAATGCCATAAAAATTAACGACCAGTTAATCAGCCCGAGTATTTCACGAGCAGCAGGCCCTTTGGGATCAAAGACAGCCAATTTGCTATCACATCCACTTAGGACAAGTACTGGTAATACGGCCATTAAAGAAATGTAACGACGTATTTTCAACATGAAGCAAGCTCCTTCCTATTGTATTTGCTCACAAGTATTGTGAATTAATTCACAAACAAAACTATTAATCATCCAAGCTATCAAAATCTCTCGATGGAAAAAAGTCTAATTAAATCAATTTTATTTAAGATTTATTTGTGAATATTTTCCTTAAAACAATCTTAGCAAGATGTCTGTGATGTTTGTAGTACATTTTGAAAAAAATTGTGACAATTCTGTTAAATATTCACTAAAGAGGTAAAAAATCCTTTTGGAATTTAGGTTAATGAACGATAAATAGCATATTTGATGTGTTTTTCATAAAAGTTGTCTATATTAATATAGGAATGAGAAAATTGCCAATCGTGGAGGTTAATAAATTGAAAGTTAAAATTAATCGTAATGCTGCAAAGGCTTTAAAGAAATTGTTAGAAAAGGAAGAAACGGAAGGGAAGATTTTTCGTATTTTTGTTACCCATTTGCACGGTGATCATGCCCATTATGACATGAAGCTTGATACACCGACTGCAAATGATGTGGTTGTTCAAACGGATAAGGACATTGATTTTATTTTGGAGAAAGATAATGAATATTTAGATGGTGTGTGGATTCAATATTTTCAGCTGCCTCAAGAAGAATGGGTCATAACAAACCCAAACAAGGGCGGTCACCATCATCATCATTAATAAACGACACACATAAAACGGGCTAAAGCAATTCTTTAGCTCTTTTTAAATGACAGCTTTGCAAAAAATACCGTTCGGATCCAACCAAATCCACAACAGATTCAAGATTTACATACAACAAAGTCATATTGAAAATAGAATCGATACAAGTTCAAACCGATAGTTTTGATTATGATGGATGTCCATGTTAATCTTAGAAAAGGAAAAATTCAGAAGGGAGTGTGTCCCCACATGGAAAATTTTAAACAGGATGCTGAAATTAAACTCATTGCATTGGATATGGATGGAACACTATTAAACAATAAAGGTGAAATTCCAGAAGCAAATCGGCAGGCCATACAGGAGGCACAGAAAAAAGGGATTTTTGTGGTGCTAAGTACAGGCCGTTCAATTAATACGAGCCGTGATCATGCAGAAACACTTGAATTGACCTCATTTCTTGTCACCGCTAATGGCAGTGAAATCTGGGATCAAAATCGAAATTTAGTGTCTAGAAATCCTGTCAGATCTGAGCTGATTCAATGGATGTGGGAGCTGTCACAACAGCATAATACGAAATTCTGGGCAATAAGTACTGAGCGAAATTGGAATGATGAAATGCCAGAAGATTTACATACATATGAATGGCTGAAATTCGGCTTCAATATAGAAGATGATGCTACTCGAGAATTCATTTTTAAAGAATTAGAAGCGAAAAATGAATTTGAATTAACCAACTCCACTTTAAAAAATATTGAAGTAAATCCAAAGGGAATCAGCAAGGCAAAAGGGCTCGAACTTGTATGCGAAAAATTAGGGATTGAAATGAAAAATGTCATGGCTGTGGGCGATTCGCTGAACGATTTAGCTATGATTAAGGCTGCGGGAATTGGTGTTGCTATGGGAAATGCACAAGAAACAGTCAAAGAGGCAGCGGATTGGATCACATCAACAAACGAGGAGAATGGAGTTGCAAATGCCATTCGGAAATGGGCATTAAGTTAAAATATGTATTTTAAGGACGTTATTTCTGAAGTTTAGGAATAACGTCCATTTTTTTTAATATTTATTTAACAGTGGGTAAAGACAAGGTGTGCGAAAATCAATATTAAATTAAAATAATTATAATTTAATATTGATTTTTAAAAGATTCATACTATAATAAAGTTAAAGTTTTAAAAAGTTTACGAGGTGATGAAATGGATAAAGAAAATAAGCAATTAACCACAGGAACAGGTGCACCGGTTGGTGATAATCAAAACTCAATGACAGCAGGATCGCGCGGTCCGACGTTAATACAAGACATCCATCTATTAGAAAAATTAGCCCACTTTAACAGGGAAAGAGTGCCAGAACGTGTTGTCCATGCTAAAGGTGCAGGTGCCCACGGATATTTTGAAGTGACAAACGATATGGGAAAATATACAAAGGCACAGCTGTTTAATGGCGTAGGGAAAAGGACACCGATGTTTATTCGCTTTTCTACTGTGGCTGGAGAGCTTGGCTCTGCAGATACAGTCCGTGATCCCCGTGGATTTGCGGTTAAGTTCTATACAGAAGAAGGGAACTATGACCTAGTCGGTAACAATACACCTATCTTTTTTATCCGTGATGCTATTAAATTTCCTGATTTCATTCACACGCAAAAACGCGATCCTAAAACACACTTAAAAAATCCGAATGCAGTCTGGGATTTTTGGTCGTTATCACCGGAAGCTTTACATCAAGTAACCTATTTAATGGGTGACCGCGGTATCCCGGCTACATACCGCCATATGAACGGATACGGCAGTCATACATTTAAATGGGTAAATAATGCTGGGGAAGCTGTTTGGGTGAAATATCACTTTAAAACAGAACAAGGGGTTAAAAATATGACCTCTGATGTTGCATCCAAAATAGCAGGTGAAAATCCGGATTATCATACCGAAGACTTGTTTAATGCCATTGAAAAGGGTGATTTCCCAGCATGGAAGCTTTATGTGCAAATCATGCCGTTTGAAGATGCGGACACCTATCGATTTGACCCATTTGATGTAACGAAAATCTGGTCCCATAAAGATTATCCGCTCATTGAAGTTGGCAGAATGGTGCTTGACCGTAATCCGGAGAATTATTTCGCGGAAGTAGAACAGGCCACCTTCTCACCTGGAACAATGGTGCCAGGTATTGAGGCTTCTCCAGATAAAATGCTTCAGGGCCGCCTATTTGCCTACTCAGACGCACATCGCTATCGAGTGGGCGCGAATCATAATTTACTGCCGATTAATCGTCCGAAAGCAGAATTGAATAACTATCAACGAGATGGTGCAATGCGATTCGATCAAAATGGCGGAGGCTCTGTCTATTATGAACCAAACAGCTATGGCGGACCAAAAGAGTCACCGGAATATAAACAAACTCCTTTTGATGTAGCAGGGCTTGCCGGCCAAACAGCGTATGATCAAAATGATCATTACACACAAGCTGGTGACTTGTATCGATTGATGTCAGAAGCAGAACGCCGCCGTTTAGTAGAAAACATTGTAGCGGCAATGAAGCCGGTAGAACGGAACGATATTAAGATTAGGCAAATTCAGCATTTTTATAAAGCAGATCCAGAATATGGAGAAAGAGTGGCAAAAGGGCTGAATCTGCCTATACCGCAGGAAGTAAAATAAACAATAAGCGGCCGTTCGAATTTTATTCTTCGAACGGCCATTTTTTAATAGATTAGGTAAAGGGTGTTGTAGATCGTACCTTTAGAAAAAGTACGACAAATTTTGACGTTGTTCTGCTGTAATATCCTAATGCCGAATATCGCCTCACTTGAAATAACTTAGGTGATAAATTACATAAGAATAACTTTAAATCTATATTTCATGCCCTTTTAAAAACCCAAATTTAATATTAAAATATTGAAAAATAATATAGATAAGGTAATTGCTTCCAAAAACAAATCCAAAAAATCCCTTTTCTAAAATAACAAAATATATGAATTCGTCGAATTGTTTTTGCAGGATTTTTATAATATTTTTAGAATCTTTTTAATAAGTTTTTAAAAAAAGGGGGCGTTAACTTGGGAATTCAAGTAGTTGAAAAAGGAGAAATTAAAGTGGTTGGTATCTCCTGGAATGGTAATATTTCGCAGAAGGACACTATCCCCGGTCTATTTCATGTTATGGAAAGACGTCTTAATGAAATAACCAATAAAACCGAGGAGTACGTATTTATTGCACCTTTCCATAGCAGAGAAACAGAAATTACATATTACGTAACAGCACCAGTAGAAAAACTTGAACAAATTCCTGAAGGAATGGTGGGTTTTACGATTCCTCGAAAAAATTATGTTTTTGCTACACATAAAGGAAAACTAGAAGAAATCGAAAATACTTATAAACAAATCTTTTGTTGGATGAATGAATATGGGTACGAACAGGATCACTCAGCTTTAAGCTTGGAGATTTATAAGGAAGAGAATATAGAGCCAAACCGTGATGAAGATAAGCACATCGAAATTTATTTACCAGTTAAGGCATACAAATATTAATTTGGAAACTAAAAACAGGGGAAGGCAGTACCTTCTCCTTTTATTTTTTGAGTTACACCTTTTGTCATTCATTTAAGCATAATTTATTTAAGGCTATGTTTAAGTACATTGTTGATATTTAAACACTGTTGATTGGAGCGGAAATCAACAGCCAAATTTAACAGTGCCTTTTTAAAGCAAGCCGGTGTTAAAAATATTTTCCGATTGAAATACAATGAAAAACCTACTTCTGAAGGTGAATAAAAATAATGAAGTAAGCTATCTTAATTGCATGAAAAATAAATCTGAGTTAATATGATGTTAACAATTGCATAAAAATAAGGATCGTATCGGCAGAGGTATGATCTCCTTCGGGGTCAGGTGAAATTCCGAACCGGCGGTGATGAAGCGAGTGCTTCTTAGTCCGTGACCCGTTTAACACCTGTGTTAAACGGTGGATCTGGTGAAATTCCAGAGCCGACAGTTAAAGTCTGGATGGGAGAAGGTAATTTGAAAGGTTTAGATCAGGTAAAAAAATCCCTGCGTTTAAGCCTTGGTTTCTTATTGTCTTTTTTGTGGACCCTGAAGTATCTTTAGGGTCCTTTTTATATGTGAAATTTTCAAAAAATCACATCACCGAATAGATGGGGGGGTGAATGATGTTTACCGGTATTATCGAAGAAATTGGTACCATTTCTGGACTTAAGCGTACAGGGGAATCTTTTGTTCTTACAATTGAAGCAAAAAAGATTTTGAAAGATGTCCATCTTGGAGATAGCATTGCCGTTAACGGCGTATGTCTTACAGTTACAGCATATACTGAACGGCAATTTTCTGTTGATGTCATGCCTGAAACTGTCAGGTCCACTAGTTTAAACAGTTTAACTCGTGGATCTAAAGTGAATTTAGAAAGGGCTATGGCAGCGGGCGGCAGATTTGGCGGACATTTTGTGTCAGGGCATATTGACGGAACTGGAATGATTAAAAGTAAGAAAGCAGTAGAGAATGCCGTTTATTATGAAATTGAGGCAGATTCAGAAGTGTTAAAATATATCATCCATAAAGGGTCAATTGCAGTTGACGGGACAAGCTTGACCGTATTTTCGGTTTCTGAAAATAGCTTCACACTTTCGTTAATCCCACACACATTAGCAGAAACAGTTATTGGCTTCAAGGGTCCCGGTGAGATCGTGAATTTGGAGTGCGATATGATCGGTAAATACGTTGGTCATTATCTGCAAAATTTCACTACTAAACATCAGCAAAAACAGAAATCTGGGATTACAGCTGCATTTTTGCAAGATAATGGATTTCTATAAGAGAAATGTATAGACGAAGGAGTGAAACAGCATGTTTGATACCGTTGAAGCAGCTTTAACAGACCTAAAAGAAGGAAAGGTCATCATTGTCTGTGATGATGAAGATCGTGAAAATGAAGGGGATTTTATTGCTTTAGCTGAAAAAGCAACTCCAGAAATCATTAATCTAATGGCGACACATGGAAGAGGGCTAATTTGTGCGCCGATTGAAGAAGACCTTGCTCAAAAGCTGGATTTACTGCCAATGGTTTCGAAAAATACTGATGCACATGGTACGGCTTTTACTGTAAGCATTGACCATAAATATACAACCACCGGTATTTCCGCATTTGAACGATCATCAACGATCTTAAGTATGCTTGATCCTGATGCAAAGCCCGCTGATTTTAAAAGACCTGGCCATGTATTTCCACTTATCGCCAAAAAAGGTGGTGTTCTAAGAAGAACAGGGCATACAGAAGCTGCTGTGGATTTAGCGAGGCTCTGCGGGGCAAAGCCTGCTGGAGTTATTTGTGAAATTATGAATGAAGATGGGACAATGGCCCGTGTTCCACAATTAAGACAAACAGCAGATAAGCTAGATGTTAAAATGATTACGATAAAAGATTTAATCGAGTACCGAAACAAAAAGGATAAATTGGTCAAACGTGAAGTCGAAGTAACGCTCCCAACAGAATTTGGCGAATTTAAAGCGATCGGTTACTCTAATCTTATTGATCAAAAAGAACATATTGCATTGGTAAAAGGGGAAATTGATCCCGAAAAGCCGATTCTCGTTAGAGTACATTCAGAATGCTTAACAGGTGATGTCTTTGGATCATACCGTTGTGACTGCGGTCCACAGCTGCACGCTGCTTTAAGGCAAATCGAAAAGGCTGAAAACGGTGTTTTACTTTATATGCGCCAAGAAGGAAGGGGAATTGGACTCTTAAATAAATTACGTGCTTATAAGCTGCAAGAACAGGGATTTGATACTGTCGAGGCAAATGAAAAGCTTGGTTTCCCTGCTGATTTAAGGGAGTATGGAATCGGTGCGCAAATTTTGAAAGATTTAGGAATTCGAAAAATGCGGTTATTAACCAATAACCCTAGAAAAATCAAAGGATTAAAAGGATATGAGTTAGAGGTTGTTGAACGAGTACCGCTCCAAATGGATACGAGAGAAGAGAATGAAAACTATCTCAGGACAAAACAGGGTAAACTTGGGCACATGTTACATTTTTAATTTTTAGAAAAAATAAATAATATTGGAGGAATCATCATGGGACACATTTATGAAGGTAATTTAGTAGGTACAGGTCTTAAAGTGGGAGTTGTTGTCGGACGTTTTAACGAATTTATTACTAGCAAGTTGCTTAGCGGTGCGCAGGATGCGTTAAAAAGACATGGAGTAAATGACTCTGATGTAGATATTGCTTGGGTTCCAGGAGCGTTTGAAATCCCGTTAATTGCACAAAAAATGGCTAATAGCAAAAAGTATGATGCAGTTATCACACTTGGTACTGTAATCCGCGGCGCGACACCGCATTTTGACTATGTTTGCAAAGAAGCAGCAAAAGGAGTTTCTTCTGTTTCATTAGATAGCGGAATCCCTGTTGTCTTTGGTGTCCTAACCACTGATTCCATTGAACAGGCAATTGAACGTGCCGGAACAAAAGCAGGAAATAAAGGATGGGAAGCCGCAGCCGTAGCAATTGAAATGGCAAACCTTTGCAGAAATCTTGAACAATAATAATGTCAATCAATGTAAAAGGGATATCTAATCTAAAAAATAAAGATAAAAACATATACAAATCAATTTGCTTTTCTTATAATTGAAACAACAGAAAATATCGGAAGATAGGTGCTGAAATTCTAAAAAGGATTACAGCTTAAAAGGGAAGTTGGTGAAAAGCCAACGCGGTCCCGCCACTGTAAATGGGAGCAACCTGCCAAATGTCACTGTTCGTATGGATGGGAAGACGCAGGAAGCAATGACCATGAGCCAGGAGACCTGCCTGTTTTTGATTGCGCCAAAGGACCTACGAGGATAGGAAGGTGTGGTAGACTAGACGAATTTACATTAGTAATTTAATCTGATCATGCCGACATCCTCTCTCTTTTGAGGATGTTTTTTATTTATTGTTTGGTTCTTTGGTGTAAGTCGAGGATATTTTTTGACTGAAAATATTTGACTACATAGAAAGTTGGGGAAAAACAGATGAAGAAGTTGTATTCGCTAATGTTCGTACTTTTGTTAATTTTAGGTGCATTAGCAGGTTGTGCAGAAAAAAATAACCAAACAAAAGGTGATCAAAAATCAACTGTTGAAAAGAACTCAGAGAAAGTTACTTTTCCAGTAACCATTACAGACGCATTAAATAATAAGGTTGTTATAAATAAGAAGCCAGAAAGAATTGTTTCACTAATGCCAAGCAATACAGAAATTGCTTTTGCCTTAGGCCTTGATAAGGAAGTTGTCGGTGTTTCAGATTATGATAATTATCCGACGGATGCGGCGAAAAAAGAAAAAATTGGCGGGGAGAATTTCAATGTTGAAAAGATTATTGCCCTAAAGCCAAATTTAGTTTTGGCACATGCCTCATCTGCTCAAACATCGGCTGCTGCATTAACACAGCTTAAGAATGCTGGAATTCAAGTGATTGTTGTGAATAATGCGCAAAACTTTGATCAAGTGTATAACTCCATCAATATGATAGGAAAAGCAACGGGAGAAACAAAGAAAGCTGCTGAGATTGTGAAAGGAATGAAGGATAAATTAGCTGAAATTAAAGCAAAGGCCAAGACTATCAAA
Organism: Neobacillus endophyticus; assembly: GCF_013248975.1. GTDB lineage: Bacteria > Bacillota > Bacilli > Bacillales > Cytobacillaceae > Neobacillus > Neobacillus endophyticus. The sequence goes on from NZ_JABRWH010000001.1 coordinate 3,708,656, forward strand.
GAAAAGAAAAAGGTGTATATTGAAGTTTCACCTGCTCCAGATATTTACACTACCGGAAAAGATACTTTTATGAATGAAATGCTTGACACGATTAATGCTGAGAATATTGAAAGTGATCAAACAGGTTGGATTAAAGTTGATCAAGAATCGATCATTAAAAGAAATCCTGATGTTATCATTACAACATACGGCTATTATGTGAAAAATCCTGCGCAACAGGTTTTAAGCAGAAAAGGCTGGGAAAACGTAAATGCTGTTAAAAATAAACAAGTAATTGATGTTAATTCAGATCAAGTAAATCGACCAGGCCCAAGGATTGTTGAAGGAGTAGAAGATCTTGCAAAGGCCATCTATCCAGAAGTTTTTAAATAATAAATATCTAGCTTTTTGTGCCGCTGGAATGTTCCTTCTAGTATCCATATTATTGGGGGTCTCCATCGGAACAGTAACAGTTCCAATAACTGCAATTATAAAAATTATTACGGCAAAAATTTTTGGATTTATATCACTTCGTGGAATCGATTCAATGAATATAACCATTGTTATGGATATTCGTTTACCACGTGTGATTCTATCCGGTCTAGTTGGGGCGGCTCTTGCGATTGCAGGAGCGGCCTTTCAAGGTTTGTTAAAAAATCCTCTTGCCGACCCGTATACATTGGGGGTATCTTCCGGTGCATCAGTTGGTGCAGTTCTAACCTTATTTTTTCAATTGTCTGTACCATTTATTGGTTCCTTTACATTGCCTGTTCTAAGTATCCTTTTTTCATTTTTATCTATTTTCTCCGTGCTAGCCTTTGCTCGTAAAATTGACCGCACGATGAGAGTGGAGACTATTATTTTAACCGGAATTATTTTCAGCTCTTTCTTAGGGGCTCTCATTTCTCTCATGATTGCTCTGACTGGGGATGAACTCAGACAAATTATCGGCTGGCTTCTAGGAAGTGTGTCCATGAGAGGCTGGGAATACATAAAAATCATACTGCCATTCTTTATAATTGGTTCTCTTATGTTGATCGCAAACGCTAAAGAACTGAATGCCATGTCGTTTGGGGAGGATCGAGCGCATCACTTGGGAGTTGACGTTCAAAAAAGAAAACTCATGATCTTGACCGCTGGTTCCATTTTAACTGGCGCAGCAGTTGCGGTGTCAGGCACCATCGGTTTTGTTGGTCTAGTGATTCCGCATCTAGCAAGATTATTATGGGGACCCGATCATAGATTTCTTCTGCCGTTGTCTATTTTAACTGGAAGTGGTTTTTTAATCTTGACGGATTTGATTTCCAGGACCATTATTTCGCCTACTGAATTGCCAATTGGTGTTATTACGGCCTTGATTGGTGCACCAGTATTCGGCTTAATCCTCTTGAAAAGAAAACGAATGGAAAGAAGTGGATAGTGAATGCTTAGTGTTCGGAATGTATCAGGTGGTTATTCTTCAGAAACAATCTTGAATGACATTTCTTTTGAGGTGGAAAAAGGCGAATTGTTTGGAATTCTTGGGCCGAATGGAAGCGGGAAATCCACCTTATTAAAAATGATCAGCGGAATCTTGCCATTTCAATCTGGTGAGATTTTAATTGCTGGGAAAAGCTTAAAGGACTTCCATTCTAAACAATTAGCTAAAACAGTTGCCGTATTATCACAGCACTTTTCGGAATCCTTTTCTTATACAGTAAAAGAAACGGTGTCACTTGGCCGCTATGCCCATCAAAAAGGCTGGTTTCAGACTTGGTCTGATCAAGATGAGAACGTAGTTCAGAATGTAATGGATCAAACTGGCGTATCCATATTTCAAAATAAATACATCCAGGAATTGTCCGGCGGTGAAAAACAAAGGGTATTTCTAGCGCAGGCGTTGGCACAAGAACCAGAAATCCTGTTATTGGATGAACCGACAAATCACTTAGACTTATCGTATCAAAAGGAATTATTAGATCTTTTGAAGAGTTGGACTTCACAAAATGGACTAACGGTCATCTCTATTTTTCACGATATTAACCTGGCTGGATTGTACTGTGACCGGTTGCTCTTATTAGAAGACGGAACGATAAATATTGATCATACACCAAACGAGGTTATTAGAGAAGAACGGATCAAAGAGGTTTACCAAACAGAAATACAAAAGCATCCTCATCCAACCGTTGCTGCACCACAGATGGTCTTACTGCCAGAAATATTAAAGAAATCTAATAGCGTAAATATTCATGAAGGTTTTCTTCAGAGGACGAGTGAATATATTGTGCTAAGTTCCCCTGCTCCGTTAAGAACAATGTCATCTGGTGTTGTAGGGTCAGGAACAGGCTGGCATCAAACTTTTGTAAATCGCCACGTCAATAAGAATTATAATTGCAATGACCATCGTGGGGAAATGATTTCGTTTCTAAAATCAAAGGGATTTGAACCATCTGAAACAGTGGGAATGATGACAGCGGTAGTGCTTGAGGACCTCTCCTGCCAAACGAGTTACGATGATGAATTTTCACTATTTGTTGTTGTCACTGCAGGAGTGGGAAATGCTGTCGATGCTTCGAAAAGTGAGATGCATGATTTTAAGATGGTGTCAGGCACCATTAATATTTGGATTTTCATTAATGGAGAATTAACGGAAGAAGCTTTTATTCAATCGATTATGACGGCAACAGAAGCGAAAGTGAAGGCCATTCATGATTTAAATGTTCTTGATCCCGTTACAGGAACAATTGCCACAGGAACTTCTACAGACAGTATCATGATAGCTGCGACCCAAACGGGTAAGAAGCTTGAGTACGCCGGAACGATTACTCCTTTGGGTAAACAAATTGGTAAAACGGTATATCAATGTACAACGGAAGCCATCAAAAAATCTCAAAAGAGGAAAACATGATGATCTTCTATCATTTACTTTCGATTACAATCGCTTATTTGATTGATATGCTTGTTGGGGATCCACCAAACTGGCCTCATCCTGTAAAATGGATTGGTTCCTTGATTTCATCTCTTGAAAAAGGATGGAATCAAGGAGGTGGGAGGAAATGGAAAGGGGTTTACCTGCTCCTTTTTGTTTTATTCCTAGTCTTTGGTTTGGTAAGTATTTTGGTTTTCATAGGTTATAAGATTCATCCCATTTTGGGAGTTTTTGTTGAGGCCTTCATCATTGCCGCAACGATTGCTCAAAAAAGCTTAAAAGAAGCTTCCAATGATGTTTACCTGCCGCTTACCGAAGGGGATTTACCAGAGGCTAGAAAAAGACTCTCTTATATTGTTGGTAGGGATACGGAGTTTTTACCTGAAGCGGAAATCGCGAGGGGAGCAATTGAGACTGTTGCAGAAAATACATGTGATGGTGTGACAGCACCATTATTTTGGGCATTGATTGGAGGAGCCCCCCTGGCAATGGTATACAGGGCAGCTAATACCTGTGATTCGATGGTGGGGCATTTAAATGAAAGATATAAGGATTTTGGCTGGGCATCCGCAAAATGGGATGATGTTATGAATTGGATTCCAAGCCGTATAACAGGTATCTTGATGCTGCTGGGAAAACATCCAGAGCAGATGGACTACAAAAAGGCTTGGAAGATTCTGTTCCGTGATGCGAAGAAGCACCCAAGTCCAAACAGCGGCTGGGGTGAGGCGGCTGCAGCCGTTATTTTAGGGATTCAACTTGGCGGCATTAACTATTACAAAGGTATGATTTCTGATCGGGCTAAAATGGGTGAGCCCCAAACAACGATTCAAGCTGAACATATTTTAAAAGTAAATGCTCTTTTATACAAGACCGTATTTTTATTCTTAGTTTTTTTATGGACCGGGGGAATGGCTTTTGAATGGGTCTTCACATGGATTAAATCCACTATTTGATAGGAGCAGCCAGCTACAGATTACGGAAAAAGTATATAAAGTGAAAACTAGGTTAATGGAGGTGTCAGCCAAATGGCAGATGGTTCTTCCTTTATTTTTATAACCGGCGGTGTGCGCAGCGGAAAGAGCAGTTTTGCTGAGAAGCTGGCGATCGATTTGGCAGATCAATACGGGGCCAGGCTGACACTTTTGGCCACTGGTGTTCCATCCGATTTGGAGATGCAGGAGCGAATAACAAAACATAAACGCGATCGCGAAACAGGTAATCATATATGGAGAACATTGGAAAGATCTGTTCAAATCGGAAAAGAAGCGGACAGAATTGACAATCATGATATTGTTTTAATGGATTGCATTACCACATTATTAAATAACGAACTGTTTTTGAAAAAGAGAGATTGGGATGAGACATTTCTCAAGAGAATTCAAGAAGACATCGTATCAGGTATTCTTGAAATCAAAAATCGGGCCCATACAATGATCGTGGTCAGTAATGAAGTATTATGTGAACCGCAAAATGACAACAATCTAGTTCTTACATATTCGAGATTACTAGGTACTATTCACCAATGCTTAGTAAGTCAAGCAGATCAGGCCTTCTTAGTGGAAGCCGGAATTCCGATTAGGATGAAGGGGGAATTGCGATGATTCGGCTGGTAGAAGGTGTTATTTTGAAAGGAAAAAGTCGTTTCAAACTGCAGAGACCTAGAGGTATTATAGAACATTGGAGTACGATGTGATGCAATTTTTAAAAGGTTTATTGATTACGATTCAATTTTTTACAGCCATACCGATTCGCAGTGAATTGCCAATGGATCAACATCATTTAAGGAAGGCAGTCCAAGCATTTCCTTTATTAGGGCTGCTTCAAGGGGTTTTTTACTCGCTCTTTTTATATCTTCTCCTTGAGTTTACTCCCTTTACCCATCTAGCTGCTGCGTTTCTGTTATGGTTAGCAGTCATCCTTTTCACAGGGGGGATCCATCTTGATGGATGGATGGATGCAAGCGATGCTTTTTTTTCTTATCAGGGTCGTGAGAAAAGATTAGAAATAATGAAGGATCCGAGGATAGGTGCTTTTGGAGTACTTTCACTTATCATTTTATTAAGCTGCAGGTTCTTTTTTATCTTTGAGTTTACGGAAATCATTAGATTAGATACTTATGTTCTTATTACCGCAATCCCCTTTTTCAGTAAAAGTGTGATGGGCGGTCTCTTATTAACGGTAAAACCAGCAAAAAAAGAGGGACTTGGTTATTGGTTTCAAAGCTCTGCCTCACCTGCATCATTATGGATTTATCCCATTTATTTACTCGCATTTTTCTTATTGGTTGGGTACTTTTTTAGAAATCAATTATTACCAATTGGAATATTATTTACGGCAGCCGCAGTCTGTTTTATATTTTGCAGAAAAAAGACAGACGCATGGTTCGGCGGGATTACAGGTGATGTAATTGGAGCTTCCGTAGAAGGAACTGAATTGATTCTTTGGTTAACCGTATGGTTATTGCATTATTTCGTTTTGGCTTAGCAACTCTCTTGGATATCAGGATTTAAATTTTAGTTAGGAGGGGTTCGGTTGCATTTTGTGACTGGAGGTGCCTTTAACGGGAAAAGGGCATGGGTTAAGAAAATCTATAGTGCACACGATCCGGACAATTGGATTTCTGCGTATGACCAATATTGCTTACCGGAAGAAATAGCAAACAGGGATGATGATTTGCTTATCTTAGAAGGTATTGAAATATGGGTAAAAGGGCTTCTTGAAAACAATGATATTACGATATGCCGGGACAAATTTAAAAGCTTTTTAGCAAAATGGCTGATTTGGGAACAGATGGAACCATGTCGCAGGTTGGTGGTGATCGGCACTGATATTAGCAAAGGGATTGTCCCAATGGAAAAAGAATCCCGGTTATGGAGGGACATGACTGGATGGGTCTACCAGGATCTTGCCAAAGAGGCTAAACGAGTGGATGTTATCTGGTATGGTGTAAACCAATTAATAAAGGAGGAGAAGGAATATGAGAATTTATACAAGAACAGGTGACCAGGGGAAAACCAGTATTATTGGCGGCCGGGTTGATAAAGATGACACACGGGTTGAGGCATATGGAACGGTGGATGAAGTCAACTGCTTTGTTGGCCAGGCAATAACAGAACTGGATCCTGTGTTATTTAAGGATGTGCTAGAAGACCTTGAAAAAATTCAACACGAGTTATTTGATTGCGGAGGTGACTTGGCAAACGTTTCAAAAAAGCGTGAGGTGAAACTACAAATAGAATCTATTCAATACTTGGAGCAGAAAATTGATGAATATATGAAAGAAGCTCCGGAACTAGAAAGATTCATTTTACCTGGCGGAACAAAACCTTCAGCTTCTATTCATATTGCCAGAACGATCACAAGAAGAGCAGAAAGACTAGTAGTCAAACTATTAAAAGCAGATCCTACTATCCCTGAAATGACGTTGAAATTTTTAAACCGTCTCTCAGATTATTTCTTTGCGCTTGCACGGGTTATCAACTACCGCTTAAATGTAAAAGATGTGGAATATGTTCGGAGTGCCAAGGTTTTTAGAGAAGGAAGTCGAAAAGATGAAAAATAAAATAAGTGTAAAATTACTCAGCTGGCTGGCCATGTTGATCGCATTATCTGCCGTAGGAGCATCCATTAAAATACCATCTCCGGTTGGGAGTATAGCACTTGATTCTTTTCCAGCCATAATGGCTGCTGCCATTTTGGGCGGTGGCTCAGGGGCCGTAGTTGGCAGTCTGGGGCATTTAGTTTCCGCAGAATTAGCAGGATTTCCTTTAGGTGCAATGCATTTTTTAATAGCTGCTGAAATGGCCGTCCTTGTGTGGCTATTCGGCATCATTTATAAAAGAAATCAAAAACTTTTGGCTGCCGTGATCTTTGTTCTGGGGAATGGATTGCTTGCCCCATTACCATTTATACTATTAATTAACAAAGAGTTCTATATCGCGACTGTTCCCTTCCTGTTGGTGGCCAGCGTGATTAATGTGGTGTTGGCACTTGTTGTCATTCCCAAAATGAAATCGATCATTTCTACTAATCTAAAACAAGGAGAAGTGAAGGAATGAGGGACATTGTGTCGATTCCTTTTTCTGGAGGAGAATCCTTAATCATTGCTTGTGATAATAGCGGCGCTATTGGCATGAAAGAAGGAGATCTTGTCCGGGTACCATATGATATAGTTTCTTATTACGCATTTCGCGTGGCGGCAATGGAATGCATGGCTGCAGGTGGAGACATTATTTCCGTTGTCCTTAACAACTTTTGTGGAAATGACCCATGGAACCAGCTGGTAACAGGAATTGAGAAGGGATTAAATGAACTTCGATTGAAGGATGTACAAATTACTGGCACCACGGAAAGTAATTTTCAGCTGCTTCAATCCGCTGTTGGTTTGTTGGTAATCGGAAAAAAGTCTATCAACCAAACAGAAGAGATCCTATTTTCACCTCAATTGAATTTTGCTGTTATTGGACTTCCGTTGGTAGGAAACGAAGTAATCGAGCAAGCCGACCACGTTGCCCCACTATCGCTATTCAAAAGCATAAGCGAATTGGAAAATATCATCATATGGCCAGTTGGCTCTAGAGGAATATTATTTGAACTGAATCAAATGTTTCTAAATGTCGACTTTAATAGCGATATGGTAAGCACCGACATTGATATCATGAAATCAGCTGGTCCTTCGACTTGTTTTATCGTAGCTTATCATGACAAAGATGAAGAAAAATTAAAGGACATTGCTATAGGATTATTCCATTCCATAAAAATAAATATAGGTTGAAAAAATAGCACGCCGCGGCGTGCTATTTTTTCATGCTTTGTAGTTGATTCACTAATGAATTAACCGCATTTCCAATATTATTTAAAAGCTGATCGAGGCGCTTCTTCATGGTTGGAGCCTGTTCCTTGATGGCAGAGCCTATTTTTTGAGCATTTTGGTTCAATTCCTGGCTGATTTTTTGAGCCTGTTCTTCGATCGAGGAGTCCGAAGCTGCTTTTCCAGCAAGCTGCTGATTGATCGATTGAATCGCAAAATTTTGTTTAGGCACAAATGCCAACGAGGATTTCATCATTTCTTTAAAAATTGGTACCACATTGGCCGAACTTGAACTTGGTAGATAGTGCTCCTGATCGGTCTGATCATAGCCGAGCCAAATTGCCCCGACTAGGTTTGGGGTATAACCAACCATCCATTGATCCTTTGTCCCATTACTTGTAAAAGGGAGCTGAGTTGAACCTGTTTTTGCGGCCATTTGAACCCCAGGTATATAAGCTCTTCTGCCTGTACCGGATTCGACCACATTAAGAAGCATGGAAGTCATGGCATTTGCGACTTTTGCCGATGTTACTTTTGTGGTTTCTGTTTTATGTTCGGCAATAATATTGCCTGTTGGCCCAACAATCTTGGTAATTAAATGACTATCCTCTCGATTCCCGCCATTTGCAAAAGCGGAATAGGCGTTTGCCATTTGCAACGGTGAAACTCCTTTGCTCATTCCGCCTAAGGCAATGGCCAAGTTGTCGTCCTGCTTTTGTACTGGGATGCCAAAACGTTTTAAAGCATCCAGCCCTTTTTCAATCCCAACTTTATTTAGCATCCAAACAGCTGGAACATTTAAAGATTCCTCTAAAGCCTTGTACATCGGGACTTTTCCTTCAAAGGTTCTCGTGAAGTTTTCCGGTTTATAATTCCCGAACGTTAACGGTTCATCAACAAGCTCGGATGAATACGTATAACCAGCCTCGAGAGCCGGTGTATAAACCACTAGCGGTTTAATCGAAGATCCTGGCTGTGCCTGCAGCTGTGTTGCCCGGTTGAAACCACGGAAAACATAATCTCCACGTCCACCTACCAATGCACGCACTCCCCCAGAGGCTGGATCCACCAATACGGATCCGCTTTGAACAAGCTGATCTCCACTTCCACTTGGAAATAAATCATCACTTTTATACATTCTTTCAAGACTTGCCTGCATGTTTTGGTCCATTTCTGTATAAATTCGATAACCACGAGTTAATATCTCATCTTGGGTTAGGCCATAACGGGAAATCGCTTCATTTAATACGGCATCCACATAATATGGGTATTTCCTTTCGATAAAACTGCCTCCACCGTCATGAAGCCGGATCTTCTCAGCTTTTGCCTGTTTGTATTGCGAAGTCGTAATCATCCCGAGTTCTTTCATTTTTGCCAGTACAACATCTCTACGTTTTATGGCTAAAGCGTAATTTTTATATGGATCGAGATAATTTGGTGCGTGGAGGAGACCTGCAAGCAATGCCGCTTCACTTATCGTTACATCCTTAATATTTTTATTAAAATATTTTTTCGATGCGTTCCCAATTCCCCATGATCCACTGCCAAAATAAACTTGATTCAAATACATTTGCAAAATCTCATCTTTTGAATAAACCTGATCAAGTTTTACGGCTAGAAAAAGTTCCTCGATTTTTCGTCTAAAGGTTTGTTCGGGTGAGAGCAGAGCATTTTTTGCCAGCTGCTGGGTAATTGTACTACCACCCGCTGTGATTCTTCCAGCAAACAAGTTACCAAAAAAAGCCCGGGCAATTCCTCGAATATCAAAGCCCCCATGATCATAGAATCGTTCGTCTTCGATCGCTACAACAGCATTAGGAACATATTTGGGTAGTTCCTGAATGGAAACACCCTTTGTTCGATTCGTTGTGACATTGGTAGCTAATTGGTTATCTTTATCATAAATAACCGTTGGCTGACTTAATCCCTGTTTTAATGATTGTACATTGGCTCGTGATGCGAGCCAGCCAAAATAGCAAATGGTCACAAGGACGAATACAAGAGTCAATAATAAAATAATTTGGGTAAGATGGAGCTTCTTCCAAAATTTAACCGTTTTTTCCCAATATGGCTGTATCTTGTCCATTGCATCTCCTTACCTTTAATAGGGATTTTTAACTTCTATATTATAGATTCTCCTGAAAAAAAAGACCAATAAAAGCAATTTTTCATTTAAAACCCCCAGATGACCAGGTATAAACTGGTGAGATCATAGTGGACAACCATTTCTGCCAAATAGCATATGTTAGTAATAAGACGATTAAATAGATTAGAAGGGGTGAGATGATGATTAATTGGAAGGTGCGTTTTAAAAATCGGAACTGGGTAATTGCATTTATATCGCAGATTTTTATTATTGCAGAATTTCTTTTATCAGGCTTACACGCATTAGGAATTACAAATTTTCAATTAACGGATACTATTAAAGAATCAGTGCTGTCCTTTGTGAATGCACTGTTTGTGTTGCTTGGTCTGCTAGGGGTTGTCCAGGACCCAACCACAAAAGGGATTGGGGACAGCGAACAGGCATTGGACTATAAAGAGCCGAATTAATGAAAGGAGCCAGTTTTTAAGTGAAACTGGCTTCAGTCATCATTTAAAAATGTTGGAAGGAATTTCTTTACATTTTTCCGCCAAAATAGTTTACTAGAATATACAACATATCATTTGTGAGGTTTTACATATGAAAAAGATAAAAAACTATATTGGACAATTTCATACCATTGTTTGGGTTTTACTTATTGGTACGGTATTAACTCGCGGCTCGGTATATATGACCTTACCATTTTTATCTATCTTTCTCTCACGACATTTGGATGTTTCGCCGCTCATTATTGGATTAACTGTTGGCATGAGCCCGTTAATGGGAACAGTTGGTGGCTTTGTCGGCGGTCATTTATCGGACCGGTTTGGCCGCAAGCCGATCATGTTCATATCCATTTTTGGGCTTGCATTTGTATACTTTGGTTTTACAGTTGCGAATGGTCAAGGCTGGTTTATTCTCTTAAATGCCATTAACGGTTTATGCGGATCATTCTTTGAACCAGCATCACAAGCCATGATGGCCGATTTCACAGAGAAGAATAAACGGATGAAGGTGTACTCCTTACGTTATACGGCTATTAATATCGGTGCTTCTGTCGGTCCGCTTTTGGGTGCTTATTTTGCCAATGTATCAGCGAAAACGTCGTTTTTTATTACTGGTACAACGTATCTTTTCTATGGGTTGGCCATTCTTTGGATTTTGAATCGGATGGTTATGAGGCAGGAAGAAACGGGAAAGAAAATAGTATCGTTTGTTGATGCCTTTAAAATCATACGGACAGATAAAGCGTTTAGATATCTATTATTTGGAATTATTCTGATCAATATTGGGTATGTACAATTGGATTCCAATTTCCCACAATTTTTAGCAAAAAAACTCGGCAATGGAGTGGAAATTTTCTCTGTATTGCTCACCATAAATGCTGTGATGGTTGTGTTCCTGCAAATGCCAATAAGTCATTTTGCTGAAAAATTTAAATTAATGCAAGTCATGGTTTTCGGGTCAATTTTCATCACCGTTGGTTTAATCGGATTTGGACATGTTACTGGTTGGGTTACTGCGATCATTTCGGCAGCCATTTTTACCATAGGTGAAATCTTGATTTTCCCATCCAATAACATGATGATGGATCATTTGGCGCCGGAACATTTAAGAGGAACCTATTTTGGTGCGGGTCAATTTAAAAAGATCGGTAATTTTATTGGACCAATTATGGGGGGCTATCTAATGGGACATTTACAAGGACAAATGATGTTCTTGATTATTGGATTAGCGTCATTAGGAAGTACATTATTTTTTACTGCAGGAAATAAAACCTATTTAAAAATGAAAGAAACTCGTTTGGAAAACAGCATCTAAGAGTGGAAAAGCCTTTGGCCATAAATATTGGCCAAAGGCTTTTATTCTATCTTAAAATATCTTCTATTCTTGCCAGTGTTTCTTCATTCAGTTTGACACCGGAAGCTTTCACGTTTTCTTCCACTTGCTCGGGCCTGCTGGCACCGACAAGGGCGCTTGCTACGTTCTGCTGACGCAAAATCCATGCGAGTGCAAGTGTAGGTAATGAAATAGAAAGATCTCCCGCAACCTCTTTTAATAGCTCAACCTTATCAAGGTTTGCATCCGATAATAAGCCGAAAAGGCCGTTATATTTTTCTTGAGCAGCACGGCTGCCTTCGGGAGCTTTTTCGCCTTTTCTATATTTGCCTGTTAACACACCTTGGGCTAAAGGCGACCAGACAACTTGGCCGATTCCATGTTTTTCACTTACAGGAATGACTTCTTTTTCGATATAACGCTCAAGCATACTGTATTGCGGCTGGTTCACTACAATTCTGTCAAGCAGTTTTTTATCAGCAAGATGAACGGCTTCGCTAATTTGTTCTGCTGTCCATTCGCTGACCCCGACATACAGGACTTTTCCTTGGCGGACTAAATCATCAAGTGCACGTAATGTTTCCTCGAGAGGTGTTTCTTTATCGTAACGGTGGCAATAATAAATATCAACATAGTCGGTATTAAGGCGTTTTAAGCTGGCGTGGCATTGTTCGATGACGTGCTTCCGTGAAAGGCCGCGGTCATTAGGACCATCTCCCATAGGCCAGAATACTTTTGTCGCTAGGACATAAGAGTCCCTTTGATATTTTTTAAGCGCTTTCCCGACAACGATTTCTGCTTCTCCGCGCATGTATACATTCGCCGTATCGAAGAAGTTGATCCCCAAATCATAAGCTTTGTCGATAGAAGAAGTGGCATTTTGCTCTTCAACGTAGCCCCCATATGTAAGCCAGCTTCCCAGACTGATTTCGCTAACCTTCAAACCAGTATTGCCTAAACGACGATATTCCATCAGCTATCCCTCCCCAAAAATTTCGTAACACAAAATAAAAATACTATATTCATCACCAATATGTCCACTATTTGGCATTCAAAATGAAAATACCAAGTGGTTCATAAATGATGCAAGCTAGAGTACTTCTTTTTTTGAGGAACGAATAGGATGAAACATCCGTTATAAAAGGAGTTCTGATCATGTGGCAATGGATTGTGTCCGTCGCAGGTTTATTGGGATTTATGTTGATCATTGAGGAATCGGCTTACTATGTTTGGAACCGATATATTTATGGGAAAAGACAAAGGAGAAAGAGATTCCTACGACTAAAACGCAAGTCTCAAAAGGAAGTTCCAAGAGGAATAACCGAAGATACGAACTCGCCATAGGAGCGAGTTTTCTTTATGTTGAACTTTTTTGCAATTTTTTTTTCACTATACCTATAACTGCCTTCACGATAAAGTATAGTCCGAACATGATTAAGGTCGTAATTTCTACTTCCTCCGTTACTTTAAAAGGAATCAACTCTTTGTTAAGAATTCCTGAAAGAGGGTAATGCATAAGTAAATCCAACGATATGATGAGGACGAACATACCTGCTGACAAGAGGAGAATGACAAAGAACACTTTCATCGTGCTGCCCCCATTTTGGTAATTTAACGATATTGTCCCATCCGCCCAAAAAATTATTCTTATCCATTTATGACCATGGATAATCCATGTTGTTTTGGATAACATAACCATATCTATCATGGTTTTAGGTAAGTGAGGCCGATGTTGTGTCGATTTTAGCCAAACTGATAAAAATGAGAAAAAGTAAAAAGCAGAATGAGAATGATAATGTTCGTCAAAACCTTGATCCATCAAAGCCAGAGGGTTTAGCGATCTCCAAACAATATCAAGAAAATCTTGATCGTATAAAATCGGAAACGGGCAACAGCATTGATATTGTTATTCGGCAAATGAAAATAGGCCAATATGACGGCGCACTTGTATTTGTCGACGGTTTGGTGGATGGAAAAGGCATTAACGATTATATTTTAGAATCTTTTATGGAACCGAAAGCACTGATGGATGATATCGACCTTTTTCAATTTGTTATGGATAAAATAGTAGCAGTTGGATCAGTCCATACCATTACTAATTGGAACCAAGTCTATGAGTTCTTGTTATCCGGATGTTCGGTTATATTTTTGGATGGATCTCAAAAAGCCATTGTAGGGGAAACAAGAGGGGGAGAAGTCCGTCCTGTTCTTGAGCCTTCATCGCAATTATCTATCCGCGGTCCAAAGGACTCTTTCAATGAGACGATTAGAACCAATACGGCTCTGATCCGCAGGAGAATCAAAAGTCCGAATCTATGGGTCGAATCAATGAAAATAGGTACGGTAACACAAACAGATGTAGCCATTATGTATGTAAAAGGAATTGCTAATGACAAAATCATTGATGAAGTAAGACAAAGATTACAGAGAATTAATATTGATTCCATTATAGATTCAGGCTATATTGAACAATTAATTGAGGATCAAACATTTACTTTTTTTCCAACTACCTATCATACGGAAAGGCCGGATGTTGTGTCAGCCCAGCTAGTAGAAGGCAGAATTGCGGTCATCGTGGATGGGAGTCCATTTGTCCTTACTGTTCCAGCCTTATTTGTGCAATTTTTTCAAGCACCTGATGATTATTATTACCGATTTGATTTATCGACCAGTATTCGCATTTTAAGGATCCTTGCTTTTTTAATTGCACTAATAGGTCCATCTCTATATATCGCAGCTACGACCTTTCATCAAGAAATGATTCCGACTACATTGGCCATTGCGATTGCTGCCCAACGGGAAAATGTTCCGTTTCCTGCTTTTGTTGAAGCATTAATTATGGAGGTAACCTTTGAAATTTTGCGTGAAGCAGGTTTGCGCCTTCCAAGGGCAGTTGGACAGGCGGTTTCAATTGTTGGGGCACTTGTTATAGGTCAGGCAGCCGTTCAAGCCAATATTATTTCTCCAATTATGGTTATTGTAGTATCCATTACTGCCATCGCAAATTTTTCTACACCCGTTTTTGCGATGGCAATTTCTGCACGATTACTCCGTTTTGTTTTAATGGCAATGGCAACATTTATTGGTTTTTATGGAATTATGATTGGCATCATGTTCATGGTCATCCATTTATGTTCATTAAGGTCATTTGGAGTCCCTTATATGGCACCATTAGCTCCTTTTAATCCTGAAAACCAACAGGATGTGTTTATACGCTTTCCACTATGGGCATTTAAAGATCGTCCCAAATTTATTAGTAAGGGGAATACAGTCAGAACAGGCAGCAACCAAAAACCTTCACCGCCGGAACAATCTAACGACCAGCATGATCAAAATTCAGAAGGGAATCCAACATGAAAAAGTGGACCTTGGATCTGTTAGTGCTTGTATTTTCTAGTGTTTTGCTTGTAGGCTGCTGGAATCAGCGGGAGTTGACTGAATTGGCTTTTGTTATGGCAATGGGTGTTGATAAAGGGAAAGGTAAAGAAAAATATGATGTATCATTTCAAGTAGTTGTGCCTGCGAATGTTTCATCCGGGCAAGAGGGTGGAGGCGGTCAAGGACCGCCAGTTGTCGTTTATAAGAGTTCAGGAAACAATTTAACGGAAGCAGCAAGAAAAGCAACAAAACAAATACCACGTATATTGTATTACGCTCATACGACTATATTTGTCATAAGTGAAGAAGTGGCGAAGGAAGGTATTTTTGATTTATTGGATGCTTTGGACCGCGACCCGGAGTTTCGTACAACCACCTTTGCCATCATAGCGAAAGATGGGAAAGCGATTGATTTAATTTCATCTCTTACGAACCTGGATAAGCTCCCGGTTAATAAATTTTCCAAAACGCTTGAAGCTACGGAAGAAATGCTTGGTGAAAATATGAAAGTAAATATCGATGATGTTCTTTCAAACTCGATCAGTACGGGCAAAGAAACCGTTATAAGCGGCTTTAAAATGTTAGGTGATGTCAAGAAAGGAAAATCACCTCAAAACATTGATACAACAAGGCCTCCATCCATGCTCGTAGCGGACGGACTGGCAGTCTTTAAAAGAGGGAAACTTGTGAGTTGGCTAAGCCGTGATAAGGTTCGCGGAGCCATATGGGTACTAGGTAAAATGCAGGGTACTGATATAAACATAGATATGAACGGGAAAGCAAATGCCATTAGTATTACACCTTATCTTTCTGACACGAATGTATCAGTGACGGTTAAAAAGGGAAAACCAGTGATCAATGTTTATATTAAGACAGTCTTTAAGCTTAGTGAGGTCAATACAGCCTTTGATATTACGAATCCATTAAACATGAAAATAATTGAAAAGAAGGTTCAGAGCCAAATAAAAAGAGACATTGATATGTCAATACGAACAGTTAAAAAATACAATTCAGATATATTCGGATTTGGAGAAAAAATCCATAAAGAGAATCCAAAGTTGTGGAAGAAATTAGAGAGCGATTGGGAAAATCAATTTTCCCAATTACAAGTAAACGTAAAGGTTGATGCATATTACCGTGAAGCCGGAAAACGAAATAATCCGTTTTGGATGGATATGAAAAAGTAATGTGAAAGGGGGGAAGGTGAATGGAAAAAGCGAAAATAAGTGCAAAACAATTTTTTGCTCTAGTGGTGCTGTTTGAAATGGGCAGTGCTATCCTTGTAGGATTTCCATCACAACTAAAACAGGATGCCTGGATTGCTGTCATACTAGGAATGGTATCCGGGATTGCCTTATTTTTTATCTATTATCACTTATTTTTATATTATCCGGATCTTCCCCTAACAAGCTATGTCCAAAAAATTTTTGGGAAATGGATAGGCAGGATCCTTGCATTTTTCTATATTCTTTATTTTGCTTATATAGCCGCAAGAGTCCTGCGCGATTTTGGTGAATTGTTAACAACAACCATCTATACCAATACCCCGATTTTTTTTCTAATGACATTACTAATGCTGTCAGTTGTTTATGCCATTCTTAAGGGATTTGAGGTGATAGCCAGAGTAGGTGAGCTTTACTTTGGAGTGGTTTATATCATGGCCATTGTTGGGTTTTTTTTGATTATCTTTTCCGGACTGCTTCACCTAGATAATTTAAAACCCATTCTCGAAAATGGATGGAAGCCTGTAATAAAGACTGTACTTAAAGATACGCTTACTTTTCCTTTCGGTGAGATGGTGGTGTTTACCATGTTGCTCCCGTATTTAAAGCAGCCCAAGAAAGCAAAAATCGTATGTATTTCTGGTATGATCTTAAGCGGTATAAATTTTACAATCGCAACTATCATTAATATCGCGACTCTTGGCGTTGCACTGTTTGCCCGTTCACCTTATCCCTTGCTTTCCACCATCAGCAAAATTGAACTTGCCAGTTTTATTGAGCGGCTTGATGTTTTATTTATGCTTTATTTAATGATCGCGGGTTTTATCAAAGTAGCCGTCTTCTTTTATGCTGCAGTCATAGGAACGACTGATCTTTTTCAGCTCAAAGATCATCGGAAAATTAGCTTTCCAATGGGGATTTTAATTTTATTAACGGCAATGATGATTGCTCCAAACTATTCAGAACATATTGAAGAAGGATTAAGAATTGTACCGATTTACTTACATTGGCCTTTTCAGATCATCATACCTTTTTTGCTATTAGTTGTTGCAATCATCCGTCATAAATTTCAACAAAAAAAGGCGGCTGTTTCTTCATAAAAAAACTGCCAAGACCTGCAGGTATGGCAGTTAGTGAATCGTATTGATCGTCGGCTCCTGTGATAAGGGGAACGAAACAGAAACCATTGTTCCATGATGTTTCTGACTTTCAAATTGAATCGTTCCTTTATGTGATTGAACAATTCGGTAGCTTACAGTCAGTCCCAAGCCAGTACCTTTCTCTTTTGAAGAATAAAAGGGTTCTCCCAATCTTTTTAGTCGTTCTTTCGATATTCCGATGCCATTATCCTTTATGGTGATTACTAGTGTGTCCTGATTCTTCTTGTTAAGATTGATTTTGATCATACCACCATTCACGGAAGCCTCAATCGCGTTTTTAATAAGGTTAATAAAAAGTTGTTTTAGCTGGTTCGGCTCGCACTCCAATAATATGTCCTCTTCCGGTAGTTTAGCATCAATTTGCACATTATAAAGGCTTGCTTCCGTATTTAATAACGACAAAACATCTGTTAACAGCTTTTGAATAACCGCGGTTGTCATTTTTAAATGCTGAGGTTTTGCTAATAATAACAATTCACCGACAATATGATTGATCCGATTTAATTCATCAAGCATTATTTGATAATAAAATTGATGCCGTTCATCCTCAACTTTTAGGAGCTGAACAAATCCTTTTAAAGATGTAAGGGGATTGCGAATTTCATGAGCAACACTTGCTGAAAGTTCCCCTACAACAGAGAGTTTTTCCGTTCGCCGCAATCGCTCCTCTGTTTTTCTAATATTGGTAACATCACGTCCATATCCAATAATTCCGGTGATTTGCCCGTTAATAACAATGGGTACCGTAGTACATTGTAAAATGATAGTGTTTTCATTCGCATCAGGCACTTTGATTTCATACATAATCGGCTTGATTTCTTCTGTCACAGAGGAAATAAATTTTTGAATATGAGATTTATATTTTTTCGGTAAAAGTTCTGAAACGTTTTTACCTATCATTTCTTCGCGTTTAAAACCAGTTATTAATTCAAAATGCGAATTTATGTTAGTGAAATTACCATGTAAATCCATCATATAAACGATATCGGGACTATATTCAAATAGTGATTTGTATTGTTGCTGACTCTCAGCTAATTGTTGTGCCATTTTTTTATATTCGGTTATGTCTCGGCCGATTATAACCATTCCATGACGGGAGCCATCCGGATGAAATAGCGGGACTTTGATTGTATCAAACGTTTTGACAGAACCATCAGGAACCGGAAGGACTTCTTCAATCCGTGTGATCTTGCCATTTAACCATGCCTCTTCATCTGATACTTCACAATAACGAAGGGCATCTGCATAAAATGAGGTATACTCAGCAAGCTCAGAATCTTTTTTCCCTCGATAATCAACATTTTCCAGCTGGAACAATTTCAAACCAAATTCATTGGCTTCAATCCATCGTCCTTCTCCATCTTTAAAGTTCACAAAATCGACCATGGAATTAATTAAAGTAGAAAGGCGTTCCCGGTCTTCTTTTGAGGAATGCAATTCAACTGTTTTATTGATATAAAAGTTAAAAAATGCACCAGTTAGGACTATATAAAAAATTTCCTTCACTCTGGCTAATAGATCCCCATAAAATGGCGGAACAAATCGGCTTATAAAGTAATTAGAACCATAAATCCAAATCATACTGGCGATAAAGTAAATGAGGATTAACTTTTTCTTCTTCATGAATAAATTCAATTCCTTCAGGAAACAAGTTCATAGATTATAGTCAAATATAATTGTACAAGAATATGTAAAACTTTGGTACAACCCAAAAATGGAAATGATTAATTGATCCTTTTTCCAAGTATAATTAAATCTCTTTCCAAGTCATCCAATTCAGCAATATTAGGAAGATGAGCCCATTTTTCAAATCCAAACCTTTCGAACAGCTTAAGGCTCGGTTCATTATGCCCAAAGATAAATCCAAGCAAAGTCTTTATATTTAATTCTTGGCAGGCATCTATTGCTTTTTGCAACAAAAATTTGCCCAATTTTTTCCCGCGAAAATCAGAATGAATATAGATACTCACTTCAGCTGTGGCATTATATGCTGGTCTGCCATAAAAGGATTGGAAGCTGATCCATCCGCAAATTTTGCCGTCGTATTCAGCAACCCACAGTGGTCTAAATGATGGGGAATGCTCGTGAAACCACTTGATACGGCTTTCGACACTGACTGGTTCCAAATCAGCGGTGACCATTCGTCCAGGGATGGTAGAATTATAAATATCAACTATATCAGGTAAGTCATTTAAATTGGCATCTCTTAATATAATTTCGTTTAACACTATTTTCACTCCACTTCTTTACCATACTAAAATCATGTTACCTTTATCTGAAAATAAGCGCAAATATTATTTTTAATCTGACAGTGTTTAGGTCTTGAGTGATTTTCTAAATTTATTGTATGGATCGGAAATCAGCAGTCAAGTTACCAGAGACTGTCATAAAAAAGCCTTTTCCCAACATTCATCGGGAAAAGGCTTTTGCGTGGGAATCCCACAGTTCGTTTCAGTGCCAAAAATAATTCACCAGCGGTGAGCTTTGGCATTGCTCCTTAAGATGATTGTGTTTTGCGTCAGCCTAGTTTGGCCATTTACCTGCGACTTTTGCCGCTTAGGTCTCGTCCAAGTGTGGTGAAAAAGCTCAGAATGTGGATCCAAATAATCCTTATAGCTCATCAAATCACCTCATCATAGGATTCTTTGAAACGATGATATTCAGTTTGAATATCACTATTATCTTTTGTGTATTCAGGCGAAAATAGTCACAGAAATTTTAATTGAAAGGATTTGTAATGTACGTACCAGCAGTCGATTTGATCAGTTATTTCAAATAGGAGGCTTGATTTAAAGAGTTTTTCATGCAAACGCTTTAAAAACCTTTATAAAAAGTTCACAGGCATGATGTGTAATATGGAGTAAAATAAGGTCATAAATAATATGTGAATCAATTCACAAATAAAAGAACAAAAGAAGGCGGACTTCATGATACATCTATCAGTAATTGCATTGCTTATTCGATTTCTATTGGGGGGGGTGGCAGTAGTTGCCTGTACCATTGTGGCAAAAAAATCCGGAGAAAAAGTAGGGGGGATTTTTGCTGCATTCCCAGCTGTTTACCTTGCTGCACTCCTGACGATCGGTATTGATTTTCATGGCGGAAAATTGGTATCTCAGTCCATTATTCTTTCCAAAGGTGCTTTTTTTGGAATGGCCATAAATATTTTTGTGGCCATACTAGCAGGCTGGCTTCTACCAAAGATTGGCTGGAAAAAAGGAATTATCAATGCAATGGTTTGCTGGTTTATTGTTTCAATTGTCGTAGTATATGTCACAACATATTTACATTAGAAAGGTGAACTATAATGAATAAACAGGACTTATTTATGCGTTTTGTTCTTGGTGGTACCGCTGTTTCACTAAGTTATATTATCACTGTTTTTTCTCCTTGGAAGATTCTTGCAGGCATTTTTGCAGCCTTTCCAGCTGTTATGCTGACAGCCATTATTATGGTAGGTATTGCTTCTGGTACAAAAAAGGCAACCAATATTGCTAAGGGATCTGTATATGGAATGATTGGCGGAATTGTTTGCGTCACAACGGTTTTATTATCTCTAAAAGAAACCGAGAATTGGATACTAAGTATTTCAACAGGGCTGGTTTTGTGGCTTTTAAGTTCTATTGCCATTTCAAATTTGAAGGATCGAGCTGGTAGAAAAGCCCTAGGGCACATTAAAAAAATAGGCAATTTTCAATGAACCCTTTGGATCAAAGGGTTTTTTTGCCGACAGGAAAGCGTTTATACATCAAGCATAAGTGCACGAAGAAATGCTCCGTGAGCATCAGCCTCGCAGTCGAGAAGCTGTGCTTATCGACAAACTCCCACTCTGTCTACGCCCTAACGGAATCGCCAGTCGGCGAGTTTTCTTTAGAAGGCAATGGAAAAGAACATGGTTGAAATATTTACAGTGTTTATCGAGAAAAAGTCAACTGACAAGTTGATCAGCTGCTTAGAAAAATTTCCTAATTTATATCTTGTATTTTCTGAAAGTTCGGAATAGAATTAAAGTGACATACCTACCGGTTGGTATGTAGAGTGAAATAGGCTGAAAATTTCTAGATTCTCTAAGGAGTGAATAGTATGGATTTGCGTTTATCAGATGAGCAAAAAATGGTGCAGCAAACCATTAGAAAGTTTGTAGAGAAGGAACTTATGCCACTTGAAAACGAGGTTCTAAGAAATGAGCGGGAAGGAAAACCAAGTCTACCTCCAGGAAAATTGAGAGACCTGCAATTTAAAGCAAAAGAGGCGGGTTTCTGGGGAATTAATACACCGGAAGAATATGGCGGAGCCAATCTTGGACAAATGATGATGGCAATTGTTCTTATGGAAGTTTCAAAAACATTTGTTCCGTTCTCATTTGGCGGTTCTGCAGATAACATTCTGTATTATGGAAATGAAGAACAAAAGAAAAAATATTTAATTCCAACTATTAATGGGGAAAAGAAATCATGCTTTGCGATGACTGAGCCTGGTGCCGGATCAGATACACAAAATATTAAGATGACCGCTGTCAAAGATGGTAACGATTGGGTTCTTAATGGTGAAAAAACTTTCATTACTGGTGGAAACGAAGCCGATTTCGTAATGGCAATGGCGATAACTGATAAAGAAATGCATCAAAATACAAAAGGGCGCGATGGGGTAACATGTTTCATTGTCGATCGCGATATGGGCTGGAAATCAGAGTTCATACATACAATGGGAGAATGGGGTCCAGCCGGATTAGTATTTGATAATGTCCGTGTTCCAGAGGAAAATATCCTTGGCGAATTACACAAAGGTTACAATCTTGGCTTGGAATGGATTGGGTTTGCTAGATGGGTTGTTGGAGCAAGAGCTGTCGGAACGGCAGAAAGGTTATTGCAAATGGCCATTGACTATGCAAAAGAACGTGTTACCTTTGGGAAACCAATTGCAGAACGTCAAGCCATTCAATGGATGATTGCTGATTCTGCAGTAGAAATTGAAGCAGCGAAATGGTTAGTGCTAAATGCCGCATGGACGCTTGATAACGGTGAAGACAACCGCCACCTAGCTTCGATGGCAAAATTATATGGAGCTAATATGGGGAACAGAGTAGTAGATCGAGTCATGCAAATCCATGGTGGGATGGGTTACACAAGGGAACTCCCAATTGAGCGTTGGTACCGAGAAGCTCGACTATGGAGAATTTACGATGGAACAGATGAAATTCAGCGCATGATTATTTCTCGTAACTTAATTAAGGGACATGTAAAAATTGGGCAGTATGTCTAAGAGGAATTTTGAAAGCGTTATCTAATATTTATTAACAAGAGGAAAGGTTAGGTTGAACATTTTCTGAACCCAACCCAATAAATGCAGAACAGATGTTTAGGAGGAGAAAACGATGGCAGGAAGATTTGCAGGAAAAGTAGCTTTTGTAACAGGTGGCAGCAGGGGAATCGGCAAAGGGATTGTTGAGCTTTTTGCAGAAGAAGGCGCAAAAGTGGCGATTATCGATTTAAATGAAGAAGCGTTAAGTGCAACGGCAAATGAATTAAGAGAAAAAGGTCATGAAGTATATGCCAAGGTTGCCAATGTGGTGGATGCTGAGCAAGTAGAAAGTGTCATGAAAGAGGTTTATGATTCTTTTGGATCCATTGACGTTCTGGTTAACAATGCCGGAGTCATACGCGATAATCTTTTATTCAAAATGACGGATGATGACTGGCAGACTGTGATGGATGTGCATTTAAAAGGATCATTCAATACTGCTCGTGCTGTACAAAAATATATGGTAGAGAAAAAGTATGGCCGGATTATTAATATTTCATCCACTTCTGCTCTTGGGAATCGCGGGCAGGCGAACTACGCTGCCGCCAAAGCAGGCCTGCAGGGTTTTACCAAAACATTGGCCATTGAGCTTGGCAGATATGGAATAACAGCAAATTCCGTCGCTCCCGGATTTATTGAAACCGATATGACGAAAGCAACTGCTGAACGAATTGGCATTTCTTTCGAACAGCTTATTCAAGCCAGCATTTCAAATATCCCTGTCGGCCGAAGTGGTAAACCAGAAGATATTGCAAATGCTGTTGCATTTTTTGCTGATGAAAAATCATCCTTTGTAAATGGTCAGGTTATTTATGTCGCTGGTGGTCCTAAATGTTAATCTGGGGAGGTGAAGGATCGTGTTTAAAGAGCAAATTGGCAAGCATTCGTCCAAAGTGAAAAATGTAGTAGAAAGAGGAGCAGTAAAGAAATTTGCTGAAGCTATTGGCGACTTGCATCCGATTTATTTCGATGAAGAAACTGGGCAAAAATCAAGGTATAAGCGAAATATAGCACCTCCAACCTTTCCAAGGGTATTAGACTACGGAGTCATTGAAGACTTACACTTGCCAAATAAAGGGTTGATCCATGGAGAACAAACCTTTCACTATAAGCGGCCATTATTTGTCGGTGAAGAAATTAACTGCTATTCACAAGTAAAAAATTATACCGAGAAAAAAGGGAATTTTGGCGAAATGGGTTTCTTGGTTGTTGAAAATGTCGGTGAAGACGCAGCTGGCAATGTCATATTTAATGCCACTTCAACTGTTATTATTTCAGAAGCAGTAAGGAAGGTGTTAGCGAAATGAGCACCATAACACATTTACAAGTGGGCGAGTTATTGAAGGATGTTATGCTAGAGCCCGTTTCAAGAATTGCTTTAATCAAATATGCCGGTGCATCCGGTGATTTTAACCCCATTCATACCATTGATGATGAGGCCGCCAAAGCAGGCCTTCCAGGAATTATTGCCCATGGGATGTGGACAATGGGAAATCTGGCAAAGTTGTTTACTGAATATTATGAAGAAGGATTTATTCAAGATTATTCCATTCGTTTTCGAAACATGGTATTTCTAAATGACGTCATTACCTTAAAAGGGATTTTAAAAGAAAAACAAGGAAATATATTGCATTTTGATGTCGTGGCTTTGAACCAAGACGAAAAAGAAGTATTAAAGGGCGATGTTGTTTATCATCTTTACTAACTGCAAAGAAAACCTTTAAATGAAAAAATGACCCGGCATTTATTGAGATTTTCCTGATGAATGCTGGGTTTATTGCTAAATTTATGGCATCCATCCTAAAATAGGGGATTTACATTAATTTCATACATATTGAATAGATTCATACATATCTTTCCAGAAGAACTAAAAATGAAAAATAGGATTGCAAAAGCAATCAGAATAAATCCAGAAGTAGATTTTGGCCATTTGTGTTCTGCCAAGAAACACAGTAGGAAAACTATTGAAACGGATTTTGTTTAAAAAGAGACGAGTACATTCTGAGGGGTGATGGTAATGAACTTTGAACTAGATGATGAACTGTTATTTTTAAAAAAGAATGTACGTGATTTTATTCAGACGGAAGTAGAAGCTGTTGCGATGCAAATTGAAGAAGATGACCGAATTCCCGATAAAGTTATATCACTTTCGAAAGAAATGGGATTGTTTGGATTAAGCATTCCTGAAGAATACGGAGGCCTTGGTATCAGTATGGTCGGGAAATGTGCATTATATGAAGAAATTGGCCAGACCCATAATGGTTACACCACATTAATCGGCGCCCATACTGGTATAGGATCTGTCGGCATTGTCGAAATGGGCAATGAGCAACAAAAGAGAAAGTATCTGCCTGATATGGCAAGCGGTGAACGAATTGGCGCATTTGCTTTAACTGAACCGGAAGCAGGGTCGAATGCTGCCAATTTGAAAACAACTGCAATGAAAAAAGGAGATAGATACATCTTAAATGGATTAAAGCATTATATTACCAACGCTACGGAAGCAAGTGTATTTACTGTCATGGCAGTTACGGATCCACAAAAAGGCGCCAAAGGGATTACGTCGTTTATTGTTGAAAAGGATTTTCCCGGCTTTAAGGTTGGGGCAGTGGAGAAAAAAATGGGTCTTAGAGGTTCACACTCTGCTGAACTCATATTTGAAGATTGCGAGGTGCCAGTTGAAAATGTCCTTGGTGTGGAGGGGCAGGGGTACACGAACGCTTTGAAAATTTTAGCAAACGGACGTGCTGGCTTGGCATCACGAAACCTTGGCTCCTGCCAAAAACTTCTCGATATGTCCACTAGATATGCTCTTCGTCGGGTTCAATTCGGTAAAACCATTATCAAAAACCAGGCGGTCAGCCACATGCTGGCAGAAATGGCGCTTGAAATTGAAGCGTTACGTTCGTTTACTTATCGTGTTGCCTGGATGGTCGATCAAGGGAAAAAAGTGATCAAAGAAGCCGCAATGCTGAAGCTTTATGGTTCGGAAGTGTATAACAGGGTTGCTGATAAAGCGGTGCAGGTACATGGGGGACTAGGTTATATTGCGGATTATCCGGTGGAACGTTTTTACCGAGATGCTAGGATTACGAGAATATATGAGGGAACCTCTGAAATTCAGAAAAATATCATTGCCGCCCAGTTAGAAAAAGAGTATAGCTGATAGGAGAGGGTTACAGATGGAGGATATTGTCATTTTAAGTGCTGTGCGAACGGCAGTCGGCAGATATGGAGGCGCATTAAAAAGTCTTAATTCGGGACAATTGGGGGCCATCGTGATTCAGGAGGCGGTGAAAAAAGCAGGCTTGACTAAGGATCAAGTTGCTGAAGTGATATTAGGGGAAGTTCGTCAGTCAACAGAATCGTCTAATGTTGCCAGAGTGGCAGCTTTAAGGGCTGGCCTGTCCGAAACAATTCCTGCATTTACGATTAACCGATTATGTGCATCCGGGATGCAGGCAATTGCATCAGCTGCCCAGCAAATTGCATTCGGGCAGGCTGATCTTGTCGTAGCAGGAGGAACGGAAAGCATGAGCAATGCCCCTATTTATTTAAGAAATACCCGTTTTGGAGGGGACAACGCAATGCTTGTGGACTCGAATAAGGAAGCAGGTCAACAGCCGAATGAAATCTACGGCAGTCATTTGGGGATGGGGATTACCGCTGAGAATGTCGCCGAAAGGTTTGCGATTTCCCGTGAGGACCAGGATGATTTTGCTTTGAAAAGTCAGCGAAGAGCTGCAGCGGCCTTAGAAGCAGGGCGTTTTCAGGAGGAAATTATTCCTATTACGGTAATGAATAAAAAAGGAGCGAATACGTTTGTGGTGGATGAACATCCTCGTCCGGAAACAACGATGGAAGCATTAACAAAGCTAAATCCGGTCTTTAAAGAAGACGGGACGGTGACTGCCGGAAATGCTTGCGGACGAAACGATGGTGCTGCTGCAATGGTTCTGACTTCAGCAAGTAAAGCAGGAAAACTTGGCATAAAGCCAATGGCTAAAATAGTTGATTGGACCGCTGCGGGAGTGTCACCTGAAGTAATGGGGATTGGACCGGTACCAGCGGTGAAAAAACTTCTGCAGCGAACAGGACTGACACTGGATGACATTGATCTATTTGAGTTGAATGAAGCATTTGCCTCACAAGCATTAGCCGTTATCCGGCTATTACACCTTGATCCATTTAAGGTAAATGTGAATGGTGGCGCCATCGCACTTGGCCATCCGCTTGGTGCAACAGGCGCCAAGATTTTAACGACTCTATTATTTGAATTAAAGCGCCGAAATGGAAAAAGAGGGATTGCGACCCTCTGTGTCGGCGGTGGACAGGGAATGGCCATGATGGTGGAAATAATCTAGTGATTGGGAAATTATTAAACATAACAAGTTTACGTAGAAAGTTTGGCTTTCTAATGACCAGAATCCATAAAATCCTAATATAAAATTATATAAAGTATTGAATCCCATTTTTAAATTTGATGGGATAGTACCAAATTCCTAATACGGAGGGATGGAAATATGAACTTACCCGAAACGAGATCCACCTTCTATGAATACATGGGGTTTAACAGTATCTTGGCGGATAGGTTTGAGTTGAAGTTGCCGCTGCAGTCTTTTTTATTACAGGATGATGGCATGATCCATCCCGGCGTATTTTCCACGATGCTCGATATTTCAATGGGGGCAACGGTATCACTTAAAACAAGCTCATTTGCAGCGACCATGAATTTGAACGTGTCATTCTTTGATCTTAATCCTAAAGCAGTGTACCATGCTGAAACAAAGATTTTGAATTGGGAAGGAAAATATGTCACAGCAGAAGGTTGTGTTTGTGATCAGGACGGCAATGTCATCGCCAAGGGGATGGGTACGTTTAAAACGAACCCGAAATAATACACAAATGGAGGTGGTGAATAGTGTCGCTAATCGAAACGGATGTATTTAGGTGGCTAAAAGCAAATCCCTTTTATCAGCATCTAGGTTTTGAGTTATTGAGTGATCAAGAGATAAATCTAAAACTGGTGATTAAACAAGATTTATTAAACACCAATAAAACGCTCCATGGCGGAGTTCATGCATCCATGCTTGATATGGTACAGACCATATTATTGCGCAGCCTTTATCAAAGCCACGTCATAGCGACAAATCAAGATATTCACTATTTTGCTCCATCCCGATCCGGGGAGCTTTTCGCTAAGGCAAAGGTTTTACAAAAAGGCTATAAAATAGCAACGACAGAGGCAGAAATAATAGATGAAAATAAAAAAGTAATTGCGAAAGGAACTGGGATTTACAGAATAAAAAGATTAGATTAATATAGTTTATTTTCTTATTTTGTAACTACTCTAATGATTGGTTCGAAAATATACAGTCAAGTTTAACAATACTATTTTTTAAGTGGGTTTCTACTATATGGGAACATTTTAAATTTGTAATATAGCTTTTAAAAATTTGTCGAAGAGCTAGTTATTGAATATTCTAAAAATATTCAATACTATTAAATTGTTAACATACCAACTAGTTAGTATGTAAAAAGTGGAGGAGTGATTTATTTGAATTTCGATTATTCCGCTAAAGTGAAAGATCTCCAGAAAAAACTAACAGAGTTTATGGACGAATATATTTATCCAAATGAACAGGTTTATCATGATCAAATTGATAAAAACGCTCCATTTTCAAAGATTCCTCCCATCATGGAAGAACTTAAAGATAAAGCTAAGCAAGCCGGATTATGGAATTTATTTTTACCAGAAAGTGAATATGGTGCAGGGCTGACAAACACGGAATACGCCCCGCTTTGCGAAATTATGGGCCGTTCCAGTATAGCTCCGGAAATATTTAACTGTGCTGCACCTGACACAGGCAATATGGAGGTTCTAGTCCGTTACGGAACAGAAGAACAAAAAGAAAAATGGCTGAATCCGCTTTTAAACGGCGAAATTCGTTCGTGTTTTTCCATGACGGAACCGGATGTTGCTTCCTCTGATGCAACAAATATTAGTGCAAGCATTATCCGTGAGGGTGATGAATATGTGATCAACGGGACAAAATGGTGGTCTTCAGGTGCAGGAGATCCCCGCTGCAAAATCGCTATTGTAATGGGGAAAAATGACCCGGATGCACCCTCACATGAACAGCAATCAATGATATTGGTGCCTCTTGATACAGAGGGAGTAACAATCAAACGGGTGCTGCCAGTATTCGGCTATGATCATGCACCGCATGGCCACGCGGAAATTGAATATAAAAACGTTCGAGTTCCCGCTTCCAATATGCTTTGGGGTGAGGGGAAAGGTTTTGCCA
Source organism: Neobacillus endophyticus (assembly GCF_013248975.1). Classification (GTDB taxonomy): domain Bacteria; phylum Bacillota; class Bacilli; order Bacillales; family Cytobacillaceae; genus Neobacillus; species Neobacillus endophyticus. The sequence continues at coordinate 3,737,648 of NZ_JABRWH010000001.1, forward strand.
TAGCCCAGGGCCGGCTGGGTCCAGGAAGAATTCATCATTGCATGCGAACGATTGGTGCTGCCGAGCGGGCCTTAGAAGAAATGTGTAAGCGCGTTCAAAGTCGTACAGCTTTTGGGAAAAAACTCGCACAGCAAGGTGTGATTCAACAATGGATCGCGGACTCGCGCATCGAAATTGAACAAGCAAGACTGCTTACATTAAAAGCTGCCTACATGATGGATACAGTTGGAAATAAAGATGCAAAGGCAGAGATAGCAATGATCAAAGTGATTGCTCCAAATATGGCATTAAAAGTCATTGACCGTGCCATACAAGCCTTTGGCGCCGCGGGTGTGAGTGATGATTTCCCGCTTGCAGCAAGCTGGGCCAATATTCGTACCTTAAGATTGGCAGATGGTCCCGATGAAGTGCATCGGAGGGCCATTGCCAGATACGAATTAAAAAAATACATGTGAGTCTAGGAGGAACATATATGCACGTAAGAGAGCTCTTTGATTTAACAGGAAAAGTAGCAATTGTCACGGGGGGCGGCCGCGGGCTTGGACAGCAAATCGCGGAGGGCTTTGCCGAAGCAGGTGCACATGTTGTGGTTTGTTCGAGAAAATTGGCGGCCTGTGAGGAAGTAAGCGAGGGTCTTAAAAAACTCGGTGTGGAAAGCCTAGCAATAAAATGTGATGTCACCAGTGCAGAAGACGTTAAAAATGTCGTTGAGAAGACAATGGAAAAATTCGGTCGGATCGATATTCTTGTTAACAACAGCGGTGCTTCATGGGGAGCACCGGTGGAAGAAATGCCGCTTGATGCCTGGCATAAAGTGATGGATACCAATGTAACCGGTACTTTCTTAATGTCCCAAGAAGTTGGTAAAGTGATGATCAGCCAAAAAGGCGGTAAAATTATCAATATTGCTTCCACAGCCGGACTTGGCGGCTCCAATCCAAAATTAATGAATGCTATAGGATATAACACCAGTAAAGGAGCCGTTATTACGTTTACGAAGGATTTGGCGACAAAATGGGGGCATCATGGAATCTATGTGAATGCCATTGCCCCAGGTTTTTTTCCAACCAAAATGTCAAATGTTCTACTTGAACGCGGAGGAAAGGAAATTCTTGAGGGCACCCCGCTTAGAAAATTTGGTTCGGATTCAGATCTGAAGGGTGTGGCTTTATTTTTAGCTGCACCAGCTTCCGACTTTGTGACTGGGGATGTTGTCGTTGTCGATGGAGGCGCACATGTCATGTAGGATTAGCAGATTCATAGATAATTAGATCGGATAAACGGGAATAATGCTAGTTTGATATTTCAAATCCATTCCAGAAGGAGTGTCTGTCAATCATGAACAGAGATGCAGTTATAGTTTCTGCCGTCCGTACAGCAATCGGCAGGCAGGGGAGCGCCCTTGCAAGCGTACCGGCCCATATATTGGGGGCTGAAGTGATAAAGGAAGCTGTGAAACGGGCAAAAATTAAACCGGAAATGATTGATGATTGTATATTCGGAAATGTGTTATCAGGGGGCGGCAATATTGCCAGATTAACCGCCCTTCAGACTGGATTGTCTCTCGATTTGCCAGGGTTGACGGTTGACAGGCAGTGTGGGTCAGGCATTAATGCAATCAATTTGGCGGCACAGGCGATTCGTGCTGGTGATGGGGACATTTATGTAGCAGGAGGAACGGAAAGCATGAGCCGGGCACCGTACTTAATGGACCGTCCAGAGAAGCCGTACAGCCCGGCGCCGCCAAGTTTCAAAAAGTCACAGTTGTCTCCTAAGGAAATCGGTGATCCACCTATGGGCATAACAGCTGAAAACCTGGTGAAAACTTATCATATTTCAAGGGAAGAACAGGATGAGTTTGCCTTAAGAAGCCAGCAGCGTATGGCACTTGCCATGGAGGAACGCAGATTTGATGAGCAGCTTGTACCAATTACAATACCTGTGAAAAAGGGTGAGCCAGTGGTGTTTAAAACGGATGAACATCCAAGACCCCAAACGACTCTGGAAGGATTGGCAAAGCTGCAGCCTGCCTTTTTACAAGGGGGTACGGTAACTGCAGGGAATAGTTCAGGATTGAATGATGCTGCAGCGGCACTTGTGATTATGTCGAGGGAAAAGGCTGAAGAATTAGGGTTAACACCACTGGCGGTTATTCGTGATTATGCTGTAGCAGGTGTTGATCCCAATATCATGGGGATTGGCCCAGTACCAGCAGTTCGAAAAGTGCTGGAAAAGTCCGGTTTGGCTATGGAAGATATGGACTTAATTGAAATAAATGAAGCATTTGCTGCACAGGTGCTAGCCTGCCAACGTGAACTTGAAATGAATATGGACAAAGTGAACGTAAATGGAGGAGCTATCGCCCATGGCCACCCGCTCGGAGCAACAGGTGCAATCCTCGCTACAAAAGCAATCTACGAACTGAAACGGTCAGGCGGAAGATATGCACTAATCACAGCCTGTATTGGCGGTGGCCAGGGAATTGCTACCATAATTGAGCGTGAAAATTAAACTCATGGTGACAGGCACTAATAGGTAATCTTTTTAGATATGATTTTAAATGGAATTCCTAAAAATGACAACGCTTCCAATAAAGCGAATATTCGAGTTAATAGGAGAGGTGCAGATGCAGACAATTCACTATGAATTTTGGCCGAAAATCTCAAAATCTCTGAAGGTCCCAGCTACATCTTTATATGACAACCTAAAAGTCAGTGCCGCTCGATACCCTGACCAGGATGCGATTTTTTATTATGGCAATAAACTTTCTTATAAGCAATTGGATGAGGAAGTAAATGCTTTAGCAGGCTACCTGGAACATAAGCTCGGGGTAAAAAAAGGCGATAAAGTTTTGTTGTTTATGCAGAACTCTCCGCAATTTGTGATCGGTTTTTATGCCATTTTACGAGCAAATGCAGTTGTCGTGCCGATTAATCCAATGCTTGTTGCCAGCGAACTGGAATTTTATATCCGGGATTGCGAAATAAAAACAGCTATTGCTGGACAAGAATTATACGATCGCATCCAGCCGCTGTTGGGAAGAACCAGCCTTGAAAATTTGGTAATTTCAGCCTATTCCGATTATAAAGGGGAAGGGTATGAAAAAATGCTGCCAAAAGAGGTGGTGCAGCCTAGAATTGCTTATTCTGAAGCGAACCACCATCTCTGGATCAATGCGATGGAAGCAAGTCTTATTCCATCGAATCATACAGCAACAGGCGATGATCTGGCGGTCCTTCCTTATACATCAGGGACAACAGGTTTGCCAAAGGGATGTATGCATACGAATAAGACAGTTAATGCCAATACAGTAGGTGCCAATCATTGGTCATCAGCTACTCCCAACGCAATCCATCTGATGACGCTGCCGCTTTTTCATGTAACTGGGATGGTACACAGCATGCACATGCCTATTTTCAGTGGCGGTACAATCGTCATCATGACAAGATGGAATCGAGATACTGCCGTAGAATTGATTAAAACACAAGGCTGTACCCATTGGGTGACGATTGCTACTATGATTGTTGATTTTCTTGCTAATCCAAATTTAAATCCGAAAGATATCGCTACCTTAATATCGCTCTCCGGAGGTGGTGCAGCCTTACCTGAAGCAGTCGGTGAAAAACTATTAAAACTGACGGGCTTACGGTTTGTTGAAGGCTACGGACTTTCGGAAACGATTGCTCAGACCCACTTTAACCCGCCAGATAGGCCAAAAATGCAATGTCTAGGTATTCCTTCGTTTGATGTCGATTCACGAATCATTGATCCAGCAACTGGAAGGCAGCTCGGGGTAAATGAAGTAGGTGAAATAATTGTCAATGGTCCGCAGGTAATGGTTAGCTATTATAACCGTGACGAGGAGAACCGGAATTCCTTTATTGAAATTGAGGGAAAGAAATTTTTCCGAACCGGTGATATCGGACGCTTTGATGAGGAAGGTTATTACTTCATCGTGGATCGGGTAAAAAGAATGATCAATGCATCCGGATTTAAAGTATGGCCTACCGAGGTAGAGTCCTATTTATATAAGCATCCGGCTATCCAACAGGCATGTGTTGTTGGTGTGCCCGACTCAAGAAGAGGAGAAACAGTCAAAGCGTTTGTCATCTTAAATGAGGGTTATGAAGGAGAAGTAACGGAAGAAGAGATCATGGAATGGGCAAAAGAGCATATGGCCGCTTATAAGTACCCTAGGATCATCGAGTTTCGTAAGGAATTTCCTATGACCTCAAGCGGCAAAATCTTATGGCGCACTCTGCAGGAAGAGGAAAAAACAAAAGCTAAAAAAACTGTACAGTAATGTTAATATGGGGCTGGCCATAAGGAAAGCCCCTATAGTAGAAAAAAATCAATAGGTCTAGTTGTGTGAAAAAATTTGAAGGGGGACGCTATGGAGATTTTCGCTCAGCAGCTGTTTAATGGCCTTACAATAGGAAGTGTGTATGCTCTTGTGGCTTTAGGCTTAACACTTGTTTATGGAATCCTGCACATTCCCAATTTTGCACATGGATCTTTATATATGATGGGCGGTTACATAACCTACACAATGATGACAAAATTCGGCCTTGAATATTGGGCTGCCATTTTCGTTTCCATGTTGGCAGTTGGTCTGATTGGTGTCTTAATGGAAAGACTCGTTTTCCACCCTCTTCGCGAGGCACCGCCAATTCATGATAAAATAGCTGCCATTGGCATTCTCTTATTCTTAGAATCACTCGCACAATACATCTGGGGACCCGAGTATCAGAGCATGCCAACTCCATATGGAAATGTTGTGAAATTCCTGGGATTAACACTAACCATGCAGCGGATCTTAATTATTGTGGCAGCAGTGGTGGTCATGGTCCTATTATATTTGTTTTTGAAAAAGACATTTAAAGGTGCAACGATCATCGCGATGTCGCAAAATCGTGACGGAGCCAATCTTGTCGGAGTTAATACCAATAAAGTTGCCATGCTGACCTTTATGATTTCAGGAGCGTTAGCCGCAATTGCTGCCTCATTATCTTCCCCTATTAATCTAGTCTTTCCAGGGATGGGACAACTAGTGATTTTAAAAGCATTCGTTATCATCATCCTGGGCGGTATGGGAAGCATCCCAGGAGCAATTGTTGGTGGATATATTCTTGGTTTTAGCGAAAGTCTTGGCGCAACGTATATTTCCAATGACTATAAAGACCTTATAGCCTTTGTCCTTCTTGTGATTATTTTAACTGTTAAACCAACAGGTTTGTTTACTAAGGGGGGGCAATAATGTCAAAACTTTTAAACAAAAAAATAGGGATACCGCTTGCAATCGTATTGGCCGTCATTTTTCCGCTAACCACTCAGAATGATTATCTAACACATGTTATGACACTAAGTTTTATTTGGATGATTGGCGTTTATGGCTTAAATTTACTGGCAGGATATACTGGTTACCTCTCATTGGCACATGCTGGTTTTTTTGCTATCGGGGCTTATTCTCTCGGATTATTAACTGTAAAAGCAGAGATGAATTTTTGGCTGGCACTAGTCCTTTCATTGCTGATTACGGGTGTCATTGGATTATTGGTAGGTTTGATCGCATTGCGCACAAAAGAACATTTCTTTGCGATCTACACATTATGCTTAGGCTACATTATATACTTGATTATCAATCAATGGGACAGCTTAACGGAAGGTGTACGCGGCCTCATTGGCATCCCAGCCCCAGCAAATATCGGACCGATCAAATTCGAAACCGAGCAGGCCCAATATTATTTCGTTCTATTTTTTTTACTCCTCGTTGTATTCATCATGTATCGAATCATTCATTCATTGTCAGGCAGAACCTTTATTGCGATCCGCAATAGTGAAGTGCTGGCACAAACCATCGGGATTTCCACAATGAGAAACAAATTAATAGCATTTGTCCTTTCCACCATATTTGCCGGTCTTTCTGGTGCTCTATATGCTTCATTTGTCCGCTTTATTGGGCCGGATATTGGCTCGATTTCGACCATCTTTGATTTATTAACATATCTGTTGGTCGGCGGTATCGGTACATTGAGTGGTCCGATTGCTGGCACTCTGTTAGTTGTTTGGCTTTCCCAGCAACTTCAAAGTTTTCAAGAATACCGTATGCTGATTTTTGGCCCGATTTTAACATTGATCATCATCTTTTATCCTCGTGGGATTGTCGGAGCGTTTTCAAGTCTGTTTATGAAGCGACAATCTAAAAGTGAAGCGAATGACAGGGATTCACGCAGTAAAGGACCGGCGTTTTCCGAGGCCGAGATCCTTCAAGAACAGCAGGTCAAGGAGGGCTAAGTATGGCTTTTTTGGAAACGAAACAGTTAACAAAGCGATTCGGAGGATTGATTGCCGTTAACCAGGTTGATTTCGAAATTGAAAAGGGAAAAATTAACGCAATCATTGGTCCAAATGGTGCGGGAAAATCAACTTTTTTTAACATAATTAGCGGCTTTCATCGCCCAAGCTCAGGCCAGGTTATTTTTAAAGATCAGGATATTAGTAAAATGCCGTCTAATAAAATTGCTGGACTGGGTGTTGCCCGTACATTTCAATCGACCAATTTGTTCGAGCAAGCAACAGTTCTAGATAATGTGATCATCGGACACCGCTTACGAACAAAGTCCAACCTGCTGGATGCCATTTTTCGCACGCCAAGACTGAAAAGAGAAGAAGCACTGTGTCGCGATAAAGCAATGGAAGTATTGGAATTTGTTGAATTAAAGAATGTTGCAGGTAAATTGGTAGGTGGTTTAACACAAGAAGAGAAAAAAAGGACAGCATTTGCACTTGCGCTGGCAACAGAACCGGAAATTGTTTTCCTTGATGAACCTGCAGCAGGTGTGAACCCTGATGAGACAGAAGGGCTTGCGCAATTAATGAAGAAGATGGTGTTAAAAGGCATTACCATTTGTTTGATTGAACACAAAATGCAAATGATTATGAAGATTGCTGATAAAATCATGGTTTTGAATTATGGTGAAAAAATCGCTGAAGGAAACCCGGATGAAATTCGAAATAATGAAACCGTGATAAAGGCGTATCTGGGGGGAAGTGCCAGTGCTTAAACTAACCAATGTCTCAGTAAAATATGGCAGCTATACGGCGGTACATGACGTCAATATCGAAGTACAACATGGGGAGATCGTTGTGTTGTTGGGTGCCAATGGCGCAGGTAAAACAACCATTTTTCGCACTATTAGCGGCTTAAGCAAGCCATCTACAGGAGAGATTTCTTTTGAAGGAGTCAAGGTAAATAAGTGCTCGGCAGATCAAATTGTCCGCCTGGGAATTGGTCAATGTCCTGAAGGAAGAAAGCTATTTCCACAAATGACAGTACAGGAAAACCTGAAAATGGGAGCCTATGTTCATCGAAGAAATAAGGAGGGGATCAAACAATCCCTTGAGCATGTATACGAATTATTCCCCATTTTGAAGGAGAAAAGGAATGACCCAGCTGGGTCTCTTAGCGGCGGACAGCAGCAAATGGTAGCGATTGGAAGGACATTAATGTCAAAACCAAAATTGATGCTGCTGGATGAACCATCCATTGGCTTAGCCCCATTAATTGTCGAGCAGATGTTTGAAATTATTCAAAAAATAAATCGAGAAGGCACGACGATTCTGTTGGCAGAACAAAATGCCAATGCTGCATTGAAAATTGCTGATAAAGGCTATGTGTTTGAAAATGGTTCCATGGTCCTTCAAGGCTCGTCAGAAGAATTATTTGCTAATGATAAGGTGAGGAAGGCCTATATTGGCGCCTAACAGTCAGATGAAGCTTCCTATTAAGGGGGTGGTGGGCAGATATTTGTCGAGTTTGGATTCTGAAGATTCCGATAATATAGGAGGTTACAAATGAAAAAGTTGAAATCTTTGTTCACGATCGGGTTTATTTTCGTCATGATTTTTAGTCTTGCTGCCTGTAATAGTTCGGGCGATAAGGCAGCGAATACGCAACCAGCCTCTGGGGGAAGCGGGGGCGGTTCAGATACAGCCGGAACCGTAAACATTGGTTTTACTGGGCCATTGAGCGGACCTGCAGCATTTTATGGAAAACGTACATTAAACGGGATTCAAATGGCTGCAGATGATATAAATAACGCTGGCGGTTTTGAAGTAGGCGGTAAAAAATATAAATTGAATATTGTGTCATTGGATGATAAATATCTGCCTAATGAAGCCGGGGCAAATGCCAAACGTTTAGTTCAAGAAAATAAAACACCGATCATTTTTGTACCACATAGCGGTGGTGTATTTGCACTGCAAGTATTCAACCAGCAAAGCAAATTTATTATTGGTGCCTACACAAGTGAACCAAAGATTACTCAAACTGGAAACAAATTAACAGTACGTATACCTCCTGCATATGATGGATATCTACAACCTTTTACTGACTATGAAATGAATAAATTCGGCAAGAGAATTGCTTTTCTTCCGACTAATTCACAGTATGGAAAGGATTGGTCTTCTAAACTGAAACCATTCTGGGAAAAGCAAGGCGGAAAAGTCGTATTTAATTCATCGATTGATTTTACAAAAGATACTGATTTCTTCACGATCGTTACCAATGCCTTAAAAACAAAACCGGATGTATTATTTATTGGCGGTGCCTCTGAGCCGACAGCTAAAGTGGCCAAGCAGGCAAGGGAGCTTGGATTTAAAGGCGGGTTCATTATTATGGACCAGGCAAAACTGGACGAAATGAAAACAGTGACTGGCACATATGATCTATTAAACGGATCTATCGGTGTGATGCCGTTAGTAGAAGATACAAGTATGCAGGCTGTTCCTGATTTTGAGAAGAAATATAAAGCAAAATATGGAGAAGATGCTGGCTCTGAAGCTGGTCTAAACTATATCGCCACCTATGCTTTTGTTGAAGCTATGAAAGCAGCGGGTACTGTTGACGATACGCAAAAGATTCGAGATCATATGCAAGATGGATTAACCAACTTACCTGATAGTGCCAAGATTTATGACATTCCAAAAATCGATGGTAACGGCGGCTTCGTTGGAAACTTGGAGATAGCTTCGGTCGAAGATGGAAAAATAGTTCCAATCAAAGTTAGTAAATAGTAGATTTGAGAAACGTCTCGGCTTGATGATGCAATTGGAATGCAGCCGAAATAAACATTTTTATACTAGGATAAAAATAGGATACAGGGGCAGGGAAAAGTTTCCTTGCTCTTTTATTATTTTTAAAGGAAAATTTTAAAAGATAACCAAGAAATTTGTCTAATGGTAGTTGTTGAACATTCCAAAAATTTAGTTTATATTATGAATGGTACTAACATACTAACTAGTTAGTAGAAAAGGAGCGTGTTAATGGAGAGTCATAAATTTTAGCGAAAAAATGATAGCGATTACAAATGCATGCGATCTTCCTCGTCAAATTACCCGATTTCGTCTTTTGCCATGCCAAATGCAACAAGATGATTCTCCAGACCATAAAGATTTTTGCAAAAAATTTTTCGGAAAAATATTTAGATATATATTTCTCATAAAATGGCTAGGTTTGCAATATAGTCATAAATAGATTGGTCACCCCCACTTCATTTTATGAATAACCAAAAACTATCTATTAGAGCAAGTATTTGATCTTTGCTTTCTATGTTCTTTCTGTTTTAAAAGGAGTGGATGGAATGAAGCTAAGAGACCTGCTTGATCAAAACATATCCGAGTTCGGGGCGTATCCCTTATTATTTTTTAAAGAGAAAACCTTCACAAATGTCGAGATCAGACAATACGCCGACCAATTTGCTGCAGGTCTTCTGAAGCTAGGGGTAGAAAAAGGCGATCGTGTGATCGTTTGCATGCCCAATTGTCCTGAAGTGATCATTGCCTATCAAGGTATTTCGAGGGCAGGGGGGATCATTGTTCCTGTTATGTTTACGCTTCATCCGAAAGAACTGTATTATATTGCCTTAAATTCAGGGGCAAAAGCAGTCATTACCTCAACATATGTTCTCCCAAACGTTCAAAAATCACTTGAAGGCTTGACAATGGTTCCGAATTTAATACTAGTTGAACAGCCAACAAACGATTCCGCGATCCATTTCTACGATGTGATGATGCAAAACGGATTTAATCCTTCAATTGATGAAACACCTGAGGATACAGCTGTTATTTTATATACTTCCGGCACGACAGGAAATCCAAAAGGGGTTTTATTAACCCATAAAAATTTATATTCGAATGCTAATAACTCGGCAAAACATAGTCAGACGGAACGTGGAACGACGCTGGGAGTTCTGCCGTTTGCCCATGTTTATGGGTTAACAGTCTCCAACATCTCTCTTTTAACTGGCAGCTCCATCGTGATATTCCCAAACTTTGATATAACAGAAGTTTTTAAAGCAATTGAGAAATATCAGGTTAAGAGTTTTTCTGCTGTTCCTACGATGATCCATGCAATGCTTTCCTATCCGTATGCAGGTGATTATGACACCTCCAGTCTTGAATCAGTAGGATCTGGATCAGCACCTCTTCCTGTTGCCTTGATTTATGCTTTCGAGAAACAGTTTGGTGCCAAAGTATATGAGGGATATGGGCTATCTGAAGCGGCACCAATTGTAACGGCACATCGCAAAGGAATGGAAATAAAACCAGGTTCTGTTGGGATCCCGATTCCCGGAGTGGAAGTAAAAATAGTCGATGAAAATGGGGCAGAGGTGCCAACAGGTGAAGTGGGTGAATTGCTTGTCCGTGGTGACAATGTTACACCAGGTTACTATCAAAATGCAGAAGAGACTTTGCGAGTCTTAAAGGATTCGTGGTTATATACAGGTGATATGGCTCGGGTCGATGATGAAGGCTATCTATATATTGTCGATCGGAAAAAAGATTTAATTATCCGCGGCGGCTTTAATCTGTATCCTCGTGATGTGGAGGAAATCCTGAACACCCATGAAGCTGTGGCAGAAGTAGCTGTAGTGGGTGTTCCAGATAAACGGATGGGCGAAGAAATGGTGGCATGTGTCGTCAGCAAATCAGGTGTTTCAGCAACAGAGGAGGAATTAATTCGTTATTGCCAAGAACATCTTGCGAAAAATAAATCACCAAGACATGTGGTATTTCTTGAATCACTTCCAAGAAATGGTGTCGGTAAAGTTTTAAAAACTCATCTTAGAAATACAGTTGCACAAATGATGATTCAGTAACTAGCAAATATAACATAAAGTTCATGTTGAAGGGAGAATGTTTATGGTGAAAAGAACGATGTTAACAACCAGCAGCAGAGGCTTACTTGAGGATTCCTTTCCGTACAGGCTATATCAAAAAGCGAAAAGAGTGGGGACATGGAACCCTGCTGACATTGATTTAAGTCAGGATCAAAAAGACTGGAAAAACATGGGGCAAGAGCAGCAGGAGGATATCTTGAGGTTAATTTCCCAGTTTCAGGCTGGAGAAGAAGCTGTCACGCTGGATCTTCTGCCATTAATCATGGCGATTGCAAAGGAAGGGCGACTGGAAGAAGAGATGTTTTTAACAACATTTCTATATGAGGAGGCAAAACATACAGAGTTTTTCCGACTTGTCCTTAATGCTATAGGTGAGCGTGGGGATTTATCCCATTTCCATACGGAAACGTATAAAAAGGTATTCTATGAGATCCTGCCAACCACCATGGCGAGACTTGAAACGGATCAATCACCAGAAGCGATTGCTGAAGCATCGGTTGTGTATAACATGTTTGTCGAAGGTGTTTTAGCAGAGACGGGGTATTATTCCTTCTACGCTGCACTGGAAACTGCCGGTATAATGCCAGGGCTTTTAGAGGGAATTGGGAATTTAAAACGTGATGAATCAAGGCACATCGGTTACGGCACATTTCTCTTGCAACGTTTAATTTGCGAACATCCGAATCTCTATGAATTGATCACAGCTAAAATGGGAGAATTGGCACCTCTTGCCATATTGCTTAACCAGGAGGGAACAAAAGGTAGAGAAATGACATCATTCGGTGGAAATCCTGATGAGGTTATGAATTTTACCATGAAACAGCTGGCCGTCAGAATGGAAGTGCTGGCAAGGGCACAAGGGAAGAAAATTGAAGAAATCTATCGGGTCACAGAAAAGGAAATGGGAGTCATTTAAAAGGAGGCAATACCAATGGCAGTACAGGTCGATGTTCAAACATTTTTCCATTTTATTAATGGACAATGGGTACCAGCTTCTAATAATGAAACATTTGATGTGATGAATCCGGCAACAGGCAAACTGGTGGCAAAGGTAGCGAAAGGAACTGCTGAAGATGTGGACAGTGCCGTGAAGGCAGCACGTTCTGCGTTTGATCAAGGCGACTGGAAAAACATGAAGCCAAATGACAGGGCTAATGTACTCTATGCTATTTCTTATAAAATTGCTGAACATGCCCAAGAGTTAGTATATCTTGAATCAATCAGTTCAGGAGGAACGGTAAGACGAATTAGCAACATCGATGTATTACAAATGGTAGATTTGTTTCAAACTTTAGCTAAATTTACTCTTGAATACCCATTTTCAGAAACATTGCCTGTGCCTCCATTCCCGGGGCCCGCACATAATTTTGTTTGGCGTGAGCCAATTGGAGTTTGTGCTGCTGTCACCCCATGGAATCTGCCTATGTGGATTGCCACGTGGAAAATTGCCCCTGCATTGGCAATGGGGAATACCATTGTAGTAAAGCCAGCAAGTTACACACCTTTATCCACTTTGAAACTGGCTGAAATTATTTCTGAAGTGGTACCGCCAGGAGTCATTAACGTTGTTACTGGACCTGGGGCGGAGGTAGGTGAGACACTTGTTACCCATCCTCAGGTAGATAAGGTTGCTTTTACCGGCTCAACTGAAGTGGGTAGAAGGATCATGGAACTTGCTGCTAGGTCGATTAAAAAGACAACACTTGAACTGGGAGGAAAATCTCCAAATATTATTTTAGAGGATGCCGATCTAAACATTGCCTTACCTGGAAGTTTATTAGGTGTATTCCTGCATTCCGGCCAGCTTTGTGAATCTGGTACCCGGCTATTTGTCCCAGATAAACTATATGACCAAGTGGTGCAAGGGCTTGTCACATTAGCTGGAAAAATAAAAGTAGGAAATCCTCAGGACCAGATGACAGATATGGGACCTATAATTTCGAAAAAACAAAAAGAAACCATTCTTAATTACATTCAAGCAGGTAAACAGGAAGGGGCTGTACTAGCATGTGGCGGCAAGGAAGTTACTGTACCTGGATGTGAGGAAGGTTTTTTTATTGAGCCAACTATTTTTACAAATGTTACGAATGATATGAAAATTGCCCAAGAGGAAATCTTCGGGCCAGTCCTGTGTGTGATTCGATATTCTCACATAGATGAGGCAATCCACTTAGCCAATGATACTATTTTTGGGTTGGCTGCCGGAGTTTGGACTCGCGATGTCAACAAAGCTTATGAGGTTGCGAGGAAGCTACAGGCTGGCACCGTTTGGATCAACGACTGGCACATGCTCCGCAACGATGCGCCATTTGGCGGATATAAACAAAGTGGCATTGGCAGGGAAATGGGTAAGTATTCACTTGATGAATATACACAATTGAAACATGTGCATACATCCATGGTTCCTGAGCTGGAAAGACGCAGCTGGTACGGAGTTCTGTTTGGTCAAAACTAGGGAAGAGGTGGAGATGAATATGAAAACGTCTTTATCACAATTCATGTTACGTACTGGAATTTATAGTGGTTCGAATTCTAGAGCCATGGTGCCAAGTTTGTTTGCCGGCCTTGGAGCAAAAAGGGTTCTTCTATTGAGCGACAGAGGTCTGGAGCAGGCAGGAATTGTTGAAAAAGTGGCTTCCATTTTTAATTTGACTGGAAATGGCAGCGGTCCAGCGCTTATTGGGACCTATTTGGATATTGCTCAGGATGCTGAAAGTCATTGTATTAATGATGCCGTTCGCTATGCCCGTGAAGTCGGGGCCGATAGTCTCCTGGCAGTCGGAGGCGGAAGTGTGCTTGATACAGTAAAAGGCGTTAAGTATGCATTGCACAAAGGATTGTCCGATATTAAAGAGGCGATTCCCGGTGGCTTGCTATATGAGCAATTCCCGAAAGCTACATTTATTTCGATTCCACATATTGCAATGCCAACAACAGCTGGAACTGGCTCAGAAGTTTCACCGATTGCCGTTATTTTTAATGAAGATATTCAAATGAAAACCAACATCATCAATCCTTTTATTAATGCGGATATTGCCATTTTGGATCCTGATTTAACAGTGGGACTTCCACCAAGGATTACAGCATTTACTGGTTTTGATGCTCTAACCCATGCCATTGAAGCTCTTGCCTCGCCTACTGCTACAGGTATAACGGATGCATATGCTTTGCACGCAATCCGCCTGATTGATAAAAATCTTCCAATTGCAGTTGTTAACGGCGGCCAGTTGGAGGCGAGGATGGATTTACTGCATGCGAGTTTGATGGGGATTACTGCCTTCAGTTTTGCATTAAATGCAATTCCTGTCCATAATATGGCACATGCTTACGGGGCCTTATTCCGTATACCGCATGGCTTAGCCAATGCTGTATTCTTGCCAGTAGTCATGGAACTTGTTCCGCAGCTGTATTTGCCAAAAGCAGCTGAACTCGCAGAAGCTCTCGGGGTGGATGCGAAGAATGATTCCGCTGAAACCGCTTTAACAAAAGTGGTAGAAAAAATACGGTTGCTGCAGCATAAAGTAGGATTGCCTGCCGATTTTAAGGAATTTCAGATCAGCGAAGAACAACTGCAGCAAACATTCTCAGCAGTCATGAAGGATCCAGCAGCATTAAACTTCCCAATGCCGCCGGAGCTAATTGCTGCAATCGGTCAACGTGTCGTTCCGTTGGCAGTTAAATAAAATAGTAAGAGACGAAAGCCAAGCTCCATAACCAAGAGCTCGGCTTTTTTTATTGAGGCTCTGTTATTATCACTGTTGATTTTCGTATAGGAAAGAGAATTCATAAGCGGAGAATTTCCGGCTAATGTATCTATATGAAGTTTAAGAAGCAGATATAAGTGGAGATATTCCGATTAACTGCACTTTTTAAGACAAAATCCAAAGATTTGGATAATATAGAAGGAAAAACTTCCTTTATTTTTAAGGAAATAGGGGTATTTCCCAATTTAAACGGAATTTTACCGATTATTTTTCAAACACAGTAAATCAACATTCAGCTATAACAGAGCATTTATTGAAGCAAGATAAAATTTACCACTATACGATATTACATATTTACCGATAAGGAAGAATAAGTTTAATATTTTGATCAACATTATATTTTGAAAATAATAAAATGTTGAAATTTTATTTGACGCAGTTCCATTTTTTCAGTAATTTAATACTATTAGAAGTCAGAAAAAGGATGCACTGTTAATTTATACGACAGTCGTTCAAAATTCCCTCAAAGTCTATCAAACATCAAAAAAACAATTTTGAACAGTTTTTCAGATTTCAGTATTTAAATACAATCTCCAGTTTAACTGGCTCTGGAGTGAAATAAAAGGGTGATGGTATGCAAGATAATGGATTATTAACGTTAAGTCAAATGATTTATGATTACTGCGGTTTGAAGTATATGGATCGTCTTTCTACCTTAAAAGATAAGATATCAAAAAGATTAAATGAACTTGGTACCTCACATTTGGAATATTGCCGGTTTTTAAAAACATCACCAAATGAATGGGATGTACTGATGGAGATATTGACCATTAATGAAACCTATTTTTATCGGGAAGAAAATCAATTAAATGAATGTTGTTCCATTGTTTTACCAAAGCTGCGGGAAAAAAATTTCAATAAGCCACTGAGAATATGGAGTGCTGCTTGTTCTACAGGCGAAGAGGCTTTTACCCTGGCGATGCTGATTCAGGAATCGGGTAAATTCCCACAAGGTTCCGTGGAGATCGTTGGCACCGATATCAATAAAAAAGTTCTGCAGAAAGCAGAAAAAGGTTGGTATCACAATGGATCATTTGCCTTTAGGAGAATACCGCAGAACCTATTCAAGAAATATTTTGAAGAGGAAAATAACGGTTATAAAGTGAAATCGTCTATCCAAAACATGATTAAATTTCAGTATTTAAATCTATTGGATCAAACGAAGGTTTCTCAATTAGGGAAATTTGACGTCATATTCTGCAGAAATGTTTTGATTTATTTTGATCAAGAAACAACAAAACGGGTTATTAAGAGTTTGCATCAAAATTTATCTCCTGACGGATTTTTGTTCCTTGGCCATGCCGAATCGATCACAGATATGGCCTTAGGCTTTCAAAAAGTGGACTCTGATAAGACTTTTTATTATCGAAAGGAATCTGTTCATGATGAAAAAGTACGGTATATTAGTAGTTGATGATTCCGCCTTTATGAGAAGGGCAATCAGTCAAATCCTTGAGGGGGACCCGAGTTTTTTTGTTGTTGGTATTGCTAGAAATGGAGAAGAGGCCATTGAAAAGATTCAAAGGTTAAAACCTGATTTGGTAACAATGGATGTTGAAATGCCAATTATGAATGGTCTTCAGGCACTTGAGCAGATTATGGAAACTTCCCCATTACCTGTTGTGATGTTAAGTTCATTGACTAAAGAAGGGGCTAAGGAAACCTTAAAGGCTCTAGAACTGGGAGCGGTTGATTTCTTCTTAAAAGACAATTTGTTAAGCAATCCAGACAACAATCAACAAATTCATGAATTTTTAACTCGATTAAAAGGAATTGTGAAAGCAAAGCCGCGAAATATTAAAACAGTTGTTATTCCCCAAGTGAAAAAAACAAGAAGAATAAATAAAAAGCATATTGATCTCATTTTTATAGGATGTTCGACTGGCGGCCCATCTGCTTTACAAGCGATTCTTCCTAGATTTCCAAAAGAATTTCCTATTCCAGTTGTCGTTGCCCAGCATATGCCTCCAGGATTTACGAAACCATTAGCAGAAAGGTTCAATACCCTGTGTGAGCTGAATGTCACAGAAGCCCAGCATGGACAGACCATTCGCCCAGGTACCATTTATATCTCTCCATCTGGTTTTCAGACCAGATTGGAAAAAAAACCAGATGGTTCAGTCACGTTTAGGGTAGATAATGACGCAACAGATAAGGCATTATACAAGCCATGTGTTGATATTTCGCTTACATCCGCAGCACCGATTTATACAGATCGACTGTTAGCCATTATCTTAACGGGAATGGGTGTTGATGGCATGCAGGGATCTGGTCTTGTGAAAAAAAACAATGGCACTGTATTTGTTGAGGCGGAGGAATCCTGTGTCGTGTATGGAATGCCGAAAGCTGTTCAAGAAGCAGGATATGCAGATGGACAATACCTGTTATCGCATATATACGATGAAATTATTTCATATTTAAAGTATGAATGAAAAATATTGCAATAACATGTTTCTGGAGTTATTATTATTCAGCACTATCGTTTTTATTTAAAAGAAACAGAGAGAATTTTGAATATATAGCGGAATTACCGAAGAAGGCAAAGTATTATAAACCACAAGTTTATGTCCACCTGATTCGAGGTGGACTTTTTTTAAATAGTACAGGGGGGAAAGCCCATGTCGGACAAGAAAATAAAGGCAGTAAAAGAGGATAACAAGAAGAAACCCGGTTTTTTTTCAAAGCTTATTCTTTTGTGGGTACTTCCATGTATCTATGCTATTGGATTAGGGATGATTATTTTACATTTTGCCGGCGTCAGCTTAACCACTCAAATGAAATGGGTGCAAGACCATACAAAAGTTTTTTATGCTAAAAAGCAGACGTCACCTAAAACGGCATCAACTAAGACAGCGCAATCATCTTCATCTCAGACTAAAACGGCTGACACCGCTCAAAATACCAGCTCGAATCAAACAACTGCCGAAACTAATAGTAATTCAGGACAAAATAATACGGCACAAACGAGCAATACTAGTGCAGGATCCAATACACCCTCTGCAGCACCTTCATTAGCAAGTATGGATCCAAGTACAGCAGCAAAATTATTGAGCAATATGTCTGAAGCAGATGCATTGAAGAATCTCAAACAGCTTCAACCGGATGCACAAAGTTCTATTATTGCGCAGATGCCTGCAGATGAGGGAGCAAAATTAACAGATGCATTGTCAAACGGCGGCAACCTTGCTACTACTACAAATTCCGTTTCGGAATTATATCAGCATATGACCCCTGACCAAATTGCAACTGTTCTAAATGGTATTAGTGATAAACAACAAGTGCTAAATCAAATCAAACAACTAGATCCAGATACTGCATCAAAAGTAATATCACAGCTAAATCCGACTGTTGCGGGCTGGGTTGTTACGCATTTAAATTAAAAATTTTCATGTACAGGTTAAAAAAGGATTTGACTCAAAAACAATCAAAAAAATAAAATAGGTATGTAAGAAATATTGGAAATCAAAAATCTCATGACGAATACTAGTTTAATGAGTTATAATGTTAATATATTAGTATGAGTTAACTATGAGGGGGAAACTGCTTGGATGTAACTCAAATTCCTATCAAAATCAATCAAACAGAAAATCCAAAGGGCGTGAAAGGTAAAACACCAGCCCAATCAGATGCCCAGGCGGGCTCCTTCAATCAGATTTTATTGAAACTAAATTCGCTTAATAAAATAGATATTGCAAATGGAGATCAGGGAAATTCCCAACAAGTGCCTGTAGCTAATGAAAATAGTGGAAACAAGAAACTCAGTATAGAGGATCTAAATGAACTAGAAAGCATTTTATCTTCATTTATGATCAACATGCAGTCAACACAACAAATGCAAAATCAAATGAATAATCAAACAGCGGGAACAGATACCTCCAATAATGTTGTATCTGGTACGCAGAATCAAAATCAACAAAATACTGCAGGTTCAATAAATGCACTGTTTCCATTTCAACAAAATGATACAAATGCAGCCAATGAACTTGTTTCATTACTACAAAAAGCAGGAGTTTCTACTCAATCTCTATCGTCAATAGATGGGAATCAATTGGATGCTAAACTAGTTCAAATCATTAATGAATTATCTTCACAAGGGGATCAAAATTCATCAGACACATTAACTGGTATTGGTGATCAAATCAAACAAATGTTGGATGAGTTAAGTACAACGACAAATCCTGTTCCATCCATGAACATTCAATCGGAAGCAAATACAGCTCCACCATTAAGTCTAGATAAAAGCCAAGTGATTTTATCGGCTGTGCCGGATTTCTCCAAGCGGAGTAGTGACGGTAATAAGTTAAGCCGTTTAACAGGTTCAAATAGCTCGGAAGATAAAATACCATCCAATGGTATTTTACTGAGTGGTAATCAAACGCAGCAAAATATGCATGTAACAGCAGAGTCTAAAGAACCGATTCCTCAGCTAAAAGCATCGGATTTTGCTGATGAAATGAACAATTTGGTAGGCCGCTATATGAAAATTACCAATGGTCAATCAGGGAGCACTGAGGCTAAATTTAATTTGTACCCTGAACATTTGGGCCCAATTGAAGTGAAAATCACGAGCCAGCAAGGCCAAGTGACAGCTCAAATTTTAACAAATACGTCATTGGCGAAAGATACTTTATCCGGTCAGTTGAATCACTTACGAGAAGCTCTACAGCAGCAAGGCATAGTAGTACAAAAGCTGGACATTGTTCAACAAACTCCCGCTGCAATGGATATGAATCAGTCGAACCTCTCTTTTTCACAAGGAGGCTCAAACTCATCGAATGGTCAGCGTAACAATCAAATGGATGAGAATTCATCGAAAAAGACAAAAACAGCTGATCAAAATGATGGTGAAAATGAAACATTACCTATTTCATACGGAACAGCCGTTCAGAATGCTGCTTCTAGTATAGACTTTAGCGCATAGAAGGGACCAAATAGGATGAGTAATTGGGTAAATGTAACAAGTTCTTCAAGTAGCCCAGCAACCAATAGTTCTACGACAGCTACATCTAAATCTTCGTTAGGAAAAGATGATTTTCTTAAAATCTTAACGATCCAGTTGGCAAATCAGGATCCATCCAGTCCAATGGATGATAAAGACTTTATTGCCCAGATGGCTACTTTCAGCTCATTGGAACAAATGACGAATCTTAATACTTCGTTTGATAAATTTA
Organism: Neobacillus endophyticus; assembly: GCF_013248975.1. GTDB lineage: Bacteria > Bacillota > Bacilli > Bacillales > Cytobacillaceae > Neobacillus > Neobacillus endophyticus. The sequence continues at coordinate 3,757,763 of NZ_JABRWH010000001.1, forward strand.
CAGGCCTTCAAATGGGGCAATATGCCTCTGCCATAGGTAAAGAGGTTACCTGGACACCAGATGGTTCCACTACCCCTTCAACAGGCGTCATTACTGGGGTATCAACCGATGGTAGTGATTATTATTATCAAGTCGGTGATCAAAAAGTACCAATGAGTCAGGTCACACAAATTCAAAATAATACTGCACAGGCAACAGACACTACACAGACTGCATCGACTTCAGGCACTACACAAACAGCATCGGCTGCAGGCACTACACAAACTGCACCGACTGCTTAATCAAATCAAAAAATTACATTACGTACAGAAAATAGGAGGATACAAACATGTTAAAATCACTTTACTCTGGTGTTTCTGGTATGAAAGGTTTTCAAACAAAGTTAGATGTTATTGGTAACAACATTGCCAATGTCAATACAGTTGGATTTAAGAAAAGCCGTGTTATGTTCTCGGACATCATTAACCAAAATATCTCAGGTGCTACAGCACCTACTTCAACTTCTGGCGGGATTAATCCAAAACAAGTTGGTCTTGGTACTAAAATTGCCTCAATTGATACAATTCATACACCAGGAAGCCCGATGACAACGAATGTTGGTACGGATTTGGCGATTGATGGTGATGCTTATTTTGTGGTCTCTCCAACAGCAGATTCAACAACTAATAAAGTAAGTGGAGGCAATTATTTAACTAAAGCAGGTAATTTTACATTAGATTCTAATGGAAATCTTGTTAATTCCAGTGGATATTTTGTTCAAGGGATTACAGGTCCTTCAAGCAATCAACAACCAGTTAAAATTAATATTACAAATAATGCTACCGACAGTAATGCGAAAATATCATCGTTCTCTATTGATAATAATGGATATATTAATGCTGTAGATGCAAATGGTACAAGTGGAAAATTAGCATATAATAGCACGAATAATTCGTATTATATTGATACTACTGGAGCTTCATCGGATGATATTTCTTTAGCGACTGCTGTTGTTGCAAACCCTGAAGGAATGCAAAAAATTGGGAATACCATGTTTACAACAACAGGAAACTCAGGAAAAGCTACACCTGACCGAATTCAGAATAACAGCGGCGGTACCATCAATGCCGGCGAACTTGAAATGTCTAACGTAGATTTAACTGAAGAGTTCACAGAGATGATCGTTGCTCAACGTGGTTTCCAAGCAAATGCAAGAACGATTACAACATCCGATTCTATTCTTCAAGAAGTAGTTGATTTGAAACGTCAATAGGAAATTTGCTGATCGCTCATTTCTAATATTAAAGGCAGGATGACACATGAAAGCAAAACTTAAACCCATGATTATCATCGTCGGTGTGGTAATCCTCTTATTAGGAGGGACAGCGTTTTTCCTATTTCAATCAAAATCAAAAGGGAAAACAGCCACCTTATCAGCTGATGCCATTGCAGCAAACATGGTAACAACAAATCCAATCGTGACAGATTTGACCTCAGGTGGGTTTGTTCAAATTACTTTTCAAATACAAACTGATTCTACAAAAGCCAAAGACGAATTAACAAAACGTGATTTTCAGGTAAGAGAAATTGCGATTCGCCAAATGTCTGGGATGACACAGGATCAGGTAAAAAGCCCAGCTGGGATGGAAAAGTTAGAAACAGATATGAAAACCGAAATTAATAAATTAATGCAAAACGGAAAAGTTGTGCAAATTTATACTACAAACAAAATGATTCAATAACTCAGGGAAGAGTTAGGGGGATGCTCTTTGGCGGATGTATTATCGCAGCAAGAAATCGATGCTCTTTTATCAGCCTTAAATAACGGAGAAATTCAAGCATCCGATGTGAAAGAGCAAAACGATAAAGTCAAAGTATATGATTTCAAACGCGCGATGAGGTATTCCAAGGAACACCTGCGCAGTATCACGAGAATTCATGAGAATTTTTCTAGGTTGCTTACTTCATTTCTTTCAACGCAACTAAGAACCTTTGTTCAAATTGAGATCGACCTTGTAGACCAAGTAAACTATAGTGAGTTCGTCGCTTCAATTCCCTCCAAAACGATTTTGAATGTTTTTGACGTAAAACCAGTGGATGGGAAAATGGTCATGGAAATTAATCCTCAAGTTGCCTACGCTGTGCTTGAGCGATTATTGGGAGGTCAGGGAGACGCGTCTGAACGAAATGGTTCTTTAACGGAAATTGAAACGGTATTACTGCAAAAGGTGTTTACACGTGCGTTTGAAATGTATCAGGAAGTATGGAAAGATATCGAAAATATGAGAGTGAAGCTTGAAGGAATCGAAACGAATCCGCAATTTATTCAAATTGCTTCACAAAATGATACGGTCATTATTATCGTTTTTCATACGACCATTGGGGAAACAACTGGAAGGATGACATTATGTATACCACATTTAATTGTCGAACCGGTGCTTCCAAAATTATCAACACATCAATGGCTATCTTCCTTGGCGAAGAAGAATGTTCCACAGCAGGATAAAATTATTCAAAATCTTGATAATGTTCGTGTCCCTGTTCTTGCCGAACTAGGAAGGGCGACATTACCTGTTTCTGAAATCATGAATCTGCAAATTGGGGATGTAATTGGGATTGAAACAGGGAAAATTCAAGTAAAAGTTGGACAACAAACGAGATTCCTTGGCAATCCTGGAACAAAAAAAGGCCGCTACGCCATTCAAATCGACCAAGTAATCCAAGTGGAAGGAGATGATTTAAAAAATGAATGAGGGCTTATTATCACAAGATGAAATAAATGCATTATTCAATCAAACAGAAGAAAAAAAACAATTATCAATCAATGACTTTTTGAGCCCCATGGAGCAAGATGCCTTAGGAGAGATTGGAAATATCTCACTAGGGAGTTCTACAACTGCCCTCTCTACATTGTTAAATCAACGTGTGGAAATCACAACGCCAACAATTGATGTTGTCGAACGTGAAAAAATGGAAGATACTATTTCCGAAAATCATGTTGCTGTACACGTGGATTATACAGTCGGAATCCGTGGTAAGAACCTTTTAATGATTAAGGAAACGGATGCCAAAATTATTGCGAATTTAATGATGGGCGGTGATGGTACTGTTCTTGATGAGGAGCTTTCTGAACTTCACCTTAGCGCAGTTCAAGAAGCAATGAACCAAATGATGGGATCAGCTGCCACATCTATGTCCACCATCTTTAGTCAAAAAGTGGATATTTCACCACCAACAATTGATGTACTAGGTTTTCCGCCGAAAAAATTAGATGAATTAGAAGAAGAAATTATTCTTGAAGTAAAATTTAATCTAAAAGTTGGCAGTCTTATTGACTCCGATATGATACAATTCCTTCCACTATCCTTTGCGAAGGATATGGTAAATAAAATTCTTTATCCGGGTGAAGCTGCACCAGCAGCAAGTCCTGTTACCGAAAAATCGGAAGTGATAACAAACCAGGCAGCAGCTGCCCAACCAGTCAGCCCTCCGCCGGTTGAAAGAAGACCAGAACCGCATGCGACTGTGCAACCACAGGTTAATGCGAATGTTCAAAAGGTTGAATTTACTAATTTCTCTGAGCCGCAAATAAACAGCTCAGCCACCAGCAACATTGATTTACTTTACGATATCCCACTTACGATTACCGTAGAGCTGGGGAGGACACAAATGCCAATTCGTAAAATACTTGAGCTGGGACCTGGTGCTGTGATCCAATTGGATAAATTGGCCGGAGAACCTGTAGATATATTAGCAAACCACAAACTCATCGCTAAAGGTGAAGTGGTTGTCATAGAAGAAAACTTCGGAGTAAGGATTACAGACATTATTAGTCCATCCGACCGTTTAACTAAAATGACTATGTAACAGTGACTTCAAATTTTGGGAGGAAAGAAATTATGGCAAGAGTATTAATTGTGGATGATGCAGCATTTATGCGCATGATGTTGAAGGACATCTTAACAAAGAATGGACTTGAAGTTGTTGGCGAAGCTGTTAACGGTGCAGATGCAGTAGAAAAGTATAAAGAACTGCAGCCGGATGTTGTAACAATGGATATTACAATGCCTGAAAAGGATGGAATCACGGCTGTTAAAGAAATTAAAGCATTCAGCCCACAGGCTAAAGTGATCATGTGCTCTGCAATGGGGCAGCAGCCAATGGTGTTGGAGGCAATTCAGGCTGGAGCTAAAGACTTTATCGTAAAGCCATTCCAGCCAGATCGCGTAATGGATTCCATTAAAAAGGTTTTAGGTTAATCTATATTTATTAATAAAGGAAATGGTGGAGATATTTTGACTGCAACATTAGGCAATTGTCGAAGATGTGGAAAGCTATACCTTCGTATTCGCAATATTTGTGATCAATGTTTTCAAAAACAAGAAGATGATTTCCTTAAAGTTTCCGAGTATTTAAGGGATTTTCCAGGCGTCACGATTCATGCTTTAAGCGAAGCTACAGAGGTATCAGTTGGACAAATTCGTGAATTCATCATGGCTGAACGTATTATAGCAGGCCATTTTCCTAATCTTGCTTATCCTTGCGAAACCTGTGGTTCCATGATCAAGTCAGGAACAAAATGTCAAAATTGTTTTGAATCTATCAGTAAGTTGGCTAAGCAAATGGACCAAAAAGGGCCTGAAGTGAATGGGGATAAAAGCAAAAAAAAGGCCGGATATATATCCGACTATCTTTAAGAAGCAAAAACGAGAAGTGTTATGGCACTCTCGTTTTTTTTTGTGCTTTGTTATTTAAGACTGTTGTTTTCCTTTTCAAGACGCATTGTTATTCGCTGGAGACTGGAAAGGATCTTTCACAATCCTTGTAAGGGGATTGGTTACACCCATCCTTAAATTAGCGTATGCACGAGGGATAACAGGTATTATAATCGATGAGATCACAGTCCTATTCCTATCATAATGAAATTAATGACATTTTAGAGATAATTTACTTGAGGCTAATTAATCCAATAAAGTATTTAATTCGTTTATTTAAAATAAAAGACCTTAATCTACGTATATTTAAAACTTCGTTAAAAGATGACTTGTGATACCTGTATGAGAGTTCATCCAAGGCACGTGAAGGTGCTTATTTAGATTGCTTTAGCTATTACAGGGTTTACTATACTGTATTTTCATAAATAAATTCCTTTAATCAAGGCCGCAACTTTGAAAATAAAGTAGCATTGCGAACATTTCGTTTCAATCAACATAGGGAAAAATCAACAGCATTATTATACAACAGTAAAATAAAAAACCTCCTGCAATTTCCTGCAGGAGGTTTTCCTATTTACGAAGAACGATGATATTTACTCTTCGGTTTGCTTCGCGGTGTGCTGGTGTATCATTTGGATATATTGGTTTATATTCACCATATCCAGTGTAACGCATCCGCTGAGGGTTAATGCTTTTCGATTGCAAATAGTGAACGACAGATAAGGCTCTGGCACCGGATAGTTCCCAGTTGGAAATAAACTGTGTGCTGTGGATCGGCTGGTTATCGGTATGTCCTTCAATGATAATTGAATTATCAACTGTCTGTAACATTTTAGCTATATTATCAAGAATCGGTGTGAAATTCGCTTTTAGCTGGTCGCTGCCTGAATCGAAAATAATCGAATCCTTTAGAGTAATCTGGATCCCTTCTTGTAAATCTGTCAGGTGAATTTCGGCATTTAAGTGATTCTGGTCTATATATTGCTGCATTTGTTTCATAAATTCTTGCAATTTCTGTTCATCAGTGCTTTCAGTTTGATTCTTATTTTGATTTAGGATTTGCTTCGCATTTGCACTGGAATTTTGACTTGCAATTGAACCTGGCGTATTTTGCTTTGTTGTTAAACCTGTATTACTAGGTGACTGTCCCCCGCTGTTCGTATCAAAAACAGATATCGTATTAAAAGCCGTATAAAGAGATTGTATCATTGCATCCATTTTAGACTTATCTTCGGAACGCATGGAGAATAATACTATAAATAGGGCAAGCAGAAGCGTAAGCAAGTCAGCATATGGGATCAGCCATGTTTCATCAATATGTTCTTCTTCTTCATGATGATTATGACGCTTCTTCCTGGACACGTGAACCCTCCATTTGCTTGTCAGCTTGATTATTTTTTGCTGCTAATTCTTCTGGTGTTAGGTAAACAGATAATTTATGTTCCAATTGTCTGCTGTTCATTCCATCCTGAAGGGCAAGCAAGCCTTCTACCATGATTTGACGAACTTCAACTTCTTTTTTTGAAATTAATTTCAACTTATTACTCATTGGGTGCCATAATACGTACCCGGTAAAAATTCCAAGCAACGTGGAAATAAAGGCAGCGGCAATGGAGTGGCCGAGTTTTTCAATATCAGATAAATTTCCTAAAGCAGCAATTAGACCAACTACGGCTCCAAGTACTCCAAGCGTCGGTGCATACATACCAGCTTGTGAAAAGATGAGTGCGCCTTTTCGGTGACGTTCTTGCATCGCGTTTATTTTTTCTAATAATACATCCTGAGTAAATTCTGAATCAGTCGTATCGATGATGAGTTCTAATCCATCTTTTAGAAATTTGTCATCAACGTTCTCCAATTCATTCTCAAGACCTAACAACCCTTCTTTTCTTACCAGGTTGGCCCAATTCGCGAACTTTTCGATGAGTTCAATTTTTGTTATAAGATTTGAACTTCCACCGAAAATGATTTTCATCAATTTGGGGAATTTTTTAATCTCGGCCATTGGAAAACTGACAAATAAAGTAGCTGCTGTCCCTCCCAGGATAATCGTGTATGCAGCAGGATTTATAAGAGAAGTCAAACTCGCTCCTTTTAAGATCATTCCTACACCAACAGCCACAAGGGCCATAACTAACCCTATGACCGTAGAAGGCTCTTTCATGTATATTCCTCCTTGTAATGGAACTTAGAAAACTACTATTTTCTATTGTTTATTGTATGAGATAATCAAAAAGATGACAACCAGTTGTTTGATGGAAATGAAATGAACATCCATTTTTTTATCGAGTTTGATGTTTTTTTAAAAAATACTAGAAAATCATTAAACATTTTTTGAGAATTTCCGACAATAACTGTAAAACGTTTCAAAAATTTTTAAAAATATAGTTTAAAATCATGGTATTATTGGTATAAGTCTGATTTTTAACTACAATTTTGTTTGATTATACTGATCCTTATAGCGGGAGGAATTTGCATTGGATTTCAATAATTATTTAGAATTGTTTATCGAAGAATCAAAAGAACATTTGCAAACCATTAACGATGAACTATTAAATTTGGAGACAGATCCCGAAAATCTTTCCATTATAAATGAAATATTTCGATCCGCACATACATTAAAAGGAATGGCAGGATCCATGGGGTTTGAAGATTTGGCGTCATTAACCCACCAAATGGAAAATGTTTTGGATATGTTAAGAAATTCCAAATTATCATTAACTTCAGAAATACTGGATGTTATATTCCAATGTGTGGATTTAATTGAAAAAATGGTGGATAGTATTGAACAGGGCGGAGATGGAAAAGCAGATGTAAGGAATGTTGTCGCTCAGTTAACAAACATTCAAGATCCATCAAAAGCTGTCCCAATTCAAGCAGCACAAGCTGTTCAAGAAGTTGCTGCTGCAGCAGTTGAAGAAATGGTGATTGATAATTATCAATTATCTGTTATTGATGAGGCTAGAAAAGAAGGCAATAAAGTATTTCAAATTTCAATTACGCTTGATGAAAAATGTGTGATGAAATCTGTAAGATCTTATATGGTTTTCCAAGCAGCTGAAGAACTTGGCGAAATTATCCAAACTCGTCCATCTGTTGAACAAATAGAAGAAGAAAATTTTGATCACTCTTTTATGCTATTGCTGCTCAGCGCGAACAGCCTTGAAGAAATTCAAAAAACATTTTTAAATATTTCGGAAATAGTAGATGTTCAGGTAGTTGAGAGAACATCAGAAGAGCTTGAGGGTACTGGAAGATCTGCTTCGGTTTCCCAACAAGTGGAACAAACAAAAGAACAAACAAAAGAACAACCTAAAGAACCAGCAAAAGAACCTCAAAATTCCGATACAAATACAGCTAAGAAAAAACAACGTTCCAAATCGATTCGTGTGGATATTGATAAATTGGATCATTTAATGAACCTCTTTAGTGAATTGATTATTGATAGAGGAAGACTAGAGCAAATTGCTCGCGGGCAGCAAATTACGGATCTAAGAGAGACCGTAGAACACATGACCAGAATATCAACGGACTTACAAGGGCTCATTTTAAATATGCGAATGGTTCCTGTTGAACAGGTATTCAACCGTTTCCCGAGAATGGTCCGTGATTTGGCAAAAGACTTGAATAAAAAGATCCAACTAGTTGTTGAAGGTGAAGAGACAGAGTTAGATCGAACGGTCATCGATGAAATTGGCGATCCGCTCGTCCATCTGCTTAGAAATGCTTTAGACCATGGACTTGAATCAACGGAAGAAAGGATTGCTGCTAATAAGCCAGAAGAAGGCAGAATCCAATTGAAAGCTTACCATAGCGGTAACCATGTCTTTATTGAAGTGGTAGATGATGGTAAGGGAATCAATCGCGATAAAGTTTTAAATAAAGCGATTGAACGTGGAGTAGTATCGTCAGAAGAAGCCAAAAATATGGCAGATCAAGATGTGTATGCGTTGATTTTCTCCTCCGGGTTTAGTACAGCTGATACAATTTCTGATATCTCCGGCCGAGGCGTTGGTCTGGATGTAGTTAAAACGAAAATTGAATCGCTTGGCGGGGCCATTACAATCAATTCGACACCTGGACAAGGCTCCATTTTCCGAATCCAACTGCCATTAACATTATCGATTATTTATTCCATGTTGGTGAAGGTGGTAGAAGAAACCTATGCGATTCCTTTTAGCTCCATTGTTGAAATCACAAGGATTCCACAGAATCAAGTTTCTACCATTCATGGTCAAAGAGTGATTCAATTCCGTGGTCAGGTTGTACCTTTAGTCTATTTAAAAGAAGTTTTCAATGTACCTTCTAGCCAAGGGATTGGAGCATCCGAAGAGTTATTTATCGTGATAATTAGAAAAGGTGACAAAACGGCAGGACTTGTGGTTGATTCTGTTATCGGGCAGCAAGAGGTTGTATTAAAGTCTCTTGGCGGGTATTTAAATAACTTATTTGCTATTTCGGGTGCTACCATCTTAGGAAACGGTGAAGTGGCTTTAATTATTGATTCGAATCAGTTTATTCAATAGAAAGGACGGATCTTCCTAATGGAAATGTTAAAAATAGTCGCTTTTAAAATTGGGGAAGAAGAATACGGGCTTGATCTTAACCAAGTTCAATCAATCGAACGAATCCAGCATATTACAAGGGTTCCAAATGCTCCGGAATTTGTCAAAGGTGTAATCAATTTGCGTGGAAATGTTACACCGATTATCGATTTACCAAGCAAATTAAACCTTGGTGAGGCACAATATACTGATTCAACCCGCGTAATCATTACCCGATTTGAGGAAATGGAATTAGGCTGGATTGTGGACGAAACAAATGATGTGATTGACATTTCACCTGATATAATAGAACCAGCTTCTTCGAACGTTTTTGATAGTGAATATTTTTCAGAAATCGCCAAGTACGATGGCCGATTAATTTCTCTATTAAAATTGGAAGAATTAATGAAAACTTCATCAAATTAACTTTTATAAATAGAGATAAAGAGGGAATTATATGATAGGCCAAGTAAATGATTTGAAAGCACTTATTTTCAATATTGGTCAAGAAGAATATGGAGTAAATATCCATCAGGTGGTCTCCATAGAGAGATTACTGCCAATAACTCCATATCCTAATCGTAAAGCACATGTTTTAGGAGTAGTCACAGTTAGGGAGATCGTAACGCCAGTGATTGATTTACGGTCGGCTTTAAAAGGACAGACGTTTGAAACAATGGATTCATCGAGAATCATCATTGTTCAAGTAAACGGAAAAGAGATTGGTCTTCTGGTAGATGCTACCACCGATGTTATGGATCTCTCATCAGAATCCATTCAGCATCCGCAATTAATGCAAGCAAATAATATTTCATATATAAAAGGAATATCAAAAGTGTCAGAACGATTAATTATTTTGCTTGATATTGAAAAGCTACTGGAAGATACTACGAATTTAGATGAATTATAAGATTATAAATTTAGAGTTATATAGAATGATCTAACAAAAGAATTATAGATGGAGTTCTAACGGAAACGAGCAAATCAAAGGCTAAAAAAATAGTTGTGATAACAAAAAACGCCACTGTTTTAATCGAACGGTGGCGTTTTTTATGAAATGAAAAGAAGCCTTGGTGAATATTCCCTCCGTTACTTCATCATATTTTTACGTAACTTTAATGAAATTTATCAAACGATAAGGTATAATTACTACATCATTTTGATTTTTTTTGATAGAAAAGGACTTGAGTTTGATTAAAACGAGGTGGTGATTTCATTTGAAAATACTAGATTCGCAGAGGGTTAATCTTGGTGACACGAGAAGGTCCACAACCGAAAAGACAACAGATAACCCTGCATCCTTTCAAAAAATTATCAGCTCCTATTCTAAAGACCTTACACAGGATCGTCTTCAGCAGATGCTTCAGGATATCGATAAACAAGGTGAGGCATTAAGTAAAAGTCCAACCTTTCAACAACTTCGCAAATATAAAGATATGATCAAACAATTTATGGGCGAAGTCACTAAAAACGGGATTGGCCTGCACCAAACAGATAGCTGGGATCCATACGGGGGAAGTAAAACATTAAAAACAGTTCAAGTATTGGATCGTAAACTAATGGATTTAACCAATCATGTCATAAACCAGCAAACAGAAGGATTATCGATTTTGGATCGAATAGGTGAAATTAAAGGATTATTAATCAACCTCTATACGTAATCTTTGCAAATATCTAAAAAGGGGTTAGAAACGAATGAAACTATACGTTAAATCTATACTAATACTAGTGGCAATCACAGTAGTGGGTGTGGGTGGATATTTTGCCTGGAATCAGTTCATGCACCCTTCCAAAGCTGAAGCAAAAGCCAAAGCAGAACAGCCATCGATTGATGATCTTATAAATAATTCTATAGATGTTGATCCTGTTACCACTAATTTTTCAGATGGCGGTTATATTAAAGCACAATTCAAACTAATTACCAACTCGCAAAAAAATGCCGATGAAATCAAAAAACTTCCATTTCGTTTGGAAGATACCATTATTCAAACGATCAATCAAATGAAAAAAGAAGATGCAGTTGGGCCGAATGGATTTACCTTAATTGAAAATAATGTGAAAAACGACCTTAATAAGGCATTAGGTAAAACATATTTCACCCGCGTTTATTTGGTTGATAAATTAATCCAATAAAGAAATACCTCGGTATCGTCCCTATCGATAGGAAAGGGGAAGAATCATTGCTGACCATTATAAACATTGTTTTATTAGTATCTCTTAATTTGATCGCTATCATTTGTTTGCTGAAAAAGAATTCTTCGCCTAAGCAGTCGCCATATGAGCAGGGTGCCAGTCAACAAGTACTTGAAAACCAAAAAAAGCTGTCCCGTGATCTCATAGATTTAAAAATGGAAATGGAACAAATTCGTCAATCCTTATCAAAGGAATTTGAACAATTGCGTTTAGAACAAAAGAAGTTTTTGGATACCGTACAATCCTCTGCAAAAACAAAAGATAAAAATGAGGAAAATTTATTATTAAATGATCGCTACAAGGAAATTTTTGATCTTCATAAACAAGGTCTATCTGTTGAACAAATAGCAGCGAAACTTGATAAGGGCACAGGAGAAATTGCTTTCATTCTTCAGTTGTCATCTCAAGCCCGCCGATAGGAAAGGGAGATTTCACATGATAAGAGGTTTGTATACTGCAGCATCGGGAATGTTTTCTTTAGAGCGAAAGCAAGAAACACTTGCCAATAATATTGCAAATATCGAAACACCGGGATATAAGCAGGATGACACACAATTACGTGCCTTCCCTAAACTTTTAATCTCACGGATTCAAGATTATAGTGGTGCACCGCAAATACCTGGACAACCTGTTCCGATCGGTGAATTAACGAATGGTGTTTATGCACAGGAACGAGTTCCAAATTTTTCGGAAGGTACGTTAGTAGAGACAGACCAGCCGCTTGACCTTGCGATCAACGATCAGGATATTCCATCACAAAACGTAAATGGCCGTCAAGTGAAACCGGCAGCATTTTTTGCTGTTCAAATGCCAAATGGGTCGGTAGGATATACAAGGGACGGAAAGTTTGACCTGGATTCTAATGGCAATCTTGTCACTGCTGATGGGTATCGCGTTTTAGGGGCTGATCATCAGCCAATCAAAATTACTGACAGCATAAGCAAAGATAATTTTCATATTAATTCAGATGGTCAGCTGCTTGTGAACACAAATAATCCAACTCAAACGAAAATTGCGGGTCAGATCGGAATAGCAGTGGTTCAAAATCCGCTTCAATTACAAAGAATGGGTGGAAATGTTTTTTCATCAAGCAGTCCGGTTCCATTCATTCAAGATGCCGGCCAGTCAAACCCTGGTGTATCTATCCAACAGGGTTTCATTGAGCAGTCAAATGTTGATGCCGGTCAAACGATGTCAGATATGATGATGACTGTCAGAGGCTATGAAGCTAACCAAAAAGTGATCAGTGCCTATGACCAATCATTGCAGCAATTAGATACCGTAGGAAAAATGGATTAATAATTCACGATGAATAGGAGAAATGGGCTTTGAATACATCACTATATATATCTTCCGGTGCATTGCAGGCATTCCAGCAGAAATTAGATACAAGCGCCAATAATATAGCAAATGTGAATACAACAGGTTTTAAACGCAGAGATCAAAGCTTCTCAGAAATTCTGGCAAGTCAAATTAACAATCAAACCCGCAGTGATCAGGAAGTGGGCAGGCTTACTCCAAACGGTATCAGAGAAGGATATGGTGTCCGTGCTGGTCTTACACAGCTTGACATGGAGCAAGGGCAGGCAATGGAAACGGACAAACCATTTGACTTAATGATTAACGGAAATGGCTTTTTTCAGGTAAGTTCATCAGCTAACGGAGTTACATCAACTCATTATACACGTGATGGAGACTTTCATTTAAGTCCAGATCCAAACCAGGCTGGCAGCTACAATCTTGTAAATTCAAACGGTAGTAAACTGTTAGATCAAAACGGCACTCCAATAAAGTTAAATGGTAAATATGATGTTCAAATTACAACAAATGGACAAATTCAAGTAAAAAGTAAAACCGGCAACGGTGCTGTGTCCATATTACCGCAGAGAATCGGCATTGTGGACATTAAAAATCCTCAAATTCTGCAAAATGCAGGAGGCAATGAATATTCGATCGACTCGAATGTGCTGCCTGCCGGATCCAACGTGGCCAGTTATGTACGTACTATGGCTCCAGGGGAAACTCAAATCCAATCAGGATTCCTAGAAGGTTCTAATGTGGATTTAACTCAGGAAATGACTGATACGATGACCTCCCAAAGAGGCTTTCAAATGAACGCTAGAGCCGTTTCCTATGCAGACGAAATGCAGGGAATCGCTGATAACATTATTAAAAACTAAAAGAAAAAATGAGACGAAAGTTCGTCTCATTTTTTCTTTTTATATAAAATATTATACTCTTTTTCAAAAACACTGAAATATGCTAAGAACCTCAATAAATAATAATGTCTTTTTAGAAGAATGAAAAGAATGAAATAAATTTTAGAAAATATCGATGTAGTTTGCTATTTCTTTGTGATTCACAAAAAATTTAATCAAAATACTTAATTAAACGTTTTTGATGCCTATCTATACCATTATTATTCATGTTCTAAACAACGATAATGACGCTTATTTATACTGTTTGAACTATAAAATTATAGATACTTAGTATATATTTTGATGTTTTGAGTGGTTTACGTTTAAAAAATTTGATTTTTTTATAAAAATAACTAAACCAAAATAGGTATGGACCGATAATTATAAATAAGAAAACGGTTGAAAAAACTCAAGATAAAAAGAAGAAAAAAAATCTTGAGAAAGACTAAACCATTTTCTTGAACCACCGATAATAGAAATACAAGGAACACTTGGTTGAAAATTTAAAAAGGTAGAAAAATTAAAAAAGTTTTTAAAAAAGCTAAACAAAATAAAAACTCTACCGATAATAAATAATACCAAGGATACCTTGGAAGTAAGAAAGTAACAAAAGGTTATTTGATAGCCGATCACAAGTTTGATGGCAAAAAAACTATCGCAATGCAAAATAAACCTTTGGGGGAGGAAAAATGCTGATTATTGGCAGAGAAATTGGACAATCCGTAATCATAGCTGATGAAATTAAAGTCAGCGTCCTAAGCATAGAGTCAAAATTACGGTTGGCCATTGATGCACCAAAGAAGTATCGAATTACTAGAATCAAACAAAGTCCAGGAAATATGGGAAAGTTAAAGAAACGGGCTCGAATAGTTGGAGAAACCGTACAGATTGGCAATTCGATCAAAGTCAGTATTCTTCTAACCGAATCAGGTTTAATCCGCTTTGCGATCGATGCTCCGAAAGAAATAACCGTGTTTCGTGAAGAAATCTATCAAAAAAAAACAACCGAGACCGAATCTCTGATGGAGTCAAACTTTAAATTCTTTGATTATTGCCAGCCAAGCTTCGCTTGATCAAGCAATCAAACAACCAGAATGACACACCGCTTAAAGAGCCCTTGGCTTTTTAATAAATACTAAATAAAACTTATCTTAGGGAGGAAATTTAAGATGATTATCAACTATAACTCTATGGCATCAAATGCTCTTCGTCAATTAAACATTAACAGTGGTCAACAAGCTAAATCAATGGCGAAATTATCTTCAGGTCTTCGTATCAACAGCGCTTCTGACGATGCTGCAGGTCTTGCAATCTCTGAAAAAATGAAAGGCCAAATCCGTGGTTTAGACCAAGCTTCTCGTAACGCTCAAGATGGTCAATCTATGATTCAAACTGCTGAAGGTGCATTATCACAAACAACTGATATCCTTCAACGTATGCGTGAACTAGCTGTTCAATCTTCAAACGATACAAACACTGACCAAGACCGTACAAACATTCAATCTGAAATGGGTCAATTAGAAAAAGAGGTTGACCGTATTGGAACTACAACTCAATTTAACACTAAAAACCTTCTAGATGGTTCAATGGGTAAATCTGTTAGTCAAGCAGTTGCAAATGTAAACACAAGTGTTGCATTTAAAGATGCAGTAGCATCAACTGCAGCAAGTTCAAGCACATTATTAACTTCATTAGGAGACTCTAATGGTAACAGCTTAGGTATCTCAGTTGGCGATAAAATCACTGTGAATTTTACTGTAAATGGAACAGCTAAGTCTGATTCTATAACTGTTACTTCTACAACTACATTAGCTGGTTTAGCTGCAGCTGGTTCTAATTTGAATACTGCTGGAACACTAGCAGTTACTTCTACTGGAACAATGACAGAAACTGCAAACACTGCTGGTTCTGCTGGAGCAATCGAAGGGTTAACTATTTCTGTTCAAGATTCTAGTGGAAATACTCGTGCTGCCGCTTCTAATAATTTGTCTTCATTCACTGAAACAACTGGTTCTGCAGATAAGAGAACAGATGGTTCTGCTACACTATTAATTGGTGCAAATGGCGGTCAAACTTTAAGTGTTGATATCAATGATATGCGTGCGTCAGCTCTAGGTGTATCTGGATTATCCGTTAGCACTCAAAGCCAAGCAAACACTGCAATTAAAGTACTTGATACTGCAATCCAAAAAGTATCCGCAGAGCGTGCAAAACTTGGTGCTTTTGAAAACCGTCTTGATAACACAATCAATAACTTGAATACTTCTAGCCAAAACATCTCAGATGCGCAATCTCGTGTAGCTGACGTAGATATGGCGAAAGAAATGATGAACCAATCTAAATCCAGCGTACTTGCTCAGGCTGCTCAAGCAATGCTTGCTCAAGCAAACCAACAGCCGCAACAGGTTCTTCAATTACTTCGTGGATAATTATAAATTATATAAAGAGACCCTTGTTATCAGGGGTCTCTTTTTCTATTTAAGCCCTATTATTAAATGAAACTAAACATTTTTGGTTTTATTCCGATAACAAAATTACCTATACTCATTAGTAATGGTGAATTAAATAAAGCATGTTAAATTATATTTTTAAAACTTTCAAAGGAAATAGAACCAAATTAAAGAAGTTTGTACAGATGTATACGAAATCCATATGTCCATATGAGTTATAAAGATTTGATCAATGAAGTATGCTAAATAATGAAATTTTGTTACTTTGAATCATTTAAAATGAGGGGATTAATAAATGACATCACATTTTGATTTGAATATTTCTTCACTCGAGAAAAATAACAACCATATCATTTCAGAAATAAATATAGAAGATCTAAAATATCAGTTCGTGGCAAAAGATGGTGAAGAAGAGTTTTTTATCAGAAAGGACCAAAAAGTTTATATTTTGAAAGATGAAGAAGATCGAGACAACTCTCCAAATGTACTGAGAAGGGAATTATTTTTTATCCTAGGTATAAATAGTGTTGAAGAGATTAAAGCAATCATTCAAAAAGCAAATAACAGAGCATTTTTTGTTATTATTGAACCGGAAGTTTCCTTCTTTTATCATGCATTGCAAACAAAAAGGCTAGATTTTTTAGAAAATCCAAACGTTATGTTAATCGTGCAACCAATTGAAGCACTGCCTGAAATCCTGGAAGATTCATTTCGAAATACTGCCATGTTAAATTTAATCAAAAATGTACGCTTTTATGCCACGTTTTTTTATCGGAATTTTGCTTCAGATGTTAGCAGCAAGTTGGTAAAAGAGATTACAACGTCTGTTAAAATATTCCTTTTTTCATTAGGAAATTCGATTGAAGATTCATTGCAAGGTTTTACACAGAATCTAACTAATATAAAATTTTTACAACATTCAAAAGATATATCCAAAATAAAGGATGTTTTTAAAGGGGTACCAGCAATAATCGTTTCTGCGGGACCTTCATTGGATAAAAATCTTCGTTATTTAAAGGATGCTCAAGGAAAAGCAGTTATTATTGCAGTTGACACCATCCTACAAAAGCTTGTGGATAGTGGGATAATACCTGATTTTGTATGTACTGTAGAAAGAAATGAAGTCGTCTACACATACTTTTACAAGGACAAAATTATACCTAAACAGACTACACTTGTGGCTCCGCCCCTTGTTTATCCAGAAATTCTTGAGAACTATCCTGGCAACTATATTTTGCCACTAAGATCGAAAGTATTCGAATACATGTGGTTTGCTGGATTATTTGATTTAGGAAATGAGTATTTTCTTCCAATGGGTTCTTCATGTGCCCATTTAGCATTTGGTTTTGCCAACCAACTGGGGTTAAGCCCGATTATTTTAACCGGACAGGATTTAGCTTATGGAGAAGAAAACGATAGATCGCATTCCTCTGGTACGATTTATGATAGTGGTGAATTTGTTGGAGTTACCCATAAAGATATCTATGAAGTTGAAGGTTATTATGGAAAACCTGTTAAAACATCTGGAATTTGGAATGCATTTAGAAACTGGTTTGAACTTGAAATTTCGAGAGGTAACCTAAATGTAATAAATGCAACGGAAGGCGGATCGAAAATTAATCACACGATTCAAATGAGACTTGAGGATGCAATCAATCAATATTGCAATCAAAAATTAAATGTTCAGGAAGTAATAGAAGAGTGTCCGCTATTACCTATAGATTTGGAAGAAGTCAAAAAAAGGTTTGAAGAGGAAATAAATTTATTTATAAACTATGTCTCGAAAATCGAAAAGTTGAAAAGGGACTTAACAAAAATAGATGAAAAGCTTTCTGTCAATTCATCTAGTCGAAAACTGATGGAATCATTGGAAATTATGAAGAAATCAAATGATATTATTCCATTAATATCAAACCATAAATTACTTTACCACATTTTATTGCCTGAATTAAGTGTGCAAATTCGAGAGATGTTGGCGATTGATGAGGTTTTATCATATGAAACGGTTAAAAGGAATTTAGAAATTCAAAATAATTTAATAAATGCTTTAGAATTTGTTTTAAAGAAAATAAAAGAACAAATGGAAGACTTTTTAGCACATAAAATGAAGATTGAATAAATAGGAAAAATATTGTAAAAAGCAGCAATGGGGTGTAGGCGAAATTTATAAAACTGGTGCTTGTAAGCATGAAATTCCTCAATTGAAGTACATTCAGATTGGCCAATTTTAAAGGGGGTATATGTGGTTAATAATATAATAGTAAACATAACATTGAATCGTAAATAAGAGTAGCTAAAACAAAATAAACTTTTGAATTTTTTCTGTAGGAATTTCCTAAATAGTGATTAAAACGTTTTTTAGTCTTGATAAGTCCAACCCGTACTAGAACTTATACGGATAAAATTTTTAAGTTTTATTTTATAAACGTTCTGACAATAAAGAACCATTAAGTGGTGGTCAGATCTCTCTTTATTAATTAAAATTGGAGTCAACCTCTACACTGTTCTTGATTGATCACTTAATTATACAAGATTCAGGAGAGGTACTCCTTTTTTCATACTTTAAAACGATTTTATATAAAGAATAGTAAAATGAAATTCATTTAGTTTATTTTCTTTGTTATTTAATATAACGAATGTTCATTAATAAATAATCAAAATGTTTTTTAGGTTATAAATACTAATTCTCGAAATACATAATGAAAATAACATGAAAAGGAGAAATATAAATATGAAAAAAGTTCTCGTAACTGGCGCAGATGGATTTATTGGAAGTCATTTAACAGAACGTCTCTTAGTAGAAGGATATGATGTAAAAGCATTTGTTTATTACAATTCCTTTAATAACTGGGGATGGCTCGATACGCTTTCGAAAAACAAGCTTAGTCAAATTGAAATTTTTTCAGGAGATATAAGAGATCCTAACGGTGTAAGAGAGGCAATCAAGGGAGTTGACGAAGTTTTCCACTTAGCAGCTCTTATTGCTATTCCTTTTAGTTATCACTCTCCTGATTCCTATGTGGATACCAATATAAAAGGTACTCTTAATGTATTACAGGCAGCTCGAGATTTAAATACAAAAAGGGTATTGGTTACTTCAACATCCGAGGTATATGGAACTGCCCAATATGTTCCAATAGATGAAAAACACCCTTTTCAAGGGCAATCTCCTTATTCTGCAACTAAAATTGGTTCAGACAGGATAGCTGAAAGTTTCTACAGAAGTTTTAATATGCCTATAACAATTGTTAGACCTTTTAATACCTATGGACCTCGTCAGTCAGCGAGAGCTGTAATCCCAACGATTATTTCGCAACTTTTGTCAGGTGTAAATGAAATTAAATTGGGTTCATTAACGCCAACACGTGATTTTAATTATGTGAAGGATACAGCTAATGGTTTCATTGAAATTTCTAAGTCTGAAAAAACAATTGGTGAAGAAATTAACATTGCAACTCAAAAAGAAATTTCAATAGGGCAACTTGCCCAAGAGTTAATAAACCAGATTAACCCAAAAGCAACTATAATTTGTGATGAAGAGCGGTTAAGACCTGAGAACAGTGAAGTAAACAGACTATTAGGGTCAAATAAAAAGATTAAACAGCTTACGAATTGGGAACCAAAATATACATTTGAACTTGGTTTACAAGAGACAATAGAGTTCTTTAAGAATAATCTAGATAAATATAAAACAGACATTTATAATATTTAAATTTGGAGTGTGCGTAAATGAATATGTTTATACCGCTTTCAGTTCCAAACCTAAAGGGTAATGAACTTAAATATGTTTCGGAAGCTATTGAAAGTGAGTGGGTATCTACAGGCGGGGAATTTATTAACAAATTTGAAAAATCAATTGCTGATTATTTAGGTGTAAAAAGTGCAGTAGCATGTCAAAGTGGTACAGCAGGGCTTCACTTGGCACTAAGAGTACTTGGTGTTGGTGAAAATGATGAGGTTATTGTCCCCACTTTAACATTTATAGCAGCTGTTAATCCAGTTACTTATATGGGGGCTAATCCAGTGTTTATGGATTGTGATGACTCATTGTGTATGGACATGGAAAAAGTAAAGATGTTTTGTGAAACTTCTTGCGAATTTGTAAATGGCAATCTTGTTAATAAAATAACAGGACGAAAAGTGAAAGCAATTTTAATTGTCCATGTATTTGGAAATATGGCTAATTTAGAAGTAGCAATAGATATTGCGCAAAAATATAATTTGAAAGTTATTGAAGATGCCACTGAAGCTTTGGGAACATACTATACAGAAGGCAAATATAATGGGAAATATGCTGGAACAATTGGTGATATGGGCATTTATTCTTTTAATGGGAATAAAATTATCACAACTGGCGGTGGGGGAATGCTTGTTTCAAATGATATTAACTTGCTTGATAAGGCTAAATATCTTTCTACTCAAGCAAAAGATGATGCAGTTAATTTTATACATAATGACATAGGGTATAATTACAGAATGACCAATCTACAAGCAGCAGTTGGGTTGGCGCAACTTGAACAATTAGAGACTTTTATTGAAATTAAAAAGCGCAACTTCCATTTATACAAAGACCAAATTGCAGACATTATGGGTCTTACCCTTTTGAATTTTAACACTGACATAAGACCTAACTATTGGTTCTATTCGCTTTATATTAAAGCAGAAGAGTATGGGCATAATAAACAAGAATTGATTGAGCTTTTAAGTAAAAATAATATCCAAACCCGACCAATTTGGGGATTAATTCACCTTCAAAAACCATATCAGATATGCCAAACATTTAAGATAGAAAAAGCTTTATTATATTCGGATAATATCCTCAATATTCCTTGTAGTAGTAATTTATCCACTTCAGATGTACTAAGAGTGGTAACAATACTGAAAAAAGGACAAAAAGGTAGAGACTAAATGGAAATAAAAAATCTGATTGTTTCTGAGTCAACAACTATATTGAATACAATGAAAACACTTGATGCTACGGGTAAAAGAGTAGCATTAGTTTGTAACGAGAGTAAACTTCTTGGAGTAGTAACTGATGGTGACATAAGAAGATTTATTTTGTCAAATGGGAATTTAAACTCAGAGGTTAAAGAAATTACTAATTATAATTATAAATATGTAGATGTTAACAATCAGGAATCTGCTTTTGAAGTGATGAAGAAATACTCTTTAAGCTGTGTACCTGTCATTGATAAACATAAAAATATTATTAGTATTGTATTTTGGAATGACGAAAAAATTATTATGCAGAATAAATTTGTCGATTCTGTTCCTGTTATTATCATGGCGGGTGGGAAAGGTACTCGGCTTTACCCATATACTAAGGTATTACCAAAACCTTTGATTCCAGTTGGTGATAAAACCATTACCGAGCATATTATGGACAGATTTGAAAGTGCTGGTTGTACCGACTTTTTTATGATAGTTAATCATAAAAGAAACATGATAAAATCTTATTTCTCAGATGAGGACCTTTCTTACAACGTTAAGTATATTGATGAAAATAATGCAATGGGTACTGGTGGAGGGCTTAAACTCCTGAAAGGTACTATTGAGGAAACCTTTTTTATGACAAATTGTGATATTTTACTCGAGTATGATTATAGTAAAATTTATGAACATCATAAGAAAAACAAACACATTATAACAATTGTCTGCGCAATAAAGAATATAGAGATTCCTTATGGAACAGTTGAAATTAATAATGTTGGACAAATAATCTCATTAATAGAGAAGCCGAATTTATCATTATTAACAAATACTGGATTTTATATAATTGAACCAGATTTTCTAAATTATATTCCAGATGACACTTTTATTCATATTACAGATGTTATTCAAAAATGTATTGAAAATGGTGAAAGCATTGGAATGTTTCCTGTAACTGAAAAATGCTGGTACGATATGGGGCAACACGAAAAAATGGAGGAAATGTCTAAGTATTTAGAACAGTTAAAAGTACAAAAATGAAAAGTATACATGAGAAACTTTTGTTAATTGGCGGTGGAGGGCACTGTAGTTCTGTGATTGATGTTTTACAAGAAAATAACTCGTTTGATGAAATTGGTATAATTGATACAAAGGAAAAAATTGGTATGAAGTTCTGTTCTTTAACCTATATAGGCAGTGATGATGACTTGAAAGAACTATATAATCAAGGATATTCATCAGCATTTATCACAGTTGGCAGTGTTATAAATCCAATGTTACGAATAAAACTTTATAAGTTGATCTATGACATTGGATTTAATATTCCAAATATTATTAGCAATACAGCAATTATTTCGAACTCTTCAACTTTTGGTAATGGGATATTTGTAGGTAAGGGTGCGATTATAAATGCAAGAACGTTTATTGGAAACGGAAGTATTTTAAACACTGGATGTATTATAGAGCATGATTGTAGAATTGGCGAATTCGTGCATATTGCCCCTGGAACTACACTCTCTGGGGGAGTGATCATAGGGAATAAGTCACATATTGGCACGAATTCTACAATTATACAGGGTATTAATATTGGTGAAAACACATTAATTGGAGCTGGCAGTGTAGTTGTTAATAATATTGGGAATGGTAAAAAAGCTTTTGGAAATCCATGTAAGGAGCTAAAGGATGAATAGAACTATTATTATTGCAGAGGCTGGGGTTAATCATAATGGAGATGTAAATTTAGCAAAACGCATGATATGTGAAGCTAAGAAAGCTGGGGCTGACATTGTCAAATTTCAAACATTTAAAACAGAAAATATTGTAACTACATCTGCCAAAAAGGCGGATTATCAGAACAAGTACACAACAAAAGAAGAAACCCAATTTGAAATGCTAAAAAATTTGGAACTCACAGAAGATGACCACTACATATTAAAAGAGTATTGTGAAAAACTTGGAATATCCTTTTTATCTACGCCATTTGATTTAGAAAGCATTGATTTCTTAGAAAGTTTAAATATCCCATTCTTTAAAGTTCCATCAGGAGAAATTACAAACCTGCCTTACCTTGTAAAAATTGCAAAAACACGAAAACCGGTTATTATGTCAAGTGGCATGAGTAATCTTGAAGAAATACATGAAGCAATTGAAATACTTAGAAAGTATGGTACATCAGAAATAAGTCTATTGCATTGTAATTCACAATATCCAACTCCATTTAAAGATGTCAATTTAAGAGCAATGGTTAATTTAGAGAAGCGTTTTAATATAAATATTGGCTATTCTGACCATACTTTAGGAATCGAAGTACCAATAGCAGCAGTTGCGTTAGGAGCGACAATAATTGAAAAACATGTTACTTTGGATAGAAATATGGAAGGGCCTGATCATAAAGCTAGTTTAGAATTTAATGAACTTAAAACAATGATTGATGCAATAAGAAATATTGAGATTGCTTTAGGGACTAATGAGAAGAAAGTAACAGAATCAGAAGTTTTGAACAAAGTTGTAGTTAGAAAAAGTATTGTTGCAAAATCTAAAATACATAAGGGAGAATTTTTTACTGAAGAAAACTTGACAGTTAAAAGACCTGGAACGGGTATTTCTCCAATGAAATGGTATGACGTAATAGGGATGAAAGCAATCAAAGATTTTGAAAAAGATGAGTTGATTGAATTGTGAAAAAGATTTGTATAGTTACCTCTACAAGAGCAGAATATGGCCTTTTAAAACCATTAATGGTTAGTTTAAGTAAAATGAAGAAAATAGAAGTGAACATTGTAGTAACAGGTACACATCTTTCTCATGAATTTGGATATACAATTTCAGAGATTGAGAGTGATGGTATTCCTATTGATGAAAAAATTGAAATTATTATGGGTAGTGATACACCTGTATCAGTTTCTAAATCAATGGGACTTGCATTAATAAGCTTTGGGGAGTATTTTAATCGCAAAAAACCAGATCTTCTCATTGTATTGGGGGATAGGTATGAAATTTTAGCTGTTTGTAGTGCTGCTGTTAATTTTAATATTCCGATTGCACATTTACATGGCGGTGAAATTACCGAGGGTGCAATCGATGAAGTAATTAGACATTCAATATCCAAAATGAGTTATCTGCATTTCACTAGCTCGGATGTGTACCGTAAAAGGGTAATTCAACTCGGAGAAGACCCTAGTAGGGTTTTTAATGTTGGCGCACTGGGTGTTGAAAATATTTTAAAAACACCACTTTTAAATAAGTACGAACTGGAACAAAGTATTAATTTCTTGCTTGATAAGCCATATGCTCTAGTCACTTTTCACCCAGTTACTAAAGAAAATAATACAGCATTTGAGCAAACTGAACAGTTATTAAATGCCATTGATTCCTTTAAAGATATTAAGTTTATTTTTACAAAAGCCAATGCAGATGCTGATGGAAGAGTCATTAATAAGCTTATAGACAATTATGTTGAAAAAAATCGGGAAAATAGTATAGCATTTACGTCTTTGGGTCAAATCAGATATTTAAGCGCCATGAAATACAGTGCATTCGTAATGGGTAATTCATCAAGTGGTATTATTGAAACACCTACTTTTAAAATACCTTGCATAAATATTGGAGATAGACAAAAAGGACGTATTCAAGCAACAAATATTATAAACTGTCCTCCTAAAAAGGCGGATATAATCCTAGCAATAAAACATGCACTATCACCAAACTTTCGCTTGAGTTTATCAAATCTGAATTCACCCTTTGGAAATGGTGATACCTCAGAACACATTTTAAGAATAATTCTTCAATTTTTGCAATGCAAAAACCAAAATTTTAAAAAGAAATTTTATGATATAAGTTTTGAGGGATGAATTTTGAATGGAAAAAGAAATATTGCCATAATTCCTGCACGTTCTGGCTCGAAAGGGCTTAAAGATAAAAATATTCTTGAACTAAAAGGTAAGCCTCTAATCGCATATACCATTGAAGCTGCCATTAATAGTGGTTGTTTTGATATGGTAATGGTTTCTACAGATAGCGAGAAATATGCTGAAATTTCCCGTAAGTATGGTGCAGAGGTACCGTTTTTACGTTCAAAAAGTACATCAGAGGATTGTTCATCTTCATGGGATGTTGTTCGAGAAGTTTTATCCAGACTTTCTAAAATTGGCAAAGAATTTGATATTATTACTTTGCTACAACCCACTTCACCACTGAGAAATTGTGATGATATTAGAGCGGCAATTGAACTTTTTAATACAAAAAATGCTTCTTATGTTACAAGTATATGTGAGGCAGAACATTCCCCTCTTTTGTGCAATACTATTGATGAATCACTTTCCATGAATGGTTTCTTAAATATGGAAAATTTAAAAAGGCGGCAGGAATTACCTTTATATTATAGATTAAATGGAGCAATATACATCATTAAAAAAACGTTTTTGGAATCCGGAGAATTTTTTTATGGATTAAAATCTTTTGCTTATATTATGCCAAATGAAAGATCAATTGATATTGATACAAAATTAGACTTCATTATTGCTGAAAGTGTTTTAAATAGTTGAGTTGATTTCATTTCATTAATGTTTTTTAAAAACTATTATACAGAGCGACTTTATTATATTATTTTTTAAAATTAGATTCGTTTATCCTTTCCTCTATAAATATTTATGAATATATCTAAACTTATGAATAAGAAATCCGATAATATAAATATCTAAAATTAATATTTTTCACCATTTAAAATAATTTTTATTAGTAATCGAATGGAGGTTTTTCGATGTCAATCAATCCAGCTTCACTAAATAGGATTACTGGTCTTGCTTCTGGTATGGATACTGATTCTTTGGTTAAAAAATTAATGGCTGGTGAACAGGCTAAACTTGATCAGCTAAATCAAAAATTGCAAAAAGATACCTGGCAGAGCGATGCATATCGCCAATGGAACACAGATTTAGTTTCTTTCCAATCTAGCACATTATTTAATATGAAAATGTCATCTACCTATAATACATTTAATGTGAGTGCAAGTGATCCAAACTCGGTTTCAGGTAGTGCGGGCGGAGGTGCTTTCGCAGGTACGTATAATATTCAAGTTAAACAATTAGCTAAGTCAGCAACCTTTACTAGTAATAAGGTTGCTTTGAATACAACACAACCTCTTTCAAACCAAGGGTCACTAAGTGTAACAAATTCATCAACTATAACGATTTCAGTTATGAATGGAACAACATCAAGTCCATTGTCTGCGAAAATTACGATAGATCCAACGAAAACTATTAATGATGTTGTTAATAGCATTAATTCTGCTGTGGATAGTACGACAGGGCAAAGTCTTGGTGTACAGGCAATTTATGATTCCAATCTTCAGCAATTTGTTTTGAAAACAAATGCTACCGGGGCTGCTACTAAAATCAATTTAACTGGAACTGATCCTTCTTTTTTAAGCAATACTTTAGGGTTGGGTTCGAACAATACTTTATCAGGAACAACTAATAGTTCTACAACTATTACAAGTGGTTCAAATGACAGCCTGACTATTGATCTTGGCAATGGAACATCTTCCAATATAACTTTAAAGGCGGGTACTTACAATACGCCTCAGGATTTAGTAAATGAAATTAACAACGAAATTGCGGGTAATTCCACGCTTGCAACGAAGGTTAGTGCGTCTATAGATTCAAATGGAAACTTAACTTTTACATCTTCTGCAACTGGATCACAAAGCCCACTAAATGTTAGCGGAACAGCTTCAAGTACCATATGGTCTGCCACACCAACTAGTTCATTAACAGCAAATGGACAAAATGCCGACATCATCTTTAATGGAAGTGAAATTAACACCCTGTCATCAAATACGGCTTCGATTATGGGGATTAACTGGACATTTAAAACCCCTACAGTCGATTCCGGCGGCAATTTGACAACCAATACGGTAAATGTTTCTCAAGATATTGACACAGAAGTGAAAAATATTACGGATTTTATCAGCAAGTATAACGACATTTTGGATAAATTAAACACTGCCTATAGTGAGCCTGTTTACAAAGATTATCAGCCGCTCACTGATGCTCAGAAAAGTTCCATGACAGATACTCAAGTTCAACAATGGGAAACAAAAGCAAAAAGCGGTTTATTGCATAATGATAGTATATTGAATACGCTTATAAATAGTATGAGAAATGATATGACGTCAGTTGTTAATAATGGAAGTACCTATAACTCATTAGCTTCAATTGGCATTTCTTCATCTAGTTACCTTGATAAAGGCAAATTGTATATTGATCAAGATAAGCTAAGAACGGCTTTGCAAAATGATCCTAATGCAGTTACAAAGCTGTTTTCCAATTTAGATACAACTGACTCATCAAAAAATGGTTTAATGAACAAACTAAACGATGACATTTCTTCGGCTGTCACCAGTCTAACAGATAAAGCTGGAAGTACTGGGAATTCCTATTATGATCAAAGCACCCTCGGTAAAATGATGACGAGCTTGCAAAGTCAAATTTCTACGGAAAACGATAGCTTTAATACAAAAGAAAACCAATATTATACACAGTTTTCAGCAATGGAACAGGCGATGCAAAAATATACTTCACAAAGTTCTTGGCTGACATCACAATTAGGTGCTGCCAGCGCCGGATGATGAGAATATTTACGATGTAACGGCTTTTTTAAAATAACTTAGTAAGGAACATTGGGCTATGACCAAATTTCATGAAGAGAAAAAAAGACTTCTACTGGACTTGAAACAAGAAACTTTACATCAATTGGAAGCTGTTAAAGCAGAAGACCCCGAAAAGTTTTTAAAAAGCACGGATCTATGCAACAAACATATTGGTTCGTATAATGCGCTTGAAATACATTCCGGAGAATCAACTGGCCCTTTGGCAGAAGAGCTAACGCAAATTCTTATCGAAATATCGAGAATCCGTGAGGAAATTTCCGGTTTGGCTTCACCTCTATATGAAAAATTAAGAAAAAAATCATTTACTGAAAAAAAAATAAATAAAGCAAAACACCAATATAAAAATGACGAACTACCATTACCAAGTGTTTTTATGGATAAAAAAATCTAATCAATCAAAAACCAGTTCTACTTTTGAGCTGGTTTTTGATTTTTCCAGAAAAAATTAGAAATCAGGTAAAAAAGTACTAAACAATTTTAAATTTGATCCGATAGTATAGGTATATATATCCTAAAGGGGGAGGTTCTGGACATGTTAGATAAAATCTCTATTTCTAATACTCCTATTAATGATTCTCAAGTAAATCAAGTTAATCCAGTAAATAGCGCTCCAAAAGTTAAAGACGACTCACCGAATCAACAAGACCAGCCGCAGCAATCGTTATCTAAGGAAAAGACAGAGAAAATTATCAAGAATATGAATGACTTTTTAAAAGATTCAAACACACAATTAGTCTACAAATATCACGATGAATTGAAAGAATACTATGTTGCCATTGTAGATGAGAACACCAATCAAGTAGTTCAGGAAATACCATCAAAGAAGCTGCTCGATATCTATGCAGCCATGAAGGAATATCTTGGGATACTTGTTGATAAAAAGGTTTAATCGGCTGCTTACGCAGCCATTTTGTACATAGTAAATCATATGAAAGCGGAGGTGTAAGTCATGGAACAGGCTAAACAAAAGTTCAAATGGAATCGGGTAAATCACAAGCTGGTAGCTGGAATGACAGCGGTTGCGATTATACCAACGATCACCATAGCCATCATATCGAATGTGGTAACCCAAAATATTATTGACAAACAAACAACTCAAAATAACTTACAATTGTCCGAACAGATCAGTACGAGTTTGGATTACAAAATTGAAGGTGTGGCCAATCAAGTGCATTTGTTGGCAAACAATATAAATTTTACCCAATATTATCAAAATCCGATGAACAGTCAATATGGGTATTATCTGTTAGATGGAACGTTAAAAACAAATAAGGATTATGCATTTGTGTATTATGGTACATCCAAAAAGGAACTGTTGAGTGCCCCAACAACGGAACTTCCTAAAGACTATGATCCCACTCAGCGCGATTGGTATCAGGGAGCAGTAGCAAAAGACGGGAAAATTTTCTATAGTGAACCATATAAGGATGAAGGGACAGGCCAATTGGTTCTTACCATTGCCCAAGCGGTTAAAGACCAGAGCGGTAATATCGTCGGTGTATTGGGAATTGACCTCAATATGGATAATTTTTCGAAAGCAATGGAGAAAATTAAGATTGGCAATAAAGGGTATATGACGATCGTGGGTGACGATGGGAAATACATTTATAATCCAGATGCCAAAAAAATAGGTACGGATTTCCCTAAAAACATATGGAATAATGTGAATAAAGATGATGAAGGTAGCAGCAATTTTCAATTAAATGGATCGGATGAATTCTCAACCTTCACAACGAACAAAAATACAGGCTGGAAATTTATTTCTATAGAAGATCGTTCTGAAATTACGCAAACTGCTAACAGCATTCGTAATATTGGATGGATCTTAACGGCTATCTTTGGTGTATTATCTGCCTTGAGTGCGTATATTCTTGGAAAACGTATTTCGAAAAATATTAATACTGTAAAGTCTGCATTGGAAACAGCTGCACAAGGAGATTTTACAGCGAGAGTTTCCGTAAATACAAATGACGAATTTAAAGATTTGGAAGAAAGTTTTAATGACACAATGGAACAGTTATCGATCTCGTTGCGTAAAGTGGGCGAAACATCTAAGACAGTATTTGATACTTCTGCACACTTGTCGATGATGACAAGTGAAACAAATGCAGCATTATCTGAAGTGGCGCTGGCAATTGAAGAAATTGCTCAAGGGGCGAACTTGCAAGCGAGAAATGTCCAAACAAGCTCAGACCAAATGAGAGATTTGTCCAATCAATTGGATGATGTTCATGTATCCACAGAAGATATGAATAGCGTATCACAGCGTTCCATGGAACTAAGCAGCAAAGGATTGGAACGAATTGTTTTGCTGTCTGAAAAATCGACAGAAACGAAATCACATACTTCAGAAGTTGCTTCCATTGTAAAAGAAGTGGATGTGAGAATGGAAGAAATAAACTCCATAATTAATGTGATTACAAAAATTACTGATCAAACCAATCTATTGTCTCTAAATGCTTCGATTGAATCAGCCAGAGCAGGGGAGCATGGAAAAGGATTTGCAGTAGTGGCCAATGAAGTTCGTAACTTGGCTGAGCAATCAAGAGCATCTGCAGTGGAAATCAAAAAAATAGTCGACAGCATCAAATCGGTTGTAAAAAATGCCGTTCATGCAATGGAGCGTACAAATATGGCTGTCAATGAACAAGATGAGGCAGTAATAGAAACGAAAGCCATTTTCGATCAAATTCAATCAGCTATTAACGATTTAGCGCAAAAAGTTACCGATGTGGAAATGTCTATCAAAGATAGTCAAACAAATAAAGAAGTAGTCAGTCAGGAGATTGAAAGTATTATCGCGGTGTCTCAGCAAACAGCAGCTGCAACCGAGGAGGTTTCTGCTTCCACAGAAGAAATTTCTGCGACAATGAATTCCTTTACCCAGCATTCATACGGATTGAAAGAATTATCAGCGCAATTGGATGATGAAATTAAGAAATTTAAATTACATGAGTAAATCTTTAAAATAAACCTTTCAAACAAATACGCTAATAAAAAAGTCTTGGCAAGTATTTGCCGAGACTTTTTTATTAGCGTAATCGAACTTATATGAAACATTAGAACAAAAATGTAATTTATACTTTAAATCTGCCTATCAACTTTTGTAGATCAGCAGCCATTGTCGATAAGGAAGAGGCTGATGAAGTGATTTCATTCATTGACGCAGATTGTTCTTCGGCTGCTGTTGAGACCTCTTGTGTACCTGCTGCTACTGTTTCTGAAACATTCGTAATGTTCTGGATGGAATGAACAATTTGATTGGTGCCGGCAGCCATTTCTTGAACTGCTGAAGCAACTTCCTGTATTTGAGAAGTAACGATATGAACGGTATCCTGAATTTCATCAAAAGATTGGCCTGCTGAGTTAATGACACCAATGCCCGATAAAACTTCTTTAGTGGTGTTGTCCATTGATTGGACAGCTTTCTTTGTTTCTTCTTGAATCATGGCAACAAGCTGTGAAATTTGCTGAGCAGAATCCGCAGATTGTTCCGCTAATTTGCGTACTTCATCAGCTACGACAGCAAAGCCTTTTCCATGCTCTCCAGCTCTGGCAGCTTCAATTGCCGCATTTAATGCAAGAAGGTTTGTTTGTGCGGCAATTCCTGTTATAACCTCAATAATTTGCCCAATTTCATTTGAATGATCGTTAAGCTCTTTGATGATATGTGATAATCCATTTACTGTTTGTCGAATGGAGCTCATTTGATTGACAGCTGTTTTTACTGCCTGGCCGCCAATGGAAGCTTTTTCTGTAGCTTCTACTGCTGTATTGGAAACAACTTGAGAATTAGAAGCAATTAATTGAACTCCAATCGACATTTCATTGATTGTTTTAGAAGTTTCTTCTGCAATTTGAGATTGTTTTTCTGTACCAGAAGCAACTTCATACATGGCGTTGGAAATCTCTTCTGTTGATTTACTTGTTTGTTCTGCAATAGCTGTTAAATGTTCAGCAGATTCAGCAACTAATTCTGTGTTGTTTCTAACTTGCACAATCAGATGACGGAGACTCTTGATCAGTTCGTTAAATGAAATAGCAAGATGTGAAATTTCATCATTCGTTTTAATTTCAATTTCTGTTGTTAAGTCTCCTTCACCTTCGGCTATTTTTTGTAATTGAAGGTGAACTAACTGAATTGGTTTGATGATGGAACGGAATAAGCTAAAACCAATTACAACCCCCAGTCCAATAAAGAGGAGCCCAATAAAGATGAGTATGTCGTTTCCAATTTGAATATCATGGCTTAAGTTATTTATATTTTTTTTCATTGAGTTATCTTTATTCGATAAAAATTGTGAAATTAATGGATCGAGCGCTTTTCGGGCATTTCTTTCATCTTCAAAATGAATTTGTTTAGCCCTCTCTACATCACCAAGCTGGAAAGCTTGGACGACTTGGTCACTCGCATTTAAGAATGCTGAATATTTCCCTTCAATTTCATTTAACATGTTTGTATCATTTTCATCTAGCTTTAATTTTTTTAAACTAGCAATAAATTGATTAATTTCATCTTTTTTGCTTTTCATCTCTGTAGTGTATTGAGGATCACTCGTTAATAAATATCCTCTTTCATCATTAGATACACCAGCTAATCTAAACTGGATTGATTTTATATCGAAACGGATATTTTCACTATTCTGGATTATGTCATTATAAGATTCTTGGGAGTTATGATTTAGTTTGTAGGATATCCCTAAAGCACCAATCATTAAAAGAATTAAAATGCCAATTCCAATGAATAATTTAGTTTTAATTTTCATTATCATTCTCCTTCACAAAAAACTATTAAATCAAAAAAACATCAAAAAACGTTTTTTTCGAAAAACGTGATGAATCTGCTTACACCATGGGTTTAATATAACAGATGAGTGACTTCTAAACTATAACTATCTATCAAAATTTACAAAAACTTATCAAAACAAATTTTGGTATTTATTAATTTTATAAATATACTAAACATTTTTTTGATTCGTTCGATAAGTTTAATAGAGTTTAAAACATAGGAGGGGTGAGAATATTGTTTTCCATTAATGATCTTATTAAGAGGTATTGATGGAATAGGCTTCATTAAAAATTAATCATCATGGAGGACTATGAATGGAAAAATCAAATAGATCGTCAAAGTATAAGTGGAATTCAGTCAAAACAAAGTTAATTGCAGGAATGACAGCGGTTGCAATTATCCCTACGATATCAATTGCCGTTGTATCAAATGCCATCACACAAAATGTAATCGGCAAACAATACGGTCAGGCGACACTGCAAGTAACGAAGCAAGCCAGCGACAGCCTGGATTATAAAATCCAAGGGGTTGTCAGCCAAATCAGCTTGCTCTCCAATAATGTTGATTTTAAGCAATTTTATCAAAATCCGGAAAATGCTAAATACGGAAATTTTTTATTGAATGATACATTGAATACTAACAACGAGTATCTAAATGTCTATTTTGCAACGACTAAAAATCAAATGGTTTTGGCTCCAGCTTCTCAACTGCCACCTGGTATTGATTGGACTTCGAGAGTTTGGTATAAAGGTGCTGTTAATAATGATGGAAAGCCTTTTTACAGCCCGCCTTATAAAGACGCTGTTACCAACAAATTAGTACTAACGATTTCACAGGCGGTTAAGGATGATAGTGGAAATCTTGTCGGGGTCATCGGAATAGACCTTAGTATGGATAATTTCTCTAAATCGATGAAATCGATCCAAATTGGAAAAAATGGTTATATGACGATCATTGGTAATGATGGGAATTATATATACAACCCAGATTCTAAAAAAATAGGGTCAGCCTTACCAACTAATCTTGCCTTAGCGGATGATCTTAAGAAACAAAATGAAGGAAACAGCGAATACCAATTAAATGGGGTCGATAAATTTTCTTCTTTTACCACCAATAATCGAACTGGCTGGAAATTTATTTCGGTTTTAGACAAATCTGAAATTACCAATGATGCCAATTATATTCGAAATATTGGATGGTTGTTAACGATAGTATTTGGCGTACTGTCTGCTGTTTGTGCTTATTTCTTAGGTAAACGGATTTCCAGAAATATTACAACTGTTAAGGATGCATTAGAAACCGCATCTCATGGAGATTTCACTGCCAGAGTATCTGTCAATACAAATGACGAATTTAAAGAATTAGAACAAAGCTTCAATGATACAATGGAACAATTATCAGCATCTTTAAGAAAAGTAGGGGTAACATCTAAGACTGTTTTAGATACATCTGCCCACCTTTCCATCATGACAAAAGAAACGAATGCTGCATTATCTGAAGTAGCACTGGCCATTGAAGAAATCGCACAAGGGGCAAACCTTCAAGCAAGAAACGTTCAGACAAGTTCAGATCAAATGAGAAATTTATCAAACCAATTGGATGATGTATCTGATTCTACAGAAGAAATGAACACTGTCTCAGATCGTTCAATGGAATTGAGCGGTAAAGGGTTAGAGCGAATTGTCTTGCTCTCAGAAAAATCTAATGAAACTAAAACGACTACTTCAGAAGTAGCTTCGATTGTGAATGAAGTAGATGTGCGAATGGAAGAAATTAATTCCATTATTGATGTTATTACAAAAATTACAGATCAAACCAACCTATTATCATTAAATGCTTCGATTGAATCTGCAAGAGCAGGTGAGCATGGTAGAGGTTTTGCGGTTGTAGCCAATGAAGTTCGCAATTTAGCAGAACAATCTCGTGCATCAGCTGTTGAAATCAAGCGAATCGTCGATAGCATTAAATTGGTTGTGAAAAACGCTGTAAATGCGATGGAAAGAACCAATAAGGCTGTTCACGAACAAGAGGATGCTGTATCAGAAACGAAATCCATTTTCAATGATATTTTATCAGCCGTTCGTGATTTGGGCCAAAAAGTGGCAGATGTGGAAACTTCCATTAAGGGAAGCCATTCCAATAAAGAAGTGGTTAGTCAGGAAATTGAAAGTATCATTGCCGTTTCACAACAAACAGCAGCTGCAACAGAGGAAGTTTCTGCTTCCACAGAGGAAATCTCTGCAACCATGAACTCATTTACCCAACATTCAAATGGGCTAAAAGAATTGTCAGAGCAATTGGATAATGAGATTAAAAAATTTAAATTAGGAGAGTAAGTATTTTTTGAGGGGCAGTAAGAGTATGTCCCTCTTTTTATTTGTGTTCTTTTTTACAGGATTTTATTCTAAAAAATCATCGAAAAATAGAGTATAATGAAATGATGATAACCGTATAGGGAAAATAAGAGTTCATTTGCTAAATTATTTTTAATCATAATTAAACTTAATTTATACTCTGCCGATACTAATAAAAAAGGGGACAAAAAGGAGATCGGAATTATCATGAGAATTAATGATGTGAAATACGGATTAAACCCGTATCAAAATCAAATAAATCGTAATAAAACAAATACTAATAAAGCTTCTAATAAGGATGTAGTCAATATCTCTTCAAGCGGTCAAGAAATTTATCAAGCCATGAAATCAGATCAAGCTGACCGCCAAAAACGAATTGAACAACTGAAAGAACAAGTATCGAATGGAACTTATCAAGTAGACAGCCAAAAAGTTGCTCAAAAAATGTTGGATTTCTGGGATAAGTAAATCGAACTTAAGGGTGAGTGTATATGGAATCATTACAAAAACTTAAACAAACATTGACTTATATGGTAGAGGCTCATCAACAGCTACTAAGGTTGGCGGAGGAGAAACGGACAATCCTCGTTGAAGGCAAAGCTCCCGAATTACAAACCATTATAAGTAAAGAAAGTAAATATACAGACCTCATCCAAAAGCTGGAGGCACAGAGGGAAGCAGTGCTGAAGGCAGTATTGGTTGAAAAGGGACTTGTAAATCAATCTCTAACAATTGATCAATTCATCCAAACGATAGACCAGCCACTGGAAAAACAATTTCTTGCCAAAACGATCGGGCAGCTCCGAAAACTTGTGAATGAACTGATTCAACTGAATAAAAGTAATCAAGAGCTGATCAAGATGGCTTTATCATATATACAATATTCTATGAACATCATTATGCCGAAAGAGCCTTCAATCGGATATGGAAATAAATCACATGTTAGGTCGGCAAAGCTTTTAGATGCAAAAATATAGTTCTTTATTTTTAGTATTGGAGGAGAAATCATGACTTCCACATTTATGGGGCTGGAGTTGGGGAAGAGAGCACTTTTCGCTCAACAGGCAGCGTTAAATACAACTGGACAAAATATTGCAAACGCCAATACAGACGGGTACACTCGCCAGCGTGCTGAACTGCAGGCAACCAATGCCATTCCTTATGTGGGCATGAGCAATGATGCAAGTGCTGGACAACTTGGGACTGGTGTAGAAGTTAACAAAATTAGCAGATTAAGAGAAGATTATTTGGATGTTCAATATCGTGGCCAAAATAAGGATTTGGGTTATTATACTGCTACTTCTGATGCCTATACAAAAATTGAAGGAATCATGAATGAACCATCTGATAGTGGAATAGCTAACGCCATGGATCAATTTTGGCAAAGTTGGCAAGAACTATCAAAAACTCCCGACAGTGCTTCAGCTCGTGCGGTTGTTGTCCAACGTGGACAAGCGCTAGCGGAGTCCTTTCAATATACAAATGATCAATTAAATCAAATGTCATCGGATTTAAACAATGTCATCCAAGTGGATGTCAGTAATGTAAATTCTCTTACCCAGCAAATTGGGGCATTAAATGATCAAATCTCTAAGTTAGTTCCAAATGGATATCAGCCAAATGACTTATATGATAAACGTGATGTTCTACTTGATCAATTATCCAAAATGGTTAACGTTGATGTTAAGCCATCTAGTGCTGGAAACGGGATGGTGGACGTATTTGTTGGCAATCAGGCAATTGTTCAAGGGAAAACAAACAACAATATTACTTACCCAAGCCCTGGTGGAAGTTCAGACCAGATTTCCGTAAATGGAACTTCTGTTTCATTACAATCAGGTGAACTACTTGGCCGCATTGATTCATATACAAATATTATCCCTGATATGCAAACGAAGTTGACTAATTTAGAAAATTCGTTCGTAAGTCAAGTGAACCAACTGCATAGTGCACAAGGGCAGGCTTATAACTTAGATGATATTAACAATCCCTCTCCATCAGGTCAAACTGCTGGGTTGAACTTTTTTGTGGATAGCAGTGATCCCACTAATACGAATTTGGATTATACAAAATCGATAAACTGGACTGTAAATCCTGATATAGCAAGTGACCTTAATAAAGTTGCTGCTGCCAGCACACCGAATGCTGGGGATGGAAACAACGCAATGGCTATAGCGAACCTTAAAACGACCATATTGAATGTAAATGGTACAAGTGCAACCGCTGATGATTATTATCAAAATATAATTGGACAATTAGGTGTAAGTTCACAGCAAGCCCAGCGAATGCAAAATAATACTCAGACGCTAGTTACTCAGGTGGATAACCAACGTCAGTCCGTTTCTGGTGTTTCACTTGATGAGGAAATGACAAATATGGTTCGCTTTCAGCAAGCCTATAATGCTGCAGCTCGTGTTGTCACAACGATGGATGATGTTCTGGATAAAGTGATAAACGGGATGGGAGCTACAAGATAAACTCAATAACGTAAAATGAATGTATCAGGAGGTGCCTAATGAGTACACGGATTACCCAAACCATGATGAATCAAACTTTATTGGCAAACTTGCAAACGAACTATCGTAATTTATCACAAACCCAACAGGAGCTTTCATCTGGTAAAAAGATTAACAAGCCTTCAGATGACCCTGTAGCTGCCGTTAGGGCCATGAATTATCAATCTACTCTAAATGAAATTGATCAATACAAACGCAATGTGAGCGATGGTTCAAGCTGGATGCAATCCACAGACAGCTCATTAGACGAGGTCACACAAGTCTTGCAGCGTGTTCGTGAATTAACGGTCCAAGCGGGCAACAGTACGAATAGTTCCACTGACCTTCAGGCCATTAAGGATGAAATAACACAGCTAAGCGGGCATCTTGTTGAAGTTGGCAATTCTGAGATTGGTGGAAGATACCTATTTGGGGGAACAGCGACCACAACTGCACCATGTGATGGATCTCAAAATCCCCCGGCTGTTTCTAATAATAATGGTGCTGTGAATTATCAAGTTGGCAAAGGTTCAACAGTACAAATTAATGTGACAGGTAATCAGGTATTTAATCAAAATGGCGGTATGTTTAATGTTTTAAAAAGCATCACGGACAGTATTGACAATGGGACAAATCCTTCAGATCAACTAAATAACCTAGATGCTCAAATAAATAATGTGATTACAATTCGCTCAGATTTAGGAGCACGGATGAATCGAATGGATTTGAGCAGTTCCCGATTAGACGGGCTGGAGCAATCCACGAATAATTTAATGTCAAATGAAGTAGATGTCGATATTGCGCAAGCATACACTAATTTTAGTGCACAACAAGCAGTTTACAACTCTGCATTATCAGCTGGCGCGAAAATCATTCAACCTAGTTTGGTGGACTTCTTAAAATAATTACTGGAATATAATTTCAAAAAAATCGAACTGCCCAAACGGGTGCAGTTCATTTTTTTGTAGAAGTATAGGTTTCCACTGTCGGTATAGCCTAAATGGGCATTTTATACTATAATAATAAAGAGAAAATAGATTAGAGAAATTTAAGGGGTGGAACACTTTGTATCCCAAGGTAGGCCAAAATATTCAGTTTAAAATTAACAATCGTGATGAAACTTGGAAGTCTGTTGTTGCCGATATTCAGGATGAAGAAATTTTCATTACGTTTCCTACAGATCGAACCATTTTGGGTTCACTGCTAACAGGTTCTCCAATTGAAATTATATATGCAAGTGGAGAAAGCAAATATGAATTTGTAACAGAAATATTAGGGAAAAAAATTGAAAACATTCTTCTAGTTAAGATAAGAAAACCAAAGGAAGAAGAGATAAAAAAGATTCAGGAAAGAGAAAACTTTCGTGTAAATGCAAGTTTACGCCTAGCTTTGAAAGAGACGAAATTAAGCACGGTAAACATTAGTGCTGGCGGATTGTTATGCTCATGCGACATGGTTGAGGAATTCACTATAGGCGAAGAGGTTTTGGGTATGGTATTTGTTCCTGATAATTCAAATGATGAAACAACATCTGTTTCTTTTAAAGGAGAGATTATCAGGGTTGATGTGCTAAAAGAAATCGGGAAGAAAAATATTGCGGTAAAATTCAATTCAATTGAAACAAAAGATCAACAGAAAATTCTTCAATATTGTTTTGAAAAACAACGTCAAAACAGATCAAAAATTCGATAATAAGATTAATTAGATAAAAATCCTCTTGATTCAAGAGGATTTTTTTCATATAACAAACAATTGGTTTACATATACTTACAGGTTTTATATAATTGTATTATACATGAAATTTATAGTAATTTTTGATTTATCCCCATAAATGATTGATTAATAGCGAATCCTATTGTAGAAAATACGTTCAGGAAAAATTAAAAATGAAATCAAAATCAAGAGAACTATTAGACAAAACTCTATTTTTGTGCTTTATTAAGAACGTACATATAAAGTTAAATTGTTGGAGGGTATTCATATGAGTTTGAAATTGGCACTTTTTGAGATAAAGGAAGTTTTAAGAAATCAACAAATTGGAGCATCAGAGGAAGAGTTCATTCATGAATTGGAAACGAAGAATAATCTTAAAGCCGGATCTTTAGTTTGGTATTTTAATCATTTGATGATGATGAATGTTTATGGTGAAGAACTTTCAGAGCAGGCACATGAATCATCGAAGAAAATTAATCGAAAATGGACAAAAAATGAGATTGATTTCATGTTTCATTATATTAATGATCGCCAGCAGGAAGAATGGGGCATAAATATTACAGAAATATTAGATGAAATTGCTAAACTCCTTAACCGTGGCTACCAATCCGTTAATTACAAATATTATACGATAATTAAATCAAAAGACGAAAAACAAAATGAGTCATTTGAAGGAGTCCAATTCACCACTATTAATCAAAAAGATCTTCCGGTGTTATCAGCGCAAATAATCGCAGATATTCCAGCCCAAACTCAAGTGAATCAAACAATTGCAGCTCCAAAGGATGATGATTTGCTCGATATTTTATCTGGACTAATCACCAATGTACAAAAATTGCCTGGACTTAATTTAAATGAATTACTTAGAAGTTTATATCAACTCACTAATATGGCGCTTCAAAATCAACATGCATCACAGGAAATAGAATCCATGAAATCTAAGGTCAATAGTGAAAAATTGGCCCTTCAAGATTCATTAGTAAAAAAAGAACAACAATTAATGCTCGAGAAAAAGCGCAATGACGAGTTGCAGAAAGAAGTTGCAAAGTTAGCAATGGAAATTACCTCATTTAATCAGCTTGGTGATGCGGCAAAAATTCAAAACTTAAAGTCCTATAATCAAAGACTTAATTATATTATTGATGGGTTTGGCCTTGTGTTACAGGTAGGAAGTTAAAAGTTATTCCATTTGGAATAACTTTTTAAATTGAAAAAAATTAATTTTCCTATCCTATCTCTTAACTATTTCTCATTTTAACCGATAAAATAAATAGAAACAGCTAATGAATTTTGAAAGGAGTATGTATTCATGGCTTTTGGAAATCCATATCAAACATATCAAAAACAAGCAGTCACTACATCAAAACCTGAAGAATTAACTTTCATGCTTTATCAAGGTTTGGTGAAATTTATTCGATTATCAAAAATGGCAATTCAAAATAACAATTTACCTGAGAGTCATAATTATAATGTAAGGGCACAAGATATAATAACAGAATTTATTGCAACCTTAAACAAAGATTATGCTGTTTCTGAGACATTGCTTCCACTATACGATTACATGAAGCGACGATTAATTGAAGCAAATCGAAAAAAAGACGAAAACATATTGGAAGAAGTCGAAGGATTTGCAGTAGAACTGATGGAAACATGGTCCAATGCAATGAAGCTTAGTGCAAAGGCTTGAAGATGATGGACCACAATGAGGACCGAGAGAGTAATCCTCATTTCCTATTATCAGGTGATCAAAAAAGCTGCTACTAGATATTCAACGAATGGACAACAGCTTTACTGATATACTAAAAAAAGAAAATGGATAAAGTAATTGCTGGTTTAATCAAATAAGAAAAGCTTAATAAACTTAGGTTAAATGCCAGCATAACTTGAGATTAATCAAAATTCGACAAAAATTTCAAATACAAAACCGAAAAAGTGTGAGTCATCAAAAATTACCATTTTGTATGACTCACACTTTTTTTGTTTTTGTAATATAATAAAATAGATGAGCGTTCTCTATGTTTTTCGTTAAAAAGAACGGTATTTTTCTAATAAATAACTATATAAATAAAATAGTTTGATAGTCCGGTTAGTTGGGTTTAATTAACAATTCGATAGGTAAATTCTCCATAATTATGACATGATATTGAAATAAATTGTCGAATTATGTAATATAAGAGGTAAAGGGTCATAGTCCTAGTATGCACTAACTATTAACCTTATTATTTTCATGTAAATGGAGAGGAAGAAAGACATGGGGCGGCAAGAATTTTTGATAGGTCAAAATATCGGTAATAAGGTTTATAATTTTATAGAATATAAAAAAAATAAGCCATTCTTCCTAAAACCAATGAAAATAATGGTTGAGACCCCTGAAAAAGATACCTACTATTTAATAAAAAATGTAGTATACAAGGGGAAACAAATTCTTGCATTAAAGAAAGATAACGACCCAAATACGATTATACTTGTTGAAGCTAATATCCACGATGGACAGCTTAAATATATATCCATGTTGCCGGATGAATATGTTAAAGATATTTGCGGGATTTTAAAAGGAACAATTGGATTTTAAACGATCAATACCCAATTGGTTGGGTTGGTTCATATATATAATATTTTAAGTTAAGAATGGGATTAGTTTGTATGTTTAACTTGAAAAGCAGATTCTGTATAAACGCGTTTTTTAAATTTTCCTAACAACAGCTAATCTTCCAAGTTTGACAAAATTCACTTTGTTGAAAGGAGAATATGGATGAAAATCGGTGATAATTCCCTAGCTAGAACGATGCAAGCGCAGTTAAATCCGGTTTCACAGAATCAAAATTTGCCATCGCAAGCTTCAGGGTCTTCTCAATTCGGTAGTGTACTCGCAGCTGTATTAAATCAACTATTGCTGCAAA
This sequence comes from Neobacillus endophyticus, assembly GCF_013248975.1. GTDB lineage: Bacteria > Bacillota > Bacilli > Bacillales > Cytobacillaceae > Neobacillus > Neobacillus endophyticus. The sequence goes on from NZ_JABRWH010000001.1 coordinate 3,799,692, forward strand.
CAGAAAATGATTCCTTGGCATCTGATCCCTCAAATATGAATTCCACAGCGGATAATGGATTAGGTAATATGTTGTCATCCAATAATACAGGAATGGATTCCCTCATTTCTGCATTAGGTTTAAATTCAGGTGGCGTCAGTTCCCTTTTGGGGAATATTTCATCATATGGTAATATAGCTGACTCGCTCACTGGGAATTCATCAGATGACAGCTCAAGCACTGATTCATTAATTGGAACTAGTCCATTAAATACAAATGATGCTCTGTTAGGAAATTTGTCGCTTAATAATAACCAGCCATTAAATTTCCACTCTATCAATGCCGATCAGCTTAATTCGCAATTAGATGGAAAACTAACGGGCATGGGGCAAGTCTTTATCCAAGCAGGGAAACTTTACAATGTTGATCCTGCGCTGTTAGCAGCGATCACCAAACACGAATCGGCTAATGGTAAATCAAATGCAGCTTACGAAAAAAATAATGTTGCTGGTGTAATGGGCTCTGATGGATTAAAATCTTATTCATCTGTTGAAGCATGCATCATGGATACGGCTCGAAATTTGAGCAAAAATTATTTGGGTGCTGGCTTAAGTAGTATAGCCGAGATTGGTCACAAATATGCACCTGTAGGCGCTGGGAATGATCCAACAGGACTTAACAATTATTGGGTAAATGGCGTAACGAAATTTTATAATCAGCTAAGAGCATAGTAAGAATCAGCTTTTTAAAAACTTCGATAAATGAACTTCAATTATATTTGCCAACAAATAGTTGTAGATTAATAATATTTTTTCTAGTATATTGATCTAGTACATTTTTATTTTGATATATTTTTGAATGCATCAAAAAGTAATAGAAGGCACGGAAGGAGAGGAATTGAAATGACAAATATCAACCTCCTGCAATCGGCATTAAATGCCGCAAGTTTACGACAATCCGTCATAACGAATAATATAGCGAATGCAGAAACACCAGGATATAAAGCAAAACAAGTTGTCTTTGAAGATATCCTTAAACAACATTTAAATAATCAAACATCAAATTTTGTTGGAAAAACAACAGACCCGCGTCATTTTCCAATTGGAGATTCTTCTGATCTTCCTGCTCCACAAGTAGTCGAAGATGACTCAACTGTTATGCAAAACAATGGAAATAACGTCGATGTGGATCAAGAAATGACAAATATGGCGAAAAATGCGCTTTGGTTTAATTCCTTATCGAAACAGATGAACAATCAGTTTCAGCAATTATCGATTGCGATAACAGGAAGGAGCTCGTAATCATGTTTGATTCATTAAATATCAGCGCCTCCGCTTTAACTGCTCAACGTTTGCGGATGGATGTTGTCTCCTCCAATATTGCGAATGCACAGACTACTCGTGGTTCTTATGTAAATGGGAAGTGGATTCCATATCAACGTAAAATGGTGGTTATGGAACCAAGAGTCAGCTCATTCAGTCAAGTATTGCAAGGGCAATTACAACAGCAGTCACAATCAGGTCTTCAAGGTGTAAGAGTGGCTGGAATTGTAAATGACAACACTCCATTTAACAGAGTGTATGACCCTTCTAATCCTGATGCTGATTCTAGCGGTTATGTCATGATGCCAAATGTCGATGTTTCAAAAGAGATGGTGGATTTATTATCTGCATCAAGATCTTATGAAGAGAATGTTACTGCGTTCAATACAAGTAAATCAATGGCGATGAAAGCATTAGAATTGGGCAGCTAGGAGGTAAAATAGATGAATATAACAGGTGTTGGTACATCACCAATCAATATAAATCAAAATCCTTTTCAAAAAGTACAGTCGAGTAATGCGAAAACATCGTTTTCCAATGTAATCCAAGGATATCTTCAAAATGTTGACTCAACTGTAAAACAGTCTGACGATCTGACAACCAAATTGGCAACAGGACAAATTGATAATGTTCAAGATGTTATGATTGCATCGGAAAAAGCGAAGTTAGCATTGCAATTAACCGTTTCAGTAAGAGATAAAGCTGTTGAAGCATATCAAAATATTATGCAGATGCAGATATAAAGTATGACGGAAAGCTGGGCAGGGTGAGAAATGAATCGATCATGGACAGATCAAATCAAACAAACAGGTGAGCGCTTCGGTAACTATTGGAAAGCGCGAAGCTCGAAACAAAAGTGGATATTTATTGGGACATTTCTGTTTCTTTTCTTAACTCTTTCAGTCTTTATATATTTTGCGTCTCGGCCGCAATACGTGCCATTGTATTCCGGTGATTTAACCACTAAAGACGTAGGGGATATTAAAGCAGAGTTGGATAAAGAAGGATATTCGAGTTATCAGCTTAGCCAAAACGGAACCATGATCATGGTTCCGCAAAAAGATGCAGCTAACTTAGTTGTTACACTTGCTTCCAAGGGTTACCCACAGAATAACACCATCAACTATGATGTGTTTAGTAATAACCTTTCTTTTGGTGCAACAGACCGTCAATATAATATACTTGAACGTCAGGCAATGCAAAACCAGATTGCAGATGTTTTGAAACGTGTAGATGGCATTAAAAATGCAAGTGTTATTTTAACATTACCTGATAATTCCGTTTTTGTTACTCAAGATAACCAGCAAAAAGCCAGTGCTTCCGTTATGGTTGAGGTTGCACCGGGTACGCAGCTTGATTCTGGTCAGATACGTGCACTTTATACACTAGTTTCAAAAAGTGTTCCAAATTTGCCGATGTCAAATATCTCGATTATGAATCAGTATAGTGAGGAATTAACGACGGATTCTTCTAGTGATGGTAGTGATGGTAGTGATCAATCGGCATATACTCAGCAGCAAAAAATTCAGCAACAGGAACAGAATGAAATTCAGCAAAATCTTCAAAGTTTATTATCGACTGTTCTTGGAACAAACAAGGTATATGTTCAAACTTTTGTCAAAATGAATTTTGATAAAGTGAAAACAGAAGAGAAGCTAGTACAACCCGTTGATAAAAATAATAATGGAATTGTCATTAGTTCCGATAAATCTGCGATCTCTTCAAAGGGAGCCGGTTCAAGTGCCGGAGGTGTAGTGGGAACGGGATCAACAGATGTACCTGGATATACGGGGACGAGCTCTGGCGGTAACAATACCTACGATGAAACACATGATATTGTGAACTATGAAGTTAATCATATTAATAATCAGATTGTAAAAAGTCCGTATCAAATTGATGATATTACGATTAACGTCGGTGTACAGCCAGATGCGAAAAATAATAAATTATCAAAGGCTACAGATGCTGCGATTCGAAATATTATCTCTAATACTGTACGTACAGCTCTTGGGCATCCAAATATGACCCAAAGTGATATTGACCAGCGCATTACGATTTTCCCACATACATTTGCTGACAATCAGCTTTCAGCTACTAGCGGTCAGCAGAATAATTGGCTGATGATCGGCGGTGCTATTGCTACTGGATTGTTATTAATTGGTGGAGTCATTTGGCTAATTGCGCGCAAACGTAAAAAAGATGAATTGGATGAGGAAATCGAACCGTTATTATCATTTAAAAAGCCGGCTGAAGAAGCTGACTATTTTGCAGAGCAGGAAATAACGGTAGAAAAACAGTTGAAAAAATTGCTTGACCAAAGACCGGAAGATTTCTCTAAAGTAATTAGAACATGGCTGAATGATGAGGAGGTTTAATTCCCATGGCAACAGGATTAAAGTTAAATGGTAGACAAAAAGCGGCAATCTTGCTTATTTCTATGGGAAAGGAGGCTTCCTCAAAAGTCTTCAAACATTTGCAGGAAGAAGAGATTGATCAGCTTACACTTTCTATTGCAAGTATTCATAAAGTGGATACATCTGAGAAAGAAGAAGTCTTACAGGAATTTCATGACATGTGTATTGCTCAAGATTTCTTAGCGATGGGCGGTATTAATTATGCACAGGATGTGTTGGAAAATGCACTTGGGAAGGATCGAGCAAATCAAATTATTCAGCGATTAACAACTCAGCTGCAAGTTAAACCATTTGATTTTGCACGCCGAATTGATCCAATGCAAATCTATCATTTCTTACAAAATGAACATCCGCAAACCATTGCATTAGTTTTGGCGCACTTAGAGCAAGAGCAGGCATCCTTAATTCTATCTTCACTGCCTGGTGATCTTCAATCAGATGTGGCCAGAAGAATTGCCTTATTGGAACAAACCTCACCGGAAGTTATAAAAGAGGTTGAGCAAATCTTAGAGAAGAAACTTGCGACCACTATTCGTCAAGATTTCACTGTAGTGGGTGGTATCGATTCCATTGTAAGTATTCTTAATGGTGTGGATCGCGGTACTGAGAAGAGCATTCTTGAGCATTTAGAAATGAATGATAAAGAACTAGTGGAAGAAATCAAAAAACGCATGTTTGTATTCGAGGATATTATCAGTCTCGACCGCCGTGCGATCCAGCGTGTTATTCAAGAAGTTGAAAATCAAGATTTACTGCTATCCTTGAAAGCTGCAAGCCCAGAGGTCAAGAAAGTCATTATGGAAAATATGTCCAAGCGCATGCAGGAAACATTCGAGGAAGAAATGCAATTTCTTGGGCCAGTCAGAGTCAAAGATGTCGAAGAAGCACAAGGAAGAATTGTTTCTGTTATTCGCCGCTTAGAGGATATGGGTGAGATTGTCATTTCTCGAGGTGGAACAGATGAATTCGTACTCTAAAGTTTTCAAAGCATCTAATGTATCCTTGCTCGATGACATTAAAGTGATCAGCAAACCTTATGTTCCAATGAAACAAGCGTTGAATCATGAAAATGGTTCTGATAGTCACCAGGAATACCAGGGTGATAACAATTTAAATGAGTATCAAATTATTCAAGAAGCTAATGAAACAGCTAAATCCATTATTGAAAAGGCCGAACAGGATGCACATTCAATGGAAGAGGCTGCATCTGAGAAAATAAATCTATGGTGGGAAGATAATCACCAAAAACTGGCGGCTATCTCCCAAGAAGCCAAAGAAGCAGGCTATCAAGAGGGGATAGAAATCGGCAAACAAGAAGCTATTCAACAAATTAGACAAGAATATGAAGAAAAACTAAACCAGGCAAATCAGCTTCTTAACCAAGCATATGAACAAAAAGCAGCAATCATATCAGAAGCCGAACCGTTTCTTATTGAATTAAGTACGGTGATTGCCTCGCAAATCATCAAGCAGGAACTTTCCGAACATCCAGACAAATTTGTCGATTTAGTCAAGCAGCATATTCTTCGTTTTAAAGAAAAAGAGTATATAACCGTCTGCGTTCATCCGGATGATTTTGATTTTATTCAAGGACAAAGGGCCCATCTAATTTCAGTTGTAAATGGTGAGACAGAGTTTAAAATCTTGCCTGATCACTCAGTATCTCCAAAAGGATGCGTGATTAGAACTGCTTATGGAAGCGTGGATGCCCGAATTGATACTCAGATTGAAGAAATTAAAAAAGTAATTCTAGAGGCGAGAGGCAGGGAGCAGGAAAGTGATATTATCAACTGACCATTATGTTAAGCTTATTCGCAATATAGACCCCGTAAGAGTTAATGGTAAAATCACTCAAATTATTGGCTTGACGATTGAGTCCCAAGGCCCTGACGTGCGGATAGGAGAACTATGCTCGATCTATCCTGCACAATCTCAAGTTCCCATTCAAGCAGAAGTAGTTGGCATAAGAGAAAATAAAGTATTGCTCATGCCACTTGGAGAAGTACGTTCCATTGGACCTGGCTGCGATGTAGTTGCAAGCGGTAAACCAATGATGGTCAAAGCCGGCCCGCAATTATTAGGCAGAGTTCTAGATGGATTGGGCCAGCCAATTGACGGAAAACCATTGCCTATGGGTTTGGAAGAGGTACCTGCCTATTCAAACCCGCCAAATCCATTAAGCCGGCCAAGAATTCATTCTCCATTAAGTGTGGGAGTGCGGACAATTGATGGCTTACTTACAATGGGAAAGGGACAAAGGGTTGGGATTTTCGCCGGTAGTGGTGTGGGGAAAAGTACTCTCTTAGGTATGATTTCCCGTAATACATCTGCTGATGTAAACGTGATCGCCTTAATTGGGGAAAGGGGACGTGAAGTTCTTGACTTCTTGGAACAAAATCTTGGTGAAGAAGGATTAAAGAAGTCTGTGGTCATTGTGGCAACATCAGATCAACCGGCATTAATCCGGATTAAAGGAGCATTAACAGCAACATCTATTGCTGAATATTTTCGTGACCAGGGGAAAAATGTCCTTCTTGTAATGGATTCTGTTACACGTTTCGCCATGGCGCAGCGCGAGATCGGATTAGCCATTGGAGAACCACCTACAACCAAAGGTTATACTCCTTCAGTATTTGCGATGCTTCCACAGCTTTTGGAACGAGCGGGTACAGGCCCTAAAGGTTCGATATCGGCGATTTACACAGTACTGGTTGATGGTGATGATATGAATGAGCCAATCGCAGACGCAGTACGTGGGATATTGGATGGACACATTGTTCTAAACCGGGGCATTGCTGGTAAAGGGATATTCCCGGCGATAGACGTATTAAACAGTGCAAGCCGTGTTATGACGGAAATTACATCAGAGGAACATCAAAATGCAGCTCGAACTTTTAAACAATTAATGTCCTCTTACAATGAAGCAGAGGATTTGATCAATATTGGGGCCTATAAAAAAGGTTCGAATAGAGAAATAGATGCAGCCATTCGATTAAAACCAATTATGGATAATTTTTTACACCAAGGTATTTATGAAAGTTCCCAGCTAGAAGAAGCACATAATTTCTTAACTTCACAATTTGGAGCGATGTTGCGATGAAATTTCAGTTTTCCTTTCAAAAAGTCCTCGACTTTAAAGAAAAAGAAAAAGAAGCTGCCGAACAAGAATTCGGAACAATCAGAACGATAGCAATGGAATTAGAAGAAAAAATGGGAAATTTAGAGCAGGTAAAGGAAAACGCTTTTACTCAATATAATCATGTTGATCGAAAAACTATCTGGGAAATGATCGAATTTCAGCAAGAAATCGAACATATAAACAAACGAATGAAAGAATTGGCGCATCAATCCCAACAAGTTCATCAACAAGTTGAACAGAAGCAACAAGTTTTAATTGAAAAAACGCAGGAAGCGAAAATGTGGAATCAATGGAAGTCCAAATCTCTAGCTATATTTCAAAGACAAATGGAGCAAAAGGAACAAGCCATGCTTGATGAAATGGCTGTTTTACGCTATGCCAGAAAAATTTGATAATCAAAATTTTGATTTTTTTGATAGGTTTTTTTCCATAAATATATACTGCACTTTTTGATGAAAAAGTAGTATATTTGTAAATGTCCCGATCAAAAAGATTAGAATCATTGCTTAAGTGATTCGATGGACAAACATACTTGATATATTTAATTATGATGCTTTTAAATTTAAGCATAATGAAAAAATAGAACTAACTCCAAGGAAGGAGACCGCCATGAAACGTTTCATGTCATTATCTGTATTATTATTTTTGATATTTTCCTTTCAACCCTCTATATATGCCGCGGGTTCATCAGGAGAACCCTCTGTCTATGACTCGATCCATAAAAGTGTGAAACAAACAGTACAAACAAAAGCACCTGTAACGGATCAGCAATCTTCATCAATTCTTCCCTTATTTTTCAAATTTATAGTTTGTTTTGTATTAGTTGTTGGCTTATTGTTATTAGTCCTGCGTTTTCTTTCAAAACGGAATCGGTTATTGCCATCTAGCGGACCTATCCTTACTTTAGGCGGTCACAGTCTTGGCAATAATAAATCACTGCAAATTATGCTGATCGGCCAGACGATCTATATCATTGGAGTTGGTGATAGTATTAATTTGATTCGTACTGTTTCTCAAGGTGAGGAATATCAGCATCTATTGGAAAGCTTTGAAAATCAAGGTGAAGGTGTCACGCAAAAGTGGCTGCCAGTGGATACGAAAAAAGTTTGGAATTCCGTATTTCGTAAGCATATGCAAAATATGCATCAAGAAAATGGAGAGGAGTAATGACTATGCTGAGAAAATTGGCTTTACTCGTTCCTCTTCTGACACTTGGATTCTTTTCAGTTGCACACGCGGCAACACCTACTGATACCATTTTACCTGGGATTAATCTTGGCTCAAGTGATCCAAACAGTGTATCAAATACTTTGCGTATTATTCTATTAATTACGGTATTGTCGATTGCACCTGCGATTCTTGTTTTAATGACATGCTTTACCAGGATTATTATCGTTTTAGGATTCGTCCGTAATGCATTAGGAACTCAATCAATACCACCTAACCAAGTCATGATTGGACTAGCATTGTTTTTGACTCTTTTCGTCATGGGTCCCACTTTTTCAAAGGTTAATGATAATGCTTTTCAGCCGTTTATGGCAGGCAAAATTACACAACAGCAGGCTTATAAAGCTGCAACTGATCCGATGAAGGAATTTATGGCTAAACAAACAAGGGAGAAAGACCTGGCCCTGTTTCTGGATTATGCGAAAATTAAGCAGCCAAAAGAGGTAACGGATATTCCTTTAAGAGCACTTGTTCCAGCCTATACAATCAGTGAATTAAAAACAGCCTTTCAAATGGGTTTCATGATCTTTATCCCGTTTCTAGTCATTGATATGATTGTTTCCAGCGTATTGATGTCAATGGGGATGATGATGCTGCCTCCAGTTATGATTTCACTGCCATTTAAGATTTTGTTATTTATTCTAGTAGATGGCTGGGATTTAATTATTAAATCATTGCTCATGAGCTTCTAAAGAAGGGATGGATAGAGTTGACTCCTGAAATGATCGTACGGATTGCTCAGCAATCCGTGTATACCATCTTTATCGTGGTCGCGCCGATTGCCGGTGTTGCATTAGTTGTTGGACTTTTAGTCAGTATTTTTCAAGCTACTACACAAATTCAGGAACAAACCCTTTCGTTTGTTCCGAAAATCGTAGCAGTACTGCTTACATTATTATTTTTGGGTGCGTGGATGCTGCAGCATGTTGTAAGTTTTACCCAGGATTTATTGGGAAACCTCTCTCAATATATAGGGTAGGTGATGGAGATGGACGCAGCAACATGGTTTACGTTTTTATTAGTTTTTGTCCGAATCGCTACATTTATTCTAGTAGCCCCTGTTATTTCAGGTCGCCAAATACCTGCACCATTAAAAATTGGATTAAGCTTCATGTTAGCTGTACTTTGTACGGGTGTATTAAAGGAACAGATTCAGACCGTATCTACAGATATGATGATCTTTTTAACATTAAAAGAGTTTTTTGTCGGCATTGTATTAGGATTAGTGGCAAACATCATGCTTTATTCAGTTCAATTCGCAGGATCGTTAATAGACTTGCAAACAGGATTTTCAATGGCGACTCTTTTTGATCCAACTTTTAATACGAATACGCAGCTGACAGGAAGACTGAAAAATATTTTAGCTATCTTATTTTTCTTCTCAACGGATGCGCATCACCTGTTGTTTCAAGGCGTTTTAGCCAGCTTTGACTGGGTATCATTGAAAGCTTCTGTTCCAGCATGGATGGATGGCCGGATATCCACTTTCTTTTTAGTGTGTCTCAAACAGATGTTTATGGTCGGATTTATGATGGCCGCACCGATTATCGGAACACTTTTCGTTGTGGACGTTTCATTTGGGATTATTGCCAGAACTGTACCGCAAATGAATATCTTTGCTGTTGCTCCACCACTTAAAATCATGCTGTATTTTTTGGTTTATATTTTAGTGTTACCAGGATTCTTTTATCTCTTAAAGGTTCTTTTTGAAAATATGTTTGATTCGATGGATTCTATTTTGAAAATAATGGGGGGTTAAGATGCTTCGGTTTGATCTGCAATTCTTTTCTGGAGAAAAAACGGAAAAAGCTACTCCTCAAAAAAGACGGGATGCAAGAAAAAAAGGGCAGGTCGCTAAGAGCCCGGAAGTATCTTCAGCCCTTACATTACTCCTTTCATTTTCTTTCTTATTAATTGGTGGAAAGAATTTAGTGGCAGGGTGTTTTAATATTTTCATTCATTGCTTTCAGGATTATTTACGCTGGGATGTAACGATTAAAAACACCCAGGTTTTATATAAAGAATTATTAATTGAATCTGCACAATTAATTGCACCTTTCTTTGCAATCGTTGTAGCAGCAGGACTAATCGCAAACTTTGCTCAAGTCGGTTTTATGATTAATCCTGAAGGTTTGAAAATGAAGTTTAGTAAAATTAATCCACTGCAAGGTGCGAAAAATATTTTTTCTTTCCGCACTGTGGTGGAATTAATTAAATCTATCTTGAAAATAAGCGTAACTTCCACAGTTGTTTTTTTGATCATTTGGAATCAAAGAGGTCAATTGGTGTCACTTGGTGAAAAAAACATCTGGGATACTGCGAGTTTTATCGGTTCTTTAATTCTTCAAATTGGAGTTTCCGCTTCCGGATGTTTAATCGTTTTGGCAGCAGCTGATTATTTTTATCAAAAATTTGAATATGAGAAAAAGCTGCGGATGTCTAAACAAGAAATCAAGGAAGAATTTAAAAAGATGGAAGGCGATCCGCACATTAAAGGAAAAAGGAAAGCCAAGCAGCGTGAACTGGCAATGAAGCGGATGATGCAGGAAGTTCCTAAAGCTGACGTTGTAATTACGAACCCAACTCACTTTGCAGTGGCCATCCGCTATGATATAAACACAATGGATGCCCCGCTGGTGATTGCTAAAGGGCAGGATCATGTTGCTTTAAAAATAAAAGAAATTGCTAAACAAAATAAAATTATGACAGTAGAAAATCGGCCATTGGCGCGTGCTTTATTTGCTTCTGTAGAAATAGGAGAGACAATTCCCGAAGAATTGTTCAATGCAGTAGGAGAGATTTTAGCTTATGTGTACTATCAGGAAGGCCGGTATAAGGGGATGATGACATGAAGGCAAAAGATATTTCAGTTCTAATAGTCGTAATATTGATTGTTTCGATGATGATCATTCCGATGCCAACAATATTATTGGACTTCTTATTAATTCTTAATATTTCTTTATCAATGTTAATCCTTTTAGTAGCGATGAATACAAAAGAGGCTTTGGATTTTTCGATATTTCCAACCGCATTATTACTCACCACGTTATTTCGTTTGGCACTGAACGTATCAACCACTCGCTCCATTTTGTCAAAAGCGGATGGGGGAAAGGTAATTGAGACATTTGGTTCGTTCGTTATTGGCGGTAACCCGGTAGTAGGTTTTGTTGTATTCTTAATCCTTGTCGTAATCCAATTCATTGTTATTACCAAAGGTTCGGAACGTGTAGCTGAAGTTGCAGCACGTTTTACATTAGATGCGATGCCTGGTAAACAAATGAGTATTGATGCTGATATGAACGCGGGGTTAATCAGCGAACAAGATGCACGAATTCGCCGCAAAAAAATAGAGCAGGAAGCCGATTTTTATGGGGCAATGGATGGTGCCAGTAAGTTTGTAAAAGGGGATGCTATTGCCGGGATTGTAATACTTATCATCAATGTAATTGGTGGATTTGCAATTGGGATTGCCATACATGGTATGGGATTTGCAGAAGCTGCTAATACCTATACGCTGTTATCTGTCGGGGACGGTCTTGTCAGCCAGGTGCCAGCGCTCTTGATTTCAACTGCAACTGGTATTACCGTAACTCGAGCATCTTCAGAAGGCAATCTTGGTACAGATATTATGCAGCAAATCTTCAAATATCCAAAGCTGCTCTATATTGTTGCCGGAACCATTTTTCTACTTGGATTATTCACACCAATCGGATTGTTATTAACGATTCCTGTATCAGGAATCTTGGCTTTTGGTGCCTATACAATGCAGAAAAATATTAAAAAAGAAGACATTCGTAAAGAAGAAGAGGAAAAAGTGGAACAAGAAGAGGATATCCGCAGTCCAGAAAAAGTAGTCAATCTATTACAGCTGGATACCTTGGAATTGGAAATTGGTTATGGTTTAATTCCATTGGCTGATCAAAAACAAGGCGGAGACATTTTAGATCGTATCGTCATGATCCGCAGACAGTTCGCTATTGAGCTGGGCTTGGTGATTCCAACCATTCGTATACGCGATAATTTGCAATTAATGCCAAACCAATATGTATTGAAATTCCGCGGAAATCGTATTGCAGCAGGTGAAGTATACCTGGATCACTTCCTCGCCATGAATCAGGGTGTTGAAGGTGGAGATATTGAGGGAATTCAAGTAATAGAGCCTGCGTTTGGATTACCGGCAGTTTGGGTAAGTTCAGAAGAAAAACAAAAGGCTGAACTATTAGGATATATGATTGTTGATCCATCATCTGTTATTGCAACTCATTTAACTGAGGTATTAAAACGCCATGCACACGAATTACTGCGTAGAGAAGAAACAAAAGAATTAGTAGATAACCTAAAAGAAACATATCCTAATCTTGTAGGGGAGCTTGTACCGGGCGTATTATCTATTGGAGAAATTCAAAAAGTATTACAGAACATGCTGCGTGAACAAATCTCCATTAGAGATTTATCAGCTATTTTCGAGACTTTGGCAGATTATGCTGTCTATACAAAAGATCCACGGGTTCTAACAGAATACGTTCGTCAGTCCTTAACTCGCCAAATTACCGATCAATACGCAGAGAATGGAGTCATCCATGTATTAACTGCAGGTGCAACATTGGAGAAAGGTATCTCAGACTGTATTCAACAGACGGAGGCAGGTGTATATTACCTTTCAATGGATCCGCAAACAACAAGAAGAATTACAGAAGAATTACAAGGGCAAATTGAACGTGTGGTCAATTCAGGAGGCCAGCCAATCTTCCTTACATCACCAAACATTCGCATGTATTTAAAACAGTTTGTCGATAAAATTATGCCTACAGTACCAGTACTTGCTTATACGGAGCTGGAGCCGGATATTGAAATCCAGAGTATTGGAGTGGTGAATATATGAAACCAAAGAAAATCATAGCAGAAACCATGCCCTTAGCATTAAAGATGGTACGTCAGCAGCTTGGGGAGAATGCGATTATCATAAATACAAGAACAATCAAAACCGGCGGTGTGTTTGGATTGTTTACAAAACAAAAATATGAAGTTACTGCCTATGCAGTTGAAAAGGAAAACAAAGAGTTCGAGCCTAAATTCTCAAAAGAGGAAATTGTAAAGCCTGAAAAAAGAATTCCTGATCAAACCAAATTCGATCACTTTACGAAAGATCCTGAGAAAAATAGCTCTGTTTTTCATCAAACACCGCAAAAACTATACAAGTATTATTCACAGCAACCATCTGTTGCTGATAAAACTCTGGAAAAATCACAAGAAAAAATAGAAGAAAAACCATTGCAAAAACAGGTTAAGAACCCAGAAGTAACCAAAGAGGCTGACAGCGCGTTGCTTGATGAACTGCAGCATATGAAAAAAATGATGATGAATTTGATGATGAAAGATTCACAGGGGAATGCAGCTCCTACTGTCATGACAAATTGGATTAATCGATTAAAAAAACAAGGTGTAGATGATGAGGTTGCAGATTATATCGTCGAAACTTTATTAAAAAAATACGAGTCCATTCATGACTTGAATGATGCAGTTATCAAAGAAGAAATTTATACCATCATTAAAGATATCATCGAAAAAAAAGTTTCTAAAACCTCTATTGTCGATGAACGTACTCGAATGATTAACATCATTGGTCCTACGGGAGTCGGAAAAACCACATCGATTGCCAAATTGGCAACCGAACAAGTGTTAAAGCAAAAAAGAAAAGTGGCCATGATCACAACAGACGTATATCGTATTGCAGCGGTGGAACAGTTGAAAACGTATGCGGGAATATTAAATGTACCAATTGAAGTTGTTCGTTCCAAAGAAGAATTGGAAAAAGCCTTAAATAGACTTGAAAATTACGACTTGATTTACATGGACAGCACTGGCCGAAATTTTAAAGAAGTACAATACCGGGATTCCATTAAAGAATTTTTAAACTACCCGGTCGAGAGCGATAACTATCTTGTGTTGAGCTTAACAACCAAGTTCGAAGATATGCAAATTTTATTAAATGGTTTTTTACACAGCCCTGTAAAAAAACTTATTTTAACAAAATTTGATGAGACCTCAAGCTATGGCTCGATCCTGAATATTGCCTATAAATATCCATATCAATTATCGTATATTACAAATGGACAAAGTGTTCCGGAAGATATTACGACTATCGATGCGGCACAAATGGCGCGAGATATATTAGGAGTGGAAGAATAATGGATCAGGCGCAAAGTCTGCGGGAATATATGCAGCGATTTCAAGTTCAGCAGGAAAATAGCAATCATCCTTCTCGTGTCATTACCATAACAAGTGGAAAAGGCGGGGTAGGGAAATCCAATTTTACCCTTAACTTTGCCCTCGGTTTAAAGTCTGCGGGAAAAAAGGTAGTAGTATTGGATCTGGATTTAACAACCGCTAATATAAATATTCTCATGGGTGTGACCCCTAAATATAATCTTACACATGTTCTTAATGAGAGAAAGAATATTTGGGATGTATTAGAAACTGGAACTGGCGGGATCGAATATATTGCCGGTGGAATTGACATTCAAGATTTATTAGAAATCGATCAGTATGCACTTAAGTTTTTTTGGAGCCAAATTCAGGAGCTCCAATCATATGCAGACTTTATCTTGCTTGATACCGGAGCAGGGATATCGAAAGAACTCGTGGATTTCATCTTAGCGTCTGATGAAACGATTCTTGTCACAACACCAGAGCCAACGGCAATTGCCGATTCGTATTCTGTATTAAAGACTGTGATTCATTATAATAAAATGCCTCCCAATTTTCGTTTAGTCATCAATCGGGCACAATCATATAAAGAAGCCATTGAAACATCACGATCATTGAAAAATGCTTGCAGTAAATTTCTTAAAATTCATTTGAATACGCTTGGATTTATCATGGAGGACGTTCATGTCCGTCAATCGGTTCGGATGCAAACGCCATTTCTCATGTCTTATCCGAAATGTGAAGCTTCCAAAAACATTACTGAGATCGTACGGACCTACTTACCTGAAGTTGAATTGAATACATCATCTTCATCAAAAGGAATTCGTGGCTTTTTTGAAAAAATAATATCAATGGGCAAATCGTTTTAAGGGGAGAAAACAATATGGCAGCATCTTGGCGGGTCAACGTATTTTTGGGCTTATCCGCATTCCTTTTCACCTATTTGTTTTCAAATGTGAATAACACCTGGCAAATGTCATTATTTCGAGCAGGTATTGGTTTTCTAATTTTCTTCATATTAGGTTTTGTCATTAGGTTTGTTATTCATCAGCTTGTCTCAAGGAAGAATGTTCAGTTAGTTGATAAACAAAGTTCGGAAGAAAAGGCCATTCAAAAACAAGCAAAAAATATCCATAATGATAAAGCATTAAATGATGATGTTTCTTTCCAATCTCTCCCATTAAATGCTTTGCATGATGGGGATATTAATACTATATCAGATATATTCTCAGATCCAGCTGAAGCTCGGAATGTGCATAACCAGGAGGGGTAATCGGTGAAACTAGCTATCAAAGAAACAGTTCCGCATCAATTATTATGGAAAAAGTACCGAGAAAATCAAGATTCATTTTCACAAGAAGTATTAGTGAAACAGTATGGTCATTTAGTTGAGCAAATGGCGAATAGGCTGAGTGCAAGCATTCCACACCGTATTATTCCTAGAGAAGATTTAATTGGATTAGGTTATATTGGATTAATCGAAGCCATTAAAAAATTTGATTACAACAAAGGCTACCAATTTGAAACATATGGACTTTGGCGTATAAAAGGTGCCATGCTTGACGGGATTCGGAAAATGGATTGGGTGCCGAGAGGTTATAGGGAAAGGGCGAAGAAATTAAACAATGCCCTTAGGCACCTTGAGCAGACGTTGATGAGGGTACCTACTGAAGAGGAACTTAGCCAATACTTAGAAATGCCGTTGGACGAAATTGAACAAGCAATGTCTACCTTATCATTATCCACACTCTTATCTTTAAATGAACCCGTCAATGCCAATGAAGATGAAGGAAAACAACAATTCAGACTGGATCAGATCGCAGATGATCAATCGATTTCTCAAGATAAGGAGATGCAGATGACAGAATTTCGAAATTTGATGGCAGCTTCTATCGATAAATTGCCAGAAAAAGAAAAAACTGTAATTTCCTTGCTGTATTATGAGGGGCTATCTCAAGTTGAAATCGCTGAAGTTATGGATCTAACAAAAGGCAGGATCTCTCAAATTCATTCCAAAGCGATTGTTCGTTTGCGCCAAGCATTTGAGGCTAAAGGGTATAATTTTGACTCTTTTAATTAGATATAGTGCTATTATTTAATATTATTTTGATCATAATCAAACACTCTGTTATCAAATAGAGTGTTTTTTATTTTGATGAAGAATTAAACTGATCCTTTATTTTACCGATAATTAAATAAAAATGTAGTTTAGAAAGCGTGGTGTTGTGATGTTACCCTTAAATGAATCCATTTCTCAAATTGAAATATATAAATCGTTATTTGATCACAATCATGACGCCTGTTATGCTCTAGATTTAGAAGGTAATTTTATCCTCTTTAATAATGCTGCAGTGAAAATAACGGGTTATTCAAAAGAAGAAATTCTTCAAATGTCTTTTATTCCGTTAGTAAAAGAGGAATGTCTGGAAAAAACAATAAAAATCTTTGATGATATTTTACAAGGAAATAGCAGTAAATTTAATGCGTCCATTAAGCATAAAAATGGTCATATGATAGATTTATATATTACGGCAGCTCCGATTTATATTGATAATAAAATTACTGGTATTGTAGGTACTGCCAGAGATATAACAGAAAAGAATAATATTGAAAAGCTGCTAAGCGGACAAAACGCAGTGCTTGAAATGATTGCAAAAGGCTATCCTATTTCAAGAATTTTTGAAAGTATTATCCAGTTGGTTGAGGAAGTGTCAGACGGGGGAAAATGTGCAATCCTTGTTGAAAATGATAAGAAGCTGTATTTAGGTTCAGCTCCGAATTTACCTCAGCCATATACAGACATGCTAAATGGAGTTCCAATTGGCCCCATGGAAGGTTCCTGCGGATCTGCCGCATACTTTAAAAGGCCCACGTTTGTATCAGATATTAAGAATGATCCATTATGGGATCATTACAGGGATATAGCTTTGGAAAATGGATTAAGATCGTGTTGGTCCTCTCCTGTATGTGATAATCAAAATGGAGTACTAGGAGTTTTTGCTATCTATCATGATAAACCGTGTGTTCCTGCGGATGAGCATATACAGTTAATTGAAAAGGCAACTCACTTAACCAGTTTAGTCATTCAACATTACCGAAGTGAAGAAAAAATTAATTTTTTGGCCTTCCATGATGAATTAACGAAATTACCTAACAGAAGATTTTTTAATAATAAAGTGAATGAAGCCATCAAAAATAAAAAAAATGGTAAAAATGAAATGTTAGGCTTAATGTTTCTAGATTTGGACCGATTTAAATTAATTAATGATTCTCTCGGACACAGTGTGGGGGATTTTCTACTTAAAGATGTCGCTCAAAGGATTACGAGCTGCGTTAGAGATCAAGATCTTGCGTCCAGGCAGGGCGGAGATGAATTTACAATATTAGTACACGATATTAACCAAATGGAAGCTGGCATTATAGCCAAAAGAATTTTGGAAGAGCTGTCAAAACCTTATTGCATTAATGGACATGAGGTATATATTACTCCTAGTATTGGGATCAGCCTTTATCCCTTGGATGGATCTAATGCGGACGAGCTTCTAAGAAAAGCGGATGCCGCTATGTACCAGGCAAAGAAAGAAGGCAGAAACAGTTATCAATTTTATCAGGCAGAGATGGATAAAAAGACGTATGACCGTCTTGAACTTGAAAATGAACTTAGAAAAGCATTAGACAAGAATGAATTTACTCTTCACTATCAACCGATTATTAACCTTTCAACGAATAAAGTGGCAGGAGTAGAAGCATTGATCAGATGGGCACACCCAAGACTTGGCTATGTTCCGCCTAATCGATTTATCCCAATTGCAGAAGAAACTGGTATGATTGTATCAATTGGAGAGTGGGTTTTACAAACAGCGATCCGTCAATTAAAGCAAATGCAGTCAGATGGTTTGTTATTATCGATGATTTCAATCAATATCTCATTCCGCCAGTTTTATCAGCCTAATCTTATTAATATCGTCAATCAAATATTAGAAGAATCCGGTGTAGACCCAAATAGAATAACAATCGAAATTACTGAGAGTATGACAATGGATGTGGAATCGGCATCGACCATTTTACATGATTTGAAGAAACTGGGAGTCAAAATTTCCATTGACGATTTTGGCACCGGATATAGTTCATTAAGTTATTTGAAAAAATTCCCGATTGATTATCTGAAAATTGATCAATCATTTATACGAGATATATCGAAGAGCAATTATGATAAAAATATTGCCATGACTATTATCCTGATGGCTCAAAACCTTGGTGTGGGTGTTATTGCAGAAGGGGTTGAAACAGCTGAACAGTTGGAATTCCTAAAACTAAATAACTGTACTGAAGCGCAGGGCTATTTATTTAGCAAACCTTTAAGTGAAAAAGATTTGAAACAATTTTTAACTGAATCATCCTGATGTAAAGTATTTTTATCGGCCAGTTATGATGGTATAAAATATTAAAATATAGGTTTTTATTTTGAAACCTTATACAGTTTAATATATAATTTCCGTTAGGGACTATCATTCTGGCCCGTCCTTACATAATTTACGATTAGGAGAATTCATAATGGAAAAAGTATTTATTTTTGGTCACAAGAATCCTGACACGGATTCCATTTGCTCTGCAATTGCATATGCAGATTTGAAGAAGCAGCTAGGATTGGATGTTGAGCCGGTCCGACTTGGCGAAATTAACAATGAAACACAATTTGCGTTAACTAAATTCAATGCTGAAGCACCTCGTTTGGTTGAAACAGTGGCAAATGAAGTGAATTCAGTTATTTTAGTGGATCACAATGAGCGCCAACAAAGTGCCAATGATATTGCTGATGTGCAAATTCTAGAAGTTATCGACCACCACCGAATTGCGAATTTTGAAACGAAAGATCCTTTATATTACCGCTGCGAGCCTGTTGGCTGTACGGCTACTATTTTAAATAAAATGTATAAAGAAAACGGCAAAGAAATTAAACCGCAAATAGCTGGTTTAATGCTTTCAGCGATTATTTCCGATTCATTGTTATTCAAATCTCCGACTTGCACTGCAGAAGATGTGGCAGCTGCCCGAGAGCTTGCTGAAATTGCCGGAGTGGATGCAGAAAAATATGGTCTTGATATGCTAAAAGCAGGCGCTGATTTAAGCGACAAAACTGTACCGCAGCTTTTAAGTCTTGACGCTAAACAGTTCGAAATGGGCTCAAGCAAAGTAGAGATTGCTCAAGTAAATGCAGTGGATACAAATGATGTTCTTTCACGTAAAGCTGAGGTAGAAGCAGCTATTACGGAACGAATCAATAGTGAAAACCTTGACCTATTCTTGTTAGTTGTTACCGATATTTTAAATAATGACTCTGTTGCTTTAGCTCTAGGTAACAAAGCAAAAGCTGTGGAGAAAGCTTACAATGTTACACTTGCGCATCATGAAGCAGTACTTAAAGGCGTTGTATCACGTAAGAAACAAATTGTTCCTGTATTAACAGAAGTATTTTCAAAAGGTGAATTCTAATTTAATTACCGTTCAAGCTGTAATGGCCTGAACGGTTTTTTTCATTAAGGCCCTTTTAAATTTGGCAGTTAATTTCCGCTCAAGGCACGGGCGGTTCGCGGGCTTACCAGCCCGGTACTCCCGAAGAACATTGAAGGACATTCTTGAATACGCCCACGCACCAAGGAAAGGCGTTAGCTTTTTCTTGGAGTCTTCCTGCCTTCCGCTCCAATCAACAGTGTATATATCAACAATGTTTTTTTACTTAGCTTTCATTAAAAATCAATAATGCTAGCTCCCATAAAATTTAAAAACAGCGTGTGGAATCAATTCCACACGCTGTCTTTAACACTTTCGATATGTTTTACTAAATAAAGTATACTTAGCGATCTTTTCTAAATCGGCTTCATAACCGATTCCTGGGGAGGTTGGTACGGTAATCATGCCATCTGCTACCGTTACTTCCGGATGAATGATATCCTCGGCAAAATATAAAGAGGAGCCGGCTGTATCACCAGGTAATCTAAAACCAGGCAATGTTGTCAAAGCAATATTGTGAGCCCTTCCAATTCCAGACTCAAGCATGCCGCCGCACCACAGCGGTACGTTCCTCTCCAAACAGAAATCATGGATTCTTTTTGCTTGTGTAAGTCCGCCAACACGGCCTACTTTAATATTAATAATTTTACAGCTTTCCAGTTTAAGTGCCTTCCTTGCATCCTCTAATGAGTGAATACTTTCATCTAGACAAACTGGTGTTTTTAGCCGTGCCTGTAAATCAGCATGGTCAATAATATCATTATGGGCCAAGGGCTGCTCAATCATCATCAGATTGTAATCATCAAGTGCAGCCAATAGCTCAATATCCGCTAGAGTGTAGGCAGAGTTCGCATCAGCCATTAGCGGAATATCAGGGAATACCTTTCGAACCTTGTCGATTAATTCAACATCCCAGCCCGGTTTTATTTTAAGCTTAAAGCGCTTATAGCCCTCTGAACGACGCTTTTCAATGACTTCTAATGTCTCATCGATCGAATCCTTGATTCCGATGCTGACGCCAACGTCTATTTTATCTTTCGTTCCGCCTAGTAGTCTAGCTAGGGGAGCATTCTGCTGTTTAGCGTATAGATCCCACGCTGCCATTTCCAGACAAGCCTTTGCCATATAATTGCTTCGAATGTGGGAGAATAAATTTTCCGTCAACTCATCAGGATGGTTAAAATCTTTATTTAATAATAACGGAAGTAAAAAGTCCTCTAAAATATGCCAGTTGGTTTTAACCGTTTCTTCATTATAATAAGGTGTTGGCATGGCTACACTTTCCGCCCAGCCGGTTAACCCATCCTCACTTTTGGCTTCGACCAGAATAAAATCCCGATCATACTCAGTTCCAAAACTGGTTGTAAACGGATATAACAAATCCATTTTCATATGCCTTAATGTTACTTGAGCTATTTTCATTTCTACATCTCCTTATCACTGTTGTCTTTCCTTAGAATATAAAAGTTGACTGGGATGTCATACTGAGAATTTTTTGCAAATCCGTTAACTTGCCATCCTTGCTTGAAAGCTTGTGAAAAAACTGTTCTAGTATTCAATCTCCAACTCATTGCAGCTTCAATATTCGTATCTTTGATGAATTGATATTGCTTTGGAATCGCTACAAAGGCAACTCCTTCATCATTAGATAGGGGAAGGGGAGAAGCAGGGATCGGATAGCCGTCTTTATGTAATTCCCATGGAGTAAGGGAATTCTTGATTAAATCTTCCAGCTCAAATTCTTCTGAACTATTTTGCTTTGAATTTCCTGCAATATGCCATTCTACTAAGAATCGATCGGAAGGAATGCCGTCATTCAGCAAATCCTCCATTTCACCATAGCAATTTTCTATATACGTCGAACTAATTCCGCCTAATTTGGCAATATTTAAATAACCGTTAACACTTTCCAACGGGTCATATGTCCAGGTAATAAGTGAGTAGCCTAATTCTATTGCCGCATCGCGCTGCGCCAGCTTTAACATCTCGCCAATCCCTTTGTTCCGGTACTCAACATCAGTGGCTAAAATATGTGAGCAAAGATATACCGATTTTCCGTTAAAACCGGGAAAGCTGTATTGGAATGCAACCAATCTCTCGCCGTCAAAAGCACCTAAAACCAAACCGCCGTTTTTGACGGCGGTAATCGTTTGGTGTGTAGGGATGGAGTCTGCTTGTCCCCAAATTTTACTTTCCAGCTTTCTTGCTTCTTCCAGCTCTTCAATCTGATGAAGGGAACGAATCTGAATATCTTGTCCATTTGTCATTCTCAATTCCCCTTAGTAAAATTTTATTCCCTGCTGAAATCACATTCTTCTAATGGCACTAATTTTGATTTCTTTACAATTTTAAATCCGAAGTACCCTAATATAAAGAGGGGAAGTCCGATATAGGATACGGCGATTCCATACCAATCAATTTTATTGCCAATGAATGCCTGATAATTTGTACCAAGCATAGCAATTAAGCAAAGTACGGTCGCCAGGATTGGTCCCAATGGGAACCATTTTGCCACATATGGCAGGTCGTTCATATTTTTTCCTTGTGCCTTGTAGGCTTTTCTAAAGCGTAGGTGAGTAATTGAAATACTTAACCAGGATAGGTAACCTGCTAAACCAGCAGCATTTAATAGCCAATTATAAACAGTTCCATCTCCGAACATGGATGTAAGGAAGCAAAGCATTCCAACTAGCGTTGTTGCGATAATGGCTGGAGCCGGAACGCCGCCCTTGCTAATTTTTTTCAAAAACGCAGGCGCTTTGCGCTCTTCCGCTAAAGTCCAGAGTACACGAGAGCCTACGTATAGCGCGGAGTTACCAGCAGATAGAACGGATGTCAAAATAACAGCATTCATAGCAGCAGCAGCAAATGCAAAACCAGCATGTTTGAAAACAAGTGTAAATGGACTTACAGCAATATTCGTTATATCTGAACTTAATAGGTTTGGATCTTTATAGCTAATTAGACAGCCGATAACAAAAATGGCCAAAACGTAGAATAATAGAATCCGCCAAAAGATTTGTCGGATCGAACGCGGCATATCCTTCTCCGGATTTTCACTTTCACCGGCAGCAACACCGACCATTTCTGTCCCTTGGAAGGCAAATCCGACAACCATAAATACACTAAATATCGATAAAATGCCGCCTTTAAATGGCGCTTCTCCTTGTGTCAATAAAGCAAATCCACCGCTATGACCACTCATAATTCCAAAAATCATCAGTAAACCAATGGCAATGAAAACAATGATAGTGACAACTTTGATAATAGAGAACCAGAACTCCGCTTCACCATAGCCTTTAACTGACAATATATTAAGTAGAAAAATAATAGCTAGAAAACTAGCGCTCCAAACAATTCCAGGTACATGAGGGAGCCAGTATTTCATAATTAAGGATGAGGCAGACAATTCCAAGGCAAGGATAATGGCATTGTTATACCAATAGTTCCATCCTACTGCGAATCCTAGTGCTGGGTCGACAAATCTTGATGTATAAGTACTGAAGGATCCGGAAATGGGGATAAATGCAGCCATTTCTGCCAAACTGGTCATTAGGAAATAGACCATGATCCCTGCGATTAAATAGGCAGCCAAAGCACCCCCAGGCCCGGCATCATGGATGGTAGTACCGCTAGCTAAAAACAATCCAGTTCCAATCGTACCGCCAATTGCGATCATCGTTAAATGTCTTGTTTTCAGCTTACGCTCTAAGTGCTCTTTTTGTGGAGAAGAAGATGGAACAGTTGTTTCAGATTTGCGTACAGTATTTTCCATATAACACCTCTTTTTTATTTTTCTAAAGCTAATAATAGTGTTTTTGTTAAAATTTTAGCTCCATAATGGAGTGCTTCGATATTAAAATTCATCTGAGGATGATGGAGACCTGGTGCCAGACCGCAGCCTAATCCTAACATGGTAGCTGATAATTGTGGGTTCTTCGCTGTATAAAAGTGAAAATCCTCACCTCCTTGAGATATGCAGCAAGGGATAACATTTTCAGAACCAAGTATATCTGTGATAGCGTTTTCAACAATAATAACTGCGTTTTCGTGCCGAGTGGCAGCTGGAACAAACTCTTCCACTTCGTATGAGATGGAAGCAGCTGTTTCATGAATGACATCTTCTACGATTTGATGGGCACGTTTTTTTAGCTCATCCATTAAATCATTCGTTTGTGCCCTTGCATCAATCGAAAAATGCGCTGTTTCTGGTATAACATTCGAAACAGAATTTTCGGTTTCGAGCTGAGTCATTTTGATTGAATAGGGGACAGCTGTTTCTAATTTAATCTGTTTTAATTTTTGAACGATTAAAGCCGCTGCTTCAATGACATTGATGCCGTCTTGTGGCCGGGCTGCATGAGCCTGTTTCCCTTTAATAGTCCCTTTAATAGTTCCTGCTGATCCGTGAATGATGATTGGGGCAGCCTTCATGTATGGGACTTCAAAATGGGGACGTACATGGACACCGAATAAATAATTGACATTTTTCAATGCACCTTCATCCATCATCTTTAGCGCGCCTTCTCCCATTTCCTCGGCAGGCTGGAATATAAAACGAAGGGTGTATTTTGGTATAATACCGCTTGCTTTAAAGGCTAATGCAGTATATAACACCATTGTACTGTGGGCATCATGTCCACAAGAATGATTGGCTTTTACAACTCCATCCACTTCCTGAACAAGTGCATCCATATCAGCTCTTAAAGCGATAACCTGGTCGGATTGTCCCGGAATTTCAGCTATGAAGCCATAATGATTAGGAAAACTTTTTATATGGATTCCGGCATTTTTCAACTTTTCTTTTAAATACAAAGAAGTTTTTTGCTCGTGCCAGCTTGGTTCTGCTAGATCATGAAGAGTATGGTAAGTTTGAAAAATAGACTCTTTGTTTTGCTCAATATATTGTAGCTGGTTCATTATGTTCCACCTCTTGATGTATAAAAATAGTTATTCAGTAAATACGTTGAAGCTGGAATACATCTTTTCTAATTTTTGTTGATGTGTTTGAATCCGTTCCTGATCTTTTTCGTAGATTCCCTCGATGATTAGGTCAACCAAGGTTATAATTGAAGCGATCGAATTGCTTCCTGTTTCTACGCTTTCTTCTGTTGTTAGGATGATATCTGCAAATCTGCCTACAGGTGATAGAAGTCGATCAGTAATGGCGATTAAGCAAAAGCCATTTTCCGCGGCATACTCAGCCAATTTAATCGTGCAGTTAGAGTATCTTGGAAAAGAGAAAACAACAATAACTGAATTATTGGTAAGGTTTGCAACTTTTTCGAATATGTCATCTGTTGGCGCGCATAATGTTACATGATCTCTTATGGTGCCAAGCATATAGGAAAACCAATAAGCAGCTGCATGTGATAGCATATGACCTGCGATTAGAACTTGATCTGCTTTTATAAGCGTATCAACAGCTTTCCATATTTCATCAATATTAGTCCGATTTAATAATTGTTTTAAAATATGAATCTCATTTAAAATCAATTTCTTGAATGGATCACTAGAACGGGTCGGCATCATAGTGAAATTGCTTTGGTCTGCTTGGTTTTTGAGTAATAACTCTTCCTGAATGATGTTTTGCATTTCACTGAAGCTTTCAAACCCCAAGGAATACGAAAGGCGAATGACTGTGGTTTCACTAACAGCTGCTTGTCTACCTATTTGAAATGCCGTTTTAAAGGCAGCTTGGTTAAGGTTTTCCATTAAGTATTTAGCTACTTTTTTTTGACCTGCTGATAGATCGGGGAATTTCTCTTTAACCAATTGCTTAAAAGGAGTTTGTTCCATTCCGTCACCCTTTCAAGAATGAAGGAAATCCTTCATTTGGAAAATATGTTGCAGGAAAAACTTTATTCAAAAATACCTTATCACAAATTTGTCAAAAATAGAAGGAGATTTTACACTTTTTAGACAATTAATATTTTTAAAAATAATTCAAAAAACTGGAACACAACTGTGGGATCGTCGATAATAGAATAAAATGAATGTAGGTGAAGGAAATGAATAGATGCGGCTGGGTCAATCAGGACCCATTATATCTTGCCTATCACGACCATGAATGGGGAGTGCCGATTTATGAAGATCGGCTGTTGTTTGAATATTTAAATTTGGAAGGGGCACAGGCAGGACTAAGCTGGTATACCATTCTAAAGAAACGGGAGAATTACCGAGAAGCTTTTGATCATTTTAATCCCGAAAAAATCGTGAATTATGATCAAAAGAAAGTGGAGGAATTGCTGCAAAATGAAGGCATCGTCAGGAACAAGCTGAAAATAAATGCGGTGATTACGAATGCCCACGCATTTCTTAAAATTGTTGATGAATTTGGTTCTTTTAGTGATTATATTTGGTCATTTGTCGAAGGAAAGACAATCCAAAATCACTTCAAAGACTTATCGGAAGTTCCATCAAAGACAGAGCTTAGTGATCTTCTAAGTAAAGAACTAAAAAAGCGAGGCTTTAAATTTGTCGGATCGACGATCTGTTATTCTTTTATGCAGGCAGTGGGAATGGTAAATGACCATGTTATGAGCTGCGATTGTTATAAACAGATGGTCAACCTCCATAAATAAAAAACTTTGCTCACCTAGTTGATTCGAGCAGAAATCAATTAACTTAAAAAAACCATAAAAAAGCGATGTCCACTTTACAAGGGTGACATCGCTTTTTTAGTTTCAATGATTACTACTAGGTTTATCAAGGATAAAATCAGATGCAGGAATGGGAATGATTTTTCCTCCGATTTGAACGTGAACGGTATCGTTGAAAATGGCTTTGACGATTCCTTTTAAGGAGATTGTAGAATTAACAGAGATTTTCTTGGATTCTTTTTCGTTGGCCACATAAATCAACACCTTTCAAAGATATCGAATGAAAGAAAAATAAGAATAGTTTTGTATCATATATAATTCGAAGGCATCGAGGAAATTCCTTCATGTTTTAGAAGAGATCGATAAATAAATTGAATAATCGGTGTGGTTCCAAATAAAAAAATAAAACATGAACTATAGTTCAAGTATTACATGCTAATGACAACTTGTCAATATAAAAGGTGAATAATGATTCATGTTTGGTGCTTGTGTTATGATAGGAAGGAGGTGGTAATATGTCAGATCAAGCTGACCTTCTTGTTGGTTCATTTCCATTTGTCCCTAAACAAGAACGGGCCCAACAAAAAAGAAATGCACTGCTTAATAGTGGACGAACATTATTTATCTTAAAAGGATACGAACAGACAACAGCTAAGGAAATTGCTTCACATGCAGGAGTGGCAGTGGGGACCTTTTATCGCTATTTTTCAGATAAACGGCAGCTTTTACTAGCTCTTTTGGAGGATCAATTGGACAAATTGCTGCCGCCGGAGCCAAGCTGGTTAGCCCATGATCCTGAATTGTTGCTAACAACAATGTTGGAAAAGCATTTTGAGCGGCTGAACCAGTTGGGGATACATCGAGTCCTGACAGAATTAATAATGAAGGATTCAGAGCTTGCTGAGGTTTTTCGTACAGCGAAAAGAAAAATTCACGCTAAAATTTTAGCAGGTTTAATTAAGGCATTTGATCACGGTTTAACCTGGAGAGATTTGGATTTGGAGACTGTCACATGGTCGTTGATCGTATTGGTTGAAAATGTTCAGGAAAAAGAATGTCAAAGTGGAATTCCAGCTAATTATCAAGAGATCGCAAAGGTTATTTGCCGTATGGTTTTTCCGCCGCAAGTTATAATCGAATTGAAAACCAAAAATATTACTAACATTTAAGTTGAGTCTAAATATATTCTAGGATGGATATATTTAGAACAGATGTTTTATCGAAATAGATTACTTCCTTCAAGAGGGAATGGTAGAACCTTTTAGTAAATGAGAGTGGTGAAAATGATGGCAGTGAAAGATTTTATGATTACCGATGTCATTTCTTCAAAACCAACAGATACCATAAAAGACGTCATGAAGTTACTTGTAGAGAAAAGAATTGGCGGTGTTCCAATTGTTGACGATGATGGCAAACTCCGTGGCATTGTTACGGATGGCGATATTTTAAGAATGATAAGACCAAAGGATCGGCAAATAGTAGATTATTTTTCTTTTGCGATGCTTTTAGAGGAAGAAGACTTGGAGCATCGGTTAATTGAAGTGGCGAATCAATCTATTATGAAAATTGCCAGAACAGATCGTATTGTCACCGTCCATCCGGAAGACGATATGAAAAAGGTTGTTATTCTTTTATCAAAGCATCATTTTAAAAAACTGCCTGTTATTGATCGAAGCCAGCATGTTGTTGGTGTCATAAGCAGGGGGATGCCATACGGGATATTCAATGTTCCATCTTATCGAATTTGAAATAATGAAATAACAGCCCGATACATCAGTGAGGTACCGGGCTGTTTGAATATCAATTTATTATGATTGAACAGGTTTTTCCAACAAGAATTCCGAGGTTGGAATGGTAATAATTTTACCGCCAATTTGTACATGAACGGTATCGTTAAAAATAGCTTTTACTATGCCTTTTAAAGATATGGTTGAGTTTACTGCGATTTTTTTAGATTCAGATTGCTTTGCCAAATGAATCAACACCTTTATTAAAAAATGTATGAACATATTATATCCGGATATACGGAAATTTGCGAGCTATTTGATGTTAAATCTTTATGACTTTTCACGAAATGTTATGTCAATTTGAATCACTTCTGACCGACTGCCGATTCTCAGTGGTGGTCCCCAAAAACCAAACCCTGAAGAAACAATAGCATGAAGCTGATTCTTTTTGAGATATCCCCAATCAAGTTCAAACATTCTTTTTGTGATTAAATGGTTAGGCGCCATTTGGCCTCGATGCGTATGTCCTGAAAGCAGCAGATCAACACCGCTTCTTTCTGCCAATGTTAGCTCCGCAGGCTGATGATCCATCATAATGATGGGAAGATTCACATCTGCCTCTTTTAATAATTCCTGTATAGGCATTCTTTGAATATCGGTTTTATCTTTGCGCCCGACAAGATAAAAGCTATTTTCAATTTTAATGATTTGATCGAGCATTATGTTGATATCGATACGCGCCATTTCCTTTAGAAACCCAGGAATATCTCCGCCATAATACTCATGGTTTCCCAATACACCATATATGCCTAGTGGTGCCTTAAGTTGCTTCATGATTTCTCCCATGTTTTTTTGAATAAATGGTTTAGGATCATCATCAACAATATCGCCAGGAAATAGGATCAAGTCTGGTTTAATGATATTTATTTCACGGACAAGTCTTTTTACATGTGAGATCCCTGAAAGTCTCCCAAAGTGCATATCTGATGCCATGGCAATTCTAAGTGATGGAAGTTTGGCAGCATGTTTTGGAATTTGAATGGAATACTTTCGTACAACGGGGCTATATGCATTATAAATACCATATATAAACAATAGTATTAGAGCAGTAAAGACGATTCCTCCACTCCAATCTATGACGAATGCGGAGGGGAGACCCATAAAAATGCAAAGCAAACCAAGAAAATTGGCAACAGGAAGCAAAAGTATTGCATATTGCATCACGCCAAACCAGAAGGAACCAATTAATTTAAAGATGGACCAGTGCTTCAAAAAGTGCCCAATTATATAAGAATAAGCAATTACTCCCACAATGGCGCCGAAAATCCATTGATCCTGAAACCCCCATAAAGTATGAAACCAAATCCAAGTATTCCAACCAATGTAAAATGTTAAGGCACTGTAGAGAACAATAATAGTGAGGAAATTAACAATAGATCGTGATTTCATTGATATCTCCTTAATAATGTGGTTTTCATATATTAAAAGAAAAAAAGATGAATAGTAGTTCAAGTATCACATGATCATAGTGGGCTGTCAATAAAACTGAATGGTGTCAGGCACCCATATTCAAGAGTTACAAAGTGCGATTATTCAATGTTCAAAATGTTAAAAATTACGACAGTGATAAAAAATAGACAATCTCTGTGCATCGCTTTACGGTACGGGGGTATGATATAATTGGAAAAAAGGGGGCGTGTTAATGTCTCATGAATGGGAACAAGAAGAAGAGTTGCATGATGAACTTGGCTGTTCACATCAGAACAGCGATCGGAAGAGCCATCATTCTGATAAAGTGAAAAATAACCTTATCACGAGATTAAATCGAATTGAAGGTCAGATTCGCGGGATTAAAGGGTTAATTGAAAAGGATACGTACTGTGATGATGTGATTAACCAAATTTCAGCTACCCAATCTGCTTTAAACAGTGTAGCTAAGATTTTACTTGAAGGACATTTGAAAAGCTGTGTGCTTGAAAGAATTCAAGAAGGGGATTTGGATGTGTTAGATGAGGTTTTAGTAACCATTCAAAAATTGATGAAAAAATAATGGAGGTATGATCATGATGGAAAACGTGACATTAAATGTAGGTGGTATGTCTTGCTCCCATTGTGTGAAAGCAGTCGAAGGAAGTGTCAGTCAACTTAATGGAGTTAAAAAAGTGGCAGTCAATCTGCAGAATGGTCAAGTAGATGTCGAATTTGATCCAAGTTTCGTATCTTTAAGCAAAATTAAAGAAACCATTGACGATCAGGGATATGATATAAAATAAATTTTAGCACTTGGGTATGAAATGCCTGAGTGCTTTTTTGTTTTTAGATGGTTATGTGTCTCTGCACGTCAATGAAAAGCAAGTGTTTATAAGGTATTTCGGCTCTAATAATGAGGATTTGGGGGGAATCCTGTTTCTTTATTGCCTCATTTGAATAATTGTCAAAATATTGCCAATTGAATCGCGTTGAGCAAAGGATATAGCAGATATAATAAAGTTAGGATTTATTAAGTTTATTGTAATAATGCATGAAAATGCCCATTCCAAAAGCAAGGAGGAGCAGGAAATGAAAACATTAATAGTTTATTGCTCATTCCATGGTACTACAGAAAAAGCCGTTGGCATTTTAAGTGAGAATCTCGAAGGTGAGGTTTTGACTGCTGACTTGAAACGAGACAAAGTTTACTTAGATATGCAGGATTTCGATGGCGTTATTATTGGCGGTTCGATCCACGCAGGTTCAATTCAAAGAAGAATCAAACATTTTATTAGTAAATATCATGATGAACTTTTAGAGAAAGATCTAGGACTGTTTCTCTGCTGCATGAGGGAGGGACAGATGGCCATTGAGCAATTTAATCATGCCTTCCCGCAAGATTTGCGAAAAAACTCAGTAGCCATGGGTCTCTTTGGCGGAGAATTACTCGTTTCAAGGATGAACTTTTTTGAACGACAAGTTGTAAAAAAAGTTGATCGAGTGGAAACCGACCGCTTAAATCTGGATATCAACTCAATTATGGAATTTGCTTATCGGTATAATTCCAGTAAAATTTTGGCTTAATCATATAAAATGAAAAACGTTCCTCTAGACAGGAACGTTTTTTTGGGATTAAAAATAGCAAGAGAATTAGAGAAAGGAATGAACTTTTAAAAGCAAATGGAAAGAAATGATTATAAATTTTAAAGAATCGGTACATAATGGAAAAAGTCAAAAGAACAAAAGAGAGGATTTAGAATGAAGATTTGGTTTAATAGATGGTTTACTACCGTATTGCATTTTATTGAAATGATCCGGGAAAATCCTGATCGACGAAAAGTTAAAATATATGGGACGCATCCGAATAAAGATGCTCTATACCTACAATATTGCGACTTTTCGTATGTTGAGCCTGATATATCAGGCACGGAATATATTGCTTATTGTTTAGAGTTTTGCAAAGTCCATGGGATTCATATATTTGTACCCCATAAAGAAAATGTTTTGATTGCTAAACACTTAGATGATTTTGAAGCGATTGGGGTAAAAGTGCTTGTATCTAATGATGTTCACCTTATGGAGACATTAGAAAACAAATCTGCTGCCTATCGGATGTTTTCTAATAATTGTTTAAATGGTACAAAAAATTTTACCATTCCTGAATATTATGTTGTTAATAATCTTGAAGAATTTAAGAAATCCTATCTGATGCTTCGGGAGCAGGGGCACATGGTTTGCTTTAAACCGGTAATTGGTGAAGGGGCAAAAGGATTTCGTGTAATAAAAGATGAAATCGAAACGATTGATCAGCTCTTTAATTGGAGCAGCGGGTATAGAATTTCCTATCGAAATGCCTGCGAGATATTAAGTCAGCAAGAATATTTTCCTGATTTAATGGTGATGGAATATTTAGATGGAGTTGAATATAGCATCGATTGCCTAGCATCTTCAGAACAATTATTTGCAGCAATCCCGCGAATGAAAGGGGAAGGAAGAGTAAGAGAATTGGTCGAAAGCCATGAACTAATTCAAATAGCACAGCAATTCTACCAACAATATAAACTTCCCTACGTCTTTAATATCCAAGTGAAATATAAAAACAATATACCAAAATTACTTGAAATCAACCCCAGAATGAGCGGTGGAATGCACATCAGCTGCCTATCCGGCATCAACATCCCATACCTCGCCATCAAAATTTTACTCGGAGAAAAAATAGAATACCCAAAACCACAATTCGGCATACGAGCGAGCTACATCGAAAAGGAACTGATCCTAAAAAATGGTGTCAGGCACCACAAAAAGACAATATAGGGAGTTTGTCCACCTGAGGTGGACAGTGGCTTCCTATATCTGGTGGCTGACATTAATTATTTATGGGGAAACCTGCTAGTTTTTTGGCGTAGAGCATGTTTGTGTGTAGGATTTCAAAGTAGAGGTCTGGATGGCCGGCGATGAGTGCGATTTCGTGTGATGGGTTGCATTGTTCGATATCTAATATTCGTATTCTTCCTTTTTCATCTATCGTCATATCAAATGTCACGTCTGCAATGTGTATACCTTGCTGTTCGAGTATTTTTATTGCATCGCATGCGATATAGATCACTTCTTTCATAAGTATATTAGAAGTTAATTCACTGAATTGAAAGTAATCTATTAAATGTTGCTTTTCTAATTTTATTAGCGGATAAATATTTTTTGTTTTGATATTTGTAACTTTTTGCCTAGCAAACATCCCCATATTCTCCCATAAGTCATTCTCATTTCTTGTCATAATGAGTCGGAAGTCAATTTTTCTATAAAGTTTAGGGTCTAATGATTCCTGTACAATCATTTCACCCTTTTTAAAGTATTTATCAAATAATGAATAGGCTTGGTCCTTATTCCCTAAATGAACACTTTTGATCAATCCTCTTGAGAGGGATGATAAGCTGATATATTTCCTGTCTCTTGAAAGATTGTATAAAATAGGTTCTCCGTAAGGACTTTTAGATTTCACAATAGTATATGGATGTTTTATAAGGAATTTATACAATTCTTTTTGAGATTTATATAAAATGGCTTCGGGAAGGTAATCTTTTACTTCAATAGATGAAGAGAATAAATTATTAATTTCCCATTTATTAAAAAAATAATCATTGAATACAGTGTCTCCAGAAATTGATTTAAAATGTTTAATCCAATTGGAGCTAACGGAGCTTGTCATGATAAAAATAGACGAGGGATAGGGGAATTTCCCTTTTTCCCATTGTTTTTTCGATGGATTAAATACATAGCCTTCAACTATTTGATTGGTTTTGTCAATATTTTCAAGTGAAAAGGCAATGATCATTCCGTTGATGTTACGATATTGAATCATATAATCATAAAGGTCATCCAGCTTTTTTTTTACTGAGTTATTTGAATAACCAGCTAGTAAACCTATATAAGGGCCAATATGAAATTCATTTTCGTAGATTTTAATCTCAAAGTGGCATTGAACAGGGATATTTAAGGAATTCATAATATCAGAGGACAGGTTTGCTTCATTTTCATTCATTTCCCCATTGAAATCGACCACAGCCTGAACTCTCCTGTTTCCAAAACAAATTTGTATTTCCCTTGATTGATGAATGCCTAATCTACTTGCCAGATTCGGATGAAGGCACAAACTTCTTTCTTGAAAGGTATGACAGGTGAAAAGTAAACAATTATCCATATTTCGCCTCCCACAAAACATGTCGATAAACTATAGTATGATGAAAAACCAAATTTGCTTTTGGGGATTCGTGTAAATTCGAAATCGAAAAAAGGCTGCAATCACCATTTAATCGATAATGTCCACCTGGGATGGACAAAAACGTCCATTTGTCTTTTTGTGGTGCCTGACACCATTAAATTGACACCATTAAAATCGTTTTACTATTGATTGGGGGTGAATTATTATAATGGTAGGTATTGATTGGAATGAGGAGCGGACAAGATGGAAGGGAAATGGCTGATTGCGGATCGGGATTTGAATGAGCGTGAGGGGTTAAAGTGGTTGTTAAAGTCGTCGTCGATTGCGGTATCGAGTATTTTTCTGGCGGCGAATTATCAGGAGTTTGTTGTTTTATTTGAGAGGGAGACTCCGGATGTAGTGTTAATAGAACTGGATATGATCAGCAGGGAAGAGTGGTCGACATTCAAGGGGTTGGTTCAAATCTATGAGCCTATATTAATTTTAACCAGTGCTGAAGCAACGTTTGAAAAAGCACGGTTGGCAATTGATTTGCAAGCATTAGATTTGTTGATTAAACCTTTTTCGACCACCAAGGTGAATTCCGTTTTTCAGAAGGCGTCTAAGAAGCAAACGGTAAAGCTGCGTCCTCAAGGTTCACACCTCCATTCGAATATTTATAATGAGTTATCATATGAATCCTTATTTGTACCACAGGCATCTGGATCGGAGAACTGCCATATCGCTGCCCTAAGAACAGAAAATGGAGAAAATATAGGCACACTTTATTCCTATTTAACGGAATATCCATTTAATGATTTGCTTGGAACGTTTCCTTTAAGTGATATGGTGATTTTATTATTTAAGGAAACTTGCAGCTCCATTAACGAACAATGCCAAAAGGTGATGAGACGTTGGGATGAGGAATTCTCTGAACCCCTGGCGATTTGTGTCCATTTAGGAGAATCACCATCCATAACCATAAATCAAAAATACGTACAAGTAAGAAAAATGCTTGAGTTCACCTATTATAAAGGTTATAGGCAAGTAATGGAATTTGAGTTCTTACCGGATTGGATTCATATCGATCCATTTTTAACTCCTCCTGAGCAGCGAGAATGGGTTGAGATGCTGAAAAGTAAGGATCTGGAAAAAATAAAGAAATGGCTGTATCAGGAATTTTTGCAGTGGCAGGGCCCATTCCCAGACCCAGGTCTCGTACGGATCAGATTGACAAGTATTCTCGCTCAAATTAGAAGATATATGAAAACGTATCATTTGGATGATGAACAAAGCTTCGAAAAAGAATATCGACATATTTTCCATTCCATCTTATACGACACAGTTCTTTATCGAACGGTACAAAATCTAATTTTGTTTATTCAAAGAATTTTTATAGGCGTTGAATCCAGTATTCGAAATTTTAAGCAAGATCCAGTAGAGAGAGGAATTTCCTTTATGGAGGAAAATTTTTCAAACAGTCAATTAAGACTGGAAGATGTTGCCCGATTTGTGGATCGGAATCCGTCTTATTTCAGCCATCTTCTGGCAAGCAAAACAGGGTCAAATTTTACAGATGTTCTTTCAGGAATTAGAATAAAAGAAGCGAAGCGGCTATTGACAGAAAGTAATAAGTCGGTAAAAGAGGTCTCCAATCTAGCAGGTTTTCACAATACCAACTATTTTAGCCGGATGTTTAAAGAACAAACGGGCATGTCACCGCGTGAATTTCGCATGCAAAAAGGTTCAGATTAAATACTGAGCCTTTTTTTTTCTAAATAAATTATACATTTTCTAAAAATTATATATGTTTTTGGACAGATTACCTAAATAATCTCTAGTTTTAAATAAAAATATTATATATTATCTAATGTTTAAGTCGTATTTTTCAAAACATTTCATTTTTATAATAAAGTCAGATAAATAACAGGGAGGATGTAAAATGGAAACGAATGCGACAACTAAAAGAGTAATTGAAAATTTTAAGGGTTCAGAGCTTCATGCTAAAGGTTGGATTCAGGAAGCGGCCTTACGTATGCTTATGAACAATTTAAATCCGGAGGTTGCAGAAAGACCAGAAGATTTAGTTGTTTACGGCGGGATCGGTAAAGCTGCACGTAACTGGGAATCTTATGACGCAATTGTGAAAACGCTTTTAGAGCTAGAAGACGATGAAACGCTTTTAATTCAATCAGGTAAACCAGTAGCCGTCTGGAAGTCGCATAAAGATGCACCACGCGTCCTATTAGCTAACTCAAACCTTGTTCCTGCCTGGGCAAATTGGGATCACTTTCATGAACTGGATAAAAAGGGTTTAATCATGTACGGCCAAATGACCGCTGGAAGCTGGATTTATATTGGCAGCCAAGGAATTGTTCAGGGAACATATGAAACATTCGCTGAACTTGCTCGTCAGGAATTCGGTGGAACGTTGAAACATACTATCACTTTAACGGCAGGACTTGGGGGCATGGGCGGTGCACAGCCTCTGGCAGTAACTATGAATGATGGTGTATGTATTGCTGTTGAAGTAGACGAATGGAGAATTGATCGCCGAATTGAGACTAGGTATCTTGATGTTAAAACAAAAGACCTTGATGAAGCGTTGAAATTAGCGTTTGAAGCGAAAAAAGAAGGTAAAGCGTTATCTATTGGACTACTTGGAAATGCGGCTGAAGTTTTACCAGAAATGATTGAGAAAGGGTTCAATCCAGATGTTTTAACAGATCAAACATCTGCGCATGATCCATTAAATGGATATATTCCTATCGGATATACATTAGAAGCTGCTGCTAAATTAAGAGAAGAAGATCCAGTGCTATATGTAAAACTTTCCAAGCAAAGCATGGCCACACATGTTAAAGCAATGCTAACGATGCAGCAAAAAGGTGCAGTTACTTTTGACTATGGTAATAATATCCGCCAAGTGGCTAAAGACGAAGGTGTGGAAAATGCCTTTGATTTCCCAGGATTTGTTCCTGCATACATCCGCCCATTATTTTGTGAGGGGAAAGGGCCATTTCGCTGGGCAGCATTATCAGGAGACCCAGAGGATATCCGTAAAATTGACGAAGCGTTACTCCGTGCGTTCAAAGATGATGAGCACCTTTGTAAATGGGTTCGTATGGCCCAAGAAAAAATTGCCTTCCAAGGGCTTCCAGCTCGTATTTGCTGGTTAGGTTACGGCGACCGTGCTCGATTTGGAAAAATTATTAATGATTTAGTTGCATCTGGTGAAGTATCTGCTCCGATCGTTATTGGACGTGACCATCTAGATGCCGGTTCAGTTGCTTCGCCTAACCGAGAAACTGAAGCGATGAAAGACGGCAGTGATGCAGTTTCCGATTGGCCTATTCTCAATGCTATGATTAATGCTGTCGGCGGCGCAAGCTGGGTATCTTTACATCATGGTGGCGGCGTAGGTATGGGATACTCTCAACACTCAGGGATGGTTATAGTGGCAGATGGTACGAAAGAAGCGGAAGTTCGACTACAGAGAGTTCTAACCACTGACCCTGGTATGGGAGTTGTCCGTCATGCGGATGCTGGTTACGAGCTTGCAATAAAGACAGCGAAAGAAAAAGGCATTAAAATGCCAATGCTTAAGCAAGACTAAAATGAGGGGATTTGAAACGAATGAGGAAGGCTCTTTTTATAAGAAATGCTTCTCAGCTCGTTACTTTAGAGGGGAGCTCCAATGCTCCCCTTATTAAGGGCGCGATGTCTGAGCTTAAGATAATCGAAAATGGCAGTGTTTGGATTGAAGATGGAGTCATCCAGGCAATAGGCACTGATAAGGAGTTAGCACTCCGTTATGCTGCTCGATTAGGCGAAGCTGATTTAGTTGATGCGACTGGTAAACTTGTGACACCAGGTCTGGTCGATCCTCACACGCATCTTGTTTTTGCCGGCAGCAGGGAAAATGAGTTTAATATGCGTCTTCAAGGTGCTACGTATATGGAAATTATGAATGCTGGCGGCGGGATTCATTCGACAACAAGAGCAACACAAGCTGCCACACATGAACAACTTTTTACCGAAAGCTATGATCGGTTAAATCAATTCCTTCGCCACGGTGTTACAACGGTGGAAGCAAAAAGCGGCTATGGTATGGAGTGGGAAACTGAACTGAAACAACTTGAGGTGGCAAAAGAACTTAACGAAAAACATGTGATCGATGTTGTTCCAACATTTATGGGGGCACATGCAGTCCCAAAGGAATATAAAGAAAATCCAGATGTATTTGTGGATTTATTGATCAAGGAAATGATTCCAAAGGTTGCAGAGTTTGGCCTTGCGGAATTTAACGATGTATTTTGTGAAAAAGGTGTTTTTACACCAGAGCAGTCAAGAGAAATCTTGGAGGCAGGAAAACGCCATGGGCTTGTGGCAAAAATTCACGCCGATGAAATCGAACCATATGAAGGGGCAGAACTTGCCGCGGAAGTCGGTGCAGTTTCTGCCGACCATTTGTTAAAAGCATCAGAAAAAGGAATGAAGGCCATGGCGGAAAAAGGGGTCGTAGGAGTGTTGCTGCCTGGCACCGCTTATTTTTTGATGGCAGAGTCCGCTAATGGACGGAAAATGATTGATATAGGGGTACCTGTTGCCCTCTCAACAGATTGTAACCCAGGTTCATCACCAACTGTTTCACTACCATTCATTATGAGTTTAGGATGTTTGAAGATGGGTATGACACCGGCTGAAGTAATTGCAGCAGTGACGATCAATGCAGCCCATGCGATAAATCGCGGCAGCGAAATAGGTAGTCTTGAAGTGGGTAAAAAAGGCGATGTTACAATCTTTAATGTTTCAAATTATATGAAGCTTCAATATTCCTATGGTGTTAATCATGTGGACACAGTAGTAAAAAATGGCCGAGTGGTTGTAGTAGGAGGCCAGCTTGCATGAAAAGCTTTCTTTATCCAAAACTAACTCCCCCTGTTTTCACTTGGGTGCGCACGGAAAATGGATTAAGGTCTTCGGGGAAAGTTCATGAATGGATTGAGCCGCTAACATCAGATTCTGATCCGGAAACATGTAAGGAAGCGGATGTGATCGTGCTCGGTGTTCCACTTTCAAGGTCTTCTATAAGTGCTTCAGGTGCTTCGGAATTTCCAGATGCATTTCGCAGAATGTGGAAAGGCTTTACCACCTATAACATAGATGAAGATGTGGATCTATCGCAATTAGTTGCACTGGATGCCGGTGATGTTCCAATGCATGTAACGAATATCAGCCGCTGTCATGATAATATCATTCAGGCATCAGAAGTCATTCATCAACATTTTAGTGATTCCAAGGTCTGTGCGATCGGCGGTGATCATTCTATTACAGCAATGATGGTTAAAGGCCTTCATAAGGCTAAACCTGAGAGCAAAATTGGCATACTTCAGTTTGACACGCATTTTGATTTACGTGATTTGACAGATAATGGCCCATCAAACGGGACACCGATGCGGAACTTGATAGAAAGCGGTGTCGTGAAAGGATCCAATATGTACAATATTGGACTACATGGATTTTTTAATACAAAAGATTTAAAAGAATATGCGGATGAGCAAGGTGTAAATTATATTACATTGGGCCGCGCCCGAAAAAAAGGCATTCCAGAAACGGTAATGGGATGTCTGGAAGAACTGACAGCAAAGGTTGACGTTATCTATCTAACCGTCGATATGGATTGCCTTGACATAGCCTATGCCCCAGGAGTACCGGCATCAACACCAGGCGGAATGACAACAGCCGAACTAATCGATGGCGTCCTCACAGCCGCAAAGCATCCAAAAGTAAACGTCATGGACATCGTCTGCCTAGACCCTCTAAAAGACACCATGGTTCAGCCAACGGTCAAACTCGGCACCCACATATTCCTAACATACCTAACCGGCATAGCTCTAAGAAGTAGCATCTAAGAGGTGTCAGGCACCAAAGAAAGACAAATTAAACATTTTGTCCACTTAGAGTGGACACATATATTACCATTTTCTTTAAGCCCTCATGAAAGTCATGATGGCTTTTTCTATTTATCCTTTAGGATTAATTGATAAATGGAGCTTTATTAATTGATTAGGTAGTTCAAATATGATGTAGGTATTTTCTTTTATTAATATTTTTTCTGTATTGATGGTTGAAAGATTACTTTTCATTTGAAGGGAATTATAATGAAACCGAATCATTCAATAGGGAGGAATTTAAATTGACTCGTTCTCATTTTATTATTAATGGATCATGGCAAGGAAATCGGGAGGGGGTGGGGATGATCCGCCTTCCAGGGGGAGAAAATCTTGAAGTATCTGTTCCAAAAGAATTAGACGGACCGGGTGTTGGTGCAAATCCAGAGGAATTACTCATCTCTTCAGCAAATAATTGTTATATGATCACTCTTTCCTCCATGCTGAGCAACAGGAAAATTGAGGTGGAGAAACTGGAGGTTGTTTCTGAGGGTATCGTTGAAAAAATTGATGGGAAACTCCATTTTAAACAAATTATTCATAAAGCTAATCTTTCAATAAGAGGCACTTCAGGTGTTACAGTAGAAAAATTGGAGGAAATTGTGTTCCGGGCAGAAAAAGCATGCTTCATCGGAAATATATTAAGAAACAGCATAGACTTATCAGTCATTCCAATAGTAGAACTCATATGAATTTAATATAATCATATTATGTTAACTAAAATAAAATTTGATTATTTCCCTTCCCAAAAATGGAAGGGCTTTTTGGTGTACGTTGAGGACGGATATTTGCAGCCAAACGTTTCTGACGCTAAAAATCCGGGGGCACAATAGGTGAATTGAAATAAAACTCCCAAACCGTTAAGACATAGCGTTATTTTTCGATAATGCATTCAGAAACAGCAATAGTACGTATCAATTTATACAAAAAGTTGAAAACAATTAGATTTAACATAAAAATATTATGTAAACTCTATTCGTTTTATTAGTCCCCTTTAAAGGCAGATGGAAAAATGCTTGGTAATATAATAAATCGAATTGAAAACTGGACGTTGTTTTTAAGGGGATAGTTGTTAAAGGTGATAATAAAAAGCATTTCGGGGAGAAAATGCAAGCGATTAGCTATTAAATTAAGAAACATTTGATATATCAGGTATAACAAAAATAGAGATTTTACAAGACAAACTAAATAAATTATTACACATCAATGATTAGTTTGAAAATGGTATGATTTAAACGTATTATTGAGTTCTTAATTTAAATCTTATTATTAAAGAAAATGGGATTTAGCGGGGAAATTTCAAAAAGGAACCATTTTTATAATTATCCCCATATAAAAAACCCTGAATTGATCAAGGTTCTATTTTTTATTATTATAAATTTTTTTGACGTATTTAATGATGTATTCATTATCTTCTTTAATGTTTAGGAGTTCTTTTTTTAATTCGGAAATGTTTTGATTAAGCTTATAAATATCATTTGTGAGTTTCTCTATTTTAGATCCCAAATCCTCTGAAGTAATGGGTACAGAAAGGGCTGAGTTTTCCGTTTTTTCAAGCTCTGCAACAGTATTCATCAGTGAATCGGTTTTTAAAAGATTTGCCGCCATTTGCATGATTGAATTCAAGTCAATCGAATTCTCATTTTTAATTAAACTTTGGGCAAGATTTCTAAAGTAGCTATTGTCTTCATTGTTATTAGGATTCAGTCCAGTTTGTTCATTCATGTTTTCACTCATAATTTAACCACCTTTTTATTCAAAATATAATAGGTTCAAAAATTCTTTATATCATATGTGTTATCGGAAAAAAGTAATGTGTAAACATCATAATAGAAGGGAATATTTACAAATTGTTATCTTATAAGAAACACCCTGGAAGATTATTTAAAATAATCTTCCAGGGGATTATTTAAGTCAAAATCCAGGAAATCCTAGGGATCACGAACTGTAGCCAAAATGGCATTATTAATTGCTGTTGCAGCAGCATTTAAGCCAAATAACTCTGCGACAATCAAAGCAAGGAATAAAAGAACAACCACAAGGAGTTTTCCTAGAGAAGTAATAACACTATCAGTTGAAATAACCACTTTTTCTCCCCCCTATTTAGATCAAATCTATAAGAGGCCTCTTACAATAAATATACTATGTAAAAATAATGGACAAGCATAAACTTATATCACAAAAATAAAAAAAGGGGCGAATAAAGTTCATAAAAGTAAATATACTATTTTTACTTTGGGGTCCTATTAAGTGTGGCTAAGAAAAGAGTTAAACAACGGTTTTTGTATTACTTCCTTGCCCATTAAATCCAGAGGAAGTTCTGAAAAAAAATAAAATGATTCATTGATTAATAGTAGATCATAAATTATTCCTCGGGAAAGCGCAGGAATAGACATTTCTTCCTATAGCTATGTCGGAAAATGCTAAATTCGATCACAAACTGTAATATAATGAAATAAATACAATTATTTATATAAGAATGATAAGGGGAAAGAATAATGAAACGCGTGATTGTATATACAACCAACGACTGTATTGAGTGCACAATGGTTAAAAAGGTACTTATCGAAGAGGAAATACCCTTTGATGCTCGGAATATTTCTCAAAATCAAGAATTTCAAAAAGAGGTTGAAAAGTACGGATTTCTTGGGGTTCCAGTGACGGTCTATGAAAACAGGGCAATAAAAGGATTTACAAATGAGCTAAAGGAAATTATAGAGATGGTAAAAGCGGACAGCAAAAGTGAAAATTAAATTCTTTACTTATTAATTATATAGGAGTAATATTTATTACGAACTGAATAGGTGTTGTCACTACTAGGGGTGCCCTGATCGGGCTGAGAGAAAACCATTAGTTTTTAACCCTTCGGACCTGATCTGGATTATGCCAGCGTAGGAAAGTAGACAGTGTACTTTATTGTTTATTTAACCAGGTCCTTACATGACCTGGTTTTTATTTTTATTAAAAAAGGAGAATTCCTATGGATAAAAACAATTTAAATGAAACGTTACAAAAAGTCAGAGAGGTAAATCCCCT
The DNA here is from genome assembly GCF_013248975.1 of Neobacillus endophyticus. Classification (GTDB taxonomy): domain Bacteria; phylum Bacillota; class Bacilli; order Bacillales; family Cytobacillaceae; genus Neobacillus; species Neobacillus endophyticus. Next base: position 3,842,478 of record NZ_JABRWH010000001.1, read on the forward strand.
TGTACATAATATCACGAATGTAGTAGTAACCAATTTTACGGCAAATGGCCTTCTTGCCCTTGGAGCATCACCGGTAATGGCATACGCGGCTGAAGAAGTGGCTGACATGGCGAAAATTGCCAGCGCATTAGTTTTAAATATTGGGACATTAAATGCTCAAAATGTGGAATCGATGATTATTGCAGGGAAATCTGCTAATAAAAATGGTGTTCCAGTCATATTTGACCCAGTTGGGGCAGGTGCTACGAGTTATCGGACAGAAACATCTCAAAAAATTATGAAGGAAGTTAAAGTGTCAATCATAAGAGGTAATGCTGCCGAGATTGCCAATGTTGTGGGGGAAAAGTGGGAAATTAAAGGCGTTGATGCGGGCAATACAAGTGGAAACGTTACAGACCTTGCTATTTCTGCAGCCAAAAAAATGAACTGTGTAGTTGTTATCACAGGAAAAGAAGATATTGTGTCGGACGGAAAAACGACTTACACCATTTCAAACGGGCATCCTATTTTAACAAAGGTGACAGGTACAGGTTGTCTTTTAACATCTGTCATTGGTGCGTTTGCTGGTGTAGAGAAAGATTTGGTCCGCGCTTCTGTTGCAGCCTTAACTTACTATGGTGTAGCCGCTGAAAAAGCAGCTGAAAAAACAGCCAAATTTGGACCAGGAAGCTTCCAAATCGAATTTTTAAATCAATTGTCTCTTGTTGCATCTGAGGATATTAACAAATTCGGATCATTTAAACAGGTATAACGATTAGTACAATGTTGATAAAAGTAAATAGTTAAAAAAAGCTATTTTTAAAAAATCTTATCGATTAAACTTGTTAGCTCAAAAATTCGAATCGGAGGTAGTCACCATGAAAAGAGCATTAACGATTGCAGGTTCTGACTCTGGCGGAGGAGCTGGTATACAAGCGGATCTCAAGACGTTTCAAGAACTTAACGTGTTTGGCATGTCGGCATTGACAGCTGTGACGGCGCAAAACACGTTGGGTGTGCACGGTGTTTATCCGATGACAACAGAGGCCGTAGTCAAACAAATCAGGGCAGTTGGTGAAGATATTGGTGTCGATGCGTTAAAAACAGGAATGCTGTTTAGTGCAGACATCATCGAGGCGGTTGCGGAAAATATAAAATCTTTCCAATGGGAAAATGTTGTCGTCGATCCCGTCATGATTGCAAAAGGGGGAGCATCCTTACTGCTGAAGGAAGCCATATCTGCATTAAAAAAGAATTTGCTACCTCTTGCCAAAATCATTACACCGAATATACCTGAAGCCGAGGTGCTAACAGGAATGGCGATTCAATCATTCGAAGAAAAACAAAAAGCGGCACGAAGACTGAGTGAATTAGGCGTGAAAAATGTAGTGATCAAAGGCGGCCATGATGAAGATCCGTCTATATCAACAGATTTATTATTTGATGGGAAGGAATTCTATACCTTTTCTAGCAATCGGATTAGTACGAAGAACACACATGGCACAGGATGTACATTCTCCGCAGCTATAACGGCTGAACTGGCAAAAGGAGCATCTGTCTATGATGCCGTTGTGATGGCTAAAGATTTTATTCAAGCAGCCATAGAAGACGATCTTATGCTTGGGAAAGGGCATGGTCCTACAAATCACTGGGCCTATCAAAAAAGAAATCTCATGAAGGAGCTGACCCGGCCATGATCAATTTGCAAGAAGCATTAAAAGTCTATTTTATTATGGGAAGCCCTAATTGCACAAATGATCCTGTTGAAGTGTTAAAAGAGGCAATTGCCGGTGGGATTACCATCTTTCAATTTCGTGAAAAAGGTGATGGAGCACTTATAGGCCCAGAAAAATATGAACTGGCAAAAAAGCTTCAAAATATATGCAAGGATCATCATATTCCCTTTATAGTCAATGATGATATTGAACTAGCGATTGAGATTGATGCGGACGGTGTTCATATTGGCCAAGAGGATGAGCCAGTAAAAAAGGTTCGTGAAAAAATCGGAGACAAAATTCTTGGCGTTTCCGTGCACTCCGAAGATGAAGCTATCACGGCCATCAAGGGAGGCGCGGATTATTTTGGAATTGGTCCGATATTTCCCACTTCCACGAAAGAGGATGCTAAGCCGGCAAGAGGACCGATTCTTATTCAGGAATTGCGCCAAAAAGGGTACACCATTCCCATTGTCGGTATTGGCGGCATTACCATTGATAATGCATTTTCTGTTGTCGAAGCTGGAGCAGACGGTGTCTCCATTATTACTGCTATCAGTCAAGCGTCATCACCAAGGGAGGCAGCTAACGCGTTGCGAAGAAATGTTGAGGTGCGATGATAAATGAATAAAACGTATAAAATGACTCTGACAGCTATGATGATCGCAATTGGGACAATTTCCAGCAGTGTAGTCTCCATTCCTGTTGGATTCACAAGGATTTTACCGGTTCAGCATTTTCTAAATGTATTATCAGCTGTTTTATTAGGACCTTATTATGCTGTAGCACAGGCGTTTTGCACTTCGCTGCTTCGAAATTTAATGGGAACGGGAACTATTTTTGCTTTTCCCGGTAGCATGGTTGGAGCACTTCTTTCATCTCTGTTATTTTAAAAAACAAAAAAAATCTTCGCTGCTTTGATCGGAGAGGTAATTGGTACTGGAATTATCGGCGCCATCCTTTGTTATCCAATCGCGGTACTTTTTCTCGGCAAAAAAGCCACACTTTTCGGGTTCATTCCACTATTTATTTACAGTTCCTTTGCGGGTGCTCTCATTGGCATGATAATTTTAACAGTCTTTTTGCGAAAGAAAATAGTTTTAATTGATGAAAAGAAATCATCCTTAACGAAATAAACCAAAAAGGTGAAGGGTACTCTCGGATAATTAAATGTAATGGCTTTTACATATATTCAATGGGCTGTAAGGAGGGACAATATGAACGTCGATGAAAATAAATTGCTTGAAATCATTTCAAACGAAGTAGAAGCAAGAAAAGAGGAATTAATTCATCTGTTAAGCAACTTGATCGGATTCCCAACGGTAAGCCCTCCCGCCCGAAACACCAACAATGTGCAGGAGTTTGTAAAAAATTATTTAGAGGGGCTCGGTTTTAAAACGGATATGTGGGAAGTATATCCAGGAGATTCCAATGTAGTTGGAATCTTAGCGGGCGCAGCTTCTGAGAAATTTAACAGTTTGATTATCAATGGGCATGTGGATGTCGCCGAAGTTGGGGATGACAGCGAATGGACCTCTCCGCCATTCGAGGCGGTTGTGAAGGATCCATTTATATATGGCCGCGGTACTGCCGATATGAAGGGCGGCATTGCAGCATCATTGATTGCTATAAAGATTTTAAAAGAATTGGGGATTACGCTTCAAGGAGAATTGCAATTTCAATCGGTTATTGGAGAAGAGGTCGGTGAGGCCGGAACACTTGCCTGTACAGAAAGAGGTTACACGGCAGATTATGCTCTTGTTGTGGATACAAGTGATCTTCATATTCAAGGCCAGGGTGGAGTAATTACAGGGTGGATTACGATCCAAAGTAAAGAAACACATCACGACGGGTTAAGAAGAAAAATGATTCATGCTGGAGGCGGCATAAAGGGAGCCAGCGCTATTGAAAAAATGATGAAAATTATTGCAGGGTTGCAGGAGCTGGAACGTCATTGGGCGGTGACGAAGAGCTATGAGGGCTTTCCGCCAGGTACGAACACCATTAACCCTGCTGTGATTGAAGGCGGCAGGCATGCTGCATTTGTTGCCGATCGCTGTGCCATTTGGGTAACCGTTCATTTTTATCCGAATGAAGACTATGAAACAGTGATCAATGAGATTGAAGACCATATTGGGGCAGTGGCTGCAGCAGATCCATGGCTTCGGGAAAATCCACCACAGTTTGTCTGGGGTGGAAAATCAATGATTGTAGATCGTGGAGAAATTTTTCCCGCTTTGGAAATCGATCCGCAGCACCCTGGAACATGCGGGCTCGTTGATTCCTTTAAAAAAGTAACGTTACAAAAGCCCACTCTTGGTATGTCAACGACGGTAACAGATGCAGGATGGCTTGGAAGGGCAGGGATTCCGACAGTTATATTTGGACCGGGGAAGTTAGAAGATGCCCACTCTGTAAATGAGAAAGTAGAGATCCAACAGCTGCTTGATTTTACGAAAATATTAGCAGTCTTCATTACCAAATGGTGCAATACAGGAAAGGAGAGGCAGTAATGAAATTTTCAAAAACCCTTTATGAAAAAGTAAAGGGTGTATGGGATCAAACACATCAACATCCATTTGTTGTGGGGATGGGCAATGGTGACCTCCCAGAAGAGTCATTTATCCGATATATGAAACAGGACTATGTTTTTTTAATTGAATATTCCAAGCTCTTTGCTATGGGCGCTCTGAAAGCAAGAGACCTCGACACAATGGCTGCATTTGCCAAACTTCTGCACGAAACGCTACACGGGGAAATGGATTTGCACCGTCAATATGCGGCGAGATTCGGTATAACAAACGAAGAGCTAGAGGAGACGTATCCAACTCCCATTAATTTAGCTTATACCCGTTACATGCTTTATGTGGCGCAAAACGGTTCGCTTGAAGAACTGATTTCAGCACTATTGCCATGTATGTGGAACTATTGGGAAATTGGTAAGATGTTAGCTGAAAATTACCCTGGTTCTAATGAACACCCATTGTATGGCGAATGGATTAGCATGTATTCATCAAAACAATTTGGTGAACTGGCATCGTGGCTGATTGATTTGCTCGATCAATTAGCAGAAGACAAATCTACACGTGAATTGGCCATTTTAGAAGAGCATTTCCTGACTACTTCCCGGTTTGAATATATGTTTTGGGATATGGTATATGAAGGGGGCGACTGGCCTGTCTAATTCACCTATATTAACCATACAAGATTTGTCTTATTCTTTTGATGATGGCAAACCTATTTTTCAAAACGTATCGATTGCATTAAAGCCAGGAGAATTCGTCTCAGTGATAGGCCCAAGTGGCTCAGGGAAAAGTACTTTGTTTAAATTGATCACAGGGTTGTTGAAGCCAGATCAAGGTGATATTTTAATGGACGGCCATTCGAAAAAAAATCGACTGGGTCTTGTAGGATATATGCCTCAAAAAGATTTGCTGCTGCCATGGAGAACGGTTTTAGAAAATGTTCTGCTGCCTTTGGAGTTAAAAAAGGAAAATAAAAAGCAGAAAATGAGTGAAATACGTGAATGGTTATCTCGGTTCGGCTTGGCAAAATATGAGAAATCCTATCCTCATGAATTATCAGGCGGTATGCGGCAGCGAGTTGCTTTTTTACGAACGATTATGACCGGCAGAGATTTGTTATTATTGGATGAGCCATTTGGTGCGCTTGATTCCATGACAAAACGGAATATGCAAAGCTGGCTACTTGGATTGTGGGGAGAGCTGAAAAAGACTGTGCTGTTCATTACACATGACTTAGAGGAAGCTTTGTTGCTAAGTGACCGGATTTATTTACTTGAGGGGACAGGTCAGCTTCAAGAGATTAAAGTAAACCTGCCACGGCCGCGCAGATCGGAACTTATCTATCAATCTGAATTTATCGAAATGAGAAAAGAACTGGAGTGGCTGATACATCATGAACATTAAATGGAAGAAGTGGGTTTCTGATTACGGCCTGTTTGTCCTCACTGCCATTCTGATTCTTTGTCTATGGGAATGGGTTGTAAGAAGGGAGCTGATACCTGCCTTTATTTTACCAGCACCTTCAGCTATTTGGACTTCTTTGATTGATAATTGGCAGCTCTTGCTGGAAGTTCATTTGCCTGCTACTCTCGAAGAGGTTCTAATTGGATTTGGTTTATCGCTTGCTGGAGGCCTCTTGATAGGAATCGGAATGCATTTTTCGAGGGTATTGGAAAAAATCTTGTATCCATTTCTCGTTATCTCACAAACAATTCCGTTGATAGCGATCTCGCCGATCTTTATTATGTGGTTTGGCTACTCGATTTGGAGCAAAATTGCAGTCACGATATTAACTGCGTTTTTTCCAATTGTAGTAAGTACATATGACGGTTTGAAATCAGGCGGGATTGAGTATCAGGAATTATTGAAGACAATGGGGGCCAGCCGCTGGGGAATATTTCAAAAAGTTCAAGTGCCTATGGCCTTGCCATCCATTTTTTCAGGTTTAAAGATGTCCGTTGTTTATTGTGTAGTCGGGGCAACAATTGGAGAATGGCTGGGAGCAAGTGAAGGATTGGGATACTTCAGCCGGCGAATGTCGGGAAACCTTCAGGCAGACGCAGTGTTTGCGGCAATTTTTCTACTTTCATTATTAGGTATTATATTATTTTTAATCATTAGCTTTATAGAAAAACAATTACTGAAAAATAATCATCGTTAAAGGATAGAAAGGAAGATTACATCCAATGAAAAAGGGCTTTATCATTTTAGCAAGTTTAATGCTGCTTTTATTAGGGGCTTGTTCAAACGGAGGTTCTAATAAAACAGCAGATTCTAGTGGGAAATTACAGAAGATCACAATCATGCTTGACTGGTATCCAAATGCTGTTCATTCATTTCTATATACTGCACAAGAGAAAGGCTATTTTAAGAAGCAGGGATTAGATGTTACGATTCAAATGCCGGCAGATACGAGCGACCCATTGAAGCTTGTGGCAGCTGGTAAAATAGATATGGCATTCAGCTATCAGCCTGAACTTTTAATCGCACGTGGTGAGAATATCCCGGTTCGTTCGTTCGCAGCAATCGTTCGCCATCCGCTAAACCAGTTAATGGTTCCAACAGATAGCGCGATTCATTCACCTAAAGATTTAGCAGGAAAAACTGTTGGATATCCATCCATGGATTTAGATGAAGACATTATTCATACGATGGTTAAAACAGATGGCGGCGATCCAAGTAAAGTCAAAATGGTAGATGTCGGATGGGATTTGATTCCGGCCATGGCAACGAAAAAAACAAATGGTTTAATAGGTGGATATATTAACCATGAGAAGTTGCTGTTAGATAAAGAGGGTCATCCAATGCGCACATTCAATCCTGCAGATTATGGTGTTCCAAATTATTATGAACTAGTATTGGTCGGCAGCGATCAGGAACTAAAAACAAAACCGGAAGTGTTTAAAAAGTTCATGACAGCCATAAGAGAAGGGCAAAAATATGTTACTGCCCACCCAACAGAAGGCTTAACAATCTTAATGAACCATGAAGACAAATCATCACCGCTCCAAAAAGACGTCGAAACCAAAAGCCTGCAAATCTTGCTTCCATTAATGGACGCCAAAGACAAACCATTCGGCTACCAAGACCCATCCACATGGGACAAAGTCGCCCAATGGCTAAAAAACAGCAAAATCATCAAACAAAACATAAAAGCATCCGACGCCTACATCAATTTCTAACGCAACTGAATGGTGTCAGGCACCAAAGAAAGACATTTTTAAGTTTTTGTCCATATAAGGTGGACACAGTATTTACCAGTTTGGTTGTTTTAAATTTAATAGGGTAGTTTTAAAGCTAGGCGTCATGGAGAGGCGCCTAGCTTTTGTATTTTATTTGTGTTTTGGTGGTATGAGGTGTGTTCTACTTTTTGGATGTTAATGGGCAGGTTTAGATTCCGCTTTTTTCAAAGTTTAAAAAGTATTGTCGGTAGAGCCATTTTTCAAATGGGATTTTGTGAAGATTAGGGAAGATTGCTTTTGCGGCATCGCTTGTGTAAAAATTTGCCATTTTTTCAATATAATCATCATCAAGCATTGGTGAAGGCACGATCATCTGACTATCTCGAACTAGTTCTAACATAATGGTCCACTCCCTATTCTTTAATCATTTGAAATAGAAAACTATGGAACTATGATGACAAAATAGATTTATTTTTTTATATTTTAACAATTTTATGACTTTATTTAAAAATAAAAATATTGACTTGGATTTCTCTTTATCGACATCGTTCAATAATGAGTTAAAGATGAAAGATATTTTTTTAAAACATAAAAACTATTTCTGTCGAAATGGACAGAAAAGTTTATGATAGACAGAGAGTTAAAGAGGAATTTTGTAGATGATTAATATGAAGTTGAATAGACGATTAAAAGATTAAAAAAAATCGCTTGGGGTGTGCAGTTTACAAATCTCCCAAGCGATTTATATTAATGATGTCTGAATGAAACTTTTGCTTTATATAGGCGCCATCCGGTTAATGCAGCACATATTAAACAAATGGATGCGGAACCAATGAAAACCGTATGCATTCCTTCAATAAAAATGTCAGGGCGGTTAGCAATCAATCCAGTGACCCGATAGCCAGCTCTTGCGCTCATAACAGAGAAAAGGGTGGTAGTCGCTGCAGAGATCCCCACAACCATACCCAAATTTCGGATAAGGGCATTTACACTTCCCGCAATACCGAGCTGAAACTTTGGAACAGTTGACATGACTAAAGAATTGTTAGGTGATTGGAACAAACCGCTGCCAAGACCTAACATGGCAACATACAATCCTACTAAAATAATTGAACTTTCATCCCCCAGATTGGCTAAACCAATCTGGGCAATGACCATAACGATCAAGCCGATAAATGTTAACAGCTCAGAGCCGATTTTATCAGACCATGCACCGCTGAGAGGTGCAACTATTGCCATTGTAATTGGAAAAAGCATTAACAATAATCCGGCGCTCATAGGAGAAAGATGTAAAATATTTTGTGTATAAAATGGTGCAATAATATTAAAACAGAAGTTAGCAACGAACATGAGAAAGCCACATAAAATGCTCAATGAAAATAAGGGATTTTTAAATAACGACAAATGTAACATAGGTTCTGCCTTTTTGGATTCTACCACCAAAAATACGACAAGGGAGATGGCAGAAATGATAAAGGCTGTGACAATACGATAATCTTGATAGCCAGCCTGCTGACCTAGCAATAATCCTGCAAAAAGAGAAATGATAAATAAAATAAACAGTAGTGTTCCTGCGCTGTCTATTGTTGCTTTTACAAAAGTCATGTCTTTGGGCAGCATTCTCCATCCGAACGCTATAGCTATGACTCCAATAGGAACATTCACCCAAAAAATATACTCCCAGCCAAAAGCTGAAATAAGTAAACCGCCCAAACTCGGACCGGCAATACTACCTAGTGAAACGAAGGTTCCGATAAGGCCTAATGCCTTTCCACGTTCTCTTGCCGGAAATATTTCAGTTATTATTCCCTGACTATTGGCCATCGTCATGGATGATCCTAATGCCTGTACAAGCCTGGAAATAACAAGCAATGCCAGATTATGACTTAAACCACAAAAAAGGGAGCCGATGATGAATATGATGGTCCCGATTTTAAATATGCGAATTTTACCAACGATATCACCTAATTTACCAAAAAATAGGATTAATGTACAAATAGCAATTAAATAGCTGCTGACAACCCATTCAGTTTTGGCAATCGGGAGATTTAAATTTTTCGAGATAACAGGAAGAGCAATATTGACAATACTTGCATCCAGGGTGGACATAAACGTAAAAATATTTAAAATCACAAGGATGGCCCATCTTTTTTTCTGAATGGCCTGATCATCCTGGTAGGTTTTAGCCTGTGAATTCAAGTTAGCACCTCATTTTCTTATAGTTGCGAACGCAACTATTTTATAACTTTAATAGTGTATCTTAATTTAGTTGCGCCTGCAACTAAATTACTGTAAAATTTTTTTAGTTAAAAAAATAAATGAGGTTCGAAATGAAAAGAAAACCGATTGGTAAATTGATTTCACTTATATACCGCCAAAACCAAAAAATGATTAGTAAAAAATTAAAGGCATATCAAATTGGTGGCGGAGGGCAGCATAGCTTTTTAATCGAAATTGTCAAACAACCTGGGATCAACCAGGATCAGCTAACCACAGAGTTAAAATTTGATAAAGCAACAACCGCCCGAGCTATTAAAAAACTAGAGGAAGCTGGCTATATCACACGTAAGATTGATGAAAAAGACCGCCGATCTTTTCAACTTTTTCCTACAGCTAAAGGGCTGGAGTTTTATCCTGTTTTAATGGATATTTTAAAAACTTCCAACCACTCATTAACTTTGCAATTAACGGACGAGGAAAAAGACCAGTTGATTTATTTACTGCAAAAATTAACGTTTAGTGACCATGATTAAACCGGTTATATGGAAGGGGAAGTAAATCAAATGATGATGTATCAAAAAAACAATGTAACTGTTTTTCAAAGTGCTTTATTTCAATTGAATTCTACGATTGTTGTTACAGATGACATCGTATTAGTGACAGATCCTGGCTATCTTCCTCAAGAAATAGAAGTGCAAAAGAAATTTGTAGAGAATATTAAAGGGGACAGACCGGTTTATTTGTTTTTTACCCATTCGGATTTCGACCATATTGTTGGCTATGGTGCATTTCCAGGGGCTAAAACCATAGCAAGTAAAGAATTTGTGGAAAGTCCTTTAAAAGAAGCACAGCTACATGATGTGATAAAATTCGATGATGAATTTTATATAACTCGTCCATATGAAGTAGAATATCCTAAGATTGATTGTGTCATTCGGAAAGATGGAGAGAAATTAATCGTAGGGAAGACGGAGATTACGTTTTATCATGGTTTAGGCCATAATCATGACGGCTTAATAGCTGTTGTAGAATCACTGGATCTAGTGATAGCCGGTGATTATCTCTCAGACGTTGAATTTCCGTTTGTTTATTACAGTTATGCTGAATATGAAAAAACATTGGACACTTTTAAAAAGTTGTTATCAGAAGAAAGACCTCTCACCTTGATCACCAGCCACGGAAACGTAACTGAAGACCAACAAGAGATCCAAAAACGGATCAACGACTCAGAAGAGTATTTAACACTCGTTGAAAACGGCGGATCCTCTGAAGAATTTCAGCAATTTCTGAACGCGAAAGGCTATCGCTTTCTAACCAATCTAAAAGCACGTCACGAGGACAATTTACGAGTTAAGGTGTCAGGCACCATGTGAATTATTCACATGGTGCCTGACATTGTTAAATAATGGGGTCTTGTGATAATCCTCATGAGGTATGCGGAATTTTTGGGGGCGGGTTTTCGTTTTTTGTTTAGGAAGTTAATGATGGTGCTGGCACCACGGATGCCTATACCGTGGCCAAAGTATTCGTCGTCACCAAAGTAGATGACGTTTTCGGCACGCCAATGGGGTTGTTTTGGGTCAAAATCGGGATTGTTGAAGTGAAGTACATCACCAGGAATGAAATCATCGCCATATTTCTGGTAAAGCGGGAGATCTTCGTCAAACTGCCAATCCATTAAATAAAGCCCGCTGAAAAGGACATTAAACCTTTCGCTTCCAATTGAATAGAGAAACGCAATATATAAAACAATAGCAACTGCTGTGGAACATTCAAACGCATAAAGCTTTCCGTTTTTTAAAATGTCAAGTATCGCTGTTGAAGGGTCAACATCAGGTCTTATTAAAAAACCGCCGTTGCTTAACCGGTTCCAATATTTTTTATTGCAAAATGCATAGGTAAAAGTAGTAAACTTAGCTCCGCTCTTATTCAGTTCTCTTGCTGCTCTCATGGTATTGCGTCGGAACAATAGTTCAAATTTTAATTGTTCGAGTGTAAGATACTCGTATTTTTCATTAAAAGATGTCATTAGTTTAATAATGTTAGTTTCTTCTTTATTAGAAACTTTTTTCGCTAGTTCCTCCCATTTGACAATTTGATGATCAATGACAATCATTTTGTACCTCCATTTGTAAAGAGTCACTTCCTTCTATAAAAATATGTAGCAACCTAGAATATAATCCAAAAAAAAGCTGGGATTCCCAGCTTAACTCGAAACACTGTTCGTATAAACAGTATTTTTATGTTTTTTAAATTTTAAATACATGATCAGGAAAACAATGGCACTGCTGAATCGAAGGGTAGTGCTGATATACATAGAAAGATGAATTCCTGTTTCCTGAAGCAGCCAAACTCCAATTTGCGGGGCAATGAAAGCCACAATAGATAACAACACATTATACGTAGTAATACAGTACGTTCTTTTTTCAGGTGGTGATTGCTCTAATAATAGATTGAATAAGATAAGTGTTGTTCCAGACACAAAAAAGCCTGAAGACATTTGTACTAATGTTAAGTAAAAGGGATTGGTTGATATAACAGTTAATGCTGGAGCAATCGCCATACCCACTGCAATCCAGAAAAATATTAACGTATTTGATTTCTTATCTGCCCACTTTTTCCATAATGGGAATGTAAATATTTGTACTAATTGGTTTCCAACTGAAAAAATACTGATCCAAAGCAAAGTGGCATGGGCATACTTGATATTATAAATGTTGAATAAACCCCAAACCATTTGCCAGGAAAAATTAAAACACAATGCGGCAAACAGAAACCATTTGTATCCATAGTCTTTAAAGATGCTCCAATCCATAAATGTTTTCTTTTGCTCAGTATTTGATTTTGACTTCACAGGAGTCTCCCTGTGTTTCATTAAGAAAAATACTTCTAATAGTCCAAACAGAAATGCACATAAAAATAAAAGTTGATATGTTCCTACATGATTTGTTTGATTTTTCATTACGATCCCAATGACTAACATGGAAATCATTCCAACTATTGTTAATAAACGATTTCTGTCACTGAAAAATGCTCCTCGGCGTTCTTCATCAATCATTCCGCTAATTAATGTTTGCCATCCGATCGTTGAAATCGTTCCAGGTATGTTCATTAATCCGATCATGATTAAAAAAACCCAAGCCTGAAATGATGGCGGAATAAGCACAACTCCTATCAGCAGTAAAAACATCGCCCTTGCCAAAAAAACCGTTAATGCAATCATTTTCTTTTGCTGTTCCAATCGATTTAATAGGATTGCAGCCGGTATCGTTACGATCAAAGTTACTAAAGGGGGCAAAGAGCTGATTAATCCGACTTGATAATTGCTGGCGCCAAGAACGGAGATCGCGTAAATGGGGAAATAATTACTTGCTAAGTTTACAGCAATTACTGAAACCATACCATGATAAATACTAATTTTTTCATTATAGGTGCGCATGTTATCCACCATTTCCTTAGTAATCTACAAAATTATTATACATTTTATATTGTTTCACACAATCAATACTTTTTTGAGAAAATAAAAGCAAGCAGTCATCAATTTTTTCACGGACTTAATAGGTGGTATAATATGTTTTATAAAAACGCAGGAAGGTTGTGTCTGTTATGGTTAATCAGCAAACTCATGTGGGTGTTTTTCATAAAAGTAAATATCTGCCGCCAAAAGGTGAATATCAAACTTTTTTGGATGAAGAACACTTTAAAGAAAAGCTAAAGGAATGGGGACTTTCTGCTGCAAAAAAAGAATTTTGGTATAAAGATCGCAACTACCAAGAATTGGTGTCCATTCAAGGGTATGAATCATACGGCATTACAGGCGAATACCATACACTTGTCATCCAATTTCCCGATGGAGCATTAAGCTGTATCCACCCAGCATTTTTAAAAGAAATGCAACAATCTAGCTTTGGAAAAGAAAGTATCTTTTCGGGGGATGGCTCTGTTACAGAGGGAGATGCTATTGTCACAAGTACAGAAAAAACACCATTATTGTCCGATTCAAAATCCAAACAAGCACTTGAAGGGTCAGATACAGGAATAGAAAAAGGAAAGCAATCAAAAAAAGAGTCAAAACCAAAAAAGGAAAAAACTATTAAAATCCAACTACCTGAGGAAAAAGTCCATTTCACAGCAGAAGTTAAACAATTTGCACTTACCTATAATCCTTTTAATGAAGAAAATGATGAGGTTGTGGTTCTTGAACATGTAACGATTTCTCAAGAACCTCCGATTGAATTGGGATTTGCATGGTGCAGTCATAGTAAAACATTGAAAAAATTTGAATTGGTTCCAGGAGATTTGCTGGAATTTGACGGGAAAGTGGCGTCCAAGAAATTGGCAAAAGGGAAAGATGTAGAAGAAGAGTTTATTGTAGAAATCCCAGTTATGTATAAAATCAACAATCCGTCTAAAATTGTAAAAAATGGGTGAGATCAATCTCACTCATTTTATTATGGAATTTTAAAATCCAATTAGGAAGGGCATTAATTTATCAAAACCTCTTTAACTGTTGGCTTTGTTCTGTCCTTTTTCTATTGTTTAGTGTGATAAAAAATGATGGTTATCGCGGTGGAAGTTTTTTAAACAAATACAGTCCAGGTTTCAAACAAAATAATTTCGTGCATGCTTCTAGGCGGATACCTACTCTTGTTTTTGAATAGACACATACACTATGGATGCAGAAATAAGAGGAGGAGATGCGAAATGAATAGACAACTTATGGGAGCACCGGTTGGACAGCCAGCACCAGTTCCTACGCCATTACCTGTCCCACCGCAAGACGCATATTATCATGGACATGGCGGTTATTATCCCGGTTATGGCTATCATTATGGGCATGGCGGTTATTATCCAGGTTATGGCTATCACCATGGACATGGCGGTTATTATCCAGATTATAGTTATCACCATGGACATGGCGGTTATTATCCGGGATATGGTTATCACCACAGTCATACGGGCTATTACCCAGGTATTGGAATTCACCACGGATCAACCACGATCAGTCCCTAACATAAAAATAATGTATTTCAAAAGGCCAGCCAAAACAGCTGGCCTTATTTGGTGTCAGGCACCATATAATTATATTTATTTTCATTTTAACTCATCATTATTTATCTTGTTTTTTTATTATCTGCCGGTAATTAAAAAAATGAAGCTACATGGTAATACATTTGGTATAATGAACATTAAAATGTATTTTTTCAAGGGGCAGCGGGAAATGAATCAGACATTCACATTAAAAGAGAAAACAAAACAAATTTTTATTTTGCTTGTTCCAATTTTAATTACTCAGCTTGGTATGTTTTCGATGGTATTTTTTAATACAATCATGTCAGGGAAATATCATTCGGATGCACTTGCTGGAGTAGCTATTGGATCGTCTATTTGGAATCCCGTTTTTACTGGGATTAGCGGAATATTATTAGCAGTATCGCCAATAGCGGCACAGAGATTTGGTGAAAAAAAACCAGGTGAAGTTTCAACAATTGTCAAGCAAGGAATCTATCTTTCTGTGATTCTTACAATCTTGGTCATCGTGGCAGGAATCTTTACGATCCATCCAATACTGGATAAAATGAATCTTCCTAAAAATGTTGATAATACAGCGTTTCGGTATTTAGTTGGTCTTAGTTTTGGCATTCTCCCTTTATTCATATTTAATGTACTCAGATCGTTTATTTATGCGCTTGGTAAAACACGAGTGATTATGATTATTATGATTGCCTCATTGCCTCTTAATCTATTTTTGAATTACGTCCTGATTTTTGGATATTGGGGCTTCCCGGAATTGGGCGGTGCAGGTGCAGGGTATGCCACATCGATTACGGATTGGGTTATAATGGCAGTGACTGCATGGATTGTTGAAAAGCAGGAACCTTTTTCTTCCTTCCAGGTTCTGTCTAATTGGCGGGAATTTTCTTATGATACCTGTAAGGAAATATTAAAAATTGGTGTGCCGATGGGCTTATCCACATTCTTTGAAACAAGCATGTTCGCGGTTGTTACCATTTTAATCAGTAAATTTAACGTTACAACAGTGGCAGCTTATCAATCAGCACTGAATATTGTCTCTTTTTTGTACATGATTCCAACCAGTGTTTCTATGGCTCTCACGGTTTTAATCGGCTTTGAAGTTGGAGCCAAGAGGTATAAGGATGCAAAGGTATACAGTTGGCTAGGTATTGCTTTGGCTGTTGTCATTGCCCTCTTTACCGGGCTTTTGGTAATCATATTCCGTTATCAAGTCGCTGGATTATACTCTAATGAAACAGCTGTCATCAATTTAACGGCAGACTTCTTAATCTTTGCCTTATTCTTTCAAATGTCAGATGCAACACAAGTAACTGCCCAAGCTGCACTAAGAGGCTATAAAGATGTCAACCTTGCCTTCATCATGACCTTAATCGCATACTGGGCGATCTGTCTCCCAGTCGGATACCTTCTGGCACATTTCACAAACCTAGAGGCCAGGGGTTACTGGATCGGACTCACTGTCGGACTGCTCGCAGCTGGTATCACACTCTCTGGCAGACTTTTATACATTCAAAAACGGAAATTTACTAACCAAGAACTTCGAGAAGTTGTGGGATAAATGGTGTTGGTGTCAGGCACCGTAAAAAGACAAATTAGGCAAAATGTTCACCTGAGGTGGACATTTTTTTTGAAGTTTAAATTATTGTAAATAAATAGCATATTTTATTGGAAATAGATAAATTAAAATATACAAAAAAGTTTTCAATGCCGTATCTTTTATGCCTTATTTAAACGTTATTAGATTAGAGAGTGCAAAAAGGAGTGAAAGTAAATGTCAATCAGTTCAGGTGATAACATCTATGATCAGGAGCAGCAGGTAGAGGATTTAGATGAAGGGTTTTGGATGGAGCATTATCCGAAACTTCAGCGATATTGTCATTTTCTAGCTCAAAATCCATGGGATGGTGACGATATTGCTCATGAAACGTACCTAAAGGCTCTAAAATATTGCACACAAAAGAATAAGCTGTCATCAGCATTATTAAACAAAATTGCATACCACCATTGGATTGACCAGCTTCGGAAAAGAAAAAACGAAAAAATAGGTGCAGAGGATGAACTTGCTCAGGGAGTTATGCTATACGATTTTGATGAAATGGCACATTCAGTTGATTTATTACTTAAACTGCTTACTCCCAAACAAGCCATCATATTTTTGCTTAAAGAATCTTTTCAATATCAAGGGAAAGAAATTGCTCATATTTTAGGCACAACGGAAATGGCAGTAAAGGCGAGTTTGAATCGTGCAAAAAAACGGCTGGCAAAAGAAGAACGGCAAACAAGTTCAGTTGAAACGTTTTGGAACGAAGAGGAAAGAGAGCAATTGGAACAATTATTTTATTCAGCGTTGAAAAATCAAGATCCCTCAATCCTGATTAAGTCCATTTCAACAATCATCAGTCTAAGGAAAGTACCTAACGTGATTATTGAAAATTCTGGCCGCACTCCTTCAAGCACTCTCTGCATGGCTGCCTAGCCAACCACGCTTTAAGGAGGACGAAAAAATGAGTGCAATCCCATATGTTATTGAACAATCGAATAGAGGAGAACGTTCTTACGATATTTATTCCCGGCTATTAAAGGACAGGATTATCATCATTGGGGATGAAATTAATGATCATGTGGCAAATAGTGTTGTGGCACAGCTATTGTTTTTAGCAGCAGATGCACCGGATAAAGAAATCTCTTTATACATTAACAGCCCTGGAGGCTCGACTTCCGCCGGATTTGCTATTTTTGATACCATGCAATATATAAAGCCTGATGTAAGAACAATTTGTACCGGTATGGCCGCTTCATTTGGTGCAATGCTTCTACTAGCAGGAACAAAAGGCAAACGTTATGCACTGCCAAACAGTGAAATTATGATTCATCAGCCATTAGGTGGTGTAAGAGGGCAGGCGACTGAAATCGAGATCTCCGCCCGAAGGATCTTAAAGCTTCGAGAACACATTAATCAAATTATCTCTGAACGGACTGGCCAACCTATTGAAAAAATAGCAAAGGATACGGATCGAGATTACTTCATGAGTGCAGAAGAAGCCAAAGAATATGGGATTATCGACGAAATACTATATCCAAAATGATGTAAAAACTGCTTGGATTTAATTAAATCCAAGCAGTTTTTTTAAAGAGAATTTGCTGCTTTTCGAGCCCTGATCTTAAAAAATAATCTCAATAAAGGAGGGACCGCAAAATAAATAAAAAACAGCCGAAATATCTGGTAACCTGTGACCAATGATAAATTGGCTTGCACCTCTTGGGCGAGAATGCCCATTTGATCCATGCCCCCTGGAGCAACGCTGAGAAAACTGGTTGAAGGGTTGATGTGGCTGTGACAAACAAGGATCATGCTTAATCCAAGTGAACCGATAATCATTACCATTCCGCTTATAAGCGCAAGGGTAATAATCCTAACTTTGTGCTCAAGCTTTTCAGGTTTTAATAAGAGGCCGATATAACCGCCGATCATAAATTGGGAAAAATTTATTACAGGTGTTGGTAAGGCAGGACCATGCAATCCAGTGATGTTAACCATGGCTGTCCCTAAGATTGGCCCTAACAAAAATGGGGTTGGAAACTTCCATTTAACAGCCATAAACGCGAAAATCAAACAGACAAATGCGAACAACAAAATGTTGGGAAACAGGGGTCCATTTGTAAAAGTGGTTGTTCCTGGCACCATTGATACAATATTAACGTTATGATTAAAAAATGGTCCAAAAATAAGGAAAGGAACAAAGAAAATGATCATCATCAGCCGAGCTACTTGCAGAAATGTTACAGTCGTAATATCAATGCCTTTAACTTCCTCTGCAAAAATAATCATTTGTGACAGACCGCCTGGAATGCTGCCAGTCAATACAGTTGGATAGTCTACTCCTGTCAGTTTAGAAACGGCAAGGGCAATGATAGCACAAAATACTACAAGTGTAATGGTCATGCACAGCATAGATGGTAATTTTTCAGCTATCTGTAAAAGAGCCCCCTTAGTAAAGGATAATCCAATAGAATATCCGACAATAATCAAGCCTGTATTTCGGATGTTACTTGGCCAATATAGCTGAATTTTTGATAACCTGGAACAGATAAAAACACAAATCATCGGACCAAGCAGCCATGGAATTGGTGAATGGATCACGGTGAACGTGATGCCGCCGATAATAGCTGTCACAAAAGCCAGAAAAAAACGGACTTTTTTGTCTTCAGTGTGAAAAACAAATTTTTTCATGTGAACCCTTCTGTCCTTTTAAAATAAATAATCCTGTTGTATCCAATTTCATATTTTATCATGGCTTATTTATTATTCAAATGTACCTGAGCCTAATCTTAAACAATTAGCCAGTTTTTATGTCTACACAAAAATAGTTTTTTAAGTTTTCTGAAAAACAAGAAGGAATTAACGATAAACAACTCGTATATGGTAAATAGTCGGCTATATTTTTCATTATGTGAATATGCGAGGTGAGTGGAAATGACGGTTGAAAAGGTTGAAGGAAAGTTATTGTGGGAACCTTCTAAAATGATGCAAGAAAAGTCTAATTTAAAACTATTTATGTCCTGGCTTCGGGAGAACCGTGGGCTATCCTTTCAAACATATGATGAGTTATGGAAATGGTCTGTGACCGATATTGAAGGTTTTTGGTCAGCGGTATGGCATTATTTTGAAATTGAAGCTAAAACACCATATGAGGAAGTTTTAGCAGATCGAAAAATGCCTGGAGCTAAATGGTTTACTGGTGCGACTCTAAACTATGTCGAGCATGTTTTCCGAAAAGAGTCCTCAGATCAAGCAGCAGTGATATTTGAAACGGAAATACGCCCTAAAGGGGAGTTGAAGTGGGAAGAGCTGAGAAGGAATACAGCAGCTATTGCGGAACATTTAAAGTTACTTGGTGTCAAACCAGGCGATCGTGTGGTAGCATATGCCTCCAATATTCATGAAACTCTAACTGCCTTTTTAGCCTGCGCTAGCATTGGTGCCATTTGGTCGAGCTGCGCCCCGGAATTTGGAATAATGAGTGTAATCGACCGCTTTAAACAGATTGAGCCTAAAGTATTATTTGCAGTAGATGGCTATCGTTATGGAGGCAAAGATTTTGACCGTTTGAATATGCTGAAAAAAATTCAGGAAGAATTGCCCTCCTTGCAGGAGACCATCGTAATTCCTTACTTAAATTCTCAGCCAGTTATAAATGAATTAAATGATGCTAAGGTTTGGGATGAAATTTTAAAAAATTATAAAGAAACACCATTAACTTTTGAGTCGGTTGCTTTCGATCATCCACTTTGGATCCTTTATTCCTCTGGAACAACAGGAAAGCCAAAAGCCATCGTCCAAAGTCATGGCGGTATTTTACTTGAGCATTTAAAGTTAGTGGGTTTACAAAAAGGATTAAAAAAGAATGACCGCTTTTTCTGGTATACTACCACAGGTTGGATGATGTGGAATGTCGTGGTGAGTGGCTTGCTAGCCGGTTCAACCATTTTGCTTTTTGATGGAAACCCGGGTTATCCGAATTATGAGACACTTTGGAAGTTTGCTGAATCAACTAAAATGACGGTATTTGGTACAAGTGCAAGTTTTATTACATCCTGTATGAAAGCTGGAATTAAACCGAAGAAGCAGTTCGATCTATCTCATTTAAATTCAATTGGTTCAACCGGTTCTCCGTTGCCTGTCAGTGGCTTTGAGTGGGTGTATAAATATGTTAAAGATGATATATGGTTATTTTCTACAAGCGGCGGAACTGATTTGTGTACGGCGTTTGTAGGAGGTGCGCCAATATTGCCAGTTCATGCCGGTGAACTCCAGTCGCGTTCCTTAGGAGCTTCTGTGAAAGCGTTTACTGATGATGGAGAAGAAATACTTGATGAAATAGGTGAACTGGTCATTACGGAACCAATGCCATCGATGCCAATCTATTTTTGGAATGATGAAAGTGGAGACCGTTATAAAGGAAGTTATTTTGATGTTTTTCCCGGAATTTGGCGCCACGGAGATTTTATAAGAATTACTTCAAGAGGAAGTGCTGTAATTTACGGCCGGTCTGATGCGACGATTAACCGCGGAGGAATTAGGATGGGTACAAGTGAAATATACAGCTCTCTTGAAGAAATTCCGGAAGTGCTAGATAGTTTGATTGTCGATGTCCCGATTACGGAAGATCAATCCTACATGCCATTATTTATTGTTCTAAAAGAAGGCTCAGAATTGTCTGAAGACGTAAAAAATAGAATTAATCAGGTCATTCGTCAAAACTGCTCTCCCCGCCATGTACCTAACGAAATATTTGTAGTGGATGAATTACCAAAAACATTAAATGGTAAAAAGCTAGAGGTACCGATCAAGAAAATCTTAATGGGAACATCAATAGAAAAAGCAGTTAACCCTGGTTCATTAGCAAACCCGGATGTATTACAATACTTTATTGATTTTAAGGAAAAATTGAATGTTAATTAATGAAAATATTTAGCATGGCCCGGAAAATGATTTCCGGGCTTTATTTTTTTAAAGTGATACAGAAAACTTAAAAATTCAAAAAACTTTAGATTTATGATTGACATATCTATTGTATGTAAGATATTATCACAATATCATGTTACAAAACCTCACATGAGAAAAAGGGGTGCTCATAAATGAAAAAAATTGAAGCGATTGTTCGGCCTGAAAAATTAACTGATACGATCAAAGGGTTAAAAAATATAGGTATTACTGGATTCACTGTATCTCAAGTAGTTGGAAGAGGGAAACAGAAGGACACCCAAGGAGTGTATCGCGGAAAAAATTATAACGTAACATTACATCCAAAAGTAAAATTAGAAATTGTTCTTTCAGATTATATGGTGGAGCGGACAATTAACTCCATCGTTTCTTGTGCGCAAACTGGTGAAGATGGGGATGGGAAAATTTATGTTTATCCAATCCTGGAGGCTTACAACATCCGAACAGGTGAAACTGACAGTGATATTGATGATTTAGTAAAAAAGGAGGGCTAAGGTATGCTGACGTATATAAATTCTGTATGGGTTGTATTAGCTGCCGCAATGGTACTGTTTATGGAAGGCGGTTTTAGTTTACTGGAAGCAGGACTCGTAAGGACCAAAAATGCGGTTAATGTTACGATGAAGATATTTGTTGACTTAACAATCGGGGCATTAGCTTTTTGGCTGATTGGCTTTGGTGTTATGTTTGGCAAAGATGCCTTCGGAGTTATGGGTACGACGTTATTTGGAAGCCCTCAAAATATATCGCTTTCCATGCATCTTCCGAGTGCAGCCTTTGTCCTATTTCAGATGGGTTTTGCTGTAGCTTGTATTTCCATTGTTTCAGGTGCAGTCGCAGAAAGGATGAATTTTAAAGCTTATATTTTAACGGCAGCTTTAATTTGTATAGTTCTTTATCCACTTTCTGGTCATTGGATCTGGAGCAGCGATGGCTGGCTTGCGAAGCTTGGGATGAAGGATTTTGCTGGATCTGCTGCTATCCATGCAGTAGGAGGTTTTGCAGCTTTAGCGATGGCTAAAATACTTGGCCCTCGAAAAGGTAGATTTAATTCTGACGGCAGCTCGAATGTATTTGCACCGAGCAATATTCCTTTAGCTTCCGCTGGTACGTTTATCTTATGGTTTGGCTGGTTCGCCTTTAATACTGGTAGCACTCTGGATGCCTCCAATAAGGCTTTTGCATCGATTGCGATTAATACGATGCTGGCTGGTGCCAGCGGTGGTACAATTGCTATGTTTTTAACGATGAAAAAATTTGGCAAAGCAGATCCGAGTATGATGATAAATGGTGTGCTTTCTGGCCTCGTTGCCATTACAGCTGGCTGTGCCTATGTATCACAATGGAATGCCATTATCATTGGAGCTATCAGCGGCGTGATTGTTATATACGCCACTTTATTGGTAGACAATCTGAAGGTGGATGATCCAGTTGGAGCTGTTGCGGTACATGGTTTTAACGGTGTGTTTGGTACCGTAGCAGTAGGATTATTCGATCAATCTCAAGGTTTATTAACAACTGGTCATTTTTCCCTTCTACTCATTCAGCTTTTAGGTGCAGTAGTTGTGGTGGTTTGGGGCTTGATTGGCGGTGCCTTTATGGCAAAGGTTTGTGAAAAAACAGTTGGATTAAGGGCTAGTGCACGTGAGGAAGAAGAAGGATTGGATATGTCTTACCACGGCATCCCTGCCTATAATGATTTAGAAAGATTCGCAGATTTACCAACAAGCCTTTACAATTTTGAAGAAACAACTGGAATTACCGTAGCACCCGCTAGAAGCAGAAAAGTATCCAGAGATGTTGTTTGAATACATTAACTCAAAGAGCCAGGCTTAGCCTGGCTCTTTATTTGCTTTATCCTAGAAACTTGTCATGATAAATGTCACTTGTGTTAATTGAGCTTTGCCTTTTAGTAACAAAAAAACAAGTGACTGTTTATAAGGCAATAAATAGGGCAGAGTATAGAAAATTAAAAGACCTTTTTGAAAATGGTGAATCCGGGGGAGTTTTAGAATTTTATTAATATCACATTTTTGTTAAAAAATGTTATGACTATTGCCCTGGTTTATTACATACTTTATACAAAAATAAAATTCATGTTAAAGGGCAGTAAAAAAATGGAAATTCGACACCTTCTTAAAATGGAATTCTTTATAATGACAGTTGTAAGAAGCGCAGGTTTGATTTTAAGCCTGAAGATAGGAGGAAGTAAAAATGGCAAATTTGCTTCGAGAAGCTGTACAGAGAAAAAGACAATTCCTTATAGATGAGCTCATTAAATCAGGGATATACAAAATAAATGATAAACATTTGTATGAATGGACCCTAAGTGAATTAGAAAAGGAATTTAAAACGATAGAGAAGCTTTTAGCATGCCAGAAATAGCATGAATCTTTGGTCAATTACTTCAATATAGGGTTAATACTTTATGCAAATTTAATAAAATGGTGACAACAGCATTTTAGGAGCCCATTGTATTTAAATCTGAAAAATATAGACAAAAAAATCCATCGATGATGGATTTTTTCTGTTTATATCTATAAGAAGAGTTTCACGATGGAAATAATGATCCCAGCGAGACAAGCTGAAATCGGCAAAGTAATGATCCAAGTAATAACCATTCGACCAGCTACGCCCCAGTTTACACCCTTGAAACGCTTAGCAGATCCTACACCTAAAATAGAACAAGATGCCACATGCGTGGTGGATACAGGAACTCCGTAATGAGTTGCCCCTTGCATAATGATAAAAGAGGATAAATCAGATGCAAATCCATTGATCGGCTGCACCTTGAATAGTTTTTTTGCTACTGTCTTAATAATTCGCATTCCGCCAATCATTGTACCTACTCCCATTGCTGCAGCACACATTAATTGCACCCAAAAAGGAACATTTAAATTGGATTGGAAGCCTCCTGCTACAAGTGCAAAAACAATAATCCCCATTGTTTTTTGACCGTCATTTCCACCATGTGAAAAAGCAGCTAACCCTCCCGCTACAATCTGGAACATTCGAAATCCCCGGGTTGTGCGGTGAGGATTCGCATTTTTGAAAAGGATTCTTAATAATTTCATTAAGATAAAGCCGACAACAAAAGCCAAAATAGGTGAGATGATTAAACCTTTGATGATGTCCGTAAATCCAGCCCAATTAATGGAATGCAATCCTGAACCAAATATGACTGCTCCTGCAACAGAGCCAATCAAGGTATGCGACGAAGAAGATGGAATGCCGAAATACCAGGTAATCAGGTTCCAAATGATTGCCGAAATTAATGCGGCAATAACGATTGCCATTCCATTATGAATATGAAAGGGATCCGCTATCTTACCTCCAATAGATTTTGCAACTGCTTGTGAAGTGATGGCGCCTATGAAATTCAACAGCCCAGCATAAAAAACAGCAAATCGGGGCGAAAGAGCCCTTGTCGATACAGACATTGCAATCGCATTGGCTGTATCATGAAACCCATTAATAAAATCAAAGATTAGGGCTAGAAGTATAATTAAAATAATAATTGTCATGTTTGCCTCCAAATTTCAATCCATTCAGCTTAGGAATTCTTCATAATGATGGTTTCTAAAGTATTTGCTACTGATTGGCAGTAATCAGCAATTTCTTCGAGCTCTTCATATATTTCTTTATATTGAATGATTCGAATAGGGTCCTTTTCAACAACAAACAAATGTTTAATGGATTCCCGTAAGATGGCATCACATTTAGATTCATAATCTTTAATTTTTATTGCATGCTCTCTTATGGAAGTCAGCTTTTTGGCTGATAATAATTCTATAGCGGTTACAATTTCATATGTACTTTGGCGGATGCTCTCAACAAATTTCCGCATGTAATCATCGGCTTGAGTTATGGAATACATTTCAAAAAGTGCCGCAGTATGCTCGATCCCATCCAAAACATCATCCATGCTCATTGTTAGTGCTAATATATCTTCACGTTCAATTTGGGTGATAAAGGCATCATTTAATTCTTTAATCACTTCATGAACAAATGAATCTCCTTTTGTTTCAAGTTCTTTCATTTTTTCGGAAAAGATTTTAAGGTCGCTAATGTCTTTTAGTTTATAATCAGCGAAAAAATCTGCACTATCTTTTAAATTCAGAGAAATTTGAGTGAGATAATTTGCGAATTTATCTTTCTTCTTTGCTGCCATTGTTAATACCCCCATTGTTTGTTCATATGTTCCAATTTAAATTTTAGCGAATTTTGTCGAGATTAAAAATAAAATTTACAAAAACTTAACAAAACGTTTAAAAAATTTACAATTTGGAAAATGCCTCTTTCCAGAAACTTGTTTAAATTATTCCCTTAAGGTCTTCTTTCATTCATTGGTTACCCTTGGAGGGATAAAGAAAAAGGAAGGTGAATGTCACCTTCCAAATACGTTTTAGGCCCTAACAACAGATGTATTGAAATTTTTAATCATCTTCTGTAAATTTCTATGTCCTTCTCTTAATTTTATTGTCTCATCGATGATTTTTTGAAAACCTTCTAAATCCCGATCCGATGCGTTTAATAATGACTTGGGAATTCCTTCGACGATTTGTTGGAGGGTTATTTCGCTCACGAAGAATGACCACCTTTCAACTTATTCGTTAGACATCTGTACGCGTCTTATTTATAATTTTTTGAAAGAGTATGGTTTTTCCTGCTTTCACTATAAAAAACTTATCTACATATCTCATCAGATTATTGTACGATTAGAAATAATGGTTCAATATATGGCAATTAACGACTTGAAAATCACTGTGTTTTAAAGTATTTGTAGATAAATGATGTGGTTTTCGAGTAATCATCCAATAGATTGGAAAGGTGGAAATAGTAATGAAAATAGTGATAAGTGATCAAGCACAAAAATGGTTCAAAGAAGAGTTTGGCTTAAAACAGGGAGATAAAATGAAGTTCTATGTACAGTTATACGGTTCCAGCCCTATTCAAAAAGGATACTCTCTGGGTTTTTCAAAAGACGAGCCGATTAATACCTATATCGGAACTGAAAATGATGGAATATTATTCTTTGTGGAAGAGTCGGATTTATGGTTTTTTGACGGACACGATCTGCTGGTTAACTATGACGAGAAAAAAGATGAACTAGTTTATCAATATGTAAAAAGTGAATAAATGGCAGTCTATTCCATAAATATGTTATATTAATTTTGAATCTATGTTAAAACAAAACGCTGAGTGGGACGCTGGTATGCCCGATTTTTGAGTTTAAACAACAGCCAATTTTAACATAGCCAATTATTTATGGGCATGGAATAAATGATCTTGGGATGAAGGAGTGAAGGTTATAATGGCGGATATTTCAAATGAAGCAAAATTTAAAGAGGTTATGGGGAATTATCCAACTGGTGTCACAGTCGTAACCACTGTCAATGAAGAGGGAATTCCTCTTGGACTTACAGTAAATTCATTTGCTTCTGTTTCCATTAACCCTTTGTTAATATTATGGTCAATTGATAAAAGGGTATCTTCATATGAGGCATTTGTTCATTCGGAGCACTTTGCGGTTCATGTATTAGCCGGTGATCAAAGTGATATTTGTTCATTATTTGCCATGAAAGGAACAGATCGTTTTGCCAATTGTGAATGGAAGATTTCTGAATCTAATCTTCCGATCATTGCAGGTGCTGCGGGAGTTCTCCAATGTAAAACATTTAAAACTGTTGATGCAGGTGACCATATGGTTTTAATTGGAGAGGTCATTGACATTCAAAGCAGCAGTAAAGCTCCTCTTCTATACCATAAAAGGAAATTTGGTCCAATCCCTGAAACTTTTTATTTAGATTAAATAGTAAAACACGACCTTGAAATATTCGTTTCGAGGTCGTGTTTTTTCATCCTTCGATTTGGCTATTTTAAAATGATGGCCCTTATGATGAATCCAGCTGCCAATCCAGGAATAACAAATAAAATTGGCAACCAAACAGGTCCAAACAATACCCCAAACAGATGAAGTTTTGAAGAGTAAATACAACCGACGGTTACAAAATAAGCGGAAAAAACAAATGGAAGATAAATGTAAGGATCTTTTCCGCCGCCGGCATCTTTAAAGGCATCCCACATCGCAAAGAAATACAAACATGGATAAAACATCAACCACTGATAATTTGTTAAAGCAATGGCCTTTTCTATTTCTCCAAGGAAGCTAAATAAAATCACTTCATTAAAATGTGACTGGGTATTAATGAGAAACTCTAAAAATACGAATAGGAGCCCTTTTAAATATTTCCGATTTAAAAATTGCCCAAAACCTGGAAGGGCAATGCTCCATAATAATGCTTCTTTCGGGTTTGACACATTCTCCTAGCCCCTTCCAAGCTAAAAATGATTCCTAAAGTTATTTTTATGTTCTTCTCAATTTCCAATACGCATTTCACCTCATTATCAATTGTAAGTATTTTACATTTTGTCCAAAATGATATGGGAATATGTCATGTAAATACGTTCGATACAAAAAAATTTAAACCCCATATGTCTTATAAAACGTGGTAAAATTTTCTGTAAGAATAAATAGAACGGAGGTTAGTTAATGAAAAAAAACTACAAAACACGATCTGAGATCCCAGTTGAAGAAAAATGGAATTTTGAGGATTTATATAAATCAATAGAAGATTGGGAAGAGGATTATCGATTTATTGAAAATTCTACCGCGGAATTAAAAAAATATGACGGTTTAATCCATGATGGTCCATCTCTCTATCTTTATTTATCTCTAAATGAACAAGTGTCAGCCAAATTTAACCTTGTTTATGTGTATGGAATGCTACAAACAGACGTCGATACGAGGGATACTGCTGCGCAGTCCCTACTGGATCGTGCAAAACAATTGGCGGTTAAACTTAGTGCGGCATCGTCTTTTTTTATGCCCTTTTTATTAAGCTTAGATGAGAATAAATTAAAAGAATACATCCAACATGAACCGAGATTACAATACTTTGAGCAAGATTTATTGGATTCGTATCGCTATAAAAAACATGTGTTGAGTAAGGAGCAAGAAGAAATAATATCCAATTTAGGAGAAGTATTATCAGCTTCAAGTCATACATTTAATATGATGAATAATGCTGATATTAAATTCGGCAATGTTACTAATGATGAAGGCGAGAAAGTGGTATTAACTCGTGGGTTATATTCAAAACTAATAGAGCATACAGACAGAGAAAAGCGTCAAGAGGCTTATAAAGCTTATTATCAGCCATATTTGCAACTGAAAAATTCCATAGCTTCTACTCTTGCTTCCAGCATCAAAACCAATGTCACTTTAGCGAGACTTCGAAATTATCCATCCGCTTTAGAAAAAGGGTTATTTGGAGATATGGTTCCGAAAGAGGTTTATGAGAATCTAATTGCCGCCACTAAGGCAAATGTTGCCCCGCTTCATCAGTATGCTGCTATCCGTAAGAAAAAACTGGGGGTTGAAGAGCTTAGACAGTACGATTTAAATGCACCGCTTGTAAATGGGGTTAAATTGGAAATATCTTATGATGCAGCATTTGATATCATTTTAAAAGCATTGGCACCACTTGGGGAAGAGTATGTCGCGACTTTGAAAACTTTTAAAGATGCGAGATACATAGACGTCAGGGAGACACCTGGAAAACGATCCGGCGCTTATAACTTAGGCGTATATGGTGTCCATCCTTTTGTCCTGTTGAATCATCATGATGATCTGGACAGCATGTTTACAATGATTCACGAGTTTGGGCATGCAATGCATTCGTGGTATTCAAATAAACATCAGCCACGAATTTCAGCCGGTTACAGTATCTTTGTTGCTGAAGTGGCATCTACTGTAAATGAAGTGCTGTTAATAAATTATCTGTTAAAAAAAGAAACCAATGATGATCTCAAAAAATACTTGCTTAATCATTTTATCGATCAATTTAGAGGAACATTCTTTACACAGGTAATGTTTGCGGAGTTTGAGAAAATCACGCATGAAATGGCTGAAAACGGTCAACCGCTCAATGCCGAAGTGTTTAATCAAATTTATGAATCATTGTTCAGCCAATATAACGGAGATAAAGTGGTATTTGATGAGGAAGTAAAGTATGGGTGGGCAAGAATTCCGCATTTTTACCGTCCATTCTATGTGTACAAATATGCAACCGGGTTTGCAGCTGCCATCGATATTGCTGATAGACTGCTATCAGGTGATCGTGCTTCTCTAGCGGCCTATCTCGAATTTCTTAAAAGCGGCAGCTCGGAATATCCATTGGAATTGCTAATGAAAACTGGGGTGGACTTAACTTCGCCTTCACCAATTAAGAACGCATTAAAGCGATTTGAGCAGCTGATCGATGAATTTGCAGGTGAATAAAACCGTAAAAGCCCCAATTGTATTGGGGTTTTTCTGTATGATCATGACATGTGTGCTCAAAATATGTTACAAAAAATTGTCAATCAAAAATAAAAAAAACAGGCAATTTGAAATCCTTCAGCATAAATTAAATTACTACAGGGTGAAGGGAGGGAAAAGGATGACAGGTTGGATGCTTTATACCCTTTGGGCAGTTCTCGGCCTAATGGTCGTTGATTTTGTCGTTGGATTTTTCCGCTCGATTGTAACAAAAACTTTTACGCCGAAAATTGGGCTGGATTATTTAAAAGATATTCTTTATTATGTATTGCCGCTCATTTTTATTTCTAATTTAATGTCAGTGGATCCTTCAGGTTGGATTTTGATGGTTTTCTACTACATTTGCGGTATTGCAGTAATTTGGCATTATTTAGTATCTATTTTCACCAAATGGAAAGCATAGGTTGACCATTCTTCAACTCCACCTAACTCCCGCTTCAAGCTCCTTAATAAAACTGTCCAACATATTATTTTATTGTAACTCTTATCATAAACTTTCCGTTGCTTAAATAAAATTTCGATAAGGAGTTTTCTATTTTTGGAAAATAGAGAGTAATTTATATTTTCACGTCTTTATAGATTTATGCGGCAGTTATGGTTTTGTTTCCAAAAATTTTTAGCGATTTACTTTTTGGGCTGCCTTTTTAAGAATATTTCTATGAGTTAAAGGAAGTGATGTCATGAAGACTTACCGATGGATCAAATGGCGTAAACTTCTTCTCTGGCTGGCAGCCCTTCTTCTTATAGCTTTCCTCTTAATTGCAGGAGGCCCGACTGCATGGGGAATCGCGATTAGTATACTTAATGTTGCCATTCAGCTGCTCTTTGCCATGTTGTTCATGATTATTCAGTTTGTTGCCCTATTTTGGTTTTTAGCGAGGGGACGGACCTATTGGATTTTGCCTGGGGAAACAGGAACCACTTGGGATGATTACCGTGGAAATCCGGAGATTGTTGAAAATGCCGAGCGAATCGTTACATTGCTAAAGGGTGTAAAGGAATTTAAGGAAATGGGTGGTGAGGCGATCCGCGGGTTATTATTGTGCGGACCTCCTGGGACTGGAAAATCTTATTTAGCCCAAGTCATAGCAAATGAGGCACAAGTACCGTTTGCCTACGCTTCAGCACCAAGTTTTCAAAATATGTTTTTTGGCGTAGGAAATTTAAAGGTAATGGGTCTATATAAAAAAGCACGCAAGCTCGCAAAAGTGTATGGGGCTTGTATCATTTTTATAGACGAAATTGATGCCATTGGTATGAGCCGCCAAACAGGCGGGGCAGGAGGAGGTATGTTGGGTGGATTAATGGGCATGGGAGGTTCAGGTTTGCTAAATGAACTCCTATTACAAATGGATCCCCCGAATATTGATAACTCCTGGTTTGCAAAACTGCTCCGTTCACTTGGGCTGAGACGCAAAAAGGCTGAGCGATTGGCGGTATTGACAATCGGTGCGACTAACCTTCCAGATGTTTTAGATCAGGCGCTTCTTCGCCCAGGGCGATTCGATCGAAAGCTATGGGTGGATTCGCCGGATTATGATGGCAGGGTGGATGTATTTCAGTACTATTTGAAAAAAATTAAGCGAGATGTAACGTTAACGCCTGAGAGGGCTGCACTCGATACCATTGGTTATAGCCCTGCGCAAATAAAACATATTGTAAATGAGTCTGTTGTTATTGCCCATCAGCGCGGAGCACAATTATCAACCTATGAAGATTTTCGAGCTGCTATGGAGACTTATGAATGGGGGCTCAAACAACCGCTGCGTTCAATGAGTGATGATGAAAAGCGGAACATAGCTTATCATGAAGCTGGTCATGCGGTTGCTCAGTTTTTATTAAAACCTTATGAGCGTGTTTGGAAAGTGACAATCATCCGCAGGGGCGGAGCGCTCGGTCTTGCGGCTACGAAACCTACGCATGAACGTTATAACCGAAGTGATCGTGAGATTTTGGCTGAGATTCAAGTATGTTTGGCTGCAAGGGCAGTGGAAGAAGAGTTTCTTGGAAAAAAATTAAACGGGGTAACATCTGATTTGGAGCAAGCAACGCAACTTGCGGGGGCTTATTTAGGAATTGTCGGCATGGGAGATGACCTTTTCAGCTGGCTTGCAGTTGGCTCCCATTCAGATGGTTTCCGTGCATTGCGAACGAAAATAAACATGCTTCTAAAGGAAGAAATGCTTAAGGTCAAGCAACTTGTCGTGGAGAATGCTGAATTTGTCCATACGATCGCAGCGGAGCTATTAAAACGCGGTGATTTGACTGGTGAAGAAATTGAACAGATTCATAATCGAATTTATCATCAAGAACGGCCAGAATCATTTGAATAATGGTTAAAAAATCAATGCCCGTATTCTATTTCTTTGGATGCGGGCATTGATTTTCGGCGGATTTAGGGTGCGGTGAAGAAAACTTTATAGTGGTTATAATTTAATAGAATGTTTATTTTTAAGCATGCGGCTGGTTATACACTAGTTGATTGGAATGGAAAAGAATCACGAAATGTAAACAAATCAATAGTATATAAAAGTTACTTCTATCTATCATTCTTTTTGCATAGATTTTTGATAGAAGGAGGGGCTTTAATGAAAAAATCTAAACAGCCAAGCTTGATTCTTCATGTCAATGGTGCACTTTGTTTCGTAGTTTTCGTCTTTCTCTTTATTGCGGGTATGACAACAGTTCTATCTGTGAACATGTCTTCCGAATCAGTCGGCCAAGTGCTGGATTCCTCAGCAGATTTAAATAAACTTTATTTGTATTTTTTTGGAAGTGAAAATAAATATTATATTCAAGACCGCAGTGATATAAAAGAGATTCCGATCACTAAATTAGGGTTTCAAATCGCAACAAATATTAAGATAAACGATGTCAGAACGCTGCTTGATAGAGAACTGCCTGGTTTTTCAGATTTTAATACAAAAATTGAAGTGGCTGGTCAGGGGACCGATTTAACGAATCTTCCGATTGAGTCTGCACCCCCGATGGACGTCCTATTAAAAAATAGACAAATATCCGAAAACGCAATTAAGGATAATCAAAATAATGGCCAAACAACACCGCCAGCGGAAACGACGAATGGAAAAAAAGTGGTTTATATCTATCATACACATAGTTGGGAGTCCTATTTGCCATTATTGAAAAATGTGACCAATCCGGATGATGCTGTTAGTTCCAACAATAAGGTCAATGTAGTCGGTGTGGGGGATATGTTAGTTAAAGATTTAGAGTCTGAAGGAATCGATTCTGAACATAGTACGATTAATGCGGCAGCCAAACTCAATGAAAAGGGATGGGACTCCAACAGTGCTTACAAACTTTCTCGAGGATATGTGCAGGAAGCTTTTGCTGATAACAAGGATTTAACATATGCCATCGATATTCATCGAGACTCAATCAGAGGCGCAAAAACAACGATCACCATTAATGGAAAAAGTTATGCAAGGCTAGACTTTATTCTGGGCGAGTCCAATCCCCACTTTAAGGAGAATCTTGAATTCGCTAAGGCGCTACATGAGGCTCTTGAGAAAAAATATCCAGGATTAAGCAGGGGGGTTCTTTCTAAAAACAAGAGTATGGGCAACGGCCTATACAATCAAGATCTATCACCAAGATCCATTTTAATAGAAGTTGGCGGTGTAGATAATAATTATCAAGAATTGAAAAATGCGATGGAAGCTTTTGCAGAGGTATTTAGTGAGTATTATTGGAAAATGAAAAATGCTGGGTCCTATTAACAAAAAGGTATCTTGTTAATAGCTTGCGTGGAGGGCTTGTGAAAGATTAAATACTAGTTCTCCTCATGGGTAGAAATTAGTACAGTAAACAAAAAAATGAGTAAAATCCTGTAAAAGCAGGATTTTACTCTATTAAAAGGGGGTTGGTTCATTCACAACCTTTATATTAAATGTTAAATATGAACAAAGTATGAAATAAATTAGAAATATTTCTTAAAACTTGGACCTGTAAGAATAAATGACCAGTTTCATTCAGGGCAAAAAAAAGGCAAAATCCACATGGGATTTTACCAAAAAAAATGTTAAAGGGGGTTGGTTCATTTACATTCTTAATCCTAAAGGACAAAGCTTAACTTTTACTTAACATTTAAAAACAAGGATCAAAAAATGAAAAACTTCTATGGCTTTAATGTCAGATGTTTTTTCTATAAAGTTCTCCTACAAAGATCCGAGTTTTTCTAAATGTTTCCTCTGAACTGCCCCCTACCTTCGCAATATCTGCCTCATCTAGAAGATGATCATCCGCACCAGGTATTCTAATTCTGTCTCCATAACAATAAATGGCTCCTTGCTCAAACATGTTTTCAATGGATTAAAACAGGTATGCGGCAGGATCAAAAAGCGTGTTTTATGCACTTTGTTTTGTTCATCCTAGCATAATGAATTTTCTACGTAAATTAACAACTAACACCCAATTTGAATACAATTAACAAAACACTTTCTCTGGAACGGGATGGACGGGGAGAAGCCCTTGCTCCTAAAAAAACTGCTTAATTGGAGGGGATCACTTGTACATTGAGTACGAATATACCTTTGGTTTGCCTAGGCAAATTGTTTGGAACTATTTGATGAAGGAAGATATCATAAGAAAATCCCTACCAGGGTGTAAATCTTTTTTAGTAAAAGATACAGGTAAATACGTGACAGATGTAGAAATCAGTGCAGGTCCTTTGCAGGATATATTTACGATCGAGATTCTGCTGGAAAAAGAGAAATCCCCAGCCTATTTTCAGCTGAGGATGAAAGGAAAAGGTAATATCGGGGAATTCGCAAGTAATGCAAAGTTATTTTTAAAAGAGATACAGAATAGTACCCTAATAAGTTGTAAAGCAGATGCCCAAGTGACTGGGGCAGCGGCTCTTGCCGGCCAGAGGATTTTGGTGTCAGCGGCCAGTAAGGGGATGGATCATTTTTTTCAAACTGTAGAAAAAGAAATAAAAATTACTCTCTATCAATTAAAACGGGGAGGAAGGTGACCCTATTTCAAAAGAGTGTCGTCATCTGGTGAGTTTTTATACAGTTGAATTAGGGTTTGTTTTTGCTAGATTCCGGAAAAACTTTTCCATTGATGTCATGAGCTCTGATAGGTTTGGATCTTCACTTGAGGACGGTACTACTGCTCTTTCATTGAAACTTTGTGAATCTGATTGTTCATAACGGCTAAATTCTCTTCCTCTTTCACTTCGTCTGCGAGCGTAGCTTTCTTCGTAACGAGAACTGCGCTCATCATACTCTGAATTAGTAAATTGATTCGTATTCTGATTATTGGATTGTTCTTCTTCAGCCTTTTCAATTTTTAGGCCATAGCTTATATTTTTGATATGGAACATGGAAAGGCGTACGATTTCCTCCTTGTTAATAAGGGATACATAGTCATTAGTTACTTCACTGAGTACGCCCTCTAGTTTTTCAGGGCCTCCCCGATTAATTTTTACCCATTGAAATTTTAAAGAATCCAGAATTCCTTGAAAGTTATCGGCTTTTTTAAAATCGAATCCTTCTGGAATCTCCAAATTCAGCGCCAATTTTTCTGTTAAACTGTCCGTAATACTTTTTATGTGATGAATAGGGTAATATATAACTCCATCTTCCTCCGTAAGTACGACAAGATGATCCACATACACATCTAAAACAATTGCGATCCTCGATTCAGGTCCACCGCGATCAATTTTAACTGTTTTACCTACTAAATAATTTAATACTTCATTACCCATCTTAAGTTTCCCCCTTGGAAAAATATAAATATTAACACTGCATCTATATGTGTCATGGAATGATGTTGTCCTAATAAAATAGCCTGTTTTTATTTTTAGGGCAGAAAAAAAGCTCATTTGCCTATGAAAATAAAACGATAGGCATGAGCTTTTAACGCAGAACTATTTGAGGAAATTGAATATATACACATTTCTTTCTTGGTCAAATTTGGATCAGGTGATTATCCTTTGTCTTTCGTTGAAGACAACACAGTTTGTTCCACCCATTTTTTTCGTTCTTGCCGTTCTGTACTCCATTGATAGATGTTCCGAAATCCGAGGATGAGTGAAACGATCACCCCGCTCATTGCTACAAATAAAGCGAAATATTCCAGAGGATTATAGTTCAAAATGTGGCGCCAATTAATTTTTCCAGCAAAATCACCAATGACAACGCTCATGCCGAACATTTGTCCGATAACAGAGTAGAGTGTCAAAATTAATAACAGCAAGCTGTCCTTTTTTGTATTCGCATTTTCCTGATATTTAAATAAGCTGTACAAAGTTTGTTTTGCATCGTTATACAATAATTCGATATTGAAAATTCTCCTGAGATGATTGTATATATCACGGCC
This sequence comes from Neobacillus endophyticus, assembly GCF_013248975.1. Classification (GTDB taxonomy): domain Bacteria; phylum Bacillota; class Bacilli; order Bacillales; family Cytobacillaceae; genus Neobacillus; species Neobacillus endophyticus. The sequence goes on from NZ_JABRWH010000001.1 coordinate 3,878,372, forward strand.
TTGTGATTGTGAGGCAATTTCTGAAAAAAAGTAATTAGCTGTAAAAGAATTGATGGCATAAATCAATCTTTCCATTTCTTTTTCATCCCGATCGATATTCAAATCCGCAAAGGAATGTGCAATTTTTAATAGAACGATTTTATGAAATAAATTTAAAAGCAGCGCATAATAGAATTCGCCATAAACTTGGCTGATCAGCTGTGTCACTTTCTCCGAATTTTCATTCGTCATACAGATAAAACTATGTTCTTCCATCGTAAAAAAAGTATTGGGCTCCCAGCGATGATAGGAGTGTTTCTGTAAATAATCAGTGATATAAGGAAGATTGTTGGCACTGACATATGGTTTTCCTTCATTTGACAAACCGCAAAGGCCGACTCCGCGATAAACATCAACTAAATCATAGGATGATGTTTCTTTAATAGAAATAAAAGATTGGACATACATTCTGGCATCTTCAAAAAAGGGAAATGGTTTAAAGTGTGCTTTATTGGGATCTTTTAAAGTAAAATATTTCATCACACTTTGATAGAGATGGTCTAAAACAAAATGGCTTACTTGCTTAAAGATTTTCCCATCACATTCAATTTCTGTTTGCAAATCTCTTTTATTTTTCGGCTCAAGAACACGGAAACGAGCTGCAAACTCAGTAGCGTTGGAAATGGTTAAATCATCAGAATTCATTAATTCGGTGCGGATCGTTAAAAATCCCAATTCATATGGACAAAGGTTTATGTCAATGGAGAGAATTTGAAAGGGGATTTTGATAAGATCTGTCATTAAAACACCATGGATATTAAGTGCTTTGGAATATCTCTGGATTCCTTTCTCATATTCTGAACTTGGAAAAAGTATTTTATTGGTAAATGGAAGAAAGTAGGATCTCATATCCTGATGTGAGACACAAAATTGTCCGTAGTACCTATTTTCATCCTCTTCATGTTTTAATTGGAAGTGTTTATAATCGTCCTTCAATAAAATAGGAATGATGTCCTTCTCAGTACCTGCCTTAAATGAAAAAGGAAGAATAAACTGAAAGAGTGCCACATCAACACTTTTCTCACGAACTTTCATTTGTTGCATCTCTGATTGATCCTTTCTATTAATGATATCTAAAATAACTTACCCTAAATTTGTTTGGCCTAACCAATATGGATTAGAACAAGAACTCACATATGGATGCAGAAATATGTCGACAGAACGCAGAAATAATTGTAGAATAATTTCATATGTTTAATATAAAATCCGCTAAATGCGGTAGAGGTTCTAGCTACCCTCTTAAAAAAACTAAGGAAAACAGGACTGCTTTCTTTAGTGGTCCTGTTTTCCTGTCCAAAAGGAGAATCCAAATGAAGAAAAAAGAAAAAGCTGTCGTCGTATTCAGCGGCGGCCAGGATAGCACCACATGTTTGTTTTGGGCTTTAGAGCGATTTGAAGAAGTAATCGCCGTTACCTTTAATTATAATCAACGCCACAAAGCAGAAATAGAATGTGCAAAAAATATTGCAAATGAACTTGGTGTCAGGCACCATATTTTAGATATGTCTTTATTGAATCAGCTGGCTCCGAATGCTCTTACTCGTGATGATATTGAGGTTAAAGAAGGGGAAAATGGAGAACTGCCATCTACATTTGTTCCAGGACGTAACCTTTTATTTATGTCTTTTGCAGGGGTCCTTGCAAGCCAGGTTGGGGCAAAGCATATTATTACTGGAGTTTGTGAAACAGATTTTAGCGGGTACCCAGATTGTAGGGATATCTTTATAAAATCATTAAATGTCACGTTGAATTTGTCAATGGATCAAGAATTCGTTATTCATACTCCATTAATGTGGCTAAATAAAGCGGAAACTTGGGCACTTGCAGATGAGTTACATGCATTGGATTTTGTCCGGAATCAAACATTGACTTGTTATAACGGGATTATTGCCGATGGCTGCGGCGAGTGCCCTGCCTGCAAGTTAAGGAAACGTGGCTTGGAACAATATCTAAGCACAAAAGGGGAGTGATTATCACATGTATGGCTTTCGAATCGTGGATAAACTCCAAAAAATAGATGAAGATATCAATCGAAATCAATTAAAATATCATTCCAAACGAGTACTTGTTAGTAAGGAATTTACCTTTGATGCTGCCCATCACCTCCATTGCTACGAGGGAAAGTGTAAAAACCTGCATGGTCACACATATACAGCCGTATTGGGTGTGAGTGGTTTTGTGGATGAACGCGGCTTAATGATGGATTTTGGGGATCTAAAGGATATTTGGAAAAATGAAATTGAAATTTTTCTTGATCATCGATACTTGAATGAAACGCTGCCTCCAATGAATACCACAGCTGAAAATATGGTGGTATGGATTTATGAAACACTGTCGGCATCTCTAAAGGAACGGAAGGACCAATATGATGGCTGCAGGGTAGAATTTGTCCGCCTTTATGAAACACCAACCAGCTATGCTGAAGCAAGACGGGAGTGGATGGAAGTTGAGTAAAATTCCAGTTATGGAGATTTTTGGTCCAACCATTCAAGGAGAGGGAATGGTCATCGGCCAAAAAACGATGTTTGTCCGTACTGCCGGCTGTGATTATTCCTGCAGCTGGTGCGATTCGTCGTTCACTTGGGATGGCAGCGGTAAAAAAGACATCCGAATGATGGCTGCAGAGGAGATTTGGCAGGAGTTAAAAGAAATTGGCGGGAAGAATTTCTCGTTTGTCACCATTTCTGGAGGGAATCCTGCCCTATTAAAAGATTTGAATGGCTTGATTGATCTATTGAAGGCTAATGATATAAAGATTGGCGTTGAAACCCAAGGCAGCAGTTGGCAGGATTGGTTTTTCAAAATTGATGAACTAACAATATCGCCTAAACCGCCAAGCTCCAAAATGGTGACAGATTATTCGGTGTTAGACGAGATCATTATGAAACTTAAACAGAGCAATTTATCCCAAAATGTCAGCTTAAAGGTTGTAGTATTCGATGATTTAGACTATAAATATGCTAAAAATATTCATCAGCGCTACCCCGATATACCTTTTTTCCTTCAAGTAGGAAATGATGATTTAACAACAACAGATGATCAAGCTCTGCTGATGCATTTGGTTCAAAAATATAATCAGCTGATAGATAAAGTAATGAAGGACTCAGCCCTCAATCAAGTCAAAGTCCTTCCGCAATTGCATACTTTATTATGGGGAAATAAAAGAGGGGTATAGTGGGGAAATAAAGCACCAATATGGTAATGGAGTGATTTCATTCGCCATATTGGCTTTTCTATTTAACCCCCATCCTTTAAAAAGATCTGCAAATAAGGATGATGATCGCTAAAAAAAGGAGTCCTGCAATAAAAATAGGGCCCAGACCCGAACTATATACAAGGTAAATTTTAATATGCTCAAAAGCATTTACTATTAAAAATAATAGTAACAAAAACCCTAAACAAATGATTAATGGCATTCTTTTATTTCGCTTCAACTTAGCCAGCTCCTTTGTGGAAGCTTAGTAAAACTATATAAAACAATATGTTGAGCCATTCTTGTCTTATTCTTCAGAAAATACCCTGGGGTCTTTTTCAGCGCCTTTAAATAAAATATTTACAATGTGCACTAATTAGGTTACTATTGTTGTGGTAACCATATTAAGGTTGACTTAAATAGCCTATTGCTATTTTTATTTAAGAAATGGTTATTTTAAATGAAAACGATCTCATGATTTTGAATAAAAATGGGAGCGCTTCAAAAAGTAAAGTTAAATTCATCATGTTTAAACATTTTGTGGAGGTTTTTTATGCATTATTTTGTTTCCATTCTTGGATTAGCAGTTGTGTTTGGTTTCGCTTACCTTCTTAGTGGAGATCGAAAAAAGGTAAAATTTAAACCGATTATTCTGATGATCGGAATACAAATTATTTTATCCGCTCTATTATTGAATACAGAATTGGGGCTGATTATTATTAAGGCTATTTCAGCTATGTTTGGTCATTTGCTTGAATATGCCGGTGAAGGAGTATCCTTTGTGTTTGGAGGATTAGCGAATAAAGGCGAGGTTCCTTTTTTTATAAATGTCTTGCTTCCAATAGTTTTTATTTCTGTATTAATTGGTATTTTTCAATATTTAAAGATCCTCCCATTCATCATGAAGGGTGTTGGCTGGCTTTTAAGTAAAGTGAACGGAATGGGGAAACTTGAATCATATAATGCAGTGGCTTCGATGATGGTAGGGCAGTCAGAGGTGTTCATCACCGTCAAAAAACAATTAGATCTGCTTCCTGAGCATCGGCTTTATACATTGTGTGCCTCTGCCATGTCAACTGTTTCCATGTCTATCGTTGGGGCCTATATGACCATGATTGAACCTAAATATGTGGTTACAGCTCTTGTATTAAACCTTTTTGGCGGCTTTATTATAACATCGATCATTAATCCATATAGTATAAAGCCGAGCGAAGATATTTTGGAAATTCACGATTTGAAAAAACAATATTTTTTCGAAATGCTGGGAGAGTATATTCTTGACGGATTTAAAGTAGCGATAATCGTTGGTGCTATGTTAATTGGTTTCGTTGCGTTAATGGCGGGAATCAACCATTTGTTTGAACAAATATTTGGCATATCCTTTGAACATTTGCTTGGTTTCGTTTTCGCACCTATTGCTTTTGTGATGGGCGTACCTATTTCAGAAGCAGTAAAAGCCGGAGGAATTATGGCAACAAAGCTAGTTACCAACGAATTTGTCGCCATGATTGATTTATCAAAAATTTCTCATACATTTAGCCCCCGAACTCTTGGCATTCTTTCTGTATTTCTTGTATCCTTTGCAAATTTCTCTTCTATTGGAGTTATTTGCAGGAGCCGTTAAAGGTCTTAATGAAAAGAAAGGAAATGTGGTAGCACGATTTGGTTTAAAACTTCTTTATGGTGCAACACTTGTAAGTATCTTGTCAGGTGTTATTGTAAGTTTTGTAATATAACATGTTCAAAAAGGCGGTCCAAAGGGCCGCCTTTTTATATTCAACAAAATCTTATTAAAAATTTAATCATCTCCTATTGCAAGATTTAAATGTTTTAGGTTACTATTATGGTAGTAACCTAAAATAATATGGGGGGAATAAACCAAATTGAATTTTCGGGTTTATATTTTAGCCATTGTTTCTTTTGTTGTTGGAATGGCGGAGTTAATTGTTGGAGGGATTCTGGATTTAATTTCTAATGATCTCAATATTTCGATTGGAACAGCCGGAGAACTTATTACCATTTATTCACTTGTGTTTGCGATTGCTTCTCCAATTCTTTTAACCTTAACAGCAAAGGTTGAAAGGAAAAGACTAAGCTTCATTTCTTTATTAATCTTTTTATTAGGAAACATGGTTGCTTTTTTAAGTCCTAATTTTTATGTATTGTTTTTCTCAAGGATGATCTCAGCTGCAAGTGGTTCCTTGCTGGTACTGCTTTGTGTAACAATTGCTTCCTGTATTGTGAAAGAGGAGTTTCGGGCAAGAGCAATTGGGATTATATTTATGGGAATTAGCGGTTCATTAGTGTTGGGCGTGCCAATCGGACTCGTGTTAGCCTCCCGCTTTGGGTGGAGAGTTCCATTTTTATTTATTGCACTTCTTACTTTAATTTCCATGGTTGGGGTTCATTTCTTTTTAACCAGAATGGAACCTAAAGCGGTGATTCCACTCCGCATGCAGCTGTTAACCTTAAAGAATACGAAAACGTTATTTGCTCAATTGACGTCACTATTGTTTTTAACAGGGCATTTAACTCTTTATGCATATCTGACACCATTTTTAAAGACCATGCTTCATTTAAACGCAGGTTGGATCAGCATTTTCTATTTTATTTTTGGAATTTCTTCTGTTTTCGGCGGTGGACTTGGCGGGTGGCTTGCTGATAAATGGGGTTCAAAGAAAAGTATATTAACCATTATCACGGTATTTTCAATTGTGATTTTTATTCTGCCAAAAACAGCGTTTTCTGTCACATTATTTGTGATCGTGATGATGATTTGGAGTATGTTAAGTTGGGCAATTACACCGGCACAGCAAAATTATCTGATCGAAACTTCTCCGGAAACGTCCGATATTCAACAAAGTTTGAATAATTCGGCGCTGCATTTTGGAATTGCCTTTGGATCAGCCATTGGTGGAATGGTAGTAAATGAATATTCCGTGGTTTACAATGCATCTGTTGGTTCAGTGTTCATTCTTCTGGCTTTAATCTGTGCAATTGTGTCTATCACAAAATCCGCTGAAAGAACAAGAGAAATTCAAAGTATACAATGATTTTATAAGAGGAGGTGAACATGACGAAAGCAGATGAGTATCTGTTTGTCGTCATGGAATAATGAGTATTCATATTAATGCAAAACAAGGGGATATTGCAGAAAATATTTTATTACCTGGAGACCCGCTTCGTGCAAAATACATTTCTGAGACTTTTTTAGAAGATGTGTTTTGTTATAATGAGGTTCGTGGAATGTTAGGATTTACCGGAACTTACAAAGGAAAAAAGGTATCAGTACAAGGAACGGGAATGGGGATTCCATCCATTTCTATTTATGTAAATGAATTAATTCGGGAATATGGAGTAAAGAATTTAATTCGTGTCGGAACCTGTGGAGCGATCCAAAAGGATATCAAGGTAAGGGATGTCATTCTTGCTATGACGGCTTCCACTGATTCCAATGCTAATCGTCAAGTCTTCCAAGGAGTGGATTACGCACCTTGTGCTCATTTTCCATTATTGCAAAAGGCTTATCATTCTGGAGTGGAAAAAGGGTTGGAGATGAAGGCAGGGAATGTGCTGTCAGCCGATTTATTTTATCGTGACAGTATGGAAATTGTCGAAAAGTTAGCTAACTATGGTGTTCTGGCTGTAGAAATGGAGACATCTGCCTTATACACTTTGGCAGCTAAATTTGGTGTTAATGCCTTGTCGATTCTTACTGTTAGTGATCATATTTTTACTGGTGAAGAAACAACAGCTGAGGAACGACAAACTACTTTTAACGATATGATGTTAGTCGCTCTAGAGGCAATAACAAAATAAATTGAATGAATGGGACTCTCTATACGAGAGTAAGCAGATGACTCTTACCAGAAAAGGTTTAATATTTCTGGTAGGAGTTTTTTATTTTTGAAAAATTAATTTCCTCGTGTCCATATCGTATAAGCTTCATCTTATATATTATTCCAAAAAGACTAGGAGGAAGTTTATTGGCTAGTTTTCTAATATTTAGAATTAGAGTTGGAGGGCAAGCCATTTAACAATGGTTCGCAAATTTGATTTACTTAAAAAACTTAATTTAATTAAGTTTTTTGTGGAGTTTTTCATATTATTTCTGTATAATGAGTTTGATGATCATCATATTTTTTAGGAGATTGGCTATGTATCAAGAACAAAGGCTTACATTGATTAAAAATTATTTGGCCTCCTTTGAAAGTATTACGTTAGAAGAAATATGTGAAAAACTTAATGTTTCAAAGGATACAGCAAGAAGAGATCTAGTTAAACTTGAAGAACGCGGGGAGATTATAAGGATTAAAGGAGGTGCCACACTACCTTCGGCAAATCACCATTTAATCGATTATAGAGAACGAAAAGTAACGGAAGGAAAAGAACAAATTGCACTAAATGCGGCATTACTCATTCAGGATCAAAATGATTTGTTGATGGATACCTCTTCAACTTGTGCGCTAATGGCTAAATTTATGGGAAACAAGCAAATAAACGTCGTTACCAACTCTATAGATATCGTTGACTTATTAAGCGAGAATTCAGAGATTCAATCATTTTTACTGCCTGGAAAATTCAATAGAAAAAACAGAAATCTAACAGGTCCTAGAACAATAGAAGCATTAAGTGACTTCAAGGTAGACCAGCTATTTCTTGGTGCTTGTGGAATCGACCTTGAAGGTGTAACCTCCCCAGACGAGGAGGAAGCATTTTTAAAGAAAAAAATGATCAGTTGTGCACGACAAGTGATTCTTCTAGTTGATTGTACTAAGTTTGAAAAAGCATTCCTTCATAGAGTTTGTGATTTTACTAAAATTGATGTCATTATCACAGATAAAAAACCAGATGATTCTCTAATGGAAAAGATGATAGAAAATAATATTAAATTAATTGTTTCAGAAGATGAAGAAAGAGAGAGGGATTGGAATGAGAAAAATTAAGGTTGGTTTAGTCGGCTATGGTTTTTCAGGTGCTACATTTCACGCACCGCTGCTAAGTGTTCTAGAGGAATTTGAAATAACGAAAGTAGTCAGTTCCAATAATGAAAAAGTTCAACAGGATTTAGGTGACGTGAAAGTAGTTCGTAGCTTAGAAGATGTTCTAAAAGATCCATTGATTGAATTAGTGGTTATTACTACGCCGAGCGGCATGCATTACGAAATGGCGAAACAAAGTTTATTAGCTGGAAAAAATGTAATCTTGGAAAAGCCAATGGTTGTTGAACCATGGGAAGCAGAAGAGCTCATTAAGATTGCCGAAGAAAAGAAGCTTCTATTAAGCATTTATCATAATAGAAGATGGGATAATGACTATTTGACAGTCCAAAAGCTTGTGCGAAATGGTTTGCTTGGAGATATCAATACCTATCAAGTACATTTTGATCGTTTCAGGCCTGAAGTAAGAGATAGATGGAGAGAAAAGCAAGGTCCTGGATCGGGCACGCTTTATGATCTAGGTTCACATTTAATCGATCAAGCATTAAATCTATTTGGCTTCCCTCAATTTATATTTGCGGATGTTTTTGCTCAAAGAGAGAATGCAGAAACGGATGATTATTTTCATATTATTTTGGGATATGAGAAGTTACGCGTCATTTTACATTCTGGTTCCATCATTCCGGATAATGGACCACGTTTTCAAGTTCACGGAAACAAGGGGAGCTTTATAAAATATGGCATCGATGGACAGGAAGCGGCGCTTAAAGAAGGTAAGAAGCCGATTGATCCATCCTGGGGCGCAGACAATCCGCAATTCTACGGTATCCTTGTTACAACGGATGGGGAAAAAGAGAAAAAAGAAACAATTGAAACTTTACATGGGTCTTACATAACCTACTATAAAAAAATTGCTGAAAGTATTTTTGAAGGAAAAAATGCTCCAGTTACTGCACATGAAGGATTATCGGTTATTAAGATTATCAATGCTGCTCTTGAAAGTAGTAAAGAAAAGAAAGTTGTTTATTTAGAATAAATCTTTCGCTTTTTGAGGAGGGGGAAGTATGGATCATATCAATATTCAACAGAAAATGGAAAAGATAAAAAAACAGGAAGAACATCTTCTATTTAAACGCTTCACTAATGAAAATGCACTAGAAATTGGTTTATATATCGTGGAATCAGCCAAAAAAATCAATAAACCTGTAGCTATAAATATCCTAAAAAATGGTCAAACAATATTCCATTATGCTATGGATGGAACAGCGCCTGATCAAGATGAATGGATAAAGAGAAAATCAAATGTTGTTCTCCGTCATCATCATAGTTCTTATTATATGAGATTATATAATGAGTTGAAAAACAGATCATATTTTGAATTTTACTCTGTCAGTCCTTATGAATTTGCTCTACATGGCGGGGCGTTTCCAATTAATGTCGAAGGTACAGGAGTAATTGGCGTTATTACCGTTTCGGGCTTGGCCCAGGAGGAGGACCATGAATTAATCATAGAGGCTTTAATGAAATTTCTTCATAATCCTTCAAGGCAATAATTCTGTTTAAAGAAGGGTTATAGGATATTCAGGTCATTCGACTGACGTACCAAACAACTTGTTAAGAAAATCAGCAATCACCTCTACCAATTCTTAACAAAAAAATCCTTTATTTGCATACAAAATAGGAGTTTAACACTTATTGTCTGCAAATAAGGGATCTGTTTTTAATATCTTAAACGTAGTAACAATTCTTTAATTTCTTGATCTTTCATTAAAGTTTCTTCGAATCTTTTAGTGATTTTCGTCAAGGCTACATCATGGTAGAAAAATTCTGTAAAAAATTTGACAATTGGTCTCGATTTCGTTTTCATGGCCTGCCAAGAATCATTCTCTACACCGGCAAATAATATTTCTTCATCATCTATAATAATGAGCCGGTTTTGCTCTAACATTTGATGTTCTTCGTTTGGTTGTAAAATTTGAACGAAGGAAATTTTGGTATCTACTTCACCTACTACAAGTGCCTCGACCTTTACTCCGGTTTGTTCCTTATCCAATAATATCTGATGAAAATCTTCAAAATCCTCTTTCCATAAGGAAATTCTGATGGAGTGCTTAGCTTCTTGAAGCAATTCCTTGCATTGCGAGCGAATGGATGAATCTGATTTTAAACTCCAGACCCGATCATCTGTAAACGACTTTTTATAGCTTTTGTTTTTTAATTGGTTAACATTTTCCTGGAATTCCTTTGTTAGCATTTCAATCACAAGATTAAGTGGTAGTGCTGTATAAAACTTCTTTTTTTCTGAAACAGAGTCCAAAATTAGTCCCTTATTGATTAATTTTGTAATCACTTCATACACTTTTGCTTTTGGGACACCTGAAAAGGTGACAATTTGCGTAGCATCAAGTGGCTCATCACTTGCTGAGAGTATTTCATATACTTTACTTTCATACTGAGAAAATCCAAACTTTTGGAGCATATTTCCTCCTAGTGTCAACAATTATGTATTCTATTCTATAAAATTATATGAAATATAAATTTGTTTGTAAAATGTGAAAATGTATCGGAAAGGATCTTGTTGTTTTATTTGGATCCCTTCGCCATGTTTAGTTCTTTTTTATAAGGATGTGGAACAATAATTTGAGTGAATGATTATGTAGTGAAGTGAAATTACATACACAAATACACTTTCATTTACAGATATATGGATTTAATAATTTAGTCATCAAGACTATGTTCGATTTTACTCTGGAGTTGTGGGGTGTATGTATAGGTTCACCTGCAGGGAATAATAGGCTAGGAACAATGTAACTACAGATGTCAAAAAAACATACTATACGATGTCTTGACTTTTGAGAACGAAAATTAATGAATAGACAAATTTACAAACATTATTGCCGTTGCATCACAAATTACTTTTAATTTAAGTTCTTTTGTACAAGATTAAAAAAATATAAAATAATGAAGATTTTATTCAGCCATGATTAAAATTTATGCCAAAATTCATTCTTGCAGAGCACCTCCCCAAAAAAACAGTTCAAAATTCTTCCATTTAACTAACTCCTATCATTTGAACATTGAAATGCTTTTATGAGAGAGGGTGATGACCATTAAAAATGATGATAATCATAAAAATGACGATCCAAAAAAGCCTAAAAAACATCCTCCGGGGAAACCTCATTCGAAAAAAGGTCCCCCATTACCAGGGAAACCACATTTAAAAAAAGATCCTCCTTTACTAAGAAATCCAAAAGCAAAGGCAACTGCAGCAAAGAAACAACAACCGATCCCTCAAAATCATCATTCGGATTGTAAATGTAGGGATCATAACTGTTGCTGTGATATACACACCATTAAAAATGTTTTAGCTGCGACAATAGTCGGTGGAACCATAAATACCATCGAGAATGTTCTAAGTGCAACCATAACAGGAGGCACCATCAATGCAATCCTGGGAACCGTAACTGTAGAAGTCCCGGCAGTAACAGTAACCGGTGGCACATTAAATGTAGTTGAAAGTATCATAGGAGCCACAATTACAGCTGGAACGATTGACCGTGTTCAGGAATTACAAGCGGCCACGATAGTCGGCGGCACCTTAAATACCGTTGAAAGCATACTGGGTGCAACCATAACAGGAGGCACCATCAATGCAATCCTAGGAACCATAACAGTGGAAATTCCAACGGTAACAGTAACCGGCGGCACATTAAATGTAGTTGAAAGTATCATAGGAGCCACGATTACGGCTGGAACGATTGACCGTGTTCAGGAATTACAAGCGGCCACAATAGTCGGCGGCACCTTAAATACCGTTGAAAGCATACTGGGTGCAACTATAACAGGAGGCACCATCAATGCAATCCTGGGAACCGTAACAGTGGAAATTCCAACGGTAACAGTAACCGGCGGCACCTTAAATACCGTTGAAAGCATACTGGGTGCAACAATAACGGGAGGCACCATCAATGCAATCCTGGGAACCGTAACTGTAGAAGTCCCGGCAGTAACAGTAACCGGTGGCACATTAAATGTAGTTGAAAGTATCATAGGAGCCACAATTACAGCTGGAACGATTGACCGTGTTCAGGAATTACAAGCGGCCACGATAGTCGGCGGCACCTTAAATACCGTTGAAAGCATACTGGGTGCAACCATAACAGGAGGCACCATCAATGCAATCCTGGGAACCATAACAGTGGAAATTCCAACGGTAACAGTAACCGGCGGCACATTAAATGTAGTTGAAAGTATCATAGGAGCCACGATTACGGCTGGAACGATTGACCGTGTTCAGGAATTACAAGCGGCCACAATAGTCGGCGGCACCTTAAATACCGTTGAAAGCATACTGGGTGCAACTATAACGGGAGGCACCATCAGTGCAATCCTGGGAACCGTAACTGTGGAAGTCCCGACGGTAACAATAACCGGCGGCACCTTAAATACCGTTGAAAGCATACTGGGTGCAACTATAACGGGAGGCACCATCAGTGCAATCCTGGGAACTGTAACTGTGGAAGTCCCGACGGTAACAGTAACCGGCGGCACATTAAATGTAGTTGAAAGTATCATAGGAGCCACGATTACGGCTGGAAGTTTGAATGCGACGGTAACGGGCGGGGAACTGAATGCAACCATCCTGGGTGGAACACTAAATAATATTCTAAATGGAACCATTACAAGTGTTCTAGGAGCCACGATTACGGCCGGAAGCCTCAACGCGACGGTAACCGGTGGGGAATTAGACGCAACCATCCTCGGAGGAACACTAAATAATATTTTAAACGGTACCATTACGAGTGTGCTCGGAGCAACGATCACAGCGGGAAGTTTGAATGCGACGGTAACGGGCGGGGAACTGAATGCAACTATCCTTGGCGGTACTATTAGTAACCTCCTGAATGGAACGATAACGAGTGTTTTAGGAGCCACGATTACGGCCGGAAGCTTGAATGCAACAGTAACCGGCGGAATACTGGATGCGACAATCCTTGGCGGTACAATCGATAACCTCCTAAATGGAACAATCACAAGTGTTCTAGGAGCGACGATCACAGCCGGAAGTCTGAATGCCACCATCACAGGTGGTAATATAAACGCAACTATGCTAGGCGGCACCCTTAATAATCTCCTAAATGGAACGATAACGAGTGTGCTTGGAGCGACGATCACAGCCGGAAGTTTGAATGCGACGGTAACTGGTGGAAATATTAATGCCACCATCCAGGGAGGAACACTAACTAACCTCCTAAATGGAACGATAACGAGTGTGCTTGGAGCGACGATCACAGCCGGAAGCCTAAACGCGACGGTAACTGGTGGAGAACTGGATGCAACCATTCTCGGAGGTACGCTAAATAATATCTTAAACGGAACCATTACAAGTGTCCTAGGAGCAACAATCACAGCGGGAAGTTTGAATGCGACGGTAACGGGCGGGGAACTGAATGCAACCATCCTCGGGGGTACTATTAATAATCTCCTGAATGGAACGATAACGAGTGTTTTAGGAGCCACGATTACGGCCGGAAGCTTGAATGCAACAGTAACCGGCGGAATACTGGATGCGACAATCCTTGGCGGTACAATTGATAACCTCCTAAATGGAACAATCACAAGTGTACTGGGAGCGACGATTACAGCCGGAAGCCTTAATGCAACAGTAACTGGTGGAAATATTAATGCGACAATGCTCGGAGGCACTCTCAATAATCTCCTAAACGGAACGATAACGAGTGTACTGGGAGCGACGATCACAGCCGGAAGCCTTAATGCAACAGTAACTGGCGGTAATATAAATGCGACGATGCTTGGAGGCACTCTCAATAATCTCCTAAACGGAACGATAACGAGTGTCCTAGGAGCGACGATCACAGCCGGAAGCCTTAATGCTACCATAACCGGCGGAGAACTGGATGCGACGATCCTTGGAGGTACAATCGATAACCTTCTAAATGGAACAATCACGAGTGTACTGGGAGCGACGATCACAGCCGGAAGTTTGAATGCGACGATCACGGGCGGAAATATTTACGCTACTATCCAGGGAGGAACACTAACTAACCTCCTAAATGGAACGATCACAAGTGTGTTAGGAGCAACAATTACGGCCGGCAGCCTAAATGCGACGGTTACTGGTGGAGAACTGGATGCAACCATCCTCGGAGGAACCCTGAATAATATTTTAAACGGGACGATCACGAGTGTGCTCGGAGCGACGATCACGGCCGGCAGCCTGAATGCGACGGTAACTGGCGGAAATATTAAGGCCACCATCCAGGGAGGAACACTGACTAACCTCCTAAATGGAACGATTACGAGTGTTTTAGGAGCGACGGTAACGGCCGGAAGTTTAAATGCGACGATCACGGGTGGAAATATTAATGCCACTATCCAGGGAGGAACACTGACTAACCTCCTAAATGGAACGATTACGAGCGTTTTAGGAGCAACAATTACAGCCGGAAGCCTAAATGCAACAGTAACCGGCGGAGAACTGACTGCCACAATCCTAGGTGGGACACTAAATAATATCCTAAACGGGACGATTACTAGTGTTCTTGGAGCGACAATTACAGCCGGTAGCTTGAACGCAACGGTAACGGGTGGAAATATTAACGCCACTTTTCTAGGCGGCACCCTGAACAACATTTTGAACGGAACCATTACAAGTGTGTTAGGGGCAACGGTTACAGCCGGTAGTCTAAATGCGACCATAACAGGCGGGGAACTGAATGCGACGATCCAGGGCGGAACATTAAATAATCTCTTAAATGGAACGATAACCAGCGTCTTAGGAGCAACGATCACGGCGGGTAGCTTGAATGCGACCATAACCGGCGGAGAAATCGAAGCAACGATTCTGGGAGGAACCATCAATAACATTTTAAACGGAACGATCACAAGTGTTTTAGGTGCAACAATTACAGCCGGAAGCCTAAACGCGACAATAAGCGGCGGGAATATTAATGCCACCATTATTGGTGGAACAATAAGTAACATCTTAAATGGAACAATTACGAGTGTCCTCGGAGCAACGATCACAGCTGGAAGTGTAAATGCTACGATTACTGGTGGAAATCTAAATACAACGCTTCTAGGCGGAACCATTGATAACATTTTAAATGGAACAATTACCAGCGTCTTAGGAGCAACAATTACGGCTGGGAGTGTAAATGCCACCATCACTGGCGGAGACATCAATGCTACAGTCCAAGGGGGAACAATCGATAATCTCCTAAACGGAACGATTACGAGTGTGCTGGGAGCAACGATCACAGCCGGTAGTGTAAATGCTACGATCACCGGTGGGAATCTTAGCACCACCATTTTGGGAGGAACAATAGGCAACATTCTAAATGGGACGATTACGAGTGTTTTAGGAGCGACGATTACTGCTGGAAGCCTGAATGCCACGATCACCGGTGGAAATATAAATTCCACACTTCTAGGTGGAACGATTAATAATATTTTAAGCGGAACAATAACCAGCGTACTAGGAGCAACAATCACGGCCGGAAATCTGAATGCTACAATAACTGGTGGAGAACTAAATAGCACCATTCTCGGTGGAACCATTGATGCGCTACTAAATGGAACGATCACAAGTGTGCTCGGTGCTACAATTACAGCGGGAAGTATTAACGCAACGATCACCGGTGGAGAGCTTAATGCTACTGTATTAGGTGGAACGATTACTAATCTACTAAACGGAACGATTACCAGTATTCTGGGGGCGACGATCACAGCCGGCAGCTTGAATGCTACAATTACTGGCGGAAGAATCAATGCGACAATAACCGGCGGTGAACTCAGTGCAACAGTCCTAGGAGGAACGTTAAATAATATCCTCAACGGAACGATCACAAATGTCCTAGGAGCGACGATTACCGCAGGAAGCCTGAATGCGACAGTAACAGGTGGAGAAATCAATGCGACGATCCTCGGAGGAACCATAGATAACCTGTTAAATGGAACGATCACGAGTGTGTTAGGAGCAACGATCACAGCAGGCAGTCTGAATGCTACGATTACCGGTGGAGATCTTAATGCGACGATCCTCGGAGGAACTATTAGTAATCTTCTAAACGGAACGATCACAAGTGTCCTAGGAGCGACGATCACAGCGGGAAGTGTTAACGCTACTGTTACTGGTGGTAACATTAACGCGACTATCTTAGGCGGAACCATCAATAACATACTAAATGGAACGATCACGAGTGTCCTAGGAGCGACGATCACGGCCGGCAACGTAAATGCTACAATCACTGGTGGAGAGCTTAGTGCGACCATTCTCGGCGGAACCCTCGATAGCCTACTAAACGGAACGATCACAAGTGTCTTAGGAGCGACGATCACAGCTGGAAGTGTTAATGCCACAATTACTGGCGGGGAACTAAGTACAACAATTCTTGGTGGAACCATCAATAATATTGTCAGCGGGACTATCACAAATGTTCTTGGTGCAACAATCACGGCCGGAAGCTTAAATGCCACGATCACTGGTGGAGTACTCAATGCCACGATCTTAGGTGGAACCATCGATACTATTTTAAACGGCACCATTACCAATGTATTAGGAGCAACAATCACAGCCGGAAGCCTGAATGCCACGGTAACAGGCGGGGAACTCAGTGCGACGATCCTAGGCGGAACGCTTACTAATATTCTAAATGGGACGATTACAAGTGTATTAGGAGCAACAATCACGGCCGGAAGCCTGAATGCCACGGTAACAGGCGGGGAGCTCAATACGACAATTCTCGGCGGAACACTCACAAATATTCTGAATGGAACGATCACAAGTGTCCTAGGAGCGACGATCACGGCCGGAAGCCTGAATGCGACGGTAACGGGCGGGGAACTCAGTGCAACGATCCTAGGTGGAACGCTCACTAACATTCTGAATGGAACGATCACGAGTGTCCTAGGAGCAACGATCACAGCTGGAAGTTTGAATGCGACGGTAACGGGCGGGGAACTAAATGCAACAATCCTAGGCGGAACTATTAGTAACCTCCTGAATGGAACGATTACGAGTGTTTTAGGAGCCACGATCACGGCCGGAAGCCTGAATGCGACGGTAACGGGCGGGGAACTCAGTGCAACAATCCTAGGCGGCACACTTACTAACATATTGAATGGGACGATCACGAGTGTCCTGGGAGCGACGATCACAGCCGGAAGTCTGAATGCTACTGTAACAGGCGGGGAACTCAGTGCAACAATCCTAGGCGGAACACTTAGTAACATTCTGAATGGAACGATCACAAGTGTATTGGGAGCGACGATCACGGCTGGCAGCCTAAATGCAACCGTAACGGGCGGAGAACTATATGCAACCGTATTTGGCGGTACAATAGATAATATTTTAAACGGTACTATAACGAGCGTGTTGGGAGCGACAATCACAGCTGGCAGCTTAAATGCAACCGTAACAGGTGGTAATATTAATGCCACAATCTCAGGAGGAGTTTTAGGTAATATTCTAAATGGGACGATCACGAGTGTTCTAGGAGCAACGATCACAGCTGGAAGCTTAAATGCAACAATTACTGGCGGAGAACTCAATACGACAATCCTGGGCGGAACGATTACTAACATTTTAAATGGAACGATCACTAGCGTCTTAGGAGCGACTATTACTGGAGGAAGTATTAATGCCACAGTAACAGGCGGCAACATTAATACTACTCTTCTAGGTGGCACACTAAGTAACGTTTTAGATGGAACGATTACGAGTGTGTTGGGAGCAACGATCACAGCCGGAAGCTTAAATGCGACGGTAACGGGTGGAGAAATTAATGCGACGCTGCTGGGTGGAACTATAGATACGATTCTAAATGGGACCATAACCAGCATTTTGGGAGCAACGATCACAGCTGGAAGTGTGAATGCGACAGTAACCGGTGGCAGCATTAATACCACAATTCTAGGTGGCACACTAAGTAACATTTTAGATGGAACGATCACGAGTGTGTTGGGAGCAACTATCACAGCTGGAAGCTTGAACGCGACGATCACCGGCGGGGTATTAAATGCGACGATTCTAGGTGGGACGCTTACAAACATTTTAAATGGTACGATTACTAGTGTCCTAGGTGCTACCATTACTGCGGGAAGTATTAATGCCACAGTAACGGGCGGCAACATAAATACCACACTTTTAGGTGGCACCATCGATACGATTTTAAGTGGAACCATTAACAGTGTATTAGGAGCAACGATTACAGCCGGAAGCTTAAATGCGACGGTTACCGGAGGAGAAATCAATGCGACGCTACTGGGTGGAACTATAGATACGATTCTAAATGGGACCATAACCAGCATATTGGGAGCAACGATTACGGCCGGAAGCTTGAATGCAACGGTAACCGGCGGCAACATAAATACCACACTCTTAGGTGGCACCGTTGATACGCTTCTAAATGGAACCATTACTAGCGTGTTGGGAGCCACGATCACAGCCGGAAGTGTGAATGCGACAGTAACGGGCGGCAGCATTAATACCACAATCCTAGGTGGCACACTAAGTAACATTTTAGATGGAACGATCACGAGTGTGTTGGGAGCAACGATCACAGCTGGAAGCTTGAACGCGACGATCACCGGCGGGGCATTAAATGCGACGATTCTAGGTGGGACGCTTACAAACATTTTAAATGGAACGATTACTAGTGTCCTAGGTGCTACCATTACTGCGGGAAGTATTAATGCGACAGTAACGGGCGGCAGCATTAATACAACGTTAGTAGGTGGCACCTTAAGTAACATCTTGAATGGAACGATCACGAGTGTGTTGGGAGCAACGATCACAGCTGGAAGCATAAATGCGACGGTAACCGGTGGAGAAATTAATGCAACGCTGCTAGGTGGCACCATCGATACAATTCTAAATGGAACCATTACCAGCATATTGGGAGCAACAATCACGGCCGGAAGCTTGAATGCCACAGTAACGGGCGGCAACATAAATACCACACTCTTAGGTGGTACCATAGATACGCTTCTAAGCGGAACCATTACTAGCGTGTTGGGAGCAACGATCACAGCCGGAAGCATAAATGCGACGGTAATCGGAGGAGAAATTAATGCAACACTGCTAGGTGGCACCATTGATACGCTTCTAAATGGAACCATAACTAGCATATTGGGAGCAACAATCACGGCCGGAAGCTTGAATGCAACGGTAATCGGTGGCAACATAAATACCACACTCTTAGGTGGCACCGTTGATACGATTTTAAGTGGAACCATAACCAGCGTGTTGGGAGCAACGATCACAGCCGGAAGTGTGAATGCGACAGTAACGGGCGGCAGCATTAATACAACCCTAGTAGGTGGCACCTTAAGTAACATCTTGAATGGAACGATCACGAGTGTGTTGGGAGCAACGATCACAGCTGGAAGCTTGAACGCGACGATCACCGGCGGGGAATTAAATGCGACGATTCTAGGTGGGACGCTTACAAACATTTTAAATGGAACGATTACTAGTGTCCTAGGAGCGACTATTACTGCGGGAAGTATTAATGCGACAGTAACGGGCGGCAGCATTAATGCAACGCTCCTAAGTGGCACCCTAGATACGATTCTAAATGGGACCATAACCAGTGTGTTGGGAGCAACGATCACAGCTGGAAGCCTAAATGCGACAGTAACGGGCGGTAGCATAAATGCAACGCTTCTAGGCGGAACCCTAGGAAATATCTTAAATGGAACGATCACGAGTGTGTTGGGAGCAACAATCACAGCTGGAAGCATAAATGCGACAGTATCTGGCGGTAGTATTAATGCAACGCTTCTAGGCGGAACCCTAGGAAATATCTTAAATGGAACGATCACGAGTGTGCTGGGAGCAACGATCACAGCCGGAAGCATAAATGCGACGGTAACCGGTGGAGAAATTAATGCGACGCTGCTAGGTGGCACTATCGATACCATATTAAATGGGACCATAACCAGCATATTGGGAGCAACGATCACAGCTGGAAGTGTGAATGCGACAGTAACGGGCGGTAGCATTAATGCAACGCTGCTAGGTGGCACCCTAGATACGCTTCTAAATGGGACCATAACCAGCATATTGGGAGCAACGATTACGGCCGGAAGCTTGAATGCTACGATCACAGGTGGAGAAATCAATGCGACGCTGCTAGGTGGCACCATCGATACCATATTAAATGGAACCATTACCAGTTTGTTGGGAGCAACGATCACAGCCGGAAGCCTAAATGCGACTATAACTGGTGGAAATCTCAATACCACTATTGTTGGTGGAACTCTAAATAATATTTTAAATGGAACGATCACAAGTATTCTTGGAGCGACGATTACTGCTGGAAGTGTGAATGCTACAATAACCGGTGGTGACCTAAACGCGACCATCCTTGGCGGCACAATCAATAACTTACTAAACGGAACCATTACAAGTATTCTAGGAGCAACGATCACAGCCGGAAGTCTAAATGCGACAATTACTGGTGGTGAACTTAGTGCGACCATCCTGGGTGGCACCATTGATACCTTGTTGAACGGCACCATTACGAGTGTATTAGGAGCAACGATCACGGCTGGAAGTGTAAATGCAACAATAAGTGGTGGGGAAATTAATGCAACAATCCTCGGCGGCACAATCAATAACCTCATAAACGGAACCATTACGAGTGTCTTAGGGGCAACAATTACAGGTGGAAGTCTAAATGCGACAGTAACTGGTGGGGAGCTAAGTGCGTCCATCCTAGGCGGGACCATAGATAATTTGTTGAACGGCACCATCACAAGTGTGTTAGGAGCAACGATCACAGCCGGAAGTGTGAATGCGACTGTTACTGGCGGAGAACTGGATGCAACCATTCTTGGTGGAACTATTAATAATATTCTTAATGGTACGATTACCAATGTCTTGGGAGCAACCATCACGGCCGGAAGCTTGAATGCAACGATTACTGGCGGGGAACTGAGTACGACCATCCTAGGTGGCACCATTAATAACCTTTTAAATGGAACCATTACGAGTGTCTTGGGAGCAACCATCACGGCTGGAAGCTTAAATGCGACAATAACCGGCGGCAATATCAATACGATAATCCTCGGCGGAACGCTAAATACAATCTTAAATGGAACGATCACAAGTGTTTTAGGAGCAACGATTACGGCCGGAAGCCTAAATGCAACTATTACAGGCGGAGAACTGAATACGACTATCCTAGGCGGTACCATCGATAATATCTTAAACGGAACGATCACCAGTGTGCTGGGAGCAACAATCACAGCAGGCAGTCTGAATGCCACAGTTACAGGTGGTAATATTAGTGCCACGATCCTTGGTGGAACACTAACAAACATCTTAAATGGAACGATCACGAGTGTCCTTGGAGCAACAATCACAGCAGGCAGTCTGAATGCAACGGTTACAGGCGGGGAATTAAATGCAACAGTTCTTGGAGGGATCCTAGATAACCTTTTAAATGGAACGATCACAAGTGTTTTAGGAGCAACGATCACAGCAGGTAATCTAAACGCAACAGTAACTGGAGGAGAACTAAATGCCTCGATTCTTGGTGGAACGCTAAATAACATACTAAATGGCACCATTACAAATGTGTTGGGAGCCACAATCACGGCCGGAAGCTTGAATGCTACAGTGACAGGCGGCATCATCAATGCGACCATCGTTGGAGGAACAATTGGTAACATCTTAAATGGAACGATCACAAGTGTCTTAGGAGCAACAATCACAGCAGGTAGCCTGAATGCAACAATTACAGGCGGGGAATTGAATGCTACCATCCTAGGCGGCACAATCAATAACCTGCTGAACGGAACAATTACAAGTGTCTTGGGTGCGACAATCACAGCCGGAAATCTAAATGCCACAGTAACAGGCGGAGATATCAACGCCACAGTAACAGGTGGTGAGCTTAATGCCACGATCCTGGGCGGAACCATTGACAATATTTTAAGTGGAACGATCACGAGCGTTCTAGGAGCGACGATTACAGCAGGTAGCCTGAATGCAACGGTAACTGGCGGGAATATCCAGGCAACCATACTTGGCGGCACGATCAATAATATTTTAAATGGAACGATTACCAGTGTATTAGGAGCTACCATTACAGCAGGAAATATTAATGCAACAATTACAGGCGGCGAACTGAATGCGACCATCCTCGGAGGAACGATCGATAATCTGCTGAACGGAACAATCACCAGTGTCTTGGGAGCCACGATCACGGCCGGAAATCTAAATGCAACGATAACCGGCGGTGAACTGAATACGACCATCCTTGGTGGTACAATTGATAATCTGCTGAACGGAACGATCACGAGTGTCTTAGGAGCGACAATCACAGCAGGCAGTCTGAATGCTACAATTACCGGCGGGAATATCAATGCGACCATCTTAGGTGGAGTCCTGAATAATATTCTAAACGGAACGATTACCAGTGTCTTGGGCGTAACGGTCACAGCGGGCAGCTTGAATGCGACAGTTACAGGAGGCAGTATTAACGCAACCATTCTAGGTGGGACCATTAATAATATTCTAAACGGAACAATCACGAGTATACTGGGCGCCACGATCACAGCGGGCAGCTTGAATGCGACAATTACCGGCGGGGAATTGGATGCTACGATTCTTGGCGGCACAATTAATAACATTTTAAACGGAACAATCACGAGTATACTGGGCGCCACGATCACAGCGGGCAGCTTGAATGCGACAATTACCGGCGGGGCATTAAATGCCACAATTCTAGGAGGCACGCTCAATAATATTTTAAATGGAACGATCACCAGCGTTCTGGGTGCTACAATTACAGCGGGAAGTTTGAATGCTACTGTAACCGGTGGTGAACTAAGTGCTACGATTCTTGGTGGCACCATTAATACCCTCTTAAACGGAACGATTTCATATGTTCTTGGAGCAACAATCACAACAGGAAATGTAAATGCGACAATTACCGGCGGGGAACTAGATGCGACGATTCTCGGCGGCACAATTGATAACATATTAAACGGAACGATCACGAGCGTTCTAGGAGCGACAATTACAGCTGGCAGCCTGAATGCAACGATAACTGGCGGGAATATCCAGGCAACCATCCTGGGCGGCACCATCAATAATATTTTAAATGGAACGATTACCAGTGTATTAGGAGCTACCATTACAGCAGGTAATATAAATGCAACAATAATCGGTGGCGAACTGAATGCGACCATCCTCGGCGGAACGATTGATAATCTGCTAAACGGAACAATTACCAGTGTCTTGGGAGCAACGATTACGGCTGGAAATATAAATGCAACGATTACCGGAGGCGAACTGAATGCAACCATCTTCGGTGGTACAATTGATAATCTGCTCAATGGAACGATCACGAGTGTCCTAGGAGCGACAATCACAGCCGGAAGCCTGAATGCCACAATTACAGGCGGGAATATCAATGCGACCATCTTAGGCGGAGTCCTGAATAATATTCTTAACGGAACGATTACCAATGTTTTAGGAGCAACTATTACAGCCGGAAGTATAAATGCAACGATAACCGGAGGAGAGATTGATGCCACAATCCTTGGCGGAACGATCGACACCATTTTAAATGGAACAATTACCAGTGTTTTGGGGGCCACGATCACAGCCGGAAGCGTAAATGCAACAATAACCGGCGGCAATGTTAACACTACGATGCTTGGCGGCACAATTTCAAACCTCTTAAATGGAACGATCACGAGTGTCCTAGGAGCAACAATCACAGCCGGAAGTTTGAATGCAACAATTACCGGAGGCGAACTGAATGCGACCATCCTTGGAGGAACGATCGAAAATCTTCTAAATGGAACGATTACCAGTGTGTTGGGCGCCACGATCACAGCGGGAAGCTTGAATGCAACGATCACGGGCGGCTTACTCGATGCAACGATTCTTGGAGGAACGATCGATAATCTTCTGAATGGAACGATTACGAGTGTCTTGGGAGCAACAATCACCGCTGGAAGTCTGAATGCGACGATCACGGGCGGAAGCATTTTTGCGACTATCTTAGGCGGGACACTGAGTAACATTTTAAATGGAACGATCACGAGCGTCCTGGGAGCCACGATTACGGCAGGAAATATAAATGCCACGATCCTAGGAGGAAATATCAATGCGACAATCCTGGGCGGCACACTAAATAACTTGTTAAATGGAACAATAACTAGTGTGTTGGGCGCTACGATCACAGCCGGAAGTCTAAATGCAACGGTCCTAGGCGGGAACATCAATGCGACGATCCTGGGTGGCATACTAAGTAACCTGTTAAACGGGACGATCACCAGTGTGTTAGGAGCCACGATTACAGCTGGAAGTGTGAATGCGACGGTCACCGGTGGGGAACTGAATGCCACGATCTTAGGTGGAACGATTGATAATATCCTCAACGGAACGATTACGAGTGTTCTTGGAGCCACGATCACAGCCGGAAGTGTGAATGCGACTGTTACTGGCGGGGAATTGGATGCCACGATCCTGGGAGGAACGATCGATAATATTTTAAACGGGACGATTACCAGTGTGCTGGGAGCGACGATTACAGCTGGGAACTTAAATGCCACCATCACCGGAGGCAATATAAATGCCACAATCCTGGGTGGTACCATCAATAACCTTCTCAACGGAACGATTACGAGTGTACTCGGGGCCACGATCACAGCCGGAAATGTGAATGCGACGGTAACTGGCGGGAATATCAATGCGACGATCCTAGGAGGAACATTAAATAACATCCTAAACGGTACGATCACCAGCGTTCTAGGAGCCACCATAACGGCAGGGAGCCTAAATGCTACGGTAACTGGTGGAAATATAAATGCGACAATCCTAGGAGGAACTATTACTAATATCTTGAACGGAACAATCACTGGTGTCCTGGGAGCGACCATTACGGCCGGTACATTAAGTTCGGTGAATCAAGTTCAAGCTGCAACAATTGTTGGAGGAACGCTTGATACGATTAGAAGTATTTTAGGAGTAACTATAACTGCTGGAAGTGTGAATGCGACGATCACCGGAGGAAATGTAAACGTGACAATTCTCGGTGGTACACTCGACAACATTCTAAATGGAACAATCACAAGCGTCCTTGGAGCCACGATCACAGCCGGAAGTCTAAATGCAACAGTAACCGGTGGTAATATTAATACAACGATTCTTGGAGGCACACTCAACAACATCTTAAACGGAACGATCACAAGTGTGCTGGGGGCGACGATTACTGGCGGTAATATCAATGCGACGATTCTCGGCGGCACACTCAACAACATTCTAAACGGAACGATTACGAGTGTGTTAGGAGCGACCATAACAGGAGGAACAATCTCTGCCACGATCCTAGGAGGAACGCTCAATAACATTCTAAATGGAACAATCACTAGTGTACTCGGAGCCACGATCACAGCCGGAAGTCTAAATGCAACAGTAACCGGCGGTAATATTAATACAACGATTCTTGGCGGCACAATCAACACCATCTTAAACGGAACGATCACAAGTGTGCTGGGGGCGACGATTACTGGCGGTAATATCAATGCGACGATTCTTGGCGGCACACTCAACAACATTCTAAACGGAACGATTACCAGTGTGTTAGGAGCGACCATAACAGGAGGAACAATCTCTGCCACGATCCTAGGAGGAACGCTCAATAACATTCTAAATGGAACAATCACTAGTGTACTCGGAGCCACGATCACAGCCGGAAGTCTAAATGCAACAGTAACCGGCGGTAATATTAATACAACGATTCTTGGCGGCACAATCAACACCATCTTAAACGGAACGATCACAAGTGTGCTGGGGGCGACGATTACAGGAGGTAATATCAATGCCACGATTCTCGGAGGCACACTCAACAACATTCTAAACGGAACGATCACCAGTGTACTTGGAGCAACCATAACGGGAGGAACAATCTCAGCCACGATCCTAGGAGGAACGCTTAACAACATTCTGAATGGAACAATTACGAGTGTGTTAGGAGCGACCATAACAGGAGGAACAATCTCAGCCACGATCCTAGGAGGAACGCTCAATAACATTTTAAATGGAACAATCACTAGTGTACTCGGAGCCACGATCACAGCCGGAAGTCTAAATGCAACAGTAACGGGCGGTAATATTAATACAACGATTCTTGGCGGCACAATCAACAACATCTTAAACGGAACGATCACAAGTGTGCTGGGGGCGACGATTACAGGAGGTAATATCAATGCGACGATTCTCGGCGGCACAATCAACAACATTCTAAACGGAACGATCACCAGTGTACTTGGAGCAACCATAACGGGAGGAACAATCTCAGCCACGATCCTAGGAGGAACGCTTAACAACATTCTGAATGGAACAATTACGAGTGTGTTAGGAGCGACCATAACAGGAGGAACAATTTCCGCGACGATCCTAGGAGGAACGCTCAACAACATTCTGAATGGAACGATTACCAGTGTGTTAGGAGCGACCATAACAGGAGGAACAATCTCAGCCACGATCCTAGGAGGAACGCTTAACAACATTCTGAATGGAACAATTACGAGTGTGTTAGGAGCGACCATAACAGGAGGAACAATTTCCGCGACGATCCTAGGAGGAACGCTCAACAACATTCTGAATGGAACGATTACCAGTGTGTTAGGAGCAACCATAACGGGAGGAACATTAACTGCGGTTTCTCAAAACACATTTGTCGAACAAAGTTTTCTTAATGTAAATGCTGGAACGACAACCTTTTTCTCATTACCTGCGATCACAACTGCAGTACTGGAAACCTACTCGTTCTTTATCTATAACTCTAGTCCAACTGGTACCGTTGACACGATAGTTCAAATTAGTGCGGACGGAACAAACTGGTATACCGATATAACGTCTGTTGCATTAAGTGCAGGCTCAGTGGATGTACTTGTACCGCAACGGTTCCTGAAATATACAAGGGTTGCTTATCGATCCTCAACAACGCTTGCTACAGGCACGATTAATGTCATATTTAATGCCCAAGGTTCATAAATATAAATGAAAAATGAGGATGACTCGGGGGAATAGGTCATTGTAAAACAAAATATAGAGTTTTTTTGTCTATATTTTGTTGAAGCGAGGGCTGAAACCTTTTTATCGTAGTCATCCTCATCCTTTTTTGTAAGGGGCTGAAAATTAATGCTATTAGGTCTTCATATGGTGGTAAAGGATGAGGAGGAACATTTAAGACGTTGCCTAGAAAGCGTTAAGAGTATTGTAGATGAAATTATCATTGTAGATACAGGATCAAATGACCGGACAGTCGATATTGCTAAATCATACGGAGCAACCGTGATAGAAACAACTTGGGAAAATGATTTTTCATATGTTCGAAATCTTTCATTAAAAAGATCAAATACGATATGGAATATTTTTTTAGATGCAGATGAGATCATAACAGGTGATCTCGAGAAGATCCGTCAAAGCATAGTTGATTCTGACAAAGAAGCATTTTGGGTGGTAATTGAGAGTTTAACAGGATCCCTTCCCTATGAGAAGCTAATCCATTCATCAATTCGGATTTTCCGTTCCCGGCCTCAATATTATTTTAAAGGGCCAATTCATGAGGATATTCTTCCATCCATTTTAGAGCATGATGTTTCTAAGGAAAGCATTGGAGCCATTGAAGTAGCAAAAATCATTCATTACGGATACCTGCCGGAGATTCAGCAACAGAAACAAAAGGCACAGCGCAATTTGAATATTCTTCAATCAGCCCTAAGAGACAATCCTAACCAACCATATTACAAATATCATTTGGGCCTTACATATGAACAAATGGGAAATAACCAAGAAGCAGTCAGTTTCATTCAAAGGGCCTTAAATGAAGTAGATACGAACACTTCCTTCCGTCCAACTATGGTAAAAGATTTAGCCAAAATTCTGATTAAAATAGGAAAATATGATACTGTAATTTCTTTTCTCAAGACGGAACTACAAAATTATCCGAACTATCCTGACTTGCATTATTATTTAGGGGTATCGCATTTTAATAAAAATGAAGAAGATCATGCCATTCGTGCATTTCAAACGGCGACACAACAAACACCATCAAATAAATACATTCTTGAAAATGGTAAAGGCAGCTTTCATTCATGGACTTTAATGGGGGATATCGCATTAAAGTGGAATGCTAATGCTGATGCTCTTAAATTTTATATAAATGCTCTGAATCACTGCCCCTTCTATTACGAAGCACTATTTGGATTTAGTGATGTTTTGATTGCACACAATATTTCCAATAAAGAGATAAAAAAAGAACTCACCCATCTCCTATCTCCAACACTAGTTCAAATACAAGTAAGGCAGGTATGTATGCCCCATATAGCGAATGCTCTTTTTTCGAGCGGATGTTATTTGGAATTTTTAGAAATACTCCAAGATTTAGGGGATACATCCTTCATTAGTAAAGAAAATATCATTTTGAGTTATTTATATATGGGGGATGGTGAGAGGGCGCAAAAAGAAATCACCAAATTTTTAAAACAAGGGGTTCATCTTTTAGATCCAGTACTGCAATCTATGTTTGTTTTTTACTGGGAAAATTCCAAACCATTTCCAAAAGAAATGCTTACTGCTATACAATCCAGTACTAAACCCCTTTATTATCTTAAAATTTTAGATTTGATACCAAATGCCTCTAAAATTGAGGAAAACGTGGAATTTTTATTATTCCTGAAAGACTTTATTCATCAGGCGATCATCATGCGGGCAGGGAATGTGTTAAAGTCCTTACTTAGTAAGTATCCGTTTTTTCAATTGTTTGCGGCAAAAATGAAATATTATGAGGGTTACGTGAATGAGGCTGCAGATGATTTATCCATGCTGATGAATGATAAGGTTATTGATGACGAAGGAATTTTTCTACTCGGGGAATACTCATACGATTATGGCAGATGGGAAGAGGCTTCACTTCTATTTGAAAAAGTATTGCTCCATCAGCCTGATCACAATAATGCCCGCATTGGTGCATCCTTATGCTACAACCAGCAGGCAAAAGAGCTTCTTCAGGATTCTTGTGAAAAGCTGCCGGAATATCCATTATTTACGAGTTATTTAAATAAGATCAATTTGGCGATCGAGCTATCAAATAAATATAGTTGGCATTCGAATTGGCGTGGACGGCAAAGGAGGAATCGCAATGAGCAGCATCTCTCTCTGCATGATCGTCAAAAATGAAGAACAGTTTTTGGAGAATTGTTTAAATAGTGTAAAAGATGTTGTTTCAGAAATGATTATTGTCGATACTGGTTCAGAAGACCGAACGATTGAAATTGCCAAAAAATATGGGGCAACAATAGTCGAAACGGAATGGAAAAATGATTTTGCATCAGCGAGGAACCTTGGAATTGAACAGGCTAGAGGGGAATGGATTTTATTTTTGGATGCGGATGAAGAAATAAATAAGGACTCGATCCCTGAATTAAAAATGTGGGCAGAGTACCAGGATGCAGATGCTTACTTTTTAAGGGTGTATAACCATTTCGGGGAAAAAGGGAAAGAGGCGAGCGTCAATCCAACGATCCGTATGTTTCGCAACCGAAAAGAACATTATTTTATAGGTCCAATTCATGAACAAATTGCTGAAAGCATCCAACTCGCCAATCCCGATGCAAGATTTGTGATGACGAATGTTTGTATTGACCACTATGGGTACAGTCCATCGATTCGCTCGAAAAAGAACAAGACGGCTAGAAATATTAAGCTATTAGAAAAAGAGCTTGAGAAAAATCCAAATAATGCTTTCCATTTATATAATATTGGGATTGAATACTTGCAGCTTTTAGACTTTGAAAAAGCGCTGGAGGCGTTTCGTAAATCAAGAAGTCTCGTCAGTCCTAAAATTAATTATACCCACCTTCTATATAAGTGCGAAGCCCGTTGTTTAGCAGCACTTAATCGAGTACAAGAAGCAATCGACTGCTGTGATTCGGGGATCCATTTATATCCCGACTATACGGATCTTCATCATTACAAAGGATCGTTCTATATGGTTCTCGGGGATTTTCCTGCCGCAAAAAAGAGTTTAAACAGGGCAATTAAGCTATCAGAAACGAGAAAATATCATACGGAAGCTGGAATTGGAACTTTCACAACGCATTATTTACTTGGGTTGGTACATGAAAGCCTAAGTGAAGATGACCGGGCGGTGGAAAACTATTTTAAATCCTATCAATATACTCCTAATAGCTACCGCCCGCTTTACCGGATATTTCAATTACTGAGAGTCACAGATCGGCAGCAAGATTTACGTCTATTATTAAAACGTAAATTTAAAATGGAATCACATGAAGAACGGCAAATTATCCTCAATATACTACTTCGTACCCACTGCTATCGTACAGCCATGGATCTAATTGAAAGCTGGTTGGCGAAATATGACTGTAAATCTCCGGAATTGAAACATTGGCTGCAAATTAAAGAAGAGTGTGAATTGCTCAATGAAAATAGCAATAAAATACAAGCTGCCCAACTTTTGCACCAATGCAATTTGTTCCATTTCATAAATGAAAATGACCAAGAGGCACATCTACCTGTTAACTTGGTCCCAAGCTTAGATGGTCAATCTTTGTCTTCCATTCTCGATTCGGAAAGGATTGCGCGGATTCTATATTCATACGGTTATTTTCGTGCATTTCAACAATACATTCAAAAGTGGAAAGAAAAACACTCACAAATGGAGGAAGATTTTCAAGCGCATTCCGTTTTACAAATTGTTCATACACTTGCCTATAATGCGGAAATGCATTTCGATGCTGTTTTAAAGAACAATCCTTCAGCTAATCTTATTCAATCCGCCAAAATTACCCTGCCATTTGATGAGGGATTTATAGAATAAGGGGAATATGAATGTGAACGAACCATCTGTTTCACTTTGTATGGTTGTCCAAAATGAAGAGCAAACGCTGGAAAAGTGTCTGACTTCTGTTAAGGGTATTGTGCAAGAAATTATCATCGTTGATACCGGGTCCACTGATAAAACGACAGATGTTGCTCAACGGTTTGGGGCAAAAATTATTACATCTCACTGGAATGATGATTTTAGTAAGGCGAGAAATCTAGGAATTAAAGAAGCAAAAGAAGAATGGATATTAGTTCTGGATGCAGATGAAGAATTATATGAAAGCAACTTTCAGCGAATTAAAGATTCCATGAACGATTCATCTATTGGCGGTTTTTTCATTAATTTTATTAACTTCTTTGGAGAATATGACGAGAATTCCTATTTTACAGACAGTGCTTGCCGTCTTTTTCGGAATCATCCTAACATCCATTTTAGCGGGGATATTCATGAAGAGGTAACTACTTCGATTCACAAATTAGGATTACAGATTATCTACAGTGGGCTTACGATTTTCCATTACGGCTACCTGGAATCAGTTTTAGCTCGTAAAAAGAAAAATAACCGAAATCTCCGCATCATTCGAAAAGCACTTAAGAAACGTCCGGATGATTTACGTTTGAAATATGCTCTCGGGGTGGAACAAATCCAGGCGGAAGCGTATGCTGACGCATTGGAAACTTTTATAGGAACACTTGAAATCGTTACGCCTGAAGCGGATTTTGCTCCAGATATCCTTTTAAAGACTGTTCATCTATTAAGATATTTCAATCGAAATGAGGAAGCGTTGCAGTTGGTAGAAAGCGGTCTTTCCCACTATCCCGACTTTTCCGATCTTTACGATGTTAAAGCAGATATTCATCTAATCAAACATCAGTATCAGCATGCTTTAAACTCACTTTCTGCCTGTATAGCCATTAAACCAGATCGAACTAGGTATTCAACTCAGGCAGGTTCTGGCTCTTATCGAACAGTCTATTGTCTTGGATTGGTCCAAGAAAAGCTTCTACAATATAAGGAAGCCCATCAATCCTACCATACCGCTTTGACACTTAATCCAAGATATTTACCTGCTTGGCGCCGATGGGTTTTATGGTCAGCCCTCTCTCCTAGTCCACAAAAGTTAGTTGAAGACCTGAACGCTTGGAAATATCAATTGAGGGCAGAACAATGGGTAATCCTGATTAAAAAATTAACCACTACTCGCAATGAATCTCTTGTGGAGTGTGTTTGGGAACTTATTCCTTATCCAATTCTTGAAGATTTAGAGGATAAGATTAAACCGATAGCAGAAGCCATCCTCCTTGCCATTCGAGGGGATAAAGAGCAGGCTAGAAATATTCTACAGTGTCTAAAGCGAAAATTGACTATGGAAGAGGTGTTATTTCAATGGTCGATGTTATATGAAACTAACAATACGCAGGAAGAGGAAAAGTGGTTATTGGCATATGCCCCGATTTATCCAGAAATTCGTGCCTTAAAGAATTTTATTGATCAGTATGAAATAAATGCTCAAACAGTCAATAT
Source organism: Neobacillus endophyticus (assembly GCF_013248975.1). GTDB lineage: Bacteria > Bacillota > Bacilli > Bacillales > Cytobacillaceae > Neobacillus > Neobacillus endophyticus. The sequence goes on from NZ_JABRWH010000001.1 coordinate 3,910,966, forward strand.
CCTTAAACTTGCTACACTCATGATGTTAGAAGCAGGCTTTTTCAAGGGTTATATTCGTTTGCAAAAAAGTATACCTCAAGAACTTGATCACATCCCATTGTCACATTTTTATCTTATTTATCGATCACCAATTGAATTTATCCAACACATTACTGAACGCTTATATCCAATGTGGCAACGTTTAAGTGTAATTGAGGCACAAGCCTTATGTCTATTATTGATGAAACTTGGAAGGGACAGAGAGGCAAAGGAAATCCTTATGTATTTAATTGAAAAATCCCCGATGGAGGCCCTGAACAGGCTGCTGCTCTCTCAATTATATATTTCAAGGGGGCAAAAGCATGTTCGACACTTAACAGATGATGGGGAAAACGTGGATCTGATCGCCTTATCCTTATCAAATTAACAGTCAATTGGTATCATCGATTTTTCGTAAGCATATTGTTGAATTGCATATGCGGTTTTTAGAAAGGAGGTTTGAAGATGAAAGCTGTGATTCATACGATGCCTGTTTTAATCCGAAATCAAGACGATCTTTCGATGTTGATTACATGTTTGGAGAGCTTGGCAAAATCTGAAGAACATCCAATGGTTATATTGTATAACCAAGGGAATCTCACAAACGCGGATTTAACCAATGTCATTGAACCATATATTAAAAAGTATCATATAATTGGAGCTGGAAAAAATGACGGCATCCCATTCGCCAGGCAGGCCTGCTTTGAATATGTTTGGGCTCATTACCCAGAATGCATTTACCTGACGGAAATCCATCCGGACATGATTTTTTCGCCCCATTGGACGGATCCGTTACAAGAATTTCTTGAGACCCATCCTAACGAACCCTGTGTGTGTCCTGGAATCTTAACAGCAAGTGGAGAATGGCACCCGTATAAAAAAGGGATTCCAATTACAGCTATTCCGAAATCGATGGATCAATTGTTAACAGTGTTAGATGAACATAAAACAGCAAAAGTGGTGGAAGGATTTGTTCATCCCGTGATGCATCGTTCCAGTGATCTTAAAAAGATAGGCGGCTATCAATTATCAGACCTGCCAGGAATGCAAGGATACGAGGATGATTATTTGCTGCTTTCTTATTTTCATATATTACGGCTGCCGGCAACATGGAAGCCGAAAGCTTACTTACAATCGTGTGTATTTCATTATACAATGGCACAAAGGATGTCACTGCCGAATATTGAGCAGGAGGCAAACAAGAACTTGGAAGGGATTATTCGACGATTTGGCACCCAGGGATTGCAAGATCTTAAGCATATTCACGAAACGAGAATGGCAGAGGAGACCACAAGTCTGAAATTAGTATTGCTTGAATCTCAACCTGAGACAAAAAGTACCGGTATTTCAAGACTATCTAATTCACCCGTAATTAACGTAACGACAAGAAAAGAAATCGTGAAGGAAAACGGAATTACGTATGCTCCTCATACCGTCATAGAAGAGATATATCCGAAGGACTATGCCGCTATCGTTAGCCATCCCTACTGGGTAAATATTATTGGTAGATTGAATCCAAATGTGGTTATTAGTATGATTCCCGATTCACTCGTCCATCAAAAAGACCCGAATATTGATTTTTATTTGAAGGCATTATGTTTAAAATCTAATTTGATCATTACCGAATCTGAAGAAACTTTCATTAACTTGAGTTTAAAATACCCACTTGTTTTTTGCTGCATAGACCCTCCTTATTCCCAGCCAATATTTGATTCGAAATTATCCACTTTTTCTGAGAAAGACGGTTTAATATTGGAAGTTTTACACGAAATAAAGTACGAAGGAACAGAAGGCATTTTAAAGATCCACCAGATGGCGGTCAATTGGAGAAAGGAAAGAATCAATGATCTTAAAGAGTCATTAGAATGGGCTCCTCATCATGAAGAGAACCTTTTTTTATTAGCAAGATATTTATACTTAAATGAGGATTGGGCAGAGGCGGAACACTACTTCTTTCAGGCATTTTCCCGAAATATAGTTTTTAACGTAAACAGTGGATTGAAAAAGTATTATCCTTGGATTACGCTTGTTCAGGCAAGACAGGGGAAGATAAAGGATGCCCTAAATTCTTATGGAATCCTCGCTTTGACACAGTCACAAAAAGACCTTTATTACAAGCTTTTATCGCTTTATGCTGAACAGCAGCATCACTTTATTCAAGCAGAGCTTTGCCGTGAAAATGGTGATATACGCTATGCAGCCTATCTATATGAAAATTTGCCTGAAACTTTAACATATGAAGACAAATACCAGCTCTATAAAGACTGTATGAACCATGATCAAGCACTTTACTATCTGTCCTGTTTGCAAAGTGAGCCTAAGATTGAGATGGAAAAATGGATGATCCAAGGTGAAAAGGAAGAGCTTTCCGGTGATAAATATCGGGCTATTCATTGTTATCTTCAGGCTGCTTGTTATGATGAACAAGTCCTCAGCCGGATCCTCAGAATCAAGACAGTCGATGAATTTTTAGGAGAGAAAGGACAATAGGAGGGATTCGATGCGTCCTGTTCGGAAACCAGCAAATAATCAGCTAACGGCGATCCTTCAGGTAAGAAATGAAGAAAATCGCTACTTGCAGGAAGTTTTAAGTGATTTGAACGAGTATGTTGACGACATGGTCATTGTAGATGATGCCAGTACCGATCGGACGGTAGAAATTTGTCAGTCCTATTCGAAGGTAAAAGAAATCGTACAGCTCACTGAAAGCCATTTTAATCGGGAATGGGAATTGCGGACCCGTTTGTGGCATGAAGTTTGTAAATATGAACCTGATTGGATTTTAGCCATCGATGCTGATGAGGTTTTCGAATCGGCATTTAAACAAAAAGTACGCACTTTGATAAATCAGGACCAATTCGATTGGGTCAGCTTCCGAATGTATGATTTTTGGGGAGGACGAACCCACTACCGAGAAGACCAATACTGGAACTTGCACAATCGAAATACGATGATGCTGACTCGTTATCTACCAGGTTTTCCGTACTATTTCTTACAGCAAGACCATCATGTCCACCGTCTCCCGTTGTCCTATAATGCGCTGCCAGGCTGTGCAACGGATATCCGTGTCAAACATTTTGGATGGGCCGGAACGGAGGAGGAAAGATTTCAAAAGTATAAGCGGTATATGAGTGTCGATCCAGAGGGGAAATGGGGGAATCTGGAGCATTATCAGTCGATCCTTGATCCTAATCCGAATCTTATCGAATGGAAGGAAGAATTGACTTGAAAAAAGTTTCGATTTTAACCCACAGTTTTTTAGACGCATATAATAACCGGATTCATAAGCTATATGGTGGCGGATTGGAAAGATATCTGTATGAGCTTTGCCTATTGTTGAAAGAGAAAGAAATTGAAGTAGAAGTTCATCAACTCTCATTCTATGAACCATTTCAAATCGTATTAGAGGACACTGAAATTTCGGGAACTAAGGTGACGGGGCATTTTTGTGACAATCTTGAAAAGATACCCGATATTTTTAATGAGATGGCACATATTGCGAAGGGACAGCTCATTTATGCAAGCTGCATTTGGCATTCCATCCAATATCGCGAAGGAAGCCTAGGGATTTGTCACGGGATCAATTGGGACCGGATTAATTTAGTTGGTGAGGCAAAGGAACAAGTGAAAGAAAATGTTCAGAGAGCGATACATCAGCTTTCAAAAATTGTCTCGGTGGATTCCCATTTCTTATCCTATTGCCGTTCCGTTTGTTATTATTACGACCCTGAAAAAATCGAACTAATCCCCAATTTTGTAGAAACGGAGCGGTTTATGCCTGGTGTTAAGGAAAAATCCTTGGATGAAAAGGTTCGGGTACTCTTTCCAAGGAGAATCAGCCATGAACGAGGCATCCTGCCAATGATGGCGGCTGCCGATCTCCTGTTGGAAAAATTCCCGCATAGCGAATTCATATTTGCTGGCGAAACAATTCAGGAGACTGAGATATGCAAGACATTTGAGTATTGGTTAATGGTGCATCCTAATCGAAAAAGAATACATCATCAGTCCTATTCTTTCCATCAGATGCCAAAAGTTTATCAAGAGGCGGATATTGCCGTGATTCCAACAATTTTTTCGGAGGGAACCTCACTCTCATGTTTAGAAGCATTGAGCACAGGTTTACCTGTTATTTCGTCGAATGTTGGCGGGCTCAATGATATTATTATTGACGGGTTTAATGGATTTCTAATTACTCCCACGACGAATCGCCTGGTAGATGCTATCTCTATGCTGATTGAGGACGAAGAAAAACGCGACAAGATTGCTTCCCATGCCAGAGAAACAGCTTTGGCCTATGACAGGAAAATTTGGCAGAATCGTTGGCGAGCTCTCATCGATAACTATTTACAACTTAGATAAGGGGAGATTCCGATGCCCAATTATAATGTATTTTCGGACCTGCGCGATCCTCTAACTGTTGAAAATATAGCAGCTAGCAGTGCAGAAAACGGGGTGAATTACCGAATTACTACTGGAATTGTCTCAGTTCCAGCCAATAATTTTGTTGCTGTTCAGCTTAATAATCCCAGTACTTCCGTATATACGGCCAGGATAGGTAGGATTTTTGGGGGAGCATTGGTGAATACTGCTGTTCATTTACTTCGTAATGGCACAGTTACGGGTGGAACCACACTTACACCAATTAATACCAATTTTGGTTATCCTAATACCAGTCAGTTAATTCCAACATTTTCCGTCAGTAGTGTAAACCCGGCTGTGGGCGGGCAAACATTTAGCACCATTATTCAGACAGGAGGACCAATTGAAGATGATGAACTGGGGGAAATTGTCATCCCCCCCAATAATAAACTGATTATTGATCTTCAGAGTTTATCGGGTGGTACGAATACCATGGCAATTACAATAGGTTGGGCAGAGGTGAGCCCTGTTTCTTGAATGATGAAAGATTTCTATGTTTGCTATATTCGTGCATTAATGAGACTAATTAGAGTACTAAAAAGCGATGAGAGGAAGATCTCATCGCTTTATTATCTTTCACAGGCATAACCATCATGGTCGCGATCCAACTTTGCTTGATAGGCAGGATGTCCTTTAGGAACGCCGTTTGGGTATTTCTTACGAAGTTCCGTACAGTTGGAAAAGAATTCTGTCGTCCCGCTAACTGTGCCTGTATCTATTGATGTAGTTGAAGTTGTATTCGTACTTTTAGGTGACGAATGGGTTTGGGTGTTTGATGTACTATGAGATGTTGTGGATGATGAATTCACACAGCCAATAAATCCACGATCAGTTGCATACCCTGGCTTAGACCATATATTCAGCATTCTGTTCTTGGCAAGATTTTCATCGTTACGGAATTCATTTAAATATTTGTAGGTCGGTTCATATATATAGGCAACTCGTGCATAGCCTTCTTTAAGCAGTTCCTCTTGTACGGAATTGCCGTTTATGAATACATAGGCAAGCAGGCGGCCATACTTATCTCTTTTATTTCCATTGTCGAATTCGAGGGTCAAATTTCCGTTGCTAAGTAATTGTTTATTTCGATTGTAAGCATCGACTGCATAAGGCTGGACACAGGTGTTTGGTTTTTTCTCTTCAGGTGTGTCCACTAACAAATATCGTACTGTTTCTTCTTTCCCATTATAAATGACTTTTATTGTGTCACCATCGACAGCGTCTACTAATGTAACGGGAACTTGTCCATTGGACGTCTGTGTTTGAGACTGATCATTTGTGTTTTTTGTATCCGCTTCTGGTTTTTCAGTTTTAGATGTATTATCGACACTTTTTTCCATTTTGTTGTGATTATTTGCGCTATTGGTCTGGTTACAAGCTGCCAGACTAAGCAGAAGGAAGGCAACAATTGCCGTCTTAAAGAATTTTTTCATTTTTGACTCCCCCAAATCTTCTTCAAATGCCACCCTATATATAAATTAATAGAATAGTTTCTACTTATTATTATAGTGCAAAAAAGTATAAATGGGATCATTTTGCAATTTTCGTAATTTTCCTGTTTGCTTATAAAAATGGAGAGTCGTTATTTTGCAAATGAACAATATTTTTAAATAAGATGAATGAAGGAAAAATTGTTTGTTTCTTGGTGTATTTCCGACTAAAAATGATAAGATAATTTGACAATAGAAGTCTTGTGAATGACAGAAATTAACAAAATGTTGGGATGGTTAATTCGGATTCATTCACCAAAATAATCTCTTCACAAACTGATATTTCACAAAATCCGTTACCGTAATTCCAAATAATTCTACATTCCACACCTTTATAGAAAGCAATTTCATTAGACAAAATGACACAATCCCTTCAATCTTTTTTTACGTTAAACCAACAAAATTTATTTTACCAATTCCTAATATGAGTGATAAGTGTTTTCTACCGACATTATTTGCCATTTTGCGATATGATTTATTACCAAAGTTCTGAAAAATTTGACGAGACAATTATTGGCGATAGGATTATTGGATTAAATTGTAATATTAAGTAAAAAATTTTAATATGAATGAAATATAAGTTTAGTAGTTTTTGATCAAATTTGTATATTTTTAATGATTTTAGTCAGGTTTTTTGTAAACACTTTATATGGTATTCTAATATTTATTAGTGCTCGTATAAATGTTTACAAAGGGGAGAATGTTTTGGTTGAAGCAGGGTTCGTTGAGGTAAATGGGGGAAAGGTATGGTATCAATTATTCAATAAAGAAGCTGAGGCAGTGCCTGTTATTATTTTGCATGGAGGACCCGGCTCATCTTGTTTTTCTCTTCAGGGTTTGAAAGAGCTTTGTGTCGACAGGCCGGTCATATTTTATGACCAATTAGGCTGTGGACGGTCCGAAAGGCCAACAGACAAATCACTATGGAAACTGGATCGGTTTGTTGAGGAGCTGGGCCAAGTGCGGCATTCACTGAATCTGAATACAGTACATATACTTGGTCATTCATGGGGGACCACCCTTGCTGCAGCTTATTGTTTAACGAAGCCATTAGGAGTGAAAAGTGTTATTTTTTCCAGCCCTTGTTTAAGCGCTCCGTTATGGGAACAGGATCAAAAACGGAATTTAAAAAAGCTCTCAAAAGAAACGCAGGAATTGATTAGAAGATGTGAAGAAAATGGAACAACGGATTCCCAAGAATTCAAAGCAGCCATTGAGGAATTTAATAAAGAATTTGTCTGCAGAATTCAGATGGATCCTGAGGTTAAGAAACAAAGTTCCCAGTATAGGAATCCTGAAGTATATAATGTGATGTGGGGACCTTCTGAATTTACGGTTCTTGGTAACTTAAAAACCTTTGATTGTACATCAAATTTAAAAGAATTAACTTGTCCAACCTTGTTTACATGTGGCCGCTATGATGAAGCAACCCCTGAAACAACTAACTATTACAGCAGCCTTGTTACACATTCGAAATTCCATGTATTTGAGCAAAGCGCCCATATGCCGTATCTAGAGGAACCGGCAGAATACCTGTCTGTCATTAGGGGATTTTTGAAATCTGTTGATGAAGAGTCTAAATAGTAAGAAAGGGGTGGTGTTTGGCATCATCTCCTTTTTCTTTGATATCTAAAAATTCTCCTTTATCATTTTTCTAATCAGCAACCATTAAAAAAATATTAAGAAATTCTTAAAAAAAATAAATTATCATTTGAATATAAGAAACTCCCCTCATAAAAATTGTGAAAGATGACGAATATGTTAGAAATGAAGTATTTTTAAGCAATATTTTTTGAAATCTTTATGTATTTTTCATGTTTTCTGTTTATATTTTGGAAATAGAAAGACGAGGTGGTTGGTTATGAGGAAAATACTTGCTCTCTGTATAGCCGCATATGCATATTTCTATCTATCGAAACAAGGCGTCGTTCCGACAATCGATCAAATAAAAAATATGATAAACCTAAATGAAAATCCATCAGCTCAGCAGACTGTTCCCATTACACAGCAAGAAACGAAGGAATCAACGGCAATGAGTTCGGGAAACAATCAACAGCCAAGTTCAACCTCGATCCCTGCTTCTTATGATAAAAAATATACACCAACAAAGATCCAAACTTATTGGGCATCGATTAATAATGGCAAACTCGTAGTGACTGGGAAGGAAACGGTATATGGACAATATACTAACGCAAATGGGGTAATATTATATATTGATGAACCAAGAGCCAATAAGAAAACAACTATAAAAGTGCCATTTACAAATGGTACGATTCATTATGAATTTCCTCTCACTTATTCAGTAGGGGATGTGATTCTCAATTTAAATGAATATTACAATGGCAAAGCAGATGATCCGAATAAGGTTTTGGGATATGCTGAGTATCATTTAACAAATGGTGATCCATATTTACAGCCAAGCTATATGGTTCAAAGTAATAATCCCACTCTGGTGAACTTGGCAAAAAAAATCACAGCTGGGAAACAGACTGATACAGAAAAGTCGAGGGCCATTTTTGAATGGGTGGCAAAGAACATTGCCTACAATGCCCAATTGGTAAATAGTCCAAACCCGCCGTTATATTCTGCTTTGACGACATATGAAAACCGGGTTGTATTATGTTCTGGCTATGCTGATTTAAGTGCGGCCCTTCACCGTGCAATCGGTATTGAGGCAAAAGTAGATTACGGTGAAAATCATGCATGGAATGAGATTAAGCTCAATGGCGTTTGGCAGACAGAAGACCCAACCTATGCTTCAGGATTTATTAACCTAAATACAGGTAAATTTGTTCGAAGTTACCATCCAGCGTATTTTTACAAATCCGATAAACACAAAGAAGGAGAATATCCTTGGTAATGCTTCTCTGGATAGCAGAGAGGCTTTTTATTTGCATATAACTATGTTTTACATTTTCTTATGAAATTATCATTTTTTCTTAGTAGACACATGAAGGAAAAGCATGTAATGTTTAATTTAGTGGGTATTAACATCTTGAAAAAAATGGTAAAAAGCTGATTTTGACTCTTGAAATGTAAGGAGATAATTCATGGCAGATTTCCAAAGGGAACAAGTACACACACCTATGTCTCGACAAAAAAAAAGGAGAAGATTAAAACCGTTCGTCAGACGTTTTTTATATCTATTGGTCATTGTTGCTGGAATATTACTGATTCCCAAGTTTTTCCATCATTCTGAAACCGCTAAACTTAAAGAGCCCAAATCGGTACATCAATCAGTGACAAAAAAACCGCAATCAAATACGAATGAAATGACAAAGGTTCAAGATATAAATAATGCACCTGTCATTGACCAATACTTAAAAAGCCTAAACTTTAATGGTTCTGTTCTAGTTGTAAAAAATGGGACCGTTCTTGTCAATAAGGGGTATGGCTATGCTGATATGGAAACAAAACGGTCAAATAATTCTTCGACTGTTTTCTACATTGGTTCTATTACAAAAGTGTTTATATCAACTGCGGTTATGCAGCTTCAAGAAAAAGGATTATTAAATATTCACGATCCTCTGGCTAAATATTTACCTGATTTTCCGAATGCTCGTAAAATAACTTTATATAATCTGCTCACACACACCTCTGGGATTCCTGAGCATTCTGAAACAACAGAGCCTATATCACATGATGATTTAATTAAAAAGATAGCTAAAGGTCATTTGAAATTTCCACCAGGTACAATGTGGAATTACAGTGATTCCAACTATAGCATTTTGGGGTATATTATTGAAAAATTAACGCAAGAGCCGCTTGAACAATATGTAACCACACATATTTTTAAACAAGCTGGTCTTGAGCATACCGGATTCGGGAAAACCTATATACAAGAGCCATATCAAGCCAATGGTTATAAAATAAAAAACAAACAAATGATTTCTACAACTTTGCCTGATATGTCCCAATTATTTGCCTGTGGAGATATTTATACGACTCCATATGACATGTATTTATTTGATAAAGCTCTTTATAATGGAAAATTGATATCTGCTGCGAGTTTAAAGGTATTTTTTACGCCATTTAAACATAACTATGCATTAGGAATGTATCGAGACCCTGGAAGCTATTCTGACCATGGCGTTTTGCCAGGCTGGAATGTGTTAAATAGCTTTAGTCGAAATGGAAATAATTTTGTTGTGTTGTTTTCCAATGTACAGAATGGAGTTAAATCGTTAGGTGTTGTAAACAATCAAATCTATCTATTGTTAAAGAATATTCATATAAATCAAACCCGCTCATAGCGGGTTTTTTCAATTGGTAATAATGGTAATAATATCACTCTTGTTCCCACTTATTCTTCTAATATATGATTAATACATCAGGTTGATTGATTAGAAGATTGAGGGGGAATTTATTAAATTGAAAAAAATCCTGATCTTTTTCTTTGCTCTGGGTATGACATTTTCTTTTTTACCAGCCGGGCACAGTTTTGCGCAATCAGAACCGATGATCAAAGTGAAGCTCATCAATTATTTGGGAAATAAGACTGAAATTACATTAAAGCCAAATGGCGATTATCATACAAATGATTCGAATATTGTATTAAAGTCGGGAAATACTTATCTTTTAAAACAGGAAAATGGAAAATTATCCTTATATAAAGACGGTAATGCATTAAACACTTACGATACTTTTTCTGCACAGCCGATTTCGGCAAATTCGCAATTGTCGATTAATGGACGATTATATTTAGGAAGTTTTGATTTTTCTGTGGAAAATAGTCAATATGTACGCCCTGTTAATACAGTTAATGTTGAAGATTATTTAAAAGGTGTGGTTCCGATTGAAATGTATCCTGCTTGGAACATTGAAGCTTTAAAAACTCAGGCTGTGGCAGCGAGAACCTATGCGATGAGTTATATTAATCGTGGAACTATCGATGACACTATTTTATACCAGGTATATGGCGGTTACATTTGGACACCGAATACCACTAAAGCAGTAGATGATACAGTAGGACAGGTTGCACAATATAATGGTCATTTAATTTCTGCTGTATACTCTGCCAGCAACGGCGGAATGACCGAAAGCAATAATGATGTGTGGGGCACAACAGCAGTTCCGTATTTAGCGATTAAGAAGGATCCATATGATCCAGACACACCTTGGAGCTTTTCTTTTCATAAAACGCAAATTGATATTACGTCTCTTGATTTAACAAAAGCTTCTGATTGGTGGTCATCCGTCAATGAAGCGGACTCAACGATCACCTATAATATTAAAACATGGCTAAATAGTAACGGTTATTCTGGCAAGGATATAAAAATTACTTCTATTCCTGTATTTTCGCTACATGATGTCACCGCTGGAGGGCGGGTTAGCAAAGGGGATATTACGGTTAATTTCTTGGTTAAAGATATGGTTGATGCGGATGGCAAGCTAATTCCTCAACAAATCTCATTTACAAATGTTAGTGCATCCAAAATACGCTCCATTATAGGCAATCGTATGATGTGGAGTTATTTGGTAAATAACATACAAACTGATTCGGACATGGTAACAGTAAAAGGTTCTGGAGATGGCCATGGAGTTGGAATGAGTCAATGGGGCGCCAAAAAAATGGCGGATGAAGGGAAAAAATATACTGATATCTTAAAGTTTTATTATGATGGAACGAATATTGCAAAAATGTATGATACAGCAGGGGGGGGAACTGTTCAGTCTAAAGATATGATCTCTGCAACAAAAACAGGCTGGCAGAAGACCCTTGGCAAATGGTATTTTTACAAATCAAATGGTGCGAAAGCAACAGGGTGGCTGAAAGATGCCGGTAAATGGTATTATCTAAATAAAAATGGTGAAATGCTAACTGGCTGGCAAAAAGTAAATGGCAAATGGTACTTTTTAAATTCAAGTGGTGCCATGGCAATAGGCTGGCTAAAGGATCATAATAAATGGTACTATTTGACCTCTTCCGGTGCTAGGGAAACAGGCTGGATTACTGATAAAGGAAAACGATACTATTTATCAGCAAGTGGTGCAATGGTACAAAATCGTCAATATATAAACGGCAAGTGGTACCTATTTTCTAGCAGCGGTAGTTTAATCCACGCCCTATAATAATTGAGAAATTAGCTCCAACAATATGTTGGGGCTTTTTTCAGCCGATAGGATACTTTTCCCTATCAGGCATAAGTGCACTAAGGGATGCTTCGTGAGCATTAGCCTCGCAGTCGAGAAGTTGTGCTTTTTGGCGAACTACACCTCTGACTTTGCAATAACGTGCTCGCCAGTCGGCGAGTTTTCTTTATTGTAGAAAGATCTAAGTTACATGTATAATAGGATCTTTTTTATACCATTTGATTAAATTAGCCTATTTTTAAAGAAAAATGAACAAGAAGTTGGAGAAATTGATCAACCATTTGCTATAATGATTGTTGCGTCATTTTTTTGTATTTAGTAAAAAGTGGAACAGTGCTAGAAAGGTGTTTTTTAGGGGGAGGGTTATTATGAATAGAAATATATATGTATTTTGGGGGTTAGTTATCACCACCCTAATTTCAGCACTTGATGCAAACATCATGCAAACGGCAAGTCCGACCATCGTTAAACAGCTTGGCGGCATGGAGTTGTTTGCTTGGATCTTTGTTGTGTATATGCTGGCGAGTACGGTGACGGTTCCGCTTTACGGGAAATTATCGGATATGTACGGACGCAAAAGGCTGTTGATGATTTCTGTCGGTTTATTTACGATTGGTTCAATTCTTTGCGGAATTGCTAATTCAATGGTGGAGCTCGTTATTTTCCGAGGCATTCAAGGTCTTGGAGCAGGTGGTATGATCCCACTGTCATTGATCATTGTTGGTGATTTATATACAATCGAAAAGCGTGGCCGCATTCAGGCTGTGTTTAGCAGTATTTGGGCAATTTCTTCGATCATTGGCCCGGTCATGGGCTCGTTTTTTGTTGAAGTGCTAACATGGAGATGGATTTTCTTTATCAACGTTCCTATTGGAATTGCTACGATTTTATGTTTAGTGCCTTACCATGAAGAGACTGAATTTAAAAAGACCTATATTGATTATAAAGGTTTTATTCTTTTCGGGATTTCCATCACAATGTTATTGCTTGCTACGAATGTTAAATATCCGATTTGGTACATAATGATTAGCCTAATCTCCTTTATTGTGTTTGTTATTGTCGAAAGAAAGGAAGCGCATCCATTTTTACCGGTAACCCTTTTTAAAAACAAAGGGATTTTAACTACAAATCTGTTCATGTTATTTTACTGTCTATCCTTTTTCGGTACCTCGAATTTTATTCCACTGTATCTTCAAGAGGGTAGTCATATGAGTATTTATAAGAGCGGTTTGATTTTGTTAAGTATTGCAGCAGGTTGGATGTTTGGCAGTATACCTGCAGGAAAATGGATTTTGCGTTTCGGTTACAAAAATCTGTTTATCATCGGCAGTTTTATAACAGCATTTACAGGACTTATTTTATTTTTGTTTATTAAAGAAATGTCCTATGTCACGTTATTTATGATTTTAACGGTTCAGGGTATTTCTTTTGGACTTTTGTTTGCCATCGGCACGATCGCTGTGCAAGAATTTGCCGAGGCAAATATTAAAGGAATCTCGACATCATTGCAAATGTTTTTAAGAAATATCGGTACGTCCATTGGTGTAATGATTATGGGTTTGATTATTAATCATGCAGTAAACATCGTCACGGGAATGCAAAACATATTTTTATATGCCTTTAGTTTAAGTGTAGTAACAGTATTATTAAGCTTCCTGATCCCGGCAAAAACGGCTGAATCAAGTAAATCTTAAATAGGAAATAATTATGTAATCTCATAAAAATCCACTCAATTTCTTGGGTGGATTTTTAAATGCCTATTTTAGAATCTCTTTAAATTCTTTGCCCTTCTGTACGTAGTGTTCACTTGACATTTGTAGCATTTGCAAATCTTTTTCATTTAGCACTCTTACAACTTTACCGGGGGAGCCTAGTACAAGTGAGCGAGGAGGAATTTTGATGCCACCAGCAAGGAGTGTGTTCGCTCCAATAATACATTCCTCTCCAATTTCTACATTATCCAGAATGGTGGAACCCATGCCGATAATAGAGTGTTGTCCGATCTTGCAACCATGCAACACAACATTATGTCCTACTGTTACATCATCTTCAATGACGCAGCTTTCATACATATGAATCGTGGTATTATCCTGAATACTGCACCTCTCACCAATTATAATAGGACCATCATCAGCCCGTAAAACAGCATTAAACCACACGGACGAATTCTTCCCAATCCTAACATCCCCAATCACATAAGCACCTGGCGCAACAAACACTGACTCATCAATAGAAGGAGACTTACCATTATAGGGAATTATCATCAAAATCCCTCCTTTTAAAAATATCAGAATAGTCTAATTTATACCCTTTTCCTAATTATAGCATCAATCATCAAGAAAGTGGTGTCAGGCACTATGTGAAAAAATCACATGGTGCCTGACACCAAAAATATGTAAGCGCTTTAATAATTATCTAAATATAAAAAATAGTCAAAAAATATTGACATGGATTTTTTTCGGTGGTAACCTAGTTAAAAATTAATCATGAATCGATGAAGAGAAGAGTAGGATTTGTACCTTGTCTCAAAGAGAGCTGGCAAATGGTGGGAGCCGGCGGCAGGACTATCTGAAGATCATCTCTGAGATGTATAGCTGAAATAGAACAGTAAGCTATACCGGGAATGTCCGCCGTTAAAATGGAACACGTATGATGGATTGTACGTAGTCGAGAGCCGCTGCAATATTCAAAGCTTAATGCAGCGGAAGTAGGGTGGTAACGCGAGCAAACTCGTCCCTATTCCTAGGGGACGAGTTTTTTTGTTGTATATAAACATTGAAATGATCAATTGAGAAATCGAAGGAAAAATTGGAGGAGATTTTCCATGAGTCAACAAGTTGATAAAAGAACACTAAATGTAGAGGATATCATCATTGCTAGTCATAATATTAAGGATGCCGTTTCACCGACTCCATTGCAATATAACCATTTATTATCTGAAAAATATGGCTGCAATGTATATTTAAAACGTGAAGATATGCAAAGCGTGCGCTCTTTTAAAATTCGCGGTGCCTATAATCGTATTAAAAAACTTAGTCCGGTAGAAATGGAAAATGGGATTATTTGTGCTAGTGCTGGAAATCATGCACAGGGGGTGGCCTATTCCTGTCATCAGTTAAAAATTAACGGGAAAATATTCATGCCAAGTACAACTCCAAAACAAAAAGTGAATTCGGTTAAATTTTGGGGAAAAGACAGTGTTGAAATTGTTCTTATCGGTGATACATTTGATGATGCTTATGAAAAAGCCATGGTATGCTGCCGAGAAGAAAACAGGACATTTATCCATCCATTCGATGATTACGACGTGATCGCAGGGCAAGGAACAGTGGCAGTAGAGATTCTAAATGATTGCTCTGAAAAAATCGATTATGTCTTTGCAGCAATTGGCGGTGGAGGCCTTGCTTCTGGGGTTGGTACTTACCTGAGACATTATTCACCGGAAACTCGCCTTATTGGAGTGGAACCTGAAGGTGCGCCCGGAATGAAAGAATCCATTTTAAAAGGAGATGTAATCTCGCTTAATAAAATTGATCCGTTCGTCGACGGTGCAGCGGTTAAAACAGTTGGAACCAAAACTTTCAATATTTGCAAAGAAATTATCGATGATATTGTGGTGATCCCAGAAGGCAAAGTGTGTACCACGCTTTTATCACTATACAATGAAAATGCAATCGTAGTAGAACCGACTGGAGCGTTATCTGTTGCCGCATTAGATACATACGCGGATGAAATTAAAGGTAAAACTGTTGTTTGTATCGTCAGTGGCGGGAATAACGACATTGGCAGAATGCAGGAAATTAAGGAAAGATCAAAACTCTATGAAGGCCTTCAACATTACTTTATTGTTCAATTTCCACAGCGGCCAGGAGCACTTCGCGAGTTTTTATTTGATGTACTTGGGCCAAATGATGACATCAGCCATTTTGAATATACGAAAAAGAATAACCGCGAAACAGGCCCTGCACTGGTAGGAATTGAACTGAAGGATAAAGAGGATTACTTCTCATTAGTAGAACGAATAAAGGCCAAAGGTTTTCTTTACAGGGAAGTCAACAAAGACAGTACTTTATTTCAAATGTTAGTTTAAAAGTGAACATAAGAAGGTTCAACCAAACACGGTTGGGCTTTTTTATATGTAATGAGAGTTAAAATGCTGATTCAAGAGAAATTTGAAAATCAGACACTTAACAAATCATTGAAATAAGGTATAATATTACTTGTGAAAAAATCTTGTTAATATAGTTTATCAGGATTGATATATATAGAAAGAGTATTTCAATATAATGATCTTGAGCTGATTTAATGAAGAAAGAGAGTGTGTTTTGAATGGGTCGTAAATGGAATAATATTAAAGATAAAAAAGCAGCAAAAGATGCGAATACAAGCCGTATTTTTGCCAAGTTTGGCCGTGAAATTTATGTTGCTGCCAAACAAGGTGTACCTGATCCGGAAGGAAACCAAGCATTAAAATTCGTTCTAGAACGTGCGAAAACCTACAATGTTCCCCGCCACATCATCGATCGTGCGATTGAAAAAGCTAAAGGTGGGTCTGAAGAAAGCTATGACAGCCTTCGCTATGAAGGTTTTGGACCAAACGGTTCCATGGTCATTGTAGATGCTTTGACAAATAATGTGAATCGTACGGCATCTGATGTTCGTGCAGCATTTGGTAAAAACGGTGGAAACATGGGTGTCAGCGGTTCCGTTGCTTATATGTTTGATGCGACAGCTGTTATCGGTGTTGAAGGGAAATCAGAAGAAGAAGTAATGGAAATTTTAATGGAAGCAGATGTTGATGCCCGCGACATTATTCAAGAAGAAGATCATACGATCGTTTATGCGGAGCCCGATCAATTCCACGCCGTTCAAGAAGCATTTAAAGCCGCAGGAATAACAGAATTTTCCGTTGCGGAACTATCGATGCTTCCGCAAAGTGAAGTCACTCTTCCTGAGGACGCAATGGCAAAATTCGAGAAAATGATTGACGCCTTAGAAGACCTTGAAGACGTTCAACAAGTGTATCACAATGTTGATTTAGGTGAGTAAAACATTTCATTGTACTGAACAAATAAAAAAGGTAAGCATGTATATTGCTTACCTTTTTTAACCGATAAGAAATCATAACTTTCCTATCAGTCATATGGGCAACTACGCCTTTGTCGTCGCCTTGCCGTGCTCGCCAGTCGGTGAGTTTTCTTTATCTATCCAATTGTGCATTCAGCCTTCCTGTATTTCCTTTATGCTTCTTCCATGTGAAAAAGCATGTACCATTTTTATTTTTCCAGCTGTGTTAAAACCATATTTCGCATAAACCTTTTCAACTCGTTCATTAATCGGAAACACCCAGAAGTTCTCTATTCCTTTTTTCTTAACTTCTTTGTGCAAAAAATATACTAGTTCACCGATCAACCCTTTACCTCGAAAATCAGCTAAGGTAGCGACACTTTCCAATTCGAGCCTGGTTTCCATGTTCAAAGATACAAGCAGTTGAACAGGCTGTGCCACCATATCTAAGAAGATAATGTGTGAAGAAGGGGTGGTTAAACTCTGCAGCAAATGCTTTTTCGCGGACTTCTTTACCGCCAAACTCCTTAATACTGCATTCCACGGCTAATGCTTCATGAAAATTTTTTTTGGTCACTTTTTCGATAGAAACGTTTCTATTGCACGGGAACTCGTTGATTTCATGATTCCAACATTGAAGAGTAGTAGTCAATTCTTCAGATTTAAAGCTAAGTTTATCCAATTCTTCTATTAATCTTTTTTGTTTTTCAGGTTGATAGATATAAAATCGGGGAATCAATTTTCTTTCATTGTAAAAATTCATGACCTCGTTTATTACACTTTTAGGCTCTTTAGGGACTTCATGAACAAGTGCATGGTTAGCATCATAGTATTTTGGTTGTTCCTCGTTGAAGAATAAGGATCCCCAATCAGTTTCGATTCTACTAGTAAAAGTGTCCAGGTAGGCCATCTCTAACTGCAGGACTTTGTCTATTAATTTCATAGTAAACTCCCATAATGAGTATTTTTCGTTCATATTAAGATAAAAAACTATGTATCTTATTTAGACTGACCAATGCGAAGGGCGGGCAATGTGTGATGGCAATTTTGTCTGTGAATCTCCTTTGGCAGAATTAATTTGCATTTGGGTCAGAAAAATACTTTCGCCTAAATTAGCACCACTTAGATCAGCATCTCGCAAATCGGCACCAATCAGGTCCGCGCCACTTAAGTCAGAGTTTCGAAGATTAGCAGCTATAAGATAAGCCCCTCTAAAATTTACTCCACAGAGATCTGCTCCTTTCAGATTTGCCCCGATGAGATCCGCTCCGCGGCGGTTAACTTTCTTCTGATTTTTCGAAGTCATATTAAACCGTGATCGAACCAGATCGCTTATTTGCAAAAGAAGTGTATTTACATTTGCCCTTATGTTTGGTATATCCAATTCTAAAAGTCTGTCAGCGTCAAGCTGTGTTAGCCTCTTAGTTTCCTCAAGAATGACTTCAAGTTCTTTTGTAAGGGAAGCGCCGGCCTTTATTGCCAAAGCTTCGGTCACGTATAAAAGCATTTCATGCAGTTCCTGCATGATTGGAAAAACAGCAAACATTTTCTTAGCAGTCTCTGGGTTTTGTCGCCAATCGACTCGATTAAAAGTGGATTGCGAAACCTTTTGTCCTGCACCAAAGCATTCGAATACTGTGCACCCTTTAAAACCCTTATGCCTAAGACTTTTATGAATAGCGCATCGAAAATCAGACTGCAAATTAGGGCAGGGAATACCTGCCCCCTTATCAATGGCAAAATCGGCAGTCGCAGCAAAATTTAGCGCGACACAGCACAACCCGAAGCAGTTTTCACAATCAGATCGCAAACTGCTGCGAATAGTTTGAATATCATTACTTTTTAACAATACAATCACCACATTAGATTTAATATATATTATGATTGGATAATTTCCACTATTTTTTCAAACGCCCGATCCGCTTCTGGAAATGGGGAATGGGTAAATCCATGGATCATATTAGGAAATTCATAATAATTTATTTTCACGTCGAGTTGATCCGCTTTTTCTTTAAGTTTGCGGGCATCTACGTAGAGGATATCATGTGTACCAACAAATACAGAAATCTTCCCTAAACCTTTCATGTTACCATTAATCGGACTTAATAAATAATTTGACAGGTCCTCATCTCCTGCATATGCTTTGCCCGCAGCAGCCAAATATTTTACACCCAGTATAGGGTCTTTTTCTTCCAAATCTAACTCGTTAATTTCCGGGTTTGTCATGGTTAGATCTAACCAAGGAAAAAGCAATATGATATTTCCTGGCTGCGGGAGTCCCTTTTCTTGTAAAACTTGAGCTAATGCTAATGCGAATCCACCGCCAGAGGAGTCACCCATCAGAACAATATTTTTCGGCTCTGTTTTGGAAAGCAGTTCTTCATAGATTGGAAGCACTTTTTCAAACGACTCATGAACATGATGGTTGGGGGCCTTCGGATAAACTGGGGCCATGGCAGTTCCATTGATCTTCACAACTAATTTTTGAAGGAACTTCCAATGTTCCGGAGTAGGCTGATTTATATAAGCTCCTCCATGCAAATATAGAATATATGTATCCCCTGGAAAGCTGCTACCCTTTAATATGTAGCTATCCATTCCATTTTTTGTATCCTTAATGATTCCGAATTTTTGTTCAAGATATTTTGGGAATATATATGGTTTGGCGTTTTCCACACGTTTTTGGTCCATCAAGGCCACAAGATTTTTTTCGTCCAACAGTATTCTTTTTTTCGCCTTAAATTCTTTCAGCATTCTTTCAATAATTAAACCCATTATGTACACTTCTCCATTGTTATTTATATACAACATTAATAATGGCATATTCATTTTACAAGAAGCAAGTGGAGGGGAGATATTTATGGTAAAATTGTAAAACTATGCTATTATACAAATTATACAATTTGGAAAGGGGGCATTTCTGTGTCATTAGACAATGTAAAGACTCATTTTCAACAATGGAACAGAGAAAAAGATATTATGGAGTTCGATACCTCTAGTGCTACGGTAGATCTGGCAGCACAAGCAATCGGAGTAGCCCCTGCACGTATTGCAAAGACATTATCTTTCCGTGGAGAAGGGGAAAAGGCCATTCTGGTTGTGGCTGCAGGTGATGCAAAAATTGATAATAAAAAATTTCGTGAAGCATTTCGTTTAAAGCCAAGAATGTTAAATCCAGATGAAGTTCTTGAGCAAACAGGGCATGCCATCGGTGGTGTTTGTCCATTTGGATTAACAAATGAACTTGATGTTTTTATGGATATTTCACTGAAACGGTTTGAGACCGTTTTTCCAGCCTGCGGCAGCTCCAATTCAGCGATTGAATTAACATGCGAAGAAATTGTCCAATATTCATTTGCGAAGGGATGGGTTAATGTTTGCAAGGGCTGGGAGGAATCTCCTATAAACGAAAACATTATTTTAAGTAATGAAGTCATATAAGGTGGCTCCAAAATGAAGGCAGTCCTAGAAATAAGGAATGCCTTTATTTTGGTAAAATATTTGAATCCATTTTGCAATGGATGACTGTTACATTTAAACTACACTAATTCAATTTTCCCTCCACATATTCCCCGATTTCATCGATTGCCTGCTGGCCTTCTGGGATAGTAAATGTTTGGAATACATGCCACATATCGTCCCAAATTTTAATATCAACTTCGATACCGGCTTCACGAGCACGATTGGCAAGACGTACGGAATCATCGAGCAGGATTTCATCATTCCCTACTTGAATTATCATTGGAGGTAATCCTTCTAAATCAGCATAAATAGGCGATACTAGGGGATGCCGAGGGTCAAGATCACGAATGTATAGTTGGGGTGAAGCTTTCGTTGGTTCAGGCGAAAGCCATGGATCCGCTTCTTTTCGAGTGATCATTGAATCACCTGTGCCTTCTAAATCCGTCCACGGTGATAATAGCACAGTTGCAGCAGGAAATTTCTCACCCATATCCTTCAAGGATAAAAGAGTAGAAAGAGTAAGTCCGCCACCAGCTGAATCCCCGCCAATCACGGTTTTTTCAGGTGAATAGCCAGTGGAAATGAGCCATTGGTAGACACGGACTGCATCCTCCATCGCTGCTGGAAATGGATGTTCAGGTGCCAGCCGGTATTCTGGTACTAAAACTCGAGCTTTGGTTGAACGTGAAAGTTTTGAAGCTAAATATCGATGCGTATTGCAGCTGCCCATTATGTATCCGCCCCCATGCAGATAGAGAAATACGCGATCTTCCAACGCATTAGGAGCAGATACCCATTCTGCCTGGATCCCATCAATAATGGTTTTTTCAACTTTAATGTCCGGCGCCACAGGTGTCAGTGCAGACATTGCTTCTAATCCTTTTCGTGCAGCTTCAAGATTAAATTCTTGAGTTTGATTAGATGAAAAGCTTTTTAAATACTGTCTGATCATGATACTTTCTTGACTGGCCATTTCTTTTCCCCTTTCAATCGGAAATAACTGAATACGTATAAGTATTTCTCCATAATATTGGGTAAATCCTTTATTTAAAATGATGAAAAAAAGAACATGCCTCCTCTCATGAAAAAGGGAAGCAAGTTCTTGAAAAATAGATTATCTTGGAATAACTGGTTTAACAGATATTGCTGAAGAATAGGTGGTAATGATGCAGTCCTCCAGATTTTCAGGGTTTAAAAATCCTAGATGAATAGCGGATTTTATTTTTGATTCATTTGGTTTTTTTATCACTTCTATTAGGTCATTCATATTTAAATCTTCTAATCTTTTAACGGTTACCTCCTCGTTAAATTTTTCAGATTTGCGAATCTGTCTTTGAAGTTTGTAACCGTTAATAGTAATTTCACCCTTATCATTCGTTCCAATTAATTGATTGAAATAATGATGAAACGTATCTTTTAGTTTATTCATTTCCAATTCAATTTCTTTTTTCTGTTTGTTTAGTTCGTAGTATCTGTCAACCATTTCCCCTGTAATCAAGGACCCATTATTTTGCAACAAAATCCCCGCCTCCTTACGAACGTATTTTCTATATTATGGGCGTAAGCTTGAAAAAAGACTTCTTTTGTTAAAACATTTTTAGACAAATTATAATCTCTCATTTTTCATTATTTGTAGGTATATAGAAATAGATATGGTAGAATTGTAGTAAGAAAATTCAAATTAATTCATGGAGGGAAGCAAAATGAATGTGCCTTTAGTGTTGCCTGAGTTCTTGGATCGTGCAGTTCGGTTATATGGTGACAAACCTGCCGTGTATTGTGATGAACGTGTATTTACATACCGGCAGTTAAATGAACGCGTCAACCAACTGTCACATGGCTTAAAAGACTTGGGTGTGAAAAAAGGGGACAGAGTTGCATATCTTCCGCCGAATACACTGGAAATGCTAGAAGGTTTTTATGGAGTTTTTCAACTTGGAGCGATCATGGTACCGCTTAATATTCGTCTAAAGCCAGAGGATTATCTGTTTATTTTGAATCACAGTGAATCTAAGGTACTGTTCGTTGATCAGGATATTTATCATCTGATTGAACCAGTAAAAGAACAATTGGAAACAATTGAGCACATAATTGTTCAATATAAAGCTGATGAAACAAATGAAATCGATTACAACGAATGGTTATCCACCTATCCTAAAACAACGTTTACACGTGCGGAACTCGATGAAAATGATGTCTGCAGCTTGTTATATACGAGCGGTACAACAGGAAATCCAAAAGGTGTCATGCTGACGCACCGTAATAATTACCTCCATGCCCTTTGCACGATGCATCATTTACGCGTCACTGATAAGGATGTATACTTGCATGTTCTACCTATGTTCCATGTTAATGGCTGGGGCTCGCCGTTTTATTATACTGCAAACGGAGCTACCCATATTTGCTTGAAAAGCGCCACACCTGAGTCTATTTTTAACGCGATCCAAGAACATAAAGTATCGGTTTTGCACATGGCACCTACCGTATTAAATTCTTTGCTTCAGTTTTATGAAAAAAACATCCTGGAAATCGAGCAGGATGTCCGTGTAGTTATTGCCGGATCTGCACCTCCTCCAGCTTTTGTAACTCGGGTTGAAAAAGAACTTGGCTGGGAGTTCATTCAAGTGTATGGGATGACGGAATCTGCTCCGCTAAGTTTGGTCTCTTCAATCCTCGCCCAGCTTGATCTCCTTTCACCAGGGGAAAAAGCAAGAATGAAAGCAAAAGCAGGGTATCCCATGATTGGATCCGATGTTCGAGTCATTAATGAGAACGGGGAAGAAGTTGTCCATGATGGAAAAGAAATTGGCGAGGTGGTGACGAGAAGTCACGGTGTCATGCAGGGATATTGGAAAAACCCTGAGGCTACAATGGAAACGATTCGAAATGGATGGCTGCATACTGGGGATATGGGAACCATTGATGAACATGGGTATATTGATATCGTTGACCGAAAGAAAGATATTATTATCAGTGGTGGTGAAAATATCTCATCGATTGAAGTAGAAGGTGTATTGTATGAATACCTGGGAGTTCTTGAGGCAGCAGTAATTGCAGTTCCCCATGAGAAATGGGGAGAAACGCCTCATGCCTTTGTTGTGCCAAGAGAGGGCCACTCTATTACTGAGGCTGAGATCATAGCTTTTTCACGTGAAAAGTTAGCTCATTTTAAAGCGATTACGGGAGTAACGTTTGTGGAGGAGTTGCCCAAAACGGCCTCAGGAAAAATACAAAAAGTTCATCTCCGGAATGAATATTGGAATAGTCATGGGAAAACAGGTCGTTTTATAAATTAATAGCTGAAATCAACCGTCGGAATCTAATGTTCCCGGCGGTCTTTTTATAATGAAAGTTTTTTACACCACTTTTTTCCATCTCACGATATACTATAAATGATTTTGTTTATTTTATCCTTTTAATCTTTCAAAATGGAGGAGAACAAATGGGAGAAAAGAAATCGGCATTGTTGGTTATCGATTTACAAGAGGGGCCGCTTTATGGGACATACAAACGGGATGAAATTATTTCAGTTATCCAAAACATGATTACTAGAGCAGAGGAAAATCAGATACCAATTATTTATGTTCAACATGAAGAAGCGGCAGGCAGTTTTTTGGAGAGAGGCACACCGTTTTGGCAATTTACTAAGGGAATTTCTCCAAAACCATCGGATATTATTATTCACAAAAAAAGCACGGATTCTTTCTTTGATACAACTTTAAAGCAGGAATTAGATAATTTAGGGATTACAAATTTAATTGTTGTAGGTGCCAAAACAGAATATTGCGTTGATACGACATGCCGTAGCGCTGTTACACAAGGATTTAATGTGACATTGGTGGCAGACGCCCATACTACTGGGGAAGGGGTGATCGCGGCAGATTTGATTATTCAACATCATAATCAAAATTTAAACTCAGTAAAAACAGTGGATCATCATATTTCCGTAATCACTTCGGAAAATGTGAGATTTTGAATAAACACATAAAGAAATTTGATGTGATTATCTAAATTCAAAGCCCAACCTTTCAAAAAAGGTGGGCTTTGAATTTTATCGGAAAGACAGGACTTGAACCTGCGACACCTAGCACCCCATACTAGTGCTCTACCAAGCTGAGCTACTTCCCGAGAATTGAAAAATCATATTTATTTTAAGTATATTGAAATTTCGGAACGGTTTCAACTAAAATACTGTAAAATTTGGAATAGTTTGATTTTTGTTGCAAAAAACAAAGGATTAAGAACTTTTGTTTGTGTGAATTTTTAAAATATACTATAATTTTACGAATAACATTTTGTTCTTTATAGAGCGAATGAAGGACAATTCGCAGAATCCAGGGATACCTTCTATAATAAGATATCCATAAAAGAATGATCATTATTAGGACTTTTCATATACAGCTACCACATCCTATTCGGATAAAAGCACCGCTCAAAGACTGTATGAGAAAACGGATTTCTTCGTGAGGATAATTATTTTTCTTTGTCATAATCAGCACCCAGCCATTTTATCACAAAATGCGGGATATTCGCCTATGCTTTATCTCATTTTTAACATAGTCTAGACTGTAACCTATTTCAAAGGAGGATGCTCAAGTGAATGACATGAGACAATTTATGGGCGGCATGGGAGGATTTCCTGGAACAATTGGAGGAATGGGTGGATACCCAGGTTTTAGTGGAGGAATGGGTGGCTATCCTGGATATATTGGGCATCCAGGCTATCCTGGCTACGGTGGCTACGGTGGATACCCTGGTCATAGCAGTTATGGGATGATGGGGGGATTCCCTGGTGGCATGGGAGGCTTCCCTGGACCATCAGGTATGAGCAGCATGGGAGGATTTCCAGGTTCAGCAGGTATGAGCAGCATGGGAGGCTTCCCTGGATCATCAAGTATGAGCAGCATGGGAGGCTTCCCTGGATCATCAGGTATGAGTGGCATGGGAGGCTTCCCTGGACCATCAGGTATGAGTGGCATGGGAGGCTTCCCTGGATCATCAGGTATGAGTGGCATGGGAGGTTTCCCTGGATCATCAGGTATGAGCAGTATGGGAGGCTTTCCTGGTTCAACCGGCATGGGAAGTATAGGTGGAGCTACAGGTTCAACTGGCTTCTAACGTAATAGTTTTAATCATTTAATGGAAGGGTTTAGAGTTTAAGTCAGCTTAAGGGGCTTTTATTTAGCTCCTTTTTACCGTTTTTAGGTTTTATAGTGGAGGTTAAAAATGGAAAAGTTTTCAGCAGATAAAGATGGGGTAAGTCTAGAATTTTATCATTCAATTGACCGGCCGTTATTTGAAGGTTATTTTCTATTGGAAGATCAGAAACGATTTACTGCGCATCCTTCTAAAGCAATAGCTATATGTGAAATGGAAACTGATCGATTTCCGATCAAGATTCTACATAACCGTCAACTCGCAGGCTTTTTTGTACTGCATGGCTGGAAAGGTGTAAAGGAATATTCCAGTAATCGACAAGCCCTTCTTTTACGTGCTTATTCGGTCGACATGTTATTTCAGGGTAAAGGCATTGCACAAAAGTCACTCCAGTTACTTCCGGAATTTGTCCAAATTAATTTTCCGTTGGTGAATGAAATTATTTTGGCTGTAAACGAGGATAATATACGAGCCCAGCATGTCTATAAAAAATGTGGATTTACTGATCACGGTGTAAGGGCAATGGGAAGGACGGGACCCATGTTCATTTATCATTTAAAAATAGAGTGAAATTTGGATCTTTTATTTTAATAATCTGAATATCTTGGATAATATATTATTCACTGCAAGAAAAATACTTAGAAAACCCCATGACCATATAAGGAAATGGGGTTTAGGTGTTATTTTGAAAGAAGTTCGTTTAAATGTTTTAGGCCGGCTTCTCGATTACCGGAAATTTGCTTTTCTCTTTCCTGATCTTTCTTTAGCTTTTGTATTGCATTTGACAAAACTTCTTCTTCTCTTGCTTGAGGAATGACAACAACTCCGTCGGCGTCACCAACAATAATATCGCCTGGATGTACTGTCATGCCGCCACATGAAATGGGAATATTCATTTTTCCTACTCCTGCTTTTCCACTGGAAAAATCCCCTTTCAATTGCAGATGTTATAATTGTACAATGATTCAAATTAACCAAAAAATAAAATGATTTTCTTAAGAAAAAAATACTGCCAGAATTCCAGCAGTATTTTTTAAATGATACTAGCTTTTCCGGTCCAACTGTCACTAAAGTCTGAGTCATAAATCGTACAGATTGGAATGATGATCGGAACCACATCTCCATTTTGTTCGCCATATCCTTGATTCCTTTTATAGGATACGAACTGGTCAATGAACTGATTGGGTCCCATATTTAAGATCGAAGCATGATCAAACGTATTAACCTTTATGCCTCCAATGTTCACAACCATCGGTGCAAAAATCACCTGATCACCTCATTAGATAATACTGTTTTTAGCTGTGTTACTGTCGTTTACATCAGGATCGATTACCCATGAAATTGGAATATAAATCGGGGATATATCGCCGTTTTGCTCTCCAACTCCCTGGTTCCGTTTATATGAAACAAATTGATCGAAAAATTGGCTGGGACCAAGGTTTACGAGGGAAGAATTGTCCAATGAATTTACCTTAAATCCTAAAAAATTGATGGCCATTGGGGCAAAATTCAATTTCATCACTCCCATTTATATTTTTTTCTTAGGTGAATCAATTTCATAATTTCCTTTTTTAAAAAAGTCTAGATTGTCCCTAACGGGACTTATTCAATTTTTTAAAACTACGCTACTTGTTGTTGCGGGCATTCTAACATTTTTCTGATACGATCAACTGCTAATTTTGAGGCATTATAAACTAAGGTGACTAAGTCAAAATGAACTTTGGCACGCTTTCCTGTTCGATAACGAACATTGTCTAGTTGAAAGTATAACTTGAGATAAGCATTCACACGTTCCACAGCGGTACGTCGTTTAAAGACAGTTTTCCAAGCTTTCGAACCACGGGCCGGTGCTGTATATTTTCGAAGATCTGTCGTGATTTTTATTTTATAGGTCTTTTGGCAAATACCCTCATTGGCTAAAGGGCAATTTTTACATTCTTTTGGATGTGTATATTTGAGAGTTTTGTATTTCGGATCGAAACTATCATATCGATACGAGTGTTCCCGGAAACAAGTGGGGGCGAAATGTTTATCAAAACCTTCTATCTCAGGTTCATTACGCTTGTTATAGGCAATAACAGATTGGTGACCCATCCGGTGAATTTGTTCATAAATCGGTTCGTAATCATACCCAGCATCCATCGTATGGTACCGTAAAGTTGAAAGTTGAACACGCTCTTGAATTCCTTTTAATAAAGGAATCGCAGCCTTTCCGTCATTCAAATTACCAGAAGAGAAAAGCGATTGAAGAATATATTGGCTTTTTGTTCCAACAGCTAAATGAGCCTTATATCCATACCAAAATACGTTCTTTCCTTCGCTGTTTTTCTTTACACCCCACTCAGGGTTTTTGGGAATTTCAGCACGAAGATGATCTAAAGTAACGTCTAACTGTTCTTCAATTTTCTTTTCAAAAAGAGGTAGATTGGTTTCGCGATCAGCTTTTTCAATCAACCATTGTTCTCTTTCTTCTTTCGATTTACGCCCACGTTTCTTAGGTTCGTTTTTTGGTTTTTCCTCTTTTTGAGGTGCCTGATCTTTTGCTTCAAAGTGTGTGGCATCAAGAGCTACTGTATCATCAGTGACAAATCCTTCTGTAATGGCTTGATAAAGAATCGTTTCCTTAACCTTTTCAAGAACGTTAGATTCACTGAGGATTGTCACCATTCTTGAATAAGCTGCTTCTGAAGGTACAGTATCAGAAACCAAAAATCCGCAGTCTAGACGGAAAACCATGTCATTTTTTAATCTCATCACCAAATCTTTAATAAAAGGAATTCGTTCCATTAATCGGGCAACTAAAGAGTAAATCATAGCTGCATAGTTCAGTTCAACAGGTCTACCAAAACGAGATTTCTTCGTTACCACAGAGAAGATTGGTTCAATGTTGATAGCAGAAAAAACAGCTTCAAAACGATGGGTAGGTTCTAAATCGTATAATTCTTGTAGTCCAAATAGGCTTCCTTGTCTTATAATAGCCATAGGGAGTCTTCCTCCAGTCTTATAAGTTTGTGTGGTGCTTACTTATTTAGACATTTTGGGGAGGTACTCCTTTTTTTGGTGTTTAAAAGCCTTGAGCCCGTAGGGCTCAGATTTTTGAAATTGATTCAGGTATATTATATTTTTCGATTTATTTTAATGGAAGGTGAATCAATTATTTCGTCATCATAGACAGTGGTTATCGGGATGATGGTTGTGCAAAAGTCTGCCATTTGCTGGCCGAATCCTTGATTCTTTTTCCCGCTGACATTTCTTTTGATATGAAAATTCGAACCAAAGGATAAATTACTTTTATGATCAGGGCTTCCAATTTTAATTTGCTCAATATTAACGTTGGTAGGGAGGAAAAACACCTTATATTCTCCTTTCTGTTTCATATACATGAAAAGGGAGTACTTTTGCATTTTTATAATATATTCACAGTGATCTAGAGAAAGACCATTCATTAAATTTAAGCAAAAAAAGAAAGTGGCGGCAGCCACTTTTTAAAGAAGGAAAAACTTAATGGGTTAATAAAATTATATGCTGGTTTTGGACGTGCATGTAGTGAACATGTCCATACTTCGTAAAATGTGCATCAGCCAATTTTTTGAATTAGTTCTATAGAGTTATTTGCAGGAGAATTTACTAGGGAAGAAACTTCGTATGCTTCCATTTCGTTCTCGTCATAGGGTTCTAGCAGTCTCTGTAGTATTTGCATATCAGTTATAGATGGGTTTAACCAGGTTTTTTCATCATCCTGCCTAAGAATAACTGGCATACGGTTATGAATATCTTCCATCAGCTTATTGGGGATGGTCGTAATAACAGAACAAGTATAGTGTGATTTTCCTTCTGGTGATTTCCAATGCTCCCAAATTCCAGCCATTGCAAACAATTCTTCAGATTTCAGTTTAATTCTCATAGGGGATTTTGTTTTAGTATCTACTCTTTTCCATTCATAAAAACTGTCTGCAACTATTAAACAACGTTTCTTCCTGAAAGCATGACGAAAACTGGGTTTTTCCGGGAGTGTTTCAGCACGGGCATTAATTAATTTATTGCCGATCGAAGGGTCTTTAGACCAAGGTGGAATTAGGCCCCATTTTAAAAAACCCATTCGGTTTGAAATGCCATCATTAATAATTGCCAATACAGACTGGGATGGTGCTATATTATAACTGGGTGAATAGTTTTCTTCATCCAAAAAAGATTGAATGGCAAAACGGTCGATTAATTCCTCAATAGTGGCAGTTAATGTGAAGCGGCCGCACATGAAAATCACTCCAATATTAAATTTGAATCTAATTAATGTTCGAGAATTTCTTTCATTATTATAACGAAAAAGAGGGAAGAGTTTAAATGATTGATATTAATAAAGCATATCGGAATAGAATTGGTTTTCCACAGAATGAAGAGATTTCCTTTGAAAAATTGGAGCAAATTCTTGAGCTATCGGCAAAAATGATTCCTTTTGAGAACCTGTGTATTATGAATCGGAATTTACGGAAATTAACAAAGAAGAATGTGGCAGATAAAATTTTAATGAGACAAGAGGGAGGTCTTTGCTATGAGCTTAATACACTCCTTTACTTCTTTTTATTAGAAAATGATTTTGATACTGAACTTGTCTATGGGGCGGTATATAATCGTGAAACGCAATCTTGGAGTAGGACAGGTAGAACACACGTCTTAAATATAGTAACACACGAAGGCCAGAAATTTTTAGTGGATACAGGATTTGGCGGAAACCTGCCGTTAAAACCCGTCCCGTTAAATGGCGATGTGGTCGTGTCCCGCAATGGAGAGTTTCGAGTTCAGAAGACAAAAAGTGAGTATGGAGAGTATATTTTTGAATTGAAGTTGAAAGACAGGGATACAGATTGGCGAATAGGGTACGTATTTGATCCTGTACGTCCGATTGAAGATATTGCTGATTTAAATTTGGTACAGCAAATTATTGCCGAAAGCCCGGATTCTTCATTTAATAAAGGGCATTTAATGACGAAATTCACAGAAAACGGAACAGTGACGCTAACAGATTCATCTATGACACAACGTTTTAATGGAGATGAAATCAAGGAGAAAGTGGAGTGGCAAGCCTTTATCAAACTGGCTAAACAGCATTTTGGAATTGAGATTAAATAATAAGAATGGCGATTTCAAATTACTAGCAAAAACCTATGCCAACGGACCTTAGTTTAGGGCCCCTCTTAAGAATTACTTTTATCCTTTATCACTTTAAATATTGAAAGAAAATTTAGAAAATGGTAAAATGAAATTGTTTAAATTCTTCTGAGTTTAGACCTCCTAATGTGAGAGCTTAATTTGCTCTCGTTTGGACCTTTGACAATTGATCAAGGGTCTCTTTTTTTTGATAAAATGGAGTTTGCATCTGTTTAGAGCAAAGATAAGATAAAGCATGTTTTTGATACGATCCTTTTAAATGGACGGGGCAGAAGGAACAAAGATTCCGAGAAAATGTACGCGTATTTCCTTTGTAGTTGAACAGAGGATAAAGTTATTTCCTCCGGGAGAATGGAGCAGCGGGACCGGTTATCTACTTAAGCACCGCGGAGAATCATGGGACAGTCAGTGAATGCATATTGCTTAATTTGAAGCCGGTGGTTTGCTTTAAAACTTAGCCGAAAGGTAAAAAGGTGATTTTATGGATTTTCGAACAGTTGATCAATGGGACGAAAAGGTATGGAAAAATGTCTGCTTTATATATGAACAGGCATTTGGGAATAAAGGAGCAAAGCCAGAGAAAATTATTCGTCATATGTTCCAAAAAGGAATTTGTTATTTACATATCGGATCTAAAAATGGAGAAGTTATTTCAATGGCCATAACAGGAAAACTTAATGGTATTAACGCATTATTGATTGACTATTTGGCTGTTCGCCAGGAAATGCGCGGAAAAGGGCTTGGTCAGGAAATGATCCAATATATTAAAGAATGGTGTCTTTCTGCCTCTCATTTCAACAGTCTGATTATTGAGGTAGAATCCGATATTTCTTCTGAAAATTTGGCCAGGGTTCATTTTTGGGGAAAATGCGGCTTCCATCTAACAGAATATATTCATCATTATATTTGGGTTCCAGAACCCTATCAAGCGATGTATTTGAAATTACGTGATGAAGTGGTAGTGCCTGAAACAGGTGAAGAATTGTTTAAATATATAGGTCATTTTCACAAAACTTCTTTTCGAGGCGCGTGATGAAAAAAGTTTTTCCCAGTATGCAGGTTTTATTTTAATAGGTGTAGTAAATAATACTTATGGTTAAATTGAAAAGGAGTGTTAAAGATGAGAGGTCAAGCAACCCCATATCTAATGTTTGATGGAAATGCGCGGGAAGCATTGGAGTTCTATAGGAGTATTTTCGGAGGAGAATTATTAAATTTGCAAACGTATGCGGATGCAGGTTATAAGGATGCTCCAAATGCCAACGACCGGCTGATTCACGTTCAATTTAAAAAGGATGATCTATTTATCATGGCGTCTGATTGCTTTCCTGGACAATCTGTTGTTGTAGGCAACAACGTTTCTTTAGCTCTTGATCTGGAGTCAGAGGAAGAAATTCAAAAAATATATGATGCTTTAAAAGAAAATGGTAAGGTTCACATGGAGCTGCAGGATACATTTTGGGGAGCTAAGTATGCAAAAGTTGTAGATGCGTATGGTGTCATTTGGGACCTCAATCACCAAAAATCATAATAGTAATAGAAAAAAGCACTTTCGAGTGCTTTTTTATTTTGATTAGGGAAAGATTTATTAGCTTCATATAGACATGTTAATCTAAAAAGCGGTTTTTCCATTCAGGTTTTGGAAGCATACAGCTTTCTGTTTTTCCAAACCATCTGTAACGGTTATGGGCAATGATTTCGTATACCAAATCCCTTAGCATCGGCGGGACAAAAAGAAAAATAGAAAATAACTTCCAAAAACTGTTTAATTGACGGGATACCAGTAATGCTGCGGTTGATTTATAATAGACCTTCTTATTCTTGATTAAAACAAAGCTATCGACCGCAATATCCATTTTATACTTTTTTATGAGATTTTGAGCGGTTTTTCCCTGAAGAGAGGCGAATTTAAAATATCCCTTCCGGTCTCTTTTTATAATGAATTGAACACTGCTGTTACAAAGATGACACTCACCGTCAAACAAAATAATTTGCTCCACAACATCACCAGCCAAAATGATCTAAAAGTATTCTTAGTTTAACACAAATGGATTAGATAAGATTTAAAATACATGAAAAGAGGTAATGGGAAATATGTGGGATAATGAGTTAACAAGGCTATAAGGGACGAAATTTCCAATTGTGCAAGCGCCGAAGGCAGGAGGAATAACATCCCGCTGCAAAATGAATTAACGAAAGCCATTCTAAAAGCTTCCTCCGCCAAGCAAACAAAGGAATACATGTGTCTATGGGCCAGACAAAACCTAAGATTAACACGAAAACTAACAGCCAGCCAGCTCATCCATAAAATAAAAAAATGGTCGATAATATCCTATAAACCAAAACAGGGCAATACCTTTGAACACAAAATCAAAGATATTGCCTAAATTAATAAAATGTCCACCCCAGACGAACAAAATTTGCATTTTGTCCACGAGCGGTGCCTGACACCCGATATAAAGCTTGTTTCATTCTAAGCCGAGAAGAGGGAGAGGGTGTTATTGTTATGTCATGTGCACGGTTTTTATGTGTTGAAGGTTTAGGTAGACTGGTTCTTCTTTGGCGGTGATGAGTTCGACGAAGTTGTTTTTGATTGCTTGGATTTTTCCCATTACGTTTTCGTTTTCACCAATGTTGAAGACGATTAGTTCCCCCATAAGTTTTTCAATTTGCACTTCAAATGATCGTGCGAATGTAATGTTACTTGGGTTTACTGGCAGGCTGGAATTGTTCAATCCATATGGCCGTTGGTTGTTAGTGTATGGGATTAACCATTTTAAATGACTAAGGGAAATAAACATTGTTTTGTATATAGGGGAGTAGAATACAAAGTAATTATTCATAATGCTGATAATATATCCGTGTAGTGCTTGTTTACTCGTAACATAGATTTCTGTGAAAATTCCTTTTGCGGAGGTAAGTGTTTTTCGTAAAGAAATTTCTTCATTGTGATTATATATAGGTGTTGGTTCATTACTAAATGTGATTTCATCAATCTCATCCTGTTTTAAGAACTGCCAATTTTGGATATGGATGGTGGGGATATATAGATAATCGAATCCATTAAATACAACCCATAAATCACTGCCTACATCCACTAACAAACCACTGAAAAATTTCTTACCTGAAATTTCAAGTTTAATGTACTTTCCGATATTTTCCTTCAATCCTGATCACATCCTTTCATATCAAAGATCTTTTTTCAAAATGAGAAGGGCCTACATGTTGTCTGTTTATGTTATATTGGTCTTTTGAATTTTTTACCCTACTCATCATCTGGAATAATGGTTCAATGTTAATTTGCATAGAGGATCCGAAGTATTTTTTCATAGCTGATCAGTTAAATAATTAGAGATTTCTTTTAGAGTCGTGAATCGCTGTTTCTGCTGAACCATCCATCAAAAATTGATGGTCTGGAATTTTCTTTTGTAGGAATTGGTTCACCTAAAAATCTAAAGGTTCTGATCGGCTGTTCAACTGGAAGGTTTTCATTTTTCTTTTCAATACTTGGTTCCTGTGTTTTATTGACCGTTTTAGCAATTTCAAGTTTTTGAACTGATTTCACTTCTTTTGAGAGTTTTTGAGTATCTTCTTTTTTCGTCGTATTAACTGCCTTTTCTTTTTCTTTTTTCTTTTCCTGCTTTTTGTTGATTTGTGCCTGTTCTTCTCTCATTTTCTTTATTTCATTTTCCATTTTCTTTGTGACAGATTCATTAAGTTTACTATTTGCATTTTTAATTGGCTGTGACCAGACTCTAACTGGTTGTTTTAGTTCTTCTTTAATAAATTTAATAGGAGCTTCAGGTTGAACTTCTACTTTCACGTCCTCTGCCAATAAAACTGGTTCATCTTTTAGCACTCTTTTAGGCTCTTCTTTAAGCGCTTCTTTAAGCACTTCTTTATGCACTTCTTTAAGTTCTTCATTAAGTTCTTCATTACGCTCTACTTTAAGTTCTTCTTTACGTTCTACTTTGCGCTTTTCAATACGCTTTTCAATACGTTCTTCTTTAGACGCTACTTGAGAAGCACTTTTTGATGCTGCAGCTTCTTTTGGCTGTTCTGCAGGAATGTTGATAGGTTGAGACCAGCCTGCTTTTTTCAGTTCGTTATCTTGATTGATGGAAACCTCTTGTTTAGATTCAGGATCATTGACCATAATAATTTCGTTATTTTGGTCAATGAACTCATCCTCCACTGTCATAACTGGGCTAGCATAGCTAAGTTGTTCATTCTTTGCTTCTGATTGATTATTTTCTTCTTTTGTTTCTGAATTTTCTTGTTCCTTCATCTCACCTTTTATTACATTAGCAATATTTGAATTTTGTATTAAAATACCATCTGCACCATTAATTAATGTAATAAAATCTGCACCAACCTTACTTAAAATGCCTGAGAATTTTTGTTTGCTGGTGCAAAAAATTGTTACCCAGGAATTAGTAAGTGAGTCTAAAACTTGCTTCAAGCTTTGTGTTTTCAGGTATTCGGATGTTATTTCTTCACCTTGGAATTGCTTTGTATTTTTTGTGATTGCTTGAATTTGGCTAATATTATAGTAAAAGATGTAATTATTTTCGTTTTCGATGATGACATGATCTGGTTCAACAGAAATTAGTTTTCCTTTATATACTTGTTCGCCAACATATAGGCTTACATTAAAACCGATTAATGAATTCAATGTAGATTTAAATTGATCTACACTCATTTCTTTGTCCTCCTTTTGGATAATGATGTCGCTTCTCTTTTCGAGAAGCGACAATGATGTTACCTTTCCTTATTTCTTGCGTATTGGTTGGATGACTCTGATTTTACCACACGGTTGCGGGCCTGTTGTTTGTCATCATCAGACATTTTGGCTTGATTATTTTGTTTATCGTCAGATTGTTGTTCCTCTTCTTTTTCAATTTTTAATCCATAGCTGATATTGCGAATATGGAACATAGATAAACGGACGATTTCCTCTTTATTAATTAAGGAAACAAAATGCTGGTTCACATCGCTTAAGACACCTTCTAATTTTTCAGGGCCGCCGCGATTAATTTTTACCCATTGGAATTTCAAAGCTTCTAAGAGAGTGTGAAAAGTATTCGCTTTTTTGAATTCGAAACCTTCAGGAACTTCAATATTAAATTCCAATTGTTCCTTTGCATTCTCCGTCACACTTTTTATGTGCTGAGTTGCGTAATAAACGACTCCATCATCTTCTGTGATGATAACTAAATGGTCGTCATACACATCTAATAGCTTTCCGATTCTTGATTCTGGGCCGCCGCGATCAATTTTAATAATTTTTCCGACCATAGACTTCATCATATCTCTATTCATAAAGTGTTTTTCCTCCTTTAAGTTAAATAAACATTTACACTGCATCTATATGTATCATGGCATGATGTTGTACTAATAAAGGAGCCTTTTTTCATGGATTTGATAAAAAATAGGCAAATACAGTATATGACTTTTTTCATAAACTTGAAGATTAATTAATTGTTTCTTTTATATTGCTTTAAGGGTAAAAAAATAATGAAGTTAATCCAATCTATTCCTTCTTTAAGATATAGGCTTCATTAACGAATTCACGTTAATTTTTAGATTATTTGGTCAAGCATCACTTCTTCATATTTTCCTAATTTGTAACCGCCTTAAGTTTTAAATATGTAGTTTCTGATCCATGGTTGAATAAATAAAAAAAATAAATGTTTGTCTATATCAAATGGTCCTATGTTCCCATAAATTAAAAATGAAATACAAAATAAAAGAAAGTGGTGGGCATTTGGTTATGAAGATGGAGATGGAGGAATTACTTGCTGAAGCAAATGCAAATGGGCCAGTAGCTTTTCTAGATAATGATACTGCTGAAGGACAAAGACGCAGCAGAGGCAGCCGTGGATCAAGAGGTTCCCGAGGCAGCAGAGGCAGCCGTGGATCAAGAGGTTCCCGAGGCAGCAGAGGCAGCCGTGGATCAAGAGGTTCCCGAGGCAGCAGAGGCAGCCGTGGATCAAGAGGTTCCCGAGGCAGCAGAGGCAGCCGTGGATCAAGAGGTTCCCGAGGCAGCAGAGGCAGCCGTGGATCAAGAGGTTCCCGAGGCAGCAGAGGCAGCCGTGGATCAAGAGGTTCCCGAGGTAGCAGAGGCAGCCGTGGATCGAGAGGTTCCCGAGGCGGCAGAGGCAGTCGCGGATCGAGAGGCTCCCGAGGCAGCAGAGGCAGTCGCAGATCAAGAGGTTCTCGAGGCAGCCGTGGATCGAGAGGTTCTCGAGGCAGCAGAGGCAGTCGCGGATCGAGAGGTTCTCGAGGCAGCAGAGGCAGCCGTGGATCGAGAGGCTCCCGAGGCAGCAGAGGCAGTCGCGGATCGAGAGGCTCCCGAGGCAGCAGAGGCAGCCGCAGATCAAGAGGTTCTCGAGGCAGCCGTGGATCGAGAGGTTCTCGAGGCAGCAGAGGCAGTCGCGGATCGAGAGGCTCCCGAGGCAGCAGAGGCAGTCGCGGATCGAGAGGTTCTCGAGGCAGCAGAGGCAGCCGTGGATCGAGAGGCTCCCGAGGCAGCAGAGGCAGTCGCGGATCGAGAGGCTCCCGAGGCAGCAGAGGCAGCCGTGGATCGAGAGGTTCTCGAGGCAGCAGAGGCAGTCGCGGATCGAGAGGTTCTCGAGGCAGCAGAGGCAGTCGTGGATCAAGAGGTTCTCGAGGCAGAGGCAGTCGCGGATCGAGAGGTTCTCGAGGCAGAGGCAGTCGTGGATCAAGAGGTTCTCGAGGCAGAGGCAGTCGCGGATCGAGAGGTTCCCGAGGCAGCAGAGGCAGTCGTGGATCAAGAGGTTCCCGAGGCAGCAGAGGAAGCCGCGGATCGAGAGGTTTTCGAGGCAGAGGAAGCCGCGGATCAAGAGGCAATCGCGGATCGAGAGGTTCTCGAGGCAGGGGAAGCAGAGGTTCAAGAAGGTAAACTTCATATTGTGATAATAAAGCCGGAAAAACAAACCGGCTTTATTTTTTATGTTAGCTTGGTTAAAGCTCAGAATTAACTGGCGTAGAAATTAACCATTAAGAATAACAGAAGGGAACTTTTAGTTTACATTTATAGGAACCTTTAAGCTTAATATTAACGACTAGGTAAGTGTTCAGGTTTTCTAATAAAAATATTTCTAGTTAACTGCTGATTTATCAAATTACAAGATATTCGTTTAGTTCATGCATGTACGAAAGGACGTACTATATACCAAGCTTAAGGGAAGGATTTAAAGACACATATGAAACTCTATGAAAGGAGTTAAAATTTTTTATGTATCATCTATCGACGGTGATCATCACCATTATGGCTTTTATATTTACAATGGCAATGATATTTATCCGTCCGAAAAATATAAATGAAGCAATACCGGCCGCAATTGGAGCTGTTTTGGTATTTCTTAGCGGCAGTGTTTCGATTGGAGATTTACAAGATATTAGTTCTAAAGTAACAGGGGCAGCTATTACCATCATTGCAACAATCGTAATGGCAATCGTGCTTGAAAGCTTTGGATTTTTCAGCTGGACAGCAGCCCTTATGTTAAAAATATCAAAAGGATCAGGGAAACGATTATACTGGTACACATTACTGCTTTGTTTTTTGATGACACTTTTCTTTAATAACGATGGCAGCATATTAATAACAACACCAATCTTAATTCTCATCTTAAAGAATATTGGCTTGAAAAATCATCAGAAAATAGCCTATTTATTAAGCGGCGCATTGATTGCAACGGCTTCAAGTGCCCCAATTGGTGTAAGCAATATTGTAAACCTCATTGCATTGAAAATAATTGGTATGGATCTTTACTTGCAAACAGAAATGATGTTTGTTCCTGGCGTGCTAGGTTTGCTGTTTTTATCTTTTCTCTTGTATCTCGTATTTAAAAAAGATATCCCTGAAGAAATTAATCTTCATTCCTTTTCAATCCCGCTGCAAAAAAATATGCGTTACCATCCGTTACAGAAAAATAATGAAAATTTATTTAATCAACAAAAAAATCTGATGATCAAGATGCTTATGTTCGTATTTGTGGTCAGAATTAGCCTCTTTATTGCGTCATTCATTGGCATATCTGTATCATTAGTTGCGGTATTAGGCTCTGTTATATTGTTGATCTGGCGTTGGATTTATTTAAAAGTAAGTCCGAAAGATGTAGCAGGCAAAATTCCATGGCATATTTTGATCTTTGCGTTTTGCATGTATGTCATCATTTTCGGTTTAAATAATATAGGATTAACCCATATTTTATTAACATATCTTGAGCCATTAGTTCACGATAGTTTATTCCATGCCAGTTTAACTATGGGTATGATCACAGCGTTGTTAGCTAATCTTTTCAATAACCATCCTGCTCTGATGGTAGCCACCTTAACTTTAACAAAAATGGGGCTTGATC
This sequence comes from Neobacillus endophyticus, assembly GCF_013248975.1. Lineage (GTDB taxonomy): Bacteria > Bacillota > Bacilli > Bacillales > Cytobacillaceae > Neobacillus > Neobacillus endophyticus. The sequence continues at coordinate 3,950,228 of NZ_JABRWH010000001.1, forward strand.
CTCTCATAACGAAAACAGTGTATTTAGCCAATATCATTGGGAGCGACATGGGTTCTTTAATCCTTCCAATCGGAACATTAGCCACCTTAATTTGGATGAATATTTTAAAGAAACATAAAATAAGGGTTACTTGGCTGGAATATATTAAAGTAACCATCATAGTCATTCCACTTACCTTAATTTTTACACTGATCGGCCTATATTTTTGGTTATTACTTGTTTTTGTACATTAATCAAATAGGGGAGTAGAACAGGAAATTGTCGATCATATTCTATGTAAAAAAGGAAAAACGCGAACCATTATCCTGAAAAAAATACAAACATCTTAATATATTAGATTAAAGGATCTCATTCTTTATATGGATAGGATGGATGTAAAATGAATAGACGTTTAGCTGACATCCAAAAACGCGTAAAGAAAGAGCACAAGGATATTACCAAATATATCAAACATGTATTTGAAGCATTGGATAAGAAAGCGGAGGACCATCGGAAACTGGCAGCATTAAATGCGTTGGCGGGGATTAAAATAAAAGGAGAAGAGGAGAAGACCTTTTACGAAACCATTAATGAAACTAAAAAACTTCTACTAGATGTGTTAGAAAAAACAATTGCCGATTTTGACCATCAGGGAGATAAGCATTGGGATAAACACTATAAGGATGGAGTAAAAGAATAAGATATCAGTAGAGGAAGTAAAGCAGTATCCATGATGATACTGCTTTTACTATCGTTAGCTAATGCATTAGTGATTTCCCTTTTTTATAATATTGAGCTAATACTTCTTGAGGAACCATACTGCCTCCGGTAGCCCAAATGATATGTGTTGAGTTTTTCATTTTTTTAGCTAATTGATGGTTTAGCAGATATTTATTGCCTTCTTCCATTAATTTAACGGGTCCACTCATACCTGCCAAAGCTGAGGGCTCTAAATGAAGGTTCTCTGTATCTGCAAGATTCTTTAACATGATAAATAATTGTTTATCACTGACAGTATAAATGCCGCTTAAAAATGGTTCGATTAATTTGCCGATAAATCCAGATGGCCGACCCACTGCAAGTCCGTCAGCTTCAGTTATATTGTCAATCCCAAAGTCATAAACAGAAATCTGATCATGGAGCCCAGTCATCATGCCGAGCAGCATACATGGAGAGTGAACAGGTTCAGCAAAAAAACAATGAACATAATCACGAAAGAATAACTTTAAGCCAAATGCAACACCGCCAGGACCACCGCCTACGCCGCATGGAAGATACACAAATAATGGATGATTTTCATCTACTTGAATATTTTGATCATTTAGCTGTTTTTGTAAGCGGAGAGCCGCTACAGCGTATCCAAGAAAAAGATCTGGGGAATTTTCATCATCAATAAAGTAGCAGTCGGGATCCGACGCTGCTTGGCGGCGTCCCTCGGCTACTGCTTTACTGTAATCAGAAGTGTATTCGACAACAGTCACATTTTTACTTCGAAGCAGATCTTTTTTCCACTGTTTGGCATCTGTTGACATATGAACGGTCACGTTAAAGCCAAGTTTCGCACTGATTATCCCAATACTTAACCCCAGATTTCCGGTGGAACCTACGGCAATCGTATATTGGGAGAAAAATTCTCTAAACTTTTCACTAGCTATGATGGAGTAATCATCATCAAGCGACAGCATTTGGTTTCCGATCGCAAGTTCTTCAGCATGTTTTAACACTTCATAAATGCCGCCTCTTGCTTTAATAGATCCAGATATCGGCAAGTGGCTATCACATTTTAATAACCATTGACCTAGAAGGGGCTGACTCGAATTCAGCTGGATTTTTTGTTTCATTTGAGAAATTTTCGTGAGGGGAGATTCAATAATTCCATTGTCCGCCGAAGTTTCAGGAAATGCTTTAGCTATGTAAGCGGCAAACCGTCCTAACCTTGCTTCCGCGTCCTGAACATCCTGAATGGTAAATGGTGTCTTTTTCATTCCAATTTCATATTTTTCAAGATGTTGATTGAGCCAAAATACTTCTTTTAATGAGATTAAATGATCGATTAACGGATGAGGACAGTTCTTCAGTATGCTTTGTATTTTAAAGTGAGTCATCACAAGGCCTCCTTAACCATTTCAGTAACACCAGTTTAACATAAGATGTCCGAAAAGACCGTTGAAGAAAGATCAACAAAAGGCAATAAAGACATAGAAAAAACCCCCTTTCAAACTTTAATATTGAAAGGGGGTTTTGATCGTGCTCACTGGGAAAATTCTAGATTAGATTAATACCAATATCCTCCCATGAAGCTTGCTCCTACAATGATTAGGAGAATAAACAATACAACGATTAATGCAAAACCTGCACCATGTCCGCCACCGCTCATATTTTTCACCTCCAACGTCTTTATTACAGATTATGTTGAAGGAAAAGGGGACGTATAGACAAACATGCCAATTTTCTGCAGAAATTTTATTAATTAAAAATTAATTATTTTGGGCTTCAGCCGATTCTACAAACTCATTTCCACGTGGCATAAATCCGAATGGTCCTCTTGGGCCCAATTCAGCCCTGTGAAGTACTACAATTTCTGCAATACGAATACCTAGTGTCAGATGCTGAGGCCCCATTCTGTTTTGTAAAAGGATTACATCTTTACCTACACTAATTAGTCTTCCATTGAAATCTCCACGTGTAGTGATCACATTTACTTCCTCTTCTACAAGGTTTTGGGCAAAAGAATGAAAAGTGTTTTCGCTCATTTTCAATTACATCCTCCTCTCAGGAATAGTAAATGCAATGAAAATAAAAATGGTATGATTTTTTTAAAATTTTTTATTATTGGTTAGATTCATGCAAGTTACTAGGATTTATATTCCGGTGGACAATACTACGAGTCAAATCATTTTCATCCCTTAATTTAAAAAAGGAAAATAAAAAATCCTAAACAAATGATTTAGGATTTTTTATTTTCCTTGTATACAAATGACACTTAATGTCGCTGCAAGGAGTGACACAAAGGAGATGTGCAGCAGCACCGAAACTAGGTGCAGTTGAGTATATATTAAAATTCCTCCACTCAATCCTTGAAGAAGAATCAGTACGATCGAAATCAGACTTAATCGATAGACATCAGGACGCACAGTACGAACTTTTCTTGCCATACGAACAAGCAATAGTATAAAGACAATTAAAAATAAGGCAAATAATCGATGAATCACATCCACCCAATAAGTATTTCCAACATCTGAGAAATGTTCAGTCGGGAAAGGGAACCCTTTGAAGCTTCCTCCAGAACCTGTTTTTGCCACATAGCCGCCAAAATAAATGGCTGCATACAAAAAGATAAAAGTGAACCAAGAAAAGATGTTGAGAGAAGAGGGAACATGTCCACTATAACTTATTTTCTTTTCTTCGTGATAGATCGCATAAGCGATATTGACTAAAGCGGAAAAAGAAATAAGAGCAACACCTAAATGCGCTGCAAGCAGCATAGGGGATAGAGCAACCATTACTGTCAATGCACCTAAGGTTGATTCCCCAAGAATTCCGAACACAGCAAAACCAACAAGCCATTTCATACGAGGTGATTTATAACGAAACCACGCGATGAATGAGGTAATAAATAACAAAATACTGGCGAGTCCAACCACAATTCGGTGTGTGTATTCGATCACAGAATGGTAGTCGTAAAAATTAGGATACAGTTTTCCATTACATAAAGGATAACCGCTTCCGCATCCCATTGCCGATTGAGTTTGTGTATCAACAAAACCAATGATATTGACTAAAAATATTGTAGCTGCGGCTGTAAAAGCAAGCCAGAAGTAACGCATTTTTTCACATCCTAAATATACTTACGAGCACCGGAAATACTGTTCCAATGTTTGCAATTTAATCGATCCGAGACAATCGGAATAAAGAAGGGGCTTCTCCTTGCACATCTATTTAGAAGGCAAAGAGAAGCCATATAAAAATATTATACATATTTTTGGCTAAAATTCTTTTTTTATGTGTGAACAATTTGTGTCAAATGTTCAAATCGAGTGGGGGAGAGTCATATCTAATTTAAGCCCCGTATTCCATTACTCTTATTGAACAATTTCATTGAATGACATAATCCAAATGGATCCCACAACAATGGTGCCAACGAAGATAAGTCCTAATACTAATGCCATTACATTATAGCGAGGACCTTCACCATCACGAATATGCATAAAGAAGAATAACTGAATGACAAATTGCAAAACAGCTGCGAACAAGATACTAACGACTAGAGCTGATTTTGCCATCATATGATTTAATACAAGGACAAGGGGGATAATCGTCAAAATGATTGAAAAAACAAATCCAGTGACGTATGCCTTTACTGACCCGGTATGTTGTTCATGGTTTGACATATTACATCACCCCCATTAAATAAACAACAGTAAAGATGAAAATCCAGACAGCATCTAAAAAGTGCCAGTATAAACTAATGATTGAAATTTTACGTGTCGTAACAGAAGTAATTCCTTTACGAGATACTTGAAAAATCAATCCGATCATCCAAAAGATACCAAACGTTACGTGAAGTCCGTGCGTACCAACTAGAGTAAAGAAGGAGGTAAGGAAAGCACTTTTGGAAAGGGTAGCTCCCTCAGCAGCCATACTAGCAAACTCATGGATTTCCATACCAACGAAAGTAGCACCTAAAAGAAGTGTGATGACTAACCAGCCGATCAGACCTTTTTTATTACCTTTATGCATTTGTAAAACAGCTAAACCGCTTGTAAATGAGCTTATTAATAAAACAAACGTTTCAATAATAAATCCTGGTACATCAAAATCTTTTCCTGTAAATCCGCCATTTGTATGTGAATGTAAAACTGCATAGGTAGCGAACAAAGTAGCGAATAATAAACAGTCAGTTACAAGGAAAATCCAAAAGCCTAAAACTTTTAACCCTTCATGGTCAACATGACCATGATCATGGTCAGAAACATGAGCACCAATGCTATGTTGCATGTTTATAACCTCCTAATTAGCAGTTCGTTGAACTGAAGCGTATCGCTTTTGCGCTAATGCCTTTTCAGTTCGTTCGATTTCTTCGACAGAAATATAATAGTCGGTGTCATATTGGAACGAGCGTGCGAATAATGTAAGGACTACACCAATTAAACCGACAACACCCATCCACATCCATTCGAAAGTAAAGCCAAATCCAGCTACAAACCAGAAACCAGACATGATGAAAGGAATACCAGAATTCTTAGGCATATGAATTGGTTCATATTTAACAGGTTGCTCCTGATAAGTGCCGTTTTTCATTTCTTGTTTTTGATACCACCAAGAATCGCGTCCTTTTACATCTGGAAGGATTGCGAAATTGTATACTGGAGGAGGGGAAGGAATTGACCATTCTAATGTGCGTCCATCCCACGCATCTCCGGTAACATCACGTTCACCATGTTTAATGCTGTAAATAATTTGCCATGCTTGAAAGATAAAGCCGATACCCATTAAGAAAGCACCAACAGTTGAGATAAAGTTAAGCGGAGCCCAGCCCATATCCCATCCCATAGTCGCGTTGTAAGTGTAAATACGACGAGTCATACCCATGAATCCAAGTGCATATTGCGGCATGAAACAAACATAGAAACCAATTTGCCATAACCAGAATGCCCATTTGCCTAAACGTTCATTTAATTTAAATCCGAAAAGTTTTGGCCACCAGTAATATAATCCTGCAAGGTAACCGAACACAACACCACCGATTAATACTTGGTGGAAGTGGGCGATTAGGAAGTAACTGTTATGGTACTGATAGTCAGCAGGAGCTGCAGCAAGCATTACACCTGTTGCTCCACCAACAAGGAATGTTGGGACAAATGCATAGAACCAAAGTAAAGGCTGTGTCACGGTAATACGGCCGCGATACATGGTGAAAATCCAGTTAAAGATTTTAACACCTGTTGGAATCGCAATAATCATTGTACAAATAGCGAAAACGATATTTACGTCAGCGCCGGCACCCATTGTAAAGAAGTGGTGGACCCAAGTAAAGTAGGAAACAACACTAATGGCAATCATGGAGAAAACCATTGAGCCATAACCAAAGATACGTTTTTTAGAGAAGTTGGCTACCACTTCAGAGAATACACCGAAAGCTGGTAAAACAACGATATATACCTCAGGGTGACCCCACATCCAAATTAAGTTAACCCACATCATTGGGTTTCCGCCGCCATCCATTGTAAAGAAGTGGCCGCCGAATAAACGGTCAATTGTTAACATAACAAGTGAAACAGTTAAAATTGGGAATGCCCCTAAAATCGCAATGGAAGATGATAATACTGACCATGTGAATAAAGGCATATCACGTAGACGCATACTAGGAGTACGCATTTTTAAAATCGTAACGATAAAGTTGATACCAGTTGCTAAACTACCGATACCAGAAATCTGAATCCCCCAAATCCAGAAGTTCTGACCAGGACCTGGACTAAATTGAGATTCTGATAATGGAGGGTAGGAGAGCCATCCTGCACTTGCAGAACCACCGATTACGAATGAAATATTAAAGAGCATTGCACCGATGAAGAATAACCAAAAGCTTACCGCGTTTAAGAACGGGTACGCAACGTCACGTGCTCCAATTTGCAATGGAACAACCATGTTAAATAGTGCAAACATAAATGGCATTGCCATGAATAAAATCATGATTGTACCATGTGTTGTAAAAATTTCATTATAGTGTTCAGAAGCTAAAAAATGACTATTTGGTACAGCTAATTGAAGCCTCATTAAAATGGCGTCTACGCCACCGCGGAAAAGCATAAGTAATGAAGCTAAAAGATACATAATACCAATTCTTTTATGGTCAACAGTTGTAATCCATTCTCTCCATAACCAACCCCATTTTTTAAAATAACTGAGGTAAAAAATAATGGCGATAGTTACTAATACAATGGACACATCTGCCCCATAAATCATCGGATCGCCTGTAACAAAAAAATGCGATGTATTCATGCCAAAATTTCCTCCTGATTAATTATCATGTTTCTTCATATCCATACCGGACATATCGGACATAGATTTACTATCACCCATGTTGCTCATGTGATGATAATACTTACCACCGTTCTTATCTACGATACTTTCAAATAAACCATTCGGGTAAGAAGAGTAGCTTAATTCTTTTACTAGACTTGGTTTAGCCAATTTGTCATATCCTGCTTTTGTTAAGGCAGGAGAGTTTTTCTTAACGCCGTCTGCCCATTTGTTAAATTCATCTTGGGTTACAGCTTTTACTTTAAATTGCATATGAGCAAATCCTTTTCCTGTGAAGTTTGCTCCGGAGCCGAAATATGTTCCTGTTTTATCTGCTTGCAGCCATAGTCCCATGGACATACCAGGCATTGTATATTCTTGTCCGCCTAGTTGTGGAACCCAGAATGAATTCATTGGTGCATCAGAAGTTAAAATGAATTGAACTGGTACCCCAGCAGGGATCTCTGCGTAATTGACAGTTGCAACCTTTTTATCTGGATAGGTAAACATCCATTTCCAATCCATTGATGTAACTTGGACAACTACCGGTTTTACGTCTTTTACCGGTGGTTTAGTTAATGCTAATGTAGTCTTTGCTGTGAAAACACCAAGGACAGCAATAATAACAATCGGTATACCCCACCAAACTACTTCAAGAACTTTACTGTCATCCCATTCAGGTTGGTATGGTGCATTGTTACCTTGCTTATCACGATAGCGAATCGCGAAATACACAAAAATTGCTAAAACTGGAATGATAACAATTGCACAAAGTATGACAGAAATAATAATAAGATGCAGCTCTTGTTGGCCGACTGGTCCTTTCGGGTCGAGCACAATATATTTGCTATTGTCGCACCCGGATAAAAGCACCATACCCAATAAGGCTAAAAAGGAAAATTTAGCGAATTGGATCCCTTTACTCAAAGTGAGTTCCCCCTTCATACAAAATTAATTTTTTAATTTAGATACTATAATAATAGTAAAAAGCTATATAAATATAACAGAAATTAGGCATTTTGAATATAGATTTTTAATATAAATGTTAATTGTCACAAAATGTTCATTTTTGGATGTAAGTTATTCCCTTTCATTGGAATCGTTTACAAAATAATTTCTCAAGTTATTGCAACATAACGTAAAAAAAAGCTTGAGAATTTTCTCAAGCTTTTAGTTATTAACGAAGTAGGTTTTATTATTTTTCACAATGTACAATGTGTTGTTGTCAACGTATGCTTGTACATTATCGGAAAGAGGCGTTGACTTGCCAGTCTTCGTATTGTAATAAGAGTCCGTTTTAAGAATCGTAAGGCTGCCATCCTGATTAACCACAATATTGTTGGCATGAACAGGGGTAGGGAGGTCCTCAACTTTTTGTCGGTTTCCTTTTTCGTACACATATACAGATGATATTCTGCCTTCATCATTTAACAAGCCGTAATAAAAACTGTCGTCAAAAACGGCCAATGGCACGGCGTTATTTTTAAATTTGCTTGTAACGCCATCTTCTCGATCCCAAATATTATCATTTACATCTTGGTAGAACAATTCATTTTTTGTCGATAACATCATTGGTTTCATAATGTAATCGTGATTTAATTGCATGGCCGCCATATGTCCATTTGTATTAATGTGATACATTTTGGTTCGAACTTTGTTGCCGATTAAAATATAAACATCGTTAGTAAATGGGCTGTAAACAATGGATTTAAATGTAGAAGTACTGGAAACACCATCAAATGTTTCAATTGTTCTTTCTTGTTCAGATCCGACTTGAAATGTTTTTAAGATGAGGGTGCTGTTATCACCTTTCACTCCTATAAACAAACTGTCATTTCGAATCCATTTTAAATATATAATTTTTTCTTGTCCTGTTGTGGAATACAATTCCGATTGGTTTGATAAATTAACAATATGCAGTTCATTTTTATCATTAACATATGCTGCAAGTTGATGATTGTCCGATACGGCAATTTGATTAACATTTTCATTTGCCGCCAGGATTTCATTCTTTGATCCGCTATTTTTTTCATTGTTAATTAAACCATTTGTTTTATTTTCATTACCGGAAACGGTTGTAGCTGATCCTTTCAGCAAACTGTCGTAATGCCAGTATACACCTGTTTCAATTCCAGTGATGAGCAAAATACATAATAAAAAAATTCTCATAATCCCATCTCCTTATTCCGGCATAACCACAAAACTGGTGGCTACTTTTCTTTCTCCCAATACATCACTTGGCTGATTGAGCAATACTCCATCTTTCACCATTGTGGTTGAGGAACCCCCATCTAGATTTGCAGCATTGACAGCACCGTATTTAAGCATGAGATTCATTAAATCTTTCATGGATGCCCCAAGGTTATCTGCACCATGAATCAATCTTCCATCTGTTACGATCATAATGACTGTACCGTCTTCACGCTGGCCGATGGCTGATCTCGGAGCATATCCCCAGCCGCCGTCGCCATTGATGACACCTTCACCGTCTTTTACAAGAACCGGACCAAAGGTAACAGCTTGTGTAACATTATCATTGATTAAATCTTGCTTTGAGTATGTCCCAACAACTAAAACACCTTCATCGGTAAATCCAATAGTAGGAGCAGTTCCACCGTCTGTAAGAAATTTACCGTCCTGGATGGTATTTCCTAATGGGATTCCTCCGGTTCCGCGATAGGATACGTCACTGAATGAACCGCCATTGATTCCCGCAACAGCGTTAGCATCAGCTACCATTTCACTAACCGTTTCACCTACATCTCCCTTGTACTTTGTTACAGCTACCTTAATTCTTTTTGGATCATGAACGAGCATGATTTGTGCTGAAAAAGTAGATGAATGATATTCTTTCACTTCGATAGATGAATCATTGACATTTTTGTAGCTTACATTTATTGGTGAAGCTTTACCAGCAACATTATTCATTTGCGGCTTCGTTGCATCCAAAGAAACTGTCCATAATGACAGCGGCTCTATATATTGCGGGTGCATGGAAGTTGAAACAATACTAATCACATAATTTTTTAAATTGTTAAATGGACCATGGAAAACTAAAAATACACTGCTAACCCAGACATATATGAAGGTTAAAAGCACATAAAAAAAGAACTTTATGAACTTCAATAAGACTCACACCTTTTTTACTTTTTTTAAATTAGTAATTTTATAATCTTGCTCACTATATAATAAAATGTTCTGCGAAAAAAAGATAGTGGGAAATAGTTGGCTGCGAAAATATTTTCATAGCCATTAAAAACATATGATAACTGTCTTTAAGGCATTTGTCATGTTTAAAACTACTAAAATCCTTATTTTAGAATGATCTGATTTTACTTGCTCCATAGTAAAATCGATATAGGAAAACAGGAAGATAAATAGGTTTTTCTTTCCAGAACATTTAGTTTGATTAGGTACGGCAGGATTGAAAACTGCGTCAATATTAGCTTATAATTTTTTCAGTGAAATAAAAATGATGAAAGGTAGTACTGAAATGACATTGTACAATTCTATTCTAGATTTAATTGGAAATACACCAATTGTCAAGTTAAATCATTTACCGAACCCCAATGGCGCTTCCGTTTATATTAAATTGGAATCCTTTAATCCTGGAGGAAGTGTTAAAGACCGTGCAGCTTTTAATATGTTAAAAAAAGCAGAAGAAGAAGGAAAAATTGCACCAGGAAAAAGTGTTATTATTGAGCCGACAAGTGGAAATACCGGAATTGGTTTAGCAATGGTATGTGCGGCTAAAGGATACCGTTGTATTATTACAATGCCAAATAATGCAACAGAAGAAAGAGTGAAAATTTTAAAAGCATATGGTGCAGAAGTGTATCTAACACCGGCAGAGGAAGGCATGCGCGGGGCAATTAAAGAAGCATATCAATTGGCAGAAAATTTACCGAACTGCTTTATCCCCATGCAATTTGAGAATCCAGCCAATTCTGATGCTCATCGGGACACAACGGCCCTTGAAATTTATGAATCATTTCAAGGGAATTTGGATGCATTCATATGTACCGCTGGGACAGGCGGGACTGTAACTGGTACTGGGGAGATATTGAAAGAAAAAATCCCAAATTTAAAAATTTACGTTGTTGAACCAGCCGGATCACCTGTATTATCAGGAGGTAGACCTGGACCGCATAAAATTCCTGGTACTGGACCCGGTTTTATCCCGAAAATTTTAAATCGATCGATCTTTGATAAAATATTATTAATTGAAGATCATGACGCTCAAAATACTGCACGACGTTTAGCTGCAGAGGAGGGTATATTTGTGGGCGCATCAGGAGCAGCTTCCATTTATTATGCATTAGAAATAGCCAAAAACCTACCTGCTTCTGCTAACGTTTTAGGATTAGCACCTGATACAGGAGAAAGATACCTTTCTTCAGACTTATTTCCGATTTAAAAGTAAATGATTACCAAAAAGTTTAAATCCTGCAGTTTATCTGTGGGATTTTTTTATTTTGTCCAACTTTATTATTATTCATTTTATAACGTTTTAAGGATAAATCGGCCTCTTTTTAAAAAATATTGATAAACCAACATTTTTTAAAATAACTGCTGAATGTCGAGATAAATGAAGCCTGGGATTTAAACTAATTTACATGCAGCATACGAAAAAAATCTCAATAAGTGGAGGATATATGTATATTAATTAATAATAATCATTAATATACACAAAGTATTTGCATGAATTTTTATAGATATCTTCAAAAACTGGGTATCCTATGAGTGTTAACCATAATTGGAATGGTGAAAAAGAAAGGACAGATTATTATGGCGATATATGAATCCTATCAGCCCGGGCAGATTGTTTATGTGATCATTCGGAATCCACATGCACAGGATGTTGCCAATGTCCAACAAGCAGCAGTTGTTCAACATCCTGAAATGCCAGGTCAATTAGCATTATTCCTGTATGAAACATACTATCCATTAACGGATGAATTGGCAGTATATCTGACAGCATCAGAGGCTGAAAGTGCATATTATGAGGCATTTGGCTTCAGTGAATATGAGGGATATTATGGTTAAACCTTTTGTTCCACAGCTTGTTTATATAGAGCCACGCGCATTGGAATACCCATTAGGAAAAAAGCTCGTTTCTAAATTTGAAGAAATGGGGATTGAAATCAGACAAACAACATCACACAATCAAATACGTAATCTTCCAGGTGAAACAGACTTCCAGCGATATCGCATTGCAAAATCTACTTTAGTTGTTGGAGTAAGAAAGACATTAAAGTTCGATACTTCAAAGCCATCCGCAGAGTATGCTATTCCCTTTGTTACAGGTTGTATGGGTCATTGCCATTATTGTTATTTGCAAACAACAATGGGCAGTAAGCCATATATACGTACATATGTGAATATTGAGGAAATTTTTGATGCAGCGGAAAATTATATGAAGGAAAGAGCTCCTGAGGAGACCCGATTTGAAGCTTCTTGTACATCAGATGTGGTGGGAGTCGATCATTTAACACATACATTAAAACATGCTATAGAATTTTTCGGTCAAACAGAATATGGTAAACTTCGCTTTGTAACCAAATTTGCACATGTTGATCATTTACTGGATGCTAAACATAATGGACGAACACGATTCCGGTTTAGTATGAATGATGATTATATCATTAAAACGTTTGAACCAGGGACATCTCGACAACAAGAGAGAATAGAAGCAGCAGGGAAGGTGGCTGAAGCTGGGTATCCATTAGGCTTTATTATCGCACCAATTTATCTTCATGAAGGATGGAAGGAAGGTTACAAGGAAATGTTTGAAAAACTGGAGGCTGAGCTCCCTAATCCAGCTAAAAAAGATTTAACCTTCGAAATGATTCAGCATCGATTCACAAAACCGGCAAAAAACGTTATTCAAAAAAATTATCCCATGACAAAGTTGGAACTTGACGAATCAAAGAGAAAATGGAAATGGGGAAGATATGGGATCGGAAAATATGTGTATACTGATCAAGAACAGGAAGATATAAAAGATACACTTGGGACATATATCCACACCTATTTTCCAGAAGCCAAAATTGAGTATTTTACTTGAACACTTCTTTTAAATAAGAATGGGTTGATCAAGCAGGGATCGGATATAAAGTTATATTTAACAGTGGATAAGAGGAAAAAGAATAGAAAAAGGTCATAAATTTGGAATGACCTTTTTCTAAAATGGATATTATTTTTTACTTAATGGTTCGTTTTCCTCAGACATTTCCATTCCGTATGCAAACTTATTAGAAACATTGCTGTGTTTATGGTTCACCTCATTATGGGAACCCAAAAGCAATCTGTGAACGAGAACCTCTCCAGCCACTATAATGACAGCTGAAATAATACTTCCCCAAGCAATTTGCATATAATTATGCAATAGAACACTTCCAAATATCCAAACCACCATATAGGAAAGGAGAAAATCAGCAATTAAGGCATTTCCTTTTCCAATCCGCGGCAGTAAAATTCTGTCGCCTGCTAAATAAGAAACAACTGTCGTTAAAGCGCTGAACCAAACGACATCTGTCCATGATGCACGGAAGAATAAATCAAGCCCAACAGCATAGGCTACCAAACATGTCACAAATTTCAAAATCAAAGCAATTAGCTTAATCATTGTTCCACCTCCTCATCCTCCATTTTGGTCAATCCGATCAAAATCCATTCATCGCTTTTACTAAAAGGTGATGACCATAATAGGGATGAAGTGATAAAATTTAATAATTAAGGTAAAATTGGTTAAATAAACATGAAATAACATTCCATTAGGGAAAATAAAGGGAATGGGTAAAATGATTATATGTTTTAAAATTATTAAAAAGATTGAGGGAAATGAAGTTGAAAAGAAAATTTCAATATTGGCTCATCCAAATTCTGTTATTTTTATCGATTATTTATGTGTCTTCTAAGGTTGATTTCTTATTTCGTCCAATTGGCATTTTTATTTCAACTTTATTCTTTCCGATTATTATTGCAGGGTTTTTATTTTTTTTGTTAAATCCCGTGGTACAGTTCCTATATCGTAAAGGATTACCGAGAGCTGTTGCCATTCTGATTATTTATGTAGCAGCTGTAGGAATCATCGTTATTATTGCCGGAAACCTTGTTCCATATATAAGCAAGCAGTTTACCGCTCTTGCTGTAGCACTTCCTGAGTACGCCAATCGGACAGTGCAATATTTTAACCAATTAGCCCAAACATCGGAGTTTAAATGGGTGATCAATTCTCAGCAAAATCTAATTCAATCATTGGAATTAAAGGTGACAGGCCTTGCTAATACATTACCAGAGCGAATCACTTATAGTATTACAAATATAATTGGTGTAATTGCAAATATCGCGGTTATTCTTGCCACTGTTCCGTTTTTACTATTTTATATGTTAAAGGATGGGCATAAGTTTCCTCTCGCTTTATCGCGCTTTTTTCCGGCAGATTTAAGAGAGGAAGGCCTGACTATTTTGAAAGAGACAGGCGAAACACTTTCTACATATATACATGGGCAGATTGCTGTTGCGTTATCTGTTGGTACAATGGCATTTATAGGTTATCTCATTATTCATTTGCCATTCGCCTTAGTCATGGGATTAGCAATTGCAACTACTTATTTTATTCCGTATATTGGGTTGATTATTGGTGCAGTTCCGGCAATTATTGTCGCGTTCTTTGACTCACCAACAAAGGTCCTGTTAGTATTGGCCGTACTTATTGTTTCACAGCAAATTGAATCTAATTTATTATCACCGCTTATTCTCGGAAAAAGTCTTGATATTCATCCTGCTACGATTATTATTATTCTCTTAGCAGCAGGAAATCTTGCGGGTGTATTGGGAATGATCTTGGCTGTTCCATCTTATGCGGTAGGGAAAACCATAGTAATCTGTATTGTGAAATTTTTGAAGGTACGAAAACATGCCAACATTCCATAAACATCCTGTTGCAAAATTTTCTTTATATTTATAGGCAAACAATGACTTATGTTGATTTGGGACCAATGCTTCTGCATGGTTCTTTTTTTTATGCGCATAACTAATTATAGAAAGAATACCTTCACTTATGAAACGGGGGAGAGAATTTGAAGTGTCGTTCTTGCGAACATGAAAATCCGGATGGGACTAATTTCTGCATGAATTGCGGTCATGAGTTCTTTCAGCGTGAAAACTTCCATCATGAGAAATTCAGTATCTTTTACTGGTTTGCAGAAAAGGCAGATGGGCTTCCAAGAGAAAAACGTTCCGTTGACCCGAAACTTCGCAATATTTTCTCAAGGGTATTTCGAAAGCATACAGACACCGAAGCGGAGCGCCTTTTTATTGTAGGAACAGCTCTTACAACTCCAAAAATAGAAGAAGTAACTGATACATGGCCTAAACCCTGGTTATTTTCCAGAGTTTTTATCATCGCCATCATTGCATATATTGGATTGTATATAGGCGTAAGTATTTTCAATAATATTAATTTTGTCCCAGGGTTGATTGTTGTAGGTGCTTTTGCTGTTCCATTTACGACATTGATTTTCTTTTGGGAAATGAATGCACCACAAAATATCGCGATTTATAAAATTGTCTATGTAGTATTTATCGGGGGAATCATTGCTCTTTTGGTAGCATTGATTTTTTACGATATCCTTGGAAGAAATAATATCAATCCAATAACAATTGGAATTACAGAAGAATTGGCAAAAGTAATTGCCGTCATTTTCTTTGTTCGCAATATCAAGTACAGATATGTGCTAAATGGTCTTCTGATTGGAGCTGCCATCGGAGCTGGTTTTGCGGCATTTGAAACAGCGGGATATGCCTTAAGGTCCTTACTTTCCGGGAGTTTTCATTCTCTTTATTTCACGATTTTGTTCCGCAGTATTTTTGCTCCAGGCGGACATGTTGCATGGGCGGCTTTAACAGGTGCGGCCATTTGCATTGTGCAAGGGGAAAACCATTTTAATCTTAATATGCTGCTAAGACCAAAATTTATAGGTATTTTTTTCCTGGTTGTGGCAATGCATGCATTATGGGATTCTCCATTACACGGAATTTATCCTATCGGGCAAATCCTTCTGATGTCTGGTTCATGGTTTATCGTGTTCCTATTAATTCGATTCGGCCTAAAGGAAATTGCAAATAAGAAGTGGGAGTTAAGCCAACATCCAATGGAACCAAAACCGTCCTAAACAAGCTTTTGCAATAGTTGCCAGGAATTTAGTCGACGGTTCGGATTTTATCAAGAAAATCATTTGTGGCGAAGTAAAAGGGTTATATAAGCACAAAAAAGGATAGATTTAAGCAGAATTGTTTCTGTTTAATCTATCCTTTTCTTTTTACCTAATATGAAAAAATGGTTTATAAACCTGTTTGGGATTTTCCAGAAGCGTGACCATTTATAAAAGTAACCATTATCGAATTCGGGCCTGCATTTGCTGCAAAGGTATAAATGATCATCTCCTGATTCCCAGTTTGACCAACTGTTTCACTGGTTGATTTCCCCAGGAGTTTCTCCACTTCCTTTAGAGTCATGCCGCCTTTTCCTGTCATGGGTTCGCCAACCCTGACCTTATCGTATTCTTTTTTACCGGGTAAGGTTGAGGCGCTATGCTGTGGTATTTTTGACTCATTTGCAATATTGGAAACACCTTTAATAACACCAACAATAATAAATATCAAAACACAAGCTGAAACAACTAACATTAGTAATTTAATTAATTTACCCATTTTAAATCCCCTTAGCAATCTTGATCTCATTTTTTAATAATCATTTTTTTATTTTATCAATAAAATAAGTGATATTCAAAATAAAAAGGACGATATAAAGATAGTTCTCTTCATAATTGATATCAGTCATAACATAATTTATATATAATAAGTTGGCTATTTCAATTAAACTGTAAAAAAGGCCTAATTTTCATTCTATTATGAATGTAGTGTTTTTCAAAATGCCTTTGGGGAGGAGACGAGATGGAAGAAAAGAAAGTGACTTGGTTAGAGCTTTTTGAAGATCTGCTGTTTGTAGCGGCAGTTTCTACGGCCACACGTGTTTTATTTCATGTAGAAGGTGGAAATATTCCTTTTGAATATCTAATGAAATTTATCTTGATATTTATTCCCATCTGGTGGGCTTGGACTGGACAAACGATGTTCACTAACAGGTTTGGCCAAGATCTTTTGCATCAGCGAATGTTCATGATCACACAAATGTTCTTTGTTTTGATTATGATTTCGAGCTTATCAGTGGATTTTAATCAGTATTATCTTCCTTTTCTGATCGGGTATGTTGGATTAAGATCGCTAACAGCGATACAGTATCTCGTTGTCCAACGTCTGGAGCAAGGCGAGGCAAAAATAGTATCGAAATTCTTAGGAACCTACTTTTGGATAGGAATTTTCATTTCGTTTCTCTCGATCTTCTTTTATACATGGGTTCGATATATGGTGCTGTACACTGGAATACTTGTTGACATGTTTATTCCTATATTTGGTCGAATACACCTAGCAAAATTTCCAACCCATACAGCTCATTTATTAGAGCGTTATTCTCTATTGACCTTGATTCTTTTTGGAGAATCAGTTGTTAACATCATTTCTGTGCTCGAGCCACAGAAAGGGAAATGGGATTCCATATTATTTTCTATTTGTTCATTCATCGTCATAGTCGCAATGTGGTGGCAGTATTTTGATAATGTGGAAAAGAGGGTGAATAAATCGGTTAAAGGGACAGGACAAACCATCGTATATGGACACTTATTAATCCTTATGTCTTTGAGCAGCATTGCTGCGTCGATTAAGCTCATGTTTTTAAAAGAATTGAATTACTCATTTATGCTATATTTCATTTTCGGTTCTGTGCTGCTTTATTTCATTGCGACCACCATTGTGTTTCATCAATATAGGCAAATACAACACCGCTTGAAACTGTATCATTTAGGAGGATTTCTTGCCATTTTAACTGCCTTTTTTTCCATTAATCTCATAATAGTAATGCCAAATATCGTGATTATGGGAGAACTGGCACTTTTTTTTAGTATTTACGCCAAAGTCACAACTATTTAATCGGTTGAAAAATATAAATTACAGATAGGTTTGGAACGAAAACCTGTGAATTGCATATCTCTCGTTTTGCTTGAAAATGAAAAGGGAGGGCATTTTATCCTCAGATTCATAGACATTTCCATCTGTATTCTGATAGAATAATCAGAAAAATATCGAGGTGGAATTAATTGAAAAAGAAATTAGGATGTTTACACGCTCATTATTCGAATATAGATTATATCGAAAATGCACTTTCCTCTTATGATATTGAATTACTTCATTTTGTTGACCCTGGATTAATGAATCGAGTTACATCCGATGAGAACTTCAAATCAGCTGATGCACAAAAGAAAGTTAAAGATCAAATAGAGTGGATTTCCCAATGTCATGTGGACGCCATTCTTGTTACTTGTACAAACTATATTGCTATTTTACAGGAAGACCAACTTTCTATATCGGTGCCAATTATAAAAATTGATGAACCCTACTTTGAATACATAAGTAATATAAATGAACCGCAGATCATTCTATTTACAAATCCAGCGACTGTAAAAGGAACTATGGAACGACTGAATCAATATGTTTATAACAATCAAAAGCCTGTAGATTTAGAGGTTATGGTTTTAGACAATGCTTTTGACTTATTAATGCAAGGACAAATAGTAGAATACAATCAAGAACTCTATAATTTTCTAAATCAAATCATTAGAAATGAAAATAAAGTCATTTCTGTTGCTCAATTATCAATGGTCGATGCATCCAAGCAAATTGAAAATCAAACATCAAGGACTATTATAAATCCATTGAATCCATTAATATCTGCTATTGTCAAACAATTGTCTGGAAGTTGAAAAGTTGTAGAATCAAAGATGGATATACGCTGAAACAGCGTACCAAAATGATGGGGAAGAATATTAGAAGGGTATAATTCAAGCCTAGGTATTCCTAGGCTTTTTTGTTTGGAAAATTATCATTCATACAACTTTTAATCCATTTCTGTAAAATCAACGTTTCTCTGATTCCATTCTTGTAAGGCAATGCATAAAAGTTGACCTGAATATGAGGGGTTGAAAAAGTGAACTTGAATGAAAAAAAGAAAATGTGTGTCTGTAGCAAAGATTTCCCATAAAAAATAGAAGTAACTGAAAACGGGGGTTTACTTTTTTTGGCTTCTAGGACAAACGGACAAGCGTTTGTCATTTTTTTTCATAAATTTATAATGCATCATTCTATGAAAAAAGGGGCTGAAATAATAATTGCCATATCAATATCAACGAAGTCCTTTTCATTCGTCAAGACAAGTTATAATGTATCAAGATTGTCATATTTGGGGAGCCAGAGATTTAGGATTTGATGGCATCCAATGGGGAGAACCTGTGTATGCGGTAGAGGCCGGGACTTTAGTATTTGTTTACGGAGATTCCACATGTTTTAGCACTCAACCAGATCCCGATTTTCCCAATAGCAATAGGGTAATACCTAGACAATGCTCTGATGCTAATGGTATAGCGATTTTAGGCGACGATGGGTTCTTCACTGAGTATATTCATGTTGACCCTGTTCCTGGTTTACAAGCACGACTGTGCAAAAGAATTCAAGCGGGAGAATTAATTGGACACGTGGGACAATCGGGATATACAACAGGACCTCATGTTCATTTTGCCCGATATATCCCTAAATCTTCCTATCGATGCAGCAGCGCGGGCAGTGGTGATAGTAGTTATCGGGGAAATCCAATGGGAACGAATGCAACTTGCAACTGGACGATGGTTGGTATATATCCGGAAAACTTTTCTTCGGTCAATTGGGTGCAGCAAAATGGAAAAAATTACGGTTATAATAATGGCGTACTCTCGAAAGGATGGATTTTTGATCGGAGTCGCGGACCTGTCGGGCGCTGGTACCTTCAAGATGATACTGGAGCCTGGACAGGGTGGTTGTGGGAACAAGGGAGCTATTACTACCAATTTCCAAACGGTTCGATTGCTTCAGGATGGCAGTACATTGGTGGTCAGTGGTGGTATTTTGACCCTAATAATGGTAATTCACTGGCAAGCAACACCTACGATTAGTGGGGTGCTACAAGGTTCCCTCGTGGTGCGTACTTTTTTAGAACAAATTCTTTTTATAGCCGCCTCGATTCCACTTCGCCTATTTTATCTCGCAAATGCTCATTTTTGCAAAAAAATCGGGAATTACCATATAAGTGTACAAGCAGATCTTCTCTATCTAAATATTTATAAATTTATTCCAATCCTATTTCACTTTCGTTTCCCCTCTCAACTTTTTGAGAGGGATTTTTTTAAAAAATTGTATATTTGCTTATCAGTCATTTGTACAAGCCATATCACCCCAGTCTGAATAATTATAAGTAAATAACAAGGCTGTTAAATAACAGAATTGTTATAACATTCAAACGGAGGTGAAGAATAATGTCAAATTTTAAATGGTCTGAATCAGCATGGAACAATAAGAAAGACTACTATACTGGACAAGCACCAATGGGTCCTACTGCAGCTACACCTTCGGCTCCATCAGCAATGACTCCATCAGCTGCTGCTCCGTCAGCTGCTGGTCCATCACCTGCTGGTCCATCACCTGCTGGTCCGTCAGCTGCAAATATGACAAATAGCAATTACAATGTTTGTAACTGCGGGGATCCTGCAAGTGACCGTGATCGTGGCCGCGACCGTGACCGTGACCGTGACCGTGACCGTGACAGAAGCAGCAGACGTCGCCGCTCAGGAAGTCGCTCAGGACGCCGTTCCTGACATTTTGGCATTTCAATTCATTAACGATGGTAGTGGATTTTAATTTCACTCCAAAGAAGGAATGTGCAACATCGTGACATTCCTTCTTTATTTATTGACGCTTATTTGTTATCGATATCAAAGAAAGCTAATAATGACATTGTAAAAGGATATAAATTATACGGATTGCTTACATAACTTGTCCCTAACAAAGAGAAAGAATATCTAATATTAATGGGGGGAAACATGGTGTTCTCGCGGTACGTACAAACTGTGAATAAATTCTTATGATAGGTTGCCTCGATTCTACTTCACCTATTATTCCTCGAAAAAACTCATTTTTGCAAAAAAATAGGGAATTACCGTATAAGTGTACGAGTATTTCTTCTCTATCTAAATATTTATAAATTTACTCCAATCCTTTCCCCTCTCTCCTTTGTGAAAAGGGCTCTTTTTAAAAAATTGTATATTTGCTTATCAGCCATTTGTACAAGCCATATGACCTCGATCAGAATAATTATAAGTAAATAACAAGGCTGTTAAATAGCAGAATTGTTATAATACTCAAACAGAGGTGAAGAATAATGTCAAATTTTAAATGGTCTGGATCAGCATGGAACAATAAGAAAGACTACTATACTGGACAAGCACCAATGGGACCTACTGCAGCTACACCTTCGGCTCCATCAGCAATGGCTCCATCAGCAATGGCCCCATCAGCAGCTGCTCCATCACCTGCGGGTCCGTCAGCTGCAAATATGACAAATAGCAATTACAATGTTTGCAACTGCGGGGATCCTGCAAGTGACCGTGATCGTGGCCGCGACCGCGACAGAGGGAGCAGACGTCGTCGCTCAGGAGAACGTCGTTCAGGACGCCGTTCCTAACATTTTGGGATTTCAATTCTAAAGATGATAGTTGGATTTTACTTTCACTCCAAAGAAGGAATGTGCAACATCGTGACATTCCTTCTTTGTTTACTGGCGCTTATTTGTTATCGATATCGAAGAAAGCTAATGATGGCATTGGTCAAAAAATATAAATTGTATGGATTGCTTACAAAACTTTCCCTTATCAAAGAGATAGATTTTGGCTAATAAGAATATTTCTAGTTGAAAGGAAGTGATTTTTTGAACGGTTTTACTAGAGGAAACGATGGACGTTTATACTATTACGTTAATGGGCAACCTTGGAGGGGAAGGCTGGATCTAACCTATCAAACTGGTTATTGGTGGTACTTCGACAATAGTACTGGAGCTTGGACAGGATGGATATGGAGTGGAACCTATGGCTGGTATTATTGGAATGGTAGTCAATGGATTCATTATGGATAAAAAATTTATTACCAATGGGTTGGAGATCATTGGGTAACGTTCTTCTATAAACATCACAAGTATTTGAAAAGTAAATATAAATAAATGCATGGACAAAGATTTCAATCAATGTGCGAAGATAAAGAATGCAGAAAAAGGGCAAACATTTGATCTGAACCCCAAATTTAGACACGGGAAATAAGACCGCTGCTGGGCATGAGTTTGGTATTGAACTGGACTCATGCTTTTTAATTTTGCTTTAATTAGCATGTGATTATAATAGTGAACATAAATCTCTAATTCTTGTTTTAAAATGCTTCATACTCTCAAATTCTTTAAGGTTATGAAATTTAGACTTTAATAAGCCTAAGAAATTCTCCATTACTGCGATATCTAAGCAATTTTCCATACGAGACATAATCTATTTAAGTGAGTTTTTACAGCCTGAATTTTAAATTCAGATGTGTATTTAATTTAAAAAAGCACCTCCCAATTTAAGACAGTGTCTAAATTGGGAGGTGCAGTTCAATTTGCACTCTTCTTTTATTGACTAGACTCATCCCCCTGAATGTTATACATACCCCACCTACCCCGTGATACAAAGGAAGATAAAAAGCAAAAATAAAAGTTTGCTTTTAAATAAGCGTAATTGGTGGGCTTGCTAACTTATATCGGGTTGAGAGGTTTATACATCTTGAAATCAAAGTCATCCTACGATAGAAGAGGTAAATTCTAATTCTATCGTCCTGAGCGACGTCCCCCTGAGCGACGACGTCTGCTGCCTCTGTCACGGTCGCTGTTAGGATCTCCGCAGTTACAAACATTGTAATTGCTATTTGTCATATTTGCACCCGAAGGAGATACAGATGGAGGTGTTGAAGGTCCCATTGCTGGTTGACAGCCGGAATCGCCTGAACTACCTTGATTCCATACTGCATCAGACCAACTAAAATTATTATTAGCCAATATTGTTCACCTACTTTGTTAAAAAACTCAGTCTTTAAAGAAAGACTTGTTATTCACTTATAATTATTCAGACGGGGAAGAAATGGCTTGTACAAATGACTTGATTATAAATGATTTATTTTGCATATTATTCAAATTTATTAATCATTTAATTCGTTCTTCATATTGCCGCAATAATGGCTTCACGATATAAAATGTACTCATTGTTTCCACAACTTGTCCCTTTCAAAATGAATCTTTTAGCATTTACTATATTATGAGTATATTTCTAGTTGAAAGGAAGTGTTAATTGTATGTGGTCCTACTACAATGGATATTATTACTATTACGAAAACGGCACTTGGACAGGCTTGGCATGGAGCGATGGAACCTATTATTTATACGATGGTACCTTCTGGTACTATTGGGTACCTGCTTATCAAATATGGAATTTAATTGGATGAGAGATTGGAAGATTAGTAACTATAGTTATGAATAAAAAAATTCAAAGGAGTGAGTAAGATTGAGTAGACGCGATAAACAACCTTCTGCTCAGAAAGCGAAACGGCTATTAGAACAGTTAGGGAAACTATCGAATAACCAGCAGCCACAGCAGATGCAACTGAAACAGCCACCCAAAAAGAATAATTCATCAAAATAGCGAGCGGACGATGATGCCTCTCTTTAACTTTTAAAGAATATCAATAGGCAGCTGAAACCCTATTAGTTGGTTCTGTCAGCCCGATGGGGCAGGAAGGACATCGAAATCAACAGTGAATGGTTGACGGTCGGCGATAGAATTGACGAAAACAAAGAAAAAAGTGAACCCCAAAAAAGAATGTGCCGTTGTTGCACATTCTTTTTTGTTTAAAAATCGATAGCACAAGCAAACAAAAAATAGAGGGGAAGATAGCTTTGTACTAGGAAAAAATGTACTGGTTACTTATATAACTTGTCCCTATCAAAATGAAATCTTTTAGCATTTACTATATTACGAAGTATATTTCTATTTGAAAGGAGGTGATTTTATGTGGTCCTACCTCAATGGAGTTTACTACTATTATGAGAACGGAGTTTGGACTGGGCTTGCATGGAATGGACAATTTTGGTACTATGATGCATCTACAAATACTTGGTATTACTGGAACGATTATTATCAAGTATGGGTCCGCCAAGGGGCATTTATTTAAACGAAAAGGGAATCTATCAGTTAAACCTGTAATACTCTATTAAATTTGCCAAGTATATGTCAATCCCCCAAAGTCTTAGGATCATCCGTTGCATGCATCGGATCCTGCCATTAGACATCTCCATTAGAAAGCTTAAGTACACTTGTACGAGCATGGCACGGTTTATTTGTGAGTTCCTTTATAATCGGGGTAATATCACATGTCCATTAAGCTAAGGCATATCATTACCCTAAAACAAAAAAACGCTATTCTTTCTATCAAAGATCAAGGAAAGGATGGCGTTTTTTGTTTGTGCTATAGTTTAAAGATTGTCCTTTTTCTAGGAATCGCAGTTATATTTGGCCCCACAAGCTTTACAACACCTGAACCTGACGAAGTTTTTCTTCTTGAGGAAATGACTAAAGGGGGAGGGAATTTAAAAAGGCTTAAAAGATAGTTGCAATTAATCGCTCTAAATATTAACTTAAAGTCAAATTCTTTTTCCGTAAGGTCTTCAATATCGATGATGTAATAAAAAATGACAGGTATGAATAACACCTGCCATTTTTTATTACAAAGTGCAGTAAAACTTGGCTGATGATAATAGCTGCAATCAACAGAATAGTAAATCAACAATAAACTTTATTAAAACCTATTTTAAAAAAGGTATGATTCAAAATCTAAATAGCAAATGAATCATATGATTTAAGAAGGTAGCGTTCTATACATTTAGCTAATCCATCATTTTCGTGGTGCCCTGTAACAAAATCAGCTGCAGTTTTAACTTTTTGGCTTGCATTACCCATTGCTACACCAATACCAACATGACGAAGCATCTCTATATCATTAGGACCGTCTCCAACCGCTGCGGCTTCATTTGGACTTATTCGAAATTCGTTAAGTAAGTTTTTTATAGCAGACCATTTGGAAACATTAGGAGCAATGATCTCAAACCCGTCATTCCAATCGATGACTTCACCTTCTTTTTTAAACAAAGAGGATAATTCCGGTATTGGTGCACCAGTTCGAACACTATATTTAAGAACGTCCTGATAATTTGCCTGTCTTAAATCGCCAATATACCTTGGCGGAGTTTGCCCAACTTTTGTCCAATAATCGATTTCTTCATTTGTTTCCTTACAATAAAGTCCATTTGCTGTATGGATCAAAACATTACATGGACTTTCAGCAGTTAGATGGTGAAATCGTTCTTCGTTCAATTGGATGGTTTTCATTTGCAAAATGTTTCCAGACACTGAATCGTGAATGGCAGCACCATTCAAACAGATCATCGGAGTTTGTAATCCAATTTCTTTATGGTAGGGAGCGGTTACTTCATAGTGTCGACCTGTGGCAAGAAAAACCTTAACTCCCCGTTGAATGAGTTGATTAATAGCTTCGATATTTCGACTGGAAATATCGTTTGAGGCTTTAAGTAGTGTACCATCCATATCAATAAATATTGCACGCACATTCATTTTACTGCCTCCTCACTTGTAGCTGTACCAATCATATCATTTGAATATTAAATCCAAGTAAACAAAATGTATAGATTCATTAAAGATTATCTTGAATCAGAAACACGTGCCTATTTTCTCATGATTAGAAAGATGAAAATAAGGAATGTGGGAGTTGTTAAAATATTTAAAAGTTCGGTATGGAAATGATCCAATAGGAACAAAATGCCGAATACAAAAATTAAACGCGTGTTTCCTTTTCTGGAGAGGTGCTGGCAGTATTGAATCCCATTTTCAAAAATTTCTAAAATGAATGATTTTTTGTTTGCGAAACAAATGGAAATAAGTTACAATCGTTTTTAGTTAGATAATCTAATTAAATGAAAGGTGATGGCATGTCAAAAAAAATATCAAATGAGGCCAATTCGTATCAACAGTTACCCAAACTAGGAATTGCTCCATATTTAGAACTAATGGACAAAACAGCAGCAAAAGAAGTGGATCGTAAAGCAGCTTACATGGGATTGCTAATGTTATGGCTGAGTGACAATGTCCTGGATGTTGTAGACATGAACTTATCTGAGTTTAATATTACCGAGAGCAAACTGGATTTGTTGTTGCTGCTTTTGCTGCATACAGAAAGAAAGCAAATTACCCCATCTGCTATTGCTGACAGGCTTGGCATTAGGCGTGCTTCCGCGACAGCTATGTTGGATTGGCTGGAAAAAAGAAAGTGGATTGTACGACAAAAAAACAGCAAAGATGGCCGTATGATCCATGTCAGTCTATCACATGAAGGGGAGGCATTGGTTGACAATTTACTCCCAACTTTTTGGGGGACTTGTGCCTCGCTTTTAAATGACTTGGATATGGAGGAACAAAAAGTATTTGAAAAAATCTTGATTAAATTGAATGAGAGTATCGAGAATCGGTTAGGGGTGGGAAGATAAAATTTTTTTGAACAAGTAATTAGATTGTCTAATTACAATTGTTTATCTTTGTTAATTTTTATTGTTCTATAAAAATTCATAGAAAGAGGTGTCTTATGACTTCAACTCTTAAAGAAAAAAACTACTCATTGATGACAGCTATTTTATGTTGGTCTGGTATGGTAGTCATGTCTAGTTTGTATGTAACTATTCCGTTGATCCCCTTGTTTGCCAACCACTTTAGCATTTCACCTATACAAGCATCTGCAGCGGGAAGTATTTTTTCATTAGGTTTTGCAATTGGTTGTCTGATTTACGGAGCACTATCTGACAAATACGGCCGGAAACAAATCATTTTTATCGGGATAGGAGTATTGGCAGTCATTTCTTTAGTTCTTGGGATGGTTGAAAGTTTCACTTGGATGATTGTCCTAAGGGGAATACAAGGATTTGCAGCGGCCTCTTTTTCTCCCGTTGCACTTGCCTATGCAGTAGAAATGGTCCCTCCTGAAAAAAGAGTTATGACGCTCGGGTTTATTAGTACGGGATTTTTGGTTGCCGGAATCGTTGGGCAGGTTGTCAGTGCCTTTATGAGTGTACACTACGGCTGGAACACTGTATTTTTCCTTTTAGCTGGTGTATATACCTTAACCGCATTTTTGATCCTTCGATTTTTGCCAAAGGGAAAACCTTCACAGACACCATCTTCGATCGGGGAACCATTTAAGCAAATTGGCGTGGTATTTTCGCAAAAAAACCTTGTGCTATGCTATATTGTGGCATTGGTCTTGCTCATGTCTTTTGTCAGTATGTACACGGTATTGGGCAATTACTTGATCGGGTCACATTTTGGCCTAAATAAGGAACAAATTCTTTATGTTCGTTCTATTGGTGTATTAGGAATACTGCTTTCTCCTTTATCAGGAAGAATCTCTAAACAATTTGGTGTTAGAGCGGTTCTGCGCGGGGGATTGCTTATGGCGATAGTAGGGCTTGCTTCCATGGGGATGATTTCAAACTTGGCCTTGCTAATTTTTATGAGTTTGATTTTTGTAACAGGTATTGCGATTTCTGTACCTGCACTTGTCACTCTTGTAGGACAAATAGGAGGCAAGACACGCGGAATTGCGGTTTCGATGTATACATTTGTTCTGTTTGCAGGAACAAGTTTAGCGCCTATTATTTCAATTCGATTTATGAAAATGGGCAGCTACATGTTAACTTTTGTTTTGCTGGCTCTGGTCCTAAGTGTGGGCTTATTTGCTGCGGTGCTTATTCGTAGTGAATGGTCTGATAAATATGGAAACGAAGAAAAGGGCGAAAAAACATCACAAATGATTCGGGGAAATTCTCAATGGTAAAAGGCCCAAGACAATGGTTGAAAAATATCGTAGAATGACTAGTTAGAAAGAAATGCATTGAATGACCAACGTTATTGTTATCCCAACAATAAAAAAGTACATCACTAATTATTGGATGTACCTTTTTATTGTATTTCACAAAAAATGAAGAGTTCTTTATCATGGATAATCATATTATTATCGATAAGTAGGTGATCAAATCCATTTCTTTTTCTTAAAATAAACCACCATAACTAAAGTTACGACAATTAATAAAATCCATACATATAAATATCCAAAATTCCAATTATACTCAGGAATTCCCTTAATGTTCATTCCGTATAAGCCTACGATAAATGACAAAGGTAAAAAAATGGTACTCCAAATGGTCAAAATTTTCATGATTTCATTCATCCGATCGCCCTTCATGGATATTTGCATATCGAGTAGACCAGTTAATGAATCACGAAACATATCAATCGAATCGATTACTCTTGAAATATGATCAAATAAATCAACGAAATAAACATCTGCTTCTTCAATGGTATAAGGGAATTTTTGGTGACTAATGGCACCTAAAACCGTCCGTTCATCAACAAATATTTTTCTTAGAACATGAGTCGATCTTTTCAGTTTAAAAACATCATGGGCAATGGAAGAGTAAGGGTTTTTATGAATTGCTTCTTCCCATTCTTCGATCTTATCCTCCAAATGGTCTATAACGAGCATATATTCATCCACACAATGATCCATTATATAATATAAAATTTTGGCAGGATACTCCATTTTTCCCTCGATTTGTTTAAATTGCTCGTACAGCTGATCTAAAACCGGTATATCTTGTTTATAGATGGATACAACATAATTTGGACCTATAACCAATGCAATTTCTACTGGCGTATGCTCTTGATCAATCGCAAAAAAACTTATAAAGATATGATCTTTATAAATGTCCATTTTGGGGCGTTGATTCAGCTTGATACAATCTTCTACAACAAGAGGATGGCAATTTAGTAAATCCGAAAGAACATGTTTGACCTCTGTTTGTTCAGGGTTGCGAAGACGAATCCATGCCACCTCCTGATCAGTCGGCTTTCGAATTTTCTCCGCAGTTGTTTTTTTCAAAGTAGGGTTAAAAACTAGCATTATGGAACTCCTCTCAAAAAGTCACTATCCATATTATACGGAACTTTTGAAAAAAGAAATAATGCTTTACTCTGAAAGCTCTTTAGATGTATCTTGTTTGTTTCGGACGATCTTATCCATTTTTATAGGCTCGAATTTGGATCATCCTTTTTTAAAACGTTTATTCGTTTTTTAGATTGAATAAAACTTATAAAGCAAAGGAATGACATTGGAGCACAGTACCAAACAAAGATAAAACCTCCGTTGTAATAGAAAGGTAGATAAGCAACAGATACACCAAATAAAACAAACGATAAAATTAAGTAGATACCAATGCATAGATGATAAAAGCTATATTGCGCAATGCTCGTCATCTCCTTTTTCAAGAGAAGATTTAGATTTCGATCAGTTTGATAAAAAAGGAATAAAGAGATTAGTAGGAAAAATGCGTAGAATGGAAGTGAATAAATATAGAGAGATACACCTAATACGCAGAAATAGAAGCTTAAGCAAAAGAAAACTCCAGAAAAAAATAATGGCGTCAGAAATTTATAAACGTTTCCATTTTGATCTAGTGGTTTCAAATACATCCCCCTTTTATCCAGCCTTGTCTTATTAATCCATCTTATGCACAAAAAATTTGAATTATGTGGGACAAAATAACTTTAAGACATCAATAGGCTGGATATCTAAAGGAAAGAGGGAGGCAACCCTGAAGTATAATTACTTTTTAAATAGAAGAAACACGATTAAATAAAATGTCCAGCCGGCGATTTTAAAAATACTTACGGCTGGACATTAGAAAGTCCATAATGGCTGGATTTCCTTAAATTAAATCTAAATGATTTGAATCGAGTCGCAACTTTTCTGGGCTTCATTGGATATTATTCATTCATCATTTTAAAAAACATATATGTTGATACCCCCATAGCTGCTATAAACAAACCAACATCAGCAACAGTATACCAATAATATGGATCCATAGTATCACCCTTCTTCAGCTAATCGATGAAATGACTGAACCAATGTATAACAAGTTGAGAACCCAGCTTCTATTATATTTTGAAGCTGGGTTTAGTTTTAGAATTTACTTCTCCAAACACATTTACGTTAGTAATTAATAGCAGTAATTTCATCATTCCTTTTTTAAGAGATATATTAATGAAGCGATTCATGTTCACTTATTAAAATGATGTTTAAAAATCGATGTTGAATAGACGATTTAGTGAAAATTCCAACCATTTTCTATTTTGGATATCCTGTTTCCATAAAAAGCGATTTTTGTTCTGGCGTAATATGGAATAAAACATGGGAATAGAGGAAACCTTAAAATTAATTCAAATAGCAGGGAAGGTATGTATATGACGAGAATGACCAAGACATTAATCTTTGTAGAAGTTTTAATTGGAATTTTATTTTTGTTTTATGAGTTTTTCACAGGACAACCATGGGCGAGTGATGGAGTTCCATGGACAATGGAGGGGAATTTCCATTTTAATATAGCTCTTGGTTTTTTTACCGCAGCAGGATTCACACTAATATTGGGTGGAGTAATTGGATCAATTGGCAGGAGAAATCATTCAAAGGAATGAACTCTTCTTCCCAGAGCTGTCACACTGGCAGCTTTTCTTTTGTGAAAACTGTCCAGGTTAGTAGTAAAAGCGAAAGAGGCAAGGTTATCGATTTTTTGTTGTTCACTGGTTGTGTGTCTTCATAATGACAATGAAAACGATGGGGGATTGAAAGTGAATAAATGGATTCAATATAGTAAGTATTCTTTCTTTAGTTTGTTGGTCGCAATGCTTGTGACTGGTTGTGACAGAAGTAAATATATTGTTCTTGATCCAAAAGGGCCTGTAGGTCAGCAAGAATTGGATTTGATTATTATTTCTGTTATTTTATGTGCGATCATCATCATTCCAGTTACGGCCATCTTTGTTTATATTTTAATTCGATTTAGAGATAAGCCGGGAAATAATGCTCCTTATCAACCTGAGTGGCAGGATAGCAAAGTGCTAGAAATAGTTTGGTGGGGAATTCCTGTGGTAATTGTCGCGATTCTCGGGGTTTATACTGCTAAAACGACCATTAATTTAACAAAACCTCCTGTAAAGGATGTAAAACCAGTTGTTGTTCAGGTAACTTCCTTAGATTGGAAATGGCTGTTTACTTATCCGGGTCAAAAGGTTGCAACCGTCAATTATGCGGTAATTCCTACAGGAGTCCCCATTCAATTTGTTCTAACCTCCGATGCTCCGATGAATTCGTTCTGGGTACCGCAACTTGGAGGGCAAGAATATACGATGCCGGGTATGTCCATGGGATTATGGCTTCAAGCAGATAAACCTGGTAATTATTTCGGTTCTGGTGCCAACTTTACCGGACGAGGCTTTGCCCATATGCAATTTAGAGTCAAAGCTGTAAGCCAAGCAGATTTTAATTTGTGGGCTGCAGGCCTTAAGAAAAGTTCACCAGCCCTCACAAAGGCCGGATATGGAGATTTGTCCAAACCAGGTAATGTGAAAGAGCTAAGCTTTTCTTCTTATCCAAAGAACTTATATGAAAACATCGTAAATAAAAACGGTGGAATCTATTACCACCATATGCACAATATGGGTGATTCAATGGAAATGCAAAAAACAACTATGCATAAACACAATCATTAAACAGGAGGTTTTTATGAATACATCGGGCTTTTTTGTAACTGGCGATCCCATGATTTATGGGGCGGATGTTTCCATCGTATTAGCAACTGTAGCGATCATTGCCTCTCTAACTTATTTGAAAAAATGGGGTTGGCTCTGGAAGGAATGGCTAACAACAGTTGACCATAAAAAAATTGGCATTATGTATCTTCTTTCGGCATTATTAATGCTATTTCGTGGCGGTGTAGATGCCATCCTTATGAGGTTGCAGCTTGCCGTTCCTAATAACCGTTTTTTAGCTTCAGACCACTATAATGAGATTTTCACAACACATGGAACGATTATGATTTTGTTTATGGCGATGCCATTCATGTTTGCCTTATTTAACATGGTTGTTCCTCTGCAGATTGGGGCCAGGGATGTTGCCTATCCGGCATTAAACGCGATCAGCTTTTGGTTTTTCTTCATAGGAGCTATGCTATTTAATCTTTCCTTTGTTATAGGTGGTTCTGCCGATTCAGGCTGGCTGGCTTATCCGCCATTATCGGAAGATCAATTTAGCCCAGGGCCAGGGCAAAACTTTTGGATATGGGGGATTCAGATCTCGGGAATTGGAAGTTTGGCAACGGGAATCAACTTTATAGTGACGATCTTAAAAATGCGTACACCATCCATGCGCTTAAGGGATATGCCATTATTTACATGGTCTGTTTTATCATCATCCATTGCGATTTTAGGTGTTTTCCCTATCCTTACTGTCGCGTTAATCATGTTGACAATTGACCGATTATTCGGCGGACACTTCTTTACTATGGATGCCGGCGGTAATCCAATGATGTGGGTAAACTTGATCTGGATGTGGGGACACCCTGAAGTATATATTGTCGTATTACCTGCATTCGGTGTTTTCTCAGAGGTTGTTGCAACGTTCTCCAAAAAACATATTTTTGGCTACGCCTCAATGGTATTTTCAATGATTGCTATTGCAGTTGTCTCTTACTATACTTGGGTACACCATTTCTTTACCATGGGTGCCGGGGCAGATGTAAATATTGTATTTGCTATTTGTACAATGATTATTGCTATACCCACAGGTGTTAAAGTATTTAACTGGCTGTTTACAATGTACCGAGGAAGGATTCGACTGACACAACCAATGTTATGGTTCTGTGCCTTTGTTCCATGTTTTCTTGTTGGTGGTGCAACAGGCGTTATGCTTGCTGCTGCACCCGCGGACTATCAATATCACAACAGTTATTTCCTGATTGCTCACTTCCATCAAGTTTTAATCGGAGGAGTTGTGTTTGGTTACTTGGCAGGCTTGTACTATTGGTGGCCAAAACTTTTCGGATTTAAGTTAAATGATCGTTTAGGACAATGGGGATTCTGGTTGTGGCAAATTGGTTTCTATGTTTGCTTTATGCCACAATATGCTCTTGGCTTCATGGGGATGACTCGTAGAATTTATACCTATAATCAATCCGCAGGATGGAATATGGGCTGGGCCCCGTTAAACTTCATCTCTTCGGTTGGAGCATTTATAATGGGATTGGGTTTCATCTTCCAAGTTTGGCAAATTCTTTATAGTATTAAACACGGTGAAAGAGATACCACGGGTGATGCCTGGGACGGCCGTACTTTAGAGTGGTCGATTCCGTCACCGCCGCCAGCTTACAATTTCGCCGTGTTACCTGTTGTTCATGGTCGTGATGCTTGGTGGCATCAAAAAGAAGAAATGAGAATAGAGGACTATAAACCGGATCCAGTAAAATATGAACCCATTCATATGCCCAAAAATACAGGAATCCCTTTCATTATGTCATGCTTTTTCTTTGTTGCGGGATTTGGATTTACCTTTGAGTGGTATTGGATGGGAATTATCGGTCTAATTGGTGTAGCGATCACATTATTCATTCGTTCCTTCCAGTATGATACTGATTTCTATATTCCAGTTGATGAAATCGAAAGGACTGAAAAAGATTTAAGAAGTCATGGATCATTCCATAGAACTGCAACTTAGGAGGTAATAAAAAATGCATCCAAGCACCTCTGCTCATGCTTCAGAGCATGAACATGGCCATGTTGATCAAGAAGAGTTAAAAATATTAGGATTTTGGATATTTCTAGTAACAGACTGTCTTTTATTTGCAACATTTTTTTCAGCGTATGCCGTTTTACATACTCATACAAATGGCGGCTTTACACCTAAAGAGTTTGATATTCCTGGATTTATTATTGAAACTTTTGTGTTATTAGTTAGTTCGTTTACAAGCGGTTTAGCTGTGTTACAAATGCATAAAGGAAACAAAAAAGGTCTGATCGGTTGGTTAATTGTGACTCTTCTTTTAGGTGCAACGTTTGTTGGGTTTGAAATTAACGAGTTCACGAATATGGCTTTAGAAGGGGCCACGATTTCGCGAAGCGCGTTTCTTACTTCTTTTTTTTCACTTGTCGGGACGCACGGTTGTCACGTCACATTCGGGATCTTTTGGATGATAGGCCTGATCTTTCAACTTTCCCGCAAAGGGATTACTACTGTTACTAGACGAAAAATCTCCATTATTAGTTTATACTGGCACTTTTTAGATGCAGTTTGGATCTTCATATTTACTGTTGTCTACTTAATGGGGGTGATGTAATTGTCAACTCACGAACATGCTGAACATACTGGGTCCATCAAAGCGTATATTACGGGGTTCGTTCTTTCCATCATTTTGACAATTATCCCCCTTCTTCTAGTAGTAAATCACGTATTAGGTAAAACGGCTTTAATGGTTAGTATTTTACTTGCAGCTGTCTTACAATTTGTTATTCAGTTGTTCTTCTTCATGCATATTCGTGATGGGGAAGGGCCCAGATACAATGTGGCTGCATTAATATTAGGTATCGTTTTCGTTGTAACGATCGTTGTAGGAGCGGTTTGGATAATGTCCTTTAACGAAGTTGTTCAATAATAGAAAAACTAGGAGGTAAATTATGGACGTTGGACTTTATAGTATCTTAGGATTGTTTGCAATGACTATGATTGCAGCCCTATTGATTTTTAAGCGGGCAATGAAAGAATAAATACAATGTTGGGGCATTTATGTAGATCAGATTGCTGGAACAAAAATAATTGAATAGGATAAGGGGGTTAATAATGAGAAATAAAATATGGATCGTGTTAGTAGGAGCTGTAATAGTAATTGGAATTGCCGGTTGCGGAGATTCACAAAACAAAGTCCAACCGCAATATGTTGGTACAGCGCAATCTTCTCTGACAAGGCCTTTTTCAGATATGCTATACGGATTTACAAAAATAGAAAAATACGTATCAAGAGGAGATTATTCATCTGCAACTACTATTTCGAATAATCTTTACGATGAGTTTCATGATGCCATTCTGCCCCCACTACAAGCGAAAAAGGGAAAAACATATGCAGAGAAAATGGACAAGAAATACGATGAGTTGGGAGATGCAATTAAAAGAAAGGATAAAGCAAAAATAACAGAGCTTATCAACGTTAATCGGGATAATCTTAGACATATTGCTCCTATGATGGGTGTTTCATTACTCTCATTTTAATATCCCTTGGAGGGAGTATCAAAGATAAATAAAAAAGACCACCTAAGGCTTGTATTTAACGGTAGTCCTATTAAAGCAGTTAAGATTTTCAAGATTCGAGGCGTGGAGTTCGGTATGAAAACCGGATTCACGCCTTTTTATTTTATCTATTTATTTCTGAATAGTTTTGCTGCCTTAATGTAAGAACAGCTTAATAATCAATTAATTCCGATTGATTTACTATACTTTATAAGATCAGTAAATTTTCAACTTGAAATAGGCGCTTAATTCAGTAACAGTGACCTAATTATATTCATAATTTGTTGAAGAGAGAACACGTCATATCTGATGTTTTTACACAAATCTGACAACTCTTGATTCAGGTTGATCCTGATTCATTAAATACAAAGGGGAGGAAGAAATGCATAATTTTCAAAATGAACTTCAAGGGTTGGCAATCGACCCTTATCAAACTGGTGAATTAGTTCCGATAGATCCACAGATTCAGGATCCGCGGATGATGGGTATGCGCTGTGGAGGCTTCCGTTGTGGAGGTTTCCGTTGTGGAGGTTTTGGTTGCGGCGGTTTCCGTTGCGGTGGTTTCCGTTGTGGAGGTTTTGGCTGCTTTGGCTGTATAGGCTTTGGATTTGGTTTTGGCTGCGGTGGCTGTGGTGGCTGTGGTGGTTGCTTTGGCGGCTTTAACTGTGTCGGCGTAGTTGTTATTTAAACATTGTTTTTATTTCTGGGGATTTAAGAAAAAATTTTATGAAAATGAAGTGTCCCTGCAGGTTCTGCCGCAGGGGCATTTCATTACTGTTTATCATATTGGACAAAAATTCGTACATAAACTGATAGTACGCAAATAGCAACAATTAGGAAAAAGGAGGAGCGACAATGGCAGAACTTAATTCATCCTCACGTTTGAAGGTCAAAAGGGATACATTTTTTCTCCAGGATCAAAAAGGGGGGGTCTATTTTCGAAATAACATAAGCTCATTCCGCATGGAGGGGAATACCATCTATCAGTGGATTGAAAAATTGCTGCCGCTGTTTAATGGGGAGCACACATTGGGAGAATTGACTCAAGGATTAACAGGACCGTACCGCGACAGAGTATATGAGATCGGAGAAACGTTATACAAGAATCAGTTTGTTCGAGATGCTAGCAAAGATATTCCTCATGAATTAAATCGTCAAGTCCTTGAAAGATATGCTTCACAAATTGAATTCATTGAGAATTTCGTCGATTCGGGTGCATACCATTTTCAAGAATATCGACAGGCAAAGGTTTTGTCTGTCGGCTCTGGCCCATTTCTTTTATCCCTGGTTTCTGCCTTAATAGAATCTGGTTTGCCCAAATTAAATGTCATGGTAATAGATACGGTTCCTACGAATAGGGAGCGGCTCCATGAGTTGGTACAGTATGCTAGGAAAATAGATAAAGATGTGGAGATGGCAGAAGTACCCTATCCAAAAGGGACGGGGGATATTAATTGGAAAGAGGCTGTTCAAGCATATGATTGGATTCTGTATGTCTCTCAGGATGGAAATGATCTTGAAGTAATGAAATTGAATCAAGTTTGCAATCAAGAAAAAAAGGCATTTTTACCAACCATCTATTTAGAAAAAGTAGGGCTCTCCGGTCCGTTAACACATCCAGAATCGGAGGGTTGCTTTGAGTCTGCTTGGCGTAGAATTCATCGATCGGCACTAAAAGCAGATGCGGACCCTCAGTCTTTCTCTGCGACTTCGGGTGCACTTTTGGCAAATGTCTCTGTATTTGAATTTTTCAAGAAGGCTACGGGAATTGCAGGTTCCAATCAAGCTAATCAAATTTATCTGCTTAATCTTAACACGCTTGAAGGCGATTGGCTTTCCTTCATTCCCCATCCCTCTTTAACACCTAAAACGCTTAAACCCGAGATAGTTGCAGATCTTGATGATAGGTTGAAACAAGAGTTGAACAGGGATGAAGAACAATGGGAGCTTTTGGAGTTTTTTAGCCGATTAACCTCAAAAGAAATAGGAATTTTCCACACCTGGGAAGAAAGAGATTTGTCACAGCTTCCTCTTTCCCAGTGCTATGTTCAGGCAGCTGACCCGGTATCAGAGGGGCCGGCAGACCTGCTGCCAGAAGTCGTCTGTTCGGGTCTGACTCATGAAGAAGCAAGAAAAAATGCCGGGTTGATGGGCATTGAAATGTATGTTTCAAAACTAATAGATTCACGAGTTTTTCACTTTAATCATCAGAAGGATCATGTTGAGGAGAATCCTATTGAGGGATTTATTGGAGTTGGTGCTGGGGAAAGCATCGCGGAGGCAGTTTGCCGAGGCCTGCAAGCCTATCTAGATGAGGAAGTCAAAAAAAGAAAGACTAATCAACCAAATACTGTATACCGTGTGGCAATAGGTGCCATAGAGGATAAAAAATGCCGATTTTATTTAAATGCCTTGTCTACCTTGAATTGTTCAACTGCCATTGGTTTAAAAGAGGAAGTATTAGGGTTCCCTGTTGTATGGGTAAGGTCAAATGGCCGATGGTATACAAGGGTAGGTTTAAATACAACATTTGCATTGCAACATGCATTAGAGCAAGCGCTTTTAGACGCTCAAACCCAGTTTCATTCCAGCATAAGGCAAGAAAAAGAGTCAATGATTTATCTGGATAAAAAGGAAACCAAACTAGATATTCCCGCTTGTGAGGAACTGACACATTTGGACCTCTTACAGTCATCCATTCAGGTTTTGAATAAATACAGCAAACGAATGATTGTCTATGATCTTTCCATTGAGCCTTTTTTAAAACAAGGGCTTGCAGGAGTGTATGGTGTTCAGGTGGTGCGAGAGGAGGATTCTCGATGACTGCCCAGATTCTCATTGTTGGCAACGGCTTATTAACGGATATTGTTTGTGATCAATTGTCTGCCAACGAACTAGTAAGAAGACAAAGTATATTTGAAGAGATTCCTAAAGAAACAGAATTAGCACTAGTACTCGACGATGCTTGGCATCCTTCGTTTCATCAAAAAGCGGAAGAGAAATTCAGGTCAGCCGGTATTCCATGGCTTCGGGGGTTCGTTTTTTTTGGTGAGGGTATCATTGGTCCGATCGTAAGGCATAACAAATCGGGATGCACCCGTTGTGCTGACAAACGGTTGTTAATAGCCGGACCTGACCGCCAAGAAATGTGGCAGTTACAGGCGAAATTGAATGCAACGGGTGGTGTCACAATTGATGCATGGGCTTCCCGAACAGGATTATCACATATGGCCATCTTAATCAGTAACGAAGTGCAAAAAATTATTCAGGGAGAACTCTCCTCCTTGGATGAAAGAATGGTCATTTCCAATTTGCAAACATTAACGAATTCCAGTCATTTTTTCTTGCCAGATCCATTGTGCCCAATTTGTAGTTCAATACCTGAAGACTTACCAGAGTTAGCACAAATTAACTTAAACCCCAGTCCTAAATTAGCTGGTGCCGGTTATCGCTGCCGTTCGATGGAGGATCTGAAAAAAGTGCTAGTAGAAGACTATTTGGATGATCGTACGGGAATCATGAATGGGAAAATGCAGGATTTAAGACTACCATTTGCTGATGTTTTGGTTAACATGCCGTTTTTTGGAGCGGATGAGGGAGTAGCCGGCCGTTCTAATTCCTATGAAATGAGTGAGCTAACGGCTATTTTGGAGGGATTGGAGCGGAATTGCGGAATTGAGCCTCAAGGCAAAAGGAAGAAAGTTCGTGATAGCTATCAAAATGTTAAGCATATTGCATTAAATCCAGTAAGGGTAGGTTTGCATGACAATGAACAATATGCTAAGCCTCATTTCCCGTTTAAATCGTTTCATCCTAAATTACCAATGAATTGGGTTTGGGGCTATTCGTTTTTACAAGAACGCCCCATACTTGTTCCGGAGTTACTTGCCTATTACAGTTTAGGCAATGGGGAGGGGTTTGTTTACGAAACCTCCAACGGGTGTGCATTAGGAGGGAGTATGGAGGAAGCCATATTCCATGGGATTATGGAAGTCGTTGAACGGGATTCCTTTTTGTTAACATGGTATGCACAGCTGCCCCTTCCGCGTCTTGACCCTCGCTCTGCTAATGATAAAGAATTAGAGTTGATGGTGGACCGATTACGAGAAGTGGCAGGGTATGACGTATATTTTTACAATTCGACGATGGAACATGAGATACCGAGCGTTTGGGCCATAGCCAAAAACAGAAGGGAAAAGGGGGTTAACCTGATCTGCGCAGCAGGAGCGAATCCTGATCCAGTAAGGGCTGTAAAAAGCGCCATTTATGAGCTTGCGGGAATGATGGTCAGACATGACGAACTTTTAGAGAAAAACCGGCAGAAATATGAAGAAATGCTAATTGATCCATTTACCGTCCGTCATATGGAAGACCACGGCCTGCTCTATGGCCTGCGGGAAGCAGAGGAGCGATTAAGCTTTTTATTGGATGATCATCGACCAGTAAAAACGTTTTCTGAGGAATTTAAACAGCCTCCAGAACATCCTGATTTGAAGGATGATCTTCAGGAAATTCTTCAGAGGTTACGTCAGTTAGATCTAGAAGTTATTGTGGTAGATCAAACGACCCCAATAACGAAACGGAATGGTTTATTCTGTGTGAAGGTATTGATTCCTGGCATGCTGCCGATGACATTCGGACATCATCTGACCCGAGTCAAAGGTCTAGATCGGGTTCTTCTAGTACCAATGAAACTGGGATTTACTAAACATCCGTTATCGTATGAGCAGCTTAATCAATACCCGCATCCATTCCCATAATTGAAAAGTAGGAGGTTTAAGTTTGAAACTGGAAACATTTTTGCACCACCTACATTTTGACACGGAAAAGCTCGCTCCGCCAGATTGGCAAGTAGATTGGGAGGACGCACCACTTCCCTATAAACTATACAGCGGCTTACCTGAGATTCCACTGACAGGTAATGTACCATTAACTCTTAAGAAACGTATTGAGAAAGAAGAATCCGGAATAGAGGAGATTGGCCAATTCTTATGGTATGTTTACGGTCTTACACATTATGCTCAATCCGCTTTTATAGACAGCGCAGATGAAACCGCTGCAGTAAGTTATGCACAATTATTCCGGAGATTTGTTCCCTCAGGTGGGGCACTGTATCCCAATGAATTATATGTTTATTTAAAGCTAGAGGAAATTCCAGAGGGGATTTACCATTATGATGTGGCTCATCATCGCCTTCTATTGCTCAGAGAAGGAAATTACGATTCCTATTTATCTAGATGCCTTGGTAAGAGCAGTGATCTTTCTGATTGTTTCTGTATTGTTTTTGTTTCAACAGTTTTTTGGAGAAATTTCTTTAAATATAATAATTTTGCATACAGGCTTCAAGGGTTAGATGCAGGTGTGGTCATTGGTCAAGCTTTAGAAGTTTCCGATCGGATGGGATTCTCATCAAAAGTATGCTACCAATTTCTTGATCGTTCAGTTAATCATTTGTTGGGACTATCCGACCAAGAGGAAAGTGTCTACGCGGTGATCCCAATGTCTATTCATCCTTCTATTCGTAATGTTGAGAACATGAATATAGAAGAATATGTTTTTGCAAATGAATTGTGCCAAGAAGTGCCATTGTTGAAGCATGAAACTTATAACAGATCAAAAAGAGTCATTGAATTTCCGTTGATAAAAGAGATGAACGAAGCATCAATGTTGGAAACAACACAGTCATTTGTAAAGATAGAAAGCGATGATCGTGTTCATTATTCCGTTGGTTCAGAAATCATCATGCTGCCATTTACGGAGCCCTTTTCTTATGATCTTGCCTCTGTATGCAGAGAGAGACATTCCCCTGATATTGATTTCTTAATCGGGAAAGTAAGTCAAACACAACTGTCCAAATTGTTTGAAGAGACATTTCCCTATTATTATCAGAACGATCTTAACGGAACACACGGGAAATCCGAGTCTCGAGTTTCTCTTTTCGGTTGTGTCTATAATGTGGAGGGAATTCCAAACGGTGCTTACTTTTATGATCAAAAAGCACATGGACTTTTCAGAATTTCTAAAGGGGATTATCGAGAGTTTTTACAATACGGATTAACGATGCCAAATGTCAATCTTTTTCAAGTGCCGCTCTGCTTGCATATTGTAGGTGACAAGGATCACTTCCAGGAGATATTTGGATATCGTGGATACCGGATTCAACAGATGGAGGCGGGCATACTATTACAACGGCTTTTATTGAATTCGTGTGCCTTAGGCATGGGGGGGCACCCGCTTTTAGGTTTCGATGTGAACCAATGTGATGAACTTTACGGACTTGATTCGATAGAAAAAACGAGTTTGATCCAAATACCAGTTGGGCCATACCGTCCTAGAGCCTGGTTAAAAGGAATTTTAAATAGCTAGGCGAAAACCATATTTCGATCAAACATAAAAACATATTGCAGCCCCTTGGTACAAGGGGTTATTTGCTGTTTATCCTTTGTACTTTATAAGGAAAAATGAAAGGGAATGAAAAATTACCATCGAATCCAATGATCACTAAATTAAAGAATAGGGTCAATATTTTAAAGCTGTATAACTATGGAGGGGCTTACCCCATACTAAGAAATCTCCATTAAAAATCCAGTACAAAGCGGAAATAGAGGATAGGTGTAGAGAGTTGAATATTCATCTTCTGACATTTAATATCCACCATGGCAAGGGGGTGGATCGGAAATTAGATCTTGATCGAATTGCAGAAGTTATTAAAGCGAGTCATGCGGATATCATCGGTCTAAATGAAGTTGACAAACATTTTTCTAAGCGAAGTGAATTTATTGATCAGATTGGTTGGCTGGCAAACCAATTAAACATGTATTATGTTTTTAGCCCTTCTTTATCTCTAAAGTTAAACAAATCCTCAACCGCAAGGGAGTATGGAAATGCACTTTTATCCCGTTATCCAATTGTTAACGAAAAGAATTATCGATTTAATCTCTTTCCGGGGCTAACAGAAGGTAGATCGATACTCGAAGCTACGATTCAAATAAACAATAAATTTTTGAAAATTTATGTAACTCATTTAAGTCTTAATCCTATACTTCATCGAAAACAAACAGATTTTATCATCAGGCAATTTCAATTAGCCCCCCAACCCCTCATCATTATGGGTGATTGGAATATGAAACCGCAATCTATAGGATGGAGAAAAATTACACGTGAGTTTTATGACGTATGGACCATTGCCGGTATGGGAGCCGGGTACACGTATCCATCACTACAGCCAAGGTCCAGAATAGATTATATTTTCGCCAGCCATCATTTTCATATTAAAAAGGCTGAAATCATTACATGTATTCCTAAATCTTCTGACCATTTACCCTTAAAAGCAACCATTTCTTTCAGCTAAAGTCGGTACTTCAGTAGAAACTTTCATAATTTAGGGAAAACATTCCATAATAATAACAAGCATTTATGTAGAGGAGAGAAATGAATGACAGCCGATTATCTCCATAAAAAAAGAGTTATTATGCTTGTAATTGATTCATTAATGGATATGCCATTACAAGAAGCTTTTAAAGGTGGAAAAGTACCAGCACTGCAGTTTTTTTCTAACAATGGACATTACTTACCAAACCTCGTCAGCCCTTTTCCTACTATGTCTGTAAATGTTGACAGTACATTATTAACGGGTGTCTATAGTGACAAACACAAACTTCCGGGCCTTGTTTGGTATAATAAAGATGAAAATCGTATTGTAAATTATGGAACCCATGTCAGAGAACTTATAAAACTAGGTTTAAAACAATCCATGATTGATGTTTTTTATAATTTAAATCATCAGCATTTAAGCAAGCAACAGAAAACGATTCATGAAGTTTTAAAAGAAAAGGGAATTCAAAGTGCGTCGATAAATGCTCTTTTATATAGAGGAGCTTTTGAGACCCAGCTAAAGATCCCGTTTCTTTTATCATTTGTTACAGGATTAAATAGGAAACTGAAATCCTATTCACCGAACGTGTTCTCATACGGAGCGATGCACAAGCTCAACCCATTTAAAAAGAACTCATTCTGTTGGCAAAAGTATGGATTTAACGACAAATTCTCTGCGAATGAACTTAAATACCTTATAAATGAAAATAAATTGCCACCTTTTACGCTCGTTTATTTTCCAGATTTGGATCATAAAGTACATAAAAATGGAAGATTGGAATTAAAGGGTATTGAAAAAGTGGATCAACAGCTGCAAGGGATTTTAAATCAGTTTCCTTCATGGGAGGATTCTCTATCTAATACGACATGGATTATCCTTGGTGATAATGGACAGGCCTGGATTGAGCCAAATAAGAAAGAGGCATTAATTGACTTGAGGCAGCTTTTAAATTCCTATAAAATCGCTAAGTTGAAAAAAGGGGTATCATCTGAAGTTGAAATTGTTCTCTGTGTTAATGAGAGAATGTCTTTTATCTATACTCTTAATCCTCAAAAGGCGCCATTAGAGGAAATTGCGAAGATCCTGCAAAAAGATCCACGTATAGATGTAATTGCCTTAAAAAAAGGAGAAACTGTGGCGGTTACATCAGGAATGCATAAAGGGAAGTTAGAATTTCATCCAAATGGGGATTTAATCGATGAATATAAACAATGTTGGTCGATTGAAGGAAATACAGAGATATTAGATATTACAATTAAAGAAAAGAGTATCGAATATGGAGATTACCCTGACGCCTTAGCAAGAATATATTCTTCCTTTTATT
The DNA here is from genome assembly GCF_013248975.1 of Neobacillus endophyticus. Classification (GTDB taxonomy): domain Bacteria; phylum Bacillota; class Bacilli; order Bacillales; family Cytobacillaceae; genus Neobacillus; species Neobacillus endophyticus. Next base: position 3,994,216 of record NZ_JABRWH010000001.1, read on the forward strand.
CACATGAAGGGAATTACATCATTATTTCCGCAAAACCAGGTTATGAATTCATCGGTGAGGGTTCTCCCACACATGTAAATGGTGCTGCCCACGGAGGACTTCATAAACAAGATTCTTTAGTAAGTCTGATCGTTTGCGGAAGTGACTCAGTTCCTAAAAATTTGCGAATCTTAGATCTTAAAGAGTGGATATTAACCTTAATTTCCCCATAACCTTAAATGCTTCATTCTAAAAAAATAAAATGAACAAAGAGCTCCAATATGCTTCGTAAAGAAAAATTTGGAGTCTTTTTGTGTTTTAAATCTATGATCCAATCATAGCAACAACCATAAAATCATGAAAAAGATGCCCTATTAAGGCATCCAAAAATAAAACAGATAAACTATTTAAGCAAAGTTCATAAGATTTATTTTCGTTCCAAACAAGATCGTGGAGAAGTGGAAAGGGATTCGATGGTATACCTGCATATAAATTCTTTTGTTGATATGGCAATGATCTTTGGAACGAGTAGTTCTCTTTTATTTTGCATTCTTCGTTTTCCTTGGGGATGAAAAACAAGTAATAATAAATGTAAATAAAGTTTGGTTAGGAATAAGAAGAGCCCCTTTGGTAAATCAACTACTGTAAATCCAAATTGGGTGGAACCACGGTGAATCATGGAAACTCCGTATACGCCCTTTATCTTTTCATACTTGGGGTGATTTAGGATAAATTGGAGAGTTTTTGGTAATAATTGTTCAGTGATTCGAATCATTTGGATGGCTAATTGCATAGGAGAACGTGCATGCATTCCCATTTTAAAAAGCATATCATTATTTAAGTGAAGTTCTAGTACTTGATCTCCTCTTTTAATTACCTCTCCATCCGACAATAAAATAGTTTTCCCAAAATATGTTCGTACTCTTGCATTTAAAAATGGCTGATTTTCATCAATCGGCTGAATTTGAAAGAACTTATAAATAACTTTTTCCCATTTAATCCAAAAAGTAATTAGTAATTTCTTTTTCCAGTTTACCTTTGATTCCGATACTTGTTTATCCGATTTCGATTGATTTTCTTTTCGAGGTTTGTATCTTCTAGTGGCATTATTGTCGTGCACGCAGCTTGCCCCCAAATCTTTCTTAACTGCCATACAGCACTCCTATAGAGCAAGGATAGTGGCAGGTTTAATAAAAACGGGTTTTGAATAATGAGTATAAAAAGTACCACTCAGTAACTATCTATTATTGAAATCATTTAACATTAATACTGTCTCCTTTTGCCATTCAATATATGTAGGGAGATGGAGGTGAATATAGCTGAAATAGTTACACTCCGCATTAAGTCAATGTCTCCATAAGTCATTGGTCTTTATCTTTACTATAATCATAATATTTTAGGGTATCTTCATGTCCTGTTGGTTCTTCTTTAGTCACTTTTCCATCTTTATCTCGATAAATCTCATATTCTTTATATGTTTCGATAATATAGCCATTTTCTTTCTTTGTTTTGTCCAATTTTTCTATCGTTTCGGGGGTGTTTTCATCTGGTTTGGCGGTAACAGGCTGTGTGAGCACCGGCTCTTCAGTAGAATAGGCGTAGTCTTTATTAATAAATGAGTATGGTGATTCAAGATAGGCCACAAAAGTAATCAGAAGTATAAGAAAAAAAGCATTAATGAAGGTTTTATTTTTCATGTTCCTAGCTCCTTTGATCAATTCCTTCTTTGTATTCCATTTTATGCATGTCCCCCCAATCTATGACAATCGTTTTACTAATAGAAGAGAGGGGGGAGTGCAAAAATTTGAGATCCAGGCTTTTTAGAAAGAAGAAAATACGGGTTGCTTTTATATAGAAGACCCCGTCATAAAATCTTATTTTTTAAACTGTTTAACCTGCCCATTTCTCAACATTCCAGATTTTCGTAACCCAGTCTTCGTAAAAATCAAGTTCGCAGCAGATGAGAACATTTGTTCTGTTTCATCCATTTTTCAGTGGAATTGAACAATTTGCCATCTGATTCGGAACACTTATATAACCATCTAATGAAGAGGTTTAGACAAGCCGATTTCTTGTTACATATACTATTTAAAACATGAATTTGAATGGGGGAAGCTTATTGGTAACTAGTCAAAACGGGATTAATATTAGCACCATTTCGGGAGGAATCGTCAATTTTGGCGGAGCTATTGTTATTGCTCCGATTTCCGTCACTAAAACGATTAATGGTTCCGGCGGCGGAAATACCGGGCTAGATGTCAACACTAATTCTCTTAGAGGCGGGGAAACTCAAGGTACTAATGCTGAATTAGCTCAAGTGGCAAATATGTTACGACGTTTAACGGCTGATCCAGTGGTAAAGAAAAAGAATAATGAAGAAAACATACCTATGATGAATGCAGGTTCAAAAAAGAGAGGATCAGCCATGAATCGTATTAAAGGAAGGGGTTAAGTTCTAATTTCTGTAGGATACGTGTTTCTATAGGCGTTTAGACTTATTTATGTATTAGACGGAGCCTCTGTATAAACTCCGTCTTGTTTTAAGATGTTTTCTTATTTAAGAAGGCATCTTTTTATTATCCATTATTCGATTTCTATTTTCTTCACCCTCAAATAATTTTTTATTCCATTGTCAGTTGATTCTAATTTATGATTTAAATATTGATATGGATCAAATATTTCAATATGTCCGTTCATTTGTTGTTCAATTAAATCACAAAGCAAACCTGAGACCTGGCATAAATTGTCTATAACACATAGTAACTGAAGTTCTGAAACAGTTACAAATTTGGTTGTTTTTTCGTGCGTGGCTTGATTCATAATATGATTTATTACTTTCTCCAATTCCTTAAGGTCTTCTAGGGTAAATTTATCTTTTAAGGTAGCCATATTTCCAATTCCCCTCCAATGTATATGATCAATAAAAAGTATTCGTAAGCGGAGTGATATAGAATATGATGACAGGTTCCTTTACATAGATTTAACTTTCTTTAAACAATGAAAAGTTTAAGTAATTAGGAAAATAATTTTATTATGATGAAGATAGTCAATATATGATTTAATAACTTGCAATGTTTCAATAAAAATGTTATTCTAATTTAGAATTATTTTTGTTCGGTGTAAAGGATTGTAATAGTAGTACTTTGCGTCTTGATGATCACTGAGAGCAAGGATAGTATTAAATTGTGTTTTTATACACAATGGGAGGCAACATAAATGGAAAACGGTAAAGTTAAATGGTTCAACAGTGAAAAAGGTTTCGGATTCATCGAGCGCGAAGGCGGAGACGATGTATTCGTTCACTTCTCAGCGATTCAAGGTGAAGGCTACAAATCTTTAGAAGAAGGTCAACAAGTGACTTTTGATGTTGAACAAGGCCAACGCGGACCACAAGCTTCAAACGTTCGTAAAGCTTAATCTAAAATATCCAAACAGGCTCTCTATTAGGGAGTCTGTTTTTTATTTCCAAAAAAGAACCCTGCTCACGTATGAGCAGGGGCATGAAAAACAGTAAAACAAACGGTAAACAAAGTGTATCATAAATTGCTGACATTAACTAATTTATTTTGGAAATGATTATTTTATATAGATTTTTTTTTAGTGAAATAGTGGGGATATTGGGTTGTTGCTAATCTAAATTCTGAATATAATTTTAAAAAATAGGTACCCAAAAGGGCACCCATTTTATATGGCAAAACAAATTGTTGATTTAATATAGTATATTCTATGGTTCGTAAATTGTTCACAAAAATTAATAGGTTGATATACTATTTTTTTATTCGCAATCAAAATCAAACATTAGGATTAAACAATTGTCATCCCAGAAAAAGTGATTGGCCCTACAACTGTACCTTGATTTAACAATGGAGTTGGATTTAAGTTTGTAACTACTAATTGGTAGGAATGGTAACCTATTGGTACATTACGATCTGCAGCAGTAAAAGAAATACTGTCATTCTCACCGGCAGCTAGAGTAGATGATTCAATAGAAAAAATTACAGCAGTGTCTCTGATGATTTCAAATAGTAAATTGGGCACTCCTAATGTAGACTGAACTCCAACAACTGCCTCTAGTTCTACTACGTTGGTTGATGAACTAACAACAGCTAGTCCAAATGCAGCGAGTGTGATTATGGTAGGAGATGCGGGGACTGGACGGTTAATACTACCAGTACTAGTGGTAGGCGTACTAACGTTATAATCATCGATTATTTTAGGCATTCTCTCACCTCCTTTTCTCTATATCCTATGTAACACCGATTATATTGATTGGATTGATATCTTTAATAAATTTACACATTTTATTTATAATAATAACGAAATTTGTTAATGGAAGATTCAACTATAGACCTATGTCTGCCGGTATTAAAATGGAAAATTAACTATAGCCTTTTTGCCTTATATCAATCCATCTTACAACACCTATGAAAAACCTTGTCATTAATGATTTAATTGTTACCCCCAAAAATGAATGATACCATTTCCATCCGTGATTCCATCTAATTAAATCCGTTTTCCTAACTGCCCAAAACTCAATACAAAACATTGGAATTGTAAAAAATAAAGTCTTTAAGGCAATAACTAATGGTTTATCTTTCATGGTTATTTGATTATAAATCACTGTCATGGTTGGGTAGATCAAATAATCAAACAAAACATGTGTCTTAAATCTCTTATGGAGCAATCTAACAGGGTATTCAACAGTTCTTTTTTCCGTTAGATAATTATCTGCAAGGCTATTGGTGACAGCATTAAATAAATATGCCAATAGCCAATCTTTAATAGGTCTTTTCCTTATAAGTACGGGAAATAACAAAATGAGGTTAATAATTAGAATCGTTTTTAGGAATGTTATTTCAAATTTATTCTTCTTCAAATGGCTTCCTCCGTTTTATATGTAGTCGAAACATATCAACCAGAAAAGAGTACACGGAACACTTAATAATATTGCTATTTTGTAATTTACAAAATGTAGTCTTAACATAGTGAACATTTGTATATCAAAGAGTAATGACCACCAAATATTCCAACCGTGATAATATTTAAAGCCTTGAAAAAATTCTGCACCAATCCATTCCAATAAAAAAAGTATCAAACTCCAACCAATCACATAATGAATTTTTTCCTTTCTTTTTTCAGGGAATTTAGATAAGTAAACAAATATTAAAGGAATGATAACTAAAAAGTTTTGGATAAAAAAAGAAATCTCCGCATTGAAAAAGTTCCCATCAGTTGTTTTCCATAAATGGAACTGATATAGAGCGACTAGTTTATAGGTTAGATTTCCTATTGCTACATATAACAATGTCGGATAATATTCAAAAAAGTTCTTCCAATCACCCCAACGCCATGCCGCTAATAAAAATATAACTGAGAGAATGATTTCAAAAATGGGGCTCACCCCTACTTTTTTCCCTAAAATTATTATGCGAATTGCTTTCAATAAAAATACTTACTATGTGTAAAACATGGTAAATTTGATATTGTCCTTACTCATACAAGAGGTCAAGTTGGTGCGTTAGGCGCAATGCTTGGTGATAATCTGTAAAAAGTTCAAGAAAGCTTCGCTGAATCAAATAAAGTGAATGAAATACCCTTCTCAATGAAGAGGGGAAATTTTTTTTTAGATATATTAGCAAAAAATACCTATATTTACCTAATGTAATATTGTTTACAATATGTTGCAGGTGTTTTGATTTACATATTTAAACAAATGAGAATTAGAAATGACTGATTCTAGGTGGATATTAGCACATGGATGTAAAATATATCCGATCTGATTGGAAGAAGATACAAGATGGGATTGGGGATTTGATTGTCCTTGGTCGCTTGAGCAAAGGGATGATTGATAGTTTAAAAGATATAAGTGACAATCTGGATAATACCAAAGAGGCGATCAGGTTATATGATCATGATGGGGTCATTCTTCTTCAGCACGAGAGCCTAAATAGCAAATATCAAAATCTGTATGAGGACTTTGATATTCTGCATTCATTTACCTGCAAGGTCGGGGATATTGTCGAACGTACAATTGACGGGCCATTCTACGAAGTTATAGACGCCTTTGTGGAGGCAATGAGGGACTTAGATATTTCCAATTACACCACAACGAATCGAATTGGCGCCACAGAAACAAAGATTGTCTATGAAGGATATAGCGAGTAAAACAGAGTTCAAAATTGACGATTTATTTAATGGAGATAACTTCTATTCGCAGCTAATGAAATGCAGTTGAATCAACCCTATATGGCACAACCAGTAGTGCAAGGTAAATTTGTGGAATCTACAACTTCAACTGATTATACTCAGCAATTATAAATTAAGCCCTCTTACTCATTAGTAGGAGGGCTTTAATTTTATTCCACGTACTGGTGATTGTAATGGGACAGCTGGAGCTAACTGTAATTGAGATAGAGGTTGAGCAGCTATGGAATATCCAAATTTCTGTAGTTCTGAATATCTTTTAATAACACCGGAAGTACCGATTTGCAAAACTGCTGTATTACCCATTTCACCTATTTTCAAAAAATTGATTTTAATTCTTTGTCGAAGATATTGATCCATATTCATCACCCTTTATGATTATATGCGCATGCTTTAAGTTCTAGGCTTATCTAATCAAAAGTGGTTTTTCTGTTAAAATGGCAAATAATCTTCAGCAATAAAATCTCGTTTTTTCCACTCTTCGTCTTCTAACTTCAAAATCAAATCTGTTATATTTTCATCCCCATTAGCAATGACTTTTTCAAGTTGGGCTTGGTAAGACATGATTCTTCATTAACTTGTCTACAAGTAAGTCTTTTACTCTTCATTTTACGTCACCTCAAGTACATTTTTATTAAGAAAATGTAGGCAACGTATCGACAAATTTTAGGCTTAATATGTTGGATATTTAAATAGTTTTTACAACAGTTATGCTAGCGTTTGACCAGGATTTTTTTCGGCTGTACTTTGAACTTTAACTACGTCTTTTTGCTTCATTGGTTTTAGCATATTTAAAACGATGTTTAGAAAAATAGCAGTTAAGCTTCCCGAAACAATACCGCTGTTGGTTAGAATTTTTACACTTTCAGGAAGGTGGTCAAATAAATTAGGAACGGTTGTGACGCCTAAACCCATTACAATAGAACATGCGATAATTAATAAATTTTCTTGTGAGGAAAAGTCTACTTTACTTAACATCTTAATTCCAGATGAAACTACCATACCAAACATGGCTACCATAGCTCCGCCAAGAACCGATGTTGGAATAACGGTTGTTAAAGCGGCGATTTTAGGGACAAAACCTAGGAAGATTAAAATACCAGCAACTGTAAAAATAACTCTTTTTTCTTTTACTCCAGAGAACTGGACAAGCCCTACATTTTGAGAATACGTCGTATAAGGGAAAGAATTGAACAGGGCCCCGATCACACTTGCCAGCCCTTCTGCACGATAGCCTTTGACAAGATCGTCGGCTGTAAGCTTTCTACCCGTGATATCACTCAAGGCAAAATAAACACCGGTTGATTCTACTAGACTAACAATGGCAACAAGAGTCATGGTTATAATTGGTGCTATTTCAAATGAGGGAGCAGAAAAATAAAGTGGTTTAACAAAATGAAACCAAGAGGCTTCCCCAACCGCTGAAAAATTTACTTTCCCCATAAATGAAGCTGCAATTGTCCCAGCCATTAAACCTAATAAAATGGAGATCGCACGGACAAAGCCTTTGGAAAAACGATAAAGAATAATAATAAACAGTAATGTACCGAATGCAAGGGCGATATTTGATACTGACCCAAAATCCTTGCTGCCTTGGCCGCCGGCAACGTCATTCATAGCCACAGGAATTAGTGTAAGACCAATAATAGTAACGACTGAACCTGTTACAACCGGAGGAAAAAAGCGAATGATTTTTCCAAAGAATTTAGCTATTAGCATGACAATGATACCGGAGACAAGAATCGATCCATAGACGGCTGATAAACCATATTGTCCGCCAATGGCAATGATCGGTCCAACTGCAGTAAAGGTACACCCTAATACGATAGGAAGACCAATTCCAAAATAATGGTTTTGCCAAACTTGCAATAATGTTGCAATCCCACTAGTCAGAATATCAAGTGAAACTAAATAGGCTAATTGACTCGCTGAAAAATGAAGTGCTCCCCCGATTATAAGAGGGACGATGACGGCCCCGGCATACATAGCTAGTACATGTTGAATTCCTAGTGATGCTGTTTTCAATGGATGCTGTTTCATTATACAAGTTCCTCCATATTTTCAGAGATATACGTAACTTCACCATTTGTAAGTGAGGCAATTCTGGCAAGAGATTCTACTTTGAAACCAAGTTCTCGGAGCTTATTTGCGCCCTCCTGGAAAGACTTTTCAATGACGATACCAATCGCTGCAACTTCCGCGCCACTTTGCTTGACGATGTCAGTCAGTCCAAGTGCAGCCTGTCCGTTTGCAAGAAAATCATCGATTATGAGCACTCGGTCATTTTCTTGTAAATATTTCTTGGAAATCGCGATTTCATTGGATTCTTTTTTTGTAAATGAATAGACAGAAGCTGTTAAAAGTTCATCTGCAAGTGTGACTGATTTCTTTTTTCTTGCAAAAACAACAGGTAGTTTCATTTGCAAACCGGTCATTACTGCAGGGGCGATACCCGATGATTCAATCGTTACGATTTTCGTAATTCCTTCATTAGCAAAACGATTGGCAAATTCCTCTCCGATTTGCAACATTAAGCCTGGATCTAATTGATGGTTTAAAAATGAATCTACCTTTAATACATGATCAGTTAAAACTTTCCCATCCTTTTTAATTCTTTTCTCTAAAAAATTCATGATGTTCCCCCTTAGAAAATAAAAAAACCCAAAGACCATTGCTCACTACTTTCCCTGAGTGAGGCAATGGCCTTTGGGTTCAAAATTGTCCAAAACGGTTAGTCTTTAACCATTTGACAATGTAACGGAATTTGGACATTACCTACTCATAGTCAGATTGTTAACGGCAATCTGGTAGAAACTTGCGGGCCATATCCCCGCGATTATATGAGCGATACTTCATTAAATTTAAAACTATTATATCTCATGGCAAAATAGCAAAGCAATCACTTTTTTGTTAAAAAACGAATAATGAAGAATTATAAAGTCGTTTTGTTCGGCTTTTGTAAGCATTTCCAGCATTTATAGTAGAGGAGATAAAATATGATTGAATGTTCATTCATTATAAAGTACGATTAATGCGAGAGTCCAATTCAGAAAATTCAAAATAGAAGGAGTGATTTGAATGAAAAAATCAATTCCAGAGGAATGGTGGGGGCAACTGAGGCTTCCGGTCATCTCAGCACCTATGTTTTTGGTGTCAGGCACCGAACTTGTTAAAGCCTGTTGTGTAAATGGAGTAATTGGTTCCTTTCCTGCACCAAATGCTAGGCCGATTGAAGTTCTTGATCAATGGATGGGTGATTTAAATGATGCATTGGAGGAGGCAAGGGCAAATGAGCCTAATCGGAAGATTGCTCCGTGGGCGATTAATATGGTTGTACATAGTTCTTATAGCAGGCTTCAAGATGAGTTGGAATTGATTAAAAAGCATAAACCTCCATTGGTAATTACATCACTAGGCAGCCCGAAACAGGTTGTTGAAATCGTTCATGAATATGGAGGTCTGGTATTTTCAGATGTAAGTGACGTTCAGTTTGCAAAAAAAGCAGCAGAAGCCGGTGTCGATGGTCTGATTTTAGTGGCAAGCGGAGCTGGCGGCCATGCTGGTCATATAAACAGTTTTGCCTTTGTGGATATGGTTCGTTCTTTCTGGGAGGGAATGATCGTGCTTGCTGGCGCAATTTCAACTGGGAAAGGGATCTTGGCTGCTCAAGCAGCAGGAGCAGACCTTGCCTATATGGGTACAAGGTTTATTGTGTCAACTGAAAGTATGGTAAAGGAGGAATACAGGGAAATGCTTGTGGATGCCACACATGAAGACATCATCCTAACGGATGCGTTTTCAGGTGTAAACGCTAATATGCTGAAACCGAGTATAAAGAAAGCAGGGCTGGATCCTGAACGATTAGCGAAAAAAGATCGAGTAGACTTTGATGACATGCAAAAGGATCAAAACGCGAAAGCTTGGCGTGATATTTGGTCAGCAGGCCATGGGGTTGGAGCAATAGATCGTATAGAATCAACGGCAGAAATTATCTGCCGTTTGGAACAGGAATATAGATCAGCCCTCGATAATGTGAATCTTTGCGCCTCAAAAATTCATAATGTAAGTGTTTAAACTAAAAGAAGAACCTTCTCCAATCAACTGGATAGGTTCTTCTTTTTCTTTTGTACCATTTTAACGACTTTATAGCCTGGTCTAAGTTTAATTCTTTTTGTTTCCGCGTCTGTTTTTATTTGATATAACGTATATTTTCTTGGTTCATGCTCAAGTATATCAACTTTTTTAATCGTTTCATTGCGAAAATACTTGTGAATTTTTTTTAATTGTTTTTCCGGCTTTTCGCCATATAAGAAATCGTAAGCGATCATTGATGAATAAATTAGAATTCCACCTACAATACATGTATAAATTAGGCTGTTTAATAAATCCAAGGGAAACATCCTCTCTTCAAATCAGTATTACTATACTATAGTACAATAGAATCGTTTTTTAAAGAAGCTGAAAATGGATAATCTAAAATAAGCATAAAAAATTTTAAAAATTGTCCACTAGGTATGAACATTTTTGAAAAAGTGTGATAAAGTATAGTATGTAAATCCTTTAACAAAGCGGTTTATAAGCGATTTAGGTGTCCACCTCAGGCGGACGAATGTGTTTTTTGAATGGAAAAATATTTGTCATAATTTTACCGCCGCTGAGAATAACGGATAAAATGAAAACGTTTCATCATTAACGACTATATGTATGATCTTGTTCAGGCGAAAGAGGGGGAATTGAACATGTCTAGTAAAATTTTGGAAAAGTTCTTAAATGAAAACCTTGAAGATTTAAAAGGAAAGGGTCTTTATAATGTGATCGATCCACTTGAAAGCCCCAATGGTCCAATCATTACCATTAACGGGAAAAAGCTGATCAACCTTTCTTCCAATAATTACTTGGGATTAGCAACAGATGACCGTTTGAAAAAAGCAGCATCGGAAGCTATGGATAAATATGGGGTTGGTGCGGGCGCTGTCCGAACAATCAACGGTACACTCAAGCTGCATGTGGAATTAGAGGGAAAATTGGCTGAGTTCAAACATACGGAATCAGCCATTGCCTACCAATCTGGGTTTAACTGCAATATGGCGGCAATTTCAGCGGTTATGGATCAGAATGATGCCATTCTTTCTGATGAATTAAATCATGCTTCCATTATTGATGGCTGTCGTCTTTCCAAGGCGAAAATTATTCGTTTTAACCACTCCGATATGGCTGATTTGCGTGCTAAGGCGAAAGAAGCAAAAGAGTCTGGCCAATATAACAAAATTATGGTTATCACAGATGGAGTTTTCTCTATGGACGGAGACATTGCACTGCTTCCTGAAATAGTAAAGATTGCTGAGGAGTTCGACCTGATTACATACGTCGATGATGCGCACGGATCAGGCGTATTAGGTGATGGAGCAGGGACGGTCAAACATTTCGGACTTTCAGAAAAGATTGATTTCCAAATTGGGACTTTATCAAAGGCGATTGGTGTTGTAGGCGGTTATGTGGCAGGTAAGAGAAATTTAATTGATTGGCTAAAAGTTCGCAGTCGCCCATTTCTATTCTCAACATCCCTAACTCCTGCAGATGTAGCAGCAAGCAGCCGGGCGATTGAAATTCTGATGGAAAGTACAGAACTTAACAAAAAGCTTTGGGAAAATGGGAATTATCTAAAAAAAGGATTAAAAGATCTAGGTTTTAATATTGGAAAAAGCGAAACACCAATCACACCATGTATTATTGGCGATGAAACATTAACACAGCAATTTAGCAGACGTCTTAATGAAGAGGGAGTATATGCAAAGGCAATTGTATTCCCAACAGTTCCAAAGGGAGCAGGCCGTGTTCGGAACATGCCGACAGCTGCTCATACAAAAGAAATGCTTGATCAAGCGATTTCCATCTATGAAAAAGTCGGAAAGGAAATGGGTATTATTTAACCTAATGTCCATTTATTTCCATTGTTGATTTTTTCACTACATGATTGGAGCGATAATCAACAGGCAAAGTTGTACAAAGCTTAAACAAAAGAGGACGGGGAATAACATGAAGCGGATTTTAATAACGGGTGCTCTAGGGCAAATTGGTTCAGAATTAACCTTAAAACTTAGAGACATCTATGGAGCAGATAACGTTATTGCAACAGATATTAAAAAGAATGACAGCGAAGCAGCTCAAAGCGGACCGTTTGAAGTCGTGGATGTTACCGATTTAAAAAGAATGGGCGAAGTTGCCCAAAAGCACAACATTGACACGGTTTTGCACTTGGCCGCCCTTTTATCAGCAACGGCAGAAGCAAAACCGGTTTTTGCCTGGAATTTAAATATGGGAGGACTTTTAAACGCTCTTGAAACAGCTAGAGAAGTAAATGCACAATTTTTTACACCTAGCTCAATCGGAGCATTTGGACCATCCACTCCAAAGGATCATACTCCTCAGGATACCATTATGCGTCCCACCACCATGTATGGGGTTAACAAAGTGGCGGGTGAGTTATTATCTGATTATTACTATCATAAATTTGGGGTGGATACTCGAGGCTTGAGGTTCCCTGGGCTTATATCCTATGTGGCCCTGCCAGGCGGCGGAACAACAGATTATGCGGTTGAGATTTATTATGAAGCCATTAAAAACGGGAAATATACCTCATATATTGATAAAGGGACCTTTATGGATATGATGTATATGCCAGACGCCTTAAACGCCATTATAGACTTAATGGAGGCAGATCCGAACAAATTAGTTCACAGGAATTCATTCAATGTGACAGCGATGAGCTTTGATCCAGAAGAAATTTCTGCAAGTATTGCCAAGTATATCCCTGGATTTAAACTCTCATATAATGTAGACCCTGCCCGCCAAAAAATTGCGGAAAGCTGGCCAAATTCTATTGATCCATCTGCTGCAAAAGAGGAGTGGGACTTTAAAGTGGAATATGATCTAGACAAAATGACCAAGGATATGATTGAAAAATTACGTCCGAAATTAGAAATGAAGATATCTAGTTAAAAAATAACAGCGAGGCTTCCAAATGGAGCTTCGCTGTATTTTTTGTACATTGTCCTGATCTAGATGAAATGATTAAAATAACTGAATCAAAATAAATAAAAGCCTCCCTAATCCGGGGGGGCTGTTACCAGTAACAATGTTATGTAAACTGGAATGTAAGAAAGAATGAACTAAGGCAATGTGATATAACGATCTTTTCCGATTCCCTGTTCTGTTTTTGAAATGAAAATTTCTAGAATCCCGTTTTCAAATGAAGCGTTTACATGGTGATTAATAATTGGAAAGGGGAAGTCAATGATTCGAAAGCGTTTTTGGCAAGGAGCAGAAGTTGTGCTTCCAATTTTCTGGGCATAAATTAATAGCTTCTTGTTTTCAACTTTCACGGTAATATCAGAACTTTTATATTCATTTAAAACAGCTTCAACGATCCAATCATCGTCCGTTTCATATAAATCTATTCTAAATTGTGTAAGATCACAATGTGTCGTGTATGGGTCCAGAAAATAATCTTTTAGCCACTTATCCACTTGTTCAAAATCAACGGAGAAATTTTGATGAGCTTTTTTCCTTTTCATTTCTTTTCCCCCTTGCTCGTTCCATTCTATTCAATCAGTATTAAAAGGTGAAAAAATGTTATATTAGGTCAAACGAAGGAATATAAAGAAGACTGTATTATGAAAGAAACCATACGTTCTATTCCAACTGTACACGAATTGCAAAACCATCCTCATTTTTCGGCACTTTTGGATAATAGCCGTTTTGATGTTCCCAATTAACCAATTAATTAAAAAGGACAGTTGAACATATAAATGATAATTGGCAAGGGGACAAACCTAGGAATGTTAATGTTTCTAGAGGGCAGCTGGTTGAAATAGGAGGATTATTTCGTTTTCCTTCCATTATGGAAAAAAATGGTGCGAAATGTGAGGAAAGTAGGGACAACCAACAAAACTCATTTATATGATTATGAAAGAGCTAATACTTTTGAAACGGCGATTATCATGAAATCATGCGATTCATTTTAAAATAATGGGCTTTACTAAAACTGTAGAACTGATTGAATTAACGGGGCAAGATAAAAATGTCATTTTTAACGAAGGTCTGGCAGTATCGCTTTAATTGTAGTTAGAAAGTACAGCATTGGTGATGAATCGGTTGTAAAAGAGGTTATTGAAGAAGGGGCAGACGTTGTTACTTTTAGTGGATAAACTATTGAGTGATCCGCAATCCAAAATTATCACTGAAAAAACGGTATGATCGACCGTAATAAAAGACTTCAGTTAGTCAATGGGGTTCCAGTAGATTGGAGGACTCTTGCTGTATTGGAGGGTACACTATTAGATTATGCCCGTGAAAAAAAACCATTCGCAATATCCCGACGATCGAAAATTTATTAATCTCATTCGAAGAATTAGACGTTTGGGCCCGAAATTTTGTTACCAGCCAATTGGAAAGGACTAGCAGCTACGAGATAAAAATGTTTTATGACCTCAATCAAGAGAGGGAGGAATAATGCAAAAGGTAATAACCTAAGACATCAAGTTTTAACTGGAGAAAAATTAGGGGATATAACACGACATTACCAGGAGAGGCTAAAAGGAGGAATTTATCATTGATATACGGTCCGGTTTATAAGATGATGAGTCTCAATTTGTTTGATGGTCCATGCCAAGTTAAATTGAATTGAATTGATCCGCTCCGGCGTAAAGCTGAAGCGGATTTTTTAACCCTATCTTTAGGTTTCCAATTTATACATAACTTACATATCATGATGGGAATTATGCTTAGCTCGTGTATGGTTGCGGTTCTTCACTTTTTTAGAACCACTTAATGGTTCCGGCTGACCAGATTGTTTTGGAGCATTTTTGCGCATATCTTTGCTGTCATTTTTATTCATGCTTCATCCCTCCTCATTTTTAGGATGCAATGAACAAGTCTTTTTATGCCGAATATTTTTTGGTTTTTCAGTGCATTTTATATGTTATACGACTAAAGGAGGAAGAGAATATGGATAAATTTCCTTATCATAAGGATAAACAACAGGCATTCCAAGCAGCCCAGCAAGGCTATGAAAACGCCCAAGGCCTTTTTGAAACCATTGTAAGTGACAGTGCCAGTTACGGTCATCAGCTTAAACACTTAAAAGACGAGGTAAATGAAGCCTATCAACAAATAGAAAATGCCCTGGAAGTTGCATCTGAAAAGCAAAGAGCGCAGTTAGAGCAGTTTCAACAAGATTTAAGAAACATGGTGAACGAAGTAAATCAAGTACATTAACTAGATTCAAATAAAAGCGGGAGAGGGGACTCACCCCGCTTTTATTTCAGTCGATTTTCCATCAACAATAGAACCATTTCATCTTTAAAGCCTGACTAGTGGAAATCTTCTTTATTATTGATTTTTCTTGCGCTTTTTATTGTTCACTTTTTCCATTGCGGTCAATTTTTCATTGCCCATTTCTTCATTGTATCCTGCCCCGATTCCCTGTGATTTTGCTGCATTTGCTCCTGGTATTACATGATTCGACTTGGGTTTAGACATCACCATCACCTCCTCATAATTTTATTCTTTCCTAGACAAACTAAATAAATGACAAATAAAAGTTTTTTTGCCATAATAAAGGGGTAATACCTAACATTCTCATCCAGATTTTCGCGCAGATTCCATTAAGATTTTCGGAAAATGCCAAACAAATTACATAAAAGCGATAAGAAAAACTTATCAATCACAATAACTTTCTTGTAATTTACTTATGTAACCGGTTGTATTAAGATTGGATTGTGAGAAAAGTAAAGATGGATGGGAATTCTAACTTTTTATCTTTTCGTAATTTGAAAGTTCATGACGAATAAGGGGGATTTTTAATGGTGAAAAATGATGTTTTTAATTCACGTTCTTCCTTTGAAGCTGCTGGCAAACGTTATACCTATTATCGTTTAAAAGCACTCGAAGAAGCTGGCATTGGCAACGTGTCCAAATTGCCATATTCCATTAAAGTGTTACTTGAATCTGTATTACGACAATATGATGGCCGCGTCATTACAAAAGAGCATGTTGAAAATTTGGCAAAATGGGGCACATCTGAGCTTAAAGAAGTAGATGTTCCATTTAAACCATCCCGCGTAATCCTGCAAGACTTTACTGGTGTTCCAGCTGTCGTTGACCTTGCTTCTTTAAGAAAAGCAATGGCTGACCTTGGCGGCGACCCAGATAAAATCAACCCTGAAAAAACGGTTGACCTTGTTATTGACCACTCTGTACAGGTTGATGCATATGGCAACGAAAATGCATTAAAAGTAAATATGGATTTAGAATTCGAACGCAATGCAGAACGTTACCAATTCTTAAGTTGGGCACAAAAAGCATTTAATAACTATCGTGCTGTTCCGCCAGCAACTGGTATCGTTCACCAAGTTAACCTTGAATATTTAGCGGATGTAGTACACGTTGCAGAAGTGGATGGAGAGCTTGAAGCATATCCTGATACTTTAGTAGGTACTGACTCCCATACAACTATGATTAACGGTCTTGGCGTACTAGGTTGGGGCGTAGGCGGAATTGAAGCAGAAGCAGGTATGCTTGGACAGCCATCTTATTTCCCTGTTCCAGAAGTTGTTGGTGTTAAATTAATTGGTGAACTTCCAAATGGCGCAACAGCAACTGACCTTGCTTTAAAAGTGACTCAAGTACTTCGTAAGCATGGGGTAGTAGGTAAATTTGTAGAATATTTTGGACCTGGTGTATCAACACTTCCACTTGCTGATCGTGCAACGATTGCCAACATGGCACCTGAATATGGCGCTACATGTGGATTCTTCCCTATTGATGGTGAATCCTTAGATTATATGCGTTTAACTGGCCGTGATGAAGATCAAATCCAAGTTGTGGAACAATATTGCAAAGCAAATGGATTATTCTTCAGTCCTTCAGATGAACCAGTTTATACAAGCGTGATTGAAATTAACCTTGCTGAGATTGAAGCTAACCTTTCCGGACCTAAACGTCCACAAGACCTTATTCCTCTTTCAAAAATGAAAGAAGAATTCGTTAAAGCTGTTTCAGCTCCTCAAGGAAATCAAGGCTTTGGTTTACAAGCTGATGAACTAGAGAAATCGGCTTCCATTAATTTTAACAATGGTGAAGAAGCTGAAATTAAAACGGGTGCAGTTGCTATTGCGTCTATTACAAGCTGTACTAATACTTCCAATCCATATGTTCTTGTAGCAGCAGGACTTGTAGCGAAAAAAGCGGTTGAACTAGGTATGCATGTACCTAAGTTTGTGAAAACTTCATTGGCTCCAGGGTCAAAAGTAGTTACTGGCTATCTTCGCGATTCTGGTTTACTTCCATACCTTGAACAAATCGGCTTCAATCTTGTAGGTTATGGATGTACAACATGTATCGGGAACTCTGGTCCATTAAAAGAAGAAATCGAAAAAACAATTGCTGAAAATGATTTATTAGTTACATCTGTTCTTTCAGGTAACCGTAACTTTGAAGGACGTATCCATCCGCTTGTTAAAGCCAACTATCTTGCATCACCACCGCTTGTTGTAACTTATGCATTAGCGGGTACTGTGAACGTTGACTTTGCAAACGAACCAATTGGTAAAGATAAAGATGGAAACGATGTATTCTTTAAAGATATTTGGCCATCTACTGCTGAAGTAAATGATGTCGTAAAACGTACAGTTACACCTGAGTTATTCCGCAAAGAATATGAAAATGTATTTGGTGATAACGAGCGTTGGAACGAAATCAAAACAAGCAATGAGCCATTATACACTTGGGACGAAGATTCTACTTATATCCAAAATCCTCCGTTCTTTGAAGGTTTATCAAAAGAACCAGGAACTGTTTCACCATTAAATGGACTTCGTGTTGTAGGTAAATTCGGTGATTCTGTAACAACTGACCACATTTCACCTGCTGGAGCAATCGGCAAAAACACACCAGCTGGAAAATATTTATTAGAAAAAGGCGTAGAGCCACGCGACTTTAACTCTTATGGATCCCGCCGCGGTAACCATGAAGTTATGATGCGCGGTACTTTTGCGAACATTCGCATTCGCAACCAAATTGCACCAGGTACAGAAGGCGGCTTTACAACTTACTGGCCAACTGGTGAAGTAATGTCTATTTACGATGCTTGCATGAAGTACAAAGAAAATGGCACTGGTTTAATGGTTCTTGCCGGCAAAGATTACGGCATGGGCTCTTCACGCGACTGGGCTGCAAAAGGTACAAATCTATTAGGCATCAAAACAGTTCTTGCTGAAAGCTTCGAGCGTATCCACCGTTCAAACCTAGTGTTAATGGGTGTTCTTCCACTTCAATTTAAAGAAGGCGAAAGCGCTGAAACACTTGGTTTAACGGGAAAAGAAACTTTTGAAGTTCAAGTTGACGAAAACGTAAAACCACGTGATCTTCTAAAAGTGACAGTCACTGATGAAGCTGGTAACAAAAAAGAATTCGAAGTATTGGTACGTTTCGACTCTGAAGTAGAAATCGACTACTACCGTCATGGCGGTATCCTTCAAATGGTACTTCGTGAAAAATTACAAGCATAAATATTTGATTTATTATTTCAAAACCCATGCCTTTCTGGCATGGGTTTTTTACAGATAGGATGTTAATGATAAACGTACTGTATTCATCTTTTTAGACTTCGCCAATCTGGCAATAAACTTTAAATTTCTCAATCTGAAGTTCTTCATTTGTATGTGCTCTATAGTTGATGGATTTTACCATGTAAATTTTTTAGATTGTATTTGAATGTATTGCAACTATCTTGAATATTGATACAATAACATTGGCAGCTATAGCTATTTACATACTTAAGGGGATGATATGAAATGGAAAATACATACTTGCAGTCAGTGTCTTATGACAATGGGGTATTAAAGATATTGGATCAAACCAAAATTCCTAATATGACAGAGTTCATTGAAATAACCAAAATAGAAGATGCGTGGGACGCCATTAAACAATTAAAAGTACGTGGTGCGCCAGCAATTGGAATCGCAGCGGCCTACGGTTTAGTCGTCGGTATTCAAAATGCACCTGAAAATTCTTTTGATGAGTTTTATGCTTTTTTTAAAAAACAATCACATTATTTAGCAACATCTAGGCCGACGGCTGTTAATTTATTCTGGGCATTAAAACGGATGGAAGAGCGGGTACAAAGAGAAAAGACAAAATCAGTATTTAAAATAAAGGAAGCCCTTGTAGAAGAAGCTCATATCATTCGCAATGAAGATGAAGAAGTTTGCCGATCAATTGGAGCGCATGCCTTAACCCTTTTAAAAGATGGAATGGGCATTCTTACACATTGCAATGCAGGGGGAATCGCAACAGCAAGATATGGAACTGCTTTAGCACCTCTTTATTTAGCCAAAGAACAGGGTTGGGATATCAAAGTGTTTGCCGACGAAACTCGTCCGCTATTGCAGGGGGCACGTCTTACTGCATGGGAGCTTATGCAGGCAGGTATAGATGTTACGTTAATAACGGATAATATGGCGGCAATGGTTATGCAAAAAGGATGGGTCCAAGCTGTTATTGTAGGGTGTGACCGTGTTGCTGCAAACGGTGATGTGGCCAATAAAATCGGTACGTATGGTGTTGCATTGCTTGCAAAGGCACATAATATTCCATTCTATGTTGCAGCCCCATTGTCAACTATTGATCTTGAAACAAAAACGGGGTCTGACATACCAATTGAGGAGCGGGATGCAGCAGAAATCACTGAAGGATTTGGGAAAAGAACCGCACCTGAAGGTGTAAAGGTATTCAATCCTGCATTTGATGTGACCCCAAATGAATTAATTACTGCTATTATAACCGAAAAGGGAATTATTAAAGGAAATTACCAGGAAGCACTTCCGAAACTTTTTAAAGCTTAGAAAAAGTGAAAGCAACATATTGATCAATAACAGCTAAGTTTTTTAATGCAACGTTTAAGGAAAGGCTTGATTTCATGAATTCAGAAATTAATTTAAAAAATCATATTTGTGAAATTGGAAAAAAGCTTTATGATAAAGGCTTTGTCGCAGCTAATGATGGCAATATATCCATCCGCTTACACGATCATGAATTTCTTATTACACCTACAGGAGTTAGTAAAGGCAGCATGACTCCCGAGATGATTATTAAAATAGATGAGAATGGGACAGTGCTTGAAGGAAACTACAAACCTTCTTCAGAAATGAAGATGCATTTTGCTGTATATGAGAACCGTCATGACGTACAAGCATGTGTCCATGTTCACCCGCCATTTTCAACCGCATTTGCCATTGCCGGAATACCATTAGATCAAGCCATTATGCCAGAATCTGTTGTCTTTCTTGGTACAATTCCTGTGGCAGAATATGGAACACCCTCAACAAACGAAATACCAAATGCAGTAAAAAGATATGTACAAAACCATCAAGGTGTGCTGCTTGAAAATCATGGAGCGCTAACATGGGGCAAAGATTTAGATCATGCCTATTATTTAATGGAATCTTTGGAGTTTACAGCGAAAATTAATTGGATTGCCAAACAGCTAAATGGGGACAGAGAACTATCGCAGAAGCATGTTGAAACGTTGGTCCGGATGAAGACACAAATGGGTATAAAAGGTGAATCACCAAAGGGAGTGATAACACCCGAAGGTATTCACGCTCAGAAGTTTTCGCCAAGTGCCAATCGTTCTTTATCTGAAGAGGACTTGGACTTAATAGCTGAAAAGGTAACCAAAAACTTACTCGGGGAGCTTCGGAAACTATTTTAAATGGAAGTAAATGTGTGAATTCTTATTCCGATCAGTTCACGAAATTAGCAAATGCACATTTTGTAATAACTGGGTTTATAGTGTAAAATCGATATAGCAGAACATCGATTAAAGGAGGACTCCGGGTTGTTCAAAAAGGTTCTTGCTTCAGTAGTATTAATTAGCCTGCTGACAGTAGCGATAGTACAGGCCATGGATAAAAACAAAGAAAAACCCGATGCCGCATCAAAGCACAGCCTTGCTCAAAAAAACAGTTTAGAAATCGGAGCAAAGGCGCCTGATTTTGAATTAAAAACGTTAACCGGTGAAACAGTGAAATTATCCAGCTTAAAAGGCAAGAAAGTCATGTTAAATTTTTGGGCCACTTGGTGCCCGCCATGTAAAGCGGAAATGCCGGAAATTGAGCAGTTTTACAAAACAGCGGGTAATAATACAGCGATCCTTTCAGTTAATATTGATCCGCAATTGGATGTAAAGGGTTTTGTAAAGGAAAATAAAATTACTTTCCCGATCCTTCTTGACACGGATGATAAGGTAAATGGAACTTATCAAATCATCTCCATTCCCACTACTTATTTTATTGACAGCAATGGCATTATTCAGAATAAAATTGTCGGTCAAATGAAGCTTGCCGATATGAACGATAATATGAGCATTTTAAAATAGGAAAGACATTGGCCAAGCCACTGTCTTTTTTTATTTTCCAATAAGCTTTCCTATTAGGCATAAGCCGCAACTACGCCTAACGAATTCGCCAATCGCGAGTTTTCTTTATTGGCTATCCTATGCTGATTGTAACGGAAATCTATAGTCCAATATAACAGCGTCTAATTTTTAAGACACGATTAAATTTTCAAAAAGTTGTAATAATTGCAAGCGTTTCCGGAAATAATAACTGTTACAATAAGTCATAAGGAAGGTGATAATGATGAGAAAACCAAGAAAACGTTCGTTCGCAGAACTTGTATCTGAAAATAAATCACAACTTTTGAAGGATCGTGCTGCAATGGAAAAAATTGAACAGCGCCTTGAGGAAAAGCGTTTGGGAAAGGCAGAGTAATCACATTGATTACCAATCATGTTTACATTCCTTAATGGACAAAATGTACATAAGGAGGGATGAGATATGGGAAAAGGATATCAAACAAAACGATTTAGACCAACTCACATTGGTACACAACCGAGAAGCTTCGGTGGTAATAAAGGAAAGCAAATGCAGGATAAATCCGGCGAACACGCACAAGTGATGCAAACGAAAGGCGAATAATAAAAATTGGGGGACCCAGGCTTACAAAACCTGGGTCTTTTTGAGCGAAAAATTTTTGTGATATTTTTTATCCTTCGTTACAAACTAAATGTGTATCAAATACACCTTTAGGAGGTCATAACATGAACTATCCCAATAAACCAAAACCAGATGATCGCAGCGATAATGTGGAAAAATTGCAGTCCATGATACATCATACGATTGAAAATATGGAGGCTGCCGAAGAATCACTAAGGTACACGGATAGTGAAGAACAGCGCCAGCAAATTGAAGCGAAAAACGACCGCAGAAGGGAAAGTATTGATTCTTTCCGTTCTGAGATTAAAGACGAGGCAAATCGAAGTAAATAATAAATGTTGAGTGGGATCAGTTCGTTTTGAACTGATTCTTTTTTAATGCCTTATATTTCGTAAATGCAAGAGGCATATGGTAAGATGAAAGAGAATTTTTTACAGAAGAAGTGATGAAATGACCCAACAAGTTAATCAACCGGAAATTGACAATATTTTAATGTGGGAAAAAGAGCTTAGGGAATATGGAACGATTGCAAATGAAAATCAATTAATCATTGCCTTAAGTGAGGAATCTGATCCATCGAGACTTTCCAGACTTTTTACCATTGCTTCGCAATCGCGAATCAAACGAATTTCCCGTGACCATGTAGCTGAAATTTGGCTTGAAAATGCATTAAAATTAGATCCCAGTAATCGAATGGCAAAAGAAATATCTCTCCATTCCGATTGGAAAAAATTCAGAGGATTTATGGCAAAGCTATCATTTCCTCCTATGAGGGAAACGGATAATCGCACAGCCAAAAAGAAAATGGCAGAGCAATATATAAAAATTTGCCAAGACTTTTTGAA
The DNA here is from genome assembly GCF_013248975.1 of Neobacillus endophyticus. Lineage (GTDB taxonomy): Bacteria > Bacillota > Bacilli > Bacillales > Cytobacillaceae > Neobacillus > Neobacillus endophyticus. Next base: position 4,017,302 of record NZ_JABRWH010000001.1, read on the forward strand.
TACTTCCGAAGAACCATTGGAGGACTTACAAACGAAAAGCAATTTGGCCTCAACCATTGCCGATCAGGCTTTGTTCAATAAATACCAAGATCTTTATGAACTATTACGTGATGCCATTGAAGCAACTGCAAGTTTATTAAAAGCAGTTGAAGAATATGAACAATCCATTATTGGGGTATTCCATACCTCAACTTATTTAGACAATTTAAAGCTGTGTTTAACGAATGTGGAAGAAATCAAACATAAATGGCTGGAGATCTTTTCTGATAAGGAGCCGAAGGTTGAACCTGAGAATCATGCACTTGATGAACTAAATATGTTAATTGGCATGGATTTAGTGAAAAACCGGGTACATGATTTCTATCAGTTTCTAAAATATCAGAAGCAAAGAAAAGAACTTGGCTTCAAAATGAAAGATGAATTAAGTCTCAACATGATTCTGACCGGAAATCCGGGGACCGGGAAAACGACAATCGCCAGATTAATGGCCAAAATCTATCATGAGCTTGGTGTACTTCCACGTGAAGAAGTGATTGAGGCAGACCGTTCCCATTTAGTCGGTTCTTTTGTGGGTCAGACAGAGGAAAACGTCCGGTCAGTCGTCGAACGCTCAGTTGGAGGCGTTTTGTTTATTGATGAGGCGTATAGCTTAAAACGGGAAGGTCAGTCCGGAAATGATTATGGCCAAACCGCTATTGACACTCTTGTCTCTTTGATGACAGGGAAAGAATTTGGCGGTAAATTTGCGGTGATATTGGCTGGATATCCTGAGGAAATGCGTATATTTTTACAGGCCAACCCCGGCTTACGAAGCCGTTTTCCACAGTCGAATATGATCCATTTGGAAAATTATTCGATGGAGGAATTAATTCAAATTGCGGAGAAGGCAGCGCAAGATAACGATTATTTCCTTACAGATGATGCAAAAATTGAAATTGCTCATCGCTTAGAGCGTGAGCAAGTTGATGACACCTTTGGTAATGCCAGAACCGTGTCTAATATCATTTTAGAGGCTATTTTTAGAAAGGGCTCTACTGTACAAGGGACTGACCCAAAAGCAATCATTCATTATATGCTTTTAAATAAAGAAGATTTTCAAATACAGCATGTGGATCGTGATGAATCACCAAATGACCTCCTGGAAAATTTAATTGGGATGGAAGCATTAAAAGCAGAAATGCAAAAACTGATTTCCTTTGTAAAAATACAGCAATTTAGAAGGAATAAAGGTTTGCCGCCAGTCCCCATACAACTTCATTCTGTTTTTACCGGTAATCCTGGGACAGGTAAAACAACAGTCGCAAAAATCTATGCGAAGCTTCTTAAGGAGTGCGGTATTTTAAAAAGAGGCCACTTAATTGTTACAAGCAGAGCAGACTTTGTAGCAGGATATGTGGGGCAATCGGCTATTAAAACAAAGAAAAAAATCAGGGAGGCCCTTGGCGGAGTTTTATTCATTGATGAAGCATATTCTCTTCTAAGCCAGAGTGCAGGTGATTTTGGAAAAGAAGTCATCGATACTCTAGTTGATGAGATGACAAGGCATAATGAAAACTTGGTAGTGGTGCTTGCGGGCTATCCTGACCAAATGGACGAACTCCTAGAAAGTAACCCTGGATTGCGTTCAAGATTTAAAAAGTTCTTTTTCTTTCCTGATTATCCATCCGAGGAATTGCTCGAAATTATGAATTCCTATGCTGAAAGCTATCAATACAAGCTCACAGAAGAGGCAAATGAATTGCTAAAGAGGCTATTGAACTCTGAGAGTTTTAGCGGCAATGGTCGTTTTGCTACAAATACGGTGGATGAATTGATACAAGTACAAGCAGCAAGGCTTATGACTCTTTCCGACAATGACGCTTTAGATGAAAAAGCTATCTACCTCGATACAGATGACGTATATGCTGTTTTTAATAAACAATTGAAATTAGATTGAAAGGATTAGCTGAAAATGGACAATCATTTTGTTTCTACAAGAGAAATTCATTTATATTACGCAGATACTGACATGATGGGCGTGATCTATCATGCCAATTATTTAAAATTCTTTGAATTAGGCAGAACCGGTTTGATTGAGGATTTAGGATTTAGTTATGTTGGAATGGAAGATTCTGGATATTTTGCACCAGTTTATGATATTCAGGTTACCTATAGAAAACCTCTCCGTTATGGAGACAAGGCCTATGTCCATACATGGGTAGACCACAATGATGGAATCAAAACAATTTATGGATATCAAATATTAAACGGAAATGATGAATTATGTGCAGAAGGCTCTTCCACACATATTATCGTGAAAAAAGATAATTTTAGGCCGGCATCATTTAAAAAGGCATTCCCGGAATGGTATTTAAAATATGAAGAAATAAAGAAAAAATAGAAGCTCAATTTGAATTGGAATGAAGGTGTTAAGGTGGCTTTCGGGATAAGGAAACAAGATTTAGTCGAGTGGAAAATGAAAATTGATCGCGGTGAGATCGCCTTTTTAACTCATTATTGGCTTGATGATCGATTTCCAGAGAGTAAATCAGTTACAAAGGTTGGCTGTAGCAACCTAGAAAAACTGGCAGCCTGGGGGCAAAAATACGGATTACGTAAGGAATGGATCCATCACCGGGCAGACGGATATTCTCACTTTGATTTACTTGGTAAAAAACAAATCGAGATCCTGAAAGAAGAAGGGCTGTTGCATCATATATGGTAAAAAAGGCGGAGTTTTTATGAAACTCCGCTTTTTATATAATTTTTCGTTAGTTCAAATCCAGTTCTTCAAAAAAATCAAGCAGTTCGTCGAAATTTCTTGTTACCTTTACTGGAGATTCTTCGGATTCGTTCTCGCAATAAAATTCGATGATAAACTCATTTATATCAGTACTTTTAGTTAATTCAGTTGAAAATATATATTCATGTCCGATCTTTTGCACGATAATCCCCTCCAACGATTGGTAATATTTATAAGTACATTGTACTCTAAATACTACGAAATAGCTGGCAGAATTATGAAAGTTTCATGAAAAAAAGGAACACGAGGTTCCTTTATAGCCATTTAATCTTTGGTTCTGTTTTATTCATGATTCTCTTAATATTTGCCCTGTGGCGATAGAAGACGAACGACGTCAACAGAATGATCGTAACGAGCAAAGGGATATTAAAATTCTGGATAAAACCCATAACGATGACATATAGGATGCCAACAACACCTGCTACCATAGATGATAGAGAAACATATTTTGATATGTACAGGCAAATAAAGAAGGCAATTATGACCGTAATAAATAATAGTGGTGCACAGAACAAGATTACTCCACCGGAAGTTGCAACAGCTTTTCCACCGCGAAATCCTGCAAAGATAGGGTAAATATGACCAATAACGGCTAATATTCCTGGTACCAATGGAATCAGATCTTGGTGAAAAATCATAGGTAATGCTGCTGCTAATGTTCCTTTTAAAATATCGGAAAGGGTTACGGCCAATCCCGCTTTTACACCAAGGGTTCGAAATGTATTGGTTCCACCTAAATTGCCGCTGCCATGCTGGCGTATATCGGTATTATAAAATGCCTTTCCAATAATTAAACCCGAAGGTATGGAACCAAGTAAATAAGCCAGAACCAAGATGATAATTATTTGAATCATTAACGTATTCTCCTTTTAATAGAAAGATCCAGTATCTATTTTACCATGGAAACACGAAAAAACACCATTATACTTTTTCTATCCTTTAAATTGAAGAACCAAACGGAGATAGGAGAAAAATCTCTTTCCAATTCCAATAAGATATTTTAGGATAGAAAAAGGGAGGAAGTTTAATGGTACAAATAGAATTATCAAAAAAACGGCGTTTATCAGCAAAAGGAATATTTTTTGGATTGATCGCTGCCTTTATTCTGGTTATTTCTGCGATCTTTTTTTTATTTTATCCGTTCGCATCAACTGAGAAAACTGTGTATTTTCATGGTTTGAATCCAATTATTTATAAAGGGGCTCAACAGGGAAATGCTTTAATCGAGAAGAATAAAGTTTACATTCCCTTGAGCTTTTTAAAAAAGGATTTAGACAATTCCGTTATAATGGACGAACAATCAAAATCCATTATTATTACTAGTAATGATAAGGTTGTGCAATTGCCTCTTAATTCTTTAAAGTACTATGTAAATGGGAAGCAGAAGAAAATACAGCAAGCACCGATAATTACAAAAGACGGAGATGTTTTTGCGGAATTAGATTTGCTGCTTTCGATTTACCCTGTTCAGTATAAAAGGCTACCAGAGAGCCATGCTGTATGGATCCAAAGAGCTGGAGAGGAATACACGAATGGGACAATAGCAGCTGACAGTGCTAAAGCGGATTGGCTTAGACTAAGAACAAGTGCTAGTGTTCGAACACCATATACTGCAGAGACAAGTAATCATGAACCTGTTTTTATTGAGAGAGAAAAGGATGGATATTATTTCGTCAGGAAAGCAAATGGAATCGGCGGTTATATTAAAAAAGATTATGTGAAAACGGAAGATAAAGTAAAAATCAATATTGCACAAACATCTGTAACATATTCACTGCCGAAAATAAATGGACCACTTAACTTGACTTGGGAAGCCGTATATACGAAAACTCCAGCATCATCCACCCTGCCGGTTATGCCAGGCATCAATGTTGTTTCACCCACATGGTTTTCACTGGCTAGTGAAAAAGGAGCAATCAAGAACAAGGCTTCATTGCAATATAGCAAATGGGCTCATCAAAAAGGCTATCAAGTATGGGGAGCGTTCTCCAATTCGTTTGACCCAGGACTCACTTTTCAAACATTGAAAAACTTTGAAAACCGTCAGAACATTATCAGGCAGTTGCTTCGTTGTAGTAAGCAATATCAAATACAAGGCATCAACTTTGATATCGAAAATGTGAATGAGGAAGATGGACAGCTTGTTACCCAGCTTGTAAAGGAGGCGGCTCCTTATTTCCATGCTGCAGGATTAATTGTATCGATGGACATTACGTTCCCTTCAGGAGATCATAATAAATGGTCGTCTTTTTATGAACGGTCAAAGCTTTCACAAATTGCTGATTATCTTATTGTCATGGCTTATGATGAACACACAAGTGCTGTTACAGGCGAAGGAAGTGTTGCAAGTCTTCCGTGGGTGGAAAGCAATTTGAAAAATTTACTCACCGAGGTACCTAAAGAAAAACTAGTACTTGGTGTTCCCTTGTTTTCAAGGCTTTGGAAGGAACAAACCAATCCCGATGGTTCCGTTCATATAACATCAAAAGCAGTTTCGATGGATACGGCAAAATCATGGCTTGCATCAAAAGGGATCGTGCCAACTTACGACAAGCAAAGCGGACAAAACTATGCACAATATTCTGCGCCAAACGAAGATACCACTTATAAAATATGGTTGGAAGATGAGATGTCTTTAACCAAACGTGTGCAATTAGCTGAAAAATATCATCTGGCAGGAGTGGCCAGCTGGTCAAGAAATTTTGGCGACCAAACAGCATGGACAGCATTAACCCCAGAAACAGATAAAAATATGGCAAAAAAATAATATTCGAATAAAGAAAACTCGCCGATTGGCGAGCCCGACAGGGCGAAGACAGAGGCGTAGTTGCCCTTATGCCTGATAGGAAAGTTTTCCTATCGGCCAAAAAAGGCTGGTGAAAGATCCAGCCTTTTTGAATTTTAAACGGCTTTTTCTTTACAAATATATGGAGAATTTTCAAACCATTTGTTACGTATATAGAAGAATAAACCGCGAACAAATATAATAGTTCTAGGAATAAAAATACTATATTTGGAAACCGGCCATAAAATTCACTGTATGAGTCGGTTTATCTTTTAATTGCCCAAATGGAATTAAAGGGAGCGAATGAAAATGAAACTAAGTGAGAATGAAAAATATTATCGTGATCTTGCCGAAAAATATGAAAATCTGAGCAGAATTTTAGAAAAGCAGCTGCAAGAGGAAATAATCAAGAATAAAGAAAAAGACCAGATCCTTATTCAGCACTCAAGGCTTGCGGCGATGGGAGAAATGGTGGCGAATATCAGTCATCAATGGCGTCAGCCTTTAAACAATTTGACACTGTTGCTTCAAGATGTAAGGGAGGCATTGGAATTTGGTGAAATTGATGACCATTATATCGATCAATTTACGAGAGAAGGAATGGTTATCATAAAAAATATGTCTCAGACCATCAATGATTTTCGCAGATTTTACAAACCGAATAAGGAAAAAAGTGCTTTTTCTGTAGGAGATTCGATTGTAGAGGCATTGTCCATCTTTTCAATTAGCTTAAAAAAACATGGGATTCAAGTAGAATTTAAATTTGGCGGCCAGCAAATCGCTTATGGCTATCCAAATGAATACGGGCTTGTGGTTCTCAATATCCTTTCAAATGCCAGGGATGCTTTTGTGGCCAATACGATCAATAATCGTAAACTAATAATTAAATTATCCGAATCGGAAAAATTCGTATCAGCAGAATTTATTGATAATGCGGGCGGGATTGAACCATCACTCCTTCAAAAAATATTTGATCCTTATTTTACAACCAAGCCTCAAGGTACTGGTTTCGGTCTTTATATGACTAAAATGATAGTGGAAAATATGAGCGGGATGGTATCTGTCGAAAACACCAGCAATGGAGCGAAATTCAGTTTATCTGTACCAAAGGCAGCAACCTTAATAGAAAAGGAATTTACCGCAACACTAGCGAACAAATAACTTTCGCTGGAAATGTTTTATTTTATATTTTTATACTTTGTAGGTAAAATAAAGTAAAATACTTGAGGAGTGAAGTTATGGCAATCGAAAACCCGAGTCTTGAAGAAATTGGAGCTATTTTAAAAAAATCTAAACGCATTGCCGTCGTTGGCTTAAGCAATAAACCTGATCGAACCTCTTACCAAGTTTCTAAAGTAATGCAGCAGGCAGGCTATGAGATTATTCCTGTCAATCCGGTCATTGATGAAGCGCTTGGTGTAAAGGCTATAGCCTCATTAAAAGATATTGAAGGGCATATCGACATTGTTAACGTATTCCGTCGTTCCGAACAATTGCTGGATGTGGCTAAAGAATTTCTTGAGGTAGATGCTGATGTTTTTTGGGCACAGCAGGGATTAGTAAATGAAGAAGCTTACGAATTATTAAAAGGTAAAGGATTCACCGTGATCATGGATCGTTGTATTAAAGTAATGCATGCTTTAACGAAGTAAAAATCTGGATGAAAAGCTGCCAAAATAATGCAGCTTTTTTTCGTTTTTATCCAAAATTTTCTAGTGAATCCGTTTGATTTTGAGATTGTTTTAAATTCGGTATTTGCCAAATCGAAATAAATCGCTAAAATATAGCATAGACGCTTCGAGAATATATGATAAAATGAATTAGCAAACATTTGTTCTTTCCTACTCATTCATATTGAATCATACATTTTGAATGTGCAAATAGAAGTTGTTTCTTTTTGAAGGAAATGAAAGGGGAATTTTAGTGGCAAGGAATCAGCAAGCTTTTGATTATAATGATGATGCCATACAGGTGCTAGAAGGCTTGGAAGCCGTCAGAAAGCGTCCTGGGATGTATATTGGCAGCACCGATTCGCGGGGTCTGCACCATCTTGTTTATGAGATTGTAGATAATTCTGTCGATGAAGTCCTCGCTGGATATGGTGATCACATCATTGTAAAAATACACAAAGATAATTCCATAAGTGTCATAGATAAAGGCCGCGGAATGCCAACTGGGATGCATAGAATGGGAAAACCCACACCAGAGGTTATTTTGACAGTGCTTCATGCTGGGGGGAAATTTGGGCAGGGCGGTTATAAAACGAGCGGCGGATTGCATGGCGTCGGTGCATCTGTAGTTAATGCGTTATCAGAATGGTTAACCGTCACGATCAAGCGGGACGGATTTATATATGAGCAACGTTTCGAGAACGGAGGCAATCCGGTCACAACACTTGAGAAGATCGGGAAAACCAATCAAACTGGAACAACCATCCATTTCAAGCCGGATCCGACGATTTTCTCAACCACAACCTATAACTTTGAAACATTATGTGAACGGCTGAGGGAATCTGCCTTCTTGTTAAAAGGTTTAAAAATCGAAATAATTGATATGCGTAATGATTTTCATGAAGAATTTCATTTTGAAAACGGAATTGAAGCATTTGTTGAATATTTAAACGAAGAAAAAGATGTTCTCCACCCTGTTGTCAGCTTTGAAGGCAGCCAAAACGGGATTGAAATAGAGTTTGCCTTTCAATTTAATGACGGCTATTCAGAAAATGTTCTTTCGTTTGTCAACAATGTTCGCACCAAAGATGGCGGTACGCACGAAGTAGGTGCCAAAACTGCTTTGACAAGAGTATTCAATGATTATGCCCGAAAAGCAGGTTTCTTGAAGGAGAAAGATAAAAACCTTGATGGTGCTGATATACGTGAAGGGTTATCAGCGATTATTTCTGTCAGAATTCCGGAAGAACTGCTTCAATTTGAAGGGCAAACAAAGGGTAAATTGGGGACAAGTGAAGCAAGATCTGCGGTTGACTCCGTCGTCTCCGAACATCTTTCTTACCTGTTAGTAGAAAATCCGGATATCAGCTCCCTTCTTGTGAAAAAAGCCATTAAAGCTTTTCAAGCACGGGAAGCTGCAAGAAAAGCACGTGAGGATGCAAGAAGCGGGAAAAAGAAAAAACGTTCGGAAACAGTTCTTTCAGGAAAACTTACACCTGCACAGTCTAGAAATCCACAAAGGAATGAGCTCTATCTTGTAGAGGGTGATTCTGCAGGAGGATCTGCCAAGCAGGGCCGAGATCGCAGATTCCAAGCTGTTTTACCATTAAGAGGAAAAGTCATCAATACGGAGAAAGCGAAACTGTCAGACATTTTTAAAAATGAAGAGATCAATACCATCATTCACGCCATTGGTGGCGGAGTTGGCTCTGATTTTAATGTGGATGATATTAACTACGACAAAATCATTATCATGACAGATGCCGATACGGATGGTGCCCATATCCAAGTTCTTTTGCTTACCTTCTTCTATCGATATATGAAGCCGCTTTTGGAAGCAGGAAAAGTCTTTATTGCCCTTCCGCCGCTTTATAAAGTCAGCAGAGGAACAGGGAAAAATGAAATTATAGAATACGCTTGGAATGAAGATGAACTTCAGGCAGCCATAAAAAAAGTGGGCCGAGGATATATTATTCAGCGTTACAAAGGACTTGGAGAGATGAACGCGGACCAGTTATGGGAAACAACTATGGATCCCGAAACACGGACTCTAATTCGCGTGAAAATTGATGATGCAGCAAGAGCGGAACGACGTGTGACAACACTAATGGGTGACAAAGTCGAGCCCCGCCGTAAGTGGATAGAAAGTAATGTAGCTTTCGGTTTAGAAGAAGATGATACCATTCTAGAAAATGAAAATATTACGGTCTCAGAGGAGGAAGCTGAAGGATGAGTGCAAGTGAAAAATTTCGAGACCTGCCTTTAGAGGATGTCCTTGGCGACCGTTTTGGAAGATACAGTAAGTATATTATTCAAGAACGCGCGCTCCCTGATGCCAGGGACGGTCTTAAACCCGTTCAGCGCAGAATTTTATATGCTATGCACGTGGAAGGCAACACACATGATAAAGGATTTCGGAAAGCAGCGAAAACAGTTGGTAATGTGATAGGTAATTACCACCCTCATGGTGATTCCTCAGTGTATGAAGCAATGGTCAGGATGAGTCAGGACTGGAAGCTGCGAAATGTGTTAATTGAAATGCACGGAAACAACGGGAGCGTGGATGGCGATCCGCCTGCAGCGATGCGTTATACGGAAGCGCGATTGTCAGCGATTTCAGCCGAGCTTCTTCGCGATATCGAAAAACAAACGGTAGAATTTATCCCGAACTTTGATGATACTTCTAAAGAACCAACTGTTTTGCCGGCGATGTTTCCTAACTTGCTTGTAAATGGCTCAACAGGAATTTCCGCAGGATATGCCACGGAAATTCCGCCTCACCAACTCGGCGAAGTGATTGACGGTGTAATCATGAGAATGGATAAGCCGGATGTATCTGTTGATGAATTAATGACGGTTGTGAAAGGACCTGATTTTCCGACGGGTGGTATTATTCAAGGGATTGACGGCATAAAAAAAGCCTATGAAACTGGTAAAGGAAAAATTATTATCCGTGGGAAAGCAGAAATCGAAGAGATTCGCGGCGGCAAACAGCAAATTGTCATCACAGAAATTCCTTATGAAGTGAATAAGGCAAACTTGGTCAAAAAAATGGATGAGTACCGTTTGGACCGAAAAGTTGAGGGAATTTCCGAAGTCCGTGATGAAACAGACCGTACAGGCCTCCGGATTGTAATTGAACTTAAAAAAGACGCGGATGCAGAAGGTGTCTTATACTTTTTATATAAAAATAGCGACCTTCAAGTTGCTTACAACTTTAATATGGTTGCGATCCACAATAAACGTCCAAAACAAATGGGACTGCTTCAATTGCTCGATGCATATATTGAGCATCAAAAAGACGTTGTAACGAAAAGAACAGAGTTCGACCTGAACAAAGCTAAGGAACGTCAGCATATTGTAGAAGGATTAATGAAGGCTTTATCGATTTTGGATGAAGTCATTGCCACAATCCGTGCTTCAAAGGATAAACGCGATGCAAAGGATAATTTAATTGCCAAATATGCGTTTTCTGAGTTACAGGCAGAAGCCATTGTATCCTTGCAGCTATATCGCTTAACAAATACCGATATCACAGCATTAAGAAATGAAGCTGAAGAATTGGCTAAAAAGATAGAGGAATTAACAAGCATTTTAGCGAGTGAGAAAAAACTGCTTTCTGTCATTAAAAAAGAACTGAAAGAGGTCAAGAAACGCTTTAACGATGACCGCCGTTCAAGAATTGAAGCTGAAATAGAAGAATTGAAAATCAATCTTGAAGTCATGGTTCCTAGTGAAGACGTTATTGTTACCGTTACAAAGCAAGGCTATGTGAAACGAACAAGCCAGCGATCATATGCCGCATCCAATGGACAGGACCTGGCAATGAAAGAAACGGACCGTCTTTTTGCTCAGCTTGAGATGAATACAAAGGATGTCCTTCTACTATTTACGAGCAAAGGGAATTATTTATATTGCCCTGTGCATGAGCTGCCTGATATTCGTTGGAAGGATCTTGGACAACACGTGGCCAACCTCATCCCGATTGAACGTGATGAAGAGATCATTAAGGCCATTCCAGTTAAAGATTTTGATCTTGCTGCCTACCTTGTATTTATCACGAAAAACGGTATGGTCAAGAAAACGGAATTAAAACTATATCAGGCACAGCGATACTCTAAGCCACTTGTTGGTGTCAACGTGAAGGAGGACGACCAGGTTGTGGATGTCCACCTGACAGATGGTACAAAAGAAGTATTTATTGTTACCCATCTAGGTTATTCCTTATGGTTTGATGAGGAAGAAATCAGTATTGTCGGTATTCGTGCAGCAGGAGTGAAGGGGATAAATTTAAAAGAGGATGACTATGTTGTCAGCGGTCAAATACTTGCCTCTGGCAGTAAGGAATCGATTTTGATTGCCACTCAGCGCGGGGCCGTTAAACGAATGAAACTTTCGGAATTTGAAAAAACATCCCGTGCTAAACGAGGTGTCGTCATTTTAAGAGAATTAAAAGCAAACCCTCATAGAATTATGGGCTTTGTAACAGCGAAAGATGAGGATGATATTTTCATCCAAACTGAAAAAGGCTATACAGAAGTAGTAAAAGGTGCAGATATTCGTTTTGGTGATCGATATTCAAATGGCTCATTCCTCTTAGATGAAGATGAAAATGGCAAAGTTATCACTGTTTGGAAAGTAGAAGCACCAGAAAACATAAGTAATTAACACAAAAGACTCTCAAAAATATGAGAGTCTTTTTATTGTGATCCAAAACTGGGCATAATAGGTAAATAAATGCTTGGGGAGGGTTAGGATGAAAAAGAAAATTATTTTTGCTTTAATCATTGTTGTTGTCATTTCTTTAACGGCACTTTCAGGAGGCTATGCTTTTGAAGCCAGACAGAAACTTATCACCATTTCTAAAACGGAAGCGGATATCACTGGTGATGGAAAAAAAGAAATCCTTCAATTAAAAGGAATTCCATATCAAGACCATGCTGGGTATTTAAAAAATATTTATCTAGATATTAAAGAATCAAACGGAAAATATTTGAAGCTTCCATTTGAAAGCGGGTCAAAAACTGCCCTTCAACTTGCAGACTTAAACCATGATGGAATGAAAGATGTATTCGTGACTGTTTTTACAGGAGGAAGTGAGGGAACAACGATAAACTATTTATATACATTGAAAAACTTTATTCAAACAGATTTAACTGTGCCAGCTCCTCTTAAATTAAACAGTAAATATATGAATGGTTATCAAGCTGAAATAAGAATACTAGATACCGGAAAAACTTATCATTTCGATTTAAAAGACCGTTCAGCTTATTATAAGCAGCTAGGGCTTTATTATAATGGAAGGCTAAACGAACCAACGGAATTGACAGTTAATTCTTTTAGCAGTCTCAAGCCCATCTCATTAGGCGGCGGAAAAACGGGGTTGACAGGAATTCAAAGGGTGTCTGGCATTGCAAATACAGATACCATTGCTTATGTACAATCAACATGGGACTTAATCAATCATCACTGGAAATTAATAAAAACGGATGTATGGAGTCCCGGAAGTGAATCTCAAAGTCCGTCACCCTGACATTTAAAAGAAAAAGATAATGGAGAAACCCCGGCAGGATCTTTTCATGGTCAGGAGGGGTTTTTTATATTGAATTCAAGCACATAGATGGAACCCACGTTTTTATTTTTCTCCTAATAGTTCTTTCATGCATATTTTATAGGTGTTATTCACAAAACAATATAAGAAGTTTTAGTTATTTTAAGGAGTGAATAGTTTATGCCGCATTGGCATCCGCGTCAAGCTCAAATTATGCAAAATATGCTGCCTAAAGAATTTTCTGTCAATCCTCTTTTCAGTAGGAATGGTGAGGATTTCGTACCACGGTTTCGGATGCGTGATGAAGGAATGTTACCTGAAACCGCGTATCAAATTGTGCACGATGAAATTGCTTTAGATGGGAATGCTCGACTCAATCTTGCCACATTTGTTACTACCTGGATGGAGCCCTCCGCAGAACGTTTATATGCAGATGCATTTGACAAGAACATGATTGACAAAGACGAGTACCCGCAGACAGCAGCAATCGAAGAGCGCTGTGTAAGAATATTAGCCGATCTCTGGCATGCGCCCCAACCAGAACATACGATTGGTGTTTCAACAACCGGATCCTCGGAGGCGTGTATGCTTGGTGGGCTTGCATTAAAGAGGCGCTGGCAAAATGCACGTAAAAAACAGGGAAAACCGTATGATAAACCCAATATCGTATTTAGTTCCGCTGTTCAGGTCGTTTGGGAAAAATTCGCTAACTATTGGGATGTAGAACCACGTTATGTTGACATTAGTCCGGAGCGTCCTTTTCTTGATCCTGAGGGCGTATTAGCTGTTGTAGATGAAAATACAATTGGTGTGGTGCCGATTCTTGGAGAGACCTATAGAGGTATTTATGAACCGGTGAAGGCCATTGCAAAAGCGTTGGACGACCTGCATGCCAGAACAGGGCTCGATATACCAATACATGTGGATGCTGCATCAGGAGGATATATTGCGCCGTTTCTACAACCAGATTTAGTTTGGGATTTTCGGCTGCCAAGGGTAAAGTCGATCAATGTCTCGGGGCATAAATATGGGTTGGTATATCCAGGACTTGGATGGGTGATTTGGCGTGAGGCAGAAGATCTCCCTGAAGACCTTATCTTTCGGGTGTCTTATTTGGGCGGGAATATGCCGACGTTCGCCTTGAATTTTTCAAGGCCCGGTGCACAAGTACTGCTGCAATATTATAACTATCTAAGATTAGGCAAGGAAGGGTATTATGAGGTACAAAAGGCCTGTCAAGAAGTGGCTCATTTCCTCAGTAAGGAGATTCAAGCTATGGGAGCGTTTGAACTAATGACAGATGGCTCAGATATTCCTGTATTTGCTTGGAAGATGAAAGAAGGACATACATCAAATTGGAATCTATATGACTTATCACGGCAATTGCGTACATTTGGCTGGCAAGTGCCGGCATACCCATTACCACCGAAAATGGAAGAAATAACAATTATGCGTGTGGTGGTTCGCAATGGTTTTTCTATGGATCTGGCTCACTTATTCTTAATGAACCTTAAACAGGCCGTTTCATTTCTAGATTCCTTGGATGGCCCAATGCCGCATGACACGAAGTGCGACAACGGCTTCCATCATTGATGACTTAACTTTATGTGTCGAAATTAAATAAAGGTTCAGAATGATATATGGGCTGCCCCAAAAGTTATGATATTAACTTTTGGGGCAGCTTTTTTTACATCTATTGAAATTAGGGATGAACAATAGGTAATGAGGGAGGAGGGTTAATATGAAGCTGGCAGCACTGAAAAACATCGTTAAAAAAAGCCCCTTCTAAAGTGCAAACACTAAAGAAAGAGCTTTTCAAATTTTGGGTAGGATTAAATTATCTCACCTTTAAAAAGAATTGTCAGTGCTATTTTTATTCCAACGTTACCAAATAGAAGGAGGTAGGTTGGGCGATGATTATTTATTTCCGAAAAAGGTGGGAAGGTTAAACTTAGAAATTATTTTTATTTCCATAAAGACTAACTGCCATTGAAGTTGCCAAAAATCACTCTGTGAAGTATGTCACATCAACAATTTTTAAGACAGAGACCGTTTAAAATTCTTTTATTTTATTAATCCATAATATCTTTCATTTTATTTTTGAAAGCTTGAAATATTGATTCTTTTTCTTCATGAGGTGGTTGTTGGATACTTTTTTCGTGACAACCTTCCTCAGGAAAATGAAGACCAGTTACAGGTATGAAATCTTGATTACGAAAGAACATTGTCGATTCTGCATCATTTAATGTCTGTCCGCCATCTGCCGAGAAGCCTGCTGTTACACTTACTTCGATCAGGTCACCTGAAAGAGCAACGTCTCCCATAATGGTAACGTTTAATACTTGAGAAGCTTGTCCTCCAGGTGTAGGGGATGGAGTAGGTGAAAGATCAACGATTGGTTGAGCTAACAACGCAACAGAATCTATCTTAAGTTTGATTGCTGCAGGCGGGGACGCAACCATCTTTGAAGGTGGAAGAGCTGGCCCGGATGGATATTTTTGTGTTTGAGGGAAGCCTTGATGAACTTGTAATATTGCATTCAACGTTCTGCCACTTAAATTAGTGAACGTGATAAACAAATGGGTAATTGGATTTCCTTTGCTTGTAACTTTCGGCACTAAAAATGGTCCAGTACGTAAAATTGACATATATAATTCACATCCTTTCGATCTACTAAGATAGTAAATGCAATTTGCGCTCCTTTTGTAAGGGACAAGCATTATGGTTAATTCACATATTTTTGGAATTAGAGCTTACATACCACCTTTAGGAACTATGGAAAATGACTCGAGGTGGGGGCGCATGAGTTCAAAAAATGGCGTTATTATGAATGAAGGAAAGACTGTGGGAGGAGGGAGGTGTTCTTTAACATGGAAAACTTTTCTGATAACAAGCTTATGATCAAATTTTGTGATTGACCGTTAGAATGTTCCTTTGAACAGAAAGGATAATAACAGTAACAAAAGAGGAGTTTTCATTATCATCATAGGATGCCTTCAGACTGTTTACTTAGGTGAAGATGTTCAGTTGATTTAAAGTAAAAAATTTATTTTGTCTCACTATTTTAAGTATACTAGAATTTTGAGACAAATTCATTTTATGTTAACTATAAATATATTATGTAAACTATAATAAACCAGCTATCAGTAATAGAGATCTGACAGCTGGTTTATTATTTGTGTCTTGTTCATTGTTCTTTGGGCATATCCATTTTATCAACAGCAATTTTTAAGTCATCATTCTTAATATGAGTATAAATCATCGTTGTTTGGATGGATGAATGACCGAGTTGACGCCTTAATTTCGGCACATCATTAATTTCAGCATGATACCTGGTAGCAAATGAATGTCTTAATTTATGTACGCTTAATGATGGTTTACCGAATGCTGCTGCATACTTTTCAACTAATTTCTCAACAGCTCTTGCAGTTAGTCTTCGTGTAGTTCCTTTAGGGCCAATGCGTGCTGATATAAATAAGGCTTTATTTTGCTTATCAACGTCGTATTTTGTGTTTCTAACAGCTAAATAGTCCTGTAGATCATTCATGGCCGTTTGGCTGAAAAAAACGAATTGTTCTTTATTACCTTTACGAATGACTCTTGCACAATATTTGCTGAAATCAATATCATCCAAATCAAGCCCGACAAGTTCAGATAGACGAAGTCCAGAGCCAAGAATTAACGAAATGATAGCAGTATCACGTTCTTTATTTAATTGATAAAAGTTATAAGTTTTTGTATTTTCTTTATTCATTTCACCAAAATCATGTGCAATAAAAAGGCGGAACCGCTCATATTCATCACCTAGCAAAATTTTGCCTTCCATTTTATTTGCCCGTGTTTCCATTGTTTCTTTATTTTCATTGAACTCAATTTTTGCCATAACATTACGATTCAAATATGGCTTTAAATCAGGAGTTTCCGCTTTATTTTGCAGATAATTAAAAAGTGATTTCAAGGCAGATAGTTTACGGTTTACGGTCAATTCTTTATTTTCTAATTGATAATGCAAATAGTTTAAGAAATTTTCAACCTCGATTACTGTCATTTGTTCAAGGCGCTCAATCGGAATGTCTTTCATGTTGCCGTTACATAATTGTTCGCTGATCATCCAGTTGAAAAAGATTTTATAATCATGACAGTAATTAAATAATGATGCAGTCGAAAGCTTCCTTAATTTATGATTGATATATTCCTCAACATACCAAGGGAGCTCATTAAGAAGCAACTGTAGCTTTTTGAAATTTTCTTGCTTGTTCGGATTTTTCATTTTTTCACCTCATTATATTTAAATTCTACACCCTCTTTTTAAAATCCTTCTTTTATTACGTCAAATTTATATTTTACGTAATTATATTTTTAAAAATATAATTACGTTTATTCCACCCTTTTATTTATACAATTGAAAATGGTATGGAATCTAAATATTTTTACCTCCTTCTTCAAAATCGTACTTTGAATCAATTTCCATAACATTTTCAGTTAAGTATTTTATTTTTAAACGTAACAAGCAGTAATAATTGGGTCAATCATTTAAATAACCCTTTCCTATGTTCACGCATCCACTGAGAAACGTGAATTTCCCCTTGTTCATTTTATTTTTCAAGCTCTCAATCTGGTTTGTATATATTAGTCAAACTACACATGAACCGATCAGAAGAATGGTTTATCCAACGTGCTGCTTCTTATGGTGTAAAAGTGTGTCCCACCTCCCTCTACTTTATTAACAATAATGCCGATAACCCAATCATCAAACTTGGCTTTAGCCATCTTTCCTATGATGAAATTGAGCTAGGTGTTGAGCTCTTAAAAAAAGGCTTGGATTTAAAAAGGCACCCCCTTCATCGTTAGTTGGTTCTAACGTGAAGAGCGCTCCATTTGTCATAGTAGTAGTTTTAAGGCGTGGCAGGTCCAAAATTTTCACACGTTTCTTTAAAACTACCACTTATATTTACCTTTGTCGTTATATGGTATAATCATTTGGGAGGTGGAATATGGAAGAAAACCAACAGGAGCATGGAAAATGGTATTCGATGCCTGGAACAAAAAATATTTTAAAAATTTTAATCCCCATCATTCTTGTCATCATTTTGCTGATCGTTAAGATGCTGTGGGCTCATTCCATTCTCTTCTTTATTCAAGAAAACAAGTGGTTTATACTTATTTTATTTTCTGCCGTCAATCTTTACATAAGTTGGGCATTTAAAAACTTTTATACAAAACATAAACAAAATCTGCGAAAAACATGGTATTTCTTGTTTATTGTTGGGATGGTATTATTACTTAATCAAACAGGTTTTGATGAAAAACAGTGGCAGCGATACACCTTGTTAGCTGGGATGTTTATCTTTATTGATTTAGCTTTGTTCCTTACTCCATCTATTAAGAAAATCGGTGGAGCTGAAATGGAGCAGATCAATGAAGTGGAAAGCGTAAACGAAGAAATGAAGAAGGTAATTATTCAAACGCAGAATAGAAGTTTACAATTCACAAACATCCTTGATATGATACGGATTTCATCGTTTGAGACGCAAGAATGGCATGAAATAGAGGTATATCGGGAAAGTTTAGAGGATTTTTTACTCTCCTATGGAGAAACATGCAGACACGAGATTACCGTATTCAAGAAAGACAATGACCACCATTTTAAACAAGAAGTAGGTACGGTATTAGGTGTAAATCTTACGGAAGAACAAATGAATTCGATTAATGATAACTCAGTGGTCCATATTAGCAAACACACCGTTCTGATTCCCTTTCTTGAAAAAGTATATCCTGTCGTCATTTCGATCGAATCAGAAAAAGAACATGTGTTGGACATAGATGTAGATCATATCATTAATCTGTCTTTGATCCATAGTTGGTTGAAAAAACCGCAAGATGAACAAGCGAATTGGCTAACTTTGTAGATAAAAAAATGGAAGTTTGATAGAATTAAGCTAACAGATCGGAAAGGAGTGGATAAAATGCCAACGCGTAATGACAAAACAGAAGGAAATGTAGTACCTTTAGTTGGAAGGCGCAAAGGTAAAGCGAAGTCTCCTTTTTTACAAGAGAAGGTTGCACGGACAGTTCCACAAACTTCTCCATCGTTATATACAAGGGAACTATTTAAGAGAAGTGATGAAGCGGTTGATCGATTAAAAGACAGCCGTTACAGCGAAGCGAATCGATAAGACAGGAACTTTCCTGTCTTTTTTGTTTAAAATTCTCATAATTTGACCATACAAACAGTATATATTTACCATGATTTGTATGGGAGTTGATGAAATGGGTGAAAGAAAAAAGAAAAGCCCCTTTTTAACAGATAAGCCATCAGGAACTTTACCCAAGCGGAACAAGGATGATAGTTTATTACTAAACTTGAATAGCAAAATGAATGAAAATATTAAGCAATTAAAGAAAAACAGATAGGATAGATCCCCGTCTGTTTTTCTTTGACTCCCATCAAAACATAAAACTCTTCCTTGGAAGGATATACATTTGGTTAAATAAAAAGAGCCTCTTCACGTTGATGAGCCCTGTCAAATATGATTTTAAATATGTGCTTTTTGTTTTAATAATCTAATCTTTTGATCTTTCGTTAATCTTCTCCAGAAACCAACCTTGCATACCATCGAAAGTCCTCCAAATTAGGAACTCCGATTGCGGCCGAATCGATTATAGTTACACCTCGGAGAACCTTATATTATTCCTATCCTTTAGCTTTCATGAAGTTTTCTGAATTACCTATGATAATAACAGACTTTTCTTTTACTTTCTCATGAATTTGGATCGTTTGGTGATCCCCGATTAAGGTAATATCACTTGACGGATTTTCATCGCCCACTTGGACATTTGCAGCTATAACGGTCCCGCTCCCGATTACCGCACGATTAATTATGGCGTTTTCCCCTATATGTGCATTAGGAAAAATGACAGAGTCCTTAATTACGGCTCCTTTTCCAACAGTCACTCCGTAAAAAAGTACGGAATTTTCCACTTTGCCAAACACTTTACAGCCATCACAAGCTAACGATTGATGTATGTTCCCCTTTGCATCTAAATATAATGGCTGCCGGGACGACTCATGCGTGTAAATGGGCCATTCTTCATTTTGTAAAATGGGATTCGTATTATAGGAAAGGAGATCCATATTAGCTTCCCAAAGGCTTTGAATCGTACCGACATCCTTCCAATAACCATGAAAACGATAAGCATACATATTTCTTTTATCACGAATCATTGCTGGAATAATATCCTTTCCAAAATCTTTAGATGATTTTGGGTTTCTTTCCTCTGATTCCAAATATCTTTTTAATAGTTTCCAATTGAATATGTAGATGCCCATTGAAGCCAAATTGGATTTCGGTTGTTTAGGCTTCTCCTCAAATTCCAGAATCCTTTGTGAAACAGAATCAACATTCATGATTCCGAATCGGGAGGCCTCGCTCCATGGAACATGAATCACGGAAATAGTAGCATCTGCCCTTGTTTCTTTATGCTGCTCCAGCATTTTACTATAATCCATTTTATAAATGTGATCACCTGAAATGACGAGAACATATTCTGGGTTATGGCTTTCGATGAATCGTAAGTTCTGATAAACTGCGTGGGCCGTACCTTCGTACCACTTCTCCCCTTCCTCACATTGATAGGGCGGGAGAATAGTGATGCCTCCGTTTCTACGATTTAAATCCCAGTGCTTCCCATCACCAATATAATTTTGCAATGTATGGGGCTGATATTGTGTTAATACCCCTATGGTATTAATACGGGAATGACTGCAATTACTTAAGGCAAAGTCTATGATTCTATATTTTCCGCCGTATGGTACAGCTGGTTTTGCGATAAACTGGGTTAATTCTTTTAAGCGTGTCCCTCTTCCCCCTGCCAAAAGCATGGCGATTATTTGTTTTTTAATCATCATTGCCTCCTCTAAATCATTTTCAAGTCCTTTCGCGATTTTCATTTTAACAAACATCTTAAATATGGAAAATTTAAAAAATCCGACTACATTAACCTTTATTTTACAAAATCACTATAAATTTTATTAAGGATAGCCTAATTTATAGAAATTCATTCAAAAATTTTGCCTTTAAGTGTCGATTTATCAATAAAAGATTTTGAAAAACTATGTCTATATCGTGAACTATTTTTCATAAAAACAAAAAGAGACTTGGAAATACCCAAGTCCCTATCGAATGATTGTATTTAGATGCTAAAGAAAACTTCACCGCCAATAACAGCCAAAAGTATAAGAATATCAATTATTATTACTGCCTTTATGATCCATTTCATGTAAAATTCCCCTTTCGCTATTATTGTCCATTTCCATTCACACAAACACGATTATAACATTATCATTGTATGATTTTAACACAAATTTTCATTACACTTGAATTTAAAACTAACTCATTTTTAGTGTAGTTTTCTGAGTATAAAATTTAGGATACGAATTTTTAATATAAGAAAAGCCTGGGGCATTGCTCTCAAGCATGGTGATTATAATTCAAATTCCCAATCATCTTTAAAAGTACAAAAAGTGTATTAACATCAGAGGGTGATATTACCACACTTCATTTCATTATTTTTCTGATACAATTTTAATGTTAAATGACAGCATGGAGGACATCATATGCAAAAACGTATCCTCCTCCTCAGTTTGGTAATGGTTATTGCCGTTGTTGGAGGAATTCTAGCAGAAAAATGGAGCCAATCCAAACAAAATCATAAAGTAATAGTGGAACAAGCGCCCAAATCAAAGTTAAAAGTAGAAAATCTGCCAATGCCTGAGATTGAAAAAACGAATTCAAAGGTGCTAATCGGTTACGTACAAGACTTTCGCGATCCAAACACAATTGATTATGCTAAATTCACACAAATCATATTCTCCTTTGCCCATCCATTAAAGGACGGCGGAGTTCTTCTTAACGGTGATATGGCGTTGAAAAATTTACGTGCCATGGTATCACAAGCTAAAAAATATCATACAAAGGTTATCTTAGGAGTTGGCGGTTGGTTTCATATAAAAGGCGGGGAATCCTATCCCTATTTTAAAGCCGCCATATCCAATCCGACTTCGCGTGCAAAACTGGTATCTGCACTTACTAGTCTAGTAGACCGTGAGCATCTGGATGGAATTGATATTGATTTTGAGCACCCGCACTCGGCTGCTGATGCCAACAATCTGTCTGCTTTCATCAAGGCGTTGGGCGGACAGCTTCACTCGCAGAACAAAGAGCTTTCTGTTGCCGTTTATTCGAAAATTAATGCGGCAACCCTTACGGTTACTGGATTTGTAGTCTATGATCCGAAGATGTTTCAGTATGTGGACCATGTCAATATCATGGCTTATGATGGTCAGTGGGATGGAGGCTATCATGCTGCCAATCTATCTACGTACACATTTGCTGAAAAAATTGTGAACTATTGGAGCGGCTATTTTGATCACCTTCATCTTTCAAAAGGAAAACTTGTATTAGGGGTACCTTTGTATGGACAACCAGAAAATCCAAAAATTAAACAAGTATCCTTTTCGGCCATCCTCCATAATAATCCGAATAACGCCTTAAAAGATTCGGTGATTATGAACGGGACCACCTATTATTATAATAGTGACACCACTATGATAAATAAAACGAGACTTACTCTCGACCACGGCTTTGGCGGGATGATGCTTTGGGAAGCCGGCCTCGATGCGAAAGGTCCAACTAGTGTAACAGCAACAATTTTTTCCGCACTTCAGAAATTTGCTAAAGAGCCAGTTAAGTACTATGCTGTAAAATCGAATGACTAGATAAAAAGGCTGCCCACATGACAAAATGTGTGGACAGCCTTTTTTTATATTATATGGTATAAGTGATTCTCTAATTCTTTTCTGATAGGGTCTGGAATGGGCTCTGATTTTTGTTTTTGCAGATTGAAATGAACATAGAGGGCATGACCTTTTGCACACAATCTTTCATTTTGGTAAATTTCTTCGTATAGTTCCAGACTAGAATTCCCGATCCGTTTCACCCACGTCCTGATCTCAACACCTGATCCATAATAAATTTGTGAAAGGTAGTCGACATTCATTTTTATAATAATCATTTTCCAATTTTGAAAGGAGTGGTCGGGCGTGAATAGTTGAAAGATTGGATTGCGCCCGGCCTCGAGCCAAATGGGAATGGTAGTATTGTTAATATGTCCTACCCCATCAGTCTCGGAAACTCTTGGTTCGATGTGTGTTCGATACATCTATATCCCTGCCTTAAATTCCATTTGTTCATTGCAGACCGCTATAAGCCATCTGATAAATTTGATGAATTTCGTTTTCACCCAAAGGTTTTGGACTTCGAGCCAACAGCCGTTTTTGTTTAATCGCGTCATTTGTTAGATCGGTCAGCTTTGATTCTATAATTCCATATTCCTTTAAAGTAGTCGGCAAACCAACGTCTTTAACAAAATAATAAAATAATCGTAAATAATCTTCTGCATTCCAATCATCTACCTGCTTTACCCCATCTGCCAATATACGGCAGATCGTGTTCATTTTCTCTCTGCAGTTTGCCGAAATGGTCTTCATCACATAAGGAAGAAGCACAGCATTAGATTCCCCATGAGGAAGTTTAAACTGACTTCCTAAAGGATAGGCCAGAGCATGGACACCTGCGACTCCTGCATTGAAAAAGGCGAGCCCAGCCAAGTAGCTGCCTGTGCTCATCGCTTTCCTAGCTTCCGCATCCTTCCCATTTTCAACTGCTGTTTTCAATGAGCCGCCAATCAATTCCACTGCTCTCAGTGCTAAGGCATCTGTCGCCTCGCTCGCATTTACTGATAGAAACGCTTCTACCGCATGTGTCAAAGCATCAATACCTGTAGCAGCTGTCACTCTTTTCGGGACAGAAAGAGTCAACTGTGGATCTACAATTGCAACATCCGCCAATAAATAGTCATGTGTAATGACATCCTTCGTGCCTTTGAGAGAAAGCACCGCAATGTCTGTTACTTCGCTGCCTGTCCCTGAAGTGGTAGGGATCAGGATTTTTGGAACTCCTTCCTTTTCTAGTTTCATTGTTCCAGTTAGGTTAAGGTAATCGGCGATGTTTCCTTTATTTTGCGGAATTACCGCTGCAAGCTTTGCCATATCAAGGGCACTGCCGCCACCTAACCCAACCACACAGCCAAAGCTTCCTGCTCTTGTAAATGCAACCAGCCTTTCAGCGCATTCTAGAGACGGCTCTGGCTCTACATCAGTATAAACCGTAATCTGAAAATCATGGTTTACCGGCGACAAAAATTCTTCAACCAAACCAATTTTCACAAGGGTCGGATCCGTCACAACCAAAACATTCCGCTGTCCCCACCCCCGTAAAACCTGAAACAACTCTCCAATCGAACCCCAGCCAACATAAGACCGCTTCGGAAACCTCAACATCGAAACCATCACCAAGGCATCTCACCTTCCATCCAAATCATAAATTCTTTAATGTTTATATTTCCACAACCCGTCCGATATACCTGCTTGGTGTCAGGCACCATGTGAATATTTCACATGGTGCCTGACACCAAGATTTGACACTGAATTGTAATAAATTATGGTAATTCACAAAATTTTTTCCATCTTTTGAAGGAAATTGTCGAATTATAGAGAAATAATATTAGGAGTTTTTTTCTAAAGGAGGAAATGTGATGAAAAGATTGATGGCTATGTTATTAGGGGGAGTTATTGCATTAATGGTGTTTGCTGCTGGCGGCAATCCTGTGCAAGCAGCTGATGTATCCTCTTCTTCTTCTCAGCCTGTTACGACAAAAAGTGATTGCGGCTGTAATGTTACCATTTTAACCGGTGCAGAAAGGAACAAAATTGTATCTAATCTATTAAAATCTGAATCGTTTAAACAGGTGAAAAAGGAATATAAAAAGCAAGGCTATACATGGAATGGCGCACATGATATCCAAGTCGTCAGAAATAATGATAACCATGCTATTTTAGTAGGTGTCCCATTTACTGATCCAAAAGGAAATAAAGTAATATTTGTATTCTATGAAAATCAATTAGCATACATATCCCCGGAAGATAATTAAAGTTAAGAAAAGATCCCAGACGAATTCATTCTGGGATGTTTTTTGTTTTATTAACCTCTCTTTTATATTCAGGGCTTATTCTAGGCATAGTATCATCTTTCTTGATTAAGACGTTAGATTATTTCAAATTAAATAAAAACATGTAAAATTGGGTGGTCCATTTTTGGCTATTTACAAGGTCATATCCGTTATTGAAAACTCCTTCAATCTTTTCTTTGTCATATTCTCCAAGCCACTCATTGTATTGAAAATATATAGGATATAGGGATTCTTTTTTATTTGCGATGACTTCGCAGCCGCTGTCATCTTAATTATAGAAGATTAAGTTTTGGTGATATTTACGATAAATACTTCTTGATAATATGAGCCATATTACTCTTTTTTTACTAACGCTGCCATGTTCAATTAGGAACGAAATACCATATAGTTCCTCCTGAATCGAAAAAAGCAAAAAAAGACGCCACAAATTGTGACATCTTTTAATAATGTTATGGGGCATGCAGGATTCGAACCTGCGACCTGATGATTAAGAGTCAACTGCTCTACCAACTAAGCTAATACCCCTTGACAATTATTAGTATAATCCTATTAAAAGATATAATCAATATATATGCTCATAAAAATGTATTATCTTATAGGGCATATATGGACATTTTGGCGTAATAACCTATTTACTAAAAAAGCAGCCTGTTTTTTTGAATGCTTGCAGACAAGCTATGCTTATTTTACTAATTTATCCCCTGTTAGAATTTCAAATAAAACCAATGATTGTTCTTTTGTTAATTGAGCATACTGATTCTCGCCACGAACAATCACCAATCTGTCCTTATCAGGAGTAATCCAAACTCTGTGCAATACTGCATCTGCCTTTATTTTAGGGTCTTTAGGTTGATAAACAAATTGATAGTCAGGGGGTTGTAGAGTATCTCTTATTGCATACACCCATTTTAGTCCATTTAGAATTTCTTTTATTTTATTGACTTTCTTTACAACCTTGATTTTTCTAAATTCTTTAAAATTATTTTCAGTACCAACATGCTTGGAAACTACAATGAATTGGTCTTTGTTTTTTATTCCATTTGTCCAAGTTGTAGAGGAAGATCCATTAGATATATAATGCGAACAGCCTGTTAAAAAAGTACTGAAAAAAGATAATAAAATTGTTATCAACAATAATTTTCTCAACTCTAATATATCCCTCCTCTTTTTTGACCTCTACTTGAGGTAGTTGGAGACTACATTCATTGAACGGAAAAAATCCTGCCCTTCATTATTCAAGCAGGCAGGATCACCGATTAAATCAGGATGATAAAAATTCATTCATTTCGCTTATAAGCATTGCCGGATTTTCGTACATGCTCATATGACCAGCGTTATGGATTAACGAATGTTTAATGTTTGATTTGCTGACTGAAAACGATTTTTCTTGTGGAATAATTTGATCCTTTTCTCCGGCTATTAACAAGACAGGCAGCTCCGTTTCATGCAAGATTTGATTGCGGTCCGGTCTGTTTTTCATGACGATCAGAGTATTTATAGCACCTTGAGGGGCAGTTAAATAGCCGATTTCTTTAGCGATTTCAACATAAGGTTCTTGTGAGTGTTCGGGTGAGAAAAGTTTGGGCACTAGACCATCTATTAACGAGCGAATGCCCTTCTGTTTTACTTTTTCAACATTCGCCATTCTTCCTTTTTTGGCTTCCTCTGTATCTGGGAAAGCGGTGGAGTGTACGAGAGAAAACCCTGCCAATCTGCTGCTAAATTTTTCAGCAAAAGCAAGGGTAATATATCCCCCCAATGAGTGACCAAACATGGTTACTTGATCAAGCTTTAATGAATCTAAAAATTCTTTCATTATTTCAGCGATATCTTCAATCGAAGCATTGTCTTGAAGTACAGTTGATTGACCATGTCCTGGCAAATCCGGAACAATCACGCGGTAATTTAATGCCAGTTCAGAAATCACGTTTTCCCAGTAGCTAGAGCTGCCGCAAAATCCGTGTAATAAAATAATCGGCTGCCCCTCGCCCTTATCAATGTAAGCAATAGAGCAATTTTGCAAGTTTAGTTGATTTGTTTCCAATTTTCATTCCTCTCCCATCTAATTTCAATTTCTTATCCTCTAATTTAAACCAGTATGTAAAAAAAGAGAAGGAAATTGAATCCCTTCACTTTATTCCAGCTGTCATATTACCCGATTTGCTCTTCCGATTCAGTGTTCAACAAGTTCCGTTTATTTGGAATGATGGTCAGGTTCGATTTTTTTAGTAAATAGTGCAAATGTTCAATTGGCATAGCACCAGAGCCTTTTCCATCACCCAGTTTGAATTGAACTGTTTTTCCGTTATTGGAGATCACAGTAAAAGATTCCGCAGCGTTGAAAAAATCTTGAATCCCTTGAGAAATTTGAAACTTAGAGCCTTCTTCAATTGACATGATGCCTCTCCTTTTAACTTTTTCTCCTCCTTAGTATGTCACCAAATTTTTTATACATACATAAATTTTCCATTTTTAATTCAGAGGATTGTATAATTTTTCCACTCATCTGGCAGTAACGAATGGTATTTGGCATGGAGGAAGCGATCATCAACGAGCACGATTGTGCCAAAATCAGTTTCCGACCGAATCAGCCTTCCTCCAGCCTGTAGCACTTTATTCATACCGGGATAGATATAGGCATAATCAAAACCGTTTCTTCCCATTTCCTCAAAGTGGGCTTTCATTAGATTTCGTTCAAAACATACTTGCGGTAATCCGACCCCCACCACTACTACACCATTTAATCGCTCACCTTGTAAATCTACACCTTCTGAAAAAATGCCTCCAAGTACAGCAAAACCAAGCAAATTTCCTTTTTGATTTGGTTGAAAGGCTGCTAAAAATGCTTCACGTTTCACTTCTGTCATTGCGCTTTCTTGTACAATGGTTGTTGTCTGTTGATCCCTTTTTTTAAACGCTTCAAACACCATTACTAAATATTGATAAGATGGGAAAAAAATCAAATAGTTACCTGGCCTGCTTTCAAGCAATGATTGAATCATGGTTACGATGCTATCCACTGTTTGATTCCGGTCATGGAAGCGAGTTGAAAGAGGCTTGATAAAAACATCAGTCTGTCTGGCTTCAAACGGTGATGGAATGGAAAATTGAAAATCTTCGGCTTCTCCGCCAAGAATATCAAAATAATAAGGCATTGGTGAAAGGGTAGCGGAAAAAAACACCTTAGAACGATAACCTCTTCCCATCTGCTTCAACTGCTTTGCCGGATGCATACAAAACAGCTTTAAAAGTACATTATTTGGATTGTTTTCTACATAAATAACGTAGTGTTCATCGAGGAGCTCTGCTATTTTCAAGAAATTTTGAACCGCATAAAATGCCTCCAGCAAATGCAGATGGTGGACATTTTTTAAGAGACTCTCAGCATTTAAAGAAAATTGTTCAAGTATTTCTATCCATATATCATCAAGCTGCTCTAGAGTATCTTCCCTTTTTTCTCCTAGCTTTTTCTTTAAAGCATTAAACTGTGAATTTATGTGATTAGCGCTGTTATAGATGGTTTTATTGAGTCCTTTAAATTCTTTTTTTACTTGAAGAAACATTTTTTTATTTAATGAGGCGGAAAACATCTCACGGCCGCGGTCTACAAGGTTGTGAGCCTCATCTATTAACAGTGCTGATGACTTCTTTTGTTCTTCAAGTATTCGTTTAAGAGATACCCGTGGGTCAAAAACGTAATTATAATCGCAGATGACAGCATCTGACATGTAGGCTAAATCAATGGAATATTCAAAAGGACAAACTCTATGTTTACGCGCATATGTTTCAATGATTTCCCTTGTAATCCCTTTTTCATTTTTCAATATATCAATAATCGCTTCATTTATCCGATCATAATATCCATTTGCATATTCACAATACTCTTTTTGACAAACAGTTTCCTCTTTAAAGCAAACCTTTTCCTTGGCCGTTATGGTTAGCGAATTCAAACAAAGCCCCCATGATCGCATTTGTGAGAAAGCTTCTTCGGCAGTGGTCCTGGTTATGGTTTTAGACGTCAAATAAAAAACCCGATTTATAATCCCTTCTCCCATTGCCTTTACAGCAGGAAAAAGAGTGGAAATTGTCTTGCCGATTCCAGTTGGTGCTTTCATAAACAAATTTTTTTCTTCTGCAAAGGATTTATAAACAGCCCCTGCCAATTTTCGCTGTCCTTTTCGATACGATGGGAATGGGAAAACCAGTTCCTTACTGCTTTCGTTTCTTTTTTTCTGATGCTCAAGAAGCAGCATGGCGTATGGAGTATACTGCTCTAATACTTCGAAGGCAAAAACCTCTAGTTGTTTAAAATGAAAGGTTTTCTTCATCATCCGCTTTTCTTCTGTCTCTAACTGCACATAGGTTAATTGCACGGAAATTTTCTCTAATCTCTGATCACTGGCAACCAAATAAGCGTACATTTTTGCTTGAGCCCAGTGAACAGGATGCCCGTCTTTCTCAACAAATTCAAGGGGGTGGGAAAATGACTTGATTTCATCTATAACTGTTTCTCCGTCTCTAAATAGGAGACCGTCACATCTCCCATCTATGATGAACATTATTTCCTTAAATTGAATTTCAGCTTTGAGATAAACTTCTTTCTGGTCACCCTCATGATAGGTCTTCTGTATTTTTTGATGGGCTTTTGTTCCATCGTTTAACGAATTTTGCGGTCGAAACCGGCTATCAATACTGCCGCTGCGGAAAACATATTCCACAAGATTCCGAACAGATATTTTCATTTCATTTGACACAAACATCACCAACTTTTGTCTAAGGGAATATATGTTTGGTTTTAGTATAACAGATCCTATCTAATCAAGGTATAGTTGACACTCACCTATGTCTTGCCTTGGCATATTCTATAGTGGATAGGAGGGGCACTATGCAGTTGTTTACAAAAGAATGGATATATAAGACTGAGCTTGAGCTTTGGAAACTTGAGGCATTCGAATTATTTGAGGCAAAATTAGCAGATCAGAAGCATCCATTTCCTTGTATTCCTGCGATCATTGGGCAGCGATTGAACCATTTTCGATACGGATTTGTTTCCAATCCGTATGAAGATGCAGCGGCATTAGGCCTAGCCATGCTATTAAATGAATATTCTCTTTGTTTTAAAGAAATTGGCAACTACACTTCTCTGATTATTTTTTTTGAACCATTTGAAGTGCAATCTGAAAATCTTAACGTGGAAGATTATGAAACTCTTTTTTGGGATCAGCTAAATCGGATTGCTGAGCTAGATTCGTCTAAATGGCCCTTCCAAATACCTGAAGATCCTCGCGAACCGTTATGGGAATTTTGCTTTCAAGGTGAAGCCTATTTTATGTATTGCGCAACGCCAGCTCATCAATATAGAAACAGCAGGCATTTCCCGTACTTCATACTGGCCATTACCCCAAGATGGGCGCTAGAGAGATTTTATGAAACAGAAAAAAATTCCCTCAAGATAAAAGAAAATATTCGTAAACGTCTAGAAAATTATGATTCGATTCCGATTCATCCTGCATTAAATACGTACGGTCAACAAGATAATTATGAGTGGAAACAATATTTTCTCCGAGATGATGATTCAATACTTCCACAATGCCCTTTTCACCCAAAAACAAAAAGAACAGGCGATTAAACCATCGTTGCCTGTTCTTTTGTATGTTTTTTTGTATGTTTGATAGTCTTAACAGCGAATTTGCCCTTCGCCTCGTACAATCGCTTTTGACGTAGTGATTGCCTTTAAGCCCATTGGGCCTCTGGCATGGAGTTTTTGTGTACTAATGCCAATTTCCGCTCCATAGCCGAACTGCTCCCCATCTGTAAAGCGGGTGGATGCATTATGATACAACACGGCAGCATCGACAGCCTGGAAAAATAAATTGACATTTTCTTGGTTTTTACTAATTATGGCTTCTGAATGCTTTGTTCCATATTGATCAATATGTTCAATTGCATCGCGTACATCTCTGACTAGCTTGATTGCTAATACGGGGGCGAGAAACTCTATTTCCCAATCAGATTCTATGGCAGGCTTTATAGAGGAATAGTTTGCATAAAGGGATTCATCACCGCGAAGTTCAACTCCTTTTTCCTCCAATGCACGAATGAGTGCAGTAGTATGCAGCCACTTTTCATGAATTAATACCGTTTCTGCCGCATTACAAACAGAAGGACGCTGTAGTTTGGCATTTAAAACGATATCAATGGCCATTTGCTCTTCTGCTGTTTCATCAATAAAAATATGGCAATTTCCTACCCCTGTTTCTAATACAGGAACTGTTGCATTTTGAATGACTGATTGGATTAATCCCGCACCGCCACGTGGAATAAGAACGTCCAGATATTGGTTCAATCTAAACATTTCAGCTGCCGTTTCACGGCTGGTATCCTCCAAGAGTTGTACGGCATCTGATGGAATTAAGGTCTCTGCTAAGGCATCCTGCATCACTTTGACAAGCGCAATGTTGGAATTTAGTGCAGATGTGCTTCCTCTAAGTAGGACCGCATTTCCTGCCTTCAAACATAGGCAGGCTGCATCGACAGTGACGTTCGGTCTAGCTTCATATACCATGCCAATGACACCCAGAGGAACTCTAACTGTCTGAATTTGCAAACCGTTTGGCCTTTCCCATGATTCAATAATTTCTCCAATAGGATCTTCCAGACTTATAACCTGGCGAATGCCATCGACAATTTGATCCAGTCTTTCTTCCATCAATAAAAGGCGGTCCAGTAGGGATGCAGAAAGACCATTGTCTTTTCCAATGCGGATATCTTTTTCATTTTCACGCAAAATCCATGTTTTTTCACTTGAAATTTTGTCTGCCATTTTAGCTAAAGCTGCATTTTTTTCTGCAGCAGATAGCATTGCCAGCTTTTTGGATGCCGTTTTTAGTTTTTTTGCTTTCTCTATCAATTCATTCATTGATCCTTCACTCCTCTCGTAATTTCACCCAATTATCACGATGTATCACTTCTGGTCGCTGATTAATGGAAAAGGATTTTGATTGCTCGCTTGGCAATCCCTTTGCTTTTAATAAATTCTCTGATGAAAAATAGATCTGCCCTCTTCCAACCGTTTTTCCTTTTTGGTTCCGGACTTCCACTACATCAAGAGCGTTAAAGTCTCCCACTACATTTGTGACGCCTACAGGAAGAAGGCTTTTACCCTTCTGTACAATTGCTTGCTCGGCACCGTCATCAATTTCAATCACGCCGCCAACATGAGAATGATAAGCAATCCACTGCTTTCTCATTTGCATTTGTGTTTGAAATGGACCGCCTAAATACGTGCCGTCCCCCTTGCCATCTAAAATATCCACCAGTTTTTCTTTTCCCTTGCCCGTCCCAACAAATACACTAACACCAAGCGATAGAGCTTTTTTCGCAGCGGTAAGTTTTGATTTCATTCCGCCAGTACCGACTGATGATCCGCTGCCTCCTGCCACTCCCAGCAGTTCATCAGAAACCTCCGGAATAAAATGATATTTCTTCACATCTTTAGAGGCCTTTGGGTTGCCATCATAAATTCCGTTCACATCTGTTAAAATAATCAAGGCATTAGCGTGTAAAAAACCACTGACGAGTGCTGACAGCATATCATTGTCTCCAAAGGTTAATTCCTCAATGGCCACCGAATCATTTTCATTGATAATGGGCAGCATCCCTCTCTGCAGCAGTTCAGTCAGTGTGTTAAATAAGTTATGAAACTTGACTTGACTGTAAAAATCCTCACGAGACAAGAGAATCTGCGCAGGCATAATTTCGTGCTTTTGAAACAGGTGAATATAATGCTGCATCAATAAGCCCTGGCCAACTGCGGCAGCTGCTTGTTTTCCGGCAACCGTTTTAGGGCGTGCTGGGTAACCCAATGAATGGAACCCGGCTGCCACCGCACCCGATGAAATTAAGATGACATCATGTCCTTGTCTTTTTAAATGGCTTAATGCCTCAACATGATCCGTCATTTTTTCCACGGAAATAGTCCCTGTTGGTGTGGTCAGTGAACTGCTCCCAATTTTTACAACTACTAATTGTTTCTTCATTTTCTAACCCTTCTTTGTATAAAATAGGCACTGTTAAACGTGGCTGTTCATCCCATACTTTACATTGGAGGCCCTTAAGCAGCATACAGGGTGTAATCCGCAAGAAGTTTGCTTCCCCCATGCGATCAACTAAAAGCATGAACATAGCCAGAAAATAAAAAAACGACTTTTCTGTCCTTATGCAAAGGACGGAAAAATCGTATCCGCGGTACCACCTTTATTGATGTAAACAAACATGTCTACATCCTCTTTCACCCCGTAACGTGGGAAAACGGCTTATGTTTTGCATAAGCGGGTCTAATATGGGCAGGTTCAACTTTCTTTCCATGAGAAACCTCGCAGCCAGTGGGTTTCACTCTCTTACATGTTCCAAAGATTTACTAGTCCCATTCCTTTTAGCAAATTAAGTTTATTTGATTATCTATAGAAAAGCGGGAAAAGTCAATATAATTTTTAGAAAAATTAAAAAGCACGCTGCTCCTTTTTCGTGTAACCGCTGAAAAAAGTTTTGAATAAACTAATGTACTGTCAATAGGCTCTCGCTTTTAGAAGACCTGTTTGAAAAAAGGTTAAGAGGCCCTTTTTCCGATATTAAAGGAGGAACACGCAATATGAGTAATTTGGACTTTTTGGAAGTTAACCCGAACTTTACAACCTATTATCGAACATTACGAGATGCAAATTATTATTTCTTCAGCCGTCCTGAATTACAAGATGCAAATGAGGTTATCGCGCAGCTTATCTTAAAATTTATTCAGGTAAATGGCACAACTTTTCGGGATATGGATCCGGAAGAATATGAAAGAATTTATCGCTTATTTGAGGATGATTTGTTGGATGTGATTATAAATAGCGGCACGAACAATGTGGATTTCCAAGCTTTTACTGAAATGTTGGATGAAATTATTGGCATTGCAAGATTGCGTGATCATACTCTGCGAAAAATAAATCGAACAAATCAGGAGATTGTAGCTGATGTGAATGAAATTGTCATCATTCAGGACGATGACACATTGCCAAATGATGTTTCCGAAATTTATGTGACTATTTCCGATGATATTAATCCATCGATGATTGAGGATGAAAATACAGAGAATTCCCTTGTTCTGATCAATCAAGAGATTCTTGAGGATCCAGTGGAAAATGAGGATATGGAAGTAGAGGATTTTGAGGAAGAGGATTGTGTGGAGGATGATTGTGAGGAAGAGGAAGATGTTGAGGAAGTTTTGTTGAACGAAATAATAGTTGACGAAATGGAAGAGGAAGATGATAAGTACGATTCTTATTTTGATGATGATGATAGCGAAGAAGAAATTGAAGTGATCAATCCACAAGAAATTCAAAGGCCGTATATTAAATATAGATATGAAAATTCATAAAGGCCTGTATGGGTCTTTTTTTCTGGGAACTTATCAATTTAATAAATAAGCACTTGTAATTTTATTCATTACAAGTGCTTAGGAGTATTTTTATTTTATCTCTGCAAGTGACTCTATTAATGTTTTAACAAGGATCGTAATATCATTTTGGTCGATATTTAATGGAGGTGCCAATGTTAAGACATTATTGAAACCTGCAACGGTTGCTCCGTTTTTACCGATGATCACACCGCGGTCCTTACAGGCTGCAATAACTTTATTGACAAGTGAAGCGTCTAGCGGCTCTTTTGTCGCTTTATTATTGACTAACTCAATTCCAATTAATAAACCCTTGCCCCGGACATCCCCAACATATGGATGGTCCTGAAGATGGTTCTTTAAGTCATTTAACAACTGTTCCCCCAAATCGCGAGAGCGGTCAAATAACCTTTCCTTTTCCATAATTTCAAGATTTTTCAGTGCTAAAGCACAAGCAGCTGGATTGCCGCCAAAAGTATTTACATGGCGGAAGTAATCGTATTCTTCCGTACCTTTAAAAGCTTCATAGATTTCTTTTCTGACTGCTGTAGCGGAAAGCGGCAGATAGGCACTGGTGATTCCTTTTGCCATGGTAATAATATCGGGTTTAACTCCATAATTCATAAAACCAAATGGCTTGCCAGTCCGGCCGAACCCGCAAATGACCTCATCAACAATCAATAGAGCACCGTGTTTTTCACAGATTTCTTTTGCCGCCTTCATATACCCATCAGGCGGAATTAACACACCGCCGCCGGTGATAATTGGTTCCATGATGAATGCTGCAATCGTTTCACTTAACTCCCATGTCATGGTTTTGTCAAGTTCTTTGACAGCAGGATGCTCCCTCGGATCTGCTACATTCTGATCATCACGGTAGGAATCTGGCGGTGATACATGGATAAAGCCAGGAGCAAGCGGCTCGTATTTATACTTCCGCTGCGCCTGCCCTGTAGCAGCCAAGGCTCCCATGGAATTTCCATGATAAGCGCGATAGCGGGAAATAATTTTATAGCGATTATAATCCCCTTTTTGCTGATGATATTGTCTGACAATCTTAAAGGCTGTTTCATTTGCCTCCGAACCGCTATTGGAGAAAAAGATGACGTATTCATCACCAAGCCATTCATTGAGCTTTTCTGCCAGTTTAATAGCCGGTACATGACTTTGGGAAAGTGGAAAATATGCCATTTCTTTCAATTGCTCATAGGCGGCCTCGGCTAGCTCTGTTCTGCCATATCCGACATTCACACACCAAAGACCTGCCATCGCATCCAAATAACGTTTGCTATCTGCATCCGTCACCCATGAACCCACCGCCTTCTCCGCTACAATCGTTGCATTCGGATTATAAGGCTTCATCGCATGCCATACATATTTATCATCCATCTCTAATAAGGACTCCTTAGGACGGCTCGTTTGAACCATTCCACTTCCCTCCAATTCAAATTGATGTTTTGAGATCTTCCATTTTTCTTATTCAAATCTGGAAGTAATCATTTTTTTACGTGTGTAGAAATTGACCCCGTCTTTGCCATTGACATGAAGGTCACCGTAGAAGGAGTCTTTCCAGCCAGAGAATGGGAAGAAGGCCATTGTAGCCGGAACCCCCACATTAATACCAAGCATACCGGCGTCCGCTTCTTCGCGGAACTGTCTGGCGGCTTTGGCATCGTTTGTATAAATGGTCGCTCCATTGCCATAGCGAGATTTACGAATATGTTCAAGCGCTTCATCTAAGTTCTTTGCACGTAATAGACTTAATACAGGTGCAAATATTTCTTCTTTGGCAATCGTCATTTCAGGTGTGACATGATCGAAAATGGTGGGTCCCATGAAATTGCCTTCAGGAAGGTCATCCATTTCTTTTCGGCCATCTCTGATTAGCGCTGCTCCTTCCGCGACTCCTTTTTCAATATAGCCGATCACTTTTTCCCGGTGCTCCTTACGAATAATAGGTGTTAAAAGGACTTCCTCATCCATTCCGTTTCCAATAATTAGGTCATCCGCTTTTTTCTTTAACGCTTGGACAAATGGCTCGTTATTACCAACAACGACAACGGCACTGCATGCCATACAGCGTTGTCCGGCGCTTCCGAAAGCCGAGCTAATAATATGTTGAGCGGCTTTATCCATATCTGCATCCGGCATCACAATATGATGATTTTTTGCGCCTGACAATGCCTGAACTCGCTTTCCTTCAGCAGCTGCCCGTGTGTATACATATTTGGCAACAGGCTGGGAACCAACAAAGGAAATCGCGGAAATATCTTGATGATCCAGCAGACCGTTAACCACATCATGTGCACCGTGAACAACATTTAATACGCCCTTAGGAGCACCGGCTTCTGTAAATAGTTCTGCCAGACGATTGGCCAAAATCGGAGTACGTTCAGATGGCTTTAAGACAAAGGTATTTCCACAGGCAACAGCAAGCGGGAACATCCAGAGTGGTACCATCATAGGGAAATTAAATGGAGTGATTCCTCCTACAACCCCCAGCGGGAAGCGGAACATTTCCGAATCAATGTCTTCAGCAATTCCTGATAAGCTTTCGCCCATTATTAATGTTGGAGCACCGGCAGCAAATTCGACACATTCAATGCCTCGTTGTACCTCTCCATAGGATTCTTTGTATGCCTTTCCATTTTCCTGAACCACTAGACGAGCCAGTTCTTGATGGTTTTCAGTTAATAGATGGTGGTATTTAAACAAAATTCTCGCTCTTTTCGGAACAGGAACGTTTTTCCACTTTTTAAATGCTTCTTTAGCTGCTTGGACGGCCATATCTACATCAGTTTTCACCGATACCGGCACCTTCGTTAATAATTCATTTGTAGCAGGGTTGATCACATCAAGCGTTTGTGAGCTGCTGGCATTCACCCATTCGCCGTTAATATAATTTTTCAATACAGTTGTTTCATTTTTGGTTACAGTCATTTTGCAGCCTCCTACTTTTTATAAAATCTCTGTTAAACTCATTATCTCGTAATCGAAAAATGGTTTCATTAGACATTCTGTAAAATGGCTTTAGGTAAATTTCCGACAAAATGCAAAAAAAGGTGAAGCTTATCGTGCTTGATTGGCTGCATTTGGCTGTGAGGAAAATAAATACTCATGGACAAGCAGCATAAATTCAATAGCCACCCGTTTTTCGTGCTCCATAAAATCCTCGCCCAGAAGATTTTCAAGCTTTTGCAGACGGTGATAAAGGGTCTGTCTCACGATAAATAGCTTGTTGGAGGTTTCTTGTTTTGAACCATTGCACTCCAAATAAACTTTTAATGTTTCCAAAAGCTTTCCATTGTATTTTTCATCATATTGAATAACCGGGTACAAATATTCAGATGCCAGCTCTTGCAAATCTGTATGTTTGCTCATTTGAAATATTAACCGATATAAATGAAGATCCTCATAGAAATAATAGCCCTGTTTTCTTGTCATTTTTTGTTGAATCCTTACTGTTTCTTTTGCTGTTTGATAGCTTTTATGGATGTTGCATAATGATTCAACAAATTTGCCGGCAGCGATCGTCAGCCGTGTGGCGTTTTGTTTTCTGATAAATTCGGATTCCTGGATCTGTTCAATTGCCTTTTTCATCCGATCCTTCATATTCTTTTTCGCCCGATGATTGATTAGTATCGTAATAATTTCATTTCTTTTTTCCACCGTAAATACGGCAAATCCGGATTGTTCAAATACTGAGCGATATAACAATTTAAAATAAGTGACATCATGGCTTAATTTTTCTTTTAACGTAAACAACTTGGAAATGAGGACAACAGCCTCAGATGTTTTCACTTTTATGCCGTTCTCGATCAAATATTCGTGAATACTTTCTTCTGAATGCTCTCCATCAAGCCAGCCGTGTAGCCATTCAAACGCTTCTGCCCGCTTTTTTTCTTCCACATATAAATCTCGCTGCAGATGCTGTGCTAATGCAGTAGCAGTGCGGTCCAAAATTAATAAATCGAATTCACTGATGGGAATATCCTTTGAATAAATAATGATTTCTGCATATTCCTGTCCGAACAAAAAAATCGGTGATTGCGCGAAATGCTGGCACATGTGATTTTCTACTTGTTTAAGCTCATTTAGAATTAGTGTCTTTTCTTGATGGCTGATATCCGGAACAAACTCATAGTCCTGATTTTTAAAACGGAACAGGATTTGGAGATCGAGTGCCGAGAAAATAAACTGCAGGATATCTTCGTAGCTTTCCATCGTTAATAATCGTTTATTTAAGCTTTGGGAGTAATTCTCTAAATCGGATATCTTTTGGTATTGTTGGTTGATAATGATCGAATGAATGTCCTGAGTAATTTCAACAAACGGGACTTCTTTTTGGAAAATAATAATCGGAAATTGATGCTCATTTGCCATTTCAATTACTTCTTTTGGAATTTTAGATAAATGGGTGCCCATTTCGATACATAATCCAGCCGCTTTATTTTCGATAAATTCAAGTACTGTGGATCTAAATTGTTCATCATGATCCTTCCAGGCGATTCCTGTGGAAAGAATCAATTCATGCCCTTTTAATAGATTTCGAATGGTGGTCGCTTCGACGACATGAACCCATTTCACAAGCCGATGAATCCCATCCTGCCCGGCTACAATTTTGGCCTGTTCAAAATGCCTTCGCTGTAAAATATCAGAAACCGTTAATTGAAAATGTTCCTTCATCGTATGCACTCCTTCTAATGAGCGGAAAGAGGATTGGCTTTTATACCAATCCTCATTGTTATTATTAGATGCTCGCTTGGTTCTGCTTTGCTAAAATACTCGAAAAATACTTTCTTGCATTGGCTGTTCCAAAATGAAGTGTTTCTGTGAGATTCTTATTAGGATGGAAAAACTCAACTGTAGCACCATTTAAATGCTCTCTGACAGCACTAATCCGATAACCCTTTTGGATGAGAAAATCAATTTTGTCTCTTTCCTCAAGAAACTCTTTATATTCAGACATTATTCCACCTCACTTTAATAATTCCTGCTACATTAAGAAAATATTTGAGTTTAAATGGATAAGGTCTCATTTTGATTGATGGGAGCATTTAAGCTGTATTTTGCCCGCTTTAAATATTGGCCTGATCCAGGTTTGCCGACAAACTGTTTGTCGCGAATGACATATTCCCCGCGAACGAGTACTGAAACAGGTTCACCAGTTACTTTCATTCCCTCAAAAGCATTGTAATCTACGGCCATGTGATGGGTTTCTGCTGAAATAACCCTTTCGATATTTGGATCAAAAATGACCAGGTCTGCATCAGCTCCAATCGCAATTGTACCCTTTTTCGGGAAAAGACCAAACAGCTTAGCCACTCTTGTAGAGGTCAGGTCAACAAATTGATTTAAGCTGATCCGCCCTTTTTTCACACCCTCTGAGAATAAAATCGTCAGGCGGTCTTCAATCATTGGACCACCGTTCGGGATTTTCGTAAAGTCGTCACGGCCAAGGTCTTTTTGCCCTTTAAAATCAAATGAGCATTGATCGGACCCGAATGTTTGGAGTTCTCCGCTTTTCAAAGCATTCCAAAGTACGTTCTGGTTCCATTTCTCTCTAAGCGGCGGTGACCAAACATATTTCGCTCCTTCAAAATTTGGTCTTTCCAAGTAGGATTGGTCAAGAACAAGATACTGCGGACATGTCTCGCCCCACACATTAAAGCCTTTCTTTCTGGCATCTGCAATCTGCTGGACTGCATCAGCGCACGAGACATGGACTACATATAATTGGGAGTTCGCTAGGCCTGCCATTCTCGCTGCACGGCCAGTTGCTTCTCCTTCCAATTCCGGAGGTCTCGTTAAGGCATGATAGATGGGAGCAGTATTTCCTTCATCAAGTGCCTTTTTCGTTAAATAATCGATCACATCGCCATTTTCTGCGTGAACCAGGACCAGTGCCCCATGTTTTTTTGCGGTGACAAGTGTTTTAAATAGGGTTTCGTCGTCTGCTTGGAAGACATTTTTATATGCCATGAAGACCTTAAATGAAGTGATTCCTTCGTCATTGATTACCTCAGGAAGTTCGTTTAAAACCTTTTCATTTATTTCAGAGATCATTAAGTGGAAGCTGTAGTCGATCACAGCTTTATCCTTTGATTTTTCATGCCAAGTTTGGATGGCGTTCTTTAAGGGCTCCCCTTTATTTGTCAGACAAAAATCGATAATCGATGTCGTGCCGCCAAATGCTGCAGCGATTGTGCCAGATTCAAAATCATCCTTAGTAACGGTACCGCCAAATGGCATATCTAAATGGGTGTGCGGATCAATTCCTCCAGGGAATACAAGACATCCCTTCGCATCGATTACCTCTGCTCCAATGGCCGTTAGGTTCGAACCAATTTGCGTAATTTTTCCGTCTTCAATTAAAATTTCTGCTTGATAAGTATCAGCAGCAGTAACGATGGTTCCATTTTTGATTATTTTTTTCATTCCGGTTTCCCTCCTAAGTATTTTGGTAGAATTCAGGTTATCTAATAGGCAGACTGTTTTATTAAATAGAATAGCAAGTTTAGCCAATGGTAAGTTATATGACAAAAGAATATGTGTCAGACAAAATAATCTTGTTGATTCGCCTGAAACCTACAATAGTTCACTAAAACGATTATCTATTTTGTAACATCCGCTTTGCATGTTGCAGTCATATTCAATATTGCCTGCCGTTCGTTCCATGTCATTGGCGGGAGTTCGTTCGGCACTTCAGTCATATCGATGGCGCCGTCAACGGGGCAGACGATCGAACACAAATTACAGCCGACACAATCCTCTTCCCTTACCTTCAAATAGCTTTTTCCGGAAGGATCCGTCAGCATATCTATACATTGATGGGAGGTATCCTCACAGGCAATATGGCATTTGTTGCAGTTGATACATACATCGGTATTAATTCGGGCCACGATATTATAGTTGAGGTCGAGATTGCCCCAATCCGAATATTTCGATACCGATTTTCCGATGATGCCGGTCACCGCGGCAATACCTTTGCTGTCCAAATAGTTGCTTAATCCTTCGATCATGTCCTCCACAATCCGGAAGCCGTGATGCATGGCAGCTGTACATACTTGCACACCAGTTGCCCCCATTAAGATGAATTCAACAGCATCCTGCCAATTGGAAATTCCGCCGATTCCTGAGATCGGAACATTAATCCGCGGATGCCTTGCACATTCCGCAACCATGTTTAAAGCAATTGGCTTCACGGCAGGGCCGCAGTAGCCTCCGTGGGCTCCTTTTCCAGCTACATGTGGAATCGTATTCCATGTATCGAGATCAACCCCCATTAAGCTGTTGATCGTGTTGATAAGACTGATGGCATCCGCACCGCCATTTGTTGCAGCTTCTGCCGTTGCTGTGATATCTGTAATGTTTGGTGTTAATTTTACGATCACTGGAGTTTGCGCCACTTCTTTTACCCAATAGGTTTGCTGCTCTACTAAAGCAGGGACTTGGCCCGAAGCAGATCCCATTCCTCTTTCCGCCATTCCGTGAGGACAACCGAAGTTTAATTCCAGTCCGTCCACTCCGACATCCTCTACCCGTTTGACGAGTTCATGCCATTTTTCTTGTTTTGGTTCCACCATCAATGACGCAATAATGGCATGATTGGGGAATCTTTTTTTCGTTTCGTAGATTTCCTTTAAGTTCACATCTAGCGGCCGATCTGTGATCAGTTCGATGTTATTAAATCCAGCAACCCGGTTGCCGGCAAAACTGATTGCAGCAAATCTTGAGGACACATTTAAAATTGGATCGCCTAGTGTTTTCCACACAGCTCCGCCCCATCCAGCTTCGAACGCTCTTTGAACTTGGTAGCCGGAATTGGTCGGCGGCGCTGATGCCAGCCAAAAAGGATTCGGCGACTTGATTCCAGCTAAATTTATACGTAAATCTGCCATCAATTTTCCTCCTTGTTCAAAATAATTTATTTCAATAAATGAGTGGAATCAGCCTTAACTGCTAACCGCGGTAAATAAGTGGTGAATTGCATAAGCAGCTTTTTTGCCCTGCTGAGCGGCTGTCACGACCATCGCTTCTCCTTTTCCTTTACCAAAAATAATATCGCCGCAGGCTGAAATTTTTGGATTGGAGGTTTGGAATGTAGCGGGATCGACTTTGACGACACCACCTTCATGCTCAAGCTCAAACTGTTCAATTAAAGAAAAATGTCTTGTTTGTCCGATGGCCTTCACGACAGCATCGACTGGGATGACGTGTTCCGATCCAGAAATTGGCACAGGCCTTCTTCTACCATCTGGTTCCGGTTCTCCAAGTTGCATCTTGACGCATTCAATACCCGTTACCTTTCCATCTTGATCACCAATAATTCGTTTCGGAGCTGTCAGCCAGCGGAATTCTACACCATCCTGCTTGGCAAAATCATATTCAAAATCATAGGCGGTCATTTCTTCCGCTGTTCGGCGGTAAAGAATTTTGACATTTTCTGCACCCAAGCGAACAGAACAGGTTGCACCGTCAATAGCTGTATTGCCGGCACCAATTACGACGACTCGTTTTCCAACGAAATCTTGGGTAATGCGGCCATTTTTTGTGGCTTTCACAAATTCGATGGCATCATACACGCCGTCTAAGTTCTCGCCATCAATCTGTAGATGAGGGACATGTCCCATGCCCGCAGCCAAAACGATGTGGTCAAATTGGGCTGTCAACTCTTGAACGGTTATATCTCTTCCAACCAGTGTATTTGTTCGAATCGTTACATTAAGTTTTTCTACCTGTGACACTTCCCAGAAGGATATCTTTTGAGGTAAGCGGAAGGAAACAATTCCATACGAATTTAGTCCGCCTGCTTTTTCTGCGGCTTCAAAAATGGTGACTTCATAACCTAATTTTGCTAATTCTCTGGCAGCAGACAATCCTGCTGGTCCGGCACCGATTATCGCAATGGTTCGGCCGTTAGGTTCTGATGGAGTAAAAAGGGTTTGCTCATTATGAATGGCCCAATCTGTAGCATAACGCTGCAATTTCCCTATCATAATTGGTTTAGTAGAATAATTGAGGACGCATGCTCCTTCGCATAATTCTTCTGTCGGGCATACTCTGGCGCAGCTCGCACCTACTGGATTTGCTGACATAATCGTTTTGGCTGATCCTAGTAAATTTCCTGAAGCAATTTTTTTAATAAAAGCGGGGATATCAATACCTGTTGGACAGGCTTTTATACATGGGGCGTCATAACAATAGAGGCAGCGGTTGGATTCTTCCAACGCTTCTTGGTTTGTAAGACCGTTTTCAACTTCGGCAAAGTTCTTTTCTAATTCTATTAAAGAAATGCGCTGCATTTTTTCAACACTCAAAGAGAATCCTCCTTTAATGAATGGTATTATCAAACATATGAGAATCAAACTAAAATGTAAGCGCTTATATTAATGATTGTTAATAAAACCTGACCATCCTCCTTCATTTGTTTTGTGT
Organism: Neobacillus endophyticus; assembly: GCF_013248975.1. GTDB lineage: Bacteria > Bacillota > Bacilli > Bacillales > Cytobacillaceae > Neobacillus > Neobacillus endophyticus. The sequence goes on from NZ_JABRWH010000001.1 coordinate 4,061,054, forward strand.
ATTTTGCTGAAAATTCTGCATCCATTTTTAATTTTACAAACAATTAATAAACAATTCACCTGACAATCTGTAAAATGATGTGTTCAATTGTTTGAGCAATCTGTAAAATAGTTCTTACTAAAATAGTAAGGCTTGGGCCAATTTTTTGAGAATATAGTTATCAATTTAACATAATGAAGGTGAAAATTTTGTAATTTAATAGAAGCTTTGGATTTTCTTTTTTGTAAAAATTCGTCAAGTATTATCGTATTTAAGCAAATTAAAAAGTGCACCGAGCAGGTACACTATTTTTGACATCCTTTATAATATTGCGATAGTTCTATGATCAATGCCCCGATTCTTTCATTTTCCGGAACAAGCAGCCGATCGACTCCAACTTCTCTTAAAGCTTCGGCCGTTACCTTGCCAATGGCAGCTGCTATAATATTTCGGTTAAATTGTTCAACAATTTCCTCATAAATGGTATGTACTCTTGCATAATTAAATAAAGAATGCACTTGGGTTGCGGTTGTAAAACAGACTGCATCACATTGATTGGATTTAATTTCATGACATAATTGTTCAACTACTGCATCTTCAGGTGCAATATGCTGATATGGCAGCAATTTTTGAATGACCGCTCCCTTGTTTTTCAAAAATGATGATAAGGCAGGAGCTTCTTCGCCATGAAGTTGGATCATTACTTTATTACCGCTGAAGGAATGATTTTCAAGTGCTGAAATCAGCCCTTTGGTCGTGCCATCATCATCTACTGCAATCGGATTAATTCCCAATTTTTTTAATGCAGCTTTTGTTTTATATCCTCTTGCCGCAACCTTTGCCTCCTGAATACGAATCAAAAATTCTTCTTTAAGACTCAACTTTTCTGCCAGATTAAGAAGCGCTTCAAGACCGATACTGGTGGTAAATATGACCCAATGAGCACCTTCCTCCATAAATTTGACGAGTTCAGGTTCAACTTCCTTTTCGGCTAAAAAAACCGTTCCTTGCATGGGGCGTATAAGTGGAATGCCTCCCTGTTTGTCAATTATTGTGCTGACCTCTTCTATTTTTCGCGAACCGCAAATGACCACTTTCTTACCAATTAATCCCTTATCCATGTTATATTCCTTTCGCATTCGGTTATTAATAGAATGGTTGAATGTTCTAACCTTTTTTAAGTGAAACAATATCTTTCATTATAATAGTGAAAGGGTTCTATTGGAAAGCAAGAAATTAGCAAAAATGGCAAAGATGGAATGATTAGTGATGTCATTCATGGACATACTGAAGGATGTGAATTGGTTGATAAGGAGGAATTACGTATGAATAATGATAATCAGTTCAGTAACTTTATAAATGACGTTTCACTGCAAACGAAAATAGAAAATATCTGGTGCAATACTTGCGGTTCATGGGCAAATTGCAATGAAGCCAATATCCAAGCTTTTCTATCCCAATGTCTTGAGTATGGTATTGATCCGCAATTTGGTATGGGCTGGGTTGAGCAGCATAAGAATGAAATCCCAAATTGGTCTCGTATCTCCGCTGTTAGTCTTGATTGGCTGAGTGACCATTCATCAACAAGCTCACCCATTACCCAAACAGATGAAAATCTTAGTTAATAGGTTAAGAAAAGATTTTGTTTTTGTTATATCAATATCCTGAAGACTGCTAAATCGCAGTCCTTTTTTTATGATTGGCGCTGTAAAATTTGGCTGTTGATTTCCGCTCCAATCAACTGTGTTTAAATATCAACAATGTTCTTTAACATACCATATGATTTAAAACAAATTTCTCACCATTTCCCCTTTTACATCTTCATTTTATCTAACGCACCTTAAAGTTTGACTATTTTGTGACAGCTTTTCATCTTGTGATGTAAGTCACGGTTTTGGCGATCTCTATATTGCTAAAGTAATGATGAAAAAATTACTAAATTGTTAACATTTGCTTCAACGCTTTAATCCGCTAATTAAAATCCATGGTATAAAAGGGGCGAAAGAAATATGAAGAAGAAGCGATCACCACTAATCAATCGCTTAAGATATTTAACTCCAATTGAAAAACAATCCAATAACCACAGTCAAACCACTTATGAAAACCGTGATTGGGAACGCGCATATCGCGGAAGATGGCAGCATGATAAGGTAGTTCGCTCCACCCACGGAGTCAACTGTACAGGTTCATGCAGCTGGAACATATTTGTGAAGGATGGCATCGTGACATGGGAAGGTCAGCAGACAGACTACCCTTCAACAGGCCCTGATATGCCGGACTTTGAACCGCGCGGCTGTCCTCGAGGCGCAAGTTTTTCATGGTATATTTACAGTCCGCTTCGTGTGAAGTATCCATATGTACGCGGCATTTTATTGAACATGTGGCGTGAAGCCTTAATGGAGAATGCGAATCCTTTGGATGCATGGAAAAGTATTGTGGAAAATCCTGAGAAAGCAAAAGCTTACAAACAGGCACGTGGTAAAGGCGGTTTAGTACGGGCTGAATGGCCGGAGGTTCTTAAGCTAATCTCTTCTTCCCTTCTTTACACTGTGATCAAATATGGCCCTGACCGAAATGCTGGATTTTCACCCATTCCAGCCATGTCAATGGTCAGCTATGCTTCAGGTTCCCGATTTATGTCACTGATGGGCGGACCTATGCTGAGTTTCTACGATTGGTATGCTGACCTGCCTCCTGCTTCCCCACAAATTTGGGGTGACCAGACAGATGTACCGGAAAGCAGTGATTGGTACAATTCAGGCTACATTTTGACATGGGGTTCAAACGTGCCGCAAACCCGTACACCAGATGCTCACTTCCTTGCAGAGGTAAGATATCGCGGTACAAAAGTGGTTTCTGTTAGCCCTGACTATGCAGAGTCCACTAAATTCTCAGATGATTGGCTGAAGGTAAAACAAGGTACTGACGGTGCTCTGGCTATGGCAATGGGTCACGTCATTTTAAAAGAATTTTATGTAGATCAACAGCAAGAATATTTCATTCGTTATGCAAAGCAATATACGGACTTCCCATTTGTCGTTACATTAAAACAAGACGGTGAACACTTTATTCCAGATCGATTCCTGAATGCATCAGATCTTGGGAAAGATGTCGGCAATGGCGAGTTTAAACCTGTCCTTTGGAACGATTTAAATGACAAGCTGGTTATTCCTAATGGGACAATGGGTTCCAGATGGGAAGACAAAGCGAAATGGAATTTAAAAATGATCGATGAAGAAACAGGAGAAAGGATCGATCCAAGATTGTCATTCAAAGGTATTGAAGAAGCAATTGGAACCGTTAAGATTCCTTACTTCTCTCAAAGCGGCAATGAAATACTTTATCGAAATGTTCCTGTTAAAAAAGTGGAAGCAAATGGTGAAGTGATCTATACCACTACAGTATTCGATCTAACATTGGCCAACTATGGTGTTGACCGTGGTTTAGGGGGGCAAGCAGCCAAAACACTTGGAAATGATATTCCCTTCACACCCGCATGGCAGGAACGGATTACTGGAGTTAAACAAGAGCTGGTGACAAAAATCGCCCGTGAATTTGCTCAAAATGCTCTTGATACAAACGGGCGTTCAATGATTATTGTCGGAGCAGGAATTAATCACTGGTTTAACGCCGATACCATCTACCGAGCCGTGTTAAATCTAGTACTATTTGTCGGTGTACAAGGTGTTAACGGAGGCGGCTGGGCGCACTATGTCGGTCAGGAAAAGCTTCGCCCTGCTGAAGGCTGGCAAACGATTGCTACCGCGAAAGACTGGACAGGTCCTGCCAAATTACAAAACGGTACTTCCTTCTTCTATTTCACAACCGACCAATGGCGATACGAGGAGCAGCCGGTTAGCGAACATATTTCGCCGCTTTACAACAAGGCCCGTTATGACCATTATGCCGATTACAATGTATTGGCTGCAAGGCTAGGCTGGCTCCCATCCTATCCAACCTTTAACCAAAACGGCATTGAACTATATAAGGAAGCAGAAAAAAATGGTTATACCAATCCTGAAGAAGTTGGTAAATATGTTGCTGAGAAGCTAAAAGATCGAAAACTACAATTTGCCATTGAAGATCCAGATAATCCAGTTAATTTCCCTAGGAATCTATTTGTCTGGCGTTCTAATTTGATTTCCAGTTCGGGAAAAGGTCATGAATATTTCTTGAAGCACCTGCTGGGTACAACCAATGGCTTGCTGAATGATGATGGAGACTCCTTAAGACCGGAAGAAGTGAAATGGCATGACGATGCACCAGAAGGAAAACTAGACTTGTTGATTAATCTTGATTTCCGTATGGCAGGCACGGCGCTTTATTCTGATATCGTTCTCCCTGCTGCCACATGGTATGAAAAGCATGATTTAAGCAGTACGGATATGCATCCATTTATCCATCCATTTAATCCGGCGATTTCATCTCCTTGGGAATCCCGTTCTGATTGGGATATTTTTAAACTATTAGCCAAAACCGTCTCCGAACTGGCTGCAACGTTAAATATAGAGCCGATGAAAGAAATAGTTGCAACACCACTGTTACATGATACACCACAAGAATTGGCTCAGCCGCTTGGGAAGATCAAGGATTGGAGCAAGGGTGAATGCGAACAAATCCCAGGGAAAACAATGCCGCAAATTCATGTGGTCGAACGAGATTACAAACTGATTTTTGCCAAAATGACCTCCCTTGGTCCTAATGTAAAAAATGCACCTTATGGTATTAAAGGAATCAATTGGTCAGCAGCAGATGAATATGAAAAATTGAAAAAAGTGTTAGGTACTGTCTGCGGAGGCGTTGGGGATGGCTGTCCAAAAATTGAAACAGCTAAAAGCGTTTCCGATGCGATTTTAACGTTATCGTCAACATCTAATGGACGAATGGCTGTCAAGGCATGGGAAGCATTGGAGAAGAAAACGGATCTTGAATTAGTTGACTTGGCTGCTGAACGTGAAGAGGAATGCTTTACATTTGAGCAAATTACAGCACAGCCAAAAACAGTCATCACCTCCCCTGCTTTCAGCGGCTCTGAAAAAGGCGGCCGCAGGTACTCACCATTTACAACAAATGTTGAGCGGCTGATTCCGTGGAGAACGGTAACGGGAAGACAATCTTTCTATGTTGACCACGAGATGATGCAGGAATTTGGTGAAGCGATGGCAACCTTTAAGCCGATTTTGAACCATAAACCATTTAGGAAAAATCGGCCAGAGGTCGAAGGAAAAGAGATTGTTTTAAATTATTTGACACCGCATAATAAATGGTCCGTTCACAGCATGTATTTTGATTCACAGCCGATGCTTACCCTTTTCCGCGGCGGACCGACTGTATGGATGAATAAAGATGATGCAGCCGATGTGGGAATTATGGACAATGATTGGATTGAATGCTTTAACCGAAATGGCGTTGTCGTTGCCAGAGCAGTTGTCTCCCATCGGATTCCAAGAGGAATGGCCTTTATGCACCATGCACAAGACCGGCATATTAATGTGCCAGGTACCAAATTAACAAACAACCGCGGCGGGACTCACAACAGCCCAACCCGTATTCATGTGAAGCCGACACATATGATTGGCGGTTATGGACAACTGAGTTATGGCTTTAACTATTACGGACCAACTGGAAACCAACGTGACTTAAATGTTGTCATCCGTAAACTTAAGGAGGTTGATTGGCTTGAAGATTAAAGCACAAATCGGAATGGTCATGAATCTAGATAAATGTATTGGCTGCCATACATGCAGTGTGACGTGCAAAAACACCTGGACAAATCGTCCAGGTGCGGAATATATGTACTTTAATAATGTAGAAACAAAGCCAGGCATCGGTTACCCAAAACGTTGGGAAGATCAGGAGCAGTATAAAGGCGGCTGGGAAGTAAAAAATGGCAAGCTTCAATTAAAATCCGGTTCAAAAGCGAATCGTTTGCTTAACCTGTTTTTCAACCCGAATCTTCCGGAAATCGATGATTATTATGAGCCTTGGAATTATGATTATGAAACATTAACAAATAGTCCAGAGCGAAAAACCCAGCCAGTTGCCCGTCCTAAATCAGCTCTTACTGGTGAATTTATGGAGATACTTTGGGGACCTAACTGGGAAGATGATCTCGCAGGAGGTCACGTAACCGGCCTCCGCGACCCAAATGTTGAAAAAATGGAAAACCAAATTCGTACGGAATTTGAAGATGTTTTCATGATGTATCTGCCAAGAATTTGCGAACACTGTGTCAATCCTTCATGTGTTAGCGCCTGTCCTTCTGGTGCCATGTATAAGCGTGATGAAGATGGGATTGTCTTAGTTGACCAAAACGCCTGCCGCGGTTGGAGACATTGTGTATCCTCTTGTCCATATAAGAAGGTTTATTTTAACTGGCAGACAAATAAAGCGGAAAAATGTACCTTATGCTTTCCGAGAATTGAGGCAGGCCTTCCTACGATATGCTCGGAAACATGTGTCGGCCGTATACGTTATCTTGGTGTCATGCTATATGATGCTGATAAAGTCCAAGATGCCGCGACGGCTGAAGAAAAAGATCTTTATCATGCACAATTGGGAATTTTCCTTGATCCGCATGATCCTGAAATCATTGCGAAAGCACGTGAAGAAGGCATTCCAATGGAATGGATTGAAGCTGCACAAACTTCTCCAATCTATAAGATGATCATTGATTGGAAAATCGCCCTTCCGCTCCATCCGGAATATCGGACAATGCCTATGGTTTGGTATATTCCACCTTTAAGCCCGATCATGAATATGTTTGAAGGTGTCGGAAGCAGTTCAAGTGCTGAGGATATTTTCCCTGCCATTGAGCAAATGCGGATTCCTATTGAATACTTGGCTAACCTTCTTACTGCAGGTGATCAATCCCATATCCGGAACGTTTTGAAAAAGATGGCGGCAATGAGGACCTATATGAGAAGTATACAAACGAACAAGCAGACGAATACGGCAGTAATCGAAAAATTAGGATTAACAGAACAGGATATGAAGGACATGTACCGCCTCCTGGCCATTGCTAAATATAATGACCGCTTCGTGATTCCTGCTTCTCACCGCGAAGAAGTAGCGGATCTCTATAATGAACAGGGAAGCTGCGGCCTTGCGTTTGCCGGCGGTCCAGGTGCCTGCGGAACATTATAATCCTACGTTTAGAGAAGGCGAGTTATTCGCAAAGCCCCTCTCCCCTATTAAGAAAATGGCTCGAAATTGATATTGGAGTGGGGTGCAACAGCCATTAAAAAATATAATGAGAAAGCAGGTGAAATCCATGAATGATTCAAATGTGCAGGAAATCTTTCAACTGTGTTCTTACTTATTAACTTACCCTGACAAGGATTTTATTGCTTCCCTATCTGAGGCCGAAGATGAACTGGAATTCCTGACACGCTCTTCTGCAAAGGATGAATTAAAATGGTTTTTCAAAAAAGCGATGGCACTGGAACCTGAAGAACTAGTAGCAGCTTATATCCATACATTTGATTTTGGAAAGAAAACAAATTTATATATAACGTATATGTCGAACGGTGAACAACGTGAACGCGGCATGGACCTGCTCTTTTTGAAAAACTATTACCAATTATACGGTTTCGAGGTAACAGATAAAGAATTACCGGATTATTTACCAATCATGCTTGAATTTGCAGGTCAAGTTGAAGTTGAAATCATGAAGCCTATTTTTGAAAGATACTTTGCTAATATTAAAGAAATTGCTGATCATTTACATCCTGAACAAAATTTATATGGACATATTATGAAATCGATCATATTAGCTCTAAAAGAAGCAGGCATCAAAAAAACTGTACGAAGGAGTGATACAAATGTTTGACCAATTTTTATGGGTAGTTCTCCCCTATATCGTCTTAACCATTTTTATTGGCGGTCATATATATAGATATCAGCGAGACCAGTTTGGCTGGACATCCAAATCTAGTGAATTGTTAGAGAAAAAATTACTCCGAGTTGGCAGCAATCTTTTTCATTGGGGAATTATTTTTGTTTTTTTCGGCCATGTGATGGGGCTATTAATTCCGGTTGAATTGTATGAATCAATGGGAGTTTCCGAGCATCAATACCATTTAATCGCATTAATTGGAGGGATTCCTGCAGGAGTCGCAGCAGCTATTGGCATTATCATTCTTTGCTATCGACGAATCAGCGTCCGCAGACTTGTTGCTACTAGTTCAACTGGGGACTGGATTTCCCTTTTATTGCTTACAATCGTTATTTTAACAGGGATTTCTGCCACATTCTTGAATGTAGATCCTAAAGGGTTTGACTACAGAACAACCATTGGGCCTTGGTTAAGAGGGATTTTAACTTTCCGGGCAAATGCCATTTCAATGAATAGTGTGCCGATTTGGTTTAAAATTCATATTTTAGCTGTCCTTGGCATTTTTGCTGTATGGCCATTCACTCGTCTTGTTCATGTATTTAGCGTACCTCTTCGCTACTTAAGTCGCAGCTATGTGATCTATCGTAAACGCAGCCCTAAAAATATTTAAAGGCGAAAAGCACTTCTTGATTGAAGTGCTTTTTTGAATTTATTGACGCTCTTAAACTTCCACTATGTTTCATTTTTCGTTGTGTGGCTCCTGCTGGGTGCTGGGTACCCACTTCGGAACGGCTCCGAACAAGAAAATTCTCATTCATGTATGAGAGAATATAGTTTCTCTAAACCTTCCAATAATCGCGGTGAGGGTCGGCAATATAATTCTTCCTCTAGAATAAGAATTTGATTGTCACTAGTAAATCCTAGTTGTTCAAACCCTTCCCGCTTTTTAACGACCGATTTTTGAACCTTTTCTTTGCGAACACCAACCCAGGCGAGACAAATGAAATCCGGTTTCCTATTTAGAACGTCTTTCCATTCCGTTTGAATACTTGCTAATTCAACATCACCGAAAACATTTACAGCCCCAGCTGCTTCAGAAAGTTCGGTCAGCCAGTTCACTTTTCCAGGTGTAAAAATGGGTTTAGGCCACCATTCCCAGTAAAGCCTTGGACGTTTTGTTGCTTTTTCTGATCGTTGCTTAACTTCTTCAAGTCGTTGTCGAAAGTTTTCTGCTGCTTCTATTCCCCGTCTTTTTTCTCCCAATGCTTCTGCAGTTATTAAAAGGTCTTGTTCAATTTCTCTCAGGGATTGCGGATTCAATACAATATGCGGAATTCCTCGTTCCTTTAATGCTTCTACGTTTTTCTCCATTCCCGGAACACTTAATGAAGCAAGGACCAGGTCAGGTTGCAGCTCCTCTACGAGCTCCATATTAATAGATAAATCCGGACCCAGCTTTGGCAGATTCGCAGTTGAAGCCGGCCAATCTGAATAATCATCAACCCCAACAAGCCAATCAGATAGTCCCAAGTATTCAATTAATTCTGTATTGCTTGGACAAATCGAAACAATACGCATGTATTTCCCCTCCCTAATCTTTCATTTTTAAAAAAATTTTTCCTGTTTTTCCTAATCTTAATAAAAAGTTAAGATAATTTGATTATTTTAATCGCATAATAATAAACATGAACGGAGCAGAAAATATGGTAAAATTCATCATTTCACTATTTATGTCATTGAATTTTTTCGGTTACCATCCTTTTCAGTCTGAGCATGCTCAAGTAAATCAGTCCAAAGAGGCCCATGTTGCCGAACAAAGCAATCAAACACTTCAAACAGTCCACCAAATATCGGAGAATCAGAACAATAGCATTTTACAAACGGAACCAAAGCTCCAGTTTGCCGTGATCAGTGATACGCATATATCAACAATTTCATGGAACGGAACTAAATTGAAAGCCGCACTAAAGGATTTAAAAAAAGTTGCCCCTCATTATGAAGTTCTTGCAGTAAATGGTGACTTAACTGACAACGGACTGCCAGAAGAATATGATCTTTTCAACACCATTCTTCATGCAAATTTAAACCAAAATGCCAGCAAATTTTTAGTTATCGGAAATCATGAATGGAGGGAGAAAAAGCCAGGCAGTGTTTCAACTGTTACAGATCAACATTTAATAAAACGTTTTCTAATAAAGGAAAATGTTCCAGGCCTTTATTATGACCAATGGATCAAAGGTTATCATTTTATCGCAATGGCCGGAGAAAAATCTGCTGCAACATTAATAGCTGCTAACTATAGTAAAAAAGAAGCAGATGGCGCCTATCTTTCTGATCGTCAATTAAGGTGGCTGGAACAGACTCTTGCCGACGGTGCTGAAAATGGCAAGCCGATCTTTGTCTTTTTACACCAGCCCATTAAAGGTACGGTTTATGGCAGTGAATGGGGCACTGTATTTCAAGCTCAAAAACTATTGGCCCTATTGAAAAAATACCCTCAAGTCATTCTTTTTACAGGGCATTCTCATTATCCTTTAATTGATCCAAGAAGTATCATTCAAGATGGCATTACGATGGTCAATACAAGCTCTGTAGCCTATACCTACACTCCCGAGACCGGAGCCGATGATTATAAATCTCAAGGCCTGGTGGTCAATGTTTATGATCATAAAATTGAACTAAAGGAAAGAGAATTTAATACAGGCAGTTGGATCAGAACCGTTACAATCCCTATCAAAGCCTCCAACTAGCTGCAAGAATAGCTGGTTGGAGGCTTTGATATTGGTATGGGTTTATTTTTCTAATTCCGCAATCATCTCAAATAGAAAACGATAAATTAATTGGTAGCCTTCTCCGATTGTCATATTTTCATCAAATCCATTGAGATCATTTAGAGCAAAATTTAAGTTCCAAAGGCCATCATCATTACTGAATATTAAATCAAAATTAGCATTCTCTCCATTTAAATGGCTTTGCAAATATTCTCTAATACTTGCGGAGAACTTTTTTTGCAGCTTCAAACCTAGCATCACATCATAGGTTTTAAAAACATCATCCAGTTCAAGTGAGATGGCTTCTACTTGAACGATATCAAACCATTTGGACTCTATATATATAAACTCATTTTGGCGCTTATGTAAATAAACGAGCGGCTGGGTTAAAAAGTCAGAAGACTCGATGCGAATCATGTTCTCGGTTTCTTTATCACACCTTTCGATATAGGCATCCGAAAATCGTAAATTCGCTTCCATATCCACTAATGGAACATCCAGCAGCTCATGCTTTTGGGCATATTCTTTTTCTTCTGGGAAAAGAGCGATGTTTTCACCATTTTGTTCTGAATAATCATGTATGTATTCTAAAATGCGTTCCTTTAACATATAAAAATCCTCCTAAAACCACTTTATCCTATACTATTGTATTTTTTAAAGAAAAAAGCAAGTGAAATTTACCATCATTAAAAAACGTAATATTGTTTGAATTTTCTCTCATTTGTTTCTATCCATTTGGAATGAATATAAAAAATAAAAAGTGTTCCAGTTTGTAAATTGGAACACTTTTTTCTTCAATCCTGAGCGGATTTGCATTTTTTTAACAATGTGATTCTTTTATTTTAAAAATGTATTAGGCATGACCACTGCAATAACCTCACCACGTGCACATAGCTCATTATTGGCTAAAACCTCCGCTTCCACCCTAAACTTTTTTGGATGGATTTCATGAACCGTTCCGCTTACTTTTAAAGGTATTCCATGCGGTGTTGGTTTAAGAAAGTTGACATTCAGTGAAGCAGTCACAAATCTTGGCGGTTCTGCTCCATCCCCAGGCTCATGGCCATTTTTCCGATGTAGGGCAAGTGCTGCTGAACCTGTTCCATGGCAATCGATCAAAGAAGCGATTAATCCGCCATATACAAAACCAGGCAATGCCAAATGCTCCGGTTTAGGTTGATAAATCGTTACAGTTTGCTCACCATCCCAACCCGTTCTAAAATGGTGGCCATCTTGATTCAATCTGCCGCAGCCGTAGCACCATGCAAAATCATTCGGATAATCATCCTGAATGGCATTAACAACTTTTTCTTCCATTTTCGTTTTTCCTCCTATCCTCTCTTTTTCCTCACCTTTTATGTATAACAAGAATGATGAGTGACTAAGAACTGAAAGCGCTCGCAATCCTTTAAGTATAATCATAACATTCAAAAAATTAACTGGTCAACTTTATCTAAAGAAAACTCGTCGCCTGGCAAACACGTTAGGGTGAAGACAGAGACGTAGTTCGCCGAAAAGCACATCTTTTCGACTGCAAGGTTAATTCGCACGAAGCATTCCTTAATGCACTTATTCCTGATAGGAAAGGAATACTTTCCTATCGGCTAAAAAAGGGTGTCAGGCACCATGCCCAACACCCCATCTTGAAGTGATGATGTTTTAAACACCTTTATAAGCTTGACGGTAAATTTCGGCTAACTCTGTTACTAACGGAAGTTTTGGATTAGCTGTTGTACATTGATCCTCGAAGGCACGATCAGCCAAGTAGTCTACTTTGCTTTCGAATGCTGCTTTATCAATACGGTTGGCTTCAAGGCTCATTGGAACGTCAAGTTCTTTAGCTAATTTGATGATTGCTTGTACTAGGCTTTCAACGCCTTCTTCTGTTGTTCTTGCAGGAAGACCGAGTGTTCTAGCAATTTCAGCATAACGTTTATCTGCAATAAAGTGTTTATATTTAGGAAATGCAGTGAATTTTTCTGGTTTTGTTGCATTATAGCGAATAACATGTGGTAATAAGACAGCATTGGCACGGCCGTGAGCAATATGGAATTCTGCTCCTAATTTATGTGCAAGACTATGGTTAATACCTAGGAAAGCATTCGCAAATGCCATACCAGCAATGGTTGATGCGTTATGCATTTTTTCGCGCGCTTCTTCATCGTTGCTGTTTCTATATGATCTTGGCAGATATTCGAACACGATTTGAATGGCTCTCATTGCTAGACCATCAGTGAAATCATTAGCCATGCAAGAAACATACGCTTCAATTGCATGTGTCAAAACATCCAAACCTGTATCAGCTGCCACTGTTTTTGGAACAGACATAACAAACTGTGGATCGACAATTGCTACATCTGGTGTTAATTCGTAATCAGCAAGCGGATATTTAACATTCGCTGCTTTATCAGTGATAACAGAGAATGATGTAACTTCAGAACCAGTTCCAGATGTAGTAGGGATCGCAACGAATTGTGCTCTTTGACCTAAGTTTGGATATTTTACAATCCGTTTGCGGATATCTAGGAACTTCTGCTTCAAACCGAAGAAATCAGCTTCTGGATATTCGTAGAATAACCACATTCCTTTAGCAGCATCCATTGCAGAACCGCCACCCAAAGCAATGATAACATCTGGCTGGAATTTCTCCATCATTTCTGCACCTTTCATGACAGTTTCAATAGATGGATCTGGTTCAACCTCAGAGAAAATTTCACAGTGTACATAATCTGGACGTTTTCTTAAGTAATATAACACTTTATCAACATAACCTAATTTCACCATGAAAGGATCAGTTACGATGAAGGCTCTTGAAATTTTCGGCATTTTCGCTAAATATTGAGTTGAGTTTTTCTCAAAATAAATTTTTGAAGGTACTTTAAACCATTGCATATTCACGTTTCTTCTCGCAACCTTTTTCACGTTTATTAGATTAGCAGCTCCAACGTTTGTTGATACAGAGTTTCCGCCATAAGTACCGCATCCAAGTGTCAATGATGGAATATATGCATTATAGATATCACCGATTGCCCCTTGAGATGAAGGAGCATTCACGATAATCCGGCCTGCTTTTACGCGTAAACCAAATTCTCTTGTCACCGCATCGTCAGTTGTATGGATGACAGCTGAGTGACCTAATCCGCCAAATTCCAACATTTCTTCTGCTCTCTTGAAGCCTTCATCCACATTGGAAACTTTGTAGCAAGCCAATACAGGGCTTAATTTTTCTCTTGATAGCGGATAAGCAGGTCCTACACCTTTTAATTCGGCCACTAAAATTTTAGTCCCTTCAGGAACGGCAACCCCTGCCATTTCAGCAATTTTGAATGCAGCCATACCCACAATATTTGGATTTACAGCACAAGTATTTTCGTTAATGACTAGTTTTTCAACTTTTTGTTTTTCTTCTTCATTCAAGAAATAGCATTTATTAGTGATCATTTCTTGTTTAACATCGTTATAAATTTCTTTATCGATAATAACGGCTTGTTCTGATGCACAAATCATTCCATTATCAAATGTTTTAGATAAAATTAAATCGTTCACTGCTTGCTTAATGTTAGCAGTTTTTTCAATATAGCAAGGTACGTTACCCGCTCCAACGCCAAGTGCTGGATGTCCAGAACTATAAGCAGATTTCACCATTCCCGGTCCGCCGGTTGCAAGAATTAGCGAGATTTTTGGATGGCTCATTAATGTTTGTGTAGCTTCAACTGATGGTGTTTCAATCCATTGAATACAATTTTCAGGAGCACCAGCTATAATTGCTGCATCTCTCAATACTCTTGCTGCTTCACTGCTTGACTTTTGAGCAGATGGATGGAAAGCAAAGATGATTGGATTTCTTGTTTTCAGTGAAATTAATGATTTAAACATGGTTGTTGAAGTTGGGTTAGTTACTGGTGTTACACCGCATATAACGCCAACTGGTTCAGCAATCTCGATAATTCCTTCTTGCTCATTTTCAATGATAATGCCTGCTGTTTTGTTGTATTTAATATTGTGGTAGACGTATTCTGTAGCAAACATATTTTTGATGATTTTATCTTCATATACGCCCCTTTTTGTTTCTTCCACAGCCAGTTTAGCTAGCTGCATATGTTGGTCAAGACCAGCAAGGGCCATTTGTTTCACGATCTCATCAACAAGGTCCTGATCGAAAGTACGAAGTTGATCTAAAGCTTTTAAACCATTGTCAACCAATTTGTCAATCATTTCAGTAACATTTTGCTGTTGTTTAACTTCTTTTTCTTTAACTGCCATCGTGAATCCCTCCAAATAATTTTGTGAAACATTTCACATGTTTTTTTCAAAAAAAACCAGTTAAGAATTTATTCACATACTGGATTTCTATGAATCTTTTCAAAAGATAAATCTGTTAAAATTTTGGATGATCGTTTTACAATAATGACGTAATTCACTGTCCAAATATAGGCTGGAATTTGTTCATCATCTTTGAACATCATGGCCTCGAATTCATCGCCAACAGTTTCTTCGAAAAACTCTCGAGTGTACACATCGGCATCTGTTGAGAAGTTTCTCCATTCACAAACTAACATCTGTATCACCTCTAGTTCCTTTATGTTTCAAATGATAGCATGGAATGTTGAGCAAAAACCGCCCAATAATTGAACAAATATTGAAGAAATTGTATCCAAATTGTTAATAATGAAAACCTTTTATACCGCTATTTTTTGAAAGCGTTTTTAAGAAAACGTCATCATCCCTTTCATACCAACAGTAAACTCCCCTATTTTTATAACTAATACAGTTTTCTTTTTATAAACGAAACAGAATTGGTGTCAGGCACCAGCAGATTTCTTAATATCTGGCATACATATGAATATAAACTGGATTTTAAGGAGGACTACATGTATAAAACATCCTATCCTTATGGAAAGCCATCGTTAGTGGTACGGAATTTAATGCCTGAAAACAAGGAGACGCCGATTGAGTTTTTGGAGGATCATGTAGTTGATAATAAACTTTTCTATAGAAGGAATCACTTCTTATATCCGCAACTGACAAATGAAGGTTTTTGGCTTCCGATCAATGGGTTTATCCATTCACCTGCGTTATTTTCAATGAAAGATTTGTTGAGGCTTCCTTCAAAAACGATCAAGGTTGTCATGGAATGTGCCGGTAATAAGCGACATTTTTTCGAACCAAAGGTTTTTGGGGAACAATGGGAAAAAGGAGCGATTAGTCAGGGATACTGGAAAGGTGTACCATTGAAATCTTTACTGGAACTTGTCGGAGTGAAGAATGGTGCAAAAGAGGTCGTCTTTGAAGGTTATGATTACGGGGAAAAAACAAACTTGGATCAAGTTGTGCCTTTTTCACGCAGTTTACCATTAGAAAAAGCGATGCATCCAGATACCATAATAGCTTATGAATATAATCAGCAGCCGATAGGGTTCCAGCATGGATACCCATTACGTTTAATTGTTCCACAATGGTATGCAATGGCGTCGGTAAAGTGGCTGAAACAGATCACTGTTGTTGACAATGAATTCAACGGTCCATTTCAGACCGATGATTATGTCTACTATCCAAAAAATGATAACAATTCAGACTCCTATCCGGTCACGTTCATGAATGTCAACTCTACCATTCAAAAACCGCTTCATATGCAAATCCTGCAGACAGGAAAACACATCATCAAAGGGATTGCCTGGACAGGTAAAGGGATTATTTCAAAAGTTGAGATTAGTATCAATAACGGAGAATCTTGGCATAAAGCTATAATAGTAAACCAAGCGATGGAGCCATATGGCTGGGTTGCTTGGAGATGGGAATGGAGTGCCCTTGATAGAGGAGAATATACTATTCTCTCAAGAGCTGCTGATTCTCTTAACCGCATCCAGCCCCTTCTGCCTTTTTGGAACCGTAAAGGTTATGGATACAATGCTGTTGACAAAATCAAAGTCAAAATTGAATAGCACATTGGTGTCAGGCACCAAATTAAAAACCAAAAGGCTGAATGTAAGTGAATCTTGTTTTCATTCAGCCTTTTGGTATATTATTTATTTTTTTTCGTTAAAAGGCTTTGATAAGCGATTGAAGTTCTAATCTGTACTGTAATGGATCCTTTTCCATAAATGGTTGTTATAAGGATTGGCACTCCGGTTGTATTCTGAAACCGAAAATCGGGTCCGCCATAGGATACTGTTGCATCCCTGCCTGAAGGAACATAGCCCACTGATAGGGAATGATGATGCTTTTCAATATAGTTCACTTTAATTTGATCAACGGCATTGAACAATGTAGAAGAAGTTTGGCAAATGCCTCCGCCAACGCCATTTACAAGTTTCTTATTCACGATTTCTTTTGCCGGCTGATATCCATGTGCAGCATCACTTGGACCTATGGTTGTATTAAACGAAAATATATCTTGTGCACCTACAATAACGTTATTAATCGCTTGGGCAGAAAGCTCAATATTTTTTGAACGCCCTACAACTGAACCGCTAAAATAAGTTGTGTACGAGGCTGCCACTACCTCTTTTAGATGGGAAGCATCCTCCGGTTTATAACCGCTTTGTGAAACATAAAGCGGAAGGTCCACATCACCGCCCGTTACGGAAGCTTCCATCACTTTCTCAACTAATTCTGATTCCTGCAATATGATTTGCGGCTTCCCTTTCATAATTCGGCCATTGTTATCTATTTTATCGAGAACCATCCTTTGATCATATCCAGCAGTTGTTCCCGTTCCCCTTGCAAGTGCTTTTGCCCATTTTTCAATCTCTTTTTTATAAACCGTTTGATTCGTATCATATCCCATTTCTTTGGGTATAAATGTTTTCAAGATTGCTTTTGAATTTGGGTCTATGACATTGACGATCCTCGGCTTTTGTTCAACCGTTTTTGGTTGATTTTGCTGCGTTTTGTCAGTCTTTTTCGTTGTTTCCGCGGAATTCAGTTTTATAGAAGGCTTGTTTGCTGTTTTCTCTGAGCACCCTGCCATACCTATGAAACTACTAATGAATAAAATGAAAATCAACCTTCTCCGTTTTAACATTTTCAGCAACTTCTCCCTTTGCAAAAATATTCCTGATGTTTCCACCACTCAGCTATCCTATTCCTGTAAATCTAACAATATAACTAAAGGTATTAGCCTATTTTCAATAACTTTTTTCATTCTTAAACTTCTGCCTGAAACAACATCGCACATGTCCACATACGATAGAGCAATGAGAGGTTAAAAGGAATCTTTCAGTTTAAAAAATTATTGGAGGTGTCATTCAATGGAAAGATATACTGCATTGGATATTAAAGAAGCTGTTCAAGAGATTGAAGATTTAGGATTAGGTGAATTCTTATTCCAAGATCCTCGCGGCCAACGCTCAAGCCGCCGTCGTTCTTCTCGTCGTTCTTCTCGCGGTACAAACCGTCGCTCTTCTCGCCGTTCAAGCCGCCGTTCTTCTCGCCGCTCGAGCCGTCGATCCAACCGCTCAAGCCGCCGTTCTTCTCGTCGCTCGAGCCGTCGATCAAGCCGCTCAAGCCGCCGCTCTTCTCGGCGCTCAAGCCGCCGCTCTTCTCGCCGCTCGAGCCGTCGATCCAGCCGCTCAAGCCGCCGTTCTTCTCGCCGTTCTCAAGGTCCAGGTCCAGGTCCTTTAGGCCGTTAAAGATCAAGCATTTGGACCAGTAAAAAAGCACTCAATTGAGTGCTTTTTTAGTCTGACATTCTGAGAACCTATTTCTTTATGATTTTTTCTTCTTGGTACAAAATCCTCCCTTATCCCAAAAATCTTTTTCTGAACAGCCTATACAGGTAAATCCTGCTGAAATACAACGATCTAACCCCAATGACTCACATGCATTAAATGCAGTAGGGCCTTTGCATCCCAGTTTAAATAGGCAATATCCTTTTAATGCCTTTTCATCATCGTATGATTCCGCGAAAAGTTTTTGGTCAAAATAATTTTTCCTATGGCAGGTAAGATGAACAGTCGTCTGATAGAACAATTTGGGGCGGAGCTTTTTATCGAGCACTGGCAGCACTCCATGAAAATGGATATGCAGCAAGGTCCCAATCATTACTTCCGGTATGGGAGGACAGCCAGGTACGAGAGCAACTGGTATATTTTCTGGAATAATGGATCTGATATCAACGGAATTCGTTGGATTTAAACCAGCTGCAGTGATGCCTCCCCAGGCTGAACAACTGCCGAAAGCAATAACGGCCTTGGCATGTTTTGCTGCAGCAATGATTTCCTCTCTTACAGATTTTCCTGCAATCATAAGGAATTCATCACTTCCCGGTATCCCGCCTTCAACAGCCAGTACATATTCTCCTTTATATTTTTCAAAAATAGCCTCTTTATGTTCTTCCGCCTGAAGGCCGCTCGCAGCTGAAAGAAGTTCACTGTATTCCAAGGAAATAAAATTAAGCATGGTATCCAGTGCAGTCGGTTCAAAAGAACGAGTAAAGGCCTCCTTGCAGCCAGTACAGTCCAAAGCACTGATCCAAATAACAGGAAGGCGGTTATCCGTATTTAGCAGCATTTCTTCCGTAACGTTAACAGCCTCTAACCAATTGTAAGTTGACATATACCATTACTCCTTTTAGGTGGAATGCATTGTAAAATGTTTAAAACCATTTATTATTCGAATTCACCTGAAGTATATTTCCTTAGGTTTTGCCTGTCTATTAAAATGTGAATAAATTCACAAATAATTCTTTGAATCTTTATTCAACTTGTCAATAAAGTTTATATACAAAAACAGCCATCCCGATTGAAATGGCTGTCAACGGTGTCAGGCACCAATGGTTAGCGGCGTTTTTTCTTTGCATTTTTTGTCATTCTTCCTAAGACGAAAGCACTCGCTGCAACGCCAATGATGGTGTTGGTTTTTTTATTGAATACTTGTTTTGCCACAAGATTTAAATTTTGAGGTCTTTCTGCAAGTCGGCGCATGAAATATCCGTACCAATCATTTCCGAACGGAACATAGGTACAGAAATTGTAGCCTGCGCTCGCTAATTTTAATTGAAGATCTTTACGGAAACCGTATAGCATTTGAAACTCAAATTTATCTAGTGGAATATCGTTCTTTTTCACGAATTCCTTCACATGATTGATGATGTGATGGTCATGTGTCGCAATGGAAGTAAACTTTCCATTCAACAAATGCCACTCCATAAGTTTAATAAAGTTCGCATCGATCTCTTGTTTATCTTGGTATGCAATTTCCGCAGGCTCTTTATATGCACCCTTAACGATTCGAAGACGGAAATTTTTATATTTTTCCAAGTATTCTTGTGCATCATGGAAATAAGCTTGAATCACGGTTCCTACATTGTCATATTCCAATGATAATTCGTCCAAGAGTTCGAAGGTTTGAGGTAAATGCCCGTGATCTTCCATATCAAAATTGACAAAAATGTCGTAACGGCTGGCTTTGTCAACAATTTCCCGTAAATTGTTGCGGCAAAAAGTATAATCGATATCAAGTCCTAATTGCGTCGGTTTTAATGAAATATGGGCGTCCACATTGTTTTCATGGATGGCTTCGATTACGTTTAAAATGTTTTCTTTTGCTGCGATGGCTTCTTCTTCTTTAAATACAAATTCGCCGAGATTATCTACCGTACAAGAAATTCCATGAGCATTCAGCTCTTTCATACTCTTGATCGCCTCATCGATATTTGTGCCAGCAACAACACTCTGCGCGCCTAATTTTAAACCATATTTTTTTGCTGCACTATTTAAAAACTGATTTTGCGATAAACCCATAAAAAAGTCTTTCAACATAGCAGATACTCCTTATTGATGTATTTATAAAATTATTATAGCATACGCTTTCATAAAACTTTAATTTGTGAATTTTCTCAAAATGAGCACCTGGCACCAGATGATTTTTATAAATAAAAAACTGCCCAAAAATGGATATGGGCAGCCTTTTTATGGTTTTTACTAGCGATCTCTGTTACGATTTCGCAGGAATGTTGGTATATCCAAGAAACTTTCAGAATCGGATGACTGTTGTACATGGCTTTGTGACATATTGTCTGATTCCTCGATTTTCTTCCGGTCATAATTTCCGGTATCTTCATTTTTAGAATATAATGTGGCAGCCGGTTTTATTATTGGCTCCTGCATGCGATTTGATACGGATGGCACCTGGTCGGTAAAACCAGTGGCGATGACTGTAATCATGATTTCATCTTTTAAGCTTTCATTAATAATGGATCCAAAAATCATGTTAAGATCGCGATCTGCGGCAGAAGCCACAATATCTGCCGCTTCTTGTACTTCATATAGACTTAAATTAACACCACCGGTAATGTTCATTAAAACACCTTGAGCCCCGTCGATGGAAGTCTCGAGCAGCGGACTGGAAATGGCTTTTTTCGCTGCTTCTACTGCCCTATTTTCTCCCTTAGCAATTCCTATTCCCATTAAAGCTGTTCCTTGATTGGACATAATCGTCTTAACATCCGCAAAGTCTAGGTTGATTAACCCCGGAACAGCAATTAAGTCTGATATTCCTTTAACTCCTTGACGAAGTACATTATCCGCTTCCCGGAAGGCTTCGACCATTGGGGTCCTCTTGTCCACAATCTGAAGAAGACGATCATTTGGTACAATAATCAATGTATCTACTGCTTCTTTCATTAATTTAATCCCGTTCGCCGCATTAACCGCTCGTTTATGGCCTTCAAATTTAAAAGGACGTGTCACAACGCCAATTGTTAAGGCGCCTAATTCATGAGCAATTTGCGCGATGGCTGGTGCTGCACCGGTACCAGTTCCGCCCCCCATTCCAGCGGTTACGAATACCATATCAGCGCCTTTTAAAACATCTTCAAGCTGCTGTCTGCTTTCTTCTACTGCTTTCCTGCCCACCTCTGGATTAGCTCCTGCTCCAAGTCCTCGAGTTAAAGAGGCGCCAATCTGCATCTTAATCTCTGCTTTAGAAAGTTTTAATGCTTGTGCGTCTGTATTTACTGCAATAAATTCTACTCCTTGAACCCCATCCTCAATCATACGGTTTACTGCATTATTGCCGCCGCCGCCAACACCAATTACCTTTATTCTCGCTACTTGATCTATATCCATGTCAAAATCCCACATTAAAGGTTCCCTCCTGCATTTCCTTCATAACTTAATATTCAAAAATTAATCACGGCCATTTATGCCCGCATAAAAGCTGTAATTTTTATTTATAACTAATATTTTACCAAGATAGAGAAATTTTTTATATAGTGGAAATGGTTTATTTAGCTAAATTTCGACTTATTTATTTATTTTTTTTGAAAGAAATATTCAAATTGATGAAAATTGACGATTTTTGTTTCAAAGATTTCTGGCCACTGGGTTACGGGGGTATGGAACTGTTGGCACCTATGATAAACTGGTGAATATAAACAGTTCCTTGGAGGAGTTTTAAAATGGAAAATAAAATCATTTATTGGAGTGTTGTAAATTTTAATATATGGATATTTTACATGGCGGCAACTAATGAAGGCCTATGTTTCGTTGGTTCCCTGAATGGTGAATTTACTGAACTGGCTGAGTGGGCTCAGAAAAAACTTGTACAATGTAAACTGCTACAGAATGACACTTTATTGCAGCCATATAAAGAGCAATTTATAGAATATTTCAGCGGAAAAAGAAAATCATTTACTTTTCCAATCGAATTTCATGGCACACCTTTTCAACAGTCTGTTTGGCTTGAGCTTACCAAGATTCCATATGGTAGTACGTATTCCTATTCGGATATTGCCAATTTTCTGCAAAAACCTAATTCCGTTCGTGCTGTTGCCTCGGCAATTGGCGCAAATCCCGTTCTTATTACCATTCCATGTCATCGTGTGATAGGGAAAAATGGCAAACTAACAGGCTTTCGCGGCGGATTGGAAATGAAAGAGGAGCTTTTGAAGCTGGAAAATATCCATTTATCCTCCACTATTTCTTGCTAAACGAGTTTGTCTAAAAATGTTCATTAAAAGCGAGGTTTATTCATTTGAATACGCAGCACTTTTATAAAAATCCTAAAACGCTTTTAAATAAAGGAACAGGCTATTTAACCGGCTACAGCCATACATTGAATCCTTATACGGGCTGCTCATTTGGCTGTTCATATTGTTATGTACGCCGTATGCCTGTTTCTATTTTCCGACAGGAAGAATGGGGAACTTGGGTTGATGTCAAACGAGGAGCTGCTGACTTGCTGCGTAAAGAATTGAAAAAGGCAAAGAAAAATGGAAAAGTCACCATCTTTATGTCATCAAGCACGGATCCGTATCAGCCAGTGGAATATAAGGAAAAAGTAACCAGATCCATATTAGAGGTTTTAGCTGAGGAACAGCCAGACTTTTTGCTAGTCCAAACAAGAAGTCCTCTTGTTACTAGGGATATCGACCTGCTGCAAAAATTGGGTGAACGCGTTCGTGTTAGTATAACAGTGGAAACTGATGATGAACAGATTCGAAAACACTTCTCCCCTTCCGCACCACCCATCCCCGCCAGACTAAAAGCACTGAAATTATTGGCAGAATCCGGTGTCCCTGCCCAGGCAGCGATTGCACCAGTGCTACCCAGCAGTGAACAATTCCCTGAAAAACTAAAAAACCTCGTCAAACGAATCTGTATAGACGACTACTTCATGGGAGATGGCAGCGGCGGCAAACGCACAAAAAGCCTCGGAATCGCAGAAAAATACGAACAACTAGGTTTGGAAGAATGGTACACTCCCACAGCTTACCTCACCGTCTACAACAGATTTAAAAAAATCTTCTCGGATGACCAAATTTATCTTAGCCAAAAAGGTTTTGGGGTGTCAGGCACCATGTGAATTTTTCACATGGTGCCTGACACCCTTATTCTATACTTTTATTGGATTGGAGTCGGCAATTGATTCTAGTGGGTTGTGATTTGGCTGTTCGAAGCTTGTGATTTTGTTATATTCTCCTGGTTGTAAGATACTTTTATCCCCTTTCATGAGGAGTGTATAGGCGATGATAGAAATGAATAAACCGAATGTCCAGGCGTTGTCCCATAGAAAGTGAAGTCCAGGGATGAACAAGCCCAGCACGGGAATAACGACACCTATAATAAGTGCGTATACGCCATTTTTGTTGAAACCGCTCAAATAGCTGTAACGTCCATTGACATCATAAAGCTCATTTAAGGCTAGCTGTCTTCTGCGAACAAGCCAGTAATCCGCAATGGCAATTCCATCAATTGGTCCAAGCAAGGCGCCATATGTGCCTAACCAGCCAAAAATATAATTTCCGAAATTACCCATGATGTACCAAGGTTGAATT
This sequence comes from Neobacillus endophyticus, assembly GCF_013248975.1. Taxonomy (GTDB): domain Bacteria; phylum Bacillota; class Bacilli; order Bacillales; family Cytobacillaceae; genus Neobacillus; species Neobacillus endophyticus. The sequence continues at coordinate 4,084,920 of NZ_JABRWH010000001.1, forward strand.
AAGATTGCAAATAATCCAGTAATAATGGCTCCAATACCAAAGGTAATACGTTTTGGGTATAAGTTTTCGATGGCCCTTGCTGGAGCAACAACGTTAGCCCCAACGTTAATCGTCAAAGATGAAATAACGATTACCACAGTTCCTAAAAAGATCACAAACGGAGGGAATTTCGCCAACAGCTGTACAGGATCCCAAATTGCCTGGCCAAAAATAACGATCGTCGCAGATGTCACTGCAATTCCGATAAAGGAAAATATACTCATTGTAAGTGGAAGGGAAAAGCTTTGTGCAACCATTTGTGATTTCTGACTTTTTGCATATCGGCAAAAGTCAGGAATATTTAATGCTAATGTCGCCCAGAAGGCAATGACACCAGTAAGAGCGGGGAAGAACACTTTGAAAAACTCGCCGGCACTTTTGAATTTTGATGGAGTCGATAAAATCGGCCCCCATCCGCCCGCATGAGTAAATGCCCAAATAAGGAGAATAATAGCAGAGATGCCCACTACAGGAGTCGCTATCAAACCTAATGTTTTCATTGCTTGAGGACCTTTGTATGCAACAGCTACATTAAGAATCCAAAAAAGTGCAAAAACAATAGCTGTATGTCCAGTTAAATTCCTCCAGGCAGAGAACGAAGCAGATAACAGGGTATCGATCGCACCGGTCCCAATCCAGGTGTTGATTCCAAACCAGCCGGCAGCTACAATGGCCCTTGCAAGCGCAGGAATATGTGCCCCTTTAGACCCAAACCACAGCCTGGCAAAAACAGGATAAGGAATGCCAAATTTTGTTCCAGCATGGGAATTTAATAAGATCGGAATTAAGACAATAACGTTTCCCAGAAAAATCGTTAAAATAGCTTGCCACCAGTTCATCCCTAATGAAATCATTCCGCTAGCCATCGAATACGCGGGGATACATAAACACATACCAATCCACAATGTTGCAAAGTTCAAACCTTTCCAGGTATGCTCTCTCAAAGTGGTTGGCCGCAGATCTTCATTCCATAACTCACTGCTGCTTAAGCTGGTTGCTGTTTCTTGTGATAGGATTACAATGCCATTTTGCTCAATTTGCGTCTTCACCTTCATTCCCCCTTGTCATTTTTAAACCCGCTGCACCATTCCAAGGTGCTTGGATACTAAAATCGAGAATCAAATGGTCGGAATAATTTACGGAATATTACAAAAATTAATAAGCTTTTTACACCGTTTTCCTTCACATCACCTCCCTTATTTTTATGATTAAATTTCAGTCTCTATTTTTGGTGATACACCCCCTATCTTCCTATCTTATATTATAAGGAAACCATATAGGCTGTCATTGGACAAAAAGTAAAATCATTTAGGCACTTCGTTATATGTTATGTATGGTCTAGTAGCTGTAAATAAATTTTATAACATGTAAATTTTGGGTGAATTATAGGATAGAATTTTTAAAATGAGATGCAGGTGATAAATTTGGATGATTCGAAAAGATATTTGAACTGCTCGGGCAGAAATCTGTGGTCGGGCTTTCTTTTCGGTTTAGGGCTAATTGCATTTATTGACGAAACGGTATTCCATCAGCTGCTTCATTGGCATCATTTTTATGATAAGTCCACAACTAATATCGGCATGATTTCTGATGGTCTTTTTCATGCATTTAGTTGGCTTTCTACGGTGGGCTCTCTTTTTTTTGTTGCTGACCTTCGCCGCAAAAAATCCTGGCTGCCTCTGAGATAATTGGGCGGTACATTACTCGGAGCGGGAATTTTTCAATTATATGATGGTACGATTCAGCACAAATTAATGCGGCTGCATCAAATTCGTTACCAAGTCACCATTCTCCCATATGATATCGTATGGAATGTAACTTCAATACTCATAATTGCAACAGGGATTTTGATTTTAATAAGGACCAGAAATCAGGTAAAGCAGTCCAGACAATCTCATGGGTATCCTCATGAATAAAATAGACTATTTATTCTTTGGGATCTCCTTTCAGCAATGGATATTATTCGGCTTCTTTGTCTTTATACTCCTTCTCTATCTTATTGGATCTATAATTTTAATGGTTCAAAGTAAAACGCTATATGGGACAGACCTTTATATGAACATGATGCATCATCCATTTTTGGAATTATTACGGTGTTTTGCAAACACAGGCTGAAAGTGGAGCCATGCTCATGTATTATGGCGGTGATGCCATCGATGTGATTATCATTTTTATTTTCTGCAGGTAATGGTATAAGAGTGCTAGGCCTTATTTCCTTGAAATGGATACCTTAAAAAGAGTGGTTAAAAATAGAAATCTTTAAGATTTTTCTATATAATTTCCTATGTTAAATGAACTATCTTATCAAGGAGGATCATCACATGAGTGCGAACCCGATCAATTTTAAAAGAACAGCTTTAGTCATTATTGATCTGCAGAAAGGGATTGTTGGTGTACCTGGGGGACAAGAAGTGGTCGATAAAACGATCAAGCTAGTGAACTTATTTCGGCAGGAAGACGGCTTTATTGCATTTGTAAAAGTTAGCTTCCAGGATGGAAAAGATGCTTTGAAACCTTTACTAGATCAGCCTGTTCCTACTGTCCAACGTTCGGAGGGCTGGGATGAACTTGCTCCTGAGCTTGCTGTAAGCAGCCAAGATTATATTGTCACCAAGCGCCAATGGGGTGCCTTTTTCGGTACCGATTTGGATCTGCAGCTGCGCCGCAGAGGTATAGATACGATTGTACTTTGCGGAATCGCAACAAACATTGGAGTCGAGAGTACTGCAAGGGAAGCATTTCAACTAGGATATAATCAAATTTTTATCACGGATGCGATGACAACTTTCTCGCAAGAAGAACATGAGGCAACTTGTAAATATATATTCCCAAGAATCGGTAAATCCAGAACCGTTCAGCAGTTTCTGGATGAAGTGAATAATTAATCAAATAAACCCCTTTAATCGCGCTTTAAATGAAGCAATTAAAGGGGTTTTTACATTTTTAATGAGCATGTGAATTGTGATGACCGCCAAAGTTGTTCCTACTATTTAATGCTATGCTTTTAGTAACTATTTACTTAGACGACAGCCGGATTAAGAAGTACATCTACTAAACGATCCATACCTAGTTTAAGCTTTTCAGGAGCAGAGTGACTGAAGTTTAAGCGGAATGTATTATGCTTAGGCTGGTTGACATAGAAAGGCGCCCCTGGAACAAAAGCAACCCCTTTTTCTACTGCTTTGTGAAGTAATGCCGTCGTATTTAGAGTTTCATTCCCTTCGATCCACATAAACATTCCGCCCTTCGGCTCTTTCCATGTAAACAATCCAGGCTCTAGTTTATTCAAGTAATCTCTCATGATCGTCATTCGCAAATAATATTCCTTACTGATGCGCTCAATATGACCATTTAGATCAAAATCTCGCAGCAAATAGTACAATGCCTGCTGATCGATGCTGCTTGAATGCAAATCGTTCATTTGCTTGGCTTTTGTCATCATTTGAACCACTTCCTGTGGTCCGGTCACCCAGCCTGTTCTTAGGGCAGGAACGACAGATTTTGAAAATGTACTGGTATAAACGACATGTGTTTGCTCTTCATCTAAAACGGCCAATGGCTGATATTGTTCATCCGGATGAAATTGGATATCACCATATGGATCATCTTCAAGTATAAGAACATTATATTCATAACATAGATTGATCAAGCACTGTCTTCTCTCTTGATTCCATGTCTTCCCATCCGGATTTGAAAAAGTAGGAATAACATAGATAAATTTAGGATTCAATGTATCGATTTTTTGTCTTAAATCCTCTGGATCCATCCCATGATCATCACTTTTAACAGCCGTTACTTGTGCCCCGTATGAACGGAATACTTGCAAGGCTGAGAGGTACGTAGGATCTTCCGTCAAAACTACATCCCCTGGAGCAATCATGACTCTTGAAAACAAGTCAATTACTTGCTGGGAACCCGTAGTGATTAAGATATTTTCTGGATGGGAGCTAATTCCCTTTAGTTCCATTCTCGACTGAATGGCTTCACGAAGCGGTAAGAATCCTTCTGTTAAACCATATTGCAAAGATGAATTTCCCGATGCAAATACTTTATCATAAGCAATTTTGACATCTTCTATAGGGAAAATATCTTCAGCAGGCAATCCACCTGCAAATGAAATGACGTGACCCTGCTGGGTTACTTTTAAAATATCTCTTACAGCAGAAGATTCATAATTTTTTGTGTGAGGTGCAAATGAGTAATTCACTAAAGTCGCTTCCTTTTTTATAAGTTTAATTGAGTTTTAATCCTATTCCCTAAATTTCTTGTGGAATAGCAGAATGTATAACAAATATAGTAAATGATGTATTCTGGATAATCAAGAGTTTTATCTTAATATTTAGAAAAATTAGAATGCAAAAAAGAATCACTTGCCTTAATAGTAGATTCGCTGTGAAACTAGAACGCTTATATTTTTGCAAAATAGGATTAATTTTAAGAAACTCCGCATATTAAGAGTATTTTATCTACTGCCTCAATCGGAGAAAAGGCAATTAGAAGGCGCGACTAAAAGCGTTAAATGACAGCTAAATGCTAAAAAAGAGACAGGGATTTCTCCCTGCCTTTTAAATCATGCTTAATTAATCATGAAAATTAGTGCCATCTGTTGAGGCTTTGACAATCTCGGCGCGAATGACGAAGTCGCCGAAGTGTTCGCCTTCAAGACGTTCTTTTGCATATCGAGAAAGCAGGACACGCAGTTCGCTCAAAATTTCTTCTTCACCGATATTTTCACGATACATTTTATTTAAACGGCTGCCGTCAAAGGCTGCACCAAGATACATATTGTATTTTCCTACAGCTTTACCCATAAATGCGATTTCAGCCAATGCCGGACGTGCACAGCCATTTGGACAACCGGTCATACGAATAGTGATTTCTTGATCGCGTAAGCCGTTTTCGTCGATAATCTCTTCTATTTTACTAAGTAAACCCGGAAGATATCGTTCTGATTCTGCAAATGCTAAACCACAAGTTGGCAGAGCTACGCAGGCCATGGAATTACGGCGTAACGCGGAATGGTGCTCGCCGTCTGTTAAACCGTACTGCTCCATCATCTCAACAATTTGTTTCTTCTTCTGGCTTGATACATTCGAAATAACCAAGTTTTGGTTTGGAGTCAGACGGAAGTCACCTGTATGAATTTTCGCGATTTCCCGTAAGCCAGTTTTCAGCTTGTAATCATCGAAGTCTCCTACACGGCCATTTTCTACAAATAGTGTAAAATGCCATTTTCCGCCTACGCCCTTCACCCAGCCATAACGGTCACCGTTATGTTCAAAATGATAGGATTTTGCTTCCTCAAGTTTCCAGCCCAAACGATTTTCCAACTCTTCCTTGACATTTTCTAATCCAAGTCGGTCAACCGTGTACTTGAAACGGGCATTTTTTCGAATAGAACGGTTACCGTAATCACGCTGTATCGTAATGGTTTTTTCTGCAACCTCGACAATTTTATCAGGAGTACAGAAGCCGATCACTTTGGCAATCTGAGGATAAGTCAGCTTATCACCGTGTGTCATACCCATACCGCCGCCAATAGCGATGTTAAAACCAATGAGCTTGCCATCTTCTACAATGGCAATCAGACCCAAGTCCTGTGAAAAAACATCGATGTCATTTGATGGAGGTACGGCAATACCGATTTTAAATTTCCGAGGCAAATAAGTTCGTCCGTACAATGGTTCTTCTTCATCAATTTCAGGTGTTCCAGCCACTTTTTCTTCATCCAGCCAGATTTCATGATAAGCTTTAGTACGCGGCAATAGGTATTCACTTAAATAGCTCGCCCATTCGTACACTTCGGCATGGACTTCCGATTGATATGGATTAGGGTTACACATGACGTTCCTGTTAACATCTCCGCATGCAGCAAGAGTAGTCAAAAGGCTTTGGTGGACTTCTTGAATGGTATCCTTCATATTCCATTTTAAAATACCGTGAAATTGAAACGACTGACGGGTTGTCAATTTGATTCTGCCATTTGCATTTCGATCGGAAAGGTCGTCCAGCACAAGCCATTGCTCCGGTGTCACCACACCGCCCGGTGCACGAACACGAAGCATGAACTGATAAGCTGGCTCTAGTTTTTGCTTTGCCCGTTCGTTTCTTAAATCGCGGTCATCCTGCATATAACTACCATGATGTTTCATGAGACGGTTGTCGTCTTCAGGAATTCCGGCTGTAAGGCGATCTAAAAAAACTTCCTTCAGCGTACCGCGCAAGTTGTTGCTTTCGATTTTTATCCGCTCTACATCACTAGGCGGTCCGTCCGGTGCGGTTAAAATTTGCTTTACCATTATGAAAAAAACTCCTCTCCATTCAAAACTCAGTAGACATCTCGCTGGTAACGTTTTTGCTGCTGTAAGCCGGCTAAGTATTCAGCCGCTTTTTCACGGCTTAAGCCGCTCTCTTTTTCGATAATATCAAGTAATGTGTTATGAACATCATGTGCCATGTGTTTTTCATCGCCGCAAATATACAAGTATGCACCTTCTTCAAGCCATGCAAATATTTCTTTGCTATGTTCAAGTAAACGGTGCTGTACATACACTTTTTCAGCTTGATCGCGGGAAAAAGCCACTTCCATTTTTGTTAGAACACCCGTTTCTATCCATTTAAGCCATTCGGTTTGGTATAGGAAGTCTGTGCGGAAATGCTGATCACCGAAGAACATCCATGATTTGCCGCTAGCCCCTGTTTCTTCCCGCTCCTGCATGAAAGAACGGAAAGGAGCTGTTCCTGTACCTGGTCCAATCATAATAATTGGTGCTTCCGGATTTGCCGGCAATTTAAAGTTGTCATTTTGCTGAACGAAAACCTGAACAGTATCTCCAGCCTCGAGACGCTCAGCCGCATAGATCGAGCAGACGCCTTTACGTTCACGGTCGTGTGCTTCATAGCGGACAGCTCCGATTGTTAAATGCACTTCGTCGGGATTTGCTGCTAAGCTGCTGGCAATAGAATATAGGCGATGTGGTATTTTTCGTAAAATCGAAACAAATTCTTGTGCTGTTGCACCCCATGGACCAAAATCACGAACGATATCCAGTAAATCACGGCCGTTCACATACTCCTTCAGTTTCTCTGGAGAAGCTATAAGCTCATTTAATTCTGGATTTCCTGATAACTGTGCTACCTTCTCAAGCAGCGGTTTACTTAACACGGTAATTTCAAAATAAGAAATTAATGCTTCACGTAAACTTTGAAGTTCTCCCTGCTTATTTACAGTTACCGGCTCTTCAGGGTTCCGCTTCAATACAGCTAAAAGCTCATCAACAAGTGCAGGGTCATTTTTCGGGTAAATACCTAGGCTGTCCCCTGGTTCATAAGTCAACCCGGATCCCTCCAATGATATTTCCAAATGGCGCGTTTCTTTATTGGAGCCGCGGCCGTTTAAATTGATATTTGCCAATACTTCTGCTTTAAATGGGTTTGTTCGGGAAAATACCGACTCGCCAGTTTGAGGTGCTGCATCAGAAATCGATGCAGGAGTACTATCAATTTGTGATTCTGATAAACTTCCAAGAACACCTTCTAACCATTCAGCTGCAGGTTCGTCATAATCAACATCACAGTCAAATCTTGGGTAAAGACGTGTACCGCCCAGTTCCTCAAGACGCGTATCAAACTGTTTGCCTGTTTGACAGAAAAATTCATAAGAAGTATCGCCGAGTGCTAATACTGAAAATTGTAATCCTTCAAGTTTCGGCGCCCGTTTACTATGGAGAAACTCATGTAATGATAGCGCGTTGTCTGGCGGATCTCCTTCTCCTTGTGTACTAACAATAACAAGAAGATTTTGAACTTTCTTTAGATTATTTGGCTTAAAATCACTCATCGCGGAAACCGTTACTTGAAAACCTTTATTTTCAAGTGTCTTACCTACTTTGCCGGCAAGTCCCTTGGCATTCCCTGTCTGAGACCCGAAAAGAATTGTTACTTCTTTTGATTGGGCCTTCCCTGTATTTTGAACAGGGGCAGCAGAACCGAGTACTTGATTAGGCTGTAATGCTGCCAAATAGCCGCTAAGCCAAAACTTTTGTGATTCTGTTAATGTCGGCAGAAGTCTGTTAAGCAATTCTGCCTGCTCCTGATTAAACGGACTGTTTAATACCTGAAGTTGCACCAAAATCTATCCACCTCACAAAGGAATGTATGTCAATTACCATTTTTTTCTTTTTAAAAATGCTACTTAACACCTTTCATTCAAAAAATTGATTAATATTATAATAGTTTTACTATTCCTATAAGTCAAGTTGGAATTAAAAATTTCTCATATTAAAAAATAATCTGTAAATTTTTTTCCCATAAGTCTTAATGTAATCTGAGGCAAAAAAAAATGTCAAGGAATTTTAGCTTCCCTGACATAATAATTAATCCAGTCCTATTTGCTTGGATGAATACCCTCTAACATGTTTCAGCTCTTTTTTATGATTTCGATACGTAATAATAAGGGTTAAAAGTGAAAAGAGCGCGACGATAAAATAGGAAGACCGAAATGCGTAAAGCATAAAATTCTGCTGTGCCTGTCCATATACATGTAAGAAAAATTGAAAGATTAAACCGCCTAGTGTAATCCCTAAACTCATACCTAGCGTTCTCGACATATTCAGGATTCCCCCGGCAACACCTAGCACTTTTTTAGGTGCATTTCCCATTACACTGGAATTATTCGGAGGTGTAAACATCCCGATCCCTGCCCCAACAAGAAATAGTCCCGTACACGTTAAAATATAGGTGCCGGTTAAATTAATCATCGATAACATCAATCCACCAATAGTTGACAATGATAGACCAATCATGGCTGGTACTGCTGTCCCCCGCTGGTCTGCCATGATACCCGAAATGGGAGTGGACATGGTCATTCCAATCGGAACTGCCGTGATGAGCAAACTGGCTTGTAAAATTGGCAAATGCTTGACTTCATCGAGATAGTAAGGTGTTAACAACAGGACTGCATACATGACAATGAAAGACATCATGCCGGTGATATTCCCCATCGTAAAATGTACATTCTTAAATAGAGAGAAATCTACCAATGGCTGTGCATGCTTCCTTTCATATATGATAAACAAGAGAAAAGTAATGACCGCAATCATGTAACAAAAACCCATCCATTGTGAGCCGTAACCTTGCTTCATTCCCATATTCAGAATATATATTATTGAAATAATGCAAGGAATAAATAATAAGGCGCCAATAAAATCAAATTTCTCATGTTTTTTAACGACAGATGATTCATCAGGTAAAAAGAGAATGCCTAAAAAAGTACCGATGAAGCCGATAGGCAGGTTGATAAAAAATAGCCATTTCCAGCCGATGAAAGACAGTAATGCCCCTCCTGCAACTGGTCCCACACTTAAACCAATTCCTTGCGCGCTGGCTTGGAACCCTATTGCTTTTCCCAGATCTTCCTTAGGTGTAGCTGCTGTGATAATCGCCACACTGTTTGCCTGAAGCATAGCTGCGCCAAACCCTTGAAGGACACGGCATCCTAATAAAATGGAAAGGCTTGGAGCCAGTCCGCAGAATAATGAACTAAAAGAAAAAATTACAAAGCCAATCGTATACAGCCATTTTCGGCCCAACATGTCGGCCAGTCTGCCAAAAATCAAAATAAGTGAGGCAAGTGAAATTAAATAGGATAAACTTACCCATTCCACTTCATTCATGGATGTCGAAAATTGCTTCTCTAAATTTGGCAGGGCGACATTGATAATGCTGGCATCAAGTGCTGCCATAAAAGCACCAATACATACAGTCGCAACAGCATACCAATGTTTTCCCTGCTTTTTCTTGATGTTATTCACTGGATTGCCCATAATAGAAAGCTTCTTCCTCCCTATTTTTATAGCAAAATAACGATACTAATATGATTATACCATACCAGCTGAAAGACGGTGCTGACTATAAATAATCGATTAATTGCAGGAATTCAACATCAGGAAAGTATTTTAGTAGATGCAGTCTGTGATTTGTGGAACAAAATTTGAAATTGAAGGATGAATACAAGAAGATACCCAATTCGGTTTATTCACTTTTTAGTTGCAATTTATAGTTAAACAACTCATCACCTTGCAATTGCGGCATGTGCAATGGTCCACCATTCAAATAATCATATATGGTTTTAAGGGCAAGAACAGTTGGCGGTGCCAGTAAGATTTTCTCTTCTTGAAAGGCTGCTAAGGCCTCAACAGGAGAAAGCCAGCAGGCTTCCCCGACTTCATTTTCATCAGGAGCCGGAGTTTGTCCCGTTGGCAAATGTGCCAGAAAGAAACGTGTATCAAATCGAATCTTACTCACTTCAGGCGTAATCAAATGTCCGAACGGAGTTAAGCTTCTCATATGAAACTTTAATCCTTCTTGTTTTATCATTTGTAAAAAAGTAAGCTCACCATTTACCATTAGGCGGCGGTATTCTAAAACGGCGGTATCCTTTAAAACAGCCGGTTTTCCGTCCTTCGTTTGGCAAAGAAGCACACCGACTTCCTCAAAAAGCTCTCGAGCTGCTGCTATATAATGCGCAGAAGGGATAGATTCACCTTCCTGAACCGTTTTCAAAATCTCTGGTCCCTCCCAATAGTCGCTCTCTTCCACTGCCCCACCGGGAAATACATAATAACCGCCAAAAAACTTCATCGTGTTGGGTCGTTTAGTCATATAAACCCTTGAACATTCATCCATTAATACAACGGTCGAGGCCGGCCTCGGCTTCACAATCATCTTAGTCCCACCTTTAACATTATTCTTTTCATATATATTCACTTTTTCTGTTACGTTTCCCTTTAATAAAGACAAAATGGTTGAAGCATACCGGTTTGTAATATCGTACAGGCAGTGACAGATGAGGGCTTTTTGTTATATTCTAAAAATAAAAAATATAGGGGAGAGAAAATGATGAATACCCTTTTTATTGCCGGACATGCCAAATTGCCATCAGGAATGGCAGCTAAAAGCATCTTTGAAACTTTAACCATTACAGCTGAAATTGATAAAACCTATGGTGTGATCGTCGATGCCTCTTGTACACTGGCTACTGAACATGGCAGGGATTATATTACTAGGATTTTGAAAGGCCACAGTTTAAGAAATGGAATCGATAAACCGCTAGAGGAAATAAAACATTTTTATCTAGGAAAAGCGAATAATGCACTCATTGCTGCTTTAAAAGATTTATATAAACAATATGAAGCACTACAGCTATAGCCCGAAAATAATTAGCAGTTCCAAATAAAAAGAGAGCGGTTCCACATTTTGGATCGCTCTCTATCGATATTTATATTATACCGATTCCTTGATAGTTTCAAAAGGCCATGCCGGAAGCGGATGGGACAATAGTTTATCTTGACGATAACCGAGAACATATTCCGCTTGCATGATTGTATGAATTTCACGTGTTCCTTCATAAATAACCGGCGCTTTGGAGTTTCTTAAAAAGCGTTCCACTGGATACTCACTGGAGTAACCATATGCTCCGTGGATTTGCACAGCATCGTCCGCCGCTTTATTGGCAAAATCACAGGCCTGCCATTTCGCCAAAGATGTTTCTCTAGTATTACGCTTTCCTTGATTTTTTAATTCACCAACACGATAAACGAGGAGACGGCTCATTTGCAGTCCCGCTTCCATATGGGCAATCATTTGTTGAACTAATTGGTGGCGCCCGATTTCTTTCCCAAATGTTTTCCTCTCATGGGAATATTTCACGCTTTCTTCCAAACAGGCCAGGATTAAACCAACAGCGCCTGCCGCAACTGTAAAGCGGCCGTTATCAAGTGCTGACATAGCAATTTTAAAACCATCCCCTTCATTGCCCAAGAGGTTTTCCTTTGGCACTCGAACTTGGTCAAAGAATAGTTCCCCGGTATTTCCGGAACGGATTCCCAGCTTCCCTTTAATCGCTTTGGAGGAAAAGCCCGGCATCGTCCGCTCTACGATAAATGCTGAAATGCCATGGTGGAGTTTCTCCTTATCTGTATAGGCAAACACGATAAAATGGTCAGCAAGATCGCATAATGAAATCCATGTCTTCGAACCGTTTAATACATAATCGTCGCCGTCTTTCGAAGCTGTTGTAGAAAGTGAGGCTACATCTGACCCCGCACCAGGCTCCGTCAATCCAAACGCACCTATTTTTTCCCCTTTTGCCTGTGGTACGAGGTACTTGCGCTTTTGTTCTTCTGTCCCCCATTGTAATAATGTTAAACTATTTAATCCGGTATGAACGGATACGGCTGTACGAAATGCAGTATCCCCGCGTTCCAATTCCTCACATACTATGGCTAATGAATTATAATCCATTCCACTGCCTCCATATGTCTCTGGAATACATACACCCATTAGGTTTAAATCGGCTAACCGTTTGAAAAGCTTTGGATCGAATCCTCCATTTTCGTCCCACTCCTTCATATAAGGCAAAATCTCTTTATCTACAAAACTACGTACCATTTTTCGCAGCATTTCTTGTTCATCAGAAAATTCAAAGTTCATTGTTCATTGCCTCCTAAATAATTTTGTTATTTTTTAGATGGTTCATTTGTTCTGCTGATAGACCTAATTCTTGTAAAATTTCTTCGCTGTGCTCACCTGCCATCGGTGGATAGCGATTCATTTGGATTTTGGAACGGGAAAGCTTAAGCGGCGATCCAACTAGATGAACTGTTCCTGCCACAGGATGGTCAACCTTCACTACCATATCACGGGCGGATATCTGCGGATCATCAAATACTTTATCCATCGTATTGATCGGGCCACAGGGAATAGTAGCATCCGAGAGCAATTTCAGCCAAGCATCTACAGGTTTTAACTGCAGTCTTTCTTCCAATAATTCCGTCAGCCGCTGGCGATTTTTCACCCGTGCTTGATTCGTGCGGTAGGAATCATTTTCTGCCCATTCCGGCCTGCCCAGCAAATCACACAATGAAGCAAATTGTCGGTCATTACCTACAGCAATGATGATGTCCCCATCCATGGCACGATAGGTGGAATAGGGTACGATATTGGGATGTTCATTTCCGAGTCTTTGCGGCACTTTTCCGGAGATCAAGAAATTGCTGGCCACATTGACCAAAGAACTGACACCGCAGTCAAAAAGGGACATATCGATTTTTTGCCCCAAGCCTGATCTTTCTCTTTCCAGTAGGGCGGCTTCAATGGCAATGGCTGAGTAAAGCCCCGTCAAAATATCCATCATGGCTACACCGATTTTTACCGGACCGCTTTCTTCATTGCCAGTAATGCTCATCATGCCACACATGCCTTGAACAATATAGTCATAACCTGGTAAGTGCTGGTAGGGTCCTGTTTCCCCAAAGCCTGTTATCGAGCAAAAAATGAGTCTAGGATTGATTTTTTGCAAGTGTTCATAATCCAGAGCCCATTTTTCCATTGAACCTGTTTTGAAATTATGGATCAATACATCAGCATCCTTGGTCAAAGTCTGGATCAGTTCCCTTCCTTCCTTCGTTTTTAAATCGATCGTTATACTGCGCTTATTGCGGTTGGCACACAAATAATAAGCACTGATTCCATTTTGAAATGGCGGTCCCCATTCCCTTGTTTCATCGCTTCCTCCCGGTGCTTCTACTTTGATCACATCAGCACCCAGATCCCCTAACATCATTGTGCAGTAAGGACCTGCAAGAACCCTCGTTAAATCCAACACTTTTAAACCTGTTAATGCACCGGCGCCGGCCACGGTCACTCCCCCTTCTTTTAAAGAACAAACAAAAAGCCAGTCCTCCCCCCTTAAAAAAGTGGTTAGAACTGGCTCCATGATTCATAAACACCATCTGGTAAAAGATGGGTGATGAAATCTTAACAGTCAAAATCTATCTTCAGTTTAGAAAGTATTCCCTCTTCCTTCCGCTGTGAGGTGGATAGGGACGGGAATTATATCTCTATTTTACACAATTTTCTGTATTCTGCAAGCGTTTTATTTTTGGAATAAGTTTTAGGCATTTTGTAATCGTATCCATTATGCGTTGAAATTATGTCATTCGAAGGATAAAATGAAAAAAAGAGAGGGAGTAAAAACATGGCAGACGCACAAAAAAGTGTGATAGAAAAATTAAATTTGACAAAATATGACAGGAAACTTATCCTTCAAAAGCCTGAAGATCTTCAGGATTTTGAAGGTTTAGACTTTGACTCTTCCATAAATCAAGATCAATATGATTTGATTGTTAGCTTTGTTTTTCATTTAGAAGAATTTACAGAACAATTGCGGATGATGATCGAAAAACAGTTGCTAAGTTCAAATGGGTATTTGTATTTTGCTTATCCTAAAAAGAATAACCCTAAATATCAAGAATACATAGAGCGTGACCGTTTAATTGAAGCACTGCCTGCGGATGAGGATGGATATGTACTAGGGAGTGGGATCAAGTTTGCCAGAATGGTTAGCCTAAATGAGGTGTTTACCATTGTCGGCTTAAAATCGACACCTAAAAAAGCCGCCAATTCTTCCAGCACCAAAAACAGTCAACGCGTCGACGACTACATTGATTACATTGATGACATCAAGCAATATTTGGACAAAAACGAAGCAATCTTGACAGCCTTTAATCAATTAACCCCTGGTTATCAAAAGGATTGGGCACGTTACGTTTATAGTGCAAAACGTGCAGAAACCCGAAAAAAACGACTTTTAGAAATGGAAACCGTTTTAAGTGAAGGCTTTAAAACGATGGATTTATATCGGAGAAATAAAAGATAATTTGTATAGAAATTAGCGAAAATTCAAATGGACCCCTGCCCGAATCAATGTATATTTGGGCAGGGGTTTATCATTTCATACGTTAAAACTATAGGCATTTAGGCAAAACTTCCTGAAGCTGCTTTCAGTCCTAAACCGCTCTTACCCCAAGCTAATTAGGTCATTTTCTATTGCTGATCGGCGAATTCCCTTGCTATTCTTTCAAATGCTTCTTTAATCATAGGTCTTGGTGATGGGAGGCAGATTCTTTGAAATGGCAGCCCTTCTTCCCCAAACATCTTGCCATCTTCCAGCAAAACATTTGCTTTGTTATAGATGCGATCGTGAACTTCTTCGGGCGAAAGATCGTATCCGCTAAAGTCCATCCACATGATATAGGTCCCTTCCGGAATTCTTATCTTCACTTTCGGCATTTTCTCCTTTTGGAAGTTGATCACCCATTCGATCGTACCGTCGATATACTCCTTGAGCTGCTCTAACCAATCCTCCCCCTCATAATAAACCGCAATAAGGGCGGCTACAGTAAAGGGAGATGGTAAGTGCATTCCAAGCACCTTTGTAAAGGTTTTTCTAAGAACAGGATTGGATATCACCACATTTGTACAATGAAGTCCTGCAACATTAAAGGTTTTATTAATCGCGGTAAATGTGACAATATGGTCGGTAGTATCAGCTGCTTTTGCAATCGGAATAAAGGTTTGATTTCTGCGTATGAGGTCTCCATGAATCTCATCCGCCACAATTATGACTCCATGTTTTTCACAGATATCAGCTAATTTTCTCAGCTCTTCTGAAGTGAAAATTCTTCCAGTTGGATTTTGCGGATTGCATAATATAAACATCTTCGTCCGTTCATCTCTTGCTTTTGCTTCAAAATCGTCAAAATCGATCTCGTAGTAGCGATCCTCATCATAAATTAGAGCATTATTCAATAGCTCTCTACGATTTGTAACAATAGCTGATGTGAACGGCGGATACACTGGCCGCTGAATAATAATTCCATCGCCTGGCTCGGTAAACGCTTTAACAGCTACATTTAAGGCATGGACGGTTCCGGGACTGTAAACAATTTCTTCTCTTTTTATCTCCCAGTCATGGCGCTTTTTAAACCAATGTTGGACTGCCTCAAAATACTCATCTGGAAAAATCGTATAGCCAAAAATCCGATGATCGACAGTTCTATGTAATGCATCTACTAACGGCTGCGCCACCGGAAGATCCATGTCCGCCGTAAATAATGGAATCGTATTTTCGTCATATCGCTCCGTTAATCCACTCTTTTTAATAAAATTTCCCCCATCCCATTTTAAGGAATAGGTGCCTCTCCGATTTACGATTTCATCAAAATTATATTTCATTTCCATCCTGACCTTTCCTACTTGTTTCTACTTCTAATCACTACTATAACAAGTGAAAATATTTTTTCCAGCCTTTGGTCAAAAAAGCTCTCTCGAATTACACTATTTGATTGATCAAGCGACCCAAACCGGTAATTTCCAACTCTACTATATCACCAGGCTCCAGCCATCGATGAACTTCCGGTCCAAGTTCGAGGATGCAGCCTGTTCCTACTGTACCTGAGCCGATGATATCTCCTGGATAAAGCTTTACTCCAGCGGAGGCTCGTTCGATCATTTGTCCAAATGAATAGTACATATCCTTTGCATTTCCTTGCGAAAGGGGCATCCCATTTACCGTTGCTGTCATTGCTAACTCGTAACGATCATGAATCCTGAATGGCTCGAGTTCATTCTTTGTTACAATATAAGGACCAATCGAGGTGGCGAAGTCCTTCCCTTTTGCAGGACCTAAACCGATTTTCATTTCTTTCCTTTGCAAGTCACGGGCTGACCAATCATTCATAATGGTATAACCGAAGATATATTCTTCTGCTTCGTCTGCCTTGATGTTCTTCCCCTCTTTCCCGATAATACAAGCTATTTCCAGCTCATAATCCAAAGCCAAACATCCTGGCGGCCGTTCTATTTTTTCATTAGTTCCAGACAATACTAAATGATTTGTAAAATAGAACGCAGGTAACTCATACCATTCAGAAGCCACCGGACGGCCCTTTCGCTTTGAGGCATTTAAGACGTGTAATTCGAAGGCCATGAAGTCTCTCACACTTGGCGGATTGGGCAGAGGTGCAGCCATCTGCACCTCATCTATTTTCCATGTGGGTTGTGCAGTCGTTTCCAATTTTTCAGCTAGCGGCATGCATCGTGCTGAATTTTTAATAAAATCAAGCAGATTATCAGGTAATTTTCCGTGGCTAATCTGGTGCATATCATAAATTCCGTCCTCTTTAACCCATGCCGCTTTTATCTGGTTGTTATGATTCATAAATGTTGTGAATTTCATAAGAATCACCCCCATTTTAAATGCAATGACATAAATCTATAAAAATCATAACAAATCGGAATAGAAATGCTTGTCGAATTTTTATATAAATGATTTTTACTTGGACATAATGAAAATATTAAATAGTAAAAGGTGGTTTGGATAGGAATGGATCTTAATTTTACTCCGGAGCATGAGAGGATCCCCGATTTCAGGAATCATGAGGAAGCGAGAGAATGGTTTAAGGAGCTATTCGATGATCGTTTTTTACTAAGGATGAGTGATATGAAAGATGATAAGAAAATTTTTTATTATCACATTGTTAAGGATCCTGAAGTGTACCAGCATTATATGGAAAGCTTTTCACGGCCAGCGGAGTTTCATGAAATCACGAATATGCATGTATTTGAGAGCTACTCAACAATTGAAATTAGTGAAGATGGCGACGTACATTTTATTGTTTAATATGAAAGAAACTCGTCTTACTGCGAGCCAGGCATGGCGTAGAAAGTGGCATAATTTCACTTGGCCGAAAAAACAGGAGCCATATCAATTATATGGCTCCCTGGTTGTTTTAGGAACGTCCGCTGCTTTTAGCCATCGGACGAATGAATGGGATTTGTTTCAATGAACCGTCTTTTTTCTTATAAACTTGGTAGTAGGCCATGGCAATAAATATAGTGCCGCCTACTGCATTTCCTAAGAAAACCGGAATAAAATTATGAAGGTATTCCCACCAGGTAAAATGGCCGGCAAAAATGGCTGCCGGAATAACAAACATGTTTGCGACAACGTGCTGAAAGCCAATCGCAACGAATGCCATGGTCGGGAACCAAATACCCAGTATTTTTCCTGACATATCTTCTGCTCCATAAGATAACCAGACAGCAGAGGCAACTAACCAGTTACAGCCAATGCCAGAAACAAAAGCCTGCAGAAAATTTGCCTCCAGTTTGTGCTGAGCGATACTTACCGTTTTATCCAGAAACGGTGCCGCTTCTGTCAATCCCGCTACATGGCCAAAAAAATATGCGACAAAAATAGCTCCTGCAAAATTACTGATCGTTACTAGCAGCCAATTATACATTAACTGGCCAGTACTAACTTTTTTGGCCATTCTGGCAATTGGTACTGCCATCATATTTCCAGTTAATAGTTCACCTCCCGCTAGTAACGTGAGAATAAGACCTACCGGGAAAACGGATGCCCCAATCAAATTGCTCAATCCAACTGCCCCGCCTGTCAAAGTAGCTGTTACCCGAATATAAAGCAGGTATCCCAGAGCAATAAAGGCTCCCGCTTCAAATCCTAGAATCAGAGTTTGTAAAGAAGAATATTTCGTTTTCTTCATTCCATTTTCAACGGTAATTTCCATGATTTTGTCAGGTTTACTGTAAGCCATAACTATGTTCTCCTTCTAACTAAGTTTGTGAAATATTGAACATAGTCTATTGTACATCATTTTTCTCAAAAGTTTGTGAATACTTTTCTAACATTTTGGAGTCTGACCGTTACTGCATGAATCTATTTTTGCAGTGATGTTCAGACCCCTGGTTTATTATATGCCGCCGCCGTCATCGTGTATCGTGCTATCTTCCTTACGAATGCTTGCAGATAGGCTGAGTATGCCAAATGCTGCAATCAAAGAACTTAAAATAACGATAATATTGTAGATGTTACCTTCAATTAATAGATTGATAAGAATGTAGGTAATAACAAGTGAAGCTAATGGTGAGATCAGCCAGACTTTAATGATTTTTTGAATAACATTTTTTTGCCAAATACCGAATCCTTTTTGGGATGCACCGATCCCCAAAATTCCACAAGTCGTAACTTGTGTCAAAGGAATGGGCAGTCCATATAACGACGCAAGGGTCACTAATGCTCCGCCTGTAAAAGAAATCGAGCTTCCTTCTAACAAAGATAGCTGGGTAATTTTCTTGCCATTTGTCTCCATGACTCTGCTGCCCAATAGAACAGCTCCTAAAGCAACAAACAAGCCGCCAATCCAGATTCCTTTATTTGCAGAGATCATACCGGCACCAACAAGCGGGCCAACTGCATTAGCCACGTTATTCATCCCGGCAGAGAATGCCTCGAAACAGCCCCCTATAACGAGCAGTCTCGCCAGCCATGTTTTCCATTTCCCTGGTTTAGTCAGTATTGGCCAACGTTTTTCCGCATTGGCAATCAATTTCCCGAGTAAAAATGTAATGAGAAAAGAAATTACCGGCACAAGCACCCAAAATAAAATAATAACCAACAGTTTTTCAGTATAAACATGTTTATAAGCAATTCCTGCTCCTACTATGGATCCAACCGTCACTTCACTTGTTGACAACGGTATACCAATCAAGTTGGCAATAAACAATGTTAATGCGGCTCCGGTGAGTATCAGAACGACCATTTCTATGGTAAGAAGTTTCGAAGGAATAATTCCATTACCGATTGTTTTCACCACTTCGCCTCCTCCAAGAACCGCGCCAAGGAATGCGGCAATAGCAACCAAAATCATAGCTACCAATCTATTCTTTATAGCACCTGCTCCATAAGCTGTTCCCATTGATGCTGCTGTTCCGCTTGCGCCAATATTCATTGCAAAAAAGAAAGCTATGATAAACGCCAAATACGTCCAAAACACTCCAATCTCCCCCTATGTACACGTTTCTAAACAGTCGAGTTAAAAAATTCCTAATGTTTTGAACTTTAATTCTTAGTATTCAGGTAGGAATAATTTTAATATGGTGCTAATTATACAATTCCTCTTCTGAATAATCAACAAAAAAGTCAGATGTCATAGAATTTTTAAAAAACTATAAAAATTGCCTTCTCTCAATCAGGCAAGTGAAATTGCACCCCCTTTTGGCACAACCTGATCTCCGTGATTATTGCCAAAAACAACAAATTCACATCGAAGCATGGGCACCGCTTGGACAGGGGCGTCTATTGGATCACTCTGTATTAAAAGAAATAGCAGAAGTACATAACAAATCAATTGCACAAATTATCTTACGCTGGGATCTCCAAAACGGCATCATCACGATCCCTAAATCTGTGAAAGAAAGCAGAATTAAAGAAAATGCCAATATTTTTGATTTCGAGTTATCGGTAAATGAAATGAAACAAATCGATGACCTAAACGAAAATATACGTATCGGTGCTGATCCAGACCATTTTACTTTTTAAGAATATAATCTAAAATTTATACTATGATGATAAATGCGGGAAGTGCGAGACTTTTTGAAAAAATTGTTCTCGGCAGCATAAAACAACATAAGGGATATTGAAATAAAATCAAAAAAATCTCTTGAAATGACAAGGATATTCTGTTATATTACAGTCAATTAAATATTTTCTTACTTCATCCAATTGAAGTGAGGATAGAGGCGCAAAGACCATTAGTACACTTTTGGAGGATAATGAGATCCAAAGATAATCGTGGAAAGGGGAATTTGCCGAAGCTCCAAGAGGCTCATTCGTCTTGAAGCTGGTTCTGCTGTTGAATAAACACAGAACTGTCATATAGACATCTATATGGAGGGCTATCTCACGCACGGGAACTTTAATTTTTATGTTTCTTCTGCAGCAGCGGGGTCCCCTTCGCTGCTGTTTCTTTGCGTTGACCCACCTCTATTTAAAAAACTTTTAAAAAGGGTGATATTGATGAATTTTGGCCGAGTATTAACTGCCATGGTTACGCCATTTGATCAACATGGTGAAATTGATTTTGCTGCAGTAAAAACACTAGTAAACTATTTAATAGCAAACGGAACAGATGGATTGGTCGTTGCTGGAACTACCGGGGAGTCCCCTACCTTAACAACAGAAGAAAAAGTGGCTCTATTTAAATATGTGGTGGAAACTGCCGGAGGCCGAGTTCCTGTCATTGCTGGAACAGGATCCAATAATACAAGAGCGTCAATTAGCTTAACGAAGCTTGCAGAGGATACAGGTGTAGACGGAATTATGCTTGTTACTCCTTATTATAATAAACCATCCCAGGAAGGATTATTTCAACACTTTCAAGCCATTGCCAATTCCACCAGTCTGCCAGTCATGCTCTATAATGTTCCAGGAAGAACAGTTACCAATTTGGCACCTGAAACGGTTATACGCCTCTCTGCCATTCCTAACATCGTTTCTGTGAAGGAAGCGAGCGGTAACCTGGATGCCATGGCGGAAATTATCGAGAAAACGCCAAGTGATTTTTCACTATATAGCGGTGATGATGGCTTAACGTTGCCTGTATTATCAATCGGCGGAACAGGTATTATTTCTGTCGCTTCTCATATTATTGGCAACGAAATGCAAGAAATGATCCAAAACTTTATCAGTGGTCATTTGCAAGCAGCATCTGCTGCCCATCGCAAACTCCTGCCATTAATGAAGGCATTATTTGCTCAACCGAGCCCATCCCCTGTTAAAGCAGCATTAAACATGAACGGGATAAATGTCGGTGATGTCCGTTTACCAATGGTTCCTTTAAACGATGTGGAAAAAACTTCACTAGAAAACGTTTTGCGCCCTTTTAAACAGAAAGTTATTCATTAAAAAAATAGGCTGCCATCGCATTGGCAGCCTATTTTTTTTAATATATAGTTTACATAATATTATTATGATATATCATTTACCTATTCTGCTAAATGATATATCGGTTAAACTCCACCCTTTTTCCAAATCTCACGCAGTTATTCCTTGCCGCTTCATTTCCTTCAGCCTATCGTTACTTATTTTTATTGCGCACTTGCTCAGCCAAAGAAAGCAGATTTAATACGTTAGAAGTTTTTATGATTAAATTGCAAAAGGAATCTTGACGCACAATTTCATATCCAATCCCTTTATTAGCACCTGTTACAAATGCAAATTTCGTCATATTTATTTCCTCCTATTATTAGGTTAACAAGATACAATTTAAAAGATACTACCTAAAGTAAAGTTGAGGTCAAGGGTTTTTTAAATTAAATTGGAGAAATGATGGATATGAATAAGGATTGTTTTTAACGTTCATTTTAATAATGAGCAATTCTAATTGCTCAATACTTCGTCGGGAGTGATGTATCATGGCTAGAAACAAACTATTGGTTCCTGGTGCAAATCAAGCTTTGGATCAGATGAAGGAAGAAATCGCCAACGAGTTTGGAGTTCAACTTGGTGCTGATACGACCGCACGAGCAAATGGTTCAGTCGGCGGCGAAATGACAAAACGTCTGGTCGCATTTGCTGAACAATCATTACGAAATCAACAAGGACAGTAACTTGTATGATTTCGGCCAAAGGGTGCCCATGTTTGGGTGCCCTTTTTCTAATTCGTGAAATATTCTACTAGGGGTAGCGTCAGGAAAAAGCTGTTTATTACGTTAAGGAAATTACACTATTCCTTTATTATCTGAGTTTTTCTTATATGAACTTACTGTAACCCATAAATCACTAAAAAAGTATGTTAAAAGGTTTATGTTTATCTTTGTGACATAATGTATGATTGAACTTCTAAAAAACTTTTGACATAATTAAAAATCAGGTGTAGATTTTTCTTTAGTATATTCAAATAATCAAATATATAAATATTATTTCTAAGGAAGTGGTTCTGTGCTAGAAAAGGTAGTTTTCACTGGGAGATATAAGAATTATTCTCTACAAGCATTTCAAAAAGATCTCATTTCTGGAATTGTAGTTGGTGTTATTGCGATCCCATTAGGTATGGCTTTCGCCATTGCTTCAGGGGTAAAACCTCAGTACGGAATTTATACGACCATCATTGCTGGAATTCTCATTTCGTTATTAGGTGGTTCCAAGTTTCAAATTGGCGGCCCAACCGGAGCATTTATTCCGATATTATTCGGAATTGTAATGACCTATGGGTTTAAAAATTTGTTGATCGCTGGATTTATGGGTGGCATTATTCTATTTTTAATGGGTATTTTCCGCTTAGGGTCATTAATTAAATTTATCCCAAAACCCGTTATAATCGGTTTTACTTCTGGTATTGCCGTCACTATTTTTGAAGGACAAATTCCAAATTTCCTAGGACTAACAGGTGTAAAAAAGCACGAATACTTTTATCCTAATCTAAAAGAAGTATTTATTCATATTCATAGTGCAAACCTTTATAGTATATTGACAGCTGTAATATGTCTTATAACGGTCCTATTCACTCCTAAATTGTTTCCAAAGATACCGGGATCCCTAATTGGTCTATTTGTATCAACCCTAGTTGCCACTTTTTTATATCCAAATCAAGTAGCAACCATTGGTTCGATGTATGGTGAAATCCCTAGCACACTTCCGCAGTTTAACATACCTGATATTACGTTGGAACGAATTCAGCATCTTATTCAACCGGCGTTTATCATTGCCATACTCGGCTCCATAGAATCATTACTATCAGCAGTAGTCGCTGATGGAATGACTGGCAGTAAGCATAATAGTAACCGAGAATTAATGGGTCAAGGTATAGCTAATATGATTACCCCGTTCTTCGGTGGTATTCCATCAACAGGTGCCCTTGCCAGAACAGCAACCAATATAAAAAATGGTGCCATTTCCCCCGTTTCAGGGATTATACACGGAATCGTTGTACTTCTTATATTAGTGCTTTTTGCTCCTTATGCTTCGAAAATTCCATTAGCCAGCATGGCACCAATCTTAATGGTAGTTGCTTGGAATATGAGTGAAAGACACGTATTTTATCATTTATTAAAAACAAGAACCGCAGATTCTGTGATTTTAGTAGTTACCTTTTTATTGACAGTTTTTGTTGATTTAACTACGGCTGTTGAAGTCGGACTTGTTCTAACCGTTATTATTTTTATAAAACGTATGAGTGATGTAATGGTAACAGCTAAGGTATTACCAAATCCAAATAATAAAAGCAAAAAAGTAGATAGCCAAATGGTGACTAACTCGCATGATTGTCCGCAAATCAGTATTTACAGTGTAGAAGGACCACTTTTTTTTGGTGCAGCACAAACTTTTGGACAAACCATTTTAAATACGATTAAATTAAAACCAAATGTTTTAATTTTAAGACTTGGAAAAGTTCCATTTATGGATACAACAGGTGAATCTTATTTTTCTAGTATTGTTAAAAACTTTTCTACTCACGGGATCGTTTTAATAAGTGGGATTAAACCTCAGCCAAAGGAGTTATTGATCAAAACGGGTTTATATCATTTCATTGGGGATGAACACTTTTTCGATCATACAGGGGAAGCCATTGATTTTGCGATAAAACATTTAAACAGAAATAAATGTCTTGGATGTAAACATTTTGCTTTCAGTGAATGTACGTCATTATCAGGTGTCAATGAGAAAGTTGGAGAGAAAATACAGTTGTTAGAAATTAACTAGTATAAAAGGAGGAATAAAAAAATTGAATCTTGAAATGCAACAATTTAAAGCGGAGTTTTTCAAAGCACTCGCTCATCCTTTGAGAATCAAAATACTTGAGTTATTAGGAGAAGGAGAAAAGAATGTAAATGAACTTCAGAACCTCGTGGGCAGCGAAGGTTCTGCTGTTTCACAACAACTCATGATATTACGTGCAAAAAATATTGTTACGGGTACAAAGGATGGTAACCGTGTTATTTATTCTCTCCGAGATCCCATGATTATTGAACTACTTTCGGTCACACGTCAAATATTTAATAATCATTTAGTTGATACAATAACCATATTAGATAAGTTAAATGATGAAAATGACGATTCTGAACAGCTATGATCATCAATTATGGAAAAATACTAAAATCTGTTTAATAAAATAGTAATGGGATAAATAATTGTTGGGGGTTTGATTGATTTTAAGAAATGATACTAAGGAGAAATTCATGAAAAGAAAAACTGCCATCATTACTGGATCATCAAGCGGTTTCGGCCTCCTTTGTGCCGTTGAATTGGCTTTAGCCGGTTTCACGGTTATAGCCACGATGCGAGATGTAACTAAAGCAACAGAATTATTAAACCTCACGAAAGAAAAGCAATTACAGGAATTCATACATGTAAGGCAACTAGATGTAACCTCATCAGAATCCATTGATACCTTTAATCAGTACCTAACGGAATTTTCGAATATCGCGGTCTTGATCAACAATGCTGGTTTTGCACTGGGCGGTTTTAGCGAGGAGCTTGGGATTGAAGACTACAAGTATCAATTTGAAACAAATTTTTTCGGAGTAATCGCGGTAACCAATGCAGTTCTTCCTTTTATGAGGGCAAACAAACACGGAAGAATTATTAATATTAGCAGCATAAGTGGAAAGATCGGATTTCCCGGACTTTCTGCCTATACAGCATCCAAGCATGCACTTGAAGGCTATAGTGAAAGTTTAAGGCTGGAACTTAAACCATTTGGAATTGATGTATCTTTGATTGAGCCTGGATCTTACCAAACGAATATTTGGAAAACGATCGACAAGATTGATAAAGATCCTGAGTCACCCTACGTTCGATATTTAAATGTTATTTTACAAGAAATTGAAAGTGATAAACGGAATTTTGGCAATCCAGCGGAAGTAGCAAAGCTCGCGGCAAAAATCGCTTCACAGCCAAGTTCACCCAAACTGCGGTATCCAATTGGAAAAGGGGTAAAAACAAATCTCATTCTGAAAAATGCCATGCCATGGAAACTACTTGAAAAGTTTATTATGACGAAAATGAAACATTAAGGAATTTCTACATCATTTTATTTATTGTGCCCGAAACAAATGAATAAGCTTGTTTTGGGCACATGACATCATTTAAGGCAGGTTTTTGATCTTATTTTCTATTTCTGTACGAGGCTTTGGATCCGGAATCTCTTCAGGATAGCCTACTCCAAACATCCCAAGTAAATCGTAGTCTTCAGGTATACTCATAAGTTCACGATTCCCCTCTTTCATTCCTATTGAGGACCAAAATGTTCCAACCCCTTCATCCCATGCAGCTAACATGAAATTTTGGATAAAGCAGGATACAGCAGCTTTATTTTCTTCTGTTTCTACAACGGTAGCCCCTTGTTTTGAAATGATGGCAATTACAACAGGGGCATTCCCAAAGTTTGTTTTGTGATTTAACTTCCCTCTTGTTTCTGGGCCGATAAAATATATTTCCCAAGGCTCGGTCATACGATGATTGGGTGCCATTGCCGCTGCATCCAGCCATTTTTTAATTAGCTGCTGATCGACATGATCGGATTTGAATTTTTTAATGGTTCTGCGTGATTTTATTACTTCAATGATCGTCACTGGAATCTCCCCTTTTTTTTCTTCTTTGACCATTGTAATATTTATTGCAATTTATTTCTAACAACATGCCTATTATCTTGTGAAAAGTGAATTGATTTTTTACAGGTTGTCCATCCCTTTATTTTTTTCAACTGGATGACTCTCTACATTATTGGTAAAAACTAGATATATGATTCATACATAAGGAGGAGGTCATGTTGAAAACAACCGACGTATTAGTTCAATGCTTGGAAAACGAAGGCGTAGAATATGTATTTGGCATTATTGGCACTGAAACACTAGATCTGGCCGATTCATTATCAAGATCAAAACAAATACAATGGGTGAATGTCAGACATGAACAAGGTGCAGCATTTATGGCAGATGTGTACGGACGATTATCCAAAAAAGCGGGCGTTTGTTTATCTACATTGGGACCAGGGGCCACGAACCTTTTAACTGGTATAGCCAGTGCACATCTTGATCATTCACCAGTTGTAGCACTTATCGGACAAGCTGGAGTTGAACGGCAGCATCCGGAGTCTCACCAGTTTGTTGATATGGTAAGAGTATTAGAACCCATTACTAAGTGGAGTACGCAAATAAAAACAGCCCAGTCTGTCCCAACAACCATTCGCAAAGCCTTTCGAATCGCCCAATTGGAAAAACCAGGTTCAGTGGCAATTATATTGCCGGAAAATTTTTCAACACAAATGATTCCGAATACACCTTTACCCGTTACTCCTTTACCTAATATGATCCCTTCTGATGAAGCCATACAAACAGCGAAAATGTTGATTGAGCAACATAAGAAACCATTTATCGTGATGGGAAATGGTATTTGCAGGCATGATGCTAGTAGGGAAATTCAAACGATTATTGATGCACTAAAAGTACCAACGGTTCACAGTTTTATGGCAAAAGGTGTGCTGGCAAAAGAACATCCGCAGAATTATTTTACGTTTGGATTTAATGAGAATGACATGGTTTTATCTGGAATAGATGAAGCTGATTTACTGATCGTAATTGGTTTCGATTTTGTGGAAAAGCTTCCTAAAGAGTGGAATAAAAAGAAATTTCCTATATTACACATTGATTCCCTTCCCGCTGAGGTTCATGAATATTATCCTGTAAAGGCAGAATTAGTTGGAGATATAAAGAAAATCTTGAATTGTCTATCTCACTTAGGGCTTCCTAATAAATCTTGGGCACCTGCAGGAAATTTAAAGGAACAATTGAAATCAGCGTATAACATAATAGATCACCAGAACTTAACGGACGTGCTTCCATTTACGATTGAAAATATTTTAAACCATGTAGAAAATATGATACCTGATCACACCATTGTCATTTCGGATGTCGGGGCACATAAAGTGTCCATAGCCCGTACGTATCATCCAAAAAAACCAAATCAGGTAATCATATCGAATGGATTGGCATCAATGGGAATCTCACTGCCAGGTGCAATCGGCGCCAAATTAGCTGTGCCTGATTCTCTTGTAATTTGTATCACTGGTGATGGCGGAGCATTAATGAATTTTGCTGAAATAGAGACTGCCAAGCGGTTAGGTCTTTCTTTTATGATCATTATTATCAATGATTCCATGTTAAAGCTTGAGGTCCAACAAATGGACAAAAAGTTTGGCAAAAGTTACGGTGCAAACTTCCAAAATCCCGACTTTTTACAATTAGCCGCAAGCTTCGGTATCAAAAGTATGCGAGCAAATAATCTGGTCGAATTTAAAAAACACTTTAATGAAACAATTACATTAGATGAAATGGTACTGATTGATGTTGTTCTTTCGTAAATAAAACAGGTGCCTGACACCGTGGTGTCAGGCACTCTATGTTTATTTCTTAAAAATGGTAGATATCACCTGATTATAGGTCATTGCACTGTTGACAACAAATATGCCTGGTTTCAGGTTCTTCTCCAATCCTTTTTTCTGGATATCCTGTGAGAAATTAAAGGCATTCGGAATCATATTTGCTTTTACTAACATTCTTCCAATGTCAATGCTGGTCATCCCCTGTGATACATTCACTACCACTGTTGTAGCAGTTTTACTAGAATTGATAGGTTTATCAGCAGATTGTTTCGCTGATGACACAACAGACTTTGTATTCGCTATGGTTTTGTCGTAATCAGCTTTTGTCTGCACGACATATCCGTTTGTTTCCAGAATCTTTTTCATTTCCGTTTCAGTTGTTTTAGCGACTGGTTTCGAACTTCCACCTTGGCTGGAGAGATAGACCGTGCCACTGATCGTTGTGGCGATTAGTAATCCTGCTGCAAAGCTGCTTAATAAGTTAATTCTCAACGGCAACTTTTCTCCCTCCATCCTTTACTTGTTGGTAAGGAGCAACTATTTGTTCGATTTCACTGACCGGTACCTGCTTTAATTCTGCGATGTTCTCAATTGAATAACTACGTTTATATAAATCTAGTACCTCGCGCATGAAAATCCTCTCTTCAGATGAAAGCTGAAATCCGGAAGCTTCAATTACCACTTCCAAATCAAGCTCCAGATTCCGAACGGAGTCTTGAAGAGCGTTGATCTCTTTCATTGTAGAAATATGCATCATATCAATTTGTTCATGTTCCTTTTTTGCAGCTTGTGAAGTCTTCATAATGGAGAAAATTAGCAATACAAGTGAAATCACAAACAATCCTGCTAAAGTCCAAAACATTCAATGTTTCCTCCTTTTATTGAATACAAGTTATTATTATACTACGACAATATTAAATTTCACTTAAATTCTACAAAACACGAAAAAAGTCGGAGATAAATGACAATATGTGCTCCTTCTTTTAAATCTTTCATCATAAAAAAATAGCACCCAAACGAGTGCTTTAACCAAAGATCATCAAGAAAAAATCCGGTCGATTTCTTTTATTTCCTCATTGGTTAATTGAACTTCCAATGTTTTTAAATTATTTAGTACCTGTTCAGCCCGTTTTGCACCTGGAATGACCACATCAATCGATTGTCGTGTAAAATACCAAGCAAGAACAACATGGGCCACCTCTACCCCTTTGTTCCAAGCTATATGCCGAATATGTTCAATTTTTTCTAGGTTCTGCTCATAGACACCTTCACTAAATTGCGGCCTTTTTCTCATGCCTTCACTTAGTTCCGTATTTTTGTTATATTTTCCGGTTAATAATCCCGAAGCAAGCGGAAAGTATGGTATATAGGAAATTTTGTGTTCCTCTGCATATGGTAATAATTCATTTTCAGCACGGCGGTTTAATAGATTATACTCCCCTTGATACACATCTACATAGCCATCTTTGTTGGCTTCCTTTAATTGCTCGATGGAAAAATTTGAGACACCAATTGCCTTGATTTTTCCTTCATCCTTCAATTGTTTTAATGCTCCAATCGCTTCATCCTTTGGAGTGTCCTGATCGGGAAAATGGATGTAAAATAAATCTATGTAATCTGTTTGCAGTCGTTGTAGACTTTCCTCTACAGATTGTTTTAAAAATGCAGGTGAATTGTCAATAACGACTACATTACCGACAAATTTGTGGGCTGCTTTTGTGGCAATGACAATTTCAGAACGATTCCCAGCTTCCTTAACTACTTCACCTATGATTTCTTCGGAACGTTTCGGGCCGTAGATAAAAGCCGTATCTAAAAAATTAATTCCATTTGCCAGTCCTGTGAGAACTAATTCTCTTCCAGCTTCTTCATCAAGGTTAGGAAAAAGGTTGTGTCCCCCAACAGCGTTTGTTCCTAATCCTATTGGATTTACATACAAGTCTGTGTGACCAATTCGAATGTGCTTTGTCATTCCCTTACAACCCCTTTCGTTTCAATATCATTATCATAGCATCATTGGTATTTTATTCCGAATGTTTTGCATTTACTAAATATTTATTATGATTTCATGTTTGTCAAATGGGCATTAATCCATTTTTCAAACATTTCATTCAATTGGCTTTTTTTCTGTGCTTTTAACCATTCCACTTGGTCAATCGGCAGTTTTAATTTTAAAGTTACATCTTCATTGGGCATTTCTACTTTTCTAATATCTGCTAATGTAATTCCGGCTTCTATATCAGGGAACCAAGGATCATTTTCATTGACTCGGTCAAAATTCTCATATTCTTGAATGTCATCAATCTCACAAAATAAATGAAGCTGCGGCAGCATCCCCGTTAACGCTTTAACGTGCATAATAGAATGGATTACTCTTCCGTCCTCTAATCCAATTTCCACTATAAGGTTTTCTTCCTTTTGATATTTCCTTAGCACTATCTCACTAACTATGATATCCAATTCCAAAGTCAGACCGGAACTGGCTTCAAAGATGTAAATTGCACTATTAAATACTAGAATTTCTTTACCATCAAATTTAACTGAACTAACACCCGTCATGCTTGTTCCTCCAAAAAATCAAACTGTTAAAAGATCGAATATACGCTCAATTTCTTTCATTATAACTCTTAAATGATCATTCCTATACTATAAAAAAAGCTTAACAAGTGTCAATTTTGTAATTAACTGGCGATGATACCTACCTAAATAAATATTGAATTTTTGTTTCGTCTCAACAATATTAAAGTACTTATTATAGGAATTGAGCTTTACATGAAAAAGAGAGCGAGCAGCGTCTAAGTACTTAGTAAAATAAACGTTAGTGATCAATATTGATTAAATATACAAAAAGAAAAAAGCCAGGGCATTTGATACCTGGCAAATGATGAAACACTTCTACTTTTTATAAAACCTATTTAAACCCAATTATCATCATTATTGTCCCAACCGCCAACATCATCACCATTTTGGAAATCGTTTTGATCGTTGTAGTCGATATTATCTGGATCATCACGGCGTCGGTCATCCCAAATTCCTTGGTTATCCCCTTGAAATTGGTTTAGTTCATCTTGCAGGCGGTCAATTTCATGCTCCTGAATGATATTTTGGTCCATTAATTCTCTCATGATTTCATGATCTTCGAGGTTTTGCAAGGCATTAAATTGATCGAAGCCAATCCTCCCCTGTTCAAACAAAAAGGTGAGCAAGGCGCCCGCGGCCATTCCTCCGGCAAATGTTCCTAATCGGCCAAATTCCGTCTGATTTGGTGGTCCATAATAGTCCGGTCGTTCATAATAGCCCCTTCTAGAATCATATATTTGCGGCCGATTCCGGTTAGTAAGTGGTCTGATAATTAAAAAATAAACTAAAACAATAATAATGATAACAGCAATGAAAAACATTCATATTCCCTCCTAATCTTAGTTAAAGAGAGTATTAAATCGGGTATAGGTCCATTAAAGCTTTTTAAAACCTTCCTCCAATAAAAACGTTTCTGCTTCTTCACGCGTATCGAAAGTTTCTTCGAGATTTAATCCAAAATAAATATTCCAGACATCTAGCTCCTGGATTAACAGAAGTGTTTCCTTTTCAACGTTCACCCAGCGTTCCGCCTGCTGATCACCTATAATGGCAGCTTCAGCCACGAGTTTTTCAGCTCCAGAAAGACTGCGAATGGATTCTTTTATAATTTGCTTTAAATCTTCAGCTGAATAATCTCTGATATTCACTAACCCCTTTTCATTGGTTGGATAATTTGATAAAAGGCCGGCATAAATGAAGCCATTTCCATTTGGGTGAAGGTGGTAAACTACATTTTTCTTATCGTATATACTTTCATTAAATTGAAAATTAACCCTCCCTAGGGAAACGTTCACTCGTTCGAGTTCAGGAAAAGATTCGATAATAGCAAGTTTTTCTTCAAAATTAAGCATTGATTGCCTCCAAATTTTTAGTCACCTTTATTTTAACATAACCGTCTTAAACTTAAAAAAGGGAAACTGTCAGCATAAGTTTAGATTAATATGGAGAAGGATTTTGTTTTTGGAGAGACCATTTGCAAAAGGAAAGGGAAAAGTTATATTTAATCCAACTTAACCCCAAATATTTCTTATCAATTTTTCGTGAATATTTTAATTTCCTTCTACCTCATTTTGAAAACTGCTGCACAACGTTTAGGATTAATAACAATACAGTATACAATCTCAGATAAAATATAAAACGGAAGGTTTAACAGCCGTGTTATATATTTTTTGTTATAAATCCCTAATTACATTCTTACTTTTTCTGTACCATGCAAAAAGAACGGCTCGTAAAGCGTTATCTACTGCAATGGAAATCCATACGGCCGGTAATCCAAATCCAAGTTTCCATGCAAAGATATAAACACCTAATGTTCGAACAACCCATATACCAATCATAGTAACCGCCATGGGGAATTTACTGTTACCCCCAGCTTGAACGACTGATGTATCAATAGTAACTGATGCTAAGAACGGCTGAGAAAATGTATCGATTAATAAAATAATTCCTAATAGGTGAATGACAGTTTTATTATGAGTAAATATTGCGCCTATCCAAGGACTCGAAATTGCTAATATTGCCGTTATAACGGTCATGGAAATTGCCGATTGAATATAACTCCATTTCCGATATTCCTTCATATCTGAATAATTTTTTTCACCAATTGCTTGTCCGATTAGAGTGCTTGCTGCTACAGCAAATCCTCCACCGACTGTAAAGGCAAATGTGGTTAATGTTCCTGCAATATTGTGGGTCGCATAAGTTTCTGTTCCCATGCGAACAATTAAACCGAAATAAACAACTTGCCCAATTCTCATGCTTATTCTTTCTAATACGGCAGGAATCGCAAATTTTATCATGCTACCTACAATGTTCCAAATGACTTTAAAATCCCTGCTTTTCAAAGCTATGGATGGCATACGCTGCGATATGATGAACAGTCGTAAGAAACCATATATCCTTGCTAAAATCATTGCAACTGCTGCTCCAGTTATTCCTACTCCTTTGAATGGTCCTAATCCAAAAATTAAAACATAATCCAAAACGATATGAATTGCATTCATTTCAATACCCACTCTGAAAGGGGTCCTTGTATCCCCAACAGCTCGAAAGGATGCAGATTGAGCAGTAAACAATGCAATAAATGGAGTGAGACCTAAAACCACTTTAAAATATATGATAGCTGTGTTTTTCAGTTGCCTGTTAGCCCCAACCATTGTTAGCAATGGATTAGCGAAAACAACGGAAATCAAAGAAAAGACTAGTCCTATTAGGATCGATATAAAGAGACCGTGAAAAATAACGGATTTGCTTCGTTCTTCATCTTTTGCTCCAAATGCTCTCGATAAAAATACGGAAAGTGTAGCAGAAATAGCTGAAAAAACCCCAATATACGTCATACTGTAGATGTTGGTAACACCTACTGCATTTATAGCCAGAAGACCTAACCTTGCAATAAAAAAAGAGTCTACGACTCCCAGTAAACTTTGAAGATACGATTCGCCAATGGCTGGTATTGCAATATTAAAAACTTTTTTTGCTTTGCTCGGAATATACAAAAAATGTGCCTTCTTTCTTTAACAATTGGGTCTAAAATTATATTAACTAGTGGTGATGATGTTCCTGATCAGTTTTGAGCAATTAGCAACTTCATCCTGGGGATGCTATTTATTTCATTTAATTTTTCTTCGTAATATTTCTAATATATTAACATCAATTTATGTACATATATGCATATTATCATCATTATTTCTTTATAATTCCTTTTTATTTATTGACTCTATTATTATTCATTGTTAATTTTCGTGCAGGCAAGAGAATTCATAAGCGGAGAATTTCCGGCTAATGTATAAATAGGTTTAAGAAGCAGATTTAGGCGGAGATATTCCGATTAACTGCTCTAAATAAGACAAAATCCACAGTTTTGGATAATATAAAAGGAAAAACTTCCTTTATTTTTAGGCTCTGTTATTATTCATTGTTGATTTTCGTGTAGGTACGAGAATTCATAAGCGGAGAATTTCCGGCTAATGTATCCAGATGAAGTTTAAGAAGCAGATATAAGCGGAGATATTCCGATTAACTGCTCTAAATAAGACAAAATCCAAAGATTTGGATCATATAAAAGGAAAAACTTCCTTTATTTTTAAGGAAATAGGGGTATTTCCCAATTTAAACGGATTTTTACCGTTTATTTTTCTAACTCAGTGAAATCAACATTCAGCTATAAAAGAGCCTATTTATTAAAAAAGCAGTGAGATCTCATTTCGAAATCCACTGCCTTTATACTTTTTTAAAAATTTCCTTTATCATTTACTTGTACCTCAAAAGAGAACGGCTTAACCGCAAACAGTGTCCCTTTTCCTATACTGCTCATATTTCCCCTCTTTTTTCACCTTTAAGGCCGCATCCCATGTTTTGATGGTCCAAGTTGTTGAGGGAGCAGTTCGTATGCATCTTTCACCCAATCACATAACAATGGTCGGGTATCTCTAGGATCAATTATTTCTTCAATTCCAAAAGCTTCAGCAGTTCGAAAGGGGGATCGTACCGATTCCATTCGA
Organism: Neobacillus endophyticus; assembly: GCF_013248975.1. Lineage (GTDB taxonomy): Bacteria > Bacillota > Bacilli > Bacillales > Cytobacillaceae > Neobacillus > Neobacillus endophyticus. Next base: position 4,119,628 of record NZ_JABRWH010000001.1, read on the forward strand.
TCTAATAGCTCTTTCAGTAATGCATCTGGATGATCACTCGCCTCAAGCTCGCGGCGATAGGCAACATGTACACCGCCTTCAACCGGAAGTGAACCCCAATCTCCTGAAGGCCAAGCGTATCGTAAATTTAATCCATGACCGTTACTCATTCCGGCGCCGCCAACTCCAAAAACACGGCGGATTATGATTTCAACCATCGGTACCGTTGCTTGATAAATGGCTGCAATGGCACGAACTCCTTTTCGAATCGTTCCTTTTTTCTCTGAAGGCAAGCCAATGACCATGCCAGGCTGATCGACTAAATTCACGATCGGCAGATGAAATGTCTGACAGAGGTCAACAAATCTCTCTATTTTATCGGAGCTTTCAGCGGTTAGTCCCCCTCCATTAACATACGGGTCGCTTGCTAAAACACCAACAGAATATCCATCAAGCCGCGCAAAACAGGTAAGTGTACCTCCACCATAATATCTTCCCATTTCAAAAATGGAGCTTTGATCAAAAATCATGGGTAAAAGCTCCCTTATTTTATATGGTGTTTTTCTGTTTTTTGGTATAAAGGAGATTAAACGTTCGTCTTTTCGAGAAGGGTCATCTTGTGTGGATAAAACAGGCGGAAGCTTCCATACACTTGGAGGCAGATAAGAAAGGAAGGTACGGATTTGTTCAAAGGCATCTTCCTCTGTTTTTGCTATATTATCCACTGCTCCACTTGTTCGATGTACCTGGACTCCTCCTAATTCCTCTTTGGTTAAATCTTGTCCCATCCCAAACTTAACCACAGGCGGCCCAGCCACAAATAATTGTGATGTCTCTTCAACCATGACAGAAAAATGCGAAGCGGCCACTCTGGCAGCTCCTAGTCCTGCTACAGAGCCAAGACAGGCTGAAACAACAGGAACTAACTCCAAATTTCCAACTACTAAATCCCAAGCCGGATTTACAGGAACATACGTAAATCCTTCCGAATCCAGGAACTTTACACTGCCACCGCCGCCAGTTCCATCAACAAGGCGAATAATAGGAATCTGAAGGTCATGGGCCATCCGCTCAGCATACACTTGTTTGCCGATGATCGCTCCATCCGCTGCTCCGCCTCTGACAGTGAAATCATCACCTCCAACCACCACTTTACTTCCCAAAATTTTCCCAGTGCCTAAGATAAAATTGGCTGGCATAAATTCAAGTAAATAACCATCCTCATCATATTTGCTTTTACCTGCGATGGCTCCGATTTCATGAAAACTGTCGGGATCCAGTAATTTTTCAATTCTTTCCCTTACAGTTAATTTGCCATTTGCTCTGTGTCTAGCAACCCGCTCTTCTCCGCCCAACCGATAGGCTAACGATTCTCTAGACCGCAGCTCCTTGATTTCCTCTTCCCAAGACAAAATGATTCCTCCTTTGAAAATGGTTAATCTCCTCAGACATTAAAGAAAGAATACTAGTCTAATTTCCAATCTATTTCTGGTAAACACAGAATATTCCCTTAAATATATAAAAAATACCAGGCATTGAAATCACCCGGTATTTTTTAAAAAATGTTTCTTGCAGGCTGAAGGCTGCATCCATCAATTATTGTAAAAAGCAACAAGGTACATTTACTTAGGATAAGACAGTGTACTCTTAACCAATCATTAGAGAGATCCACTGTATGAAACTTTTGTAATATGTTTTTAACCTAATAAATCTCTTAATGCAGGTTCGAGTGTCGGAAACTGGAATTTAAAGCCTGCATGGCTTAAAACTTCAGGTAAAACATGCTGCCCTTCAAGGACTAGTGAGCTTTTTCTCCTAAGGATCATTTTTAATGCCACTTCTGGTACTGGCAGCCAATGAGGCCTGCGGGTCACACTTGCTATCGTTTGACCAAATTCTTTCATTTGTTGTGGATTCGGTGCTGTCACATTAACCGGGCCGCTTAACTCACTATTTTCCAAAGAGAAAATAATGGCTCGGGCAGCATCGTCAACATGGATCCATGAAACCCACTGCCTTCCTGATCCGAGTGTTCCGCCCATATACATTTTATAAGGTAGTACCATGAGTGGGAGGGCGCCGCTGTCCTCACCGAGCACAACGCCAAATCGCAGATATACTGTACGTATGCCGAGTTCCTTCACCCTTTCAGCCTTTCTTTCCCAGTCATGGACCGTTTTACCGAGGAAATCATCTGCAACAAGTTTCGATTTTTCCGTATATACTTCCGAAAATGAGGATGGGTAAATTCCGATCGCACTAGCATTGATAAAAACAAATGGCTTTTCAGGCAATGCCGCTGTGATTCTTATCAGCTCGTCTGTAGAAGTCATACGGCTTTCATAAATTTCATTCTGATGTTTGGGAGTCCAACGGCCGTCATTAATGGATGTGCCTGCCAGATTGATGATTACATCTGCTTTTTGTATTTCTTTTTCCGGAAAAATTCCTTCTTCAAGCCATTTGATATATTGTACTTGAGATGAAGATGATTTCTCTTTTCTAGTCAAAACGACCACTTCATGGTTTTCGTTAAGAAGAAGGTTGATTAATTTCCGTCCAATAAAGCCAGATCCCCCGGCAATTACGATTTTCATGTTTACACTCCAATGCTTTTTTGTACAAAACCTTAACTGTATACAAAACCTACATTCTCCGATTCATCGGGAATCAGCATAATTCATTCATGCCACACAATAGTATCTATATATTGACATACACCTTTTTTTTTTACCACAAAAAGAATCCGAACATGCATCCATCATGTTCGGTCATTCTCTGCTACTTTGTAGCTCATTCGTTTAACCTAATATATTGGTTTAACCAGTTATTTTCTCCATCCTCAAAATCACTTTTTTTGAATTTAGACGAAATCGATGTAGCCAATGATAACAGAGAGGAATAACAAATAAACTAATAAATGTTGAACTGATCAGCCCTCCAATGACGACAATCCCAAGTGTTTGCGAAATAACCGTATCAGTACTTGTTGAAAGTGATAATGGCAACAGTGCAAGAACTGTTGTCAAAGCCGTCGTCAGAATTGGACGAGTCCTTGAAAGTGTTCCATTAAAGATGGCATCTTCCATCTTTAGCCCTGAAGCGATGTTCCTTTCAATTTTATCAACTAGGACAATTCCGTTTGTTACCACGATCCCTGTCAGCATCATCATTCCCACCAATGCGGGAAGATTCCATTCTAATCGAAAGATTGTCATTCCAATAACAGATCCAATAAAGGCCAGTGGAAGGCAGAGTAACACAGAGAGAGGAGCTTTCCAACCCCGAAATAAGGCACTAATGATTAGTAATACTATTAACAAAGAAAAGAATAAAGCGATAGCCATTTCATAGATCATTTCATACACCTGCTGAGGCGCACCTGCAAAAGAATAGTGAACATTCTGAGGCAACGGTAATTTTTTCAGCATATCTTTCACATTGTTTGTTACTTTTTCAATATCCCTTGAAATGATCGTGGCTGTTACAGAAGCATATGGCTTGCTATCCTTCTCTTGGATCGCAGATGTACTGGAAGGAAGCAGGAGTGCGAGTTGGTCCAAAGTCACCTTTTTTCCCTTGTTATTAAGAAATGTCTCTTTAGCCATTAAGGAAAAAATATCTTTCTTATAGTCTTTTTGTACGTCTGTGTGAAGAACAATTGGAATTTCGTTCTGGTTCATCATGATAAACCCATTTGTTCCATCAGAAGTATATTGTTGAATGCGATTGATTACATCCCGCAATTTCACTCCATTACTTTCAATTGCTTTCCGATTAAGTTGAATTTGATATTGGTTTGTACGATCTTCGGCATCTGCTGCTCCATTTACAGCGAGTCCTGGCACTAGTTTTAACTGGTTTCTAATAGATTGTGCCGCCGATTCAAGCGTATCGTTATCTGCACCTGTCAAATTAATTTTTATTTGGGTATCATCTCCGCTCATGTTTTGACTAGAGACCGTATAAATGGCTTTGTTTGACAATGAAGATAATTGCTTCTGCAATTCAGAAATGAAAGCATCAACATTTGTTCTTTGTTTAACGGCAATGGATAAATTGGCAATATTCGGCTGTTGAATCCAGCCCCCTCCCGTGTCAAATACATCATCAGACTGTGGTGTAAAAGAGGACCCCAAGCCTGAGGAAAAAGATTCCACTCGCGGATTAGCTTTCAATATTGCTTCTGCTTTTTGAACTTCTGCATTAACTTCCATTAAAGATGAATTCTGGGGCATTTCCAGTTGTACGCTAATATTTCCAACTGGATTTCTTGCTGGTAAAAATTCTACCGGCAGAAATACCTCACTCGTTAAAGAAAGGCAAAATAGCACTAGGACAGTAATAACCACTTTTTTCTTATTTTTAAAAACATTCACGAGAATTTTATCGGCAATAGGTACTAAATTGTCATTTGCTGCTGCAGGCTTTCCCTTCCAAAAAAGGTTATATAGTGCTGGAACAACAAAAATGGAAACCAACAATGAAAGAATAAGAGAAATAACAACTGACCAGGCAAAACCTGAGAATGCTTCACTCACCATCCCACTAACTAGAGCAATCGGTATGTAAACAGCAACAGTGGTTAAAGTCGAAGAAACTATGGCAGGTATCATTTCTGATACGGCATCTGCTAACAAATGGCTGCTTTTCGTCCCTTTCGCTTCAGATACCTTTCGGGTCATATTGTCAAAAATGACAATAGAGTCATCCAGCACTCTTCCCATCGCAACAATAAGACCTGACAACGTAAGAAGGTTAAGGCTGATATCCATCATGTTCAGGACACCTATTGTTGTAAGTAAACAAATAGGCAATGTAATAGCGATCAATAAGGTAGAACGGACTTGGCGAAAAAAGAGAAACACACAAATGATCGAAAATAAACTGCCAAGTAAGCCTTCTTTGATCAAACCATATAAGGATTGGTTGATTAGCTCACCTTGATCAAGTTGGACGGATACATGAATATCATGGTTTTTAACTTCGGGTATAGCTTTTATTTTGCTCTTTATTCGTTTCGAAACATCCGTAATATTGGATGAAGGTGTCTTTAATAGATCTAAGAGAACACTAGGTTTCCCATTGTATCTTGAGATAGTTTGCAAATTGACAATCCTATTCGAAATATCAGCTACATCTAAAAGCCGGAACATCTTCCCGTCTTTAGCGTGAATGGGCAAGTTTAATAGATCTTGTTGATTTATATTCCATCCGACCACTTGAATCGGAATAGAAATCTGGTTATTTGTCACGTCCCCCTCGAATCCAGTTGTATAGTTCTCTTCCAATGATTGTTTCACGTCTTCTACGGTTAATCCAAATCGATCTAAATCCTTCGTGCGAAGATTTACAGCAAATCCGGCACTGCCACCTCCAGTGACATGAATGTCTTTTACTCCGGGGACTGTTTTTAATTGACTGACTACACCTTCTTGAATCGAGGTGCGCAGCATATTTTCTGTGATATTGGGTGAAAGTCCTTCAATATGAATACGCATAATGGGCAATGAATGAGTACTAAGTCGAGTAACTAAAGGTTTCTCTACCCCTATTGGTAGGGAAATTCCATCAAGTGCTCTCGAAACATCCAATTCAGCTTGTTCCATTTTATAATTCATGGGAAAGTTAAGACTGAGAACCGTTCCTCCGTTAAAAGTATCTGTTTCCACGTCCTCAAGTCCATTTACGACTCTTAAAGCTTGTTGGATTGGGTCTGTTATCTTCGCTTTTATTTGATCAGCCTGGAATTGGTCAGCACGGACCGAGACCATTAACGTAGGATTGTTGATTTCCGGCAGATAATCCCGCTGTATTTGAACAGCGGACATGGCTCCCCATAAGACGATCAACATAATCATGGTGACGATCAGAATGGCACGTTTCCTGGTTACATCTATTAATCGCTGCATGTCAATATCTCCAAACTGGGAGAGCCCTGATAGAGCTCTCCCTTCTATTTAAAAATATTTAAGTTTATAAGATTGCTCCGGCTAAATCTAACGTTCTTCTGTTCAAAATAACGTACTGGTTAATTGTCTGCCGGTGATGGTGCGCTGCTTTCTGGCTGTTGCTGCGCTTCATCAGGTGTAAGTACTTTTTTCTCACCAGGATAAGGCTGATCAAAACCTTTGGTAGCATACCAAACTGAATGATTAAGCATATTGGCATTGACTGCATCTGGGGCAGCGTGTTTGCCTGAAAATTCAGCTTTATGTTTGTTCGACCATTCCGTCCACTGCTTCGCAAGTTCTTTTGTTTGCGGGGTCACATTCGTCGTGTTGGCAAGTGCTGCAGTGTTAGAGCCTGGCTGTCCATTTAATGTGTCAAGTGGGATTTCGTTTGGCAAAAAGTTATATGGAGTGTAGTCCGGTTTATTGGTAAATAGCTCGCTCATTGGCTCTGCAGCTGCATCGTTTTGGTTCATGGCAGGCAATCCGAGAATCTGTTCAATACTGCGAACCATGTTAATTACTGTCCAATAATGGCTATTGATCATTTCTTTTTTCACCCATGGACTGATGACAAATGCAGGCTCACGATGGCCGTCAACATGATCTAATCCGTTTTGGGCATCGTCTTCTGTGATAAAAATAACAGAGTCTTTCCAATATGGGCTGTGTGAAATCAGATCAACAATTTTTCCAACCGCAAGGTCATTATCAGCAACCATCGCCTGTGGTGTTGGATTGTTGGTTGAATTTCCAGCTGTGTGGTCATCCATTACCCACATGGTGGACAATGCTGGCAGGTCATTATTTTTGACATGCTTTTCAAATTGCTGTTTGAAAATTTCATAACGATACTGATCCGGAATATTCGTATCAAAGGTAGGAAACGGCTTGTACGTAATCGGGCCAAGTGATGGAATATCGGATGTTGCAGAATAATCGCCGATCGGAACATGAAGGGTTCCTTGCTGCTGGCCAGACAAAATTTGATAATCTTTCCACCAGTCTGTCCAATTTCCGTATGGCTCCGGACCTGTGAAGCCTGTTGTATCTTCCCCAAAGTTTTCGACAGACTTACCGTATTTTAGAGCTTGATCCCATAAATGACCGGTCGGTGCGTACGCCATTGCATCACCTGCTCCACCTGGATAACTTTTTACGTTGGCTGTATCTGTTTCTTTATCCTCGTAGTCGGTATTCGTTCCTTGCATGACCCATTGGTGTCCGCTAGCCGATTGAATTCCTGAAGTATACATGTTATCTAAAAGCGGGAAGGTGCTAGCTAGTTTATGCAGGTTTGGAGTCACTTGCTGAGGGAACTGTGTTAATGCTGGTTCTCCGTTCCCCTTTCCAAGATCGCCTAATACTTGATCATAGGTTCTGTTTTCTTTAATAATATAGAAAACGTGTTTAATAGTTGAAGGCTCACCTACTCGTTCTGGCATTGCAACAGGCTTCTTATTTTCACGGGGCTTTGCGTTTAGATCCTTTAAGCCGTACCAGTTATTATTCATATAAACTTGATTTGTACCCTTAGCTAATGCCATTGCAGTTGGAAATGGGATTAAAGAAATAGATCCTTCTTGCGCATAAGAAGAGTGTCCGTTAACCGTAATACCCTGAATCGTTAAATTACGTGCAGGTCCGCGAGAGCCAATCCCATCTGCATTCGCAACGACGAGGTTTTTATTGGCAGAATCTACGGCGATATCCACCGGGAACCAAGCAGTCGGCAATAGTCCTTGCAATTCAGGTGTTTTATCGGGACCTTGCCAATTATATACTGCTATTGCGTTGTCACGTCCAAGGCTGACCATTAATTTTCCATCCACCATTTTAACGGCGTTAGGTGCAGAACCTTTTGGAGCATTTGGATATGGCTTGACATCGATGGTTTGGACGACATTATTTGTTTTTGAATCGATGACAGAAATGGTGTCACTATTTGTGTTGGTTACAAATATGTACTGTCCGGACTGTGTCATCCGTTCAGGCTGCACACCAACTGGAATATTTTTAACAACAGTATTTGTCGTGAGGTCTACTACGGATACACTTCCTGTTGTTGTGGCACCTGTATGATCAGTTACAACTTGTGTGCCTGATGAATCAACAGTTGTATCACCTGCTTGGGCTTTGCGTCCGCCTTGGTTGGTAACATAGGCAATATTGCCATTGACTAAAACACTTGTAGGAGCATTTTCAACGGCAACTTTGGTTATTGCACCTGATTGTGGATCGATGATTCCTAGGCTGTTGTCACGGTTCAAAGCAACTAGCAGCTTGCCATCGGGTGCAACCGTGATATCAAGCGGATTAATATTTCCGCCAACTGAGGCAGATGGAAGATTGATAGTTTTTTGGATAGAAGGAGTGCCGTCTGATGCAACAGACAGGACGATCACTTTTCCTGTAGAGCCTGATGAACCCGTTGCATAGAGTTGGCTGCCATCTTTTGAATATGCCAGTCCCCACATATGAGAAAGTCCTAAGTTGATATCCTGAGCTTTCATTATTCCACTTGCAAGATTGATCACATTTATACCTTTTCCGCCATAATCGCTACGTCCCACGATCGTTACCGCCGTCTTTCCGTTTGGATTAATCGCAACAGAAATTGGGTTCCCGCCAAATTCAATTTGTTTTCCAGCAGGTGTGATTAACTGGTTTACAGGAGTTTGGACAGAGCCATCCGCTTGTTCTCCAACCAGATTGTACCCAAAAAGACCTTCTTGTGCCGCATACACCCCCGCTGACCCCATCAATATACTGCTTAATGCAATCCCCGCAAACAACCGTTTCTTTTTTCTGAATTTCTTTAGCATCCCCTTCACTCCTATCATTTCATAGTTTTAAAATTACATGATTAGGATACTTCTGGTTTATAAATCCTTGATTAAGATATTGTAAAGTTAGTATTTTGTTTTTTCTGCCTTTTTTACCATTCCAGAGGAACTAGAATGAAAATATTTTATTGGACCCTTATGAAAAAACATAAAGGCATTTCTTCTATGGGGTATGTTGGGTAATAGATAGAATAGTTTTTCTTGATTCCAATGCGGAGGTTCCAGTGGGTTTGGGGTTAAAGCTTTCTTTATTGTATCTGTCCGAATCGAGTTTTCATTACGGACAGATATTGTGGTTTTCTTGTTTTGAGCTGTTTGATTAAGACTTTCCTTCATTCTTGGTATGAAAGACATTTTCCTGTTTCCGGTTTACGGTTTTAACCTTCATCACTGCTATGAAAGATCTTTTCTTGTTTCCGGTTCGTGGTTGTGTTCTTCATCTTTGGTATGTTCCTGCTTAAATAGCAAATGGATAAAGGTTATGGTTGATCACTTGTTTATTATAGTGCAATAAAGGCATAATATTTTTAAATCAATCAATAATATGGGAATAAGCAATTAGAGAACGAAGAATACTCGGAAATTTTTGAACAGGAGTTTGCAGTGGAAATGGACTTAGTAAATTTAACGGCTAAACTCATTATTGGTTTTGCCTTTCTTTTTATAACTGTTAAAATTGTCGGAAAGAAAATGATGAATCAGATTACACCATTTACGTTCATCTCCTCCATTGTATTCGGTGAATTGTTGGGAAATGGGTTATATGATCATAAGGTTAAAATTAGTAGTATTATTTACTCCATATGTTTATGGGGGTTTTTGTTATTAACTGTAGAGTTTATTGGTCAAAAGTTTCTAAGGTTTCGAAGATTTGTTGAGGGAAAGCCCTCCGCCCTTATAAAGAATGGAATGATTGATCGTGAAGCATTAAGAAAAAGCAGAATGAACATCAATCAATTGCAAAGTTTGCTTCGGCAAAGCGAAACTTTTTCCATTAGGGAGGTGGCATTTTGCTATTTAGAATCAAATGGGTCGATCAGCATTCTAAAAAAAGCAAAATATCAAAAGACTAAACAGAAAGATTTTCAGCTCCCTGATCAAGCAGTGCATGTTCCTGTTACCATTATTAAAGATGGTCAAGTATTTTGGGATGAAATCCATGATTTAGGTTTCGATAACACGTGGCTTACCCAACAACTAGAAATACAAGGCGTTTCAGAGTACAAAGATGTTTTTTTTGCAGAATGGCTTGAAGGTGATGGTCTATTCTTACAACGGATAAACTAATAATTTTTCAATAAAAAAGCTGAAAACTATCATTTGGATTCAACATCGAATAAATTTTTTTGTTTATTTCCAACATGTTCCTTTCTTTTCCCTGCCGCAAATTTTCGAGTCTGCTTTTATAAATATTCCCCGGAATTTGCGGCTGGATCATTTATCATGTTGAAACCAAAATAGGGCATCTATCATTTTCGATCAGATAATTTCGTTAATAGTGCTACCGCATTTGTTGTTCAACTTCACTCTTTAAATACTGTCGATTGTTGTCAGAATATTTATACTTCTTTTGATTGAATACTAGTTTTTGATAATGATATGATTAGAAATGGAATTGGAAGCGTTACCAATTCTGGAGTTTACTAGTTACATAAAAAGGGAGGAAAAACATTTGAGCCAAGTAACAATCAGTGTAAATGAAAATGTTGAAAAATTTTTAACAGGAAAGAAGAAGCTGTATATTGATGGTCAATTTGTTGAAAGTCTCTCTCAAAAAACATTTGATACGTATAATCCTGCAACTGGAGAAGTGCTTGCTGCGGTTTATGAAGCTGGTCCGGAAGATATCGACCGTGCCGTAAAAGCGGCGAGAAAAGCGTTTGATCAAGGTACATGGTCCAAAATGGGCACTGCCGAACGCAGCCGGTTGATGTATAAATTAGCTGATTTAATGGAAGAACACCGTGAAGAGTTGGCTCAATTAGAGACACTGGATAACGGAAAGCCAATCCGCGAAACCTCCGCTGCGGATATTCCGCTATCAATTGAACATATGCGTTATTATGCGGGCTGGGCAACGAAAATCGTTGGACAAACCATTCCAGTCAATGGTCCATACTTTAACTATACTCGTCATGAAGCCGTTGGAGTTGTCGGTCAGATCATTCCATGGAATTTCCCATTGCTAATGGCGATGTGGAAGCTTGGTGCTGCGCTGGCAACAGGTTGTACGGTTGTCTTAAAGCCTGCTGAACAAACACCACTTTCAGCTTTATATTTGGCTGAATTAATAGATAAAGCCGGTTTTCCACCAGGGGTTGTTAATATTGTTCCAGGATTTGGTGAAACTGCAGGTCAGCCGCTCGTGGATCATCCTTTGGTAGATAAAATTGCCTTTACTGGATCTACTGATGTTGGAAAGATGATTATGGAACGCGCTGCAAAAACTCTTAAAAGAGTAACGTTGGAGCTTGGCGGCAAATCACCTAACATTATTTTGCCGGATGCGGATCTTTCTCAAGCCATTCCAGGAGCACTTAACGGGGTAATGTTCAACCAAGGGCAAGTATGTTGTGCTGGTTCTAGGGTCTTTATCCAGAAAAAGCAATTTGATAATGTAGTAGCTGACATGGTCAGCCATGCCCAAAAAATCAAACAAGGTGCCGGATTGCATGCGGATACGGAAATCGGACCGCTCGTTTCTGTTGAGCAGCAAAATCGTGTACTTGGTTATATCGAAAAAGGTCTCCAAGAAGGAGCTGAATTGTTAGTAGGCGGTGAAAAACCGTTCGAAGAAGGCTATTTTGTCTCTCCTACAATCTTTGCCAACGTTCGCGATGAAATGACGATTGCCAAAGAAGAAATCTTTGGGCCTGTTATTACTGCCCTACCGTATGAAGACATTGACGAGCTGATTGATCGCGCAAACAATAGCCAATACGGATTGGCTGCCGGTGTATGGACGAAGGATGTTTCCAAAGCCCATTACATTGCCAGCCGCCTCCGTGCCGGAACTGTTTGGGTCAATTGCTATAATGCCTTTGATGCAGCTTCCCCATTCGGCGGTTTTAAACAATCCGGGCTGGGGCGTGAAATGGGATCTTATGCATTAAACAACTATACAGAAGTGAAGAGTGTTTGGATTTCGGTAAAATAAAATGGAAAGACCATTTGATGGAGTGGCGCACTCCTTTCAAATGGTCTTTTTTATGGCTTCAAAAAATGTCCGGTTACTTCTGTTTTACGCTCCATCCATCGGCAAATGCCTCGCATGCCTAGACTTCCCCGCCTTGTTTCATCATGCTTTTCTCTTAATCACTTGCATACGTTTATTAAACAATGTCGGATAGGAGAGGAACCCAATCATGATGCTGGTGACTACTGCTGTCGTTAGCAACAAAAATAAGATCAGCAATTGAAATTGGACAGCTTGAACAGGGTCAGCGCCAGCAATGATTTGCCCGCTCATCATCCCGGGAAGCTGGACAAGTCCAATAGTTTTCTGACTTTCAACAGTGGGAATTGTGCTTGCTTTGATCGCAGCAATGAGCGAAGACTGGATTGCCTGTTTGGGCGTTCCACCTAAAGATAAGATTAGCTCCGTTTCATCCTGTCGCGCCTCCACTTCTGCAGTAAAACGATTGAGAAATAAAATAGCAAGCACCATCGAATTACCAATCACCATCCCGCTGATCGGTATAATATATTGTGCGGTAGGCGGCGTGATATGGAAGCCAATTAAGATTCCTTGTGTGAGTACCTCAACAAAAAGAAAGGTAACCACCAATTTCCAGGTCATACCTCTTATCGATTTTCCTTTTTTTCTTGCGTTTTGCGTTGCTGCTCCGATCATTAATATCAACATCAACGTGATAAAAAGATAATTCTCTGATGCAAAAACAAATTTTAAAATATAACCGACAACCAATAATTGAATAATGGAACGAATCGTTGCAATGATGGCATCCTTTTCTAAACCTAACTTTAATGTTTTCGATAATAGCAGCGGGATCAGGACAAAAATAAGAGCTAGTGATAATGATACAAAATTCAATCTAACTCCCCCCTTACAAAGCGCTGTACCCTTTCATCCTGAGGATGTTGCAGAATATGGCTTTCCCCAGCTTCGATCACCTCTCCACCCATCATAACCCAAGAAAAGTCACCAATCGAAATGGCTTGCTCTAAGTTATGGGTGATCCAAATGATGGTTGTAGAATATTCCCTATTTATTTTGATGATCAGCTCTTCGATTTCTTGCTGTGAAACCCGATCAAGCGACGAGGTAATTTCATCTAACAATAGAACTTTTGGTTGGTTGACAAGTGTTCGAGCGATCGAAACTTTTTGGCGCTGGCCGCCGGATAAATCTTTCACATGATGATTCAAAAACTTGTCTTCAAGTCCGACCATCTGCAACAGCTCTTTTGCTTTCTCTTCGGGCAGCTGTTCTCCTTTTAGTGTCAATGGCAGCGCCAGGTTTGTCCAAACAGTCCCGCTGACCATTGTGGCGCTTTGAAGCGCAAGCCCAACTTCGCGGCGCAGTGAAAGCGGATCATAGTCCTCGATCGGTTTATCTTTTAGAATAATTTGACCTGTATCTGGTGAGATCAATCCGTTACACAATTTAAATAAGGTGGTCTTCCCTGCTCCGGAAGGACCGACCAAAGTGGTAATTTTCCCTTCATGAAACGAACCTGTTAGATCATTTAAAATCGGATTTTTTCCGTCTGAATAATAGACGTGCTCAAATCTAATCACAGCATTTATGGGCATGTTCATCAGCCCCCTTTTAAATAGAATTTACACCTTTTCCTCCAGCAACGGGATTTTTACTTCCACTCCTAATTGAGTCAGTAAACTACCAAGTATTTCAAGTCCGGATTTAGGGTTCATTTTTGTTTCAAGGTAATAGGTTTCACCTGTAACTATAGATATATAAGTTTGTTTTTGTCTAAAATTCTTATTATCTTGATGGAGCGGTTTTAATGAGAGAGCATACCTTGTACCAGCATCTGTTGAGTCAAGGATCACGCCCCTTTTCACAAACTGATGAAGCGGCAGCTTATGTGCTTCGATCCATCTCAAGCCTTCTTTCCATAAAGCAGGGACACTTTCTCCTCGAATAATTGTTTTACTTTCACCAAGTTTGACATGAATATACAGGGTATCCCATTTTTTGTAGCCTAGGTTTTCTTCAGCCGGATCAAGCCGCTGGTTATCCTTATTTCGTTCCGCTGCTTTTTTCTTTAGCTGTTCGAACAGCTTCTCTACTGTTCCTGTCCCGACATTTTCATACTTAGCCAGAATCACAAGTTCCTTCGGAAGCTGCCCAATGCTATACATTTCATCATTGTTTAATTGGCGAATGAGACTCGGAAAACCGGTAAACTCTTCTATTGTAATCGGCAATTTGGCGAGTTCTTCCGTGACAACGATATGATCAGTTTTGAAAAAGAAAAAGAGTTCTCCAGGCCTTTCTATGATCAGTTTTCTTCGAATTTTTTCCTCTTCAATAAATACTTTTAATTCTTCAAAGAACTGTTCATCATTTTTTACACTGTAGCGCTTTACATGTCTGTGAAGCCCCTCAAGACTGTTCGGTAATTCACTTATGATCCTCGCTTGCTGTTCGGCACCCAGACGGATTAAAAAGGTTTCAGACTTATCAAAGCGCTGGGGTAAAAGGAAGGCATCGCGAAGAAAATATGGGACCTCCAGTTTTTGGCTTTTATATGTAATGGTACGAATCGTGGTGAATCCTGGGATTTCCTGTACTTTTGACGGATAAGTTACTGTCGCTGCTGTTTCTTTACTGGCTGTGCTTTCTTCCAGTTTGGAATTTGGGTTTCTTAATAGTTCCTCCAATGACTTCAATCTGACTTCAATTTCAGTCATATTGTATTTTTGTTCAGTTTTTGGCGCAGGATCTTGATAGCCAGGAACGGTTACATCGACTGGTCCGTACACCTCCACATACCACTTAACTATTTTATATAAAGCCTCCCATGACAATAATGCTTCGGAAAACCGGAATGGACGGGCGTCATGTGCGGCCTGGTTACCAATTTGGCGAACATAGTGAAGGGCATCGCGAATTTCGGGAGTTAAATATCCTTGATCATTCAATAGATCAAGCCGTTCTTTTAAATTTGCTCTTCCTTCCTCGGGCAGTTTTTCTTTGAGGATTACCTGCTGTAAGATATTTTCCACAAAGACTCTTGCATGGGTAAGCATCGTTCGCGGACTAGAATAAATGCTTTTTTCCAGTTCCATCGCTACCAAAGCCAACTCTTTAGAAATAGGTTCAAGAAATTGATAGAAATATTTGTCCATTCTCTCTTCCTCCGGTTCCAAATGACTACTATTATTCTATCATATTAAGACCTTTCAAGGAGGAAAGGTTCGTTGATATTCCTTGTTTTGTACTGTTAAAAACAAGATTCAAATGATAGGATATTTTATGAAAAATAACTGGAAGGAGAATTCCATTGAATTCAATTGTAGTAGTGGTAAAAGGGTTAATTCTACATAATGGTAAAGTTTTAATCGTTAAACGGGCAGCTGAGGATGAAGTCGGCGGCGGCACTTGGGAGTGTGCCGGTGGAAAAATAGAGTTCGGTGAAGAATTAGAAGCGGCGTTAAGACGGGAGATTAAAGAAGAAGTAGGATTAGATGTTACATTTGATCGGATCTTATATGCCACCACTTTTAATACCCATCCATCTAGACAAGTCGTTATTTTAACCTACTTATGTCATGGTGATCATCAGGAAGTTTCTCTATCAAAGGAGCACAGTGCGTATAAATGGACGACGAAGGACCAATTGAGATACCTTTTATCCCCTGGTATTGTCAGTGATTTTGAGAAAAATAAGGTGTTTGATTTGCCAGAGTTGGTATAATTTCTTATGAAACCTCCTTGATTATTCCAATCTATGTAACTTCGACCAATTCTCAAAAACTCTTGATCGCTTTAGCAGAACAGAGTAAAATAATCAACGTTGAATAAAGATACAACCTGGCGAATAATTATTTTACGGAGGTTTTATAGATGAAAAGCAACAAATTAGGTCTTTGGCTTCTGACAGCTCTTGTAGTTGGGAATATGGTCGGGTCCGGAATATTTATGCTTCCACAATCACTTGCGAAAGCGGCAAGTCCAGCAGGCGTCTTGCTTGCATGGCTTGTGACCGGTGTTGGTGTCTTAATGCTTTCATTAGTATTTGGAAATCTATCCTTGAGAAAGCCGGATTTGAACGGTGGTGTTCAGATGTATGCACAGGCGATTTTTCTTGAAGGGTCCCGTTCCGGCGTATTATCTGGGTATGTCGTCTCTTGGGGATATTGGATTGCAAACGTGACAGGGAATGTAGCCGTTTTAACAACGTTTATCGGCTATCTATCAACCTTCTTTCCTATTATGACCAGTAGCGCCAAATTATTTACGGTCGGGTCATTAACCGTCAAAGTTGGTGGTTTTATTACATTCGTCATTTGTTCCATCGTACTTTGGGCCATCAATGCCATTATTTTACGAGGGATTGAAAGAACGGGACAAATTAACTTTGTGGCAACAGCGACTAAGGTGATTGGCTTTTTAATTTTTATCTGTTTTACACTATTTGCTTTTCAAAAAACTAATCTGCTTCCTTTTGTACAACCAAGGACGGATGACAACGGTGGCCATCTTGGCTTGCTTGGACAAGTCAACAATGCGGCTGTAACAACACTTTGGGCGTTTGTTGGAATCGAATCCGCCGTCATGTTTTCGAAACGTGCGAAGAAACATTCAGATATTAAAAAGGCAACTGTTCTTGGACTTGTGATCTCGTTAGTGATTTATGTTGGAATCACGATGCTAGTAATGGGAAGTTTGACGCAAACCGAATTAATGAACGCAAATAAACCGCTAGTTGACGCACTTCAAAAAGTAGTCGGTCATCATGTCAGTTATGTCATGGCAGTGTTCGATTTGATCTCTTTAACAGGAACAACGATCGGATGGATTTTCCTGAGTGCAGAAGCTCCTTACCAAGCGGCTAAACAAGGACTGTTCCCTCCTATCTTTAAAAAGGAAAATAAAAATGGAGTTCCGGCATCATCTCTTATTCTGACCAATGCATTTTCGCAAATTTTTCTATTCTTAACGATTTCGGATACGTTAAGTAATGCTTATAATTTCGTTGTACAGGTCGCAACCCTCGCCTATCTCGTTCCTTATGCAGCATCTTCTATTTATCAAATGAAAATGGTGGCCAAGGGTGATACGTATCAAAACGGAAAAGGGCGCATCATGGATGGCATTATTTCTTCTCTCGCTACCATTTATGCCATTTATGTCATCATAGCGGGAACTTCGAATATGAAAACATTCCTATTAGGAATCGCCTTATATGCAGTAGGAATTCTCGTCTATCCTTTTTTAATGAAGCTTAAGGCAAAGGACTCAGTTATAGAACAAGAAGCTGCATAAGCGGAAAGAAAACAGCCGATCACAATATGATTGGCTGTTTTCTATTTTTCTCTATTAAAAATAGGTGCTTTCTGTTAACCCGCATTTTCGGCATTTCCTGAAACCGCTCGTTTCCCAAAAGATATGCCTGCATTGTTGCTGGATACTGGCCAGTTCCTTTTGCAATAAATCTAGCTGCTGCTGAAGGAGCTTCATTTCTTTGGTTAATTTCTTCACAATAAAACTATTATCGGTAAATTCTTGATCCATCTTCAATGAATTCCTCCGCCTTTTGCTTCATTCCTTCTTCTATTTCCCTTTCACCAGCCATTCCCCGAATGTGATGAGAAATTTTCATGGAGCAAAATTTCGGACCGCACATGGAACAAAAATGGGCTGTTTTAGCACCAGTAGCAGGAAGGGTTTCATCATGATATTCACGAGCACGTTCCGGATCAAGTGAAAGATTAAATTGGTCTTCCCATCGGAATTCAAAACGGGCTTTCGATAAAGCATTGTCACGAACTTGTGCACCAGGATGGCCTTTCGCCAAATCGGCTGCATGGGCAGCTATTTTATAAGCAATTACCCCATCACGGACATCTTCTTTATTTGGCAGACCAAGATGTTCTTTTGGCGTTACATAGCAAAGCATTGCCGTTCCAAACCAGCCAATCATCGCGGCGCCTATCGCAGATGTAATGTGATCATATCCCGGGGCAATATCAGTTGTCAGTGGTCCAAGTGTATAAAAGGGCGCTTCTTGGCATATTTCCATTTGCTTATCGACATTCTCTTTAATCATATGCATCGGTACATGGCCTGGCCCTTCAATCATGACCTGTACATCATGCTTCCAAGCAATTTTCGTTAATTCACCCAATGTTTCAAGTTCGGCAAACTGAGCTTCATCATTGGCATCGGCTATGCTTCCAGGACGAAGACCGTCCCCTAGAGATACTGAAATATCATATGTTTTTAAAATTTCACAGATCTCTTCGAAGTGCGTATATAAGAAATTTTCCTGATGGTGGGCTAAACACCATTGCGCCAGAATCGACCCGCCGCGGGATACGATTCCTGTCGTCCGTTTCACAGTTAATGGGATATACCGCAGCAACACGCCCGCATGAATGGTAAAATAATCCACACCTTGTTCTGCTTGTTCAATTAATGTATCACGATAGACTTCCCAAGTTAAATCCTCGGCAATTCCATTGACTTTCTCAAGGGCTTGATAAATCGGTACGGTACCTACAGGCACAGGGGAATTGCGGATAATCCATTCCCTTGTTGTATGAATATTTTTCCCTGTCGATAAATCCATGATCGTATCGGCTCCCCAGCGGATGGCCCAGGTCATTTTTTCCACCTCTTCTTCAATCGAAGAAGTGACGGCTGAATTTCCGATGTTTGCATTGATTTTGACATGAAAATTGCGACCTATGATCATTGGCTCACTTTCGGGGTGGTTAATATTTGCCGGAATGATCGCTCTCCCTCTTGCCACCTCACTACGAACAAATTCCGGATCCATATTTTCCCTAATGGCTATGTATTCCATTTCGGGTGTAATGATTCCTTTCTTGGCATAATGCATTTGTGTGACATTTTTTCCTATTTTAGCTCGGAGGGGTGTTTGATTGATATTTGGGAACCACTCCTGGTTCGCCCGTTCATCCCCTTCCAGAAATCCATTATCATTTGGCTTAATCTCTCTTCCCGCATAGGCCTCGACATCATCGCGTTCCATGATCCATTTATGGCGTAATGCCGGTAGTCCTTTCCTAATATCTACTTGATATTCAGTGTCCGTATAGGGGCCGCTAGTGTCGTATACGCGTATCGGTTCATTTGTTTCTTCCTGAAAATCCGTAACAGTGGGATTTTGCTTAATTTCTCGCATTGGAACATGGATATCCGGCCTTGAACCCTCCACATACACCTTCTGGCTTCCTGAAAATTGTGATTTCAATTCAATTTGTACTTTTGGTTCCCTTTGCATGACAAGTTCCTCCTCAAAATTGGTTAATCGTGAACCTTTAGGAGCACACCAGCTAAGGGATAAATGACAATAAAAAAGGTTCTGTGCATGCACAGAACCTGATTGGTCATCAAAGAAGTAGAGGCACCAATCTAGCATAATTGACACCTTCGATACTACTTCCCTACGCTGGTATAATCCAGATCAGGTTCAAAGGGTCAAAGAATTTTAACGCATTCTTCTCTCAGTCCGAGCCATCGGACCCCCCTAGTAGAGTAATTCAATATTTAATTTATGAGACTTACTGGATAAACATAACATAAATTATATAGATAGAAAAGTAATATGATCATTTATTTTTTTAGAAAGACATCCTTTTCCTTTCCATGTGATCTATGTAACCATAAAAATAACTATTCCTTTATTTTAAATTAGACTGCTTGTTATTGCTGATTTTCAACATTTTTTTAATGGTGTTTATGGCTAATTTCTGAAGTGATATAGAAAAGTGAAACGTCTGGCATGTAACGTTAAAAATTCTTCGATAGTAATAATTAAATAGAGGATAACCTCCATTTTTGAGGTTATCCTCCTTTTTATCATTAAGCCGTCTTAATAATTGGACTAGTTTTCCGCATCACAAACATTTCCATGCCTCTTGCTTTTAAGCGTTCGAAGAAAGGTGCAGGGTCAATCATTTCTGGCGGTATACACCCTGTTTCATTCAAGAGGCCTTCAGCGATCATATCAACTGCTACGACTGGCGGTACCCCAGTTTGCCAAACCGTGGCTTGAAATCCAACTTTTTTATAGATTTCATCATGGTTGGCAAGTGTATAAACGAACAGTTCTTCGTTTTGGCTGCCCTTCGTGCCTTTTACATATGCACCCACACAGGAATATCCATGTATTTTCCCAGCAAGTTCGGCAGGCTTTGGCATAGTGGTCACCACTACATCACGCGGGATGACATCCACACCGCCCACTTTAATTGGTTCTTTACTATCAAGTCCCAAATAACTTAAGACCTTTAATGTATTCACGAAATCCGGGTGAAGTGCATAACGAAACTCTACATATTCACAACCTTTGCCAATGGTCTTACCGAGGGTTGCAGCTTCCTCGTGTTCCACCACATAGCAGTCCAACCAACCGATAGGCTCTGGAAATTCAAACTCATCTTTATTTGCAAATGGAGTTGGATAATATTGTAAACCATCTTTTGCTGTCCAATAATTTGGTTTTGCCAGACATTCCTGTATGGCTGTTTGAGGGCTGAAGAATGCGCAAAATCCCTCATAATCGACCTCGGAATTATCCCCATCAAGAATCGTGATTGATTTCACGGTATCTAATTGATCCGCCGCATATCTTGCTGCTATATTTGAAAAACCTGGGTCACATCCTAACCCCATAATCCCTAGTACACCTGCTTTTTTAAATCGATCACCCCAATCTAGTTGCTTTAATAGGTCATCAGGGCTATCGGAAGCCATGTCAATATAATGGGTTTTTGTGTCAATACACGCCTGCATGACGGTATAGTTAAACTCTGGTATTCCAGCATGAATGAGTACGTCAATATCTTTTAATATCGATGCCACGCTGTCTTTATTACACGCATTTACCTGACAAACCTCTATAGAAGCTGATGTCTTTTCACGCAGTTTTTCCACAATCTTTTCTGCCGCTAATGTGGAAATATCCGCTAGTACTAATTTATTTAAATATCCCTTCTTGACTACCTCCGATGCACATACCTGACCTACACCGCCAACTCCCAGAATTGCTGCATTAAAACTCAAACAGTCGTCCTCCTAAAAATTCATCATTCTAAATCCGAATACGCAACAGCCAACGTTTACCTGATCCGATTTCAACCCATTGTTTCAATTTATATTGCCACGCCCCTTTCAGGTGTTTGATCTATATTAAGCCAGGCTTGATCTAAACCAAGCCTGTGCGTAATATCAATGGAATTATCTCTTTGATTCATTGTATGGTCATACATGCAGTTTTTATGATGCGCCAGCATTCTAAATATTCAGATCAAAACAAATGATGAGATTTTCTAGTTGTGGATGGCTTGGTGCTGCAGCTTCCTCATTTCTTCCAGATGTTGATGAATGCCATAAAGAACTTGATCAATTTGTTCATATGAAATGACAGCTGGCGGCTCAATCCGAATGACTCTGGAATTATTTAACGTTCCGCCAACTAAAATGTTGTCCGTAAATAACCGTTTCGCCAATTCAAAACCGATTTCATTGTTAGCAAATTGCATGCCAATTAACAATCCTTTGCCTCTTACTGCAACTAATAAATCTGAATGTTCCTTTTGGATTTGAACTAGACGGGATAATATATAATCACCTTTATCTTTAGCCATCTCAGGGATATTTTCTTCCAAAATGGTCTTTATGCCCGCAATCGCTCCTGCACAGCAGAGAGGATTTCCGCCAAATGTAGAGGAACCCAGAAGGAATGGATTTTCTTCCAATTTGGTCCAGAATTTCGGGCGGGCAACCATTGCAGCGATCGGCATCACACCTCCGCCAAATGCTTTTCCGATTGTCATAATATCAGGAATGACTTCAAAATGTTCAATGCCAAACATTTTTCCGGTCCGCCCCATCCCCGTTTGGATTTCATCTACAATGAGCAAACAGTCATGCTCATCACAAATTTGCCGAAGTCTTTTAAAATAGTTCTGAGGGGGAATATTGACACCGCCTTCTCCTTGGATTGGTTCCACCATAATTCCGGCAACGGTTTCACCTGTTGCTTCAAGATTTTTTATCATTTTTTCCATTTCATCTGCATTTCCAAATTCAACATGGTAGAATCCAGGTAAAAGCGGCATATAGGGTTCACGGAAAACGGCCTTTCCCGAGGCTGAAAGCGAGCCAAAGGTTTTGCCATGGAAACCGTTCGTTGTGGAAATAAAGCATTTTTTCCCTGTGGCAATCCTTGCTAATTTAAGCGCCATTTCGTTTGCTTCTGTTCCGCAATTCGTTAAATAAGAATATTGTAGATCACCAGGGGTAATCGCAGCCACGAGTTTGGACAGATAGCCGCGCAACGGGTCAACCAGCTCTTGGCTGTGGAGGGCATATCGTTTAATCTGGGCTTCTACCGCTTTTACAACATTCGGATGCCGGTGTCCGAGTAAATAAACCCCATAACCGCCTAAACAATCGATAAATTCTCTTCCTTTTGTATCACGAAAAACAGCTCCTTCTCCCTCCCATTCAACAAATGAAAAGTCCGTTGAAGCAGCCTTGCGGTGTTTTAAGATCGCACTATTCACATACAAACCAAAATTTTCAACCGAGTCTGAAACGATTCGACTTTTTTCTTCTTCTGTTAGTTCTTTACTTTCGATGAAGTGTAAAATACTTTTGGCAAGATCTAAACTTTCTTCTCGTGTTTTTTGCATTTTATCCATCCTTTTTTATTCATTTTGAAAACGACAACTAAAATACTGCAAGAATCGCGCCAAGCAAAATACATGATTACATCAACATAAATAAAAAAGGAGATTTCTCATTCTTGAGAAATCTCTTTCCATTCCTGACTATTTTGCTCGAAAATGATGGATGTTTTCAGCTGCAAACTATATTTCTCAAATCTTAGAAACTTTTCTCAAATTTGAGAAGTTCATGTTCTTCTAGTTTGCGATAAAGGGTGGCCAAACTTATTTCCAATTCATGAGCCATTAATTTTTTTGATTTTACACTGGCACCATATTTGTCTAATAAATTCTTTAGAATATATTTTTCTTCCATTTGCAATCGTTTTTTTAGACTTAATTCACTCGACTGTCCATTTGGTTTTCGCCAATTGAGGATACGGCGCGGCAGACTTTCGGGCGTAATTTTTGTTGTGGTTTCCATATTCACTGCGTACTCTACCGCATTTTCCAACTCTCTGATATTTCCTGGCCAATTATATTCCTGCAAAATTTTGATCGTTTCATCATCAAATTCTTCTATGGGCTTATTGGCAATTTTCATGTGTTTCTGAAGAAAATGATTCATTAGAATGGGGATGTCACTCATCCTCTCCTTTAATGGAGGAATGGAGATTGGAATCACGTTTAAACGAAAATATAAATCTGCCCGGAATTCTCCGTCTAACACAGCTTGTTCCAAATTTTTGTTAGTAGCAGCCATGACCCTGACATTAATCGGAATTGATTTCGTTCCGCCGACCCTTTCGATTTCCTTTGTTTGCAAAACATGCAGCAGTTTAATCTGAAGATGTAGAGGCATATCGCCGATTTCATCCAGAAAAATCGTTCCTTTATCCGCTAATTCGAATTTCCCTACTTTTCCTTGTCTTCTGGCACCTGTAAATGCGCCATTTTCATAACCGAACAACTCACTCTCTAATAAAGAATCAGGAATGGCCCCGCAATTGACATTAATGAATGGACCTCCTCGCCGTTCCCCTGCATGATGGATGGCCATAGCCAAGAGGCCTTTCCCTGTCCCGGTTTCTCCTGTAATTAATATGGTTGAATGGCTATTACAAATCTTGCTCGCCTGTTCCTTTAATTTCTTCAACGGCTCACTTTCCCCGATCACTTCATCTATCGAAGAAAGTCGGTGTGAGCTAGTCATAGAGTAAGCCAACCTACGAACATCAGAACTTTTTCGAATAGAAGACACTGCCCCAATAATCTGGTTCTTCAGCCGAATGGGTGATGTGGATACTAGAAATTCGGTTTGCACTCCTTTTATTTCGTACGTTTCCTCTTTTTCTTTATAAGCTTCTCCCGTTGTTAGTACCTCCAGCATCGGAGACCCTGGAAGCACTTCAGAAAGCGACCTTCCGATCAGTTCTCCTCTTTTACGTTTAAAAAGAGTTTCAACAGGAGGATTAATGTGATTAATCACCCCCGTATCATCTATTGCCACAATTCCCTCATGGATCGATTCAATAATGGTATTTAATTGAATAGTCGTTAATTGTATTTTTTTAATCGCTTCTTGTTCAGCAATTTTCCCCGCTAATAATTTTTCCATCTGCTCTAAAAATTCGAGCATTTGGGTTTTATTTTCGAGCAGCTGCTTTTGCTGTTCCTCTGAAAATGCCAACAGGCCCAGAACGCCAATAGCTCGTCCCTGATAGCGGATTGGACAACAAATTTCCGCATACTCCTCCACTTGACTCGTAATATAGGAAGGGTCATAGTGAGGATCATTTCGTGCATCCTCCACAATATAGGGTTGATTAGTAGTTAACACTCTTCCATATAAAAACCCTGCATCTCTAAAACCATTTTCCTCCTTTTTATTGATACGTTTTTTGATTTTGCCCGTCCCGGCGACAACGGTCATCGCGTCATCTATTACTTCTGTATCCAGCTTTAAGGCCGCCGAAATGGCTGACGCAATCTCCTGTACCTGAACCTGAAACTCCATCAAACGGCTGGTCACATTATCCCTCCAAAACGATTAAAAAGATTGGATGTCACATCATTCTGTTTATTAATAACATTTTATACTAAATGACGGTTCGTTTTTTGCTGTTTTTTATTTTCTAGTCATTTTTAAAATATAGTAACCTAGAAAATAGAAAAGGCATCTAATGCAGATGCCTGATAGGTGGTATTTAATGAAGGACGAACCCTCGCTGAAAATGATTCATATCGGTTAGTTCAAGTATATATTCTAAATTATGAATCTCATTTAGAAGGATTTCTCTTTCTGCCAAGGTTAAGTTTGGATTCTCCAATTTCTTCTGCAGCACACGTTTCGATGTCTCTAATTTTTCTTTCACTTCTTCAAAGTTCATGTTCAAGACTCCCTTTTCTGTTCTTCTTTTATACCGCATTCTTTTATATCTAAATTATAGTAAAAAAACACCGTTGTTCACGGCGCAGATGTTGAAGATTCGTGACACTTATGTTTCAGAATTTGGAACACATGGGAGTCTTGATTTTTAGAAAAATGATACTTTCTTAAGAATATTTAATTAAATATTTGATTCCAATAGTTCGCATTCATAAATCTTAATTCCCAAACTGCCGATCCTGCCAGATGGTATTTGGATACTAGATCAATGTAAAGGTTTAATGACTTTGCTGTTGGCAGCCATATTTTATATTGCAGGTTATTGGCATAGTAAGAGGTGTAATATTCACCTAACGAGGGATCCCAGGATAGATTACGGCGATTTTTGGTGACTAAACTTTCAACATATTGAATCGGCTCTGCTGGGTCTTTCACAATTTTCCCTTGGGGATTTTGCTGCCAAATCCTTGTATAACCTGGGACACCCATGATGATTTTATCTGCCGGAATGCCAGTTTGAATGAATTCTTGCACATTTTCCTTTAGCCACGATAAGGATGTAACAGGGCCTGGTACCGGATCCGTTCCCCAATGCTCGTCATAGCCCATAAACACAATATAATCGCAGTATTTTCCAATAATGTCATGATCAAATGGTGAACCATTATTATTTCTGCCATTTGGATCAGGTGGAAGATCGATGGATAAGACAATAGACGTTTTATTTAATTCTGAAGATAGATTTTTGATAAATTGAGAAAATGCTCCACGGTCAGCGCGGCTCACATTTTCAATATCCAGATTAACGCCATACCAATGGTTGTGTACGGCATTTTGGTGAATATTTTTAATAATCTGCTTGGTTTTCGTATGGTTTGTTAGGAATTCATGGACTTTTGTGTTTGTATCTGTGTCCATCATGATTCGTGCCCATATGACTTTACCCTCTGCTAGAATCTTGTTTGTTAACACCGCATTCGAATTTACTTGGAGATTGAAATGGTTATCAATCGTGGCAGAATCTGGTGATACAACTGTTAAGTTCTTATAGTCAGCCAGGCCTTGAACATTGGGAAGAGTACCTGAAACCCAGCCAAGTGTGATGGAGGATGCTTTACCAGTTTGAGATGTACCGTTAGTAGAACTTTGCTTTGCTCCTACCCCATGATTAGGAGCAGTGTTGCTCCCTCCAATATACACAATCATACTGGGGACCAGCAGCACCAATGAAAAAAGCAAAATGGCCATCATCCAAAAAGATGGATGAAATCGGACCTGACTCGATTTCCAGTTAAATATGTTCTTAATCATTAATCCTCCTTTCCAACCATTAATAGAACTCTTAACGACTCCTGTTCACGATATAGTTCATTAAATGTTTTAAAAACGCAGGCTGACTCGGGATGTGTTGCCATGCTTCGATCGCAAGGCAGTAATTCTCCCACATATCTTTTCGTGCCCCTTCCAGACCTAAAACGGACACAAAGGTTGAACTGTCATTTTCATCATCTTTTCCAATCGGCTTGCCCATCAAGTCCATTTCGCCTTCCACATCCAACAGATCATCCTTAATTTGAAACGCAATGCCTGCGTGATAAGCGAATCTTTTTAAAGCCATCATTTCAGTTTCATTTGCCTTAGCAAGGATCGCTGGCATAATGAGTGATGCTTCAAAGGCAATACTTGTTTTATAAGCACATAACAGATTCAAATGTTGCAGTGTTAATGTTTTTCCTTTCGAGTCCAAATCCATTGCCTGACCTTCGCACATAAGCTCTGTCTTTTTTGCTGAATAATGAATCAGTCTTAAAACCGCGTCGGGATCGAACCGGTTCAGAGAAGCTTGCTCCTCGATCGCCTTCTGTGTTAAAAATAAACCCGTTAATTCTGCAACTGCAATTGTTTTTGCTTTGTGGAGAGTCGGCCTGCCTCTGCGTATGTGAGAATTATCCTGTGATGGCAAATCATCAAAAATTAGGGAGGCGGTATGCATATACTCCAATGATTTCAGTAAAGGCTCTATCGCCCTTTGTTCCAATCCATATTCATTCACTCCCATTACCCATGTTATGATGGGTCGGAGCCGCTTTCCGCCTGCCTCCAGACAATAGTTCGCTGCTTCAATCATCTGATTTTTCATGATGGATCCATTATCATCTAAAGGAATCCGTAAGAGGCTGTTAATTTTGTCGCGGACATGGTCAACAGTATCTAAAAATTCCTGCTGCTCTTTTCGTTCATTTTTCAACATGAAAATCATGTGGTCTCGAAGCAGCTTGTCAAAAAAGTCTACATCACCTGCTTTTCGGACCATT
The DNA here is from genome assembly GCF_013248975.1 of Neobacillus endophyticus. Lineage (GTDB taxonomy): Bacteria > Bacillota > Bacilli > Bacillales > Cytobacillaceae > Neobacillus > Neobacillus endophyticus. The sequence continues at coordinate 4,146,959 of NZ_JABRWH010000001.1, forward strand.
TTTTGCAAGAGACGTTGAAAGGATGGGTTTCCGAACGAAAAAAGCTCCATTACCTCATGATATTTTTGGGTTCCTATTCTTTTTTTAAAACGTTTCAGGCCATTAATGGCCCGATTAAGGATGACTTCTCTCGTCTTGGGGTCTGAGTGATACACATCGTGGATCAAGTTTGCAATCACGGCCCAATATAATTCAAACGGGTTAATAAGATCTGGACGCTGATTATGATGTTTTAAATAATACGTATATGGAGTAACAGCACCATCTTTGAGATCGTCGAACATATCGGCAAAATCATCAGCCAATTGGTTATATAAGCCGTAAAAGAAAGTACGTGACTCAAAACCTTCATCCTCGGCTGGTTCGATGACCGAACGTGCGATTAACCTGGAAGAAGAGGATTTTAAAATAATCGGAATATATAAATCTTCATTTCTATAATGACGATTGGCAAGATTTTTAATCCGATCCACTTCCTGTGAATGAAAAAAGACATAGGCTTGTTCAAAAAATTTGCTGCTCGTCTCGTGTGGCTGCTGGGCTTTAATATACGTAAAAGCTGATTCAAGCTCTGATTGAATATATTGCATAAAGTTTGCGTTTTTTCCCATCCAATTTCTCTGCTTTGGTACAGATCCTGTAATAAGGGTGGTCCGAATCATATCAGAATATTGTTGTTTCTCTTGAGAGGATAAGATATTAGCATCTAGGAGATCATCAATGAAGGGATAGGTTAACCCATAGGAATAGCCGAGTCTTATCGCCTGATCCAATTTTTGCCTGCGTTCTTCAGGCGGCAAATCCTCATTCATATCAACCAAAGCGTGCATCATCACACCCGCTATAATTTTGATCAGTTTGCGCTGAGCATGTTCCGCTTCCAAACCCTTCGGTATATTCTTAGATACTGTTCTTAATTTATCAAACAACCAGATGATGGCAGATTCAATCTTTTCTTTCTGAGCCCAGCGGTACATCGCAGCCATGTTTAGGTCATTCTTCTTCTCAGAAGAATCCAGCTTGGTTATATAATTTTTCAAGCTGCCAATTGTCCTTTGAAGCTTCGATATTGTATCTGGATCATCTAAGGTTTTGCCAAGATCCCGAAGGAAAAGATAGGAAATACTGCGTTCCAGATAAGGATCAAGTTTTCCTGTGTACTTCAACCATTGGAGATAATGTTGATATCCTTCCGCTTCTGATTTTTTCTTACGGAGAGAAATGCTTGGCAAATGATGAATATGCTGTTGCTTCCAAACTTGAAAATCATTTGTTAAAACAGAAACATAAGTTTTATTGGATACCTGTTCGAAAAGGGTTTGAAAATATTGTGCAGCCTTCTGCTCCGCCAGCTGATAGCATGCATCCGCATTTTTTATTAACTCCTCATTCATACTATCCAACCTCTACAATTTACTATATGAAAACTGCACAGAAATATAGTTATATATAATCCTAATTGAATATGATTATAACCATATCGGCAAAGTTCAAGTAAAAATAAAAAGCTACTCTAAAAGAGCAGCTTACTTTCCTTTGGAAACGGCATGTTCGATTAAAGTGGAAATCAACGGTTCCACATCAGCCTCCGTTTTGTTTAAGAGCTGGATAAATGAGGAACCTTGAGATTTGACGGCAGCCATTGCGTCTTTTTTTACTTGTTCGGCAAATTCCGGTGACCACGCTTGTTTTGCTTTAATATCTGTTACGATCCTTTGATTAAAATCTGCGACAACTGAATCTGCAATTTTGGCTAACCCATCGATGGCATTGCTAGCAACCGCTGCCGTTTTTTCCTGAGTATGAGCATGAATAAAATTCTTTATTTTCGGCGTAATGACGGCAATCCCTGCTGTTGCCGCTGTATATAATAAACCGCTTAAAGCTTCAACAAATTGAGATTCTAATGACATGATCATCCCTCCTTGTACTTTATATGTATGTTTAAATGGGTACACTTGTTCAAATAATTTTAAGAATACGAGGGTGATAGAAATATCGTAAAAAGAAGGATTGTCTGGTTTTGACAAAGAATAACAATAAAGGAATCCGAACAGGGGGAAATGAAATGGTAACGACAAAAGAATTGTTAGAGATAAAAAGTCTTCAAGAAATTTGCGAAAAAGGTGGAGGTTTTGAGCTGAAGCTGAATCACGATATGCTGGAAAACCGGTCTTGGAAATGTAAAGAGGATTTCTTCCAATATGAAAACGGACAGCTTGTCGGGTTTTTAGGCAGCTATACTTTCGGTAATAAAGTTGAGCTTTGCGGCATGGTACATCCGGATTATCGAAGAAGAGGCATTTTTTCGCGTTTGCTGAAACAGGGCCTGGATTTGGCAAAACAGCAAGGTGCCACAACCATTTTGCTAAATGCTCCTACCGACTCCAATTCTGCCAAGGAATTCTTAAAAACCGTTCCATGTACCTTTAAGATCGCAGAATATCAAATGAAATGGCAAGAAGCCGAGTTGGTGGAGGACCCTTCAATTACCTTAAGAACAGCCGTTTCTGAGGAGGATTGGGAGGCGCAAATACAACTTGAAGTTCTTTGCTTTGGATTTCTAGAGAAGGAAGCGCGGGAATATAACCAAAGAACTCGGTATAGAACCCATGATCAACATTTCATTATTGAAGCAGCTGGAAAAACAGCTGGAAAAATGCGTGTTTCCGAAAAGGATGGTGAAGCGTGGATTTACGGATTTGCCATTTATCCTGAACTTCAAGGCAAAGGTATTGGCAGAAAAGCACTCTCCAAAGCCGTATCATTGGAGCATCAAAAAGGCTTCTCTATTTTTCTTGAGGTAGAAGCCAAAAACGCTCATGCATTGCGGCTTTATGAATCGTGCGGGTTCAGAAGCTATCATTCCCAGGATTATTACCAATACATTGGTTAAGATTTAATCAAGCTGGACCGTTTTCATATAATAGTCCAGCCTTTTTCATGACTTTTAAAAAAGGATAGTCTCAGCATATAGCTATGCTGGGTCTATCCTTTTAGTTAATAATTGTTGCTCTAAAACCATTTTTACTGCTTCCTTAATTTCCTGATATCCTGTACAACGGCAAAGATTAGATTGCATCCATTCCTCTATAATATTATCATCTGCATTTGGAAATTTTTCAGCTAATCATGGCAGTTCAAAACAAATCCAGGTGTACAAAATCCACATTGGATTGCCCACTTCTCAATAAAAGCTTTTGGAATAGGAGAGTTCATTAAACCTTCAATTGTAGTAATAGGCTGATGGATGTTTTCAATTGGATATGATATGGAAAGATTTCTCCGGTTACGATCGCTCGAATACCAGGGACTTTCCATGCCTCATTGAGCTTAATTGATTTTATTCTTGCATGTGCCTGTTTACTGGTCACCAATTTGGTATGTAATTGACCATGAGAGAAAAAATCCCCTGTAAATCTAATTGCTCCCGTGGACTTATCCATAGCATCTATTCTTTGTTCGGGCTTTCCTACTGAGATATTTCCATTTTCCATCATGATAATGCCCCCAATTTTTCGTAAAAAATTAAAAGGATTAAAAGTTGTTTGTTTCATCATCCATTTTTATCCATACAAAAGTGTATTATTCAATCCCTTTAGTTTAATCCGTAAAATTGGGATTGTTCATTTTGAATAAAAATAATTACACAACAGACGATTTAATGAGATTTTTCAATTTTCGAGGATAAATCCGTATAAATGACTTTTTACCAATTATTTGATAAATCACTATAAACTAGTTAATATAAAAAAATAGGAGGATAAATAATGATGGATTTACAAATATTTTTTCAATGGCATAAACTATTACATTTTATATTACCAATGATCACCATTTTTGCGTTGCATAAACATTTTGGGCTATTTAAGGTCTGCTTTGTTTTATTGGCTGTTGGAGTTCTAAAGGAAATTTACGATACTATTGTCCAAACAGACCCGTTATGGATATCAGTAACAGATATGGTCTTTAATCTAGTCGGTATACTATTAGGAATAGTTATATTAAGTTTAAAAGATAAACTTTTTCGCTAGATTTGCTTTTATAGGTCAAATAGGACTTAATAGTAGCTGCATAGGTAATCAAAGGTTCCCAACCACCTCAAAACCAGCACCCCCTATACCTAATATGCAATATGAACCTAATATCATTTTGGTTTATTCCAACTCTTCAAAAATCTCGAATTCCAAATGATATATATCTTCATTAAGCACTTTTTAATGATAAATACTTTTAATAGTTTAATAAGAGTACTGAAAAAATCCGAAGCGATTTCAGTGCCTTCCTATTTAGGTAGGCGAGTTTTTAAGGAAAGCACGCTTTAGTAGATTTACATCGAGTTAACACTTTACTACATTAAACGAAAAAAACGCCAAAAAAAAGAGGATATAATCCTTCATAGATTTATCCCCTAAACATTTTGACTTCTTTTCCTTCACCTAATGGAAGGAGGAGAAATTACAGACCTAATTCGATATAGTAGAGTTTGTTGAAACAGTTGTTCCTGTAGTATCGGCAGTTCCTGACGTTCCTGTAGTATCGGTAGTTCCTGACGTTCCTGTTGTATCAGTAGTTCCAGATGTTCCAGTTGTATCAGTGGTTCCAGATGTTCCTGTTGTAACAGTAGTTCCTGACGTTCCTGTTGAACCATTAGTTGCAGATGAAGTTGATGAATTTTCAATAGCAGTTATTTGATTTTGCAATTGCGTTAGTTGTGATTGCAAAGAAGTCAATTTTGTTTGTAGAGCCGCATTTTCTGTTGCTACTTTGTTTGGAAGATTGGTGATTTTTGCTTGTAGTGCTGCCGTTTCATTATTGTATTCCTGAGTCAATGAACTGATTCTTTGATTAATAGCCGCAATTTTATTGTTTATGATAGTTTGCGAAGTTGAATTAGTTGTGTTAGCTAGTTGTGTTTGTAAATTCGTCAACTTAGCATTTAAGTCCTTGCTTCGATTTTGGTAAGCAGTGGTTAATTTCGCAATCTGTGAGTTTAATTTATTCGTTTCCCTTTGAACTAGGTTACCCAATGAAGCAATTTGATTGTTTATTTCAGTGATTTGGTTTTGTGTTTTTGTTATTTGCGATTGCAACTTTGCAATTTGTTGTTGCTGCTGAGCAGGGAGCTGCGCGGCTTGTTGCTGTTCATTTTGCAAAGTCGTTAATTGTGATTGTAACGTTGTCAGTTCATTTTGAAGCTCTTGTGTTTTCGTTGCTACTTCAATTGGAAGATTGGCAATTTTTGTTTGCAATGCTGTTTGTTTGTTGTTATATTCTTGAGTTAATAAACTGATTCTTTGATTAAGAACGGAAATTTTCTTATTGATGTTTGCTTGTTTAATCGGATCCGTAGTACTGGCGAGTTGCGTTTGTAAATTCGTTAACTGTGTATTTAAGCCCGTGCTTTGATAGTTATAAAACGTGGTTAGATTTGTTAATTCCGTATTTAGCTCATTGGTTTCTGATTGAGCCAACGTACTTAAAAAAGCAATTTGATTGGTCACTTCTTCGATTTGATTTTGTACTTTGTTGATTTGGGCTTGAAGGCTGTTACTAATATGTTTTACTCGATAGTTTGTTAAACTAGAAGCTTTTAAAACTACTGTGTTACTGTGGAATTTAATTTCTTTTGCAAACACACTTGGACTTACCGCAAAAATAGATGATACGATTACTCCTGTTGCTAAAACTCCTTTAAAACCTTTAGATAATGTCATTTTACCACTCCTCATAGTTGTAAATAATCTAGGATATTTGTTGACATTTTGAATCTATTATTTGACTTATTTCGACAAAATTATAACTCACGAATATTAAAAGAATATTAATTTTTAGATAATTTTATTTAAAATTATATTCAACAATTTGCCCCTATACAAAAGGAAAGAGCGCAATTCTGTTGAAGAATCGCGCCCTTGAATAGAATAACTAAAATATGCATAAATCCTAATATCACTGATTTTTCTTCCACTAATGCACTCGTAAGAACTACAACAATTTAGTCATTGTGTAAAATAACTTAATAATCCATCAAAAGAATTGATCTCAGCATATGGATTTATTTTGGTATCATTTTTGATGTTATGAGGATTGAACCATATACCCTTTATATTTGCTTCAAACGCTCAATGAAAGACCATTGATGTTGGAATTAGAAATGTCCAAGGAGCAGTCAAAATCCCCATTGAAAGTCCAATCGACCAACGCACCCGACGCTCAAAGACGTATTTTTTTGAAACGGAAAAGTTTGCCCACCCTAATAAAAATCTACAAACAATTACGATAACTAAAAACCCAAGGTACGTGATAGGATCATTCCAAATTGTGTAGCTATTTTGCCCAGATCCTACCGTTAAAAGAAGAGCAATCATTCCAGCAAGGTCAACGAGTAAACCTATTGCCCACATTCTAGTTAAAAACCGTACCTTTCCCGTTTTATTGGGCTAACTAAAATATTTCTTGGCCATCATCTCTGCCGTACGAGTTGCCAAAGCTTGAGTTGTCAGAGTCGGATTGGGGCCGCCGATTCCATCATAGAGCACGCTGTTATCGGCAATATAGAGGCGCTTGACTTGAAGAGCTTCGCATTTCGTATCTGTTATGTACCCCATCCGCATCGTGCTCTCTAAGTGGATCAAAAAAGCTGCGGGAAAATATGTCCTGATAACTTTTTTGGCGCCCGCTTGCCTCAAAAGCTCTGCCGCCATTTTTGCAAGTTGATTACGTCTTTGTATGCTTTTTTTGCTAGGAGTGTAGTGAATGACTGGAATCGATCCGTTCTCATCTTGCAGAGTAGGATCGACCGAGATTCTGTTGCGGAAGAGCGCTTCATCATCAGTAAGAACCAGTATACTCAACGTATTACGGTAGTTTAGCATCAATTCTTTCAACGGTGCACCGACTACCCTACCGCGTATATCCCAGGATTCCCCTGGCATCGGCGGATTCATGAAATTGTAACCAGCTTCTGTTATTCCGTAGGTAAGTAAGGAGGATAAGCCAGGACTCATACCGGCTTGCTGGAAGGCTCCCAATCCAGGGACATCGATTCTCGCTGCGGACGTCGGTCCGACAAACTGATTGATTTCAGGAGTTCCAAGAATGCTGATCAGGTCTTTTTCGTTAAAAATGCCTGACACCCAGTCGAAATAATGGTTGGTCAACCCTCTTCCGACCCAGGAATTGTTGGGCAATTCCGAATTGAACCAAAGGCGTGGCGTTTCAATGCAACCAGCTGCCATAACGATGGCTTGGGCAGTAAGCTCACCAGTTTCTCCAGTCCAGGTATCCCGAAATTGTACGCCTATTGCCCGCAGCCCTTCTGTCGGATTGTGTTCCGTCAATATTCTGGTAGTAAATGAATTGGGTCGGATTGCTACGTTTCCAGTTTTAAGTGCCAGCGGGATATAGCTTACCAGAGTCGATCGTTTCGCTATTTTGTCCATCGAGGGGCCGTATGGACACCCGTTGACACAATGTCCGGCCAACGTGCAACCCTCCATACGGGATAATTGCTCCATGGAGTAGTTTGGATCTGTCAGATGTTTGTTAGGTGGAAGAATCGCATTAGGAGAAGGACGATACCCTGGCGTTACAACATCAAGGGTTGGTATAAGTGACCATCCAACCTTTTTGGCACCATAATAAAAAAGCTCTTCTTTCGAGGTCGTCGGCGCAAACTGTACCGGCAACGTGGCTTCAACTTTCTCGTAGTAGGGGATAAGCTCCCGATAGTCAATCGGCCAAATATTGTCGATTGCCGAAGGATATGCACGGGGACAATTCCCCCAGTAATGCTGGGTCGTCCCCCCAACACCTGAAACCTGCCAGATGTCACCAGCCTGCTTCATAACCCGATGCCACGGAGGGCGGCGACGATCCGCTGGTCCGAAGCGAAATCTTCCTGCCACCACATCGTTCATGTTATTTTCTAACCGATTGTATTGTTCCCTGAAAAGTTCCACATCAAGATCGGCCAGGCTGTTGCCCCACTCTCCCCCACGCATGCTGTTTGGGTTCGGCCACTTTTTATTTCCATACCAGGGACCTGCTTCAAGCACCAATACTTTTAGACCTATTTCTCCAAGCTCTTTTGCCACAACCCCACCGCCGCCTCCCGCACCAATGACGATAACGTCAGCGTCATGCATCTGAAGGTCCCCCCTTGTTATGCTCCATTTGCAGTAAAAACCCGCGAAAATCTCGGTAACCCAGGGATACACCCGGATATCCGACCTGTTCCCAGCTAATCGGAAAATAATTCAATACTCGTTGATCGGGCGGCAGTAACCTCGTTGTACCGTATGCAGACCATTCCGAATAAAAGCCAAACATCGTTGCCCGATTCAAGTAATCTACGATAAATTTGACGAATCCGCCATTGTATTGATAAGGAGGAGGTAAAGCTCCGAGATCTGCCTGAAGCTGTTCCAAATTAGCCATCACCTGTAATCGGTCGACCGCCGAGAGAGCCGCAAATGGACAGCCTTGACTGATTGGGTAGTAGGGAAAATTTCGTTCCCAGCCTGAAGAAATGAATTGTGCCGCTCCCGCATTCAGCATCTTGGCAGTAGGAGCGGCTAATGGAAATACCGTGGGACTTATTCCAAAAGAAATCGCAATGAAATGATCCATTTCCCAGATCAAATACTCATGAAGGCACAACTCAACTGCTCCTACTGTTTGCTCTACTCCGAAAATGGAAAGCTCAGGTGTATTCGGAACGATCGCTTCGACAAGTGCCAAAAATGTTGCAACGGTATCCGGATCAACACTTGAGGCATATGCTTTTGTCGGATGCATATATGTTCGCCCCCTTTGGCAATGAGTATTTTGCCAGCATGTGTACCAACCTAGTTTGAATGTATTCGGCTGGGCTTGATTATATTCGACTAGGTATACTGTTTCAACATTTTACACAAAACAAACGCTCTGGAAACAAAATCGCTTCCAAACTCATTACTTCTGGAGCTCCAATGAGATAAGGTCTATCGTATCCCGACAAGCTAATAAATTGAGAAACACATCAGGTATATGTTCATATTGGAATCCAGCAGACAAGTTGACACAATTGACCCCATGTGAAGTATAAATCCTTGTTTTGTTGCTTCCTCCTCGAACACAGGTTACTTATTCTAATTAGTGCTGTAAATTTGGCCATAAAAACACCGCGGAAATGTTAGCTTAATTTTTTAGTCGCGAAATGTTACAAAGTCTCAAAACATACATAACCCCGTTCTGATTTTAAGACGGGGTTAAAAAGTTGTTTAATTTTTGATGTGAAATACTTCACTGCACTTAAAAATATAACAATAAAATCGTTTAAATCTAAGGTTTATCTTATTACATAATCTCGCCCGATTGTTGAATATCACTAAGTTTCTATTAGCTGGTTTTATGAAATAAAAGATTTAAATTTATTAAACAGTTTGTTCGTTCTACGACACAACAACTTTTTCTTAAGCTATGGCTTTGTTAAAGCTTAATGTTGACCTTTTACTTTAGGAAATCCACCAAATCCCTATTGAGGAATTATCACTTACATCCATGATAATTCTGTATCTGAAATAGGTACAACCTTTTTCATGCATGTTTCTGGAATTTCAAAAAGATGTGGATGGAAGAGGGCAGCTAGTAACTCAATTCCGTCTACCAATGTGGTACTTGGCCTTGTAAAGTAATCTGCATCTGCAAGATAGACTGCTTTGTTTTTTACTGCAGTCAATTCGCTCCACCCCGATTTACTTGTTAGCTGATCGATTTCCTGTATCGATCGTTCCACCTGAAAACCACAAGGTGCAATAACCAATACTTCTGGATCATATTGTTGTACTTTTTCCCAAGGTGTCACTACAGAGTAACCTGCAGGATTGGACAACATATCCACTCCACCCGCCAAAGAGATTTGGTCAGGAATCCAATGCCCACAATTATAAATGGGATCTAACCATTCCATAATCATCACTCTTTTTGGTTCTACTTGATGTTCACGAAGTTTGTCAGTAATTGCACGTACTCTCTTTTGTAAAGAAGCTAAGTAATCAAGTCCAATTTTTTCTTCGCCTAGCTCCTTTGCAATGGTTAGTGCATTCTGATATACATCCCGTAGCCTTCTCGGTATTAATGGCACCACTTTTGGTTGCTTTATAAGGGATCCAATGGCTCTTTGAACAACAGAGGTGCTAATTTGACATACGTCACATACATCCTGAGTAAACACAAGATCAGGTGCTATTTCTGATAATAATTCCATATCCACATAATATAAACTTTTTCCCATATTTGATGATTCTGTTACAAAAGTTTCAATTTCTGCACTTGAAAGATTACGTCCCTCGAGATGGGTACGAACCACTTTTGGTTTATCCGATGGACATTCAAATGTGACTCCATTCAGATATCTTTCTAGTCCCATTTCATAGATCATATTGGTAGCGGCGGGTAAAAACGAGCATACCTTCATTTAAATAGCCTCCTCAAGTTAAAGTCTATTAATATTTCATTTCAATTTTTATCCAATCAAACGTTCCTTCAGCAATTGATTTCTTAACTAATATTAAACGATTAGAGTTATAAATGCGAAAATTTTCACTATTCTATTATGTTCATTCCAAACACTCTGATTTTTCAACTAACCTGCGAGTGGATTTAAGTTCAACCCTAGAGAATCATCTGTATTTCAACATAAATATCTAGTTTTTTCAAAGGGAATTATTATTGTGATAGGTAAGCTTTTGAAGTTACTGCCCCAGCAAATTTAGATGAAATTTATTATCATATAAAATATCCAAAAGGAACCTCTATTTTTACGATTAAAATTAACCGATACTTCAAGTAAACTGCCATTTAACTGATTAAATACCAAGATAAATGGACTATTGATAACAGTCCATCGTTGTTCAATTCTTGCTCCCTATTCTTGAATAACGAGAGTATGAAATTTGAAAAGAACACTTTTCTAAAGCCACATATGTAAATCTTTGTTACTCTTACTCAATACATAATTCTGAAATATTCTTCCATCCATACGCAACATCCTCTACTACGGCTCTTCCAAACGTACTAGTCCTATGAATATATTCTTTTCCTCCCAAACGTTCATAAAAACCCAGTCCAGATTTATTCTGTTTCATTACCCAAACCATCATAGAATAAATACTTTTTTCTTTAAAATGCTTAGCAATAGTTGAAACAAGCTGCCTACCAACACCTAATCCTCTACTTTCCTGTAAGAGATAAAGCGAATATAGTTCTCCATAAAAATTATTCTCATCAATACTTTTACCTGATGCAAAGCCTATAATTTTCCCTTTATCATTAATTGCAACATAAATAAAAGGTTCATTTTCGTTATTTAAAAAATCAATCCATCTTTTTTCTGCATCTTCGTACGATAATTCGTCCAGATAATCGTCAGGTACTAGACCACGATAAGTAGTCCTCCAACTATCAACATAAACTCTTGATACGTACTTAATATCTTCTTTACTTGCTATTCTAATTTCCAAGTTAAATGCCTCCAATGCAAAACAGTAAAATAATGAAATTTATTATAACATTCTTTCTTCAACCTCCGTTTGCTCAATAAGTGTTATTCCATTTAATGGCCCGATTCAGTAAGAACGCTCTCTTATTCAAGAATAGAGTACTTTAACAGAGTAAAGAAAGTCATAATAATTTAGACATATAATACTCATTATAGGGTGTTCCATTAATTATAAGTGAATTTCTTTTGGTACCTTCAATTTCAAATCCACTTTTCTTATATAAAGCTATACCTGCTTCATTTTAGGTTACCACTGTAAGTTCTAATCGTGAAATATTTTGCCTTATTGCCCATTCTTCTAAAGATTGAAATAAAGTTGTTCCTATCCCTTGCCCTCTGTATTCTTTCAAAATACCAATTACAAGATAAGCAGAGTGCTTAGTTCTCTTAACACTTCCACCGATGGCAATCAAGTAGCCTACTAACTTTCCATCTTCTTACTCTGCAATAAAAATTGTAGAATTGCTTTGCTGTTCAATACGTTCTAATTGTTTACTTTGTTGTTCAGCTGTAGTTTTTCTTTCTCCAGATTCCATAAGCATAAAATTAGCTTCAGTTTCAACTTGCTTAATAAGATTAATAAAATTCTCTGCATCTTCAGGTTTAATCTCTCGAATTATCATAAAAACCCCTCTTTCTTACAACCCCACCCATTACTTAATTACAATTATTTCAAATTTCCTAACGTTACTCAATCTCATATTCTTTAACTGAAAAAAACACGCTCAATAAAGAACGTGCCCACCAAGAATTTTAAGTTCAATTATTCTGTTAGAAGTATTTGCTATAGAAATCGTGTCTCAGTTTTCCACTTTATTCAGCATATATTTTAGTTGTTTCACTCTTCTCATGACCAAGTAAGCTCTGGATAACTTCAAGAGGCGCTCCGTTATTGATCATGTGAGTCGCATAACTATGTTGTAGTTGATGTGGATGGATCCTTTTCTTAATTCCTGCACGACTTGAAATTCGCTTAATTATATATCTTATCAGGTCGATACTCATACGTCTTTTAGGACTTCTTTCGGTAATAAACAAGCATGGATCCTCATCGTCCCGTTCATCTAAATATCTTTTCAACCATAGGGAGCAACGAATATTGAAGTACACCTCTCTTTCCTTATCGCCTTTTCCATGAACAATAACGGAATTCGTAGAAAAGTTAATATCATCACGATTGAGTTTTACTACTTATCCAATTCGGCAACCGGTAGAATAAAAAAATTCAAATAATGCATTTTCCATGGAGGTATGGCACGCTTCCCGTAAATGCTCTATTTCGATCTCTGAAAGGAATTTTGGGATTCTTTTGCCCAGTTTTGGTTCCTTCAATTTAGCAGCTGGATTCTTTGTAATGAAGCCTTCATCATATGTCCATTTGAAAATTGATCGTATACAACGAACTCGATGCCCTAGACTAGACGGATTTAAATGCTCACCCGCCTCAATTAAGTAGCTTTTGAGTTTCTCTCTAGTAAATTCAGTCATATCAATATCGCCAAAGAATTTTAATAACAGGTTGTGTTGAAAGCAATAGGTTTTCAATGTTAGAGCTGAATATCCCTCGATTTTCTTATCAAGTTTATACTTCTCCCAAGTTTCAGATAATAACATTGCACTTTCACTCTCCTGATTATGAACCAATTAATCTTGATTCTATTATGCTCAAAAAGAGTAAATTTTATACAAGACTTATTCAACAATCTAAGAAAACTATTTTCAGTATAGTCTCATAGCCCTTGGTAGACATAATAATGACGCTTTCCTTGTTCTGGAAAAGCGCCCGATTGTTGAAGATCGTTATAGAAGTAAAGCACCCCGTTACTTTAATAAGCATTAGTTATTTCTTTTACTTTTCAAAAAAGGATTGGAAACCATACAAAAGAAATGCTTTGTAAAAGAAGAATAAGAAAAATTGGGAATAATAAACTCTATCATCAATTGAAAAAAAACTTTTAATAAGAAAAACATAGGGAGATTTTAGTCTTCCTATGTTTTCATTCATATTATTTATCTGTTTGTTTTTGCTTCTTTTTCAAATACTCCGCACGCATTTTTTCAAGTTGCTGCTTTTTATCAAATTTGGCAGGCGTCTGTTTTTCATGAAACTTTGTCACAGCTACCTGACCTTTGGAATCCAATTGATATTTTCCCACTTTGTTCACCTACTTTTCCTGTCTTTAAAGAGAATCTATTCAACAAATATAATATACCTTATTTTTCTGAAGTAAATGCTAATAACCATTACGTTTTCGATGATTTCAAATTTAGGTTCTGAGGGGAAGTTTTTTTTTGTAAAGTCTTTTTACTACTTGTTTTAAAAAAACTACATCCCCAATATTTTTCTCCAAAAAATCACCCCTTGTTATTAACTTTTCTACTTATATCTATCTTAATCCAAATATTAGCTTATTCAACTAACCTGCACGTTACTTTAAGTGAAATTTTTCACAATTTCTTCCTTCATTCCATTTTCCTTTAGACGTGATGTTCAACAATCTGGCCCTTAACCTAAAGAAAGAGAACAATTCTTGCTACAGAATTGCGCCCGGTTGCTGAAGATCTTAATAAATTAGAGGTGTTCAGAGGGCTCAATTTGAATAGAATTCAAATGTTTCATTCGGTTTATGACAGATAATACTTCATTAATTCTAGGTAATTCAAGCCATCTTTCGAAACCAGGAAAAAAGGAAGAAAATACAATATCCACTCCTTCTCTCTCCATATCTTCGAGCACTTTTTTGATCTTTTCATGAGGAAAGATGAGGCGCCCCTGATTATTTATAGCTATTTTTCGAATTAAAAAGGCAATAGCTGCAAGCTGGGCGTGTGATGTGATATTGTAAAGCCCTCTGATATCAATTTGTCCATCACCTATTATCATGTATCCCATGGTTGAAACCATCAGCTTTTCTGTACCACTTCCCTGTGGATAGCTCGAAAAGTGATCGGTGGTTATTTTTCTTTCTATCTCCCATTTTGTAATGGGGATACGTTCGCGTGGTTTGTCGTGTTCACATAATTTTTTTGCTTCCTGGGTTACGTTTTTTGGCACAAAATTTTCCATCAGGATGATTTGATCAGCTACGGATAAAAATTCACCGCTACCTCCAATAACAAGAACGGAAGATACACCAACAGCCTCATAAAGCTCCCTGACGCGTTCCGTAAAAGGTGTAATAGGTTCATGCTTGATTAATGAACGCATTTTGATATCTTGAATCATAAAGTTGGTCGCACTTCTATCTTCATCAATAAGAAGAAGCTTACACCCGAAGTTGATTGCCTCCATAATATTTGCGGCTTGAGATGTGGAACCTGAGGCGTAGTCAGTCGAAAACTGCTCAGCCGAACCATTGGGTATCCATTTTATGAAAGGCGTAATATTGATATTTTTTATGGAACGGCCTTCCTCTGCAGATATTTCCATTGCACTTTGATCTGTAATAACAAATTCTCGACCGTCGCCTATGATGTGATTGTAAATCCCCGAATTTAGTGCATCCAGCAATGTACTTTTACCCGAATAACCACCGCCGGTGATGACCGTTACACCATGTTTTATTCCCATTCCTCGCAAACCACAAATTTCAACTTCAACATCTTCCGGGGATGTAAAAGGCAAGGCACCCTCTAGTGGCCCGTTGTTGTCTTTATTTCTTGGCAAAATGCTGCCATTCCCAATAAACGCACAATAACCATTGGATTTTAGCCATTCGCGAATCATATTTTGTTTTTTTACTAATTCATAGGCAGCATTTAATTTGATGAGATCAAACTTGGCAATAAACTCCTCCACTTCTTTTGGAAGCATTTTGCAAAGCATGCGCATAGCTTTATTATTATCCTTGAATGGAAGTTGAACTGTAATCATTAAGCATAAATACCATTCTTCCGAGATGAGTTCGACATAGGATGCATTACGTTGCAACACCACATTTGTTGGACGAAAACAATAAAAAGCACCATTTTCTTTATCAGAACGTGAACGGTTATAAATCACTTCATTTAATGCCTCAATATGATCAATCCATTCTCTTAATGCAAAATCTGAGAAAACAACTTGATCCATATTTTCATCTAAGCCGAGACGGTCAAAAGGTATTTTTATAGTGATACATGGTTTATCCAGTGTGAGTTTATGTGTCCTTTCAATGTAATAGGCAACATCATTATTCCAATAGATTGGGTCTTCATAAATCATACTGTAAGATGACTGTCCAGATTGTAATGTGCGAAAATATTGAGCGAGTCTTTTAATAAAGCATCATCCTTTCATATTTGGAAAGTGATGAATAACGGAAAACAAAAAAATAACAGCCACTCCATAAGTAGCTGTTATATACCGGCAAGAAAGCTTAAACGTTCCTTCTGCCTAAATATAAAAGCCCTGAGATTGAATCCTACCCTCAGAGCCTAATGTTAATGTATTCGTAAAAAAATAACTAAAAAGCAATATGAGGATAAGACTTATTTTTTTTTGTTCTCATTATCCTCACCTCGTTACGATTTATTTTTACAACAACACAATCCTAACATTAATTTAACCATTTGACAAGAGGTGCATCGTGGCCTGTTTTTTGCTACGGCTCACCACTATTACTGCTGGACTATATCCTCTACAACCTGCCCTAAACATGAAACAGGCACGCGTGTTCATCTTTCGATAATCGCGCCCGATCGTAAAAATATAATTGCACTAGCCGCCTCCTATATTAGAAAAGATGGTTAATTTTTGTATATTAGTGTATCGGGCGACCAAATGAAGATGTAAATGCTGGACTGAGCTACAGAGATCCAACTTTTTGTTATCATCCGATAATAGTTCCAAACGCCATAATTATTTTATAAACCTATCATATTGAGGAACGTGGACAGAGTTGATGCCAATAATACATAATTAATTTCAAGATAGTTGATACTTTTTATATAAAATAACTGTAAAAAGGAATTGATTTTATGGATGTAAAAAATAATGCAAAATTAACTTCTGGAGAGTTAGCATACTGTTGGGAACAATTGATGGATAATAGTGCCTCTAATCTGGTTCTGGAGTATTTTAACCTAACTTCGGAATTACAAGAAGTTAAATCTTTATGTAGTGAGGCAGGATCCATTTCTAAATCTACAATCCAATTTTGTGAATCAGTGCTTAGTAATGAGAACTATCCAATGCCTAAAGGATTCAACATTAATTATGACTTGAACCCAAATGCCCCTAAAATGTATACCGATGTTTTTATACTTTTTTATTTGAACAACTTGTCTAAACTTGGCATTTCCCTATCAAGTATGGCTCTTACTGATTCAGTAAGGGAGGACATCCGAAACTTTTTCCACGAACAATTAAAAAAAATGTCTGATTTATTTCAAAGAACGACAACGACACTTTTAGAAAAAGGAGTTTTTGTAAGGCCTCCTTCCATCACTTCAACACACGAAACAAGTCCAATTGCTAATAAGGGATTTTTGGGAAACTTCTTTAACGAGAATAGAGAATTAACCGCTAGAGAGGCAAATGAATTACATAAAAATGTTTTTATGAACTATATTGGTAAAAACTTACTAATTGGATTTATGCAAACTACCTCTAATCCGCAATTAAAAGCTGTGATGCAACACGGGAAAGAATTAGCTCTAAATATTATAGACAAATTAGGTGATATTTTAATACAAAACGATTTGCCAATTTCAATGACATGGGATACATGTGTTTTAGATGGGGAAACAGCCCCCTTTTCAGATAAATTAATGACTTACTTATTAGACCAAATGAATCGTGATGGAATTGCCAATTATGGATATAGTGCAGCAGTAAGTGTTCGAAAAGATTTAAAAGTAACTTATGCAAAAATAATTACAGATGTTTATCAATATGAAGAAAATATAAAATCCTTTATGCTTAAAAATGAATGGATGGAAAAACCACCTGTTGCATTAAATAGGATCAAGCTTGCTGAAGATAAAGTATAAGGAAAAACAAAAGCTGCTTTGAGAAGTAGCTTTTGTTTTTCCACAATCTGGCCCGATTGCGGAATAATGTGATGGCATTTTTACCATAAAAAACTTTAAACAAAGCGTATCCAAAGGGGGATGCATCGCATCTTTTTTACAAACATCGTGACTTTATTTCAAAGCTACAATTTGTCCTGCTGAATAAGATTTTTAATCATCAAGCATCTCTTGGTCAAACCAAACATCTTCATAGTCATCAGCAATTAAAAATCTCCATCCTGGTGCTAAACCAAGATACTTTTTTATATTCGGATCCCACTCATCAATATGTGCTATATGAAGGGGAACGAAAAAATCAGGATCTTCGGAAAATTCTTCTCCTGCCCAGATAAACCAACCAGAAGTGCCCTCTTCTGAATATAAACGTAGACCATTAATCGGAACTTTACCTTCTTTAACGTTGGTAGCAACCCCTAATTTTAAGTTGTTTTCTGCTGGAAAATATTCAGCGCCGTATTTATTGCAAATTTTAATTTGTTCTCGTTCCACATTAATTGACATAGTTTTACTCCCATACCTATTTAATTCTTCTTCCTTAATATCAGATATTGCCTACTCCCTTTTTGCACTAAACTCCATTTAACGGATTAAAGACCAAGAAAAATGGACTGCTGAAAACAATCCATCTTTGTTCAATTCTAGCAACCGATTGTTGAAGGTTGTTATTGAAGTAAAGCTTCCCGTTAATATAAGAACATTATTCAATCTTTAAACCATCTGGAAGAATAATTTCACCATGAACGCTACTGACATTGAAAAAGCCAACGTCATGCTTAATTGCTAATTTGCGAACGTGTTCGTATGCCTCTTCAGCTACTGACCATGCAAAGGCCATATAAATGGCATTCGATGCAATACAATAATCTGTTAATCTCTCCTCTAACTCTAAATTGTCGTTTATTTCATCATCAGATGGTGCAAATGAACCGTTCATGGTCGGAAATGTTTTAATACTTTCTTTAAACCAATTTTGTAGTAATGTAGCTGCATGTGAAATCTCATTATAGTCTACATCTTCGCTCCAAGATGTTAGGTTTTCATACCAAGCCATAAACTCTTTCTTTGTTTTTGGAGCTTTCGTTTTTTCAAATACCATTAAATAGTAACTCATAATTCATATACCCCCAGTGGTAACATGGCAAGTCAGGTGTTGGCGTGCAATTGTTGCTTTTGAAGTTAACTGCCCAGTTAAATTAGAAAGTAGGATAGCCACTTCCGTCCCACCTTTAATATAAACACCCAATAGTTGAGTAACCTATATTTTTATTAATCCTCGTCATTTAAAAGCAACTCTTCTAAGTACCGTTCCTTTCTATTTAGAAATCCTTTTGTTAATAGATAATGTTCTGTGTCTTCATATTTCACGTTTTCAATTACATTGGAATCAAAGCTGAAGATCTTTGCGTTTGGATACCCTAGTAAAATAGGCGAATGTGTCGCAATGATAAATTGAGAATTTCCAGTGCTCACTAATTGATGAATAACCCTCATAAACGCTAGTTGGCGAGCTGGCGATAATGCTGCCTCTGGTTCATCTAATATATAAATACCCCTATCCGAAAAACGGTTCAAAAATAATGATAAAAAGGATTCCCCGTGAGACTGGTGATGTAAAGACCTGCCTCCATATCCTCGATACTTAAAAGAAGGATCTTCCTTGGCTAGTTGATCCAAATGAGAGGCAAAATGATAAAAACTTTCAGCCCTTAAAAAGAAGCCTTGGTTTATCTTTGGCAACCAAGACAAACGAATGTACTTCCCTAAAGCAGAGTGGGATGAATCTACGTCATACATATTGTTTCTTCCTCCACCTGCGATATTAAACCCACAATTGTAAGCAATACCCTCAAGCAAAGTAGATTTTCCTGAACCATTTTCTCCTACAAAAAATGTTACTTCACTATCTAAATCCAATGTATCCATGCCTCTTATAGCAGGAACAGTGAATGGGTACTTATTAAAATCGGTAACTTCTTCTCTCAAAAGAGTAATTTTACGTAAAAACAACATTTTTTTACTCCTGCTTTTTTCTGTGAAAATAATTATTATTAGCATCCCCTGTATACTATAGATCAGATAGGGGAATTCTTAAAAACAACCGAAAAAAACCAATAAGAAAGTAGAGGTACCTATGGGAGGGTAACTTTGTATATTTCTATTTGGTTTTGGTTATACTAACTAATTTGCATTTCTTTATAGGACTCCTTGTTTATAAGCATGGAGTAAATGATTCGAAGCATTCGGTGCGACAGGGCAACGAGTGCTTTTTTCTGTGCGCCCGGCATGGGTGCACAGAAAGGGCACAATTCTATTGAAGAATCCGCCCTTATATGAAATAACTAAGTTATGGTATCAGCCTTAAAATCGATCTTGTAGTTATATCAACGCCCACGTGAGTTTAAGTGTACCCTTCAAAAAGTTACACCGATTTTACCATATATTCATTGAAAATTTTCTTACTCGCATTTCATTTTATATCTTATAGAGCAGCTCCCAGAACAAAAGGTACTCTATAGACACGAATCATTGAACTCCTTGTTATTCTTTTCCGCTAAACTCTAAAATATTTAAACCCTCAGACGCCTCTGGTGCTTCAAAAAATTTAGTAACATGGATAAACACGGCTTCCGTGTCAAAAGCTGCTCTTTCGGGTTGTTCGTTAGACCTTTGTGCAATTTGACGTAAGCATTGCTCGTTATTTAGATTAAGGAAAATTAGTTGATGGCTTGCATTGACCTCTGACGCCATATCTAAAAACCACTTTCGCATTTTTTGAGTGTTAGCTGGAAAATCCATCACTACATCTGTACCGACACTTAATATGTTTTGGACATGATTTTTGACCAACGGCTTAAGCTGCGCTGAGAATTTTAGATAGTCCTCAAATGATGCAATCTGATTGGGATAAAGTGATGAAAGCCATTCATCCTCAGACAACAGTACCGCATGCTTATCTATCGCCAATTGTTTTGATTTAGTTGATTTTCCAGCTCCCATTTTTCCACAGAAAAAGTATAGAGTCCCCAATTGTTTCATATTTATTAACCCCCCTCGCTTATTTTAGTTTAACTTTTTACTGGTTAATTCCCATTCACATACTTCACTTATTAATATTTAGACGTTAAGATTTATATCCAATTTACTTATTCTACCAATTTCGTTTATATTCCTTCTTTAAAAAACCTGCCCTAAAATTCAAGTGAAAACCAACACAATTTCTGCACAAATAACATTTTTCTTAAAATATGCTTTGCAACAATCTGGCCCTTTAAATAAAGAGGAGCACAATTCTTCCTAAAGAATCGCGCCCAATTGTTGAAGATCACTTATTTTCTATTAGCTGGTTTATCACAACAACAAAATGCCACAGTGGTCATCGAACGGCAGTTATTTTAAATGTTAGTTTAGACTATTTGGGTCACCTAATCATAAGATGGTTCCAATCACCAGCAACTATTAATAATTCTGATTCGCCATCAGGAATCGATTCTGTAGTTTATATTTAAATATATTGCTCGACAAATTGAACCTTTACATAAAGAAAGAACCAATTCTTATATCAGAACAAATCGCCAGTATTAAAATGGGCATACAGCTACCATCATCCATATAGATGAATATTGATTTCACTGTGTTTGAAAAATAAACGGTAAAATTCGTTTAAATTGAGAAATACCCCTATTTCCTTAAAAATAACGGAAGTTTTTCCTTTTATATTATTCAAAACTGTGGATATTGTCTTATTCAGAGCAGTTAATAGGAATATCTCCGCTTATATCTGCTTCTTAAACTTCATTTATATACATTAGCCGGAAATTCTCCGCTTATGAATTCTCTTGCCTGCACGAAAATCAACAATGAAAAATAACAGAGCCTTTAGAAGAAGAATTTCACACATCTGAAACAACAAATGGTAGGAAATCAAATCGCTATAAGAAGAAAATGGTATTTGATATCCTGGGTGCGGCATATGACTTTACTCAGAAAACTAGTGCTGCATCGTAGATTCAATGAGGTTTAAAAAAAGCCTTCGAAGGCTTATTAAATATATCTAATAATCAGGTTGAATAGCTGAAATTTAGGCAAAAAAAACATTTTATTGGAATTTTTTCAGTTCTGTTAACTTGGTGGGAATGTGGATATACCCCAGATTCGTTTTAAAAACAATAGCGCAAGAAAAAGAACCACAAAGTTTACGAAATAGCCTTAAAAAATAGATGGTATGGAAACCTTGAATTATGCCTGGGTCTTTGTCAAATCCTTTTGGAATGCGCTCACTTCCTCCCAATCGCCGCTAAATATAGGAATGTGTTTGTACCCTACTCGTTCGTATAGGGCGATGGCTTCCGGTTGTCTAGGCCCGGTTTGCAGGACAATTTCCCGGTAGCCAAAATGGCCGGCCAATCGCTCTAATTCAGCCAAAATGGCCTGGGCTACACCTTTTCGGCGATATTTAGGTACGGTGTACATTCTTTTTACTTCTACCGTATGTTCATTTAGAGGGCGTATGGCACCGCACCCTGCTGGACAGCCAGCGATCCGGGCAACCACAAATGCTGCCCTTGGAACTTCCACATCTTCTGGTACGAATCCCGCGCTGCCATCAGTCACCTCATAAATATTGGCTAGTTCATCGCTCAGCTGTTTAATTAGTTGCTGGGAATCATTGCTGCGGACATTCTCAGCCACAGCCTTAATTTCTGTAAAAATAGTCATTAGATTCAGCTCCTATATGAATCAATTTTCAACAGTATTTTTTTTTGTTTTTTATCAGTAAATTCCATCCTATACATGTGGCCATTTAAACTCGTTAGTTTTTAAAAAGAGATGGTAACGAACTTTTAATTCTTTCAATCTGTTTAATATGATGTTGAACATGCTTGATAAAGAGATTCACAATTTCATATAGCTGGACAGTTTCTCCCTTACTATTAGTTCCCTTTTTATACCAATCATCATTTGTTAATCTGTGAAAGACTTGCAGGTTTAATGCCAACAGTGACTGGAAACTATCAAGAATTTGATATGATAAACCTTCATTTGCTCTTGTTCCTTTTACCCATCGATCCTGATTAAAAGCAGGAAGAGTGGCATTAGATTCTGCCAAACGAAAAGAGGTGATTAAATTATGATCAAGTAAATGGGACAATACCTCCTTCACACTCCATTTCTCAGCTGCTTCCTTCCAAGATAATTCGTTTTCATTCAAGCCTGAAATGGCTTTTTTAATAAGATCCGTCGTTTTTTCATATTCTTGAAGAAGCACGTCTACAAAACTCAATGATATTCCCTCCTATTGCAAATGAATGACAGGTTTGCCTTGCTTTTTGCACAAAGCGTTTTGCTGGTTGCTGCACCATATAATCATGAATTTGGTTTCTACCTTATACCTTGGTCATGTGCTTAAAGCGGCTTAAGAATTGTATTGTCCGTTCTTCCTTCGGATTTTCAAAGATCGTTCGAGAATCTCCTACCTCGATGATATTGCCATGTTCCATAAAGACTACATGGTTGGAAACCTCACGGGCAAAACCCATTTCGTGAGTGACAATGATCATCGTGACCCCTTCCTTTGCGATCGTTCGAATCACATCAAGTACTTCGCCAACAAGTTCAGGGTCAAGGGCAGAGGTCGGTTCGTCGAACAGAAGCACCTCGGGATTTAGTGCTAGTGCCCTTGCAATGCCCACCCTTTGCTGCTGCCCTCCGGATAATTGGCTCGGATAAAATGCCAATTTGTCGCCCAAGCCTACTTTTTCTAGTACTTCTACACTTCTTTGCCGCGCTTGTGCCTTGGGAATCTTATGGACAATGACTAGGCCTTCCATCACATTTTCCAGGACGGTCCTATGTTTAAATAAATGATACTGTTGAAAAACCATGGCTGTTTTTAATCGAAGCTGGCGGATATTACTTTTATACGGCCGGGAATAATCAAAACGAAAATCCCCAATTTGAATGCTGCCTTTCGACGGCTTCTCTAAATAATTTAAGCACCGGAGCAGCGTGGTTTTTCCGGAACCGCTTGGCCCTAAGATGGCAACTACTTCTCCCTTATTTACGGTAAGGCTGATATCCTTTAACACTTCATGGCTGCCAAAGGATTTGGTGACATTTTTTACTTGAATCATACGATCCCTCCTCTATTGAATCGATTCAATCGTCCTTCTACCCACCCCGTCAGTCTTTCAATTAAAATGGTTAACCCCCAATAAATAATCGCTGCAGCAATGTACGATTCAAAGAATTTCCAATTACTTGAGGCCTCAATTTGCGCTTTTGCGTTTATATCAACGATTGATATGGCGAAGACAAGTGTCGAGCCATGCAGCATCCCGATCAGTAAATTTGATATATTTGGCACTACAGCCGCCAATGCTTGCGGGAAAACAATTCGTCTTAATGTCTGAAAGGTGGTCATACCTATGGAATAGGCTGCTTCGATTTGCCCTTTCCTCACCGCCAGTAATCCGGATCGGATAATTTCTGAAAAATAAGCACCTGCTGTAACGGAAAAAGATAAAAAAGCAAAATCGATCAGTGGGATCACAGAAGAGCGAAATGTCCAGCCATTCTTTTCCGCTAATCCATCCACGAACGTTGAGATGCCAGAGTAGATTAATAGTAAATGGATAAGCATAGGTGTTCCTCGGATTACAACGACATAAATATGGGCCAATGTCCGTAAAACAGGAACCTCAAAATACCGCATCAAAGCAACGGTGGTCCCAATAATAAAACCAAAGAGAACCGAAATAACTGTGATTTCCAAGGTTACCGGCAAGGCAGAAAAAAGGCTGACCAAGGCAGTAAGGATAAATCCGGGATCCAGTTTCATAGTCTTGCCCCGCCTTTCTGAAGCCTAATTCCGGATGGTAACAGGTAGCCCCATCGTGGTTTTCTCCCAAGGAGCGTCTTTCCGGCTTCAAATTTACCTTCAAATCTTCGAAAATATCTTTCAGAAATAGCAAACAAATTCTCCAAGAGTAGACTTATAGCTAGATAGATCAAAGCGAGTGCGATGTAAGTTTCGATAAAATGCTGGGTGATTTGAGCTAGTGTTTGTGCTTTTCCTGTTAATTCCACTACCCCTAACGTAAAAGCCAAAGAGGTGTCTTTTAAGTTGGCAATGACCAGATTCGCAAATACTGGAATCGCAATCGACAATGCCTGGGGTATGATGATTCTTCTAAATACCTGCCAACCTGTCATGCCAATGGAGTACGCTGCCTCCAGTTGCCCCTTCTCTACCGATAGAATGGCTGTGCGAATTGCTTCTGAGAAAAATGCACCGCTGTTCAACGCATATGTCAGCACGACGAACACCAAAACTGGAGCCTTCGAGATCGATATATGAATCAATAAAAATAGTTCAGGCAATCCGTAATAAATTAAAAATAGCTGTATGAGTATAGGAGTTCCTCGGAAAAAGGATATATATACTTGCGATAACCGTTTCAACACGGAAATGTTATAAATTCTGGGAAGTGCTGAAACGATGCCAAAAATAAATCCAAGCAGGATCGACAGTACGACGATAACCAAAGTAATGTTTAAGCTGCTGATTAATTTCGGCAATTGTAAGAAAACATACGTAATATCAAATGGTTTTCCCATTATCAGGATCCCGCCTTTCGTATTTCAAGAAATATTATTGTGCTTTCAAGTTAGTGGTGTAATCCTGACCTAACCATTTCACGCTTAGTTTTGATAGCGTTCCGTCTTTTTTAATTTGACTCAACGCTTGATCGATTTGATCTGCCAGCTGCTGTTCCTTTGGATCATTTTTACGAAAGACAAAATAGACACCATTACTTGCAAGCGAATCCCCAACAATTTTCAATTTTCCTTGAGGATCAATTAACGAAAGTGAAAAATCGGCGCCAAGGGTGGCGTCTACACGGCCTGAAGTAATTTGACTTACCGTATCATTAGAGGCCCCGTTTGTGTAAACAATCTGAATCGCATTATGATGTTCTTTGTTATAGGTTTCCAGTAAATTTGCTTCAGCAGATGTGGCTGATGTAAGGACTTTTTTGCCTTTCAAATCATCTAGCGATCGGATGGGCTGTTGATTGGTTTTAGCAACGATGATATAAGTTTTCCAAAAGGCATACGGTTCCTTATTAAACAAATATTTTTGTGAACGTTCCTTGTTTTTTTCCATTTCATTCGTTACAAAATCAATTTTATTCGTGCTTAAGCTAAGAAGCAGATTGGAAAAATCCATTGTTTGAAAGGTAAATTGATAGTTTGGTAACCGTTTGTCAATCTCTTTCACTAATTCGATATCATAGCCAGTCAGTTTTTGATTTTCGTTGAAATAGGTAACCTTTGGAAAAGTGCCGCTTGTTCCCACGATGATCTGCTGAATGTTTTTTGCTTGAATCGACTTGATTGGCTCGGATGTGGCTGTATCTTCCGAACTGTTGGAAGAATGGCTGCAACCGTTAATTAAAAACAATGTAAATAGTAAAAGAAGACTCCATCCATACGTTTTTTTCATTTTAAACATCCTCCTTGTATTCTCTAAAATGATTCATTTGATAGTGACATTTCCGCCATGGCTTCACTTAATAGCACAAACGACTTAAGACGGTCTTGGAATTTTGGGATCGGTGATAGAATGATCATTTCATCCAAATCATAGATGGTTTGAATTTGGATCAATTGTTCTCTAACTGTTTTTTTTGAGCCAGCGATGATATTGGCCTCCTGTATTTCAATCCGAACGTTTTCCTTGGCTTGTTTGGCAAACAATTCCGCTTGTTCTGCGCTCGCAACGGTAAAACTCCTGCCGCTGTCTAAATGCACCTTGTAAATTTTGAAATTTTCTATGAGTTGTCTCGCCTCTTCATCTGAATCGGCGACAATAACAGATAGGGCAAGAATAAATGAGAGATTTTCTGACTTTTTGCGTTTTTGCACCTGACTGAATACTTCAAATGCCTCCTCTAAAATAACATGTTGGTTATTGATGAATTGAGCAAAAACAAAGGAGTATCCTAAATCACCAGCCAGTTTGGCGCTTGAGGCACTTGCCCCAAGTAAGAATAGTTCAGCCGGTTCTCTCGGGACTGGTTCAGCCTTCAGTCCGAAAAAAGGCTCATGAGGCTCCAGTGTGTTCCTTATAAACTTTTTAAGATCAATTAATTTCTCCCATAATTCTTTGGGCGCTCCCCCTCCTTCTTGTAGTGCCTTTGTTGATAACGGGAGGCCGCCCGGAGCTTTACCTACTCCAAGATCCACTCTTCCTGGAGCTAAAGAAGCAAGCAAATTAAAGGTTTCCGCCACCTTATATGGGCTGTAATGCTGAAGCATCACTCCACCTGAACCTAATCTAATGGAAGATGTTTTTGCCAGCAGATGGGAGATTAAAATTTCCGGAGCAGAACCAGCAAGATTCTCAGCATTATGGTGCTCGGAAACCCAAAAGCGATGATAGCCAAGTTCTTCAGCTTTTTGAGCCAATGTCACCGTATTGTTCAAAGCATCAGTTGCTGTTTCTTGCTCTCCCATCACACTTTGATCCAAGATGCTTAACCGCATTCTCACGTGACCTCCTCCTTTTTCATGAAACGATTTTAAATTTGCATGTTGTTTTTCGCTAACGACTGACTAGCAGCATCATCACTAAAGTGCTTTAAAATACTAATGTTTTAAACAGTTGTGGTGATTACGTTTGTAAGAGATTGGAGCGATTGTTCCAAGCGCTGCTTTGCTTCATGAACCAGTTCGTATTTGTTGTTTTCCAGTTTTTTGATTTGGCTGTCTACGATATAAGCTCCCTTTAAAATATGGGTGGCGCCAAGAGCTGCAAGCACTGGTTTTAGGGCATAATCAATCATTAATAAATGACCAAAGCTGCCACCGACTGCAATGGGAAGAATCCGTTTGTGTTCGAGGCTATTTTGCGGAAGTAGGTCCAAATAGGTTTTTAAAACCCCAGTATAAGATGCTTTATAAACCGGTGTTAAAATGACAAGTACCTCGGAATCCTCAACCTTTTGATTGGCAGCTAAAATTGAAGGACTAGCGAAATTCGCATGAATCAAATCCTCTGCCGGCAGCGAGCGGACTTGTATCACCTCAGCAGTGTTACCGGGCTGTTGAACGTATTGGAACACATAGTCTAGCACCCCATTTAATCTTGTTTGCTCAGAAGGACTTCCAGAAACAATTGTTATTTTACTCATTTTTATACCCCTTTCTTTTTCTAGGTTAGTCGGATAAGCGAGGGTTACTCTCGGATAAAAAATCCCGATTCCAATAGATAAATGGCAACTTTTTTGGACATATCCAGTTCCTTTTTATTCTGTTTGAAAATAAATAGGCTCCTGTTTGTAATAAACAGGAGCCTTTGGTCGTCCAATCGGCGCATTTAAAATTGGAATTGTATGATTATTATGTAATTGATTATATACACACTAATCCTATCTGTCAACTTGGTTTTTAAAAAATAAAAAGCTTTCTACAGGATTTATTCCTGAATAGAAAGCTTGATTGTTATATGAATTTATTCAAACAATGGGCTGACGGCTTTTTCTGTATGAATTCGGTTGATCGCCTCTGCAAGCAATGGGGCTACAGATAATGTCGTAATTTTTTCCAACATCTTTTCTTCTGGCATTTCGATCGTATTGGTGATCACCAATTCTTTAATCGCAGATGATTGAATTCTTTCAATGGCTGGACCGGATAAAACTGGATGTGTGCAGCATGCATACACCGCTTTTGCTCCTTCTTTAGCCAGTGCATTTGCACCTGAAGTAATGGTTCCAGCTGTATCAATTAAATCGTCAATGATAATGGCGTTTTTCCCTTGAATATTCCCAACGATATTCATGATTTCAGATTCATCATGCTCTGGACGGCGTCTATCAATTAATGCAATCGGTGCATTTAAAAGGCCGGCCATTTTTCTAGCTCTTGCAACACCACCATTATGAGGGGCTACAATAACAACATCCTCCAGCGCTTTTTTCTCATAATATTCAGAGAGAATCGGAATCCCTGATAAATGATCTACTGGGATATCAAAGAATCCTTGCGCCTGTGGTGCATGTAAGTCCATTGTCACCACTCTGGTTGCTCCAGCCTTTTCCAAAAGGTTAGCAATCAGTTTCGCCGTAATCGGCTCACGTGATCTTGCTTTCCGGTCTTGGCGTGCATAGCTGTAGTAAGGCATCACCACATTAATTTGCTTGGCCGAAGCCCGTTTCATGGCATCAATCATGATCAACAGCTCCATGATATGCTCATTAGTCGGCACAGATGTGGATTGTATTAAAAATACCTCACTGCCACGTACACTTTCCTCTATAGAAATTTGAATTTCTCCATCACTAAATCTTTTGATCGAGCTCTTCCCAAGCTCACAGCCCAAAAGCCTGGCCATTTCGGTAGCCAGCCCGACACTGGCATCTAATGCAAACATTTTAAAACACTTATTTAATTGATATGACACCGGTCTTTCCCCCATGCTTAATTGGTTTATATTGATTATACTTGTCCAATATCTTATTTTACCTGAATTGAGGTCATTGTAACAGTACTCATTCAGACCTTTTTACCATATCATTCTACCATTCAACATTGCTATAGTAAAATCACAAATAGCTGGCTGTCCCCTTCTCATTTCTGTAAGCCATTTTTTCTATATGTTTATTTTTAACCCCTAGATCCCAGACGATTTTCACCATAAAAATAAATAACATCACGTTTAACAATGAAGTAAGAAAAAGTGTAAACGTATAAGACTCGCTTTGCATACCATTGAAAGATCCATAAAAAATCGCATAGGTATTCATAAATATGGTCACGCTGAATCCCGCAGATAACCAGAGCAATCTTTTGTCTTTAAGGTATATATAGGCAATCAATGAAAGAGCTGCCGCAGGAAACAAATATCTTTCATGCATACCTGATGAGAAGGTAAATACCCCGGCAATTTGAATTAACGCGGCAACGAACGTTAATTTCGAATTATCACCTTTTAAATAAATGAACCATGAAAAAGCGGTCACCAGCACGATAAAAATCATGCCCCATCTGTGGTAGCTAAACAAAATCCATGTTGCTGAATCTTGCTTATAATTGGCTCCAATTAAGCTGAAAAAATTGAAAGCATTTACGGAAGCAAATGGGTACTCCCCAAGTGTCTTCGAATACAGACTAAATATCCATAAAGGGTCTTGATTCAATGAAAATGGTAATATAATGATGATCGCTGTCACCAATGCCGCTGCAGCTGCCATCAAGATTTTTTTTATGCTTTTTAGCTTTAATAACTCAAAGAATAAAACGGGCAGAAAAATAATGCCTTGAGGCTTCATTAGAACGGCCACGGTAAACATGACGACCGAACCCATCCATTTTTTTTCTTGAAGCAAATATATGGCCAATACAATCAACAATGTGAAAAATGAGTCTACCTGGCCCCAAAAAGTGGAATTGATAATAATGGCTGGATTAAACAAATAAAAGATCGCTAACATAAGACTAATTTCTGTTGAAAGTTGCCTGGTACCGATTTTGTAAATGAGGTAAGCTGTCACAGTATCTGCTAAAATGGCAGGTAATTTAATGAGCAGATTAAAATAATTGTTCATGCCTGTAATAGAGGCAATTTTTCCAACCAAATACAGCACATAGATATAAAGCGGTGGATAATCACTGTTCCCGTTGGTATAAAATCCGCTTAGACCTTTAGCAGCTGTGGATGCCCAGTTTTCAAAAAGGCTAAGATCCATATGCCCGCCTGCATAAGGTGCAACAGCCAATCTGAGGAAAAATCCTGTTCCCAACAAGCTCCAAAATATGATCCTCTTATTTGTTTGCGCTATTCTTATTTTATTTCGTCCAATCAAGAAATACAGGAAAGTTGCTAAAGCAAAAAAGCCGACGCTGTAAATGGCAAAATCTGTGCCGTATTTTCCGCTGGAATTGACCATACCGCCACCCATCGGTCTGTTTGCCGATGAAAATGGCATATTTCCTTTTCCAGATGCATTAGCACCATGTTGATTGGGGACAGCTGATTGATTATTTACAGTTGGTTGATGGGATTGATTTTGCTGAGGAAAATGATTTCCCCCTTGGAAGGCTTGCTGTGAAAAATGATTTGTCAACGTACTGGTATTTCTATGTACATTCCAAATACAATAAAAAGATATCGAAATGGAAAGTAATAAAATCAGTGTAAAACCTATTTTCAGCTTGTTATTTTTTAAAAAAGACATATGTATAACCCCTCAGTCCCACAAAGTGATTTTGATCTCATTTTGCAACATCAAACTGAGTTAGACTTGAATGAAAGCTGAATGTTTGCTGAAAATGGACAACAGGAACTTTCGTTCTCTCTGTAAGAGCGATGCTAAATGATATTTCCCCCCTAAAAAATAAGGCACTCCCTGTTTTAACAGAAAGCGCCAAAAACGTTTGTCTTACGTTCCGCAATACGTCCGAAATGGAGCATTGGAAGGTTCAGGCAAAGTGCAGTATGCATCCTGTTCTGGTGAATACACAAAAGGCTGTGAAAGAACAACTAAAAGCCGCTCCATTACACTGTAATCCCCCTGTTCCACTGCTGCAGCCAATGCTTCCTCCACACGATGATTTCGAGGAATGACTCCCGGGTTATTTTTCTGCATCAATTGTTGGACTGAATCTTTCGGTTCAGCTTGGCGCCCAAGCCGGTCTTGCCACTGTTGATACCACTTTGCAAATACCGGTGTTTCAAAAAACACAAGATCCTCCAACTTGTCCAACGCTAATGAGCGGAAAGTATTGGTAAAATCTGCACGATGCTTTTGCATGATTTCGAGAAGCTCATCAATAAGTGCCTCATCCTGCGGTTCTTCATTAAAGATTCCCAGTTTACTTCTCATTCCCGTCAACCAATTTTGACGAAACAAGACAGAGTATTCTGCTATCGCATCTTGCGCCAATTGGAGAGCCTGCTCTTCATCCACATGAAGCAGTGGCAATAATGTTTCCGCAAATCGCGCAAGGTTCCAACCGCCAATATACGGCTGATTGCCATAGGCATAACGGCCTTGCATGTCAATCGAACTAAAAACGGTTGCAGGGTCATACGTATCCATAAAAGCACATGGGCCATAATCAATCGTTTCCCCACTGATGGTCATGTTGTCCGTATTCATTACACCATGGATAAAACCAACCAACTGCCACTTGGCAATCAAAGCCGCTTGCCGTTTTATTACTTCCTTTAATAAGGAAAGGTAGCGATTCTCATTCGCATCAATATCTGGAAAATGCCTGCTAATCGTATAGTCAGCGAAACTCCGGAGTTCCTCCATATTCCCCCATTTAGCTGCATATTGAAACGAACCTACCCGTATATGACTAGCAGCCACACGAGTCAAAATTGCTCCAGGTAAAACGGTTTCACGGTATACAGGATCACCTGTTGTCACCACTGCCAAACTGCGGGTAGTGGGAATACCGAGTGCATGCATGGCTTCGCTGATGATAAATTCCCTAAGCATTGGCCCAAGAGCTGCGCGGCCGTCACCACCGCGGGAAAACGGTGTCCTGCCTGCTCCCTTTAATTGAATATCCAATCTTTCACCAGCTTGAGTCATTTGCTCTCCCAGTAAAATCGCACGGCCATCACCCAGTTTAGTAAAATGCCCAAATTGGTGTCCGGCATATGCTTGAGCCAGCGGCGCGGAACCTTCAGGAAGCTGGTTTCCTGCAAACACTGCTGCAGTCTCTTTTCTTTCCTTTTCGCTTGCCAACACCTTTAATCCTAATGAATCAGCCAGAGATTCATTTAGAACGACCAATTTTGGTGAACTCACAGGTGATGGATCTACGCTTGAAAAAAATATTTCCGGCAGACGAGCATAACTATTGTCAAAATTCCATCCAAATTCTTTTGTCATTGTATCTCCTTTTTCAAATGCGTCTTCCTATTCCTATTTTTTATTAAAACATAAATCCTAATCATTCTATAATATTTTTAATCGACTAAGAATTGTGATGTACTTGTCCATAAAAAAAAATACCGGCTATATGCCGGCTCATAAAACTATATTAAAAGGGGGTTTTTCATGAAAAAGCTGTAACAATTTCATGTATTTATCTTACCGCGATGAAATGAACAAAGTATGAACAAATCATTAAGTCTTCTTTAAAAAGTAAGGCTATTTCATGAAATCATTTGCTTTTCAAAGATATATTTTTCCTATATGCTAAGGGAAAAGATTTTAAAATGACAAAAGGAGTTACAGCAATGATTCGTGTTTTATTTATCTGTCTTGGAAACATTTGCCGTTCACCAATGGCTGAAGCCGTTTTCCGTGATTTAGTTGAAAAAGAAAAACGGAATGACGCGATTAGCGTTGATTCAGCGGCCACAAGCTCATGGCATATCGGCTCACCGCCTCATAAAGGAACACTGCACATCCTAAAACAATACAATATTTCTGCTAAGGGGCTTGTTGGGCGGCAATTGACTAAAAATGACTTCGAACAGTTTGACTATTTGATTGGAATGGATGCAAGCAACATTGAGAACATATACGAAATAACCGGTAAACCAGACCATCCAAAGATCATTCGCCTCCTCGACTTAACAGCTCATAAAAAAGATGTTCCGGATCCTTATTACACTGGTAATTTTCAAGAAACCTATGATTTGGTCCTTGAAGGCTGCAGCGCACTATTAAATAAAATAAAGTCCGAACACCATTTAATGGATTAAGAAAAATAGAGAGGAGTTTAAAATCTTGGACCGAAAACAAATAGCAGTCGTCATTGGCGGCGGTATTTCTGGAAAGCTGGCTGCTCGTGTGCTATCCGACTTCTTTCGTGAAGTTGTTATATTAGAACGGGATGCAGAACCGAAAGGGCCGTTTCCAAGAAAAGGTGTGCCCCAAGGCGAGCATTTACATGCACTTTTAATGGCTGGGGAACGCGGCCTTGAGTCACTATTTCCGGGAATTACGGATCAATATCAATTAAACGGAGCAGTAAAAATAAATTCCACACATGATCTGGCTTGGTATCACCATGGGGTTTGGAAGCTTCGTTATAAGGGGAGATATACATCCATCCTTCAATCCCGGCCTCAATTGGAATGGCAAATCGAGCAAAATATAAAAAAGATACCAAACGTTACCATTCATTACAATCAAGTGGTCAAAAGCTTCATTTTAAATGAAACTCAAAATCGGATTGACGGGGTCGAATCATTAGATGGAAATGCCGTAAAAAAAACTTGGAACGCCGATCTAATTGTTGATGCAAGTGGAGTTAGTAATCTATCTATCAGTTGGTTAAACAAACACTCTCTCCAAATTCCGGAGCAAAAAGTACAAATTGGGTTGACCTACATAACTAAAAAGTACAACTTCCTGAAAACAAAAACAGGGATTGGACCATTAAGCTGATTTATCCTAATCCTCCACATGAAAAAATAGGCGCAACCATTTCAAAGATAGAAGGAAATCGATTTATCGTTACATTTATTGGATATCATAATGAACTTTATGAAAAAGAAATCATAAAAAATAGTGATCAAGCCTTTGTTGATTTAGCTAAGAAACTCCCCAAACCAGACATCTATGAAGAGTTAATAAAAGCCACTGCATATAGTAAGACTTCCATATATCATGTTCCGCAAATTTCTTGGAGACGAGTGGACAAGGTAAAAAAACTGCCAGATGGCCTTTTGATAATGGGTGATTCCATTTGCAGACTCGATCCTGTATTTGGCCAAGGCATGAGCAAAGCTATTTTAGAAGCTCTTGCACTGAAAGAACTGCTCCATGGCCCTAACCAGTCATTTCGAAAAATCATTACACAATTTTATAAGCAGTCTGCCAAAATTATATCTCCAATTTGGAATATGGTCATAACAGAAGATTTTCGATATCGTGAAACAATGGGAAAAAAACCAATAGGACTTTCGTTTCAGCAATGGTATGCGAAAAACATTTTCATTTTATCGTCAAAAAATCAAGAAATCTATGATTCTTTTATTAGAGTAATGAACCTAATTAGTCCAGCTTCTATCCTGATGAAGCCTAAAATTTTGAGAAGTGTCTTTCTTCGATCTATTTATAAATCAAAGAATCAATAAAAAAGGAAGATGACATGGGGATTCCATTGTCACCTTCCTTTTTCGTTTCAAAAATTATTCATTAGTTGAATCGATGATTTCATTTGCTGAGGCAGCTTGTTCCATTGATACAAAATGATCTTGTGTCAGTGTAGCCTGCAGCACTTCAGGGCGAGTTTTGCCATAAAGTTCGATATAGATCTGCTCAATTTCCTCACCAGTAAGGTCGCCTCGTTTAAGCAGCTCTGTGGCAATTGCATGAACAAATAAATTGTGGTCCGTTACCAGTTTCTTTACTTTTTTCATTTCTTCATTTAATAACTTATTTATTTTTGGTCGTAATGCTTTTAAACCCTCAGCAGGAGAACCGATTGAAAGCCAGCTGAATAGTTCTTCCCCCATTCCGACTGCTCCAAGATAGGCACCAGCAAGATCTGTAGCCTGCTGTAAATCTGATGTAACTCCATTTAATTTTTTTCCAAGGAATTCTTCCTCTACCGCCCGTGCGGCGAGACAAACTTGAATCTCCGCCAAGATTTCATTATCGCTGCGGTTATATCTTTCATGGGTTGGCTTGGTAGCAGCAAGCCCTAAAGCATCGCCACGGCGAATAATGGTTACCTTCCAAACTCTTTCATGAGGTTTTAAAAGGAACTGCGCCACCGCGTGTCCTGCTTCATGGTAAGCTACATTCCGTTTTTCGTCATCACTCATGGAACGCAGAGGCTGTTTTAGTCCCCATTCATATGTTTCCATTGCCGAACGGAAATCCTCATAATTTGAAACAGCTGCTCCCCGTTGATGGGCAATGACAACCGATTCATTCACAATATGTTTAATTTGCGCTGGACTATAGCCAATTGTATCGAGCGCTGCACGTTCCGGCGTTAAGTTTGGATCATGCTTTACTTTTTCAAGATAGTAATTGAACACATCGATGCGGCCATCATAATCTGGAGCGTCGACCCATAACTTGCGGTCAAATCGTCCAGGACGAAGTAAGGCAGAGTCTAATACATCTGGCAAGTTAGTAGCTCCAATCGTCAATACCGCAGGACGCTCGGCTTTCTTTTTTCGAAGCCCAAGAGATCTTAAAAATTTGGCCATCCAGCCGTTATCGATATTTGGCGGATCCATCTGTAATAGCAGCTCATTCAGCAACCCAGAGCCACCCATTCCCATTAATCCTCCAAGCATGCCGCCGCCGGCATTTCCACCTTGACGGCTCATGCCAATGGCGTCAATTTCATCGATAAAAATGATACATGCTCCATAAACTTTTGCCAGTTTTCGGGCTTTTTTATAAAGACCCATTACCTTAAGATTTCCGACACCAAAAAACATATTTTGAAAACTCGGAGCCGAGGCATAGGCAAATGGAACTTGAGCCTCGTTGGCAATGACTTGTGCAAGATAAGACTTACCTGTTCCAGGAGGTCCACAAAGCAATAATCCCCTTATCGCTTCGCCCCCCATTTCCTTAAATTCTTTTACACCTTTTAAAAGTGTTACAATGCGTTTTGCATTCTCGACAATCTCAGGATTCCCCCGATAATCATCCCAAGTCGAACCTGTTTCACCTGGTAAAATCCAATATGTTCTTCCCCTCGCAAGGAACCAGAAAAGGGCAACAAATTGAATAATCATGGACAACATGACCAAGATCAGTTGAAAAACAATACTAAAAACATTTGATGCCAAATCCCGAGCTGTCTGGCCTCCTGTCAGCAATATAATCCCAATAATGACAAGAGCTGCGACCCAGAGGATTACTTTACGCCATTTGATCCATCGATATCTCCTCACGGTCTCACATCCTTTATGTTATTCTCTATGAAAAATAAGTCTAATTGAGCCTTCTATATTTTAGACTACCAGAAAATAAAACTATTTTTCATGTTTATTACTATTTTCTACATATTAATATAAAAGCCTTCTAAAAATAAAGCAAAAAACAAAATTTTTTGTTGGAAATTGTCCACTAATATCTAATCTTTTGGAATTAATAAGTTTCATAAAAAAGTCCACTTACACAATATCACCCTTATTTCCAAATTGAAAATAAAAAAACTTGGATCATTTCAATCCAAGTGTAAATAGGCATTTTTTATGTATGGCGGAGAAGGAGGGATTTGAACCCTCGCGCCGGTTACCCGACCTACACCCTTAGCAGGGGCGCCTCTTCAGCCTCTTGAGTACTTCCCCGAAATGGCTCCGCAGGTAGGACTCGAACCTACGACCGATCGGTTAACAGCCGATAGCTCTACCACTGAGCTACTGCGGAATAATAAAATGGTGGGCCTAAATGGACTTGAACCATCGACCTCACGCTTATCAGGCGTGCGCTCTAACCAGCTGAGCTATAGGCCCAATTTGGAGCGGGTGATGGGAATCGAACCCACAACAACAGCTTGGAAGGCTGTGGTTTTACCACTAAACTACACCCGCACGAGATAAATGCTATGGGGCGATTGAAGGGAATCGAACCCTCGAGTGCCAGAGCCACAATCTGGTGCGTTAACCACTTCGCCACAACCGCCATATTATGAAATTATTATCGGTTTGTGACTAATCATTTAGTAAGATGGCGGTCTGGACGGGACTCGAACCCGCGACCTCCTGCGTGACAGGCAGGCATTCTAACCAACTGAACTACCAGACCATTATGTTTAATAACTTATATGGCGGAGGAAGAGGGATTCGAACCCCCGCGCGGTTTAACCCGCCTGTCGGTTTTCAAGACCGATCCCTTCAGCCAGACTTGGGTATTCCTCCGAGTAACATGATATTGTTCTACTTTTTGTAATGAAAATTCATTTTATCCTAGTAGATTTTATCTAAAGTAGCGGCGGAGGGGATCGAACCCCCGACCTTACGGGTATGAACCGTACGCTCTAGCCAGCTGAGCTACACCGCCAAATATTTAAATGTTTTATGGTGGAGCCTAGCGGGATCGAACCGCTGACCTCCTGCGTGCAAAGCAGGCGCTCTCCCAGCTGAGCTAAGGCCCCGTTTAGTAAAATACATGGTCGGGAAAAAGGATTCGAACCTGCGACCACTTGGTCCCAAACCAAGTGCTCTACCAAGCTGAGCTATTTCCCGTAATGGGACTTTAATGGCGCGCCCGAAAGGAGTCGAACCCATAACCTTCTGATCCGTAGTCAGACGCTCTATCCAATTGAGCTACGGGCGCTTCATTCAGTTTGTGGTGCCGAGGACCGGAATCGAACCGGTACGGTAGTCACCTACCGCAGGATTTTAAGTCCTGTGCGTCTGCCAGTTCCGCCACCCCGGCAATTTGGAGCGGAAGACGGGATTCGAACCCGCGACCCCCACCTTGGCAAGGTGGTGTTCTACCACTGAACTACTTCCGCAAATTTATTTGATGCGGGTGAAGGGAGTCGAACCCCCACGCCTTGCGGCGCCAGATCCTAAGTCTGGTGCGTCTGCCAATTCCGCCACACCCGCATTAATGGTGCCGGCTAGAGGACTTGAACCCCCAACCTACTGATTACAAGTCAGTTGCTCTACCAATTGAGCTAAACCGGCATAATTTAATTAATATAAAAATTTTGACACGCTTGCCTTTTACCGTCATCCCGACCTCAGTATGAACAAGCAAGAAGCTGCTTGGTCGGTATGCTGTAGCGTATTCTGGAGGCGTATTCGATCGTGCTCTACCAATTGAGCTAAACCGGCAAATAATTTTTTAAAATAATTAAGCGACTCGTTTATTTTATCATTTTAAAGATTATCCTGCAATAGGATTTTTCAAAAATTCGAGGCTGTATTTCTTCGAATTTTGAATATTTCGTCACCATTTCTTAGCGACATGTTATATTTTATCGCATTTCTGTATTAATATCAAGGTTTAATTTCTTCCATTTCATCTATTGAAAGCTACAAAACCTTTATTAACTTTATTTTCTTGAAGGAACTCTAATATAATAGCAAGGTGAGAAAGTATCTTCAATAAGCAACTTTTTTCCATATAAATGATAATTTAAATGATGAACGTTTTCCATTTGTGTTCCTATATTTACTGTTTATTAGTTCAAATTAAGTTATAATTTAACTTAAGAAAGCGGCTATTTAAAGCAAAAAAGTCTATTGGAGGGAAAATTATGTACCCAAATATCCTCAGACATCCTGGACCAACTCCTATCCCTAAAAGAGTACAGCTTGCTATGGCACAGGATATGATTAGTCATCGTACGGAAGAATTTGTTCGGTTATTTCAAGATACAACACAACGAGTGAAGCCAATATTCGGAACTAAGCAAGATATTTTACTTTTACCATCTGGTGGGACGGCTGCATTAGAAGCAGCGGCCATCAATACTGTTTCTCCCGGAGAAGAAATTGTAGTCATTACGGTTGGCGCTTTTGGTGATTATTTCGTCTCAATTTGCGAGAAAAACGGTTTTATCGTACATAAGCTTGAAAAGAACTGGGGCGAGGCTTGCACGGAAGAGGATCTTATGGAATTCCTGAAGCCTTTATCAAATATTAAAGCTGTTTTCGCTACTTATAATGAAACATCTACAGGTATTTTAAACCCAGTGGATAAATTGGCGGATATCGTACGAACTTATACGGATGCCCTCTTTATTGTGGATGGTGTAAGCTGCATTGGCGGTGCGGTTGCTGAAATGGATCAATGGGGAATTGACATTTTAGTTACCGGTTCGCAAAAAGCGATGATGCTTCCTCCGGGGCTTGCATTTTTAGCAATTAGCGAAAGAGCATGGACGGTAATAGAAGCCAATCATACACCTGCCTTTTATTTAAATTTACTAAGCTATCGTGACTGGGCCGCCAAAGG
This sequence comes from Neobacillus endophyticus, assembly GCF_013248975.1. GTDB lineage: Bacteria > Bacillota > Bacilli > Bacillales > Cytobacillaceae > Neobacillus > Neobacillus endophyticus. The sequence continues at coordinate 4,186,436 of NZ_JABRWH010000001.1, forward strand.
AATGACACCGAACACCCCTTCTATATCACTTATAATGGGCCTTTCGGCTGTTTGTGATTTAATTGACGAAGAAGGCGGTTTTTCGAAAACCGCTCAAAGACATGAATTAATGAAAAATATGGTGCGTGAAGCGATGAAGGCTCTTTCGATCGATTTATTGACGAATGATGAGCATGCTTCCCCAACGATTACCGCGATTCGAACACCAGATGGTTTAGACCTTTCTTCTTTTCTCAGCCATTTGAAACAGAAATATCATCTTGATTTTGCTGGCGGACTCGGTCATTTGCAAGGCAAAATTTTTAGATTTGGTCATATGGGCTTCTGCTTCCCAAGTGATATCCTTCAGGCAGTCTCCTTAATCGAAGCGGGATTACAGGACTTTTCTTATTTATTCGAACCTGGGTCAGCAGTAAAATCTGCACAAAATGTATTCTTAAATTCGTTAAGAAAAAGGTAACAGTAATCACTTGAAGACGTAGAAATAAAATAAAGCCAGTTGCCTATTTAAAAGCAACTGGCTTTATTCGTTATGTTTTACGGCTTAAATACATCGGCTTCTGATAGGAAACCATCCTTTATAACGGTATCACGAATATTATTTTTCGTAATGACAACTGGTGTAAGGAATACTGAAGGAATATCCGCAGCACCATTGTTGATCGTTGTATCTGTCTGGACTTTTTCCCCTTTGGCAACCTGGATTGCCATTTCAGCAGATTTAGTTGCTAGTTCCTTAATCGATTTATAAATAGTCATCGTTTGTGTTCCTTTGAGGATTCGGCGAATAGCAGCCAACTCAGAATCCTGTCCAGAGACTGGAACTTTCCCTGCTAAACCTGCAGAAGTTAAGGCATCAATAACTCCGCCTGCAGTTCCGTCATTCGCAGCGACGACAGCATTTATCTTATTGCCGTTCTGTTTTAAAGCATTCATCATATTTTGTTGTGCGACTTTAGGGTCCCAATCTTTCGTGTATTGATCAAAGACTAGCTTTATTTTTCCTTGATCGATCAGAGGTTTTAGTACCTTCATTGCTCCTTGACGGAACAAGATGGCATTGTTATCTGAATCCGCACCGCCAATATATGCAAAGTTTCCGCTTGAAACATTTTTTAATATTTCCGTTGCTTGCAGTTCTCCAACTTTCTCATTATCAAAGGAGATATAATAATCGACCTTGGCATTTTTAATTAATCGGTCATACGAAATAACCTTTACTCCTGCTTTATGCGCGATGTCGACGATTTTCGCAGATATCACAGCATCATGCGGGACAACGACAAGAACATCGACACCTTCTGCAATCAGTAATTCAGCCTGTTTGATTTGAACGTCATCCAGCCCGTTCGCTGCTAATGTTTTTACCTGACCGCCTAACGCCTTTACCTGTTCCTCAAATAATGCTTTGTCTTTATACCATCTTTCATCTTTTAACGTATCAATCAAAAATCCAACATATGGTTTATGCTCATCCGCGGTAAATTTAAAGTGATTTACTTTTTCTACCTTTTTAGATGGTGAAGCAGAACACCCAGCTGCCACTACAACAGTCAGTATGATGAATAACATATAAATTTTGTTGAGCACTTTCACTACGTTTCCTCCTTTCATTCTAAACTTAAAGTTTAAATCTATTGATTAATCCGTTCAGTCTTTCTACCATTTCCGTTAATCTTTGGGTACTTCCTGAAATCATATCAAGTGATGCAGCTTGCTGAACAACTGCTGCAGCAATTTCTTCAGAGGCTGCCGCTGATTCTTCTGTAATGGCCGCAATATCCACAATATTTTGATTCATTTCCTGGCTTGAGTGGTTGAATTTCACTAAAGTGGATGAAATCATTTTTACTCCGGAAGACATTTGGGAAACCTTCTCTTTGATTTCAGCAAATTGCTGCCCTGAGCTTTCAATTTGTGCACTACCCTTGCTGACCTCGTTATATCCATTCTGAAGGTTAGCAGCAATCTTCGATGTTTCTTCTTTAATAGTAAAAATAATGGACGTAATTCCTTCAACTGAATTGGAAACTTCCTCTGCAAGTTTTCGAACCTCTGTCGCTACTACGGCAAAGCTCTTACCAGCCTCACCAGCTCGAGCTGCTTCGATTGAAGCGTTTAATGCCAGTAGATTCGTTTGATCGGCAATCGATTTGATTACACTAATAATTTCTGTAATCGAATGGGTTTTGTTTTCTAAGCCCTGCACTAGGTCGACAGAATTATGCACCATGTTGTTGATTACTTGCATTTGATCCAATGAATGTTTCATTTGCTGGTTCCCATCAACGGCAGCCTGCAATACTTCGTCTGAAAAGCGAACCAGCTGCTGGCCTTGTTCACTGGCGCTTTGTATATTTTCATTAAATTCCATTGTTTGTTCGGATATTTTAGTTGCGTTTTCAGATTGCATTCTGGAACCGTTTGCCATTTGCTCAATTGAAATGGCAATTTCTTGACTTCCCATTTTTACTTCCTTAGATGATTCAAATAATGTACCAATTTGTTGATCCACATCTTTTGACACACTTGAAATTTCAGAGATCATCTCAAATAAACTTTGCCCCATGGCATTAATAGAGTTGGAAAGCTGACCGATTTCGTCTTTTCCTTGATATAATAAATCCTCATTGTTTAGTTCACCATTGGCAATATCATTACTTCTGAATACGATTTCGTTTAAATTTTTACTAATTCTTCTGCTCATAAAGAACAGTAGAATGAACGAAATAATAATGGAGCTAATTGCAGAAATGATGAGAATGATAATAAGCTCACCAAGATTTGACTTCGCTGTATTCATTTTTGTTTGACTTATTTCAATTGCTGAATTTTTAAGCTTATCCCCGAGTTTTGCTGTTTCATTTTTTAATTGATTCGCAGATTGTTGTAATTCCTTGTATTTATCAGTATTGATATCTTGTACCTTTGGAACAATCGTACTAAAAAAGTACTCATCCAGTTTGTTATTGTTATCAATCATTTGATTTAAGATTGTCAGCTGGTCGCTATTTAAATCTCCCCTTAATTTCTTTGCTGTGCTGACAAATTGTTTACTGTAATCAATATATTCACTTAGATCCTTATCATCAGATAATAGAATATATTCTGGTACTAATAAATACTTCTCTTGAAACAGGGAAACAAGGTCTGACGAATAGGTTGATACTTCATTTCTTTTAACTGCATCGTCCATATTGCCGCTTGTCTTATTAATGAATACACCTGTTACAATGATGGCGATTAAGAATGTAATCGTTATAAATAAGAAGATAACGAAATACTTGCCGCCAATTTTGATGTTTGTCCATTGTAGTCCGCCCAACAATTCTCTCTCCTTCGTCTTCATAGATTGCGAAACTTGGTACTAGAAATAAGTCTTAAAATGGGAATAGCTTTAGTCCATTAAAGGGGATATATTATATATCGGTTGTTTATTGTATAAGTTTAGAGACGCAAGGAAATTATTGTGAATAAATTCATAAAATAGTCACAATTCAAAAGTCCTATTAAAAAAACTGTAAGGTTCATTCTATTTAAGAAGAAACCTTACAGTTTTATTCTAAGAATTACTCAAATTTTTCAACATATTGTACCAAATGACTCCGCCATGATTCGAGCTGGAAATTCCCTTATTGACATACCCGTGATTTTCATAAAATCCAATTAGTTCTTCCTTGCATGTAAGAGTGACAGATTCTCGTTTATGGAGTTGCGCCTCATTTTCAAGGTGAGACAATAATGCAGCTGCAATCCCTCTTTTTTGAAAATCTGGAGACACAGCTAATCCCAATACGCTTTGATGACCACCAAGCGCCGGATTGACTTTAATTTCACTAAATAGATCATCCGTAATATATGGTTTTTCAATGACGGGGCCATTGATCAGGCCGACAATAACACCTTCTACTTCCGCCACCAGGAAACTATCGGAAATATATTGAATGCGCTTTTGAAAAGCATCTCTTGTTGCAGCTTCTTCCTTTCGAAAGCATAGATTTTCAATCATCACCAATTCAGGTAAATCTTCCAATTTAACTTTTCGTATTTTGACCATGCGTAACCCCTCCAAAAAAGTCGGCATTTTTTCTTCGACAGCAAATGTTGTCATATTTTCACTATCATTTTAATGGAAAAATAATGATAAAGTCTCTACTTATTTTCCTATTAACATTTTAAGATTTCCTTAATACTTTATGATAAGGAGGGATTCTTAAATGAAAATTTATTCCACTTCATATTTGTCTAAAGTCATATGTGCAGCTGTTTCTTTATTTTTTCTCTTTTCCATGTTTCATCTATATCAATTGCAAACTCTGACATCAGAAAACGTGGTGGTCTTTACGTTTTTTCTTACGCTTTGCTTTTTTCTATTTGTATACATGGATTCTCACTCAATTGAAATTGGAAGCGATTCGATTATTTATACTTGCTTTAACAAGAAAAGTTCTATGTTCTTTAATGATATTCATAAAATTGAAATCACATATTTTCATCAAAATATTCGAACGATTTCACCGGTTTTGCATATTATTGGAAAAATGAATAAAATTGAAATTCCCTACGGTCTTTTTGAAAGAAATTTTTTCGACATTCATCAGATGCTCCAACGAAAAGTCCCTCTAATAAAGAATAACAAATAATTCACACTCAATAAGAAGACCAAAGCAGCCCTCATTTGCTGCTTTTTCCCATGTTTATTCGGCCCCTGCTAAGTCTTATTTATACGTTACTCTAAAACCTGTTTTGACCCTCATTTCTGTGTTCTTTTCCACATGAAATGGCCAAATTTGAATGGAAGGAAGCATTTTTTAAGTCAACATTTCATACATAAAAAAGGAAATGCCGAAAGTCTCAAGGAGGACAGACATGATTCAACAATCAGTAAAAATCAATAATAAAGCAGGATTATATGCGAAGCCAGTTGATCAGTTAGTTAAAACAGCTTCAAGATTTAATGCGGAGATCTTCATCACCTATAATGGCCGAAAAGTGAATGCAAAATCGGTATTGGGGGTTTTATCACTGGCCATACCGAAACAATCAGAAATCGTAATCGAAGTGTCTGGCGAGGATGAATCGGAGGCACTTCGTGAAGTGATGGATACGTTGCAGAATGCAGATTAGATTTTTGATATGCAAACAGGGTAACCGATCTTGGTTACCCTGTTTCTAGTTCTTCAAAACTTTATCCGATCAGTTGAAGCCTTTCTTTGGCAGCCACATACTCTTTATATAACTTTTCGACAAATTCACCTGTGTCCGTGATTTCATGAATCGCACCAATTCCCTGTCCAGCTCCCCAAATCTCCTTCCATGACTTTGGCTTTGCACCACCCGAAAAATTCATCTTTGATGGATCACTTTCCGGAAGCTCATTAGGATCCAAACCGGCTGCACGGATGGATGGAGCCAGGTAGTTCCCGTGAACACCGGTGAATAGATTACTATAAACAATATCATCAGATGTACAATCTACAATCGCTTGCTTATAGCCTTCTACCGCATTCGCTTCGTTTGTCGCGATAAATGGCGAGCCGATATAGGCAAAATCAGCTCCCATGGCTTGGGTTGCCAGGATGGCATCACCTGTGGCAATTGAGCCTGATAGTGCAAGCGGACCATTAAACCAACCACGAATTTCCTGAATTAACGCAAACGGGCTCTTAGTACCAGCATGTCCCCCAGCTCCGGCAGCTACAGCAATCAACCCATCTGCTCCCTTATCAATCGCCTTATGTGCGAATGTGTTATTAATCACATCATGCATGACAATGCCTCCATAACTATGTATTTCGGCATTGACATCCTCCCGCGCACCAAGAGACGTGATAATGAGAGGAACTTTATACTTTTTACATAATTCCACATCATGTTCGAGTCGATCATTCGACTTGTGAACAATTTGATTAATCGCAAAAGGCGCAGCCGGTTTCTCAGGATGACTTGCATTATAAGAAGCAAGTTCCTCAGTGATTTCGGCGAGCCACTCGTCAAGTAATGAAGCAGGTCTGGCATTCAGCGCAGGCATGGAACCAACGATTCCGGCTTTACACTGGGCAATGACCAGCTTTGGATTGCTAATGATAAACAGCGGTGCCCCAATAACAGGCAGTCTCAAACCTTTAAGTATTGATGGAATGTTTGACATTTATTCAGTTCCCCCAATCAAATTTTCAATACAAATTTTTCCTGCTACTTAGATGTTTATTCAAGCAAAGAGTACATCAATTCACGTAAATACAAGCTGTTTTTTAGGATACTGGGCATTTTTGTGATCAAACGAAAAGCTTCAAAGGGAAGCGCTTTCATTAGAAACTCATCAATTTAATTCTACAAAAATAGAATAAAATCCTCTGAATGTTCCATTTTTTTCAGAAATACATAAATTGACAAAAAAGGGACAGCCAATTCGCAGGCTGCCCCTTTTACTTATATTAAATAATTCGAACGGAAATCATTCCGGAAATTTGGTTGATTTTGTTTTCAAGGCTTGAAATGATCTCCTCATTTACTTGATTGTCAATATCAATAAGGGTATAGGCATATTCGTTCCGGCTGCGATTTACCATGTCGGCAATGTTCAAATTATAGTTAGATAGGACGGTTGTAATCTGGCCAACCATGTTCGGAACATTTTGGTGCAAAGCTGCTACACGGCGCAAACCCGTATAAGGGAGCGCAACATTTGGAAAATTGACAGAGTTTTTGATGTTTCCTGTTTCAAGGAATTCCTTTACCTGGCGCGCTGCCATAATGGCACAATTATCCTCCGATTCTTTCGTGGAAGCACCAAGATGTGGAAGCGGAATGACATTTTTCATTTTAAGAATAGTTTCATTTGGGAAATCTGTAATATACATTCCAACTTTTCCGTTTTCGAGAGCAACTGCCATGTCTTCTTCATTAACAAGCTCTCCGCGGGAGAAGTTTAAAATATGGACGCCAGGTTTCATCAGGCTAAACGTAGCTTCATTAAACATTCCACGTGTATCATTGGTCAATGGAACATGGACCGTAATATAATCGGACTCGGCAAATAGCTGTTCAATTGTCATTGCACGTTGAACATTACGAGATAAATTCCAAGCAGTATCAACTGAAATAAATGGATCAAATCCGATGACATCCATATCAAGATCAAGTGCATCGTTAGCCACTAACGCACCAATCGCTCCCAGTCCGATAACACCAAGCGTTTTACCTTTAATCTCTTTACCGACAAATTGTTTTTTACCTGCTTCAACAAGCTTTGGAATTTGTTCGCCTTCTCCTTCTAATGACTTAGTCCAGGCCACACCTGCAAATAGGTTACGGGAAGAAGAAATTAATGAAGTAAGGACCAACTCTTTAACCGCGTTGGCATTAGCACCAGGTGTATTAAAAACAACAATTCCACGCTCTGTGCATTTTTGCACCGGAATATTATTCACCCCAGCGCCTGCCCGTGCAATTGCCTTTAATTGATCACCTAACTCCATTGAATGCATATTAAAGCTACGAAGTAAAATCGCATCTGGATTACTGCAGTCATTATCGATTGAATATTGCTCCTTTTTAAATACCTTTAACCCGCATTCTGCAATATTGTTTAAAGTTTTAATTGTCTTTACTTTTTTTAATGTGATTGTGTTCATCGTGTAATCTCCTTTTAGTTCAATTTAGTATTTTACAAGCCAATTGATGAAATGATGGACTAAGCGAAAACGATTCTCTTCACTATCCCTCCTAAATAACATAAAGAGGCAAGGGATAAATCCCTTACCTCTGCCCAGGCGAACGGCTTTTCGACCTATGTGCTCCCTCACGGTAATCCGTGTTTCGCCAGTCACACATAGACTTTTCATTTCTTCTATCTTAACAAATTTTCTAAAAACTTCAACCATAAATTTTGGTTATTTCTTATTATTTTGAAAATCTTTGTTTGTAAATGGTTTCATTTTTTTAGATTTATGATGGATACGAAACAATCTTGGTTCTGCAACAATTTTTTTGAAGGGAAAATTGCTCTTAAATTCTTTAAACGACCTTCTGCATGATTGATGAAGGACAAGGCTCGTTTTTGGCTTAATAAAAATGCTCTATGAAGGAAATTATTCAAACTGAGATTCTATATAATGGTCTTTATCCGCCCTATGAAGGACAATTTTCAAACTGGGATTCTCTTTAATGGTCTTCATCCGCCCAATGAAGGGCAATTCTCAAACTGAGATTCTATTTAATGTCCTTCATCCGCCCTACAAAAGACTAAATACACACCTAGAATCCCATTCGTCCAAGAAAATTCATGCCCAATCAAGTTATCCTTTTTCTTTTTTAAGAAACTCTTTACGCAAATCAACCATCTCCTTGGCTAAATCCTTTAACGTAATAGCTGTCATTAAATGATCCTGGGCGTGAATAAGGATGATGGGGATGTCAAATTCCTCTCCGCTCGCTTCTGCCTGGATTAGTTGGGTTTGGAACTGATGGGCTTTGGCCAGCTCACTTTCTGCTTCAGAAAGTTTTTGATCGGCATTTGTAAAATCTTTCTCTTTCCCGTGATAAATGGCCTCCATTGCCAAACTTCTGGCATTGCCGCTATACAAAATTAATTGAAAAGATAAATGATAAAGTTCCTCTTTTGTCAATATGTTTCACCTCTTTCATTTCAAATATCAAAAGCCTGCCATTAGGCAAGCTTCTTTTTTGATTAAAATTCTATTGACCTTGTTCCGCTTTAAGATTTTGTTTGTCCCACATTCTAAAAAATGGATAATAAATGGCGAAGGCGACAACTAGATTGATGACTTGCATTAATGCCCCTCTGATATTTCCGCCGGTTGCCAAATAACCGCCGATGATCGGAGGCGTTGTCCAAGGCACGGCGATCCCAGCTGTTTTCGGGGCAAAACCAATACTCATTCCAATATAAGTGGTTAATACCAATACTAATGGTGTTATGAGGAATGGAATGATCAACAAAGGATTCATAACAATGGGGGCACCGAACGTAATCGGTTCATTGATATTGAAAATGCCTGGACCAATCGCAAGCTTGCCCAACTGTTTCCCTTGCTGACTTTTGGCCATAAAGAGCATCATCAAGGCAAATGAAATAGTGGACCCCGATCCGCCCAAGTATATAAATATATCAAAGAATTGCTGCGTTACAATATTCGGAAGAGCGTGTCCTGCTTGAAGCGCAAGGCGATTTGCATCCGTTTGCGCCAGCCATATCGGCCCCATTACACCACCGACAATGGCGGCACCATGAAGTCCCATAGACCAGAGAAGTTGAACGAGGAAAACAGCGATCAAGGCACCTGCTAAGGATCCACCAAGACTGCTAAGAGGTTTTTGTAAAAGCTGGCCTACCACATTGTGAAGTGATTCAAAAGAAGTATTTTCAATAATCAACCGTAAAATCCAAACAACAAAGAGAACTAGAAAAGCAGGAAATAAAGCGACAAAAGACTTACTCACACTAGGTGGAACCCCATCGGGCATTTTTATGACCAAATTCTTTTGAACAATTTTTCTATAGATTTCCGTAGATAAGATGGCGATAATCATTGCCACAAACAATCCTTTGCTTCCTAAATAACTAAAGGCTAAAACCCCTGTAACTTGAATGGCTTTTGTTGCACCAACTGGGGTAAACATGGTGAAATAAGGGGTTGCCAGGACAAAGGCCGCAATCGATATTGCTCCGGCACTTAAAGCATCGACCTTATAATGTTCTGCAAGCCGGTAAGCAATTCCAAATCCAGCAATGAGAGCCATTATATCAAAGGATGCACTTACAGGATATAGAAGCTTTGTCATCCAGGCAGCACCAAAGGTTCGAGTCATAAAATCTGCGTATCCATTAATAGGCAGAAAAGCTAAAATTAAGAATAAAGAACCCACTATTAGGAACGGCATCGTCAGGATAATTCCATCACGTATTGCTTGCAGATGCTTCTGAGCAGCAATTCTTCCTGCAACAGGCATGACCTTCTCTTCTAACATTTGGTTAAATTTGCTCAATCTATTCACCTCTTCTGTGAAATTATGAACCAACCAAATTTCTCGCAAACTTTAAGACTTCTACCCCATTACATAATCCATAATGAACAGGATTTATGGCTTCAACCGGAATACCTTTTTCCAACCCTTTTTTCTTTAGTTGGGGAAGCAAGTAACGGACTTGGGGACCAACAAGTAATACATCTGCATCATCCAAATGAGCATTTACCGCATTTGCACTTACAGCCCAAATCTTTGCCGTAACCCCCTCTGCCTTCGCAGCAGCCTCCATTTTTGTTACTAATAGGCTAGTAGACATACCTGCTGCGCAGCATAGTAAAATGTTCATTTCTGTACCTCCGTTTTTTCAAAAAATGTAACCGTTTTCAAATAATCTTAAAATATAAATGCCGATTCAATCTTCACTCAATCGAATGATGAGTCCTCCTTCCCATCATGATGGAATACGCAATAAAAATATATGGATGAATCAAAGGAAATAGTCCAAATTATTCTTTCCGACATCGTGAAATTTAATGGGGGGATTGTCCCCCCTATTATTTTTCCATTAACTAACAATCATTAGGCTGATTCCCTTTGCTTTCTTTTTTCGCGATCTTTCTTTTTATTTGATTTTGATTTCGATTTAGACACTCTAAATAATAGAATCAAAGCCCCACTTAACATCAAAGACCATACCAGCGCGAATTTATTGCCAGTTAAATAAATCCCTGCTATGGGAACCATGATCAATAAAAGATTTTCCACGTAATAATTGGCTTTCATCGTAATGAGGATCAAAACTGATAGAATGATAAGCATCGAAGTTAAGAGATTATTCCCCATAAAGGATTGATGAAAATAGTTAACGTAGATGTAATAGGCATATGCTGCAAAAATGGCTAATAAAGAAAGATAAAATCTCGTGATCGCTTTTTTATTAAAAAGAATCCAAACGGCCATAAAATTGATTGCACCTGAAATTCCAATCACAAATAAATTATGATAGAGCAATATACTGCTAGGACCATTCATAAAGTTTAAAATAAACTTTATATTATAAAAAACAACAACTACTACCAAAATTTTAAATAGTAGTTTTACCCAGGACAGTTCCAACTTCTTTTTCTTTTTTGATGATTTGGCTCTTGACCGATAGCTTCCTCCCTTGCCGTCTATTTCATCCTCTTGTTTCGTCTCCATCATCCCATGTTTTTGGTCTATTTCTTCCGATGGACCCGATGTATGGTCATCGCTTTCTATGTATTCTTTTCCAGAACGTTTGGCGGCTCTTCGACTTGATCTTGACTCAAATTCCAATGAATATTCACCTCAGAAATATTTTTTATTATTATAACGTAATTCAAAAAATAGTGATTTAAAAAGACTGAATTAAGAATTTTCAATTAATCGTTTGACCTTTAATTCGGTACCTGTGTTGTCAACGGGCGTATAGACACTTAATCGTAAATCATTAGGTCCCTGGATTTGTAAAGAAGTTAGATTAAAGATCATTTTTCCGGCTTTTGCATGACGGAATTCAATTTGAATTTCCGGAGCAGAACTTACTTCCCCTTCATTCCATAATTGATGAAACTCTGGATAGCTTTCCTCCATCTCTTCAATAAACTTCTTGTACCATTGATCCGCAACATACTGACCGTAATAGGTTCGAAATATGGCAATGAACCCTCTTACAAAATGAACCCAATTAACTGCCAAGCTTCGGAATTCCTTTCTTGAAAATAACAATTGGATTAAGTTCCGATGCACTGCCGGAATTTGTTCAAAATCTAAAAAGATATTGGCGGCTGCCTGGTTCCAGCCTACTATAAAGCAGCGGCGGTCTGTTATGATGGTCGGGCAGTGACGTAGTTCATGCAGAATCTTTGTTAAAGACGGACTGATTTGAATTTCTTCTTTTTGCGAAAATTCCTGATGGGGGCCTTCTTCCAAAGCCAATGCATATAAATACTTTTTTTCATCAATACTCAATTGCAATGCATTTGAAATCGCGTCTAAGACAGACGTGGACACCTTAATATCTCTTCCTTGCTCAAGCCAGGTATACCAAGTTGTGCTTACACCAGCCATCTGAGCCACCTCTTCCCTCCGCAGACCCGGAGTTCTCCTGCGTGTGCCTACTGGAAATCCAGCCATTTGCGGAGTTAATTTCGATCGTTTTGCTTTTAAAAATTCTGAAAGTGCTTGAAGTCTATTTTCAGGATTCATCTAAATATCCTTTCCTCTACATTATCATGGTACTAATTATACTATTATAAACAACAACTTGTAATAGGATAACTTTCAGTTAAAATAAAGAAAAATATGAATTGGAGGAAAGAACATGAAGCGTGTAGTGATAACATGAATGGGCGTAATCTCCCCAATTGGCCATGATGTGGAGACATTCTGGAACCATCTAATAGAAGGAAAATCAGGTATATCAACGATTGATACGTTTGACGCTTCCCAATCTAAAACTAAAATCGCCGGAATTGTTCGGAACTTTCAACCGGAAGAGCGATGGGGAGCAAAAGAAGCCAGACGATTAGACCGTTTTGCCCAATTTGCACTGGCTGCAGCCAAAGAGGCAATAGAAAAGGCTAAATTGCAATTGGACAAAATCGATCGAGATCGTTTTGGTGTATATGTGGGTTCCGGCATTGGAGGAATTCAGACCTTTATTGATAATGTCAATCTATTAAATGATCGCGGTGCTGGAAGAGTTAGTCCCCAGCTTGTACCGATGATGATCTCGAATGCAGCCGCAGCACAAATCAGTATAAAATTTGGTGCCCATGGCCCTTCTCTATCGCCGGTAACCGCATGCTCCATCGGCAACACAGCCATTGGGGAAGCATTTAATACTATTCGCAACGACGATGCCGATGTGATGATTGCAGGTGGGTCAGAAGCGGCCATCACTAATTTATCATTGGCTAGTTTCGGCAACGCCAAGGCATTATCAACAAGAAATGAGGAACCAACCCGGGCTAGCCGTCCTTTTGATGCCGACCGGGATGGTTTTGTGATGAGTGAAGGATCAGGAATCCTGGTGCTGGAATCATTGGAACATGCTTTGCAGAGAAATGCCGCCATCTTAGCTGAAGTGATCGGATATGGAGCCAGCTCCGATGCTTATCATATGGTCGCTTCACATCCGGAGGGAAAAGGCGCCTATTTAGCTATGAAATATGCATTGAAAAAGGCTCATATTTCACCAAGTGATGTAGATGTCATCAGCGCCCACGCTACCAGTACACAGGTCGGTGATCTTTCTGAAACCATGGCCATTAAGAAGTTGTTTGGCGATCATGCCTATCAAATTCCAATTACTGCTAATAAGTCAATGCTCGGCCACATGCTTGGCGCTTCAGGAGGAGTCGAAGCAATCGCTCTAGTTAAAAGCCTGCAACATGGAATCATTCCGCCGACGATCAACATCTTCCAGCAAGACCCTGCATGTGATTTGGATTATGTAGCAGAGGGAGCACGAAAGACTCCAATCACAATTGGTTTATCCAATTCCTTCGGCTTTGGCGGACATAATTCAGCAATTGTATTAAAAAAATACCAATAAGAAAATCTTGTCGTTTACATTTTTATTAAAACAAATAGGGGGTACGATCGTAATCCCCATGTGACCAATTTATTAAAATGGCTTTGTTAAAGAACGTTGTTGATTACATCAACAGCCATGTTTAACAAAGCCAATAGCATTTATAAAATCTACTTTCCAACAAAAAAACCCATTCCCAAAATCACGATCGACATAATAAAAAAAATAAAATTCAGTGCAACCCCTTTTGGAACAATGTTTATTTCTGGTTCCGGTTCTTGATCTTCCATTTATGCACCTCCAATGATAAATTCCTTTTCCATATAAAATATGAAAGTGCAACATTTTCGTACAGGACAACCCTTCCTGATTATTAAAATTTACCGAAAATAAACATGATGATGAAAAACAGAATTCCTCTCGAATGGATGCCTTATTTACCCAGATATTGTTCGAGGAATTTTACGATTTCTTTATAAGCCGTACGTTTATTTTTAAGTTTTACGAATTGATGTCCTTCATCATTGAAGCGGATGAATTCAACCGGGTGACTTCTTTCTTTTAACTTATTCACCATTTGTTCAGCCTCTTTGATTGGAACGCGTGCGTCATTTTCCCCGTGGAGAACCAATAGCGGAGATATAATGTGCTCTGTATGATGTAATGGATCAATCTGATCAAAGAATCTTCCATCTTTTTCGATCGTTCCATATTCCGCCTCCCTTTGTTTCTTGCGCCATGGGCTTGTTGTTTGGAGGAACGTTCTAATACTCGAGATGCCGACAATATCAACGGCCGCAGACCAATATTTTGGAAAATGGCAAATCGCTGCAAGAACCATAAACCCCCCATAGCTGCCACCCATGATGCCAATCTTATTAAAATCGATGTTTCGATTCAGCTTCAACCATTCCACTAATGAAACTAAATCTTTTACAGCATCTAATCTTTTCTGAGCATCATCCAAATGGGTATACGTTTTTCCGTAGCCCGTACTGCCCCTAACATTTGGAGCACAAATAGCATAGCCAAGATTGATTAAGTATTGAATAATAGGGTTATAAACCGCACGGCTTTGGCTCTCAGGTCCACCGTGAAGATAAAGGACTACTGGCAATTTAGTTGAGGCGTTTTTAGGTTGATAGTAAAATGCGGGAATTTGGAGAGTGTCAAAAGAACGGTAGTTGATGAGTTCCGGCTCCGTCATTCGCTCATTAAGAACTGGCGAACGGGATACGTATGTAAGCCTCGCTGCCTGAATGGTTTGAAGGTCAAGTTCCCATATATCAGAAGGATAGGCCGAACCGTTAAATTCATAGGCCAATTTTTTATTATCCGGAGAAAATTTTAAATTAGAAATGACACCCATGGGTGTTTTCCATGTATAAATGTTACTCGTATTCAAGTCCAGGATCATCCCCTTGGAGATGCCCCCTTCATTGATCGTATAAGCCAGTTTGTTTTGATCCTGATTCATTGCCAGACTTTCAAAATCCCAATTTCCACGCTCCAGCCAACTTAATTGCTTCGTTTTTAAATGAATCAGCGCAAGCCCAAAGAATTCTCTGTCTTTATTGGTTAAAACATAAATATGATCTCCATCTTTATTGAAATGGGCGCTTTTAAAGTTGGCCTCACCGGTATGTTCGGTTACCCAATTTAATTTTTTCGTTGAAAGATTCAAAACTCCCAAATCATTATCAAGTGGTGTGTTTGTCTTTTGAATTAAAAGTGAGCTGCCATCAGGAGACCACGTAACAACGGAAAACATCCCATTACCACTGTAAACAAGACGAACTTCTAACGTCTTCAGATTTTGAATATAAATATCCAAAAAAGCAGAATTCTGGCGATTGCTGGACCAGGCAATCCACTTTCCATCAGGTGAACTTCCACCGTACAAATGGACATGTTCCGGTGATTTCGTCAGCTCAATGACCGTGCTGTCCTCCTTAAGTAAGTACAATTGCTGTTTTTCATTTCCATCCACATCCATGCCAATAATGAGATCAGTTGTGCCATTCACATATTTAATAAGGCTGACTCGATCCTTTGTAAAGGAAATTTGGGCAGGCCACCCCTCCCCTCGATCGAGCTCCCATACTTGCGGCAAACCAGTGTAATCAGCAATAAATCGAAGCTTGTTTCCTACAGGTGCGTACACAGGATCTTTTGCTGTACGAACATGTAAAAAAGGTTCCAATCCAATAGCAGCCATAAATTTCCCCCATTTTAAAAATAAATGAACAAGTCACGAACGGAATACTCTCCCATTCATTTTATTTAACTGCAGGGGGAAATTATGCTCTTTAAGTAATTCTTAATCCTTTTTCAAGATTATTCATTTCTGCAAAGTTTGTCTTTAATAGCGTTTCACAAGATAAAAACCTCTATGTATTTGGCGCAGATCATGCATTATTTATAAAACTGATTAAAAACAATATTGAGCAGCCAAACAATACCCAGGGAAACCAAGAGGTATGTGCTTAGGTAGCTTACAATCGCCAATGTAATTTCCTCCATCAGTTCCTTTTCCTGTCAAATAAATATCTCAAGAAAAGAATCTATTATTTTAAGTGTTAGTATAAGGTTTAATGGACTCTTTCACGTTGTGAATCGATCGGACCTGCTTTTTGCAAGAAATTACTTTGCATATTTATACAGAAAGAATAGCAATCGAGCTTAATTACATTAATTTCCCCCTTTAACATTCATGTTTTCTCTTTTCCTTATACTGTTGCCATTATAAACATACGGATTTAAAAAAGTTGTCGATTTATCTGAATTTACTTTTTCTCTAATAAATTGTTAACTTTCTATAAAAAAAGAAAAACGCTAGACTCTTTTGACAAAGAGTGCAGCGTTTTACATTTCGTCTATGTAATAGCCCACACAATTTCACTAGTGATGGCTGCTGCGTTCCCGCCCTGACCCGTTCTGAGTGTCCTTGTTGGACTATAATTGAGCTAGCTGGAATTGAACCAACAAATATCGCAGAGAACTTCGATGCCTTACCAAAGGCGTTAGCTCCGAAACTGAATATCTGGAGGAGAGCAAGGGATTTGAACCCTTGAGACAGGGTTACCCGCCTACACGATTTCCAATCGTGCTCCTTCGGCCACTCGGACAGCTCTCCATAATGGCTCCGCAGGCAGGATTCGAACCTGCGACCGATCGGTTAACAGCCGATAGCTCTACCACTGAGCTACTGCGGAATAATCCTTATCATTTGGTGCGGGTGAAGGGAGTCGAACCCCCACGCCCAAAGGCGCCAGATCCTAAGTCTGGTGCGTCTGCCAATTCCGCCACACCCTAAGTCTGGTGCGTCTGCCAATTCCGCCACACCCGCAAGAGTACTTTAACGATCCTTAAATCATTATGGCAGAGAAGAAGGGATTTGAACCCTCGCGCCGGTTGCCCGACCTACACCCTTAGCAGGGGCGCCTCTTCAGCCTCTTGAGTACTTCTCTGTATGAAAAAGCATTTCTTGAAGTTCCGTAAAGAACTTACAAATAGAACTATATCATCTATCCGAATTGGATGGTAGCTGTAAATTTTGGTAGTCCGAAAGTCCTGGTTATAACCTTACTTTTATGGATACCTTATTAACGATGGTTTTCAATTCTATCGGTGACGGTTTATATTTCTTGAATAGGTTTTGCGAGTTGTCCTTCTACCTCTCTATGAAGAACAAAATTCATTCTGGATTCTTCGATTTGTCCTTCATCCGCTCTATGAAGGACAATATTCGTAATTAACAGAACCAAAAAACCGGACATTCATTGAAATGTCCGGACTTATAGGGGATTCAGAATCGCCCCTTCATTATTTTTGTTTTATTGTCTCGACGTATGCTTCAGAATCAGCCTTCCTTAGTGAAGCTTTTCGGACTAAAACGAAATAGGATAGACATGCCAGTAAGCTTGCGCAGAAGATGACAACGCCCATTGGTATGCCTGTATAGGCTCCACCTAATCCTACTAATGGCGCTGATAATGATCCAAGTACAAATGGCAATAGCCCAAGTAATGCAGAGGCACTGCCAGCGATATGTCCTTGTGACTCTATAGCTAATGCAAATGAAGTCGTCCCAATGATACTGATGGATGATACAAAAAAGAAAATTGGGATGGCGACGGCGAAAAGTGGTGCTTTTAATAAAAGAGTGATAAGCAACAATACAGCAGCGGAACAAGAGATTCCTAATCCAATTTTTAAGAAAGTCCGTTCTGGTATCTTGTCTGCCAAACGGCCGACTGACTGACTCCCAATAATCAATGCAAGCCCATTCACCCCGAATAGTAGGCTAAATTGTTGCGGGGTAACCCCGTAAATATTTTGATAAACAAAAGGAATCCCAGATACATAGGCGAAAATTCCAGCAGTGGTAAATCCTTGTGTAAGTGCATAACCGATAAATGTGCGATCCCTGAACAATGACCCAAAATTAGTCAAAATTTGCGGCAAATTACTTGGGACCCGTTTTTCTGGCTGCAGCGTTTCTTGTAATTTTAATGACACAGTAAAGATTAACACTAAACCCACACATGCCAGTGCAATAAATACTCCATGCCAAGAGGTAAATGCAAGAATGCCGCCCCCTGCAATTGGTGCAATTATTGGACCAAGGTTCCCCACCAACACCATTAACGTAAAAAACTTCGTCAGTTCCCTTCCGCTAAAGAGATCTCGAACAATAGCTCTGGAAATGACAAGACCGCCTGAAGCAGCAAAGCCTTGAACTAAACGAGAGATAATCAAGAAATAGATATTAGGTGCAAATGAACAGGTTAAGGAAGCCAGAATGTACAAGCTAATAAAGAATAGCAAGGGTTTTCTGCGCCCTTTCACATCACTCAACGGCCCGATGATCAGCTGCCCCAAACCGAGACCTAATAAACAGGAAGTTAAACTAATTTGCACGAGTGAAGCTGTGGTATGAAAATCTTTTACAATAGTTGGAAATGAGGGCAAATATGTATCTATTGTAAAAGGTCCTAAAAGACCAAGTGACCCTAAAAGTATTGCAAGATGTATTCGTTTCTTTCCACTAAGATTATTCAAATTCCCTCGCCTTTCTCTATTAATAGTTTATTAGATGGTGCAACCTGTTCAAATCTCAGGAGGATGACAATGAGTCTTTTCTCGATTCGATCTCCCCATGCGTCCCATGTTTAACAACTGAACAAATTTATTTCGATATCCTAAATGAAATATGGTTCATTATAACCGAATCTTACTTGGGGGTAAACCATTTTATGTAATAATGATGGAAAATCATTTTTCTCTTCCACTATTTTCATTGGAGATTCTAATAAAATTCTAAGAAAGGCTTATTATACTGATCCTCGAATAGACAAGTGCCTTGTCGATTCAAAAATAAATGTTTGGGGGAAAGAAAATGGAAAAAAAGATTTTGCCTCTTTTGCTTTTGGTCATCGCTTATCAATGGATCATTGCTTTTTTTAACAAAGTCGTAACCAAAAACTTTTTTAACGAATTGCACAAACAAATGAAAGGTTCCGTTTCAGATATTACTTTTCATCCGTATGCAACTCTATTCAAAAATGTAGGCATCCCCCACTTCCATTTATTTGGAACAATGGTTATGCTAAGCGAGTTATTTGTGGGTGTTGTGTTCCTTCTGTATTCAATTCAAAAATTGATGGGGAAAAATAATCATATCATCGCTAAATTGGGATTAGCAGCAACAGTTATTGGGGCTTTTATGAATTTAAATTATGCTCTTTTAGGCGGAGATACGCTTTTTGTTAGTTCAGATAATGCGTTTCAAGAGGCTATTTCTGTTGACTGGTTTATGTTCCTTATGCAAGTAATCCTAATCGGTCATTTTTATACAGCTTCCGTCAAAAAAAATCAAGAGAACGAGATCCATCAAGCGGCTTAAAAAAGCAGTGCATAACAACATTTCCTATTAATCCAGAAAATGCCTGATAGCATCAATTAAGTGTGTCACACGCTTGATTGGTGTTTTATTTATTTTAATAAGAAACAAAATAAACTCCAGAACATAGAATAAATAAAACTATTTTCACGGGGTGTTGTCTTTGACTCAACATATTACTACAGGTCCTCATCCGGGACAACCTGGAGCTTGTATGGCTCATTATAACCACCATACCTATAGCCATACATCTCAAAACCACAATCCAAATCACCATTTTTCCAACCACAATCACAATCACACGAATCCATATATGCAATATGGAATTTCAGCATGGAGACCGCCAGGGGCCTCGTTCCCTCATTTATACTAAAGAATAAAATGAGCTATTTGAATAATTGAATTCAAATAGCTCATTTTCTATTGTACATATCTTTATCTAGTCCAAACGTCATCGGAAAGCTTGTCCGATACTGCGATTAATCATTAGCATTTGGCCACCTAATCAATCATCAACTGGGAAAAAATCGTTTTTGGACTTCCCCTAATTTAGCAGTCAACGATCCGATTTCAGTGGTTGTGGCAGCCCCCATGTGATTTGCAAATTCAAGATATTTTGTTAAAGCCGTTGGGTCAGTTGGTCTGCCCTTTTCATGAAAGCCATATAAGAGCCCCGCCATGAATGCATCACCGGCACCATTTGTATCAATGGCCTCTACCTTAGGCGCAGGTGCGTAAGTGTATGTTCCTTCTAGAACTGCAACCGCACCTTTCTTTCCTTGTGTAATAACTAGGTAAGGAATCTTCCAGGCAGCCATTTTCTCTAACCCGTCCTCAAGTGAAGTGGTTTCCATTAAAAAACACAACTCATCTTCGGCAAGCTTGACAATATCCGCATGTTTAAGGAATGACAAAACCGTTTTACGGCAATGGTCCTCACTTTCCCAACGCTTTAGACGAAGGTTTGCATCAAATGCAATCAGATTGGTACATTCTTTGGCGTAGATTAATGCCGTTTCTGTTGTCCTTTTTGCATTTGTTTGAAAAAGGGTTCCCGAACCAAAATAAAAGATTT
This sequence comes from Neobacillus endophyticus, assembly GCF_013248975.1. Taxonomy (GTDB): domain Bacteria; phylum Bacillota; class Bacilli; order Bacillales; family Cytobacillaceae; genus Neobacillus; species Neobacillus endophyticus. The sequence goes on from NZ_JABRWH010000001.1 coordinate 4,206,968, forward strand.
TTGCTCGTTGAAAAGCTTCGATTTTTAATTCATCTGCAGTCAGTACCTCATCCGGGGTTGGATTGATGTAAGAATGGAAACTTCTTTCCCCCGTTTCTGTTAGATGTACATAGACGCCGCATATTTTCTTTGATACCGTTCGGATCGTAAATTCAGTATCGATCCCTTCCCTTATAAATTCCTCTTTGACAAATTGGCTGATTGAATCCGTTCCCAGTTTACACAAATAATAAACTGGCAGTCCCAGTCTGCTAGTGCCCACAGCCAGATTCACTGTGGCCCCGCCCAAAAACTGTTGATAGTTTGTATTTGTACAATCTGTGGCAATATAATCCACAAATGCTTCTCCTAATGAAATAATCCCTTTCTTTTTCAAAACCAACCTCCTGCAATAAAAGGTGTACCACCATTATCAACTATTTATCATATCCTATTTTCATTTGCACGTAAGAGAAAAGCGATCGTCACAATGGTAATTTTTGCTGGTCCTATGATTTCCTGCTATACTCAACCTATCTCTATATGATCAAGGTGAAAAAGCGATGAAACGTTACGCAAATTTGGATGAAGTTAAAAGCAATAAATCATTTAAAGATCTACGAAAATGGCAAAAAGAACGAAGAACTAAGGTTAAAGATTTATCAGTAAATATCGAACAATCTCCCGACAAAAAAATCCAAGCGATTCAGGAAAATAGAAGCCAAACCTCTTATACGTGGATTGGGCATTCTTCCTTCTTAATTCAACTGAACGGACTGAATATTTTAACGGATCCGGTGTACGCCAAGCGAATGGGATTTGAAAAACGGTTAACAGAGCCGGGAATCGCTCTTGCAGATCTTCCGGAGATTGATTTGGTGGTCATTTCTCATGGCCATTACGATCATTTGGACTTCCCTACGTTAAAAAACATAAAAGGAGATCCTCACTTTTTTGTACCTGTTGGGTTGCAGTTCCTTTTCAACAGAAAAGGCTACAACAAGGTAACGGAAATGAACTGGTGGGATCAGTGCTCAATCGGAGGTTTAACCCTTCATTTTGTTCCTGCCCAGCACTGGACGCGCAGAACTTTGACCGATATGAATTCCTCCCATTGGGGAGGATGGATCTTCCAAACCGAGCAGGAAACGTTCTATTTTGTTGGGGATACCGGCTATTTCATAGGCTTTAAACAAATTGTCGAACGTTTTTCTATTGACACCGTTTTTATGCCGATTGGCGCTTACGAACCAGAATGGTTTATGGCCCCCGCACATATTTCGCCAGAGGACAGTGTCAAGGCATTTATAGAATTAAATGCCCGTTATTTCGTCCCAATGCACTACGGCACCTTTCGTTTAGCGGATGATACCGGACCCGAAGCATTAGAAAGACTAAAACGAGAATGGAAAAAGCAGCAACTTCCTCAGGAACAATTAAAAGTTTTATTAATTGGTGAAACGGTTATGTAAAGGACAAATCCGCTACTAAGTGCGTTCCTCCAAACTGTTGTACTGCACAATCGGACCGAGGTGACGAAAAGGTGCTGCCGCCGCCTCCAATAGCTGTTCTGCTTCCTTGTAGGCTCCGGCAGGAAGCAGATCCAACTGACGATGTCCTGCATTACCGCAGCTGTATACTAGCAGAAACCCGTTCGTCTCCCATATTTCAAATCGAAACATATACCAGTGGTTGGTCATATCCAGATACATACCGGAGCGGAATGCTTTTTCCTGAAATCGGTGGAAGGCAAACTCTGCTTTCGCCCCGTTGTAAGATCTACCAGACTGTAGAACAACTGGATCTCCTTTTGTATAAAGGAGTTCCATCCCCTCTAAGGTCGACATCCTTGTCACCCTTTTTGATGCCAAGATCACTGGAGACCGCTTACTCACTCCTAACTCACGATATTCCAAGATCCCACTTTCTTCCCATTTCACATGAAGTTCGGCTTCCTTAAGCAAATTTGCCCACTTTCCGACATCTCCAGGGTTTTCCAATCGTTCACATGAAAGAAACACGCCATCCTCTGTTAACAAATGATCGATAATTTGTATGTACTGAATGTCGCCATACAACGGATTTTCTCTTAAGTATTCCGGCAGTGACCAATACTTAGATATGAAAATCGGTCCCATAATCTCATGAAAGGTCCTTACGGAAATTATAAGATCAAAAGAATCTTTCAAAAAGCGCTCCGTTAACTCGTTAAAATTCATTCGATGAAAACTTACGTTCGTGAGCCCCTGCTTTTTAGCCAGCTCCTCGGCACAATTGATTCCGTTCACGGACTGGTCAATGCCTATGACCTCCGCATCCGGAAACCAAGTAGCATACCAGCAAGCCAACAACCCATTATCACAACCAATTTCCAATATGCGTTTAGGTTTTAGTTGTTTTTGCTGGTTAAGCCAATTCAGGAAGGACTTATGAAAGGACCTGGTCCATGATTCTATCGTCAAACTTAAGGGAAGTGAATGATTCTTGACTTCATATAGGCTCCCTTTCTTTTTTCGGCTCATAAGTGGCGCAAGTTCTTCCGCGATCACGGGGTCCACTTTCGTCACATTCTTCCAAAAATCTCGCTTGCTATTGCAGTCGTTGATTCCAAGCGACTTAAAATAGGCTCCAATACTATGTTTCGTCTCTAATGACATATTATTATCTCCCATTTAAGGCTATCATTTTTTCATAAATGACCATTTATATAAGTTAGTATTAGTATCTGGTACTAATTATAACATAAAAATAAGATTACCTCCTAATTTTACTGCGCAGCTTCATGAATAACCCATGAGAATACTGGTGATATTATCAGAGAATCAGACTTCCGATTATCCGAAACATGACGATCCCTTTTGTTATGAACAAAAGGGATCGGAGCTTTTCATTCACTATTTTTTAGTAGGAGGAAATTCATTGGACTCTTTAACATTTGTCCTGTTTGGAGCAACGGGAGATTTAGCGAAAAGAAAAATTTTCCCTGCATTATACCATTTGTCTATGGACCAAAAGCTCCCCAGTCCCATTTCCATTGTTGGACTTGGCTTTGAAGAATTATCCGATGATGATTTTCAGGAAAAAGTGAAAGAATCGCTTGAAACTTTCGCGAAACCATCAAAGGACGATGAAAACACGGTGAAGGAATTCCTTGCTGCCTTTCGCTATAGCCGACTGGATGCCAAAAAGCCGGAAGATTATAAAAAACTGCTGGATTTGGTCAAACAAAGAGAATCAGAGCTGCAAATTAAAGAGAATCGCCTGTTTTATCTCTCAGTAGCTCCTGAGTTCTTTGAAATCATATCTTTAAATATTAAAGATAGCGGTCTGGGAGATACAAATGGATGGAAACGTTTGATGATTGAAAAACCATTTGGCCATGATTTGCAATCTGCCCGCGAACTGAACGAAACATTAAGTAAAACGTTTGAGGAAGATGAAATTTTTCGAATCGATCATTTTCTTGGCAAACCAATGATTCAAAACCTAGAAGCCTTGGAATTTGCAAATCCGGTTCTCCAGTCGATCTGGAATAATGAACATGTGGCAAATGTTCAAATTACCGCTAGCGAGACAGTGGGCGTAGAAAAAAGAGCTGGATATTATGATCATACCGGGGCCATTAGGGATATGGTCCAAAACCATATGCTGCAAATGGTCATGGTAACCGCGATGCGCCTTCCTCAAAAGGTAACGGGTACTGAAATACGCAATGAAAAACGCAAGGTCGTTGAAGCTATTCGCCCTATGAAAAAAGAAGAAGTTCAAGCCCATATCATTCGCGGCCAATATATTGCAGGTGAAATGGAAGGACAACCAGTCCCGGGCTATAAACAAGAACCAGGAGTGAATCCTTCATCCCAGACCGATACGTTTGTAGCTGCCCGGTTATGGATCGACAATTCTTCCTGGAAAGGAGTTCCCTTCTATATTCGAACAGGCAAACGAATGAAGGAAAAGTCCACACGGATCGTTATTGAATTTAAAAATCCATTAAAACACCATTTCGAAGAAGACGATAAAGAGGATATCGCCCCAAATCTCTTGATCATTGAAGTCAGTCCGGATGAAGAAGTTTCCTTACAATTAAACAGTAAGAATCCATTAAAAGATGGCGAAATCGAGCCGGTTCGAATCCATTATTCAGCAAAACATAAAGGGGTTCCTGAAGCATATGAATGGCTTATTGATGACGCAATTGCAGGAGATACTACCTTTTTCGCTCATTGGCGCGAAGTGGAACTGTCATGGGAATGGGTTCAGCCAATACTGGATGCATTTGAAGAAAATTCGCTCCCCCTCCATGAATATAAATCAGGCACTTTTGGTCCTGAAGCCGCCAGCTCCCTGATCAAGGAAGAAGGATTTCAATGGTGGCTGGATGAGTAGCAGCATAACATTCTCTCTGGGAAAAATAAAATAGACCGTCAATTGACGATCTATTTTTTATGCAATGATTTATAAAAGACATGATCCTATTCAAATTCTTTTATTTCCCCTTGAAATCTGTCATATTGTTTCATTGCTTGAATAGTATCTTCTATTTCGTTCATAAAATGATGGAATAAGGACACATTCCCTGATTCACTGAAGTTCTTTTTATCGATGGAATTCAGCAAAGAAATGGCGGCTTTAAATTTTAAATCGTCATAAAAAGGAATGTCACTGTCCCCTCTGATTTCACCGATTACTTCCAGATTCCCCAAATCATTTTCCAGCTGAAATGTGCATTTTTGCGTATGATCAAAGCCCAACGGTGATCGCTCCTTTTATAAAGATGGAAAGTCTTATAATAATTAGATAATGGAATATCATATCCATAATAATGTTTTAAATACGACTAATAAGATGATCACTTTTTGGGATACTATCATCGAGGTGATCATAATGAACCTGAATAGAGTGAAGGAAATATTAGCATCCGAAGAGGAAATATCGGTCCATTATCACGGTATACCAGTTTGGATTGACAGCATTGAAGACACTTCCAGCATGGCGTTAGTTTGCCAAAGAGGAACTCACGATCAAAAAAGGCTGGTCTCCATTGATAATTTGGAGGAAACTTAAAAACAATCTGTTGTAAATGAACATAGTTTTTCACACAATTTGTGAACAGCTGTGAACTAAGAAAAAGGGACCTCCCTGAAAAAGTGAGGTCCCTTCTACTATTTTCGAGTAAAATCTCTTTTTTACTTCCAAACTCTTTCTGCTTCAACATGGATGGGGTGTTCAATTCATATACCGATATTCCATCAAACTTTTTAAAACAGAAATTTGTTGTAATAAATGCTCCCCAACATTCGTTTCTCGAACCGTTTTTCTTTCGAGTTCTTCATCCACCAATCTCTTTACGGATAAAACATCTGACCCTTTTAGAAGAACGTCTTCTTTTGAACTAAACTTTTCATGTGCGACTAACTGCATGCCATAAGAGTTATATAATAACGTGTATCCAGCAATGCCAGTAGTGGATTGATACGCCTTGGAAAATCCACCATCAATGACAATCATTTTTCCGTTTGCCTTAATAGGATTCTCTCCTTTTATTTCTCTAACGGGTGTATGGCCATTAATAATATGACCTTCATCAGGATTTAGATGAAATTCTTCTAAAATTTTATTGCAGATTTCCTCTTTTTCACGTAACCGATAGTAGGGATTCTTAATCTCCTCGTGGGTTTCTTTGTCCTTAATGAAATACCTTTCAAATGTCGTCATCGCTCTTTTCCCAAATAGAGATGAATATTCTCCTGTCCATAAATACCAGACCATATCTGTTGATAGGTCATCTGTCACTTCCGGATGTGCAAAAGCGTGACGTAAATACTGTTCAAAAACATCCAGTAAATCACGTCCTGCATATGTATGATTTTCAATGACCATTTTTTCCATATTTCCATTTTCATCAATAGGAATGCAGCCATGTATTAATAAATTCCCATTATATTTCAAATAAAGACTGCCTTTCTTCATAAGGAAATTCATATGTCTGGCCAACTTTTCCGAATGCTGTACAGAAAACAAGAGTTTGTTGATTACTTGCTCTTCTTCCTCTAATAATTCACCAGGCTGGTCTGGTTTAATAGTGGAGAAACACGTATTTTCCAGCGGATAAGTTTTTCCATTAAGGGTAATTTCGTTTGTATCATAATTAATTTTCTCAAGTAAAAGCCTTTCTGACATATGAAAATCCGGCCGTCTCTTGATAATCGGCATTTCGAGCTTAAACTGGATCATGGCAATCGCTTGATGCATTTTGGTAATTTGCAACAGTTCCAGATCAGACCTTTTTTTATCTGAATGGCTCTTAGGTCGAAAAGCTGGATTATCTTCATAATACTTTTCTGCAAGATTAAGAAGCGGTATCAGATTAATTCCATAGACATCTTCAATAATACTGAGATTGTCGTACCTGGCACAGATCCGAATAATATTAGCCAAACAAACCTTTGAACCGGCAAAGGCACCCATCCAGAGGACATCATGATTTCCCCATTGAATATCAACAGAATGATAATCAATGAGAGTTTCTATAATTTTATCAGGAGCAGGCCCGCGATCATAAATATCACCTACGACATGCAGATGGTCAACAACCAACTTCTGAGTGGTATAGGCAAGACCTATAATGAGCTTATCTGCCTGTCCAAGAGAAATAATTTGCTGGACAATTTTTGTATAATATTCTTTCTTATTAGTGAATTCATCCGTTTTGTACAGAAGCTCCTCTATAATATAAACAAACTGTTTGGGCAATGCTTTCCGCAATTTTGAGCGTGTATATTTAGAAGAGGCATAAGAAACAAGATGAATCATACGGTCAATAATTTCTGTGTACCATTGGTGCAGTGCTTGTTTATTACCAAACTGCTCTCTTATTAGCTTTAATTTTTCTTCCGGATAATACACTAATGTCGCAAATTCATTCAGTTCCGTATCCGATAGTTCATTTTGAAAAAGATCTCTAATTTTTTCTTTTACTCGACCTGAACCATTTCTTAACACATGTTGAAATGCATGATACTCCCCGTGCAAATCACTGACAAAATGCTCTGTCCCTTTTGGCAGATTGAGGATGGCTTCAAGATTAATAATTTCAGTTACCACTTTTTCTTCACGATCGTATTTATGGGCCAATAAATCTAAGTATTGTTTGTTCAAAATGATGGGATCTCCTTTATAAATTCTTCATTTATTTTTTCTCGAAGATAGACATTCATACTTACATGATTATTGAATTTTATAAAAGCACTTACATTTCTAGTGTCGATATTTTCATTTTATAAAAATATCATCGGCAAAATCTATCAAATATTGACCTAGTAAGATAAAAATTGTTGCAAAATGAAAAAAGATTACAAACCCTCTTACCATTAGTAACACAATTCCAAGATCATTGTCTTGTATATATTGAACCATATTTATACAAAAAATAGTGGATAAAAAAAGGACCACACCAATTTATTTACAAGGATCGCTGAAAAACTCATCATCAGGTATGAAAGGAACAATATTATCGTATCCGACTATAGATTTAATAACCGAGTTCATTGTATAAATATCCTGACTGAAACCTCCATGATTTTTGTCCTTACTAATTAGCTCAAAAGATCCTTCTGAGCCAATAAATTCAACTTTCATAGGGTCGGCTGGCCTGCATCCATTGGAAATGATCCATTTGTACATTTGTTTACTGTCTTTCAATCTATTAATAAATTCATTTTTCTCTGCATAGATTTCCATACCGATTATCTTTTCCGGTTCTAAAGTCGGTTCAAGACATTCACTGATTGCATATAGAAGCGATTTTCTATAAAAGATTTCCCAACATGTATCATCCCGCTCAAGTTCATCATTTAACGTATATAAGAAGAAGTTTTCTATGATCTGGTTTTGAATGGCGGGTAGATAAACTTCATTGAATAAGGTTTCTGTACAAGCAGCTGCCATTAACGTACATGATTTTATTTTTAAACCTTGCAGCTTAGGGTCTTTTTCATTTAATCTATTTAGCAAAGTGGATAATACAATAGAACCTGCACTATGACCAACGATGTGAATCTCCATGCTTCCAGGATCAAAATAGTTTAAAAGCTCCGTTATGAAAATATCTCCGCCGCCACCATTCTGAAATATCTTTTTAGCCGTTTCTTTCATTTGTGCCCAGACATCGGGTATATGTTTGCCCAGTATGCTAAAATGTTTCGCTATATATTGGATGATTTTATCATACGTATCATCCAACTCCCCTGAGATCACTTTCACTTCATTTTTTATTTTGCCGGCAAGACTTTCAACAAAATCACCAAATTCATGTAATAGTGACGGAGCCAAATGAGAATCGTTGCTTTTAGGCTGATCGGTCATGGATTGATGAACTTCTTTTAAAATATCTTCTATTTTCTTTTGATCAGTATAAGGCGAAGTCCTATCAACTTGTATTTTTTGTTTCATTTGATCCACCAAGTCATGATTTTCTAATTCAGTATGAATAGTATGAAACATGGCTTTTAATGTGTTAAGAAGATCCGATTCCCAAAGGAAATAAACGGGATATATATGGTTTTCCAGCATCTTCTGATAATGGTGTTTCGTTAAATCCATTCCTTTGGTCTGACTTACTAGTCCTCCATGACAATAAAGCAGTATCTTTTTCGGCTGATTGTTTTTGTCTTTTTCTTCAAAAAAACGGCTGATACTGGAGAACATCAGCTGAAGATTATTACTGGTTTCATTACCATCATTGGGAATCTTACCATCCTCACTGGTATCAATAAAATACGGATCTATTTCTTCATACATTTCGATTGACCTCCCCCAGAAATGAATGATAGGTATTCCATATAAATGCTAATTGACCGAACATACTTTCTTATTTCTATTATAACAAATAAATTCTGTCTTTTCACCAATTTATCTGCCTAGGATTGTTTCATTTATATAAATATAGAATCTTAATTTTCGACATAAGTGGAACATAGAAAGGTTTTACCCAGAACATTCATCATAAATAGTGGATTTCAAATTTAAAGTTTTCGAGGAGTTTTTTAAATATTGATTTGGTTCGCTCTACTTCTTAAAGGTAATAGGAATCATACGCTATTATGCTGAAAAAACAGCGATTAAGAATAATCCCAAATGAAAAAAATAATGATGCTGACAAAATAATGATTAGGCAATTTTAGAAAGGACACCCCGAAATGGATGTAATCAATGAAGAAATAAAAAGACAAATTGAACATGAGCTTAATGGTATGACATTTACAAAAAATTTCCGCTCGCCCTCTGCAGAAGAATGGTATATCTTTTTGCCAAGTTTCAGGGATCCGCAAACTGGCGGGGCCGCGGGTAAGGCCATCATTCATTACAACCTATTGGGTACAAAGGAGATCTTTATAAATACCACCATTATCTTTGATGACCCTGCATTACACAAGAGTGAAAATTATCGTCTGGTTTATGGGATTTCAGACGAAATCATTAATCGAATGGTGGGATATGCGGACTCCTTGGTTTCTGTCCACGCTGGAGAAAACTCCTATAATGCTGAATACATACAATCATAAACGAGGGATGCTAATTGAATCAGGATATCATGCTTCAAGCGATTAAAAGAGATGCAATTGCACTTGATCCAGAGGGATTGAATTCCATCATAAAAGAAGTGAATCAAGCAAAATATGTTCTTTTAGGCGAGGCATCCCACGGGACATCTGAATATTACAAAATCCGTGCGGAGCTTTCTAAAAAACTTATTACCGAAAAAGGTTATTCATTTATTGCTGTTGAGGGAGACTGGCCTGCCTGTCAGCAAGTAAACCGTTATGTTAAAGGATACGAAACTAAATTTACCGATGCCCGTGAAGTATTACAATCCTTTAACCGTTGGCCTACCTGGATGTGGGCCAACGAAGAAATAATTGACTTAATTGAATGGTTAAGGGAGTACAATAAAGATCGTTCAAATTCGGAGAAAGTCGGATTTTATGGGATTGATGTATATAGTCTTTGGGAATCGATGGATGAAATCATTCATTATCTAAAAAAAACGAACTCCCCTGTACTTGACTCAGCAAAAAAAGCATTTTCCTGTTTTGAACCGTTTAATCGCGAACCGCAAACATATGGGGTATCAGCCGCGTTCTATTCAGAGGGCTGTTACGACGAAGTTGTAAAGCTGCTAACCGAAATTCTGATGAACAAAAAGGAATTTTCCGACAAGGAAGAAAGCAGTTTAAACTTAGAGGTAAATGCCATCATTACTGCGAATGCGGAAAACTACTATCGAACGATGGTAACCAATGATCATGAATCGTGGAATATTCGGGACCGTCATATGGTTTCGATCTTGAATAAAATTAGTTCTTATTATGGCCAAACCGCAAAAGGAATTGTTTGGGAGCACAATACCCATGTAGGCGATGCACGGGCCACAGATATGGCAGATGAAGGCCTTTTAAATGTTGGACAAATTTTAAGAGAACAGGAAGGTAATGAGAATATTTATATTGTAGGATTTGGCACCCACCGTGGTACGGTAATTGCCTCAGACGAATGGGGTGTGAATTTGGAACGTATGGTGGTACCACCTGCTCAAAAAGGGAGCTGGGAAGATCTACTGCATGAGGCCGGACCTTATGATAAACTGCTTATTTTCAATGAGAATAACCGCCATGAATATAAAGAACGGATAGGTCACCGGGCCATTGGCGTTGTGTACAATCCCAGGTACGAATCCTTCGGTAATTACGTCCCTTCTGTCATGGCGGAACGGTATGATGCCTTTGTTTTTATCAATATGACGAATGCTCTTCATCCTCTTGAGGTGGAGACGGTGATTATTTAAAACTCCTGAAAAAAAAGCCGATTTCGAAATCGGCTTTTTGTGAATTTTAATTAAAGAAAGTTCTTTAAATCGGGCTTACTTCTTCACGAAAACATTACAACTATTTTTACCCGGTCGGCAGCTTCATTTTATCCATGATGGTTGAAATATAATGTCTGACCATTCCATAGGTGTTTCTCTGCTGATTACAATTCCTACCAGCAATCTGCGCTAAGCCTTTCGTGTCCCGTTCGTAATAACTCGAATCTAAGTCGCTTAGTTCGTTAGCATAAATTCTGTTACCATCCATTATGCTGCGAATTGAACAGACTAATTCATTGCTTGTGCCATCCTTTAATAGATAGCCTTTTACATTTGCTTTTAATGCACGCTCAAAATAACCTGCCTTTGCAAAGGTTGTTAAAATGATAATTTTGCATTCAGATGGATTTAAAGCCTCGGCCGCCTCAAGTCCGTCCTTTTCAGGCATCTCTAAATCCATAATACAAACATCGGGCTTCAATCGACCAACAAGAGTTAGAGCCTCTTCTCCATTACTTGCCTTCCCAACCACTTCCATATCTTCTTCCAAATTAAGGAGGGAACTAATTGTCTCTAACAACAATCCCTGATCCTCAGCAATGACAATTCGAATCATCCTATTTCTCTCCTTATCTGTCAGCAGCTTTTAAAGCAGAGACTCCTCTAAAAAAAAGAGAAGTCAGCCATAAATGATATGTTAAATTTCAGGTTTTACTTGAGCTGAAACACTGCTTTTTGTTAAACCTTTGATCGCTTTAAAGCTCACAAATTTCTTATTTTCCTCATCCCAAAGGCGGAAACGTATAGATTTCAGGCTTGTAGCAAGTGTGATCGTCGGTACGTTTTGTAAAGGAAGTGTGTGATTGTGTGCTTCCTCCAATTTATAGTTGGGAACCCTTGGACTTAAATGGTGAACATGATGATAGCCAATATTCCCAGTAAGAAACTGAATAAATTTTGGAAGCTTATAAAAAGAACTTCCTTCCACTGCTGCTTTTACATATTCCCAATCTTGATCCCCTTCAAAATAAGAATCTTCAAAAGTGTGCTGGACATAAAACAGCCAAATGCCCGCTGAACCTGATAGCATAAATATCGTTCCTTGTACTAAAAGAAACGCCTGCCATCCGACAGCCCAGCAGAGGAATCCTGCTAACGCTACAATCAATATATTCGTCAAATAAGTGTTCATACGTTCCTTTTTTCTTGCACCTTTTCGGTTAAATCTATTTTTAAGCAGAAAAACATATATCGGACCTAATCCAAACATAACAAAAGGATTGCGATAAAAACGATATGCCAAACGCAGCCTTAATGGTGCTGCCACATATTCATCTATTGTGAGTGTCCAAATATCTCCTGTCCCCCGCTTATCTAAGTTCCCACTTGTAGCGTGATGGACAGCATGCTCATATCCCCATTGATCAAACGGGAAAATGGTTAAAACCCCCATAAAGGTTCCAACTATTCGATTGGCACGTCGGCTTTTAAAGAAGGAATGATGGGTACAATCATGAAAGATAATGAAAATCCTAACCAAAAACCCAGCTGCGATCACAGAAGGAACGAGTGATAGCCAATAAGAAACAGATAAACTTTTATAAGCAAGGTACCATAAGATTAAAAAAGGTACGACGGTATTGATGAGCTGCCAAACACTTTCTTTCGTCGTTGATTTTTCATAAGGAGCAACTTGTTTTTTTAAATTAGAAGTATTTTTTAAGGTCAATTTATTCAAATTCCCTTCCTTTATATTGATAAAGTTTATTATAGTGGAATAAATATCACCTTGTAAGTAGCAGGTGTCAGGTACAGACCATGATAAATGTCATATACAAGTTAGTTTCAAAGAAATAATCCGCAAAGGTTATTTTTTAAAATTTAGCTGTTATTATTCATTGTTGATTTTTTTTGCAGGCAAGAGAATTCAAAAGCGGAGAATTTCCGGCTAATGTATATAGAGGAAGTTTAAGAAGCAGATATAGGCGTAGATATTCCGATTAACTTCTCTAAATAAGACAAAACCCACTGTTTTGGATAATATAAAAGGAAAAACTTCCGTTATTTTTAAGGAAATAGGTGTATTTCCCAATTTAAACGGAATTTTACCGATTATTTTTCAAACACGGTGGATTCAATATTCAGCTATAACAGAGCTAAAATTTAAAATAAAAACCGATTTTTTCGGCACTTTTCAAGTATAATGAACCATATGCATATGAAATTTCTTTAAGAGAATTCTATACATATGTCTGAAAAAACAAAAAACGAGGTTAAGAAATGACGAAAAGAAGTTTTGCGGATTATCATGTAAGCGATGAAATAAAAAGAGCACTAGCTGTGTTAAAATACGAAACGCCAACAGAAGTTCAGAGTAAAGTCATTCCATTATCAATGGAAAATCAAGATCTTATCGTAAAATCCCAAACAGGCAGTGGTAAGACTGCCTCCTTTGGCATTCCTGTTTGTGAAATGATGGAATGGGAGGAAAAAAAACCACAGGCCTTAATTCTTACTCCAACTAGGGAGCTTGCAGTTCAAGTACGTGAAGATATTACAAATATCGGAAGATTTAAACGCATTAAAGCGGTGGCCGTCTATGGGAAAGAACCTTTTACAAAACAGAAGGAGGAATTAAAACAAAAAACTCATGTAGTCGTGGGTACACCAGGACGGGTCATGGACCATATTCAACGAGAAACCCTAGTTTTAGATCAAATAAAGTATCTTATCATTGATGAAGCAGATGAGATGTTGAATAGAGGTTTTATCGATGAAGTAGAAGAGATCATCAAAGAGCTGCCTTTAGAGCGAGTAACGATGGTTTTTTCTGCCACCTTACCTAAAGATGTGGAAAATCTCTGTCATAAATATATGAAAGATCCAATTCATATTGAAATTGAATCCACCGGGGTAACGGCCGATACCATTGAGCATTTTGTAATGGAAGTGAAAGAAGAAGAAAAGATTTCACTGCTTAAAGACGTCACGGTTGTAGAAAATCCAGACAGCTGCCTCATTTTCTGCCGAACCAAAGAACATGTAGATGCTGTGTACAGCGAATTAGAAAAAGCGAAATATTCTTGTGAAAGACTCCATGGAGGATTAGAACAAGAAGACCGGTTTGCTGTTATGGAAGGTTTCAAATTGGGGAACTTCCGCTATCTGGTGGCCACCGATGTAGCTGCCAGAGGGATTGATATTGATAATGTGACACTTGTCATCAACTATGATGTTCCTTTGGAAAAAGAGAGCTATGTGCACCGAACCGGGAGAACAGGCCGTGCAGGAAATAGAGGAAAAGCCATTACGTTTTCGACACCTTTTGAAGGAAAGTTCATGAAAGCAATTGAAAAATACATCGGCTTTGAGATTCCTGCTATAGAAGCTCCTAGCCACTTGGATGTGGCTGGCGGTAAAGCTGCTTTCGAAGAAAAACTTAGCGGCAGGCGAGTTGTTAGAAATAATAAAACAGCCCGAATCAATCAAGATATTATGAAACTCCATTTCAGCGGCGGAAAAAAGAAGAAAATTCGTGCTGTTGATTTTGTGGGAACGATCGCAAAAATCCCTGGAGTCACAGCAGATGATATCGGCATTATAACCATCCACGATCATATGTCATATGTTGATATTCTGAATGGAAAGGGTTCACTAGTTTTACAAGCCATGGAGAATGCGACGATCAAAGGAAAGAAGTTAAAAGTGAGCAAAGCAATTAAATAACAAACTTTTACAGAATAAACTTTAATCCCTTTAATCCCCCTTATTTTAAAAAAGATAAGGGGATTTTTTATTTAGGATTTAAAGTCAACAGTACGGGCATTTGTTACCTGTCCCCCATGCCCATCATACCAAGACAAATCATTATAACGAAAAAAAGCAATTTCTTCTGCGATCGCATAGCAAATATGGTGCTTTTTGGGTCCGTTGAGGTTTCAAATGCAAGTACCAGGAGAATGTAGTAGAATAAATGGAACTGGAGGGGAATTGATGAAAGTATATCTTTATTTGAAGAACGTAAAAAAAGTGATCTTGAAATTTGGAATTTTAAAAAAAGACATTGTATTTACCATATCACTCTTGTTAGCCATCCTAAGCTGTTTATTCCATGCACCAAAAATAGAATATATTAATTTTAAAGTATTAATCAGTTTATTTAATCTTATGCTCGCAGTTAAGGCTCTGGAAGACCTTAAACTATTGGATAAGTTCGCCATTGCTATACTGAGGAAATGTCATAATAGTAAAAGTGTTTCAGCCATCCTAATTTTATTATGCTTTTTTAGTTCCATGCTCGTAACGAATGATGTGGCATTATTAACATTTGTACCATTAACACTTATAATTAGTAAGATTATACAAACTTCTATGTTAGATACGATTATACTAGAGACCATTGCGGCTAACATCGGAAGCAGCCTAACTCCTATGGGGAATCCTCAAAATCTTTTCATATTTACTTACTACGGAATAGAGCCCATAAAATTTTTCACCACCATCCTTCTATTAGTGGTTCTTGGAATTATTCTGTTATTCTTTCTTAATCAAAGATTGAAGAGTAAAACACTGGAAATGGAACTTCCGACGATTCCTATAAAAAATAAAAATAAGGCAACCGTTTGGGGAATTCTATTTTGCATCATATCTGCATCCATACTAGGAGTTTTAAGCTACAAACTTGTGTTCATCATCGTATTGGGAACCGCATATATCCTTGATATAAAATTACTCAAGAAAATTGATTATTTATTGCTGATTACGTTTATATGTTTTTTTATATTTATAGGAAACGTATCGGAATTAAAGGTAGTACACTCATTTGCAACCGAAAATCTCAAAAGTCCAACATCTATCTTCTTCAGTTCCATCATTTTAAGCCAACTGATCAGCAATGTGCCAGCTGCGATCTTTTTATCAAAATTCACCGTGCAATGGCAGCCTTTATTAGTTGGTGTGGATTTAGGAGGACTAGGTACGATTGTTGCTTCCCTCGCAAGTGTCATTTCATATAAACTTTTTATTAAAAAAGATCCACAAAAAAGTAAAATGTACCTTATAAAGTTTAGCTTTTATAACTTTTCCATTTTAGCTCTATTAACTCTTGTTTATTATTTTACAATGAAAAATCAATTTTTCTTTTAATATACCAATTAGTAGGTTTAAGCAACTTAGAATCCTACGAATATAAATAACACCATTTCTCATGAGGAAATGGGGTTTCAATATTGGGTTTGCCTTAACGTATTTCAATTAGGGGTACCGCCCACTAACTATCTAACTAAGGAAAATGATATCTTCCAAACGTACAAAACACTATTATTTCTGTACGATCATGGAAAGGATGGTGTTTTTTATTTGTAGGGAGCTTTTAAATGAACTTACTCTGTTGCAAGGAACTTTAAACCCTCTGTTCGAAAAAAGGATAAGCTGAAATCAATGGGTTATGTATTTGTGACAATAAGGTTTAAACGTTTTTGGAATCCTGCTTAAATAAAAGGCTATATTAAATTCTAATGTTGATTAGTGACCATAAGAAAACCGCCTTTGTGAAAAGGCGGTTAATTGAGTTATCGTCCACGTTAGTTTAATTAATAGGCTTTCTTAACTTTGCTCTCTTTTATCCATTCAAAAGAGGCATTGGTAAAAATAAGTACAACACCCAAAAAAATAGCTGAATCTGCTATGTTAAAAATCTGAAGCGGATAAAACAAATGTCCGAAAATTGTAAAATGAAAATTAAATTGAATGAAATCTACCACTTTACCGAAAAATATTCGATCCGTAAGATTCCCGATCGCCCCACCTAAAATAAAACTACTTGCAATTGCTAAGATTTTCCTCTTTTCTCTCAACACTTTGCGAATGTACCACAAAATTCCACATATAATAATGAACGTAATTGCAATAAACAACCAATGTTGCCCCTCTAAAATACCATAAGCCGCTCCTCTGTTACGGATTGAAGTGATTTGAAGGACATCTCGAATCATAGGATGGGATTCATTCAAACTAAGTTTATTCCTAATAATCCATTTGGAATATTGATCAATTAATAAGACGAATAATGCAATAGCATAATAAATCAAATTATGGTCTCCCTTTCTGAAATAAAGTGGGGTCTCACTTAGTATAAGAAAAATAGTTTTTGAATTCCCAATACTTATTCAATAATACCATATTTCGGCAATAAATCATTGGTTTTTCATAATAGATTGCAACAATATCCTGACCGTTAGCTTAATAAGAATAAGCAGAAAGCCGAAGCTTTGTGTTCGTGTCGGTGACAGTAAACAGACACAATTTGACCAACATATTTTTCTTATTCGATGAGGTATTCTCATATTCCTTGCTGTCTATAAAACGGAACCAAGCCAAATAAAAAAGAACGAAAATACCGCCCTTTTTACCTTTAAAAAATGAAATGTATGCATAGAATTGCAGAATCTCGAGTGTAAAGTTTTGTAAAATCCGTCAAATGCTTTTTCGTAAATTTGTTTTAAAATACCAAGAAGAATCTTATGGTAGTTATGTTCTCTAATATTTCTGAAGCCGTCTATTTGAATGATGTTTACTCAATAAATCTTGCTACTGCTCCTCCGCATTTTCGGCATTTTCCTTCCAAAATAATTCCATGAGGTGATTCTTTAACCACATAATTTTCAATTTGAACAGCATCACGACAAGAAGAACACCAAACATTTCCTTCCAGTTTTTTGCGTATTTCTACCGGATTCGAAAGCCATTTTTTATTGGCAGAAAAAGAGAGAACGTCTTGATCTGAATCATTCTCTAGGGGTCTTTCTATTTGCTCTAAAATATCAATCACTTCTTGAATTTTTGCTTTAACTTTTTTATATTCGATTATTTGCCATGCTTTTAAAATGGTAATGAAATCTTTCTTTCCGGAGACCGCAATTTTATCCAATAATAAATGAATCATACCTCGGTTGCGATCCTTTAAATTCTCGACAAATTCATATAATTGATGTTGGGCTGCTTCGATAAGCCTATCCATAAGTTCATCTGTGTACGTATCGCGTTCAATTTCCCAGCCCTTATCAGTAAAAACAAGCAGCGGTAGTCTGCCATCATAATCAATATCTAAAAAGTCATGGAGGATCATCCAGTCTATTTTCGCAAGAATTTCTTTTTGCGTAAGACCTTTGAATGCACCATACACAGGGCTGTCATCCAATTCAAGTTCTAACAGCTTTTTATCTTTGGAACCCGCAAGAATTTTCGCAAGCATTCCACGCCCTCCGCTCATGATTAAATCATCTGCCCCTCTTAAAATCGTTTTGATTTCATGATCTGGCAGAGTCTTAATCCCGTTAGATTCAGCTCGACACTGATTCGTTTTTCTTTTTTCCCCATTTTGTTCCCTCATCTTTTATTAATACTTTAATTACCTAATGAAAAGTATATCCATGGAAATGCTTTACAAACAACTTATACAGCAGGGATTTTAATTTCCAGTGGTAAATATTTTGCAATTCAGATGGGGTTTTCTCGTTTAATTCGAATGGTGTCTCAAATAATATTCCCATCTACCTTATAAAAAAAATAATAGTATTATTTCTATATTAAAAGATATTTTACTATTTAACATTTTTAAAGAGAAATAAATGAAATAAAAGAATCAATTAGCCCTGTGATCCATCGCCATAAACATAAAGTCACCAATAATAACAAGTACCCCATCCTTTAAAAGAGTGAGGTACTTTTCCGTCCCAACAGGTTATGAATTTTAGCGGATATATAATTTGACCTGATGGTTTGAATTGAGCCTTAGGTTTAGCACTGTGTTTTACATGATGAACAGTATGATTTTCTTTTGCAGAAAATTTACGAATGAACGGGATCAACCAACGGTCTAAGCCGACAAGTATTGGACTGATGACAATATAAAAGGACAAGCTTTTGCTTGCCCTGGCACTTTTTCCAACATAATTGACCTGATATATCTTAATTGTGTCCTTCTGATTTGGTGTTATAACTCGTACCTATTTATGTAAAACTAGGACATGCCCCATACCCTTTGCTTTCTCGCAAAATAAGATAAATAAAGCAAGAGTTTATATAGTTGCAAACATAAATTCCTATTAAAACAGTTAATCGTCTTTTTTCAGGAAAACATTTATGCATGCCAAACTAATTTGATTTAGGAGGTGTCGGTTATTATGTCTAAAAGTGAAGGATTAAATTCTAATCAAAACATCTTATCTAGTAATGATCAACGAACTATTGATTCATGGATTGTAAATATGAATAAAAGGGGCTATTGGGATATAAATCATCGGATTAGTGTAGCTAAGAAAAGTTTAAAGTTAAATTACGATATCATTGGAAATGGTTTTTTTAGGATAGTTTATGATTTGGGGAATGGATATGTACTTAAAGTCGCTATTTCAAATTCCGGGATTGAAAGTAATAAAACTGAATATGAAATATATAATAAGTGTTCTCCGAAAATAAGAAACAGCCTGTGCCCAGTCATACAGTATGGTCATGGTTGGATCATAATGAAGAAGCTGACGAGAAAAATTCCTGAAATTACACCAAATATGATATTACGACTGAAAAACCAATTCCTAACTTATGGAATTATACCTCATGATTTAAAGAGGGACAATTTAGCCCTATCTAATAGAGATACCATCACTGTTATTGATTATGGAAATTTTGTTATGAAAGGGGAACTAAATTCTTTTCCATTTTGAGAAACCCTCGAATTTATCCTCCTACTCCTCTTTGAAGCAACTCCTTTCTCCAATTCCTCAATCTTATCTTATGCACTCATTCGTATTTCATGGTCTAAAGTGGCCCCCTTCGTCAAGACACTAATTTAATATTTTTAAGGTGAGTCAGAAACCAATTATGAATGTCTGCTTTTTGAAGCACGAGGTGCTCACTGGGGCATCAGAGGATAGTGTGAATTTTTTGTAAGCGATTCATCCTACTTTATTCTTCCTTCTTAAAGAGTCACGTATTCTTTTAAATAGACTTCTTCATACTTGAGCGTTCTCCATAGTTTTTCGGTTATGATACTGTCAAGTGCTTGGCCTTTCCCAACCAGCATATAGATTTTCGATTTGTTGTTCATATTCAGCTTTCAACTGATCAGCCTTTTTATTGTCTTTTGCAAATATTTGGGGCATTTGTTCAAGGAAAGCATTTCGCCATTGACGAATTTGCTTTACATGGATCCCATGAAAGGAAGCAATTTCATTTATGGTTTTTTCTTCTTTTAGATCCTCAGCACGATTTGAGATTTAAACTTTGTTGTATATCGTTTTCTTTTATAAACCTACTTTAACATCTCCTTATTTCGTGACTAGATTCTTGCGGCATTTATAAAAAGAATAAATTAGCCTCTTGTGATCCATCTCCAAAAACAGTAAGTCACCAATAACAAAAAATACCCCACCCTTTAAAAGAGTGTTGTACTTTTCCACCCCAACAGGTTATGAATTATAGGGGATATATAATTTAACCTGTTGGTTTCTGATTAAAGTATGCAAGTTTTTGATTTTTAAAATTGAGCCTTCTGTTAAGCACTTTGTTTAACTTTATGAACAGTAAGATTTTCTTTTGCGGCAAATTTACGAATGAAGGGGATCACCCAACGGTCTAAGCCGATCCGTCCTGCGTTGAAGCCGGCAGCGAGAATGATGACACCAAGTAAAATGTCTAATGG
Source organism: Neobacillus endophyticus (assembly GCF_013248975.1). Classification (GTDB taxonomy): domain Bacteria; phylum Bacillota; class Bacilli; order Bacillales; family Cytobacillaceae; genus Neobacillus; species Neobacillus endophyticus. The sequence goes on from NZ_JABRWH010000001.1 coordinate 4,227,514, forward strand.
GTTAGTAGAAACAGTAACAGCAAATACGTAAGAGAAGTTCATGCCAAGTCCAAAGAATGCGGCAGTTGTTGTCAGGCATCCAAGGATTAAACCTAAGCCAATCAAGAATTAACCAAATGGTACTAATACATTAAATAGATGTGCATTTGGTAATGCAAAGTGTTTTAAGAAAGCAACATAAGTTGGATGTATGACACTGCCAGTTGGCCCAACAACAGGTTTAGCAACAGCTAGCTCCTGCTAAAAATCCAGAAGCATCAAATTTTTCGCCATAAATATTTTCAAAGCCAGCCATTAAAAATTCGTATCCAACGTATAAAGTAAGAAAGAAAGCAGCTAGTTTATTTTGTCTTAAAAATTTGTTAAACATATAAAAGCCCCCTTTTATTAATTAGTATTATTAACTTGATTACATTGTTATTATAATCCTTTTATTTTGATTAAAGAGTAATTTGCTCAGTATATCACATAGCATTCAAAAAGTCTGAACGTTTTTTGAACCAGTTCAAATATTCCGCTTAAAAATAAAAAAGAACGAAAATATCGCCCTTTTTACACTTAGAATATTTTTCGCTTTAATATGTAGGTTAGTAAAAGTCAATCTTTGATCTAATGTTGCCATTATGCAAAAAAGATTTACTCAATGAAAAATAATCGAAAATCGGCAATTTAACAGCCTTCATGACTCATTTATAATGGTCTCATTGATGCTGGTTCTAAAACTCCGATCAGATGTCTAGGTCTATCCTTTTTTATAGATTCAATGACTCCATTTGAGATCTCCTCATTGGTCAGCCATCTGGATCCTTCTCCCTCAATGACAAAACCTAGTTGAATCTGATGATATTGACAATTTTCATTCAAAGGAACATTCTTTTCAACCTGATCTAAATTAGCCCTGCTTCCAAGGACATGAAACAATTTCCATGGAGCATTATTGCTTGAAGTTTCTTTTGCTAGAATATCTAAAACATTCTCACCGCCTGAATGGATCCAAGCTACGACGATTTCAAACTGTCCATTCTTTTTAATTGAACTTCTAAGCTGCTCTTTTAATTCAATATCAAGCTTATAATCAACAAGTATTGGAGTGATGAGTGATTCATTCTTTGAATTTCGGATTAATCTGTCCATTCGATTATGGTCTCGACCAATTACCGAAACATGATACCCTTTATTTACTAACCACAAAGATACATCAGATAACATCCCTGTCCCGCCAATCACCAACGCATGTTTCATTTTGCACTCCCCTTACTAATTAACTATATAATATGGTGCAATTTTCCAAAAAATACAGAAATTCATCAAACTATCGAAATAAAAAAATGCTGCAGCTTAAAGAGCCTACAACATTTTTTTCCTAGGATTTCAACTTTAATAATCCTCTTTTCCTTCGGCTACTTCCGACCACGATTTGAAAAACTCGTTCGATTCGTATTCAGTATTACTCGTTTGAAATCTTTCCTTAAAATATTCAGCCAGTTTTGGATCTGTACAAAACACATAACATCCTTTTTGACCACGTGTCATTAAAGTCCGGTATGTATTTCGAATAATTTCATCAGCCAGTTTCTTTGCTTTTTCGGGGTCGCTGGCCAACATCTTTTTGATCCCTTTTAAGGATGAATCAGTTTTAGCGCGTTTCGTATAGTCCGTTATCACTTGACCATTTTCAAATCTTAAGTCTTCGCCAATAATGACGCCTACATAATCGAATTCCAGTCCTTGACATGTATGGATACACCCTATTTGTTGCACCGAGTCTTCATCAATCGCCCAAGTGGCTGAACTCCCAAGATTCCAACTCATCTTGAAATCAAATTCATTTAGTACTATATCATAGTATTCGGGATTACTTTGGCCTACTTTATCCCAGTTCCAGCAATATCCAGCCACCATACGAGATTTATTACTTACCCAATTTCGTTTTTCAATTTCAGTACTTAATTCTTTTGGATCGTCAAAAACACGGAAATCATATTGCCCCCCAATAAAATGGGCATTTGCCGTTTCACGGATCTGGAGGACATCATCGATCCAAGCCAAATACCCGTCAGAGCCATTACAACGGAATTGTGATTCTAGATTCATTTTGGTAAGATTTGCCCCAAAATCTATTGAATATTTTTCAGTTTCTTCTATACTGCCTGCATCCTTTAACGTTACGCGCTGCCGTTCATCAATGAAAAAGATCGAAAACTTGGCAGCTTGGATAATCTCTTTCGTTTGGTTCTCACCAAGATTAGAGAACATGCCTGATTTCTCATTTAATCGGTGGGCTTCATCTACAATTAAAGCATCAAACTCATCTAATGGAGCATCCACATAGCTCCCGGACCCTTTAAACAAATTATCAATTAGTCCTTTACGGAAATCCTGTTTTAATTTTGCCGCGTATATGTTTCTTGGAGCTGCATTTTTAGTTACATACTGACAAACCATTCTTTGTTTCGTTAATTCAACGAGCAAATTGACCGCCAGTACTGATTTTCCAGTCCCAGGTCCCCCTGTTACAACTAAAACTTGTTTCGTATTCGTTCTTAATGCCTCACGCGCAAGGTGAATTGCTTGTTCAAAGACCACTTTTTGGTCATCAATCATCACAAACTCAGGATTCCCTTTAAGCATATTATTTAAAGAATCCTGTAATGATTTCGACGGCCGAATTCTGCCATTTTCAATTTTGTAAAGATTTTCTTTATTGTCACCATATTGAATATATTTCTTAATAAAATCACGAAGTTTCCTGGCTTGTCCTTTAATAAAGACAGGGGCTTGTTCAATATAATAATGGTAAACTTGATCTGTCAGTGGATCTTGATCACCTTGATCGATGTAATTATGTAAATACGCACAAGGATATAAATTGATATCTTCTTTTTGAGCATTTTCATTATAGTCTTTTATTAAGGAAGCATAAGACCATGCCTGATAAGAGGGATGTGTGGTCTCCACTAATCCACGATTTATGACTGTCTTCACGATGGCTTCCTTCCCGCGAATGACCTCGACAGACTGCCACTGCTTTAGTTCCACAACTACAACATTATTTTTTTCATCCTTCTTACCAGAGATTAAAAAATCAACCCGTTTCGAGGTATAGGGAATTTTAAATTCAATCGCAATCCCGGCATCTTGCGGAATTTCACTGTCCATTAATACACGGTACATATATTGCATAGAATTATCCCAGGTACGCACTTCCCGTTCATTGATACGGCCAATTTTCGAATGATAATTTCTGCAAATGTTGTTCACAAGTTCATCCTGAAAAACATCGTCCAGAAATTCTGATTTGGTTGCTTCGTAAACGATCATTCTGATTCCGTCCCAACCTTTAAATTATTATTTTTTTATTCCCGTATCTAACTTATACGAAAACATATGTTTCAATCCTTTTTTGTGTAAAATTATTTCTCCAAGATATAATATTAGTTGAGCCTCTCTAATTCTGCTTACTCTCATACACTATCTTATCCAGTTAATTCGTATACTCCGATTCACCTGAATACGACAAACAAAGATACTCCTTCATCCTTGTCATTCCTATGTATAAGAGCGAGATTCCCTTTCCTTATCCTCTTCCAAGGGATATGGCTTGTAATCAACATTAATTCTTGTCCATTTTATGAAATACAATTAACCCCATATTTTCTTTGGTTTCCAAAAATTCAGTAAATCCATTTTCCATTGAATAATTGTATAAATCTTTAAGCTTACTACTAGAATAAACTTGCATGTCTTCTCTTTTTTTAATAGTAGGCATCGAGATAAAAGTCTCATTCCGATCAATTACAGTATGTAGAAATACCTTTTCCGCTAATTTATCACTTTTCGATAAATTACAATTACTGCAAGCAATTACTAAGTTCCAAAGTTGATCGGCTTGAACAAAACTCCATGGAATAAAGTGATCTACATGCGAATTTCCATTCTTAATCGTTTTTCCACAATAGAAACATTTGCCATTATAGAAAGAGGAAAGAATCTGGTAAAACTGATCGAGAGAGGATCTCTTAGAAACATTTTCCACCTTCAACAGCAAATTCGTCGTATCACCATTTTCATTAAACTTTTCTAAAAATAAAGCAAGATGGTAATTGGTTAAATAATTTAACACTCGTTGAAACCGTTGCATAAAGGCATAATAAGTCGGATTTAGCCTTAATTGTTCCTTGCTATTGTCAAAATCATAAATGGTACAGCCGGTATCACCATAAATGGCCCCCATTACATTGATTTTACATTTCTTCTTCACACTATTAATAATATCTACTTGGATATCACTAGACAGTTTATCAAATACTAATGTATTAGGGATTTGATTTTGTATCTGAATATCATAAAGTATTGTTTGTACTTCTGCCTTTTTACCATACATGTTAATTTGATTAAGATTATGGTGGATAACCATATTCCAGTAAATTTTCGCAAAACTTGAAAATAAAGTTGAATAAGATAATTCCAATTTATCATTAACATTGTATAGGTTTTCCAAAATAGATTTAATTAGAACAAATTTATAGGTAGTAGAATTCCTAGATTTTGACGAAAAAATATAATTAAAATGCCCCCAAATTTCTTTATCCGTTAAATATTCGGTTTTCATCTCACCGACCTGTAATTTGAAACTCATTGTCTTTCACCCACTAAATCATTAGGGTCGAACCCAACTTAATTTTCAACCTCAAGTAAGAAGATTTTCTCCTTAAACCCTCCTCTTTCCGATAGCTTTTTAATACGAATATCTTCTACCATTTCAAATGATCCACCATGATATTCTGCAAAAGCATGAATAACTTCTAACAAATCCGCTAATTCTTCAAATGCTTCATTGTTAGTATTACTATTTATGTATTCGTTAAGCTCTTCAAAAGCCTTCTTTTGAAGTGCTTGAATATATTCTTTATTATTTAGTTGCTTAAGTGAGTATTTCTTTCCAGTACTTTTGATAATATCAGGTATTTTGTCACGAACAAGTTTATTATAAATAGCCATTTTACTTAATCTCCGATTATTAAATAATATTTTCCTTTTCCAAATATTGACGGACTGCGGTAGCAAAGTCTACTTTGAAATAGTTCCTTTTAGATAGCGGTTGTAAATTTAAATGGTAAGTAGAAAGAATCTAATTCATGTATAAATTTCTCTAATCATCTATTCCATTTATAATATATTCAAAAAGCTTACTATCAACACTATCCTCCATTATCATATTCATATGTACAACTGGTTTCCCATCCTCCATACTATCTTGTTGGACTGTATTTTTATCAGAATGTGCTTTTCCTAAATAATAAAAGTCGCTTCCTTCGTCGTCATCCTTTTTTACAAATATATATATATCGATTTGGTTTTCTTTTGCTTCAATTATTTTTTTCACTTCTTCTGATTCTAACGTCCTGTTACTCCGAGTATACCATTTGAGAATATCTTGACTTAAAAATTCATCTCCGTAGTCTACGCTTGATTCTACTTCATCCTTTTTATGATAAGTTACAAAAATCGGACATGTTCCATGTTTTGTTTTATAACCATATATTGTTGAGCTTTCATCATTTGTCCAATTCAATAATCTACAAGCATCTTTTCTAGTGTATTTTCTGTATAATGTCAAGTGTTGATCACATTTATACTTCTTACTTTTTTCTTTGGCACTCATAATTACATCGTTTACTATTACTTTGAAATAGGTATTTTGCTGTAGACTTTGTTGTATAAAATTGTTAAAGCGAAAAATCTTGTTTTCATCCAAAATCACTATTGGCTGGTCCCCATATTTCTTTTTGTATGATTGGGTAAAAAAGGATAAATCCATAAAACGTTGAATTGAAGAAAGGGTTAATTCATCTATATAACAACCATGTTTTTTTAAATAATTAATAAATTGATCAAATTCCACTTCTTCATGACGTAATAACAAATCAAGCAAAATAATTTCATGTTTACGTTTACCATTTAATACTTCATTTGAAAGCATTGTTACCACTTGATTTTCATAATTGGAAATCGAAGGTACTTCTTCTTTTATTTTTAATAAAAACTGATAGTAATTTGAATACTTATCTGCAATGACAACAGGATCTATAGAATGATTCAACACAAAATCAATTAAATAAGGTACTCTCCCAATTCGATTTTTTAATTCGATGTAAGCATCTTTCAAGACTTTTAGATCAGTTAATTTGCTGTTATTGATTGCTTTAAAGATTCGCCTTTTAGCAATTTCTTCAAAATTTACAGTTGAAACACCTTTAATATAACTTGTATCTTGAGTTTGACGTCGAATATTATCTTTATTTTGCGATTTATCTCCCGAAAAAGCGACCGGTATTAGATAATTATTTTTATAATTTCCGATAAAATCTATAATGGTAACAAAATCTTTTGAGCCATGTTTTCTCAGACCTCTTCCTAATTGCTGAATAAAAATAATACTGGATTGCGTTTGTCTAAGCATTACCACTTGATTTATACAAGGAATATCAATTCCCTCATTAAATATATCTACTGTTATAATATAATCCAGATCACCATTTTCTAATTGATTAACCCGAAATACCCTCTCTTCTTGAGAATGATCACCCGTCAACTCAACAGTCCTAAGACCTTTTTCATTGAATGCCTGAGATAACTTAGCAGCTTCCTCTTTTCTACTACAAAACATTAACCCTTTAACTTTATTTCCAGAATAACCGTAGTACTCTATCTTATTTAGAATATGATTAACGCGTTCTGATGTCACAAGCTTATCTAAAATAGTAGCATCATCAATGGTTTCACCATTATATTCAATATCGGTAACACCAAAATAGTGAAAAGGACACAGCATGTCTTCCTCCAATGCCTCCTGAAGACGAATTTCATATGCAATGTTGTAATTAAACAATTCATATATATTAAAATCGTCTGTTCGTTCTGGCGTAGCTGTCATTCCCATTAAAAATTTAGGTTTAAAATAATTAATTACTTTTTGATATGATATGGCACCAGCTTTATGTACCTCATCAATAAGAATATAATCGAACGTCTCACATTCAAATTGCTGTAAGTTTTCATCCTTAGAAATGGTCTGGATCGTTGCAAATAAGTATTTCGCATTGGTTTGCTTATTTGAACCAGATAGAATCCCAAACTCTTCGTCAAGCCCACCGATAACTTTTTTAAAGTCTGATTTTGCTTTTTGTAATATTTGTTCCCGATGTACAATAAATAGCATTCGTTTAGGTGCAAAGCGCCTCACATCAAATGCTGATAAATAGGTTTTACCAGTCCCCGTGGCGGAAATAATCAAACCTTTATCGTGCCCTGCATCCCTTAACGCTTGAATTTCCTTTAATGCTGCCTGTTGCATTTTATTCGGTTTTATTTTTAATGCAGTTTCAATGGAATTAATCCTATATTCATTGGGAAATTCTATTACTTCTTCAATTTCTTTGTTTTGACTCACTTGTGTGTAAATTTTTTCATAAACCTCTATCCATTGTTCCGTTAAAATCTCTGATTTCTTCCACAATTCTTCAAATTGATTTTTAAAATGGAGGATAAGTTCCCCGTTTTCATGTGAGGATAATTTTATGTTCCATTCATAATTTACTTTCAACGCATGAGCCGTTAAATTGGAACTTCCAACGATTAATGAATAGAAGTTTTCATGTTCAAATATATATCCCTTAGAATGGAAACCTTTTAAATCAGTTAACCTCACTTCAACATTTTCAATTTTCATAAGCTCTCTAAAAACTTTTGGTTGATTAAATTTTAAAAATGTGGATGTTAAAATACGCCCATTTATCCCTTTTTGTTTCAAATCAAATAAATGTGTTTTAAGTGTGGCTAACCCACTTTCTGTAATAAATGCAACTGAAAATAAAAAGGATTTACATTTTGCCAGTTCATCTAATAATGAATCTAAAACTGTCTCATTTTCTTTTACATGATTAATTAGTAACCTTGGCTTAAAATTTCCTTTATTATTATATTTATGATCAATAAACCCCTTATATAAAGATGCTTCTAAATTCTGAATAAAGTTACCCATATCTTATTAGCCCCAAAATGAACTTGGACAGTAAGAGTAAATTTTATTATACTGCTTAATGTACCAAGGAGGCTGACATCATGAAGCGAATAAAACATTCAAAAGAGTTTAAATTACAAGTCATTAAGGAAGCCCGAGAAACAGGAAATATTACCCTTGTAGCTCGTCGGTATGAATTGAATCCAAACATGGTTAGTCGATGGATCCGTGAATATAAAGATGGAAAATTTGGAGACATGGATGTAGCTGTTTTGCCAGACCTAGATTCCAAAGAATTATCTAAGGAAAATGAAAAACTCAAAATGATTTTGGGAGAAAAAGACCTTGAAATAGCGATTTTACGGGATTTAATAAAAAAGAAAAACCCTCACTTACTGAAAAACTTGAAGTAGCTGATCAATGGATTAACAAAGGCTATTCTATTTCAAAGGTGCTCAAAATTATCGGTATTCCTCGTTCCACCTATTATTATCAAAAGAACTACCGGGTGGAAGAGAAAAAAGTGAGTGAGGGTCGTCCAGCACCTGGTTATTCCTTTAATGAGGAAGGAAAAAAAGTATCGGATGAACAAATCAAAGAATTTCTGTTAGAAGAAATTGCAGGCGATGCTTATAACTATGGTTATCGCAAATTAACCAAAGTACTTCAAAGAAAATATAGCCTGACTATTAATAAGAAAAAGGTATATCGCCTATGTAAGGAACTTGGGATCTTACACCACAACGACAAAAGAAAGTCTCTTTTCCACGTAAATTAGCACGAAATCGGATCATTAAAGCTTCTAATCAACTTTGGGAAGCAGATATTAAATACGGATATATCGAAGGAGAAGATCGCTTTTTCTTTGTCATGTCCATTATAGATGTCTATGACAGAGGAATCGTTGCCTATCATATGGGATTAAGCTGCACCGGAGATGATGTAAAACAGACTCTGCAAAGAGCGTTATTGAAACGCCAACAATATGCTAAAAAGGAAAAACCTGTGATTCGAACAGACAATGGGCCACAGTTTATTTCGCATACCTTTGAAGAGTTTTGTGAAAATTCGAAAATGGAACATGAAAGAATTCCACCAAGAACCCCAAATATGAATGCCCATATAGAATCTTTCCATCGCATTTTTGAGGACGATTGCTTGTCCAGATGGCAGTTTGAAACCTATGCAGAAGCATATCAGGAAGTCATGAGATTTATGGTGTACTATAACGAAAGACGGATTCATTCCAGCCTTTTAGACTTGTCGCCAAAGGAATTCTATCAAAAACAAAACTCGTTGGTAATCAAGGAGGTCCGGGTATAATGGGCTGTACTTATTCAAAGCAACAGCTTGATTTGGAGTGGTGGGCATGATAGCCTTGGTCGGCGATGCCAATGTTTGAAACAGCTGGCTTCTTGGCAGAAGAATCATGCCCACAGAGGCTCCATGTCAAGCAACATGGCCTTTTTGAAGAATAACGAAAGAAATCTAGTAAATAAAAAACTAAGAAAATAAAAGAATAAGAGAGATATTGTCCAAAATTCGGGGGTTAACCCGATATGCTCACCATTCGTTTCAACTAAATTAATTTTATTTTAAGATATATCTAACTTAAAGTTAATATACAAAGAATAAAAAAGCCATTCACAAAAAAGTGAACAGCAAAATCTAATGTTCTAATTGGCAAATGATATCTCTAACAACTTTTTAATTGCTGGAACATCCGCAGGCGCCCAGTCCAGTGAATCCAGTTCGTTTGGAACTAGCCATTTAATCGACACGTGCTCTGTTAAAACAGGTTCACCTTCCAAAAGCTTGCAAGCAAAAGTTGTTAAATGAACGATTCCAAAATCATATTCATAAACAGTATGCTCAACTTGTTCATGAATTTCAATTTTACAACGCATTTCTTCATTAATTTCACGGTATAAGGCTTCCTGAGGCGACTCTCCTTTTTCTATCTTACCACCAGGGAACTCCCACTTAAAAGGTAATGATTTATTTGCACCTCTTTGTGCACATAATATTTTTCCGTTTTGAATAATAATAGCACCAACGACATAAATATTCTTTTTCATAATTTCCCCCATATAACTTTGTAATTTCCAATAAAGTATTTTAATTTTTATTACAAATATAATATAAACAATGTACACTATTTTGTTCACGTATTAACATTTTTTATAAATGAAAAGACATTATTTTAAATTTTCAATTCCATCTGTTTTCTTTTTATTTGGCTTTGTTATAGCTGAATGTTGATTTCACTTTATTTGAAAAATTAACGATAAAATTCCGTTTAAATTGGGAAATACACCTATTTCCTTAAGTATAAAGGAAGTTTTTCCTTTTATATTATCCAAATCTTTGGATTTTGTCTTATTTTGAGCAGTTAATCGGAATATCTCCGCTTATATCTGCTTCTTAAACTTCCTCTATGTACATTAGCCAGAAATTCTCCGCCTATGATTTTTCTTACCTATACGAGAATCTAACAATGAATAATAACAGAGCCTTTTATTTTTAAATTTTATATTATTTGTTGAAAATCACTTCAACATTTTTGCATAGAAATTTTAGTCAATCATACTTTTTTTATTTTATTTGCTACTTGATTTAATTGGAATCTACCCTCTACCTAAAACCGGATTAAAATTCTCCTAAATAGGAATTACAACCATCATTATATCAGAATCGAATAAATGTCTTCATAGTTTCTTTTTCTAATACTAACTATCTTAATTGATAGTTCTTAAAACAACCGATTTATCATCGGAAATCAATAGATTTTGAGATATTTATAGGATGGATTGATAACAATAACAACTGCAGTTTAAATTTCTCTATGGCTAGTTGAAACAATTAAACCTTTAAAGAATACCCAAAGCTCTCAAATTAAATTTAATTCTTTCCAGGTTAATCATCTGACCCTTCGATATTTCCCTCCAAAAAACTTGGCATATTAGATCAAGGTTATGATGGGAATCCACTTCTATTTCTAAAAAACGGCCCAGCTCAGCAGCTTCTGATTTTCGATTAAATAGAGTATTTTCGGGTGAGAGTAATGAATGACTACTCCTTTGATCATGGTTCATAGCTAGAATGCACCGTTTAATGAACGAAGCAATTTTTGAGGTCTTATCCAAATTCAATTTTTCAAAAGTATCTTCTGGAGTATGATAGTACGGGAAATGACCGCATGTAAGAAATAGGTTAGGCTTTTGATTCATCTCAAAAATATAATGATCAGATAAATAAAATAAATACCGGTTTCTTAAACAAAATACTTGAAGATTTTTTTCATTTTCTTGAGCGTATTTAATTGATTTAGAAAGAAGAGGAGAGGTATTGCCGCCAATCACAAATAAGGAGTTTTCACGATCTTTAACAGAAAGATTATGACCGCATAAATCTAAGATTATTGCCCCGAGGAATTGATTGTAGTTCAATATTTTTTGAGACTGATGATAAAATTGGATACTGCCCATACTATTGGTCATGAAGTATCTTGGCTCTTCCATATCAAAAAAGGCTAAAACAATGGTGATATTTAATTTGGTTGTTTTTAATGAATCAAGGACAGAGAGTAATATGCCAAGAGCCGCTGCATTATCATTTGCCCCTGGACAGCCCTTTATATGATCATAGTGGGCTCCTAAAAGCAGCCACTTTTCACCGGAACCCTTCTTTTGGGCAAGCAGATTGCGGCCAACCAGTCCATTAAAAGCGGTATAGGTTTGTTCCCATTCCTTGCTTAACAATGGTGTTAACGACAAGTTTTTAAACTGATCCAAGATAAGTTTTCTGGCAGCTTCATGGCCTTTTGTTCCTGGTACTCGTCCGTCTAGGCCAGGATTGGATAGTTTTTGGATAAATTGGATATGCTCTTTTTTCACCAAACCCCTCCTTTTTTTGACCCATTTTGCCTCCGCTTTATTAAATAATGGTCTTATTTATAATTACGGGGAGTTACCTAATCCAATACCAAACCAAAAAAATTAAGTACACCATTTCTTTGTATTTACATGACTTTCTTTAAACGCCGATATTCTGTTGGACTCGATTTAATATATTTTTTGAATAAGCGGCTATAATAATTGGAATCCTGGAAACCGGATTTTAAGGCAATTTCCTGAATGGTTAAGTCTGTTTTTTCTAAATAATATAAGGATTTATCGATCCTTAGTTTGTTGAAAAATTCCATTACACTTTGGCCTACTTCTTTTTTAAAAAGATGGCTGAAATGAAACCTGCTTAGGTGGCAATTTCTAGCCAGATCATCCAAGGAAATTTCCTTTTGGTGATTTTCTTTCATGAAATGAATCGCTTCTTTAATGATCGGTGATACGTCATGGACATGAAGTTCTTCCACCTGTCCGGTCAACCATTCGACATAGTGACGAACTTTCATGACAAATTTATCGTAGCGGATCGTCTGGTACAGTTCTTGGATAAAGTTAGCCGTGTTCGTCAAAATCGTGACAGGGCTGACCCCAATGTCCAGAACCATGCGAGACATCATCATTAACAAATCGATTACTTCGGATTTAAATATTTCTTCATTATAGTTATAGGTTTCTGCCACTTTCTCCATAATACCTTTAATCTGCGTTACGGCCCCTTCCGCATAGCCAATTCTGACAATGGAAAATAATTCGGACGTTTCCTTTGATAACGGTCTTTTTAAATGTTCAGCAATCTCTTTTCGTTGGTCAACATGGAAAATCAGTTTATTGCCTTGAAAAAACCTTCCGGACATTGATTTTTTGGCTTCTTCGTAAGAGCGAATGATGAGAGAAGGATCATCATAGAAGTTGCCGATTCCAATGGAGACATTGATTTTGATTTCATCTGCTGCCGATTGTATTTCCTCTGCAAGCGTCATCATTTTGCTTTTGTGCTCGGAATGACAAAGCTCCTTGTAATCAAGTAAAAGGGCAAGAACACCTTCTTCCGTCCAGGCGGACAAAAACGGAATGGAAATACTGGCTCGCATTTTCGTCACCAGATTTCGGCCCATTTCTATTTTCCACTCCATCGTTTTTCCTTCCGCTAGATCAGGGTAGCGGTCAACGGACACCAGGATCACTACATTGGGCTTTATTTTCACATTAAATTTTTTCTGAATCGTTTCGTAGGGTGCCACATGTGTATAAGTACCTGATAAAAGCATTTGCGAAAATGCCACTTGAATGAGTTCCTCATCCATATTTCCAGCCCCCTTTTCTTACTCATGATATAAAAAGAAGCTATTCTACTCATCATTACGAGTAAAAAAGCTTCCTTATTTTCGTTTTTACCAATCCGTGTTTCCTATTAGTATTTCGACAATTCTCACAATTTCTCCTTCATGGATTTGTTTTAAAATGAATTCAATATCCTGATAAAAATACCGATCCTCGTCGACAAATGGGACTTCACTGCGAATAAGTTCCACCACTTTTTGACTTACCGTAGAGGGTTTTAAAGACGAATGAAAATCCAAGGCCTGTACTGCTGTCATTAACTCGATCGCGATGATATATTCCAGTTTCTTGGTTAACTCATAGACTTTTTTCGCGGCAGGATACGCAAAACTAACGACATCCTCCTGATTAGCACATGTTGGAGAATTATCGATGGTTGCCGGGTGCGACAAATTCCTCATTTCATTTAACAGCCCTGCCGCCGTATATTGCGGAATCATATACCCGCTATTTAATCCCGGGTTGGCTACAAGAAATGGTGGTAAGGCGCTTACATGGAAATTAACCAGCCTGTCAATTCTTCGTTCCGACATTTTGGCAAGATTCGTCAACGCAATGGCCATTGCATCCGCGTAGATCCCCACATAAGTTCCATCAAAGTTCCCGCCCATTAACGCATCCCCTTCACCATCCACCATAATCAAGGGATTATCACTGGCTGACAGAATTTCATTTTGAATCACTTCCGCCGCATCTTTCAAGGTCTTTTTCACGGCCCCGTGCATTTGTGGAATACAACGCAAGCTCAGGGCGTCCTGCAGACGTTCATTCTGATACTGTTGAGCTATTTCACTGCTTTCCAAGATTTTCAGCACTAATTGGGCAGTCGTTGCCTGCTCTTTATGGCCTTTTGCCGCATGGATCCTTGGGTCAAAGGCTTTAATCGTTCCCTTTAAGGCCTCAAGTGTCATGGTTCCGGCAACATCGGCCGTTTTCACCGCCTGGTTGGCATTATACTGAGCCAAGGCCGCAAAAGCCGTGACAGATGTTGTTCCGCTTATTAGTGCCAACCCTTCTTTACAGCCCAACACAATCGGCTTCAGTCCTGTTTTTTCAAATGCTACATTTCCAGGCAGGAGTTCATTCTTATACCAAGCCTTTCCTTCACCAATCAACACTAAGGCCATATGAGCCTCAGGCGACAGATAGGCAACAGACCCGTCCCCCGGTGCATAAGGAATAATTTGTTTATTTATACATTCCCTAATGAGTTCCAAGGTTTCCAGTTTTACACCGGAATAACCGTGGCCCAAATTGATCAGAATCATCATTTGAATTGCTCTTACGACTTCTTTTTCAAGCGGAGCACCAACTGATACCGCATGGGAGCGAATAATGTTTTTTTGCAGGGTTTCGGCATCCTGTACCGAAATATTCTTAGTTACATTACTCCCAAAACCTGTTGTTACACCGTAAATGACTCGTTCTTCGGCTAAAAACCTTTCAATCATCTCACGAGAGCGATTTACTCTTGCACAATAGGCGGGGGAAAAAACCACTTCCGCATCATATCTGGCAACAGCGATGATTTCTTCGATTGTCGTATTCCCCTCACCTAACGTAACCTTTTTTAAATCCTTTGGATCGGCATCTGTCAATCTTCCGTCAACTCCCTTCGTCTATATTTCCATATAAGGGTTCTAACTTCTTCCCTCGATTGTTTGTCCTGCGCTTATATGACCTGCACCTTCCAATGTTGGATCACTTGCTTCATTTAACCCAAGTGATTTCGTTTCTGGTGCCCAGGCAATCGAAACAATCGTCCCAATAAATAGAATTACTGACATGGCGATCATGGATGCTGTCATCCCTAATGAACTTACGCTGATTGGCAGCAAAAAGGTACCAATCGCTGAACCTACCCGGCTGATTGCTGTCACGACTCCAACACCCGTACCGCGGATTTCGGTTGGGAACAATTCTGCCGGATACACAAGCGTAAGATTGGAAGCTGCTGACATCACAAAAGTAAAGATGGCAAATACCATAATCGAAAAACCATGCGAACCTGTTGGCAATAAACTTAAAACAAATAATGAAATGGTTAAAATGATGAAAGTATAAATCGTAAAACCACGGCGTGATAGTTTCTCCGTACTCCATAGACCTGCAATCGAGCCAACAAGCAGGAATATATTCAACCACATATCAACAGCAAACGTTTCTTTAAAGCCCATCTTATCCAGAATCGTTGGAAGAAAGGTATAAATCGCAAAGTAAGGTACCACTTGACATACGTAGAATAACCCGCCAAATGCTGTTCGTCTCCAAAGTTGTTTGTTGAATAAGTCCCCAAGCCGGTAGTTTGTCCCCCCATGTGTTTCAACGGTTTCATCCATAATCGCATTCGGTCCAATATATTTTCTGACGATTTCTCGAGCCTCTTCTTTACGTCCCATTTTCACCAGCCATCTTGGCGACTCTGGTGTTCCGATCCGAAGGATTAATACGATGACGGCAGGAATAGCGGCACTTACCAGCATCCAGCGCCATGATTCAGGACCTGCATTCTCAAGGTAATAGCCAACCACATTAGAAAGGACATACCCCACCGTCCACAAAACATTTAGAGAGGATAAGAGAATTCCTCTGTATTTTCGCGGAGCAAATTCAGCAAGCAACGTGGATCCGACGGCATAATCTCCTCCAAGGGCAATACCAATTAATATTCGTAAAATAAATAATGTTACAGGATCATTGACAAAAAATTGCAAGGCGGATGCGACTGTAATGATTAAAAAGTTCGTTAAATAAATCTTTTGTCTGCCGATTTTATCGGAAAGACCTCCAAGTAATAGGCTTCCAAAGAATAATCCAATTAAGGCGGAACTTCCGATGAGACCTTCCCATAGAGGGCCCAGCTTCATTTGCGGACCAAGCAGACTAAGAGCCATCCCAATAATTCCAAGGGCATATCCATCTGAAAAGTTAGAACCAAATGTTAAAGCCGTAATTCGTAAATGAAACTTATTAAGTGGTGCATCATCGATTCGATAGGTTTGTTGACTCATACCATTTCCCCCTTGTTTAGTTGATTAGCCGTTCTTTTGGAGTTTCCCTCCTTCCATTTAATTAAGCGTTTTTAAGATTTCCGTTGATGCTTTACTAAGATAAATTATAGATTTTTCTGAAAGTTTTGACTCTAGAGGATATTTCGGATTCTTAGGACAATCTTGCTATTAAAAAAGAGTCCCAAAACTACTGTCATTTTCAGTTGCGTTTTGAGTACCAATATTATAGTGGAGTTTCTTTGAAGTACAATCCTTCACAAAGTTAAAATAAATAATGAATTCATTAAAACACAAATTAACAAACTAAGACCAAATGATTCGTACATGAGGTGGGTATAATGAATCGGGTCGGTAAATATGCCATTCAAGAAGATGTGGACGAAACAGAATTGTTAAAAATGGTTCTTGAACTTCCAGAGAAAGATAAAATGTTAATGTGGTCAGAAGGCTATTTAGACCTTGTGATTGATCAATTACCAGAGTATGGTAAGGATATTTTGGTCAGTCGTAA
Source organism: Neobacillus endophyticus (assembly GCF_013248975.1). GTDB lineage: Bacteria > Bacillota > Bacilli > Bacillales > Cytobacillaceae > Neobacillus > Neobacillus endophyticus. Next base: position 4,244,305 of record NZ_JABRWH010000001.1, read on the forward strand.
AGATAAATGGGAAGATACGAAAGCCTATTACCAAGACCAACTTGACGGCATCCTTTTAAAAGAAGAAGTTAAAATGAAAATGAAGAGCGAACGAAAAGAATTCGCTCTTTTTGTTATGAAGAATTTTAAGGAGTTTCAATCTTTACTCTTTTTGTGTTATGACGGCAATTTAAAAGACGTTGATTTAAGAAAATTCGTTTACCGGAAGAGATATGGAGCAAGAAAAAATTATTTAAAATAGAAAAAATTATGGCGATTCATCTCTCACAAGCCTTGAAAAATACAGTCTTTTAAAATATGTATGTGTGCGATCGTGAGGCTCGTAGGAAATAAATGTATGTGTATTATTAAAAATAAACTTATGCAAGAGATAAATAAGGGATCGCCACAGCGACCCCTATTTCTTTTTGTGCTAACGTTCATGAACAAGAGAGATGTGATTTTATATTGTTTTTGACCCAATGAGTGCATCAAATTAAAAAGCTAGGAATCATTCCTAGCTTCCAGTTACTGAAATATTATTTATTGCTCTTATTCTTTGCAAGCGATTCTCGGTCAGTTGCTGTTGGAGGCTGCTCTAACCATCCATTTTTTATCATGATGTTTGCCCCGTCTTCCGCAAATTGTAAAAGTTCTAAAATGAGTCGTAAGTAATGAGCACCTATATCTTTTCTTGAATTGACACTCATAGCAGAACCATAAAATGAAAGGGTTAATTGTGTAGACAATTGAATTTGGTACATCATATATTTATCTGAAAAGGTCATAGAAGTAGAGTTCGTGATCATTGATTGCCAGGACATAGGTGAATTTAATTGATCTTCCTCAAATACCGATTCAAATATTCTTATGTGTTTATTGGCAATTTCAAGTCCCCTTCTGAAATGTTGCCGAACCTCGTTGGATTGGGCTACTTGGATAAATCCCACTTTTAAAGCAGCATGTAAATGCATTTTTAGTACGTTGAAAGTAATATCTCCAATTTCGATCGCATTGAGCGGACGACGATCTCCTAACCATCCAGTTAAAAAACTTTGCTGTTTTACAAAATCGATTGATTCGGGTGGTGTAATAATAGGAGCTCGTGTAAAAAATCCTTTTGAAAGCATTAAATCAATGGATTGATCAAAAATCTCCATTGTCTCTGACATACACGTTATGTAATACTTCCGTAAGTCAGAACGGACTGAAGTACTAACAGACAAAGCATATCCAGTCATTCCTTGCAAAGACATAATATAAATATAATTTAGGTAGAAGGGGTCTTGAAAAAGACGCGGTGCGTGAATGTTTACGTCGTCTTGTTCTGTAAACCCACGTGGAATAGGGAAATTTTCATTTAACATGAATACGGTAATTTCTTCGATATGCCTTTTGGATACTTCAAGGGAAGTATGGTAAATCGATTTGATTTCTTGATCATCGATATGTTCGAGTGCATAACGAAAGAAACAAATCGACATGGTATCAAAAATGTATTGAGTCCAAAGGCTTGCCATTTCCGGAGCAGTTAATCGAATCGGGTTATTTGTCTCCAAGGTTTATCCTCCGATTTACGAAATTTTATAGTATTTTTTTATTATTTCTCAGAGAATGAAAAATATGTTTAAAATCAGAAACCTCGACCATCAGAATGTGAAAAGTTGCGCTTAAACGATCAGGTGCATTAAATTTAAGAGAGGCATACAAGTGAAGAACAAAATTATGGAAACCCGTGCTAAAACCGGATAATCACGGAGGTGCATTTTTAGATAGCATTCTTAAAGAAATTTTTGAATCCATGCCTTCGCCCCCTCCATTATAAAAAAATAGCCCTTGCCCCATTTCGAGAGCAAAAGCTATTTTTTGAAATATCCTCAACATAGTGTAACTACAACTTATTGTTTATCAATCATTCAGTTATAACTTCTCCACCATTTTCCACGACTACTCCTCTTTCAAATTTTCTTCATCGGATTTCGTGGATAGGACTTCTTTTTTCAAAAACCAACTCAAGACAAATGTAAGGATCGCAATCACAAATGAATACATGTAAATATGCTGAAATGATTCAATGAACAATGTTTTTATTTGTGTTAATAGCCCTGTTGGTAATCCGTGTGGAACACCCGCAGCAGCTAAACTTTTCATATTTGTTGCCATACGTTCAGGAAGTTTATCACCTAAGCTTTGCAATTTGGTTGTGAGTGTGGATGATAACAAATTTCCAAAGAGACTAACTCCTACTGTAGCTCCTATGGTTTGGAATAACGGAACAGTCGCAAGAGCAATTCCTTTGTTTTCCTTTTCGACAGACTCCTGAACAATGAGGTTATCGCTTCCAAATAAAACTCCTAACCCAAGACCTGTTATGAGAAAGAAGATAATAATTTGAACAATGGTAATATGAATACTCATATGAGAAAACAAGTAAAATCCAATCATTGGCATGATAAATCCAATTCCAAATAGTTCTCGGTAACGCACTTTTGTTAATAGAAATCCACATAGTATAGAGGACCCAACTGCCCCTACCATCATTGGCAATGTCAAGTAGCCAGCCTCTGTTGGCGTTAGTCCCAGCACGTTTTGCGCAAAATATGGGAAGGAGGAAAAGGATCCCATTAAACCGAATCCTACGGTAAAGACAATGAAAGATAATACAAGAATGTTGCGGTTTTTAAACAAATGCAAAGGAACAATTGGTTCTTTTACCTTCGTCTCAACCCAAATAAATATTCCCATTAAAACGGCTCCCAAGCAAAGCAGACCCATAATGAACGGCGATCCCCAGGTGTAACCATTATTTTCGACAAGGACGGGGGTTATCAGCATGGAGACAATGGAAGCTACTAATAAAAAGGCCCCTCCCCAATCAATAACCACTTGCTTCTTGATAATTGTTTCACGTAATCCACTTGCCAGAAGCAGTGCTGCAATGATACCAACAGGAATATTAACAAAGAAAATCCAATGCCAACTTACCTGATCTACAAAATAGCCGCCCATTAATGGCCCTAATAACATGGGAATAAACATAATTGGCCCCATTAACCCTTGTACTTTTGCTCGCTGCTCAACTGGAAATAGATCACTTGAAATGGTCATAGCAAGCGGCATTAATCCTCCCGCCCCCAAACCTTGAATCCCGCGTCCAATAAGGAGAAGAGTCATTGAATGTGATAACCCGCAGACAATTGATCCCGCTATGAAAAAGGCCATACTCGTTATATATATTTTTTTGCGCCCCATTAAATCCGCTAATTTCCCCAATATCGGCATGAACGCGGACATCGTTAACATATACACTCCTCCGACCCATCCATACATAGCTAATCCGCCTAAATCGCGAATGATGGTCGGCATGGCTGTATTAACAACTGTTTCATCCAACTCAGAAAAAATCAGTCCAATTAGTAAACCCATCATCACCAGAATTTTATTACTCTTACCAGTTAAAACTGGTTCTTTATATTTTGTAAGACTTTCCATCTATATCTAATCCTTTCAACATTTGATAAATGGATTATATAAATTGTTTATGAACTAAATATGAACTAAGTAATGGATTGCTGTTATTGTGAAGTTTTGCACTTAAACTGATGTAAGCAAGTTTGTTCAATAAGCATCGTCTATGAGTTGGTATTTTATTGTATAATTGGAATGAAAGATCCATAGAAGGGGGCGTATATGATATTAAATATATTAATACCTATATCAATATTTGCTGGAGTTGTTATTCTTGGATTCGTAATAGTTAAGATCGTTAAAGTGGAAAAAAAATAAAGGGGTACAGATGAGATTGTTCAATTTGAACAGTCCTTTTTTTATCCCTAACATAGATCTTGTAAAGAATTACACATAAAGTTGCTGCTGCAAGAGCTAAAGGTCAGTTGCGAACAGGTTAGCTCAATAAAGTATAACCAAAACCTAGCTTTTTTGGCTAGGTTTTGGTGTACATTAGGATTTACTTCGCTTCTATAAAACCTAATTTTTTTGCTTCTGCCATAATGTTTTTAATTAATAATTCTACGGTTTGATTTTTGGCTAATCTTGGGCTTTGACCAGACCAAAGTGAGATGAAATCTTGATTATTTTGTGCTGCAGAGGTTTTTCTAATATCTTGAGTTAGTGTATTTTGAATAGGAAAATCGGGTAAATGTTTTTCATGATTCTGCATTTCTACGATAAATTTATTTTTAATTCCTCTCGCCCATTTACCTGAAAAGGATCGAGTTAAAACAGGCTGGTCTTCGTTCGCATTAAGAATGGCTTCTTTATGTACTTTATTCGCTCCGCTTTCCATACAAGTCAAGAAAGCCGTACCCATTTGTACTCCTTTCGCTCCTAAGCAAATAGCAGCCATTAGCCCTCTCCCATCCATAATTCCTCCAGCAGCAACAACAGGAATGCTGACATTGTCTACCACCTGTGGAATTAATGACATTAAACCAATCAAACTTTCTTGTGAACAATTAATAAAGTTCCCACGATGCCCGCCTGCTTCACTGCCTTGAACAACCACCATATCCATTCCTGCTTTTTGATTTTCAATTGCTTCTGTAACAGTTGTAGCAGTTCCCATCAGAATAATGTTTGATTGCTTTAATTCAGCTATCACTTCTCTTGAAGGAATGCCAAATGTAAAAGTACAAATAGGAACCTTTTCTTCCATTATAACTTTAATTTGATCAATAAATTTTTCAAAAACATCTTTAAAATTAGGAAGTTCAACTTGATCTTTTTGATGCAAATTTAATTGCTGACGGATGGGGTTTAAGAATTGGTTAGCCGATTCAAGTTCATTCTTTGTAACTTCAAATTCATTAGGAACAAATAGATTAATACCAAACGGCTTAGAAGTTAACTGCTTTATCTCCCTAATTTGTTCCCGTATTTGGTCAGCGCTCATATACCCTGCTCCAATCATTCCTAGCCCACCAGAATTTGATACCTCCGCTACTAATCTTGAAGTTGTTACACCGCCAGCCATAGGAGCTTGTATAATCGGATATTTAATTTTCAGAAGTTCTGTCATTTCATGATTTAACATCATTACACACCTCGTATTTCATTTTTACTTACTGATTATTTTCCCTTCAGATTTCCTCTCATACTCAATCCCATTTAAACGCAATTCCTCTCCAATTAAAAAAGAAAAGATTGCTTCTTCAAATCAAAACCTCCAATAAATGTTTATATTTAAAGCATATCTCTTTTCTGGTATATTGAATAATACATAATATTGATATTCCCAATCTGTATTTTAGATGACAAAAATGGAGGTGAGTATGCTTCCTTCAAGTGTCATTGCAAAACATATTAAAGATGGAACACTTAGACAGCATTCAATACCGAATCATGATGGAAAAATCAAAACAATGTTTATATATCGAAAAGAAAAGGATAGACCAACGTCTTTATTAAAATTTATTGATATGTTAAGTTATTAGTCTGATTGTCAGAGTTAATAAAAGAAAAAGAATGATAATATAGAAGAAATTAATCGAAGAGAAGAGTGAAAGTAATGAGAATTGGTTTTTTTGATTCTGGTATAGGTGGAATGACTGTACTTCATCAAGCATTGAAGTATTTACCTAATGAAGATTACATATTTTATGCCGATACCTTAAACATTCCATATGGTGAAAAATCAAAAGAAGAAGTAAGGGATTATATATTTCAAGCTGTTGACTTTATGGTTAATCAAGGAATTAAAGCATTAGTCATCGCTTGTAATACTGCTACCAGTATCGCAGTGGATGACCTTCGCCAAAAGTATAATTTTCCTATTTTGGGTATTGAACCAGCCGTAAAACCTGCTGTTCAAAGCTGTGAGGGAAAAAGAAAAAAGGTATTAGTGTTTGCAACTAATTTGACTCTCAGAGAGGAAAAGTTTCATAACCTTGTGAAAAGTATAGACCATCATGATATTGTTGAAAGTGTAGCTCTTCCTGGTCTTGTCCAATTCGCTGAGAATTTGGAATTTAGAGAAGAGAAAGTTGTACCCTATTTAAAAGAAACACTAGGTTCCTTTGATTTACAGCAGTACGGAACAGTTGTTCTTGGATGCACCCATTTCCCTTATTTCGAAAATAGTATAAAGGAATTATTTCCTGAAGAAGTTGACATTATTTCCGGAAGCATTGGAACTGCCAAAAACTTAAAACGAATTCTCGAAGCAAGGAATCAAATGAATGATGGGACAGGAGAAATTATATATTATAAATCTGGTTATAAAGTTGAAGATAAAGAAACATTATCTAGTTATAAAAACTTGTTAGTAATGTTAGACGAACTTCAGCTATGTCACCTAAACCTTAAATGATAAACACTCCAAAAACGTTGCTTATATTTAAAATGGTTAAGTATTCCAAATAAAGAAACTCGCCAATTTAGGCGAGTTTTGTTTTTTATATGCCAAGGTCAAAACACAGCAAGGATTTTTTGAAAAGAACATTCAAATGGACCCCTTTACAACTCATAGACCTCTTTAAGCCAACACTATTTATCTATTAATCTTAAAACTTGAAAGATCAAATGGTGTCTTTCCTTCTGTAATCACCTGACTGATGATTTCCCCTACCACACTCGAAAATTTAAAGCCGTGACCCGAAAAACCCGCAGCAATAAAAAGATGCTGGTGCTCTGGATGGCGATCTAAAATAAAATCTTCATCCGGTGTTAAGGTATATTTGCATGTGCTCCCTTTTCGTAAAGGTCCATTTGCGTTTGGCAAACATTTATGTAAAAATGACCGGATTTCCTCCTCATCAGATTGACCATAAGGACTGATTTGAACATCAGGATCAATCGGCTGGCCGCCATCATGCCTTCCTACTTTTACCCCACTGCCATTTATACTTGGAAACCCATAATAGTGGGCATCCAGTAAATCAAATGTATAGGCAGGAAAAACTTGTGAATCATATAATTCCTGCGAGCATTCAACCCATGAAACCGTCTTCCTAACAGGCCGAAGCGGTAAATCCAATCCTGTTTGTTTCAGTATTTTACCGGACCATGCACCCGCACTAACGATCGTAAAATCCGCAAAATAGGTTTCAAGATCAGTTTGAATGACGGCTCCATTCGCATTCATTTCAATCTTTTCTACCTTCGTAAAGGGGAGGTATGTCATTCCGTTCTCTAACCCTAATTTTCGAAATGCAGCAATACATTGTTCACTAAATAACACGCCAGAATTCGGCTCATAACAACCGCTGAAGCCTTCCGGAAGAGAAAACCCCCGCCAGCGATATTCTATTTCTTCTTTTGATAAATGTTCGATGGGCAAAGTATACTTTCTTCCGCTGTCAACTGCCCCCTTAACAAAAGATGATTTCGGATCTCCTGCACAAAGTACCCCAGTATGTAAAAAAAGCTTCATGTCCGACTCCTGTTCCAGCTGGTCCCATAGCTGCTGCGCTCTTAATACAAGGGGAACATATTGACTTCCTTCACCGTAAGCGTGCCGGATTATCCGTGTCTCACCATGATGGCTCCCTTTGTCGTGCGGTGGATTATGAGCGTCAATAAGCAGGACTTTCATTCCTAGTTTTGATAAATAATATCCAGCGGCCATACCCATCGACCCAGCACCAACGATCACAACTTCAACATTCTTTTTCAATTGTTTCCCCCCTGCCTTTTAAATAAACTGAATTGTTTGTTATTAGATATTAACACAGTCAAAGACATACAGAAACAATAAAAATAGCCAGGCATCATGCCTAGCTGTCAACACCATTATTTGTCACTTCATTTTCCTAAGAAGTAATCAATAAATCTAACCCTTATTCATAGATTAAGGATAACGTACAGCCCCCCGTTAATACATTACTTTCTTTCAATACCGAAATTCTTTTTTTCTTTAATTTCAATTCAGCTGAAAAAGTAATCCTATATTATTATTTTTTTAATTAGATTGTTTTCGCTATTATGGTTGTTTTAGAACAGATTTGTATAAACTCTCGATTCGGACTGGTTCGTCTTTAAATCCAGCTTTCCTGTCCGTATTTACATTCGATTCGGACCTGTCCCCTTTTCATTCCAGCAAACCTGTCCGTATCATCATCCGATTCGAACAAGTACCCCCTATAGATTTCAACAGAGCTGGACAAATAGCAACAATTATTACGAAAATAGCATTTTAATTGTGGCATAAAAAGATCCCTCCATTGCCACAGTATGGCTTTAACCACTGTCAACACAAGAGGGATTCTATCAAAATATTACAGGGATTTTTGGGTGGTCACTAAATGATATCAAGTGACATTATTTATGAATGATTTTTCTCAAACTAACCATTATCAAAGGATTCCTTAATAAATGATTATTGCACTTTTACATACCCTGGATTGCTTTTATTGTTTGCTGCATCTACTGCATAGATAGTCAAAACAGTGCTTACTTTTTGTTTTGGTATGGAAATGTTAAAAGTTCCTTTTGATGTAGCCATTCCGGAAGCTATTTTGTTCGCACCGCTATAAACTAGAACAGTGCTCCCCATTTCGGCATATCCTGTCAAAGAAGCAGACTTTGTCGTTAGTTTATTCATTCGAGGCGGTGCTGGAGGGAGCTTATCCTCCACTTTTACTGGTAGACTTGTATAATGTTCGCCTTTAGAAGTAATTTCCTCCAACTTGATTTGCGTTCCAGCAGACTGTTTTGGAATTTGAAGTTTATAATATCCATTTGAATCTGCGGATCCTGTTTTGATCAATTTTCCATTTGCATATACTTTAAGCGTACTTTTAGGCAGCGATTTTCCGGTAATATACGTGGAAACATTACTGACTGGCTCCATAAATGGTGCATAAATCACCTTCTGTTTAGATGCATTACTAACATTTCCTGCACGATCCTGTGCCTGTACAGAGATACTGCTTCCGGCTGTCTGTTTAGGGATTTGGATGGAAAACACACCGTTAGCATTTGTTTTACCTGAAGCAAGATACTTTCCATTGCTTAAAACATTTACAGTAGAATAGGCTTCGGATTTTCCGTTGACAGATACAGATTCACTATAGATGGGTGAAAGGACTGGAGCTGCAGGTTTTTGCCGATCAATCACAAACTTAAGTGAATTTTTGGTTGCAACTGAACTAATTGAATTCGTTTGGTTCATGGACAAGAGATTAAAGGCTTTGGCTGTTCCCACTCCGCTTGTGCTGACTTGGTATGAGCCATCCTTTGTTATGGTTGTGTCATTTGAAAGTTTCCGGACTGATTTTCCGTCAGACAAACTGATCGTACTATTGGATGGAACACCAATCTCCACATCCCCATTAAAATAGGTTATATCGGAGCCTGGATCGGTTGCCTGCTGATCATTGACCGTGATCCACCGATAGGAATTATAATAGTAGGTGCCTATGTTTGAGTTCATGATTGGAAAATGCAAGCTTGGTACTGAATATGTGATCAAATAGATTCCATTGGTACTGGAATCAACAGAACCGTTTGTAACAATATCCTTTGTCCTGTCTCCCTCTGCATTTGAAAAAGCTCTGATCCCGTCCATTGGATCAAAAGGAGTACCAGTTAGAAGAGTACCTGAATTTATCCCTGTGTAAAATGGTAGTATTTTCACAGTCGGAAATGACTCACTAGGCCGAATAAAGGTCGTATTTCCAGCTTGATCTTGTAAATAGATTTGATCAATATAATAAATACCTTCTGTCACATAGCATGGCACATTCAATTTCCCAATCCATTGCTTATTCGAGCTGCCGATTGTAAGATGGCCCCAAAAATAATCATTTGAATTTTGGGAATCCTTCTTCTTAAAAGATACCGTTACATCTTTTATCCCCGTTCCAATATCTTCTCCATCCACAGCCACGTCCAATGAATCGCCAGGGTAAAGTTCTTTCTGGCCAACTGTAACATTCTGGAATACCGGCCCTGTAATATCGGATACTCCCCCTGTAACTGTTAATTTAGCATTTGCAAGGATTGGTTGATGTTCTGACCAATAGTTGATTTCATTTCCTGTATTGTCCGTTAGAGTTAGATATCCAACATCATAACTGCCGTTTTTGGCATTGGCAGGTATCGTTATTTTCGCTTCAATCTGACCTGTAGTCTTGTTGAAGTAAAAATTACCAATGAATGAATAATCGTTAGTTTCGATATGTCTTAAACTTAAAGAACCATAAGATACGGCACTTTGATTATCAAAACCTACTGACACAATTACCGTATCACCAGGCTTGGCAGTAGATTGACTAAGTTTAATAGAAGTAAGTGCTGGAGGAGTTGAATCTGTTATACCGTCCAGCATACGAAAACTTAACTTGGATATTAAAGGTGAGTCAACTCCATAGATTTGTTTATTCCCTGCTTGATCATATAGAGTGATTTCTCCTACATGCCAGTCCCCCTGTAGCATGTCTTTCGCGGGATATGAAAAATCATATGTGTTATTCCCGATATACCGCATCATGGAATGTATGGACCGATTAGAACTATGGACCAATGTAATATCAGCATTTTCAGCAGGTCCTGATTCATAGTCGTTCTCGACCGTAAATTGCATCTTAATTGTATCCCCCGAGTGGAATTCCGCCATATTGATAGAAGTATCTTTAAGAATAAGCGGGGTGGTATCATTTGCCGCCTGTACAGATACTGCGCCCGCCAAAAATAAAACTAAAGCGAATATACATAACAACGCTTTTCTAAACATACAAATAACCTCTCTTAATAGCTAGTTTCTCTCTTTATTATTAGTAAAAAATTAGAAGGAAAAATAATGAAAAAACCAACCTAATAAGGTAATATTTAGTTGGATCATTTCCAAGATTGACCTAGTAATCATCTTAATACTAGAATTTACAAAAATCTACATAATTCTTTCGTTTCCAACTAGTATATTTTGGTAACTCTTAAAATGCTTCAGTGAACAAAAATAGCAACCAACAGGTTGAGACTCAATTAAAATGCTAATCTTAGCCAATGCTTTTAAATCTCAGGATGAAAGTCACAAATACACTTACTAACTGATCATACGGGATCTGTAAATACCTGTTTTGCCAAATAAACAGGTATTACAACAGGAGTTATGATGTTATACCCTACTTAGATAAACTTTATCGTTATCTCTTTCCTCATTCGACACTACTTCACAACTTTTTTCTCACAAAATTTCACACTGAATAACCAGTATTATCACCCTTAAGAAAAGTGATGTGACTCCTAAAGAGAAATGATGATAAAAGCTGAAAAAATGTTGATATATCAATAAAAAAAGCGTGAATTCAATTCACGCTAGCAATTTAATGTAATTTACCTTTTTGCGCCCCTTTGGGAACCAGTTATTATAAATGACCCTTTTTTAATGTATAACTTTAAATTGTGTATTAGCACTATGCCCTTGACATGTAACGGTAACGGTAACCATTCCAAGTGTGGTATTTCCTCCGACATGCCATGACCATGAAACCATTCCACTAGAATTCGAGCGTTTCGGTTCTAGACCTTTTGCTTTGCTGTCGCCGCTTTTGTAGTGGACAGCTATGTATGCTGTGGAATTGGGCGCAACTTTTGCGGTTAATGTTTCCGTGCTGTTTCTAGCGGCAGGACTTTTAATACTAATAATTTTTACTGAAGCTGTTTGACTTATGCTCTTTGCGGTTGCAGCAGAAGTATTTAAATTCGGAACTTCTAATCCACCTACCAATAAAAAAGCAAGTGCGAGAATTCTGATTAACCTTTTCATTAATATTCCTCCATATCTAAGTTGTTTATATGACTATTTCATTATATCACTTCGAAAAAAATTGTATTAACCTATTTTCCTATGACTTATGAATGATTAAACAGCCTCACAACATTTTCGTAGAGAGTCAGAATCTAGTATATTTCTCCTCCATTATGAATATTATTTCTTGTACATTTTGACTCAGCTTTATCCCCCCATTCACCGTTATATCCGCACAAAAAGAGACCACCTACAACTAGATAGTCCCTTTGAAAATGTTCTATTTTATTAACACCAAACTCTACAATTCTAAAACATACAACAATAAATATTTGTGATTATTGTCCGGATTGACCATGAATTATTTATATTGTTACGAAATGATCACTTCTCCTATTCGTCATGAAACTCTCTTCTGGGGTTCTTCATTTTCAGGCTGTCGATTTTTGCCATTGAACCCGTTAGCCGTCTGAGCAGTTGTTTTTTTCCCATTTCTAAGGAAAAAATGACACTTACATCTTGAATAGACGCGTTCAGGGCTATATTTAAGGCAAAAGCCGTTTTTCCCATGCTAGGCCGAGCTCCGACAATGATCAAATCAGATTCGTTAAACCCTTTCGTCAGTTGATCCAAATCAGCAAAACCCGAAGCAATTCCCACGATTTCACTCTGTTCCTTTTCACAATCCTCATATAAATCGGCTATGGCAGGTGTAAGATGGCCATCCTCTTCGTCCGTTTGATTGTCCTCAACAGCCATAAGCTCATTAATTCCATCCCTCAAGGTTTTTCCGATTTCTTCCGTTCCAGCCTGCTCGATGATTTTTCCGGCAACCTGAATGGCCTTACGCTTCTGATCGTATTCCTTCACTATTTTTTCATAAAAATGAAAGTTGGCTGTTGTGGGGACGCTGCCGGCTAATTGATTTAGGTAACTGACACCGCCGAGCCACTCCAAACATTGATCTCCTAATTCCTGAACAACTGTCAGAAAATCAATGGGGACGCCCTTGCTATCCAAACTGCGAATGGCTGAAAAAATAGTCCGTAGCTTTCTGGTATACAGCTGTTCAGGTAGAATCGTGCACTCTTTCACTAATCCCCCATCTAAAAAGAATGCTCCCACGATGGCTTCTTCTGCTTCCTGATAAAATGGTTGGAATTCCTCCACTCTGCTCACCTCCTAACAATTCCTAAAATAGCTCTCATATTGGCCAGTTCCCTTTGGACGACATCTTCCCTTGCTGGTGTACTCCTTTTCTTCATTATTTCTTTCGTCTCGTCTGTATTAGGAGTGGTCATAGCTGGAGTTGATTTTGCCATTAGGTCGGAGACTTTGGGAGGAAAAGCGGATTCCTTTACATAGGTGTATAAGTTGTTCCTGACATCTTCAAAGTTGGAATCTCTAAGCATTTGATGCCATAAATTCACTTTCTCCTGATTTACTTCAAACTGATCATAAAAAACGGCTATTTGCTTTAATAATTCAAACGTCTCCCGCTTAATCATTTAAATCAAAATCCTCCTCGTTTAAGATTTTCTTAAAAGATTTTTGGTTTAAATATGCTTCAAATTTGCTGCCAAACAACGTGGCTGGTCTCAAGTATTTGCACATTTGCGGATCTTCCAGCCATTCTGCTGTCTTGATGTCAATCACCTTTTTAAAATCCTCCAAGGTAAAGCCTTCACTAAGCCTTGCCCTGATTAAATCCTGGGTTTTCATTGTACTTAGTTTATAATCGGACTTTGTTTTTTCATTGAGATAATGGATGATCTCGACGAAAGGTATTTTCTCTGATGTACTCTCTGAAGAAATCTCTGGTATTGGTAGGGCCAGTTTTGACCTTTCCTCGGCCTGATCTGCACTTATCTTCGGTTCAGGTTGACCAGCAGGTGACTCAAATTGATCCGATGAGACCACACTTTGGTCTTCTTCCAATTCTTTCAGCTTGTGGTAATCAATTGTGTACCATTTGGTTTGATCCATTTTCAGCAAATTCCAATTCCCAGAGACAAGAAATTTCTGGCGTTCAAGTGAAAGGATTGTCCGCTTAATGGTGCTGACTGACCAAAACGGCAGCTGCTTCTGCCAATCCTGATAGGTATTGTAAACCCACTTTCTTCCTTGAAACTGATGCTTGCTGATACCCAGCCAATAATGAATCTGCTGCAGCACCACCGCTTCATTGAGTCCAATCTTTACCGCCAACGATGGCACAATCATCACCGGATTTTCTTTAATCAACAGCCTGCTCATCTTCATCTCTCCTTTTCAATGGATGGGTCCGTTCCATTGGCTCACCCATCCCCCTTCACCATCTATTTATCCTAAAAGAGGCAAAAAGGACATAGTGCCAAAAAATTTTTTTTAAAAAAAGCCCTCCGAAAAATCGGAAGGCTTTGTGAGTAAACGTTAAAGATTCATTTTCTTTGTTTCTATTAAAAAATTGAAAACGTTTTTTCAATAGATTCCTTTCGTTTTCATGTTCATCAACATATGATAAATCAACCGATCACTTTATTTGGAAAGGAGGAGTTGCTGATGAAAAAGGGAAAAAACAAAAAATCGTGGTGGCGGCCGTTTTTGGCAGCACCTATATTATTTTTTCTTGCCCCTATTTCCATCGGCTTATATCTTACTCACCCCTTCCCGGCCAGAACGACGAAAAACCCGAAGGATTACGGGCTTGACTTCGAAGAAATTGAATTTTTTAGCCGAAAAGATCAATTAAAGCTATCTGGTTGGTGGATTGCTGCCTCTTCCAAGCCAAGCAATAAGGTGGTTATAACCGCCCACGGTTATACCAATGAACGTGCCATGGAAGGAATCGAAGGACTGCAGCTCGCCAAAGTACTATCGGAACAAGGCTATAATGTACTGATGTTTGATTTTCGCAATGCGGGTCAATCAAAGGGAAGAACCACTGGGTTTGGTTTTTTTGAAAAGCATGATTTATTTTCCGCGATTGATTATGCGATTCAGAAAAAAAATCAGGAAAAGATTGCGCTTCTTGGCTGGAGTATGGGTGCTTCGACTGCGCTTATTGCCGGCTGTGAGCATCCTAATGTGTCCGTCATTATTGCTGACAGTCCATTCAGTGATTTAGAAGACTTCTTAAAAGAAAATCTTTCTTTTTGGTCCAAATTACCAAAACGCCCCTTTACACCGATTATTTACCATTCCATGCGGAAACTCCACAAAATTGACCCCAATGAAGTTTCACCTATTTATAGCGTAAGTAACAGTAAAGGGAAATCCTTCTTACTGATCCATAGCATAGGTGATGAAGCCATACCTTTTACTGAGAGTGAAAAAATATTTCGAGCCATCTCTCCAGGGAGCCCTAAAGAATTTTGGCTGACTGAAAATGGGGAGCATATTAATTCGTATCTTTTAAATAAAGATGAATACCAGCAGCGTGTCCTTCAGTTTCTCGATCAATATTTTCAGTAATGGCTGTTCACTCGATTCATTGCTTACGATAAACTGCTCTTCATTAAATGATTGCAGTATTTCTATATCTTCATTGTCTTCAAATCAATGATTCTTTTTAGGTATTCATATTCTTTTTGCTCGAGAATATCAATTTCCTTGTTTGTTGCCTGAAGAATCTGCTCGCGGCACTTGGCAATTCTTTGGATCATTGGATAGATTGTTAAGCTGGAAAGATTCACAAAGTCATATAAATCATTTAAGGATGCCGGCAGTTTGTACCCTTTACTGCTGCTGGCAATCAGCAGCCCGCTGTCACGCAGCTTGGAGACAATACTTGAGCGAAAATAGTGCTGGCTAATGTTGACATCTCTAATCGCATTCAAATTATCCAATATCTCCTGGGTATAGACGTATTCCAGGGGATTTTCTTTAAGGTTGAACAACAGGAACTTGAGAAAATCCATCCGGAGCTTTTCTTCATCTTCTTCACTCTTTTGGTGTTTCTCCATATACTTGAAGGCAAGATTGACAGCTTGTTGAATAATGACGGCATCGTATCGGGAGTCTTGCTGATCAAATTTGTAATCGAATAGAAAGTTTTTATAATCAAGTGGAAATAAATTGATGGCGGCAATTTTCGGTTTGATGATTTTGAAAAATGACCGGTAATGGTCGGAGAGTTGGGTCGTATCGTACCCTTTTGCGAGAATCACCGCAATAAGATTCGCCAACTGGATCAAACGTTCGGACTGAACTTGGTTAAATCCAAAGGTTGAATAATTGAATAAATCCGGAATGGACCTCGCCGTGATGTAATTTTTAAATTCTCGCAAAAAAGGTTTTCTTTCCTGATGGTCCACCACCAGATCCAATTGTTCAAATGACTGACGTAAGTCATCAAATACTAAGCGTTTTAAATACTTGATAAATGGTGTTTGATGCATAATTCCGCTATTTTCCCTGATCTTTCGTTTGTCAATGACATACGCATACACGCTAAACGGCAATGCTTTCAAATCATTTAATAATGGGATGAATTGCGCATCATCCTGTTTGGTTCTATCTTGAAGAATATAAGAGGATTTTTCGAATATCCTTTCCAGTTCATGCTCTAACATGTCTTTGTTGCTATCTTTCACATGGATGGAAACGATCATAAAATGGCTGGAAACATCATTTTTATCAAAATCAAAACGGTAATCACCAAATTCATCTATAAAAGCATATTGAATATCTTCCATTTTCTCCACCCCGCCCAAAAATAAGATTCTACCTTTTTATACAATTTCTACAAAATTTTATAGAAACCTTTTATTTTTTCGGATGAGGCTTTTTCTTTCCCGGCATTTTCCCCTTCTTCAATACCAGACATTCTCTCACTTATCAATACGATTTTCTTCTGTACAAAAGGGTGTCCTCTAAAAAGCGACACCCCGATGAATCTATTGGTTTCAATTATACGTGAGAGGGTCGTTTACATTACCCCTTTTTTCCCTTTCAGTCTAAAATATCATTTCTCATTTTAGTATGACATTTAATGCCAAGGCAGCTTTCGGCCACCCATTATAAAAGGCCATATGTGTAACTAACGCAATGATTTCCTTCTCAGTCATTCCATTCCTTTTCGCCAACTCCAGATGGAATGGCAATTGCTCCGTATTGCCGATGCTTATTAGTGCTGAAAGTGTAGCTACGCTTCTTTCTTTTGCTGTTAAAACCGGATCTCTCCATACTTTTTCAAATAATATGTTCTCACTGTATTCAACAAATTCGGGAGCCATTTCTTTCATTTTTGGAGGGATATTGGATTCAATCCGCGCATTCATGGTTCGATTTCCTCCTTTGCTATAATCATTTGTGCGATCCCTTGACCAAATGACCAGTTATCCACAGGTGTCTCATTTAAGGTAATAAAAATACAAGCGGAGGAGATGTTTAATTCTTCCGACATAGCTTGGGCAATGGATTGATACAACTTGGTTTTTTGGTCGATTGTCCTCCACGGCCCACAGGTGATCGACACATGGATCATGTGATCAGTCCGCATTTTTTCGGCTTCTAACAGATAATGAGGATCATAGAAAAATTGATGAGGCGGATAGGGAATATACATTTAAAAATAATCTTTTTCTGGAATTAAGAAATGTTCCATTAAGGAACGATGAACCCTTTGGCTCACCTTTTCTAATACGTCCTTCTTCGCAAGACCTTCTGGATAATAAACATGAACTAATGGCAAATCCTGTCACTCCTTCCGTATGATTTTATTTTAATGGCCAAATCTTGATTTGTATAATTGAAAAATACTATTATAATTATCAAAAAAGCCGATGAAGATGAGGTGCCAAATGGATATAAAAGAATTGATCACATTTAAAACGATTGTTGAAACAGGGACTTTTTCCCATGCTGCAAAACGTTTAAACTATGCTCAGTCCACTATCACAACACATATTAAAAAGCTAGAAAAAGATCTTGGTTTTCTTCTTTTTGAAAGAGGATGGGATGCTCGTTTAACGGATGAAGGGAAATTATTTGCGGAGGAAGTTGAGCAGTTGTTGATGCATTGGGATTATTCCATCACGCAGGCACAGCGGATCAGCAAAGAAGAAAAAGGTATATTACGAATTGGTCTATTAGAATCAGTTGCCCCCAAATTGATCCAGGCAATTTTAGACTTTTTAAACGAACAAAAGCCTTACCTCCACTGTGATTTCGTCATCGGAAACACAGCCCTTTTATCCAGAATGATCGATCAAAATCAGCTCGATTTTGCCGTGTGCGGGGAAAATATAAATTATTCGAACCTAAAGTTTACTCCGCTATGTAACCAGCAAATTGAATTTTTCGTCAACAATCCGGATCATCCCTTGTTACAAAAAGAAGAGACAGACGTATTCGAGTTCATTGAATATCCTATTTTAATAGGAGAAAACAGCTGTATTTCTTATCGATCCGTGAATGCTTTTTTATCAGAAAATAACCTATCTTTTAAAAGAATCTATCATTGCAGTGCTTTGCATCTGATTCCGCAATTAGTGACAGGGGATGCAATTGGGATCATCCCTAAGGGCACTGATTTACAGAAATGTTCGATTCCTTTTAAAGTGAAAGGATTTGATCCCGAAATTATGATTGGTCTATTAATTTCTAAGAATAAAAGAAACTATTTAAGTCATACAAAACAGGAATTGATGAACTTGGTTGAAACTATATGCATCGAATAAAAATACTCGCGCGGCGCAGCGGCTCATGTTTTGAATAACATAACTTGGAAAATTAAACTTAATACCAGACCAAAGAACACCACAAAAAAGAGTTTTAATTCTGTTGCATAAAAAAGAAAAGCCTTGATTGGATTATTTTCATTCATCCTTCAAGACTTTCCTTTGAATCTACTTTTTAAGAAATTTTTGAAAAGGAAGAAGCTTTGATAGATATTGGATTTGCATTGTTCCACCAAACAACTTCTAAATGTGGAAAATTTTTAGAGATAAAAATGGCTTGTTCTACATCACTTTCCACATAGCGTAAACATCCAATTTCTACTGCCTTTCTTCCTTTCCACATTGCTGTCGATAATGCTGTAGGATTCATTTTTCCATTGTCCCGAAAATATACAGGATGAAAAACGTTGTTTCGATTTAACCAAACATGGGTTCTTTCTTTGTCCTCGATGGGTCTACCTGTAATGATAACATCGTGTTCTCTCAATATAGGCCGATTTGAAGAGATCGGGTATTCATCACGCATTAATAGAGCTTGTTCGGTATTTTTCAGATAATACTCTTTAGGAACATCAGCTAAAAATATACCGTCCATATCCCAACCCGTGAATTCGTATTCATGATCAAGTAATGGTTTATCCGAAGTGAAAGTGGACTTTGGATTAAACTTTTCTTTTTCCCAAGGAACTACAAATCGTTCTTCAGGGTCATTCGTACTAAAACAAAAGAATTCGGGTATGGAGGCAGAATACGTGTCTTTATAAACCACGAATGACTGTACTTCGAATCCTCGTTCTTCTATAAATTGACGACTCTCAATTAGCGTTTTTCCAGAACCTGCCATATCCTCGCATAACAACGTTTTTCCAATCGGTGGAGCTGAACCAATCCAACTGATTTTAGATGCTTGTTTTTTACTATCTCTCTCATAGTTCAGATAATAAATTGGAATCCCTGTTCTTACTGATAAATGAATACCTGGGAAAGTTCCTCCTCTTACAATCACCACAAGGGAAGAAAATTTTTGTTTCCGAACATCCTCAATCATCGCATCAATTCTAAATGCAATATCGTCATAACTTAAATAGGTAAACATGCACCTTGCTCCTTACTATGAATCACTTTAATTGAACTCACTGGTTATAAGCTTTGATATGGGAAGAGTGATAATAAACGTAGTCCATTCCTCGTCACTTGTCACTTTAATCTTTCCTTTGTAAGACTCCACAATTTTCTTAGCACTGGCTAATCCAATTCCACTTCCCCCGTTATTTTTTCCGGTTGTAAAGCCAAAGTCGAAAATATGAGACAGATGTTCAGGCTCGATCCGAGGACCATTATTGTATATTTTAAACACTACATTTTCTTTATTAATATTTCCCCTTAAAATGACTTTCCGATTGGTTTCTTCATTTTCCATTACTGCGATAAAAGCATTGCTTAAAATATTTCCGATAATACGAACAATCTCTGTTAGTTTCATTGTATCAAAGTTGATAGTTTCCAGATTTTCAAAATGATGAGAAAATTGAATGTCTCGGTCCAGTGCTTTTGCAATTTTTGTTTTCAATAATCCGCTAAATACTGGAATATTAATAGAAACGTCTTCATTGATGGATATCTGTACTTTGGTTAGGTTTGAAATATATTTTTCCATCTCTTGATACTGTTTCATATAAAGCAAACCTTGTAACGTTGAAAAATGATGTTTAATATCATGTCGCTGTTCCTGTATGGTTTTATACAACTGTTGAATGTTATCAGAATACACGCTTTGAACCTTCACTAATATCACACTTTGTCTTGTAATATATCTTGATAATAAAATCGTCAATACGATTCCGATAATCGAGGATATAAACGTAAAAAATAATGCTTGACTTTCTTTTTTTGTAAGCGCGTGTCGGATTTCTTTATAGTCAGAAGTAACAATCGCTACCATTTTATTTTTTTGTACATTTCCATCAAAATCTATATTAACAGGCATATATGTTTTTAATATCTGATTCCCTTTAAATAGGAAGACTTTACTTACAGTTGTGTTGGACTCTACTGCTTTTTTTGCATATTTTTTATCATCATAAATTTGATATTTAAGTTTTCCATCCACTAGGATTCGGTTGTGAAAAACCGTTTTATTCAAACTAAGTTCGATTTTTTCCCTTTTGGCTTTTCCTTCTAATTGATTGGAATTCACAACTCCAATTTCAAGTAGCATTGGATCTGCTTTTATTAATTTTTGTATCGTAGCATCTACACCAGCAATCTGATTAAATTTAACTAACGTTGCATCACTGATAAAGGGGTCAATTATATAATTTGTTTTTCCATCATTGTAATAACCATAATTGTACACTTTGTCAGGATGATTGTAAGAAGTATCAGGAGGACCAGCCCAAAAATTAGGTAAGGCTTGCCCGAAATTGTGTTCCAATTTCACATTTTGTTGAACCCATAATTGAGTAAACATACGATTCCAGTTATCTCCCCAATCGTTCGTAGTAGTTCCTACCTCTGCAGGGTCACTGGATTTCGCACATAAAAAGTCATTTTTATCTCCATTTTTGACCATAAGCGTAATATCATCAATGCCTAATTGGTTAGCCAGTTGCTTTAATTGGTCATTGGTTACACCCTCAATTCGAGGTGGCAGTTTAGCTTCTATTGCAAGTGATGCTAATCGTAACGCATCGTTAATCTCTTGACCAAACATATGATTCCCGTTGTTGTTCGTTTCTAGGGATGATTTGATATAGGATACAGTATCCGTAATATCCCTTTCTTGAGAAAGAATTAATTCATCTCTTGTAGATGTGTAATAAAAAAGGTTGCTCATAATTAACACAACCATGATAACAGAAAATGTAGCCACAACTATTTTTTTCATATAATGCCTCTCTGAGATATGTTTTCATATACCCCCAAAAAGAGTATAGCAAGTATTTTCTTTTTCTATATACTTAGAAGAAAGAGGGCATTTACTAAAATAATTCCATCTTTTTAGCTCTGACAGCTAACTCATAAGCACTTAATCTTTTAATATACCATTGCCAACCCAAAACCTTTTTAGATATTTTTTGGAGTTGATTGCTAACGGTTTGTATTTCAACATGCATTGATTTTACTATGTCCTCAATTGAGGAGCCTCTATAAATCAATTCAAGTACCCTTTTATCTTTGTCCGTCAATTTAATCGTGGCAGCATTTAATGTTTCTCTGTAATCACGAACTATAAATTGTATGACGGTTCCAGCCCAATGTTCATATTCACGACCTTCATAGACTTCTCGAACCCTATGAGCAATTTCAGAGACTTCTGTCTTTATAACATAGTTTTTTGCTACCCCAAGTCCCAATGTGCTTCTTACAGTATTTTCATCTAATATAGCGCTCAACATAATGATTTTTGTTTCAGGAATGATCTCTGCTAAAGCGATTGCAATTTTTACGCCCGTTTGGTCTTCACCTTTTATCAAGTTAATGTCCAGAAGCAAAACATCAGGTTTTAGTTCTGTCGCCTTTGTTATTGCCTCTTCTTTTTCACTTGCCCATCCAACAAGTTCAATGTCTTCTTCCTTTTCAAGAAATGTTTTTTCAAGCAAAAAGAACGCTTCATTATCTTCTACTACCATAACGCGAATCTTCATATATCATCCTTCCTTGAAAAAATTTGAATACTCCTATCCATTTACTTTATCGTACAAAAGGACTATTTCGTTTAGTTTTTTCAGTAAATATTTATCTACTAAAACAGAAATTTACTTATAATTATGCTGAAAAAAGTGTTTATTTATAAGAAACAATAGGCCGTGTTGCTCTTTTAAAACGGGGAAATATGGACAATTTTTTTATTAAACGCATGATAAATTACACGCATAAAAGACTTCTTAAAGTCATTTTGTGATTTTTAGAACGACTATCATTTTCTAATTACAAGAAAGCATTCTCTCGTTGTTTACAAAGGCGCTGAAAGGAAATAATTTTGATTCATCAAAAGGCATAATAAAACACATCAACTAATTTTTATACATAATTTTTGAAGTAAAAAAAAGACTCATTAGGTATATAGAACTAGTCAATTTGCATTTTAATCACGGATCATCGTGTCCGCTGCCACTTTCAATGGCCGTGTTTTTTGTTGTTTTAGGAAAATTTTATGGCAGTACTTTTGGGGGATTTATGCGGCAATGTAGAAATGTAACTCCTCCCATGAAGGGAGGAAAATATAAATTATTAGAGTTAGTGTAACCATATTTCATTAGATTTGCTTTACTTTGTAAATAAAAAAGCTGTTTTAGTGAAATGTTAAAACATTTCTATAAATCATAAAATCCATTACATTATCGTGGAATGTAAATTCCCCTCCTGGTGATGGATACTGAGAAGCAACATCATTTGGGAAAGTGAAGTCACCTTTCGTTCCGTCAAATGTGAAAGGTGCGTTTGTGAAAGACCCCTCTTGAACTTTACCCTTGGCGTCGATCATCGTATAGTTAAGAACACCTTTATATTCACTTATAAAATGAAACGTAATTTTATTCAAGTATCCAGCCTCATCTGTTGCTTGCCAAACGTGATTACTGTATTTTTCTTGATTGGTGATAGTTTGAGCAGATGGCTTTGTAGGTGCAGCATCAGATAATTTATTCCCAGCGGTGTTTCCATTGTTACCATTATGAATAGGAGTCTGTGCACCTTTAAAAGTGGGTTGTACGGTCTTATCTAGTGTGTTCTTTTCAGCTCCAGCCCGTGAGTCAAGATCTTCTTTTGGTTGGAGTGCAGGTTGATTTTGGTTTTTCTTTGCATCTACTATAATCTGTTTATCCATATTTGATTTTTCCACTTCTGCTTTTTCAGTTCCACAAGCTGCAAGTAATAAAGTCGAAATAATGCCAACGGATGTAAGCAATTTATTGTTCATTTAACTTCTCCTTTTTTAAACGCAAAATAATATAACTATATTAGTTCAACTTTGTCAAACGTTTAGGAGTTTTTTAAACGACTTTATTTGTGAAACCATATTTATAGTCATTTTGCAGTGGCTTATTTTTATGTTTAAATTCATTACAGAAAAGGTATTTAGTTAATTTATTAAATCATGCACAGTATGGTTTAATAAAAATCAACGATTAAAAGTGTCGCCAAAACAGCTCAGTAATCTAAAATTATATTACCTTTTCAAAACCGGAATCCAAATTTCACTTGTAACAGATGGTGAAGTTAAATCTTGAGTTTTAATCGATAAGATTTCTGGTCCTTCTGCTACTTGATAATTGGAAGATGGAAACCACTCAGAATAAATCCTTCCCCACGTTTCCTGTAGTGTACTAGGGAAAGGCCCGGTTGATTCAAATATCGCCCAAGTTAGGGCAGGAACTTCTAAAGCTGAAAAGTTTTCAGGGCAATTTTGTATGGTTGCCACTCCTATATACTGATCAAGCTCTCCTTTTTCTTCCATACGCCCTTCAGAAAACTTTGTTGATGCTTGAACAATCCCTAGTGGTTCAACATTTGAAAGTTTTTTTAATTGTTCTATTTTTTCCATCGTCAAGGATTTCCACATCGCTGTAATTTCTGGATTTTCCCCTTCAAAAATAATCGGAACTCTTTTCATAATGCCAACTATGTTAAATCCCTCTTTTTGTTCGATTCGGTAATTCATTTCACTTCCTCCTTTAATTGATAATTGGAAGGTCATTGGTGGAAAGGCTTTTAATTGCTGTCCGTTATTCCTTGCTTCTGATGGTGTTACACCATGGAAATTTTGAAAAGCTCTGGTAAAAGAGTCTGGTGAATTGTATCCATATTTAACCGCCATATCAATTATCTTTAAATTCCTATTTGTAAGCTCAAATGCCGCCAAGCTCAATCGTCTACTGCGAATGTATTCTGATAATGTTATACCTGCAAGAAAAGAAAACATTCTTTTAAAATGATATTCGGAACAATGAGCGATTCTTGCCACCACTTTGAAATCTATTTCGTTAGTGAGATTATCCTCAATATACCGCATGGCTTCATTCATGCTTTTTAGCAAATCCATTAAATGACCTCCTTTCATCAATAGAATAACAGGAATTGAATGTGTCAGTCCGACATTCCATGCACCATTTTGTCGGGTTAAAACTAAAGTCTAGAAAAGAGGTTTATCCAACAATCTCCTCTTCAATGGAACTCTCTGTACAATCCTTTTTTTTGAATTTATATCCTATATATAGAATCAAAAACCATATAGGTGCTACAACTAATGCTATTCGCATGTCCTTAATAAAGCCCATTAAGACAATAACAAACACTAAAAATGTTAATGCAAAATAGGTTGAAACTGGATATAGCGGCATTTTAAATGCTAGTTTTTCTATTTCTTTTTTTGCTTTTGATTGTCTGAACTTTAATTGTGTAATCAGGATAATCGTCCAGCTGGTAATAACCGCAACCGTAGCAACAGAAGAAATATACAGAAACACTTTTTCAGGAACTATATAATTCAAAACGACAGCTATTAATAAAAACAATGAAGAGAACAGGATTCCACGTCTCGGACTACCATTCTTGCTGAGCTTTCCGAAATATTTCGGACCGTTATTTTGCAGTGATAAATTGTATAGCATTCTTCCCGAAGCAAATAACCCACTATTAAAAGCAGATAATGCTGCCGTTATGACAACTAAGTTAATGATCTGCGCAGCACCAGGAATTCCAACTTTGTCAAAAATCAACACAAATGGGCTGCCATTCGTGCCTACCTCATTCCAAGGATATAAAATCATCATGACTCCTAATGCGCCAATATAAAAAATTAATATCCTCCAGATGACATTATTGATGGCTAATGGAATGGATTGTTGAGGATTTTTTGCTTCCCCTGCCGTAATTCCAACTAACTCTACCCCGCCAAATGAAAACATCACGAGGACCAATGACATTATAATACCGTTGATTCCATTTGGCATGAATCCACCATGAGTCCAAAGATTGTCAAAACCGATTGGATGTCCTCCGTTCCCGATTCCCAGGAAGATAATTCCTAATCCAAGGAGAATCATTCCGATAATGGCTGCAACTTTAATCAGTGCAAACCAGAATTCAAACTCTCCAAATGCCTTTACATTAGCAAGGTTTATCATTGTAATTACGATAAGTACAGCCAGTGCTGTCAACCAATGTGGGATATTAGGAAACCAGTAATTTACATAAACACCAACTACCGTTATCTCTGCCATGCCAACGACAACCCACATAAACCAATAGGTCCAGCCAGTTAAATAACCTGCAAACGGTCCTAAATATCGATGTGCATATAAACTAAATGAACCCGAAACAGGTTCATCCACTGCCAATTCTCCAAGTGCTCTCATAATGGTAAAAATAACTATGCCTCCGACTAAATATGAGAATAAAATGGATGGACCAGCCATTTGAATGGTTGCACTTGAACCATAGAACAATCCAACTCCAATTGCTCCTCCAAGTGCAATTAACTGGATATGCCTATTGTCTAACCCCCGTCGAAGTCTCTGTTTTTGATTATGATTACTCAAACAATATTCCTCCTAAAATATTATTTTTTAATATTGCAAGTGCCATAAGATAAAAAAAACGCCCTTTTGGATTAACCAAAAGGACGATTCAACTCGTGTTACCACCTTTAATTCATAAGCAACTCATATTGCTTACCTTTGTAAGTACAGTCATCTGACGATACTATAGCACATGATTACGGGTGCTAAGCCGGTGTAGCCTACTAAGGAATCCTATTCAGTACACAGCTCCAAGATGAATTCACAATCGTTCAACATGCACCTCTCATCAACCGGTAACTTTCTGTCTGTTTGCATGATTGCTACTATTTCTTATCATAGCCTTTGTTCTTATACTCCGAAATGTTTTAAACAATTCTTCGTTATGCAGATATTAATTGTTTATTATTCTATCGTTTAATTTATGTTTGTCAATATAAAATGTTTTTCTTCAACACTTCCGGTTTAATACGATTTTCCTTTATTTATGTAATTTAAGAATATAGCCCTTTACATAAGGCAGAGCACAGTGAGAAATTTTTTATTAACATGTATCCATTCTCCTTATCGGCACGTTTTTCCAATAAATCCGTTATTAAGATCCATAAATTCAAATTCATTTTTAATTAATAAAAGAAAGTGTCTGATCTAAAAGTTAATATAAAATAAGTGCATAGAAAGTTGTATATCTTATAGACGGGTATAGAACTATAATGTTTCTTATTGGTATTTTAAAAGGGTTTCATAATTTTATTTTTATGTTTATTTATCTAAGCGGTAGCATCAGGAAAATGCAAATTTACAACGTTAAGCAAATTATCCGGATGCTACCCCTTATTAAATTAAATGGCCTTAAACATAAAGAAAGAGCACATTTTTTTTGCAGAAACGCGCCGATTGTGAAAGATCTTTTTGAAGATAAGCACCCAGTTAGTTTGGTGCATTTTTTCACAAGATGTTCCATTCCTTCGATAATAAGCTATAGGTAACTACGTCTTCGTAATGGTCATAAAGCCATTGTCCATCCCTTTTTATACCCTCTTTAACGAAGCCCAATCTCTCAGGAATCGCAATACTCTTTTGATTACCTAACGCACATTGTATTTCAACTTTATTGATATTTAATTTCCCAAATAAATAGGTTAACAATGCTGTTAGGGACCTCGTAATAATACCCTTACCTTGAGCATCTTCGGACAAAAAATAACCAATATTTGTTGAATTATTTTTCCAATTAATATAGTGAAGTCCAATCATTCCAACTAATTTTCCTTTGTATCTAATTCCTGCATCAAAACCGTTGTTCACCGCGTAATTTCTTATCCAGATAGGAATTATAGGTTCAAAATCTTCAGGTGAATTTCTTTTATCAACCCATAATAACCATTTTCTATGGTAATTACGGTTGGTATCAATTAATTCGTATAATTCATTCTTTTGGTGTTGTTGTAATAATTCGATTAATATTTCTTCGTCGACTTCGAATGAAAACAAAACTATTCCCCCTTACTAATTTCTATTTTTAATTTCACTATAAATATCCAAAATCCCTTCTTCCATTAAACTTCCATTCAACAGATTAAACACCAAAAAAAATGGACTGCTGCTGCAGTCCATAAACTCTTCAATTCTTGCGCCCGATTGTTGAAGATCGTTATTGAAGTAAAGCTTCCTATAGTTAATAAAAAACACTTCGATAATATGTGATTATCGCAGCATACTCTCCAATTTGTTCTTCACTATCACCCATTCTTGGTCAATTACACTGTAAAACACAGAGTGTCTTAAATAACCGTCAGGCATAACCATATGATTCCGAAGCACTCCTTCTTTTTCCGCACCCAGTCGTTCAATGGCCTGCTGAGACCTCACATTTCGACTATCTGTTTTCAACTGAACACGAATTGTCCCAAGAGTCTCAAAGCAGTGTTTCAAAAGAAGATACTTACATTCAGTATTTATTCTAGTTCGCCAAACAGTTGGAGATAGCCATGTCCAACCAATTTCCAAATTACGGTTTGGTATCGATATATTAAGAAAACGAGTGCTTCCTACAATTTTCCCCGAATCCTTATCGGAGATAACAAAAGGAAATTCGTTTCCTTGCTCTCTCGCTTGAAGTGCTTCATTCACAAGATACTTCATATCTTCAATCGATTGAACCTTCATTGGCATGTATGCCCATATATCTGGATTGTTTCCAGCATCAAATAATTCCTGTACGTGATAATCTTCCATAGGTTGTATCTCTACTCTATCACCTAATAGTACCACTGGTGATATCTCCATAATTCTTCTCTCCTTTTTTTCTTTGGTATAATTATATAAACAAACTGTACTGTCTTAAAGTGACAGTTTTTTATTTTTTATAAGTGACAGATAAAAGAGGGAGGTTAAGTGACTTATTTCCCACTTATCTGCCATTTTTCTAAAAAAACAAACATCCTGCTAGACAGCATGCATGTTCAAGAAATGCTCCCTTTAATGAAATAAAGAAAATCCTAAAATTGAGCATAGCTTGTTGAGTGATCTCATCCGATTGTGGAAGAGTAATTTCGAGATATACCCCTAGTGGCGAGCTCTTTATCTAGGGATCCATTGATCTATTGAATTGAATGATTGAATACAGCCTTTATTAATATTGTTTCTTCCATTCAAATACACCTACGATACTAACTATTAAAAATATAAAATAGGTAAAACTAATCGTATAAAGACCTTTGTATGCATATAAACCAACTGATGAAATATTCACTAAAATCCAAAGATACCAATTCTCAAATTTTTTGGTAGCAAACAGCACTTGTGCAACCAAGCTGG
The DNA here is from genome assembly GCF_013248975.1 of Neobacillus endophyticus. Taxonomy (GTDB): domain Bacteria; phylum Bacillota; class Bacilli; order Bacillales; family Cytobacillaceae; genus Neobacillus; species Neobacillus endophyticus. Next base: position 4,272,993 of record NZ_JABRWH010000001.1, read on the forward strand.
TAGCTGCAATAAATGAGTATAGAAAAGGTACACTCGTATCGGTAAATCTATTTAACAGGTAACCCCAACCATAAGATAAAATAGGTGTTATAAAAATTGTTAAAATCCAACCGTCTAATGTGAGTTTTGTCGTTTGACATACTGGCTTCTCTCCGCGATTTCGTAACCAAAACACCCAGCCATAAAAATTTAGCACAAGAAACATACCTTGAATCATCATATCAGCATAGAGTTTTGCATTGTAAAAAATCAGTAATAATAAAGTAATGTTTATAATTCCAAATGGGTAGTTCCATATGTTTTCTTTTGTTGCAAGGTAAACACAGACTAGTCCGAAAAAACTTGCTAATACTTCAATAAAAGTTGAATCTTTATAGTACGCGATTGCTACAAATATGACTAATATGGCATAATTTATTAAATTGTTTTTCAATCCCTTCCCTCATTCCTAATCATAAAAGTAGAAATTGATTCCTCTTAACTTAAAGTATTAAATTGAAATTTAAATAATGCTTTTTAAACTCATCTCGTTAGCCTAAATGAAAACCTTCGTAATCTTTACCCTATATTTCAACATACTTCCTAATTTTTTATAAACGTTCCCCAACAATCTGGCCTTTAACCTAAAGAAAGAGCACAATTCTTTCAGAATCGCGCCCGATTAGAAAATAAACTATTAATCTGGGTAAATCTCTCCTAAATTCATTAAAGTTGTTAGATTATTAGCATCCAGATAGCTTCATCAAAAGGCTTCCCTTTACTTTTTGTAAAACGGATATTGGGACATACGCATATCCTTCCATTAATCTCCTTGCAGTCCTACCATTTGCAGCACGATTTACTCGCCAGTCTGATCCATCCTTTTCAATAGTGGCATCGACAAATAGTCTTCCAGAAGGATGACCAATTCGAACCGTAGATTCTGTATGACTGATTACCTGATTTGGGATAGTTCCAGGAATATTTGCGGCAGCAGCAAGTGCCATTGCTCCACTTACAGCTTGGGCCCTATGAAGGGAACCCATTGAGATATAGCGAGATAAAATATCGATATCCTCAACTTTTACTCTAGTTCCACTACTCGTTATATATTCATCAGGCGAAGCGACCATCGCAATCTTCGGTAGAGCATGCGTACTTGGAGAAACTTGTTCCCTTTCCTCCCCTTTGATAAGCCCGATTTTGATCCCAGTTTCCACACGAATATTTTCTAATGTTTCCAGGAGTACTTTTTATAATCGATTTACCACATTACTATTTTTTATGGTAGTAGACGGATGTTGGTTAAAGGTATTGAGCTCCTCCAGGCTTCTATTGGAGGTTCTAGGACCAAAGCAAAGTACAATTGCGGAAGCAATCCAGCAAACTGTAATAAAGATGAATACCTTCATGTAGCCGTTTCCAGTATAGATTGCACTAATTATAAGTGGTCCAAACATATTAGAGAAACGTCCAATGCCGTAGGTTAACCCTTGACCAAGAGCACGCGTTTCCGTTGGGTATAATTCAGATGTATACGTATACAAGTTGGAAGCATAGGTTCTTTCAATTAAGTTAATCAAGAACCCAAAGGTAATAATGAAAACGGGCTGTAAGGTTACACCGTACAAAAAGACAGCAACAGCAATCAATGCGGAGGAAACAACCACGTTTGTTTTTCTTTCAAGACGGTCTGATATCAACGCTCCAACTAATGCGCCCAATGGAGCTCCTAAGGTGATTAAGGTCGTATACAATAGTGAATCACTCATTTTAAACCCTTGCTTCACGAGCAGAGTGGGAACCCAAGAACCAAACCCATACAAACCAATAGTTTGGAATACCCAAGCAGCCGTTAGCAAGCTAGTCCTCTTTAGATAATGTCCTTTAAACAATTGGCTAATGCTGGCTAACCTAATTTTATCTTTTTTAGTCTGTGGCAAAACAGAAGATGCAGGAGGTATTGTCCCCTTTTCCTTACGTACAGCTTCCTCTATTCTCTGTAAGATCTCTTCAGCCTTATCAAACTGTCCGCGTGCCTCGTACCAACGTGGAATTTCCTCTATACGGCTAATAAAGAATAATGAAAAGATACCAAGTGCCCCCCATATAAATACTGTTCTCCATCCCCAGTTACTCAATGGAATCAGATAACTAGATACCCAACCAGTAACCGGAATTCCGCAGACACCAATTGCCATACCTATTGCTTGAAATTTACCACGAACTTTGGATGGGAAAAACTCACTTAAATACGTATTCGCATTGATGAGCAAGGCTGTAGTTCCCATACCCGTAATAAATCGGATAACACCGAAAGAAACAGGATCCCACGCAATTTTAAAACTATTTTTATATCTTTTATTCAATAAAGTTTCGTTATTGAATTTTACTTGGCCGTTAGAATAGCTACTATTACCAAATACCACTATAACAGCAAAAAGCCTTCTCAATTCCGTAGAAGGCTTTTCGGTGGGTTAATTTTGCCTATTGTTAAACTAATCATTGTTTATTTCAGAATCGGCGATCGTTCAACTACCTCACTATTAGGGAAAATAGAAAAAGGGCTTCGTAGCAAACCCATTGTTGACCTCAAGTATCTATTAGTCTAACAAGATGGCACATTCAGTTTTTTTGTATTATCTATGATTAAAGGCAACTCGGCTAAATCAGCAATTATAAAATCAGCTTCAACACTATTCCATTGATGATCCTTTTTCCAAATCCCTATCATCCCGACATTTTGTGCTGCCTTCACATCATTTACAGGATGGTCCCCAACAAATAAGCTTTGGTTCGGTAAAACATTAAGGTCCTCCAATGCTCTTTTAAATATTTGTGGGTCAGGCTTTTTTATTCCTTCCCATTCAGATATTAAAATAGAGTCAAAATACTTCTCAATACCTAGTGCTTTTATATTATCCATTTGAAACTGCCCTTTTCCATTTGTAATGATTCCTAACCTAAAATTCCTTTTTTTTAATTCCTCCATCAAACCAATAAGATTAGGAAAAGGAATGCAATTGTTTTTAAAATCATTAATATAATCTTGAAGCAATTCCTCCCATGTTATATCAGTAATCTCAAATTCAGCGACTAATTGTTGATACACTTTATCTTTCCATACATACCCACGATTGTCTAATTCAATAAATCTTGTTACATATTTATCTTTAGGGATATGCCCTACTATTTTTTTATACCTATCATATTGAGTATTTATGAACTTTTCAATGGATTCATCTCTATTTAACAATGTTCCATCTAAATCGAAAATAGCTGCTTTAACCATTTCAACTCTCCCAATATTAATGATTACTCTTTTTCGTTAATCCAATTTCTTTTTATTTAGTCAAGTAGAAAAGAAACTCTTGTCTTGACGATGGATAAAATGTTGCTTTCTGCACGCAGGCAAGGTATCAACCCTCTCGGTGTACTAACGTTTTATGAGCTCAATCACTTGAACCTCTTGACTCTCGGCCCGATACCTAACTGTCTACAGTTAAAAACTAAAGTTACCTTTAGCCCCGCAAGGCCCGTTACGAGTGAATGACTAGCTCTTACTCGGCTGGAATCCCACCTGCTTATGATTCTTCAAGCTTTTTTCTTTGGATATCATTAGAGATGTTGTTTTAAAATTTTCAATCCCATTCTTAACTCGTCTAATGAATTTGTAGAAGAAAGTGCAATTCGCAAATATTTATCAGAAGTGGTCTGCCCGCTTAGAAAACGATCAGAATGAAAGACTCGAATCCCTTGCCTTTTCAAATCCATTTCCAGTTGGATCGCATCATCATGCCCCTTAATAGGAAGCCAACGATAAAAACTAAGAGGATGTCCAGTGTCTTTGTTTAAAGGGAAATATTCAGCGTATATGTCATTAACAGCCTTTGAAAGTTGCCGCTTCTGAGAAACAATTTCATGAGCCTTACCTGATAAGATAAGCTCTGTCACCACTTCTGCATCTAAAGAAGAAGTTTTTACATTGATGTTAAAAATAGCCCTTAAAATTTTCTCATGTAAGGCATCGCCATAAACCATATAGGCTACTCTTAATCCGGAACAGATTGACTTAGAGGTGCTGCAAATATAAACGCTCTGCTCTGAAAGTAAATTGTACATTGGTTGCTGGTAATCGGGAATAAAACCTGCAGTCAGGAATGCATGAATATCATCCTCAATCAATATTAAACGATGCCTTCGGATAACTGATGCTAACTCCTTCTTACGAAAATCAGAAATCATAACTGCAGTAGGATTACTGCAAGAGGGCATTAGAAAAATGCCATGAATATTCATTTGGCTGCACTGCTTTTCAAGTTCGTCAGGCAACATCCCGTATTGATCTCCGGGAATAGGGACTAATTGAATATGGAATATTTTTGCTAGCTCTATAAAGTTTGGAAATGTATATAAATCAGTTGCAATTCTATTACCAGGCTCAAACATAGCAGCCAAGGCAATAGCCAGTGCATTTTGGGCACCAGAAACAATCGCTACATGCTCTTGATCTGTTTGGATACCGAATGATTCCATCCAGTTTAGAGCTGCCGTTTTTTGGTGCGGAATACCTGTAGGATCGTTGTAATTTAGTAGCTGTTCCAAATATTTTTTGTCAGCAACCTTTTGAATAGTGTCTTTTACAATTGCATTGGTTTGCTCAAATGATGCAACAAATCCAAGCTCAATAAGATTTGACGTTTTATCCTTGGAAATGGTAATAGAACGAGCAGCATTAGGAGCTACAAAAGTACCACTTCCTGTAACAGCATAAATTAATCCCTTTACCTCACATATTTTATATGCACGGGTAATAGTGGTGAAATTTATGTCAAGAAAATCTGCCAGTTCTCGTTGCGGGGGTAACTTGGTCCCAGGTGCTAAAAAGCCATTTATTATATCCTGTTCAAGTAATGATGCAAGAGATTTATATAGTGGACGTCTTAAAGCTTTTTTATCAGGTTTCCAAGACATTGGATAATTTTCAAATGAATTAACAGGCATAATACACCTCTAGGAACATATTCCATACAATCATATCATTATTTGTATGAAAATCTAATAATGAAATAGGATGTATTGAAAAGTGCGCTTTAAAAGAAAGTTGTTTTATCCAATGAAATACCAATAATAAGTGCCCCTATTTCAATAAAATGCGGGTATTTAAACGAATTTAAAGATAATTGTAATCCATACAATTATCTTGTTTTTTGTATGGATTTCATGTGTTAAATTAAAATAAATTTAGCCGATTAGGATGTGACAGATGTGAATAAAAGAAATCAACTTTGGATTGCATTTCGTGCAGCTTTTCCCTTTACAGTCCCCATTTTTGCAGGATTTGTATTCTTAGGAATTGCCTATGGAATTTTCATGCACTCATTAGGTTTCAGTGCAATTTATCCTATTTTGATGAGTCTAACTATATTTGCAGGGTCAATGGAGTTTGTAGCTGCTAATTTATTGCTTATCTCTTTTAATCCGTTAAACGCCCTTTTTCTTACTTTAATGGTGAATGCACGTCACTTGTTTTATGGTATTTCCATGTTAGAAAAGTATAGGGGATTTGGGAAGAAAAAGCTCTACATGATTTTCGGCCTTTGCGACGAGTCTTTTTCTATCAATTGTACCGTTGATGTTCCAAAGAATATAGATAAAGGCTGGTTTATGTTCTTTGTGACACTCCTCAATCATACGTATTGGGTCATAGGAGCTACAATTGGCGGTGTTTTTGGTTCTCTTGTAAAATTCAGGACTGAAGGACTCGATTTTGTTATGACAGCTCTATTTGTTGTCATCTTCATTGAACAATGGATGAAAGAGAAAAAACATCATAGTGCTCTCGTTGGGCTTGGTCTTTCAACTGCTTGTCTTATTATTTTTGGTGGAAACAATTTCATTCTACCTGCTATGATTGCCATTTTAGGGGTACTCACTCTAATTAGAAAACCATTGGAGAAAGTTGAGGTTAGCCCTACATGACAATGAATTTAACGCAACAGATTATTACGATTGCTATGGTTGTTTTAGGAACAATGTTAACACGATTTCTTCCATTTATCGTTTTCCCGTCAGGTAAACCTACACCGAATTATGTACAGTATCTTGGTAAAATGCTGCCATCGGCAGTAATTGGGCTTTTAGTCATCTATTGTTTTAAAGATGTGAATTTATTATATGGAAGTCATGGTTTCCCTGAATTTATAGCAGTAGCAGTAGTTGCATTTCTTCACTTTTGGAAGAAAAAAATGCTCCTCTCCATAGCAGGAGGAACGATTGTTTACATGGTTTTGGTGCAATTGGTTTTTTAATTGCATTTGAAACATTTAATACACCAAAGGGGAAAGTAGAGTGAAGAAGAATATGGATGAGAAATACCATAATCTGTCGTGATACAAATAAGACTATAACCATTCGATTACTTCCATTAAAAAATGGCGATAGCGTTCTTTCTATCGCCTTCAAGCTCATTTATGAATAAAAACCATAAAATGGCATTTAGTTGTCACTCCCCATTTTATCGTCATGGTTCTAGTTTATTTTTCAATATATCATTTAGGATTTCTTGTGCAGCTCTCTCCCCAGTCTCGACCGCTCCATTTAAATAGCCTGGATATTTAATCGAAGTATGCTCACCCGCAAAAAAGATATTTCCTTCTCTTTCTCCTAAAATACCAGCAAATTTGGTATGTTGGCCAACTTTCCAATAGGAATAGGCGCCTTTGGACCATTGATTGCTAAGCCAATGATTTAGCGTGGCTAGTCCATTCCATTTACTTTTACATCCTGGCAAGACAGGATTTAGCTTGTCCAAAAAGATTTTAACCGTTTCAGCTAGTGAATCATTTGTTTGTGCTACTTGTTTGGCTGCCGTGTCCCCTCCTGTATAATTAACTAGAATTCCTGATCTGCCTGGCTGTGCCCGTGATGACTCGAAGGTTTGCTGATAGCCTGTATCTGAAAACGTTTCGCCGTTATTTCCAAGCTCGTTCCAAAATCGGCTGACAAATTGGACATGTAGCTTTGTATTTACTCCCATTCCCAGCTCTTCAATCGCTATTTTTTTTAACGGCCGAAAACTCGCATCCTTATAATCTATCGTTCTTAAAATACTAATAGGTAATGCGAGAATGACTTTGTCGGCTATAACCTCCCATTCTTGTTCATCATTTTGGAATACGAGTCGAATTTCCTTTTGATCATCAAAGGCAATCTTTTTAAGCTGTGAATTAAATCTAATTTGTCCATTAAGCTTCTTTGCTAATCTGTTCGGGAGCAGATCATTTCCACCCTTTATATGAAAGCATTCATCTGAGTCACCATAAATTTGAAAATGCTCTCTTTGAGCAAATCCTAATAAATAAAGTAGATTTAATGCACTTTGCTTACTGGCATCAGCGCCATATTCAATGGTATAAGCCAATTCTAATAATTTCCCAAATCTCGACTGGATGCCTCCCGGGACGATTTCATTAATATAGTCCACAATGGACATATGATCCAACTCGTATCCCCGCTTAGTAAAGCTATAATAAAGGGTCGTTTCTCCCACTTCTTTTAAATCCTTTTGAAGTTTTGGATAGATTTTTAAAAAATCGTTTGTAACCTCTTTAATGGAATAACCTGCCCCATCAAAAAAGTAGCATGGTTTGGTGCCAGGTGGTTCTGCTGCGGTGACATGATCTAGCTCCAACCCCAACTCCTTTGCCAGTTCCTGTATCTCTATATGGCAAGTATCCATTAATTCACCACCGCGTTCGACAATCTGACCTTCATTAAAATAGTCCCGTCTTGTCCAGCAGCGGCCTCCAACCCGCTCCGACGCCTCATATATAGTGGCAATAATTCCGCCCTGTTTCAGCCGGTATGCACAAGTTAAACCTGCTAAACCCGCTCCGATAATAGCAACCCTTTGGACGATTTTCGCATCCCCGCTGTTCATAATAGGTGATTGCAGCTTTTCCTTTTCTATCGTGACAATTTCCGTTTGCGAACCAATCCCAATTGGTCGAACAGCTTGTCCATTACTATTTTGTCTTTTCCATTCTTCTTCTGCCAATGCATATGATTTCTGCAAGATACTAACTAACGGTGTTCGTGCCAAAAAACCTACTCCTTTCGCAAAATAAAAAACCATGCTTATTTTCAAAAAACTATCGTACAATAACGATTGGTCTTTCTATAAAATATGCATGGTCTCTTTTATTTGCTGTAGGAAAGAAGCGGGTTTTCCATACTTTAATCTTTTAATATTTTATCTTATAAAGAGAATCTCGAATATCACAACACACTATATGAAACGAACTTTGGCAAACAAAAATAGAAAAAACCTTAATATCAAGCATATTTAGGAGGTAGACTTCGGTACCATGACGTGAACAAGATAGGAATCAATGGATATAAAGAACGGCGGGAGCATTTAAAACTATTAAAATCTCATTTTTGATACGAATGCCTCACACCATTAAGGCTTGTCAACATATGATATAGCAATGAAAGATTAAATAATCTTTCAATTTACCAATATATTTTAGGAGGTATTTTATTGTGAATCTATATACTGAATTTGATATTCAGGAAGCAATACAAACTTCTGAAGATCTAGGTTTAAGTGAATTTATGTTTAATGATCCGAGTTTTGGTCCCCTTACTTCCCGCCGTCGCTCTGGTCGTGGTTCTGGACGTGGTTCCGGACGTGGCTCTGGTCGTGGTTCTGGTCGTGGTTCTGGCCGTGGCTCTAGCCGTCGTTCTGGTCGTGGTTCTGGTCGTGGTTCTGGCCGTGGTTCTGGCCGTGGTTCTGGTCGTGGCTCTAGCCGTCGTTCCGGGTTTAGTTTAAGCGATCTACTTTCTGGATTCCGTTTTTAAAGTAGTCTATTGCACTGGTGTTTCAGTGCTTTTTCTCAAATAGAGTAGAACCTGCATGCCCAACATGATAGGCACATGGTAATACCCTTTACTAAGATAGGTTTCCGTTGTAAATTTGCATTTTCCTGACAGCAGCCCATAAAGAATTTTTTTATGGACTGCTGTATTTTCAAAAAACGTGCGTTTCTAGAACATTTCTTTTATAAAAAACAATTCCTCACATACTTTTCTCCAATAAAAAAAACGAAAAAATGAGGAAATAAGTATATTCCTTCCTGTCTTTTCTGCATAAATTAATTAAAGAGAACATTCATTTTCTTTTTTATCGAAAAATTTCGGACAACCCCTAAATTGGGCTTAACTTTAAAATTTCTGAATATATCTTAAAAAAGCTTATTTACTTTCGTTTTAGCATTACGAAATTTCAACTTACCTTCTTGGAATAACAACTATCATGATTCCTCCTTCATTTTTAACAAACAACATTTCCCAACGTCCAGTAAGCCTTTTTTATAAAATTGAGAAGAACCAAAAGCTCTTTGTCGTATATTTCCTATTCTCTTATTACTCATTAATTTTAAGGGGGGATAAATATGGACGAACAATGCCAACAACCATATGATGACAACATGTTCTGCATACACTGCGGGCTTCCAATTGACGAGGATGAACCATATTATATTTATGTAGAAAAGGACCTTAAGGGCCAAAGAGTTTTTTGCTGCGATGAATGTTCTTCATAATAAAGACTGCATCATACAGTCTTTTTTATTATATAAAAATTGTGATCCTTTCTTATCAAAATCTTTAAAAACCTATAAAAAATCAAATGTACTTTTTTCTAAACTTTGCCCTGGTTACATCGCCGTTACAATACGCCTCTTTTTTCATTAACTAATAGTAAAGGAAAAAGGAAGTGGAATTATTGACAAATTTCAACTGTACTGATGGTATTGATATTACAGTAAATGTAAAGGGAAGCTCCCATAGCAGGATCCATTTTCAACTTACAACTGAATGCACATCTGAACAAGGATTAACGACGATTACGTACACGATCACACACTTCCTCGATTCAACAGTTTCCCTTATTTACCTTAATGTGGATGATCAAATATTTCCATTTGATACAGGTATCAATCCAGGAAGTATTGGTAAGGTACAATTCACAAGAAGTGGTTTTTACGTCCCAGCACTAGGCAGTGTATTTATCGAAACTAGCACACAAGGATATGAATTTGGCTCCTTATGCACAGCAGTACTAAAAGGCCCTTGTCATCCCCCCGTTTAAGAATATATATGGTTCCTATTAGACTATCAAATGGTGTTCTTTATGAAATAGATTCAATATAAGTATTTTCATCAATAAATTTATTTCCACATTACACAAATCGCATCAACTTCATAAAAAAGCTGCAGTATGTCGCAGCCTGTTCATCAAATATAAATCCCTAAATTTATGTCGGGATTCATTTTATTGTATTCCTTTCATTCCGGTCCCAACATGATTATTCCCGAATAAACCATACCTTAGATATCAAATTATTTTCTATTTCGTATATGGCCATTAAGCTTGTACTTTCACCTGTTAATCCATTCTTAGCGATTTCCCAATCAATGACTTTGTTTCCGACTATCGAGCGAGTTTTGATTTCGGCATACATTTTTTTCTTAAATGTTTCGGTATACCTTTCAATAAGTGCTTGTTTTCCATCTAATTGAATGGTGTTATCTGGAAAGGAATACACCGTAATATCGTCTGCATATGTACTTGCAAAGCCTTCCATATCCTGCTTGTTATAGAATTCGATTTGTTTTTGGACAACTTGTTCAATTGACATCTGTTTCACTCCGTTTCTATTTAATCCTTATAGTCGGCAGCATGCCCAATTTTGGTTCGTTGACGAGGGTCGGCCTTGTCATTCGTATTAGTATATGAATGGACTCCTGCGATTCATACAACAATGTTCGTGAAATAGAGAGCTCTTAATGGAGCTCTCTTGCCATTTTTACAGAAATTGTTAGGTGTATTTATTTCATGTAATGCTTTTTCAAATCAGGATAAATGGAAAATTTATGGCGCAAATCTATGAGATTTTTCCCGAAACTTTCTTCCAACAATTCACGATGTTTCTTCATAATTTCCATTAGGTACAAATCATGTATCATAACTTCTGTAATCGGCATAACTAATCCCACATGCATTGTCCAAGCAGCACGACTATCTTTATCCAGTGAAACAATACCTGCTACGACTTCCGCATCATCTCCGCTAAATACAATCCATCTCCCATCATACTCTTCTGTAATTTCACGACTCATATCATGGTGATAAACATGAGCGAATTCAGATTCGAATTCCCCATAGGCAATAATGGTTATATTGACACCTTTGTTTGCCGCCTGTCTCAGTACTGATTCTAACTCTTTGAATTCCTCTTCCCAAATTTCTAAGAGAACTCTTTTTTCAGCAGATAATATACATGCTTTTACCTTATCGAGTATCTCGTTCCGTCCAGTGATGTTCCAGATATTTTCACGGTCATTAGTGGATTGTTCAAATTTTGCTAAAGATTTTTCCGCCTGTTCAAACGCTTCCTCTGCCTTCAAACGACGGTTTCTTATCAACTCCTTAGCAGGGACAGGAATATACTGAGGTGTATTTCCGTAACTTACAAAGATATCTCCCTGTAACACAAGGCTATCTAGGACTTCATATATCTTTGAGCGTGGTACACCAGAATTTTTCGCGACTGCATAGCCTGTTAAAGGCGACTCTTCCAATAAGGCAAGATATGCTTTGGCTTCATATTCCGTAAAATTTAGGTTTTTTAACGTTTCTAATGTATTTTCTTTCATAGGATCCTCCGAACAATATAGTCGCTACCTTTGTAACTAATATTTTATCAAAACCTATTGTTTTTACCAAAATATTTTGATAAATTTTATTTAATAACAAAGGTAGTTACCGATGTAGCTACTAATTTGAAAGGTGGGGTCTGTGTTTTATCATGAAAGTTTATTATTTTGCTTGTATCAGTGCAATCCTATTATGGAGTGCGTCTTTTATTGCAACGAAGGTAGCTTACGAAACGTTCGCACCTATTCAACTAGGTGTTGTAAGAACAGGTTTAGCTGCAATAGTATTTTGGATCATTCGTAAAATAGCGAAAGATAAGGAAAAAATTAAAAAAGAAGACCGAAAACGAGTTGCAATGAGTTCCCTTTTTGGAATAACTTTATATTTTACCTTAGAAAACATTGGGGTCAGCATGACATCCGCCTCTAATGCGGCGTTAATTGTAGCTTCTTTTCCAGCGATCACATCACTTCTTGAGTTTTTTGTTTACCGTTTAAAACCTACTTTTCAAAAGTCTGTAGGAATTATCCTTGCTATCATAGGTGTAGCTGTCCTGACGCAGATTACCATAAATGGAAGTGTGAAGTCATTTTGGGGAAATCTTATTCTTATAGGAGCTGGGATTGTTTGGGCATTTTATAACTTTATTACAAGAGACTTAACAAATAAGTATTCAGCTTTGACTTTAACCCATTATCAGATGTTAATAGGGGCCATTTGGTTTATTCCATTTGTTTTTTTTGAGGCTAAACCTTGGAGAATACCCAGCGTAACTTCAATGAATGCATTAATTTTTTTATGTATCGGATGTTCAGTTGCTGCATTCGTATTGTATAATTTTGGTTTAAAAAAACTTTCTTCTAGCGTTTCAGTATCATTAATGAATCTTGTTCCAGTTTTAGGCTTAATCTTCTCCGTTTTCATATTGGGCGAAATCGTCTCCCTTACACAAATAATCGGTGGAATCATCGTTATTATAGGTGTTATTTTAAGTTCTGTTCAGGTAGAAGTAGTTTCTAATGAACTTAAATCAAATTCTACAACTTAATTAGAAAAGCGTGTTTTTGTTTTAATTTAAAATTAAAAAGCCTGAAATTTCCTCTAAGGCCGAGGGTCTGGCACGTACCGACATGGATGGTGATGACCTGTTCTCGCTAGCCGCTGCACTTGCGTGGCTCAGCAACCAACCCTCGTCCGCTCCACAAGCTTTGCACCTCTTCAACATTATCGCGAGTGCGATCTTGACGAATCATGAGGACAGCGATTTCAGGGCGCAACCGCCATCCTAGAGCAGTTCGAACAAGTGGCGGATGTCGGAATATGGTACTCTCTGCCGTCACTTCCCGACGTGTGAAGCACTGATCAAGGCGTCCGCAAAACTTATGATGCCTTTTAGAAATTCATTGATTTAGGAAACTAAAATAATCTCCTTTAGCTTTGAGCCAAAGGAGATTATTGATCATTCCAGTAATGTTTGTTTGAGTGAGAATTAAAGCACCCCGTTAATTAGAACATAGACGCATACCATAAACCGAATACATCTATCTTACAAATGTAATAAAGTCAATATTAACTGGTTCAATACCATCTGCTCGAAGACGTGCGTTAATCTGTCCTCGATGATAATGACCATGCAATGCTACATGAGTTAAAATATCTCGTATAGAACCCGTAAACTCTTTTCCTTTACTATTTCTGTAGGTTATTAATTTGTCTAGGTCTGTATTTGCTAAATCTGTAAGAAACGTTGTTAAGCTCTTTTCATTTTGCAAAACAAGTTCTGCACATACTTCTAAATCGGCCTCTGACCATATGGGCAGTTGTGAACTGTCCAATCCTCGTAATCTAGTTATCCATACTTTTTCTGCAAAAAGAATATGGGAAAATAAACGGCACACCTCTTGATTTTCATCTTCAATACTTTGCAATTTTTCGAGAATACGTTGATTAGCCCAATTTAAATGCTCATACATCTTTTGGATAGTTTTCAATAAAAACCACACCACCAATGATTAAATTTCCCACTAGGATTCCCCTTTTAATAGTCATTTTCCCTGGCTCTGTTATTATTCACTGTAGATTTTCGTGCAGGTAAGTGAATTCATAGCGGAGAATTTCCGGCTAATGTATCCAGATGAAGTTTAAGAAGCAGATATAAGCGGAGATATTCCGATTAACTGCTCTAAATAAGACAAAATCCAAAGATTTGGATCATATAAAAGGAAAAACTTCCTTTATTTTTAAGGAAATAGGGGTATTTCCCAATTTAAACGGAATTTTACCGTTTATTTTTCAAACACAGTGAAATCAACATTCAGCTATAACAGAGCCTTTTCTTTAAAATCCCGATTGCCAAGCAATGATTAAAAAGGTAGGCCAAAGAATAGTGGGTATTAAAAGCAGAATACTTGCAACCACAAAAGGAAAATTAGTTTGTTTTCCTAAATCCATTTTGATATAAATAAATATGACAGTAAGGAAGGAGAACATGTAGAATAAATTTGCCCCATTCCAATACCATATTGATGTTTGGCCCAATATGCCATATCTTGAAATGATTAGGTTAACAAAGCCTCCCCTGAAAAAGTACAACAGAGTCTTAACCTTACTGGTGTTTTTTGATATTTTATTAAAATAATTTTCCTAAATAATACGGCATTTGCCGTCGCCACCAAACCCAATCATGCGAAACATCTTCGCCCCACTCATCGAACCATGCAGGGATTTGTTTTTCTTCAAAGGCTTCTTTTAATGTAAAGTATGAAGGCAGTCCATCCTGTTCCCAATCCCCCAGACCGGTACAAATAATGATATCGGCTGAACGATATCGATCAATAAACCAGCCATCATTTTGATTCCATATGTAATCACTCGGTGAACTTTCGTATACAAGCTGATCATTACCGTAATCCCCAAAAAAGAAACGCACATCGTAAACACCGCTAAGTGCAACGGTTGTTTGGAAGACATCCGGATGTCTCAAGAAAAAGTTCAACGCATGATACGCCCCCATACTACAACCCGTTGTCATCATTGGATCAAACCAACCTGTTTTATGTTTAATAAATGGAATAGCTTCTGAAATCACATAACGGTCATATGCCGCGTGGGCTAATGCACGGTCATGCGCCGTTTTTGAATCGTGCAGCCAACTTTCGCTATCGATACTAGCCAATGTAAAAAACTGAACTTTTCCGGATTCAATAAAGTCATGACACACATCAATCATTCCAAAATCATAGTATTCAGTATGTGTCCCTCCAGATGATGGAAAAACTATGATTGGCATGCCACTGTGCCCATATCTGTTCAACAGCATTTCACGTCCTAATTCGCCACTCCAATGGTTTAAATGTTCTATATGCATTGAAAAATCTCCTATTCCTATACGTTAACAATGCTGCAATTTTTTCGTTCATGTACAAAATGGATAATGTCATCGACTTCTTCTTGCGTATCTGCATTAATGGCATAAAATTGATTTCCTTGGAGTTCCGCAAACGCATCTGGCATGCGCTGTTCAAACTTCACACGGTCGCCAAATCGTTCATAAATAGCATTTGTATCATGTTTATACTCATACGCATCACGCTGTGTTATACCGACACAAAACTGGTTTTCGGCATCGGGCTCCTTAAATTCTTCTCCTGTAACAAGAGCAGCATACTGAGCAAATAAATCAACGGAGTACGCGAAATTGTACATATCAATCGTGTAGCCGCCAGCCAAGCGGTTATTATATTCAAGTGCAACATAATCCCCATCTTTTAATTTAAAAAACTCAATATGGAAAAAGCGTTCTTTCATGCCGAAAGCTTTCACAATCGCCTTTCCATAAGTTTCGAGCTTTGGATCAATTTCTTTTTGAATCACATACGCTAAATCCAACTGACCCTTAACAAGTTCCAGCGTTGGCACATTATATGTAAAGCTTGTTTGGAAAACAATGTTCCCTTCCTGATCGACTAAACCATCAAATGTACAGAGCACACCTCCTTCGACATATGGTTCTAAGAAGTACACTTGAACTTCTCCCCATTCTTCTTCAAATTGACGTACATCCTCTTCTGAACTTAATTTAAAGGTTGCAGCTGATCCAACACCATTATCCGGTTTAGCGATAACTGGCAATCCTAGTTCATCAATGACTTTAGATAACTCCATTTTAGTTTTAACGATTCTTCCTTCTACAACAGGCACACCTGCTTTTTTAAACAGCTTCTTCATTTCAGATTTATACTTAACTTTTTTCAAGTCATTCGGTTTAATGCCGTACACGTTAAATTGCTCACGCAACTGCGCATCAAGTTCTAACCAGTATTCGTTATTGGATTCAATGCGGTCAATTGGGCCATGTTTATAAAATAAAAATGCAACAGCACGTTTCACTTCATCTAAATCTTCTAAATTATTCACACGATAATATTCTTTTAAAGCGTTTTGTAATTCGGAACCTAATTGGTCATATGGTTCTTCGCCAATTCCAAAAACATTGACACCTGCGTCTTTTAAACGATGAGCAAACGGCTGAAAATTACCTGGATAATATGGTGATATCAAAATATAATTCATAAAAACTGCTCCTTTCTCAGACACAAAGATTCATAGTTTTCACAAAAAAATACAATCAATTACATTTTAAATGAATTTACACTTCAATAAATATTCTGAAAAAAATCGATAGATTCCTCCATATTTAAATTCAACCAAATCTACTTTTTACGTTCATTTACGACCAATTCTCACTTAAAAAGCGTAAACATTCTGGCAAATGTTTTGCCCAGGCTTTTTCATTATGCTCTTCATCTGCAAAGATATTTAAACGAATGCTATCTATTGGGACAGACCCTTTTATTAGTTGTTTATAATACTTAAGCGTGCAATCGATATAAGCCTGCTTCATATTACCATACATCAAGTGTCGATCGGCATCATCGCCTTCCTGAGTTCCAACTTGAATGTACACGCGTTGTTCAGGGTCCAATTCTTTTCTAGCAATATAACTGTCGAAGGCTTTACTTGTAATCCAATTGGCTAAAGAAAAAATACCTAGACCACCAATTTTATCTTTATATTCAATACCCATAAAAGCCGTTAAATTCCCCCCCAGTGAACTGCCAATCATTGCTGTATGATATTTATCCGATTTAGTTCGGTAATGCTTATCGATATACGGCTTCACGACTGTCATGACAAACTCTGCAAACTCTGCTCCTTTTCCGCCTAATTCAATATCTTCAGGAAGTGGGCTTTCAGTAATTTTCCAAGGCGTATATTCATTAATTCGATCTTGTCCAGCGTTATCTATCCCAACAACAATCATCTTCGGTAAATCAGGGTTTTGTTTAATAGCAGGAATAACTTTCCACGAATACCCGCTATAAGCTTCACTACTGTAGAAAATATTTTGACCATCGTGCATATAAACAACCGGATAATTTTGAGCCTCATCTTTATCATAGTTTTTCGGCAATAAAACACGCACGCGACGTTTTTCATTTTTATAAGACATATGTAATTGATGTGTTTCTAGTTTTAAGTAAAAGTAGGATTGATTCATTTTACTTTCCTCGCCCCTTTGATATTACATTAAATATCGGAAGTTCTCCCTAAGAGAAATCCAACTGCTGAATTTCTACTAGTGCACCAATTACAAGTTTGTAAATGTGTAAAATTGTTCCTACTAAATACTACACCCCAACAATAAGGTAACTTAATACCTTTATTTACCTCTAAATCAATCTTTATAAACTTTGATTCTGATCAACTGCCTTCATAAATTGTTCTTGCCCATCAGTTATCACCTCGGTCTGTAAATTCAGTTGGTAATAAATTCAACATAAATAAATTAGATTCCTCCTTCAACAAACCTTCCGTGTTACTTGAATAAAAAAAACGATCCTTCGATACGAAGCATCGCAACTAGTTTAGGAAAGGAGTAAAGAATGAAACCAGTTCCTATATAGATTTAGTAAATGATCTAACTCTTGGCTATATTTTAGTGTTTCAGGGTGAAGAAATCTGTATTGATATGAGATTTAGAGCATTTGTTTCCTTTATAATTCAATAATCTGTAACAGGGATACTTCATCTGGCATAAAGTTCATTTCTGGCTGGTCCTTAATTTTAGAAGTAAAAATATTTGTTTTTTTAAATAAACATACATTTATATATGTAGGTTTTTCAGGCAAATGAACCTTGCTCAAGCCATGTCTGACCGAAGGTATCTAGTTATAAACAAAGTTCAAAACAAAAATGGGGTATCCACTAAAAGTGAGACTTTTGGGATAACCCTCATCTTTTCGAAATTTTTATTGTTTAAGCCGTAATATCAATATTTGTACCTATGCCTGTGCTCGTAGCCATTGCTGTTTTCTGTGCTCGATTCGATCTTTCAGCTGCTTTCTCAGCCGCACTTTCATTTGCTTCTTCTGCTGGTGAGCCTTCAATTCTTGATTTGTTAGAAAGTGTTTGAGCTTGGTAGGATCCATTTAAACTTGAAATTTGCATAATAAAACCTCTTTCTTTTTTTGTTTTAAAATAGGGAATACAAACATCCCTTTTAAAGTTACGGAATTTTCAAGTATAATACATGCTAATTCCAAGATTGAGTATAATGACTAATTCTTAGAATTTACTTAGGAATACGCAAAAATATTGTAGACTGCTAATTAAGTTATCGCAAAATCCCCAACTAGCTAAAGCAAATAATTCCCCCCCCCATTTTAATAACGTTGTCATATACTCTCTGCTAATTTGTGGAGCTGTTTTAGTGAAATGTTAAACCCTTTCTATTGCTATACGGGACGTAGTCCAACCAGCCTCAAATATGTTTCTCCTAGTACGGAGTGGAAAGGTCCACTATTAAAATGAAACATTGGAGGAGAATAGTGATCATCTATTTTGCAAATGGTAAAATTAAAAATAGAAACGTTACTATTTTGTCTAACTACATCACATTCGTTATATTGGAGGTGAAAAAATGGATCAACACCTACATCATGTAGAAGAACATTTTTCAGGATCTGACTTCATTAGGGATGTTGTCATTGGTATGTCAGACGGATTGACCGTCCCGTTTGCGTTAGCTGCTGGTTTATCCGGTGCTGTTGATACAACAACATTAATTCTCACTGCCGGAGGAGCTGAAATTGCAGCAGGGTCCATTGCAATGGGACTTGGCGGATATTTGGCAGGAAAAACAGATGCGGAACATTATAAGTCTGAACTTGCTCGTGAACAGCGGGAGGTGATAGAATTTCCAGATCGCGAAGAAGAAGAAGTCGCAGAGATTTTCAGAGAATATGGTCTTGAGGAAGACCAAATCAAATCGATTACTGAAACCATGAAAAAGGACCCTGAAAAATGGGTGGATTTTATGATGAAGTTTGAATTGGGTCTAGAAAAGCCGGAGCCGACAAGAGCGAGAAACAGCGCGATTACCATCGCTATTTCTTATATTGTCGGAGGATTAATCCCTTTGTCTCCATATTTTATCTTTCATAAACCTGCAACAGCATTAATGGTTTCTGTCATTGTCACACTTATTGCCTTACTGGCGTTTGGATATGTAAAAGGAAGGTTTACAGGCACGTCTCCGGTCAAGAGTGCTTTTCAAACGATGATTACTGGAGGACTTGCTGCAGCAGTTGCGTTTGGTCTTGCAAAATTTCTCACCTAGCACTGGAAATTTTCATAAGTGATAAAGGAAAAGATTCATTCACACATCCCCTGCCTAATGGTTGGGGTTCCCTTTTTTGTGGAGGAAAGGGATCATTGCTAGGACGATGCATTAACGGCAGTGCAATTTTTCCCCTATTCAAAAGAGGGTGCGACGGCCAAGAACCTTACAACTTGCGGAACAGGATAATTTGGCCCGTATGATAAGCATCATGGAGAATGAGGCTGTTCAGCCACTCGTCTAATGGATGATTAGTAATAAGATCTTGCAAAGTTTTAAATAAATGTTCAACAAATTATGAATCAATTTACTTTTGCTACGCCTAATGCAAAATGGCTCCAAAGTATATCCTCCACTAATTCAGCTTGTGATTCTTCACATTCAACAATTAAGATTACTTCAGAATGTTTTCCTTTTAAAATTCTTTTCTTTTTCTTTATAACTAATTCCATAAACAGCCGAATAGCAAATCCAAGAACAAATCCAACAAACGCACCTATCAGTCCACAATAAATTGGTCCCCAAGCTAATTTAAACCCAATGCTTGCTCCAATAACTGAAAATGCCGTGCCAATCCCCATGCCTATATCAATCAGGCTTGTTCCGTCTGAGCGATGAAGAGTATCAAAAAATTTAGGTTCTTCTGATCTATTATCCAGGGGAACAGCAAATATACTATCTTTTTTAATCCCCTTTTTTTCTAATGTTGAAATTGCCATTTCTAAAAATCCTGTGGCTTCAAATGTTGAAAATAACTGCACATCTCTCACTTCACTTTTTGTCCTTTTAGTATTTTGAAACTCTTCGATTGATAATTCCCGGTTAAATGATTCCTTAAATCTTTTTCAAATAGTTTGTTATTCTCAACTGTATTCATATAAGAATCATAAGCTGAAAACCCATAGTGTGAAGGGATAAAAAGAAGCCATTCTGGCTTTAAAACCGAGGTTGCTTCCTTTACTTTTCCTAAAAACAAAAGTACAACAGCTTCTTGAACATGAGAATAATAATAAAATACCACTAACCATATGATGACAAAGAATGCCGTTAAAATCCTATGTATATAAAGCTGCCCTAGCCCGGGGATAAACAACGACCACATTAGGGACAAAATTGGATTTCGTTTATCTAAGTAGTTAATCTCTAACGCTCCTAATGAAAATGAATTAAAACGATGTTCCTCTCGCTCGGTTAAAAGATAGATCTTATTCATATCTACAGTTGTCCGGTAACTGTCCCAAATACCGAAAAGGTAAACAGGGATATACATAAGAAGCCATCTTGTATCTAATACCTCTTTTGCCATGTCAATATTACCCTGAAAAGAATAAACCATGGAAGAATTAACATGTGCCTTTACATTTACAATCACTTCCCAAATAAATAATGCATATCCTCTTAGATATTTAGATAATAGCATATGCCCGAATCCAGGAAACGCAGCGGACCACCATGCGATAATATAAGGATTTCGCAAATGTAGTTGTGTGGTACCTAATATACTAACATGGGCTTTATATCGTCTGGCAGTATTATCATTTGAATAATTGTTCATCTAATCCACCTTCAGGAACGATTTATAATATCTTTCCAAATGTGGAATACATTTATTCCAGTCTTTATTATGCTAACCTCGTTTGTTATAAGTAATGGGAATGCTGCAGCAATCCTATTACTCAAGCCCCCTATAGTTCAAGTAGAAATCCTCACAATCATTTCTACACTTTAACAATATCCATTCAATTTAAACGTAAAGGTTTCAGAAACAGGACTGTTAAGAAAAGAAGTCTTCTTATAAGAGACAAGCGCCCCCTAATAGAACAACTTTTTAGGAAACCCATCTTTATCGATTGACAAAGGCTAAATTTATCATTATCATCAACTCAAACTGATCTACGGGGAGATAAAGATGAAAATTTATGTCGATGCAGATGCATGTCCGGTAAAAGATATCATTATCTCTGAAGGTACGAATGCTGAAATACCTGTTATTCTTGTTACTAGCTTCTCTCATTTTTCTAATGCGGAACAACCATCGGGTGTCGAAACCATTTATGTCGATTCTGGAGCAGATGCTGCGGATTATCGCATCATGAAGTTAGCAGAAAAAGGAGATATAATCGTTACGCAAGATTATGGTCTTGCTTCGCTGGGTTTAGCAAAAGGTTGTGTGGTCCTTCACCATAATGGGTCTAGCTATACAAATGAAAACATTGATCAATTATTACAATCACGTTATTTGAATGCAATGGCTCGAAAAAGTGGGAAGCGTACAAAAGGTCCAAAACCATTTACATCAGAAGATAGAGAGAAATTTAAAAAACTTTTTAAAAAAGTGATTTCACATTAAAGAAAGATCGTCCATTTTTATGAAAAACCTAGAAAAATGAATTGTGTCAAACATAAAACTAATATGCATGTTGCAAAATTGTTTTTCTCATTGTAAATAATTTGAAAAAAATTAGGCAATCCACAATATATATGCTACACTTGGTTTACCATTTGATTTACTGTTTGCAAGTACCCTACTCTTTACCTGAGTGGGGTTATTTGTTTACCTAAGAAAATAAAAAAAGACTCTAAAAAAGAGTCTGTCCATGTTTATCATTATAATTACGAACATTAGATTCTTGTCCACCACTTCTCAGTGATCATCAAGACGAATGTTTTTCTACTATTTATTATTCTTCATATATAGCATTTTTTTCAAGGAACCCCAAATTCTTTGACTATAGGACCCTCTAGTTTAACTACCTTGGAACATTAGAATTTTATATACTTTTCAATATCTTTGCTGGATTTCCTGCCACTACTGAATTAGCAGGTACATCTTTCGTAACAACAGAACCCGCAGCAATAATGGAATTATTACCAATGGTGATTCCGGGTAAGATCACACAACTGCCACCAATCCAAACATCATTTCCAATTGTGATTGGTATCGCATAACCACTCTTGTTTCTATCTTTAGGTTCAATTGAATGACCAGCCGTGTAAAGTCCAACATTAGGACCAATCATACAGTTGTCACCTATCCTTACTTCTGCCATATCTAATATCGTACAGTTAAAGCCAGCATAGAAGTTGTCACCAATGTGGATATTATATCCTAAGTCACAATGGAAATTATGCTCAATACTTGGATTTACTCCGACACTCCCGAATAATTCTCTTATAATTTCCGCTTTACTTTCTGAATCTTCGATTGGACAATTGTTAAACTCTTGACACAGTTTATGGGCAATTATATTTTTCAATCTTAGTTCATCCGTACCTCGTTTGTAGTAAATTTTCTTTTTATCCTCCATATCTAGTCTCCTTTCTTCAGTTATTTATAAAATACCACATTTTCTTCAGGGGTACCTGCCCTATATATTTATCCTTAACTTTTAAATTACCTGTTTTTAGCTGAATATGAAAAAGGGGCTGCCGAAGCAACCCGATTGTTCAATCATTGCTTGTGATGCAATTTTCAATCTTTAACAACTATGAGAACACGGCAATTTTACGTGCGATAGATTCTGTTAAACGAGATGCTACTTTGGGGACAGCCCATTTAATAATTGGTGTTAACACCGCACCCGATAATCCGCCAGCAAGGACTTCCACCCTACAAGTCATTGTTGTTTTACCATTAACTTCTTCTGAAATAAAGTTGCCGCTTCCTGTAAAATTATCTGATAACCCTTTTAGTTCAAACTTTATATTTGAAGGCTCATTCCATTCGGTAATATCTACTTGCGCTTGTATTGTTTTTTTAATACCTTTCACACTACCTTCAAATGTCCAAATAGATTGCTTGTCATTTATGATTTCATGTTTTTTATAGGCCGGTACTGTCGTTGCCCATTTTTCAAGATCACTGACATAATCCCAAACTGCTTGTACATCTACTGGAATTTCTACTGTATGTGTTCCCGTTGCCATTTTGATTCCCACTTTCATTACGTATGAATTATAAATTTATATTTCTACCAAAATATAATTATTACATAAATGACCTAAACTTACATCAAAAATTAAACATAACTTACCTTCTTCTAGTAATCTTATTATTTGAAGAATTTAAATTTACCATTCCAACACATTCAGGGCCGCTTGGATAAAAAGTCGAATGTTGATTGTTCAACTACGTCATTCGTTCATTAAGAAAAGGCTGCATAATATGCAGCCAACTCCATTACTTAATAGTTAAAGCATTTGGAAGAATAATTTCCAGCATCACTACTGACTTTGAAAAAACAAAGGCGCTAAATTGCGAACATGTTCGTGTGTATCTTCATCTGCTATCCATGCAAAAGCGGTGCAAAAAAGCAATCCTACGCTTCGTTATAGTTGTTAATCCTTATATAAGGGACGAATTCCACGAACACCATCAACAGCCACACATAGTTCCATGCCAAACAAGAAAAGGACACTCACAATATAGATCCAAAACGTTACCAGTGTTGTAAAAGCCAGTGTCCCATAAATCAATTCATAATTTCCTAAATGATGTGTATAAACAACAAACAACTGGCGTGCAATATAGACGCCTATTGTAACCACAGTCGCCCCTGTCAACAAAGCTTGCGTAGAGAGGGTTGCCGAAGGTAGAATCCTATAGCAGAGAAAACAGGTTAAAAACATAACGAACAAGAAGATCATCTGTGACATGGTATGCACAATGCGAATCCACTCAAAGCCATCCATATTTGCGATACTCGTGGCAATTTCGGGTGATACTGCCGATACAAGCGAAGACACAAGGATCAGTACAAGCAAAAATCCCAGCATCACGAATCCCATCACGTACTGCTTAATAAAGGACCGATGTTTACGCAATTCGCAGATGGTGTCGAGCGTCGTTTGTAAAGACAGGAAGCCACCAACAGACGCCAACAGCAGTCCACCTATGCCCATCACTCCTACCGCAGTGCGAAATTGTGTTAGATGATCGATGGTGGTCGTGACAAATGATTTGCCACTCGGCAAAGAAGGGATAAATGATTGAAACAGAGAGTCGAGGAACTGCTCAACAGCTGTCCCATCAATAAACAAAGACGCAAAAAAAATCAACAGCAACGTAAGAGGGATCGTCGAAGCAAATCCGAAATAGGCAATGATGGAACCCAAATACATAATATTATGATGTAAGCTACCCTGAATTAGAATTTTGAAAAACTTTTTTACCGTCTGCATCTGCGACAAACCTTCCCTAGTATTCTGTTTATATAGTTTGTGCGTACAGGTCCCAAACAATGCAGAGGGAAGTCAGGAAAAATGTGTAATTCGTAAAAGAAGGATAACCTTCCTAGATCGGTATCAACCCTGTGAATTTTACAAGCCATAGCAGTAGGAATATGCACTGGGTTGTTTTTTCCAAGCTTTTGAACTCACATAGTTATGCCACTTAGTTATTAAATAATGGAGAACTTTTATTCCATTTACCATAATCCGAGCACTCTCTTAATGTCCCATTAAGTAGAATTGGTCGAATGATCGTAGTTTTTTAAGGAAAAATTACCTGTTATTGATTATGGTATTTAACCCAACCTATTTATGGAGGTGAAAATAATGGATAATAGAAATCCTATTGAGTATACGGGGAAAGTCCTTGATAAAAGAAATGACCTGACTGGTCCTGATGATGAAGGAAAAAGACCATATCCAATAAGACCAAAACAAGTATCTATTCAGCAATCAAATAGGAAAAATGTGTAATAGACCGAAGAAAACTTTAAAATACTATGGTTAAAATCGTATTATTATGCTGCTTATGTGGCAGCTACTTTTTTCACTAAGCTGCCACGTTACATTATAGAGAAAAAAAGCATTACCGTTGTTCCAGTAATGCATCTGTAAATAAGAATAGAATGAAAATTTTTCCTTGAGTTAAATCAATAAGTATTCTCACAATCGCACACATATATATACAATAGTTATAATTAAAGCAGCTTTACTAAATTTGAATGATTACCTCCATATTTGAAAATCATCAATCATTTCTTTAAGTTGCAACATTCTTCTAGGTCTGTTGGATATTCAAGGTCACAAACCACCCAATAGATATTTACGCCTTTTCCCTAAATAAATCCACCATTTGCGCGAATTGTTTGTCCTGTCACCCACTGCGACTCTTCGCTCGCAAGAAAACGGACGACTGCTGCGATGTCCTCGGCCTCCCCAAGACGCCCGAACGCGTTCATGTTGGCAAGCCCTTGGATTTGTTCCTGCGTTTTACCAACCGTGAAAAGCTCGGTATTGACAGGGCCCGGCGCTACAGCATTAATCGTAATACCTTTCTTTCCAAGCTCCTTCGCCAATTGACGTGAAAACTGTTCCACCGCCCCTTTGGAGCCAGCGTACAAACTGTAGGCTGGGAACATCTGCCCCGCCACTGAAGTGGAGAAGTTGATGATGCGGCCGTTCGGACTTACATGCTTGGCCGCAAGTTGACATGAAAAATACGTTCCTTTCACATTAATCGAGAACAGCCTGTCATAGTCCTCTTCCGTGATCTCGACAATCGGTTTGGTAATAATGACCCCCGCGTTATTAACAACAATATCAAGCTTTCCAAAGGTCGTAATCGATTCTTTGTATAGTCTCTGCAGATCGCTCAAACGGCTGATATCGGCCTGGACCGCCACCGCTTCTCCACCGTCTTTTTTAATGGACTGTACGACCTCGTCGGCTTGCACCGCACTGCTCGCAAAATTTACGACCACCTTTGCGCCATGTTGTGCCAGATCTTCGGCTATTCTCCTGCCGATTCCTCGGGAAGCGCCAGTGATTAAAGCGACTTTTCCAGCAAGCTTCTTTTCCATTCCTGCCATCTCCTTTTACGGATTCTTAAAAATGATAATGGGATACGTTTATGCAAACGGGTAGTCCATCACTACGATCCCTTCCACCAATGGACCGATTCGCTGTAACAAATTCTGATGCAGAGGATGTTGGATATAATCCCTGCAAGCCTGCTGATTTTCAAAGGTTACCCGAATTCCTAATGTATAACCTTGTTTATGCTCCACTTCTTCCGATACGTTAATTCCGGCGCTAAGGTCTACAATACCCGGAATCGTCTCCTTGAATGTATGGACAAGCTTCACCGCTTCTTCTTGTTCATAGATTGTAACTTTAGACCCTAGTTTTAATATAACGATATGTTCATACATAATCGTATCCTCCTGCTTCTTGTTTGTGATGTTTATTTTGGTTCGAATGGCCATGAACAGGTTCAATCGCTGACCTCTGCCCCATTCCATTCTTGCTTTCATCCCGAAGGATGATATAATCCAGTGTATACGGACCCGACAAAGCTAGGAAGAGATCTGGTTATCGTAGGATTGGGAATCCTACTTTCATCATTCAATAGGAGGTATGATAATCATGTCGATTAAGCTGGATCGTTATGAGGAATTAGCCCGTTTTTTGCGCATCCGCCGGGAACGGATTTCCCCTAAGCAAGTGGGATTGCCGGAGTCCGGACGCAGACGCACGCCTGGACTTCGCCGCGGTGAGGTTGCCTTGTTGGCGGACGTTGGATTGGATTGGTATACCTATTTGGAACAAGGCCGCCATATCAACGTATCCACTGAGGTCCTTGAGCGTATAGCCGTTGCGCTTAGGCTAGATGAATCGGAACGCAAGCATCTGTTTTTTCTTGCACGCAAACAACTCCCTTTAGTAGAAACGAAGATATCTGGCCAGGTGAGCCAGGCGCTTCAAAGTTTTTTAGATAGCCAAAACACTTCCCCGGCGAATGTTATGGATGCACGCATGAACATCATTGCCTGGAATGAGGCCTACTGCGCATTGAACGGGGATCTCTCCATTTTATCGGACAAAGAGCGAAATTTTGTTTGGATGACCTTTACTTCTCCCCGTTTTCGCTACATCAAGGGCGACCAATGGGAACTGCATGCGCGCCGGATAGCTGCAAAATTCCATGCAGGCTATGCACGTCACGTCGACGACCCTTGGTGGTCTGAACAGTTCGAAGAGCTATGCAAAGCCAGTCCTGAATTCCAGGAATTTTGGGAGTCTCATGAGGTTCTCGACGCCATTGATGCCACAAAGTCACTTCGTTGTCCGAATCTCGGGATTTTAAATTTCGATCATGTATCGTTTCAGTATTTGGAGGATCCAAGCTTAACGGTTTCGATCCATGTTCCCCACAGGGATGGTACGGTGGAAAAAATGCAGCAGATGTTAAGCGATTATCATCTTGGGCATTCGAGACAATCTGTAACTTCAACTTGATTATTTTCCACAAGTTGAATAAACGGGCGACAAACAAAGAAACACTGTCCAAGTAACAGGTTTTGTTTTTGCATTAAAAAAGGGGGATTCAAATCGTATCTGATTTGAATCCCCCTTTTTTTGATATCTAGGTGTTTTTCTAATAAATATAGTAAGGTAAATCGTATATAAAAAAGTACTGTAGAAGAAGTTTCTTTACCAACAAAAATTAATTCCCGTATCTAGGATCACGAGGGTCCGTACTTAGTGTTGGGGGATATGGTTTAGCCCCCAATCTACTCTATAGACGGAAAAATTTCGCTTAATTAGTAATTATAAATAACAATGACTTAAATAGACGAGAGATTCCGCCTATTGACTTAAAAAATGCGAAAACGGGGGATTTTACTTAGTTTAATCGGAAAATCTCCCCTTATATACCCCCAAAACGAGCTCCGTCTGCAACTAACCGAAAAATCTCCGCTTATTTTTTTGATGTTTTTTTATGCGATAATTCATATGCGAATTGGACTACTAATTTTGTGTTATTAAATGTTTTATAGTCGAAAACAGAAATCGTTAACCTATTTTAAGTTACTCTTTTTCTCCTCATCCATTGGGTTGCTGCCCACTTTTCTCCCTTGATCACAGGTGCACCGCTATGTAAGGTTAACTCGTTTAATGTTTGATCTTGGTAGAAATATTCGAAGTATACCGCCATCCCCTTTTGCGGGCTTACGGACAAATTCAGTTTAGGAAATAATGTCTCTCCACCTTCCTCAACCTCATTTAAATACATGATGAGTGTACTGATCCTGGAATTGTTCACTGCCTTATTTTCCGATGAGAAATAATCAAAATGAGCTCTATATTCTTGACCTTTTTTATAATGAAGAACCTGGATGCCTTCTCCATGGTCAACAGGTATATTCATGATCTGGGAAATTCTTTTTTCGATTCTTGCAATTTCTTCATTTTCACCTTCTTGAAAAAACATACTGCTGCTTGTTCTGAGTTCATTTTCGATCCGAGTACTTCCGATTTTTGAACGCCGCAGCCGATCCATTGATAACCGAATAAGTGCATCACATTCTTTATCACTTAAAACATTTCCCAAAATGACGATTAATGGTTCTTCTACTTTGGCGATAATATTAATTTCGCGATCATCCGTTTTTATTTTATTTCCCATGTGTTGAAAAATCGTCTGTTCTTTCCACACTGATTCTTTAGGATTTAATGTCAATCACCATCACCCTCTAATCGTTAACTTTCTCCATTTTATTAATCTATTTCATAAAAAATACTAAAAATCACTTGAATAGTATTCGTTAAAATTCTTTATTTGGAATATCCCTTTTCCTCATTATTTTTTAATTATATAGATAGAATTGTTATACTAATGGCATCAACCTACAAAAGGAGATATTTTAGATGGATTTGCAGTTAATAGGTAAAAATGTATTAATTACCGGAGGTTCAAAGGGTATCGGAAAAGCGATTGCCAAGGTATTTGTTGAAGAAGGGGCAAATGTTACGATCACTGCCCGTCATCTTGATTATTTAAAACAGGCAAAAACAGATTTGGGTGGACAAATTTCTATTTATCAAGCCGACCTAACCATTTCAGCGGAACGAGAAAACTTGATTCATACGTTTATGGAGAAAAACGGAACGATGGATGTGCTCATCAATAATGCCGGTGGAAGCAATGGCGGCAAGGTGACCGAAACAGAAATGGATCTTTTTTATCAGGCAATGGAGTTGAATTATTTTTCTGCAGTTCATTTAAGTAAATTAGCGATAGAGCATATGAAAAAACAGCGTTCAGGATCGATCATTAATATTACCTCAATTTATGGAAGGGAAAGCGGCGGAAAAGTTACCTACAATAATGCTAAATCTGCACTCATCAGCTTTACGAAATCTCTGGCCGACGAAGTGATTTCTGATGGGATCAGGGTGAATAGCATTGCACCCGGCAGTATTTTGCACGAGACTGGTAATTGGCTGAGACGAATGAA
Source organism: Neobacillus endophyticus (assembly GCF_013248975.1). GTDB lineage: Bacteria > Bacillota > Bacilli > Bacillales > Cytobacillaceae > Neobacillus > Neobacillus endophyticus. The sequence continues at coordinate 4,302,628 of NZ_JABRWH010000001.1, forward strand.
GGAAAATCCAGAGGGAATCAATGAATTTATTAAAAAGGAAATCCCAGCTGGCCGCTTCGGAACTCCTGAAGAAATCGCAAATGTTGCCGCATTCTTGGCTTCTGATAAGGCTTCCTGGATTGTCGGGGCCAGCATAAACGTGGATGGCGGACAATCGAAGATGAATTTTTAATCTAGCTCTTAGATTGGAACAAAGCTACAAGATGTTTTTCAACGGAAAAAGTTCTTCTTGAAAGAAAAAGTGATAAGCATCTTGTGGATCCCTAATATTGACTATTGTTACTTATCGTCGTTTAGCTACTACATAATAGACCATTCTTAAGAAATTAGAGTTACTTGCTCAACCCTTTCACAACATCTCTCTTTTTTATAAAAATCATAATTCTCTAGAAATCGATTGATTGCACATCATTCGCAAACTAAAATAGTTCATTAAAAAGAAAACTAACAAAATCAAAGAAAATACAAATATCATCCACAACACTTGACTTGGGATATAGCGGTCCATTGCGTATCCAATAACAAATGGGAATACAGCTCCTCCCATTCCAGCAAATGCTGTGATCGCACTTGTAACCGTACGCTCCATTCCTGGAAAAGTATGATTAGCATAAACCATTGTGACGGAATAAACAGCTGACATGCCTAAACCCAATCCAAATACTGTAAGGTATGAAAGGCTCAATGAATTCATCTGAGTCAGCAGAAAAATAAAGACGAGGCCTAATACGATACTGCCAAATAAATACCGTTCGTAGCTGACGCGACGGACGATGATACTAATAGCAAGACGGCCGCAAAGCATAGCGATCCAAAATACGGATGTACTAAGCGAGGCAAAGTAAGGACTGCTATTTATTTTTTTCGAGAAAATGCTGGGAAGGAAACTATTGATACTTCCCTCTATCCCCACATAAATAAAAATAATCAAAAGAAACAACACAAGTATACTATATTTTGATATTGGTCCCTTGAAAATAGGCGCTGCAGCTGTACGCGCATCCATTGGTCCCTCTTCCTCTGAGGATTGTAAGGAGACGGACACAGTTTGCCACACAATGGCTAAAATAAGGGCAAATAAACCTACTAGCAATGGCGAAAAACGCCACCAATGAACAGCAATGAGAATACTAGCAATCGATGGCATTAGTAGTGCTCCAGCACCAAATGCTACTTCCAACCGGCTCATATAGATGGCTCGCCGCCCTTCAAATAGTTCCATCACATAGGAGGCAACAGCCGTCTCTAGAGACGATGCCCCGATTCCATTCAAAACAACAAGTAATCCCAGAAAATAAAAGTTAGGTAAAAATAAAATCCCTGTCTGAGCTACAGTAACCATAAGTCCAGCCACAGTAAGGATCAGTCGATAGTGATACTTTGTCATAAAGCTTGCAGTGAGAGGAACACCTACAATAAATCCAATGGATTGGAGAAGGATCAGAAGTCCTCCAGAGGTATAAGAAGTATGATAGTAAGCAAGTAACTCAGGCATTATTGCCCCAAAAAACACGCTCGTAATTCCACCTAAAAAATACATGCCATAAGATGCCCACAGAAAACGATTCAAACAAACCTCCCCTTTAACAATCGAGTTAATGGAATTTTACTTAATCTACGATCTTAAATCTTTGAATGGTCCTTGTTTAGCAAAATATTGATCTATTATTTCTAATACACCATTTTCATTATTAGAAGGTGCTAAATACTTTGCTTCATTTTTTACTTCGTCGCTCCCATTTTTCATCGCAAACCCATACTTTACATGCTTTAGCATTTCCATATCATTGCCCCCGTCGCCGAATGCCATCGTTTCTTCATCTTTTATATTCCATTTTTCTTGTAACAATTGGATACCAGATGCTTTATGAAAACCTGGAACAATCAAATCGATACTCCCATGTCCACTTGATACAGGTGTTACTAAATCTCCAATTCTACTATGAAGCAAATCCCTTAATTGCAGCGTTTCGTCATCTGGGCATGATAAGGCAAATTTTAAAATTTGATCATGAATACCATCGAAACTTGGTACCTTCTGTAATCGGTGATAATACTTTTTCATGGTTTCATAAAATTTATCCGTCACATTTTCTAGAACATAGGCACTTTCTTTTCCACATAACACCATTGAAAATTTTTGATGTGTTACCAATTCTTCTAAAACGAGTTTTACATTCTTTTTAGGAATATCAACAGAGAATAGTTCCTTCCCATGTTCCACAATAAAAGCGCCATTTTCAGAAACATAACTAAGTTCATCTTGGATATCACCGAAGAATGATTTTAGCTGATAATATTGATTCCCACTTGCAACAACAAATCGAATTCCCTGCTCTTTCATTTTTACATATTGTTTTAAAAAACGCTTACCATCATATTTCTTTTGATCATTAAGAAAAGTCCCATCCATATCTACTGCGATAAGTTTGATTGTCATGCCGGTTCCTCCTTCACTTTGTTTACAACAGTTGGAAGGGAAACTCCTGTTAAAGTTCCCCTTTTATATTGAATTCATTATGTTTTACCTGCTTGTTCCGTCCATCATGAGATCAAATCCAAGACTTTGTAATCCATATAAATAATCCTGTTTCCAATCACTCGTTGTAAGTTCTGGAAGATGTTCGGCCGGGATATATTTCGAACTGCAAATGGCGATCTTTTCTATGATCTCTTTTTCAACTTCGTCATGACAAAAAATAACTTTATGAGGATTAATGATCGCTGCAAATGAAGCGATTAACCTGCTAAAGGCATCAATCTCATATTCTTCACATATAATAGCTTTTTTCGGATTATTGCCATTTTCCAAAGCTTGTCGAAAATTTCGGTCATCATACTGTGGAACAAATGAAACTTCTCCTGAAAAATGGGTACTTCCCCGCACTACCACTCCATTTACCATAATTCCAGCTCCTGGGCCATTTTGGCCTGAATATAAATAAATTAGGGACTTATCTTTCTTTTTTTCATGTCGATCGTGATATCCTAGTACTGCCGCATTCATATCATTCTCTAATACAACTGAGATAGAGAAACGATTTTCCAAGAAACCCTTCAAGTCAAAGTTTTGAAGGTGTTCATAATCTGGTATATAAATAATCTGCCCGTTCTTAACGGCACCAGGTACACCGATGGCTATAGAACTAATTTTCGGATATTGCTTCATGATCTCTTGGATACAATTGGTTAATAATGTTAAATCAACATCTTCTAATACACCGGGAGTCTTTCCTGCATCCTTTATTTCTCCTATACAGTTAAACACGATATAATTCGTCTCTGTTCGCTCTAAAAAAATGGCCAATCCTAACCTATACTCCGGATTGTATATATATCGTTTTGCCCTTCTACCTCCGCTGGAATCATCAAGTCCCATTAAGAGAAGTTCCCCATCCTTTTCCATCTGTAGTAAGAATTTACTTATTGTTGGAAAACTAATCCCTAACCGATCGCTAAGTTCAACAATAGTTGCACTTCCAAGCTCTAAAAGAGCTGTACGGATCCCGCGAAGGATGTCTTTTTTCATCGTCTTTGGAGTTGATTTCACTATAGTCACCACCTAATAAAACAGACTTATTAAAGAAGTTTAATAAGTCTTCAACAAAAAACTTATTAAATTTCTTTAATAAGTGATAGTGATAACATACCATATCAAATGGCCGAAAGCAATGGATTTATAAATCAAATAATTTAAATATTATGTCTATTTTCAAGAGATCAAAATTCATGTTTCAACCTCATCATCCAAAGCTGTTCATTTGAACCAGTGGTGTCCCTTAAAGTGCCATTAAATGGCTTAAACCAATTCAAACATTCATCTCCTTATGTAAAAATTGTTTTTTAGATGAAGAGTTTGCGATCAAAACACCAGTTAAAATCAGCAGCGCTCCTAAATACCCTTTCACTCCCATATTTTCATGCAAGAAGATGAAGGAAAATATGGCAGAAAAAATCGGTTCGAGCGAAAACAGAAATCCAGTGCTTTCAGGGGTCGTGTGCTTTTGAGCAACTGGCTGCATGACAAAGCCATATGCAGAACATATGAGTGCAAGCCCAAGTATGGAAATCCATTGAACCACTTCATGCGGAAGAACCGGTGTTTCAAACACAAATGTGCCAACGGCCGCATAAAGGCATGCAAATCCGAGTTGAAAAATTCCCAGTTGTAAGGCATCCACTTTACGAGAAAAGTAGTTTGTTAAAATGATGTGCAGCGCATAAAGGAATGCTGATATCAAACAATTTAGCGAGCTTAATGCAAAGGAAAAACCATCCCCTATTGTAAGAATAGCTAAACCAGCCATTACAATCATAACTCCTAATATAATTTTACTACTAGGCCATTTTCGTGTAATGAATATCTGCATAATCGGCACTAAAATAACTGTTGTACTTGTCAAAAAACCTGCTGAGGAAGCAGTCGTATTTTTCATACCAATCAAAAGAGCTATGAAAATACCGAATAGAATGGCTCCAAGCATCGCACTGCATTTCAATGTTTTCGCATCAACACGAATGATTTTTTTACTAAAAATCGCCAGCATGACGATAAAGGCAATTCCAAAGCGTAATGCCACAATTGTTAATGGAGAGAGCGTGTCGATACAGAGTTTCATAAAAATATAAGAGGTTCCCCACCCTATAGAGACTGTAGCTAAAATCATGTTTGCTTGTTTTTGAGTCATCTTGTATGCGCCTTTCTATTTATATTTTAGATTGGCAATATCGTAACACCTGCATTTACATTAGTAAAACGAATATTTATAATGGAACTATTAGTAATTCTAATGTAAAGGAAACGAATGAGAATGAATTCGTACTATGCTTTTATCAAAGCTATCGAAACAGGGAGTTTTACCAAAGCTGCTGAAGAACTGGGATATACTCAGTCCGCTATTAGCCAAATGGTACATTCGTTAGAAGAAGAGCTTTCTACTACTCTTATTAAACGCTCGCGAACAGGCATTACTTTGACACCAGATGGCGAGGAATTTTTGCCTTTTATACGAAATATTTATAATTCACATCGGGAGCTGCTGGAAAAGCAGAAAGAAATGAAAGGACTGCAAAGCGGGCTGATTCGAATAGGGACATTTTCTAGTGTTTCCTGTCATTGGATGCCAGAATTAATGAGAGATTTTAAGGAACATTATCCTGCTGTTCATTTCGAATTACATCAAGGGAATTATACGGATATTTCTAAGTGGATTCATGAAGGGAAGGTCGACTTTGGCTTTGTGAACCCAAAAGCTGTATCAAAGCTATCTACAGTACCCCTAGAGGAAGATGAAATGCTTGCTGTCTTGCCAGCAGCACATCCCTTAGCAAATCAAGACAAAGTCTCACTTAAAGAATTGACGACTGAGCCTTACATTCTTTTAAATGAGGGAGAAATAAGTGAACCATTAACAATTTTTAATCAACACAACTTTGAACCTAATATACAATACCGTGTATATGATGACTACACAATTATGTCCATGATTGAGCAAGGACTTGGCATTTCTATATTACCGAAACTCGTCTTAAGCAGGTGTCCCTATCATATTGTCACAAAATCCATTTCTCCAGCAGTTGTTCGTACCATCAGTCTGGCATACAAGGACAAAAGGATATTGCCAATAGCCAGCAGATTTTTTATTGACTTTATTGTTGAAAAGTATCGTAATCCCTTCGAAAATAAATAAATTCATGCACATTTAAATGACTTGAAATTGACAAATAATCAACAAAAGACATTCTTTTAGTGAATGTCTTTTTGGTGATCCTATCAGCTTTAATTTCTTCTGCTTCAATCAATACACTTATAAAGTATAGTGCTGAATTTTAACGAGTCAAGGAATAAAAAATAATGGACAGATTAGCAAGTACAAATTCGGAATCCGGAAATATTCCCCAACTCTATATTTATAAAGCCTACGGTATCAGCACTTTTGGTTAATGCATGTTAATTTTCATTGATTGAATCATAAATAATACTTATTGCATCATCTAGCTCAGTTTGACTCATCGCTAAAACGGGTATAAATGTCAATACTTGATCTAGCTGACGGACTATAAGACCTTTATTACGTGCAGACATGACAATGTTATCAAGCTTATTTTCTTCCATTGGGAAAGAAGCCTTCGTTTTTTTATTTTTTACAATCTCTATACCGACCATTAATCCTCGTTGACGAATGTCCCCTACAATCTCAAGCTTATATAAAGATTGTAACCGCTCGCTAACGAAAGCAGCATTTGATTGCACCTTTTCTAGTAATGCTATTTCCTCTATTAACTCAATATTCTTTAAAGCGACTGAACAGCTTAATTGATTACCAGTATAGGTGTGACCATGGTAAAAAGTTTTATGCTCCTTTTTTTCTCCTAAAAAAGCATCAAAAATCTTTTGATTCGTCATTGTTGCGGCAAGAGGCATGTACCCACCGGTAATTCCTTTTCCCAAACACAAAATATCTGGTACAACTTCTTCTTGTTCACAAGCAAACATAGTTCCAGTTCGCCCAAAACCAACGGCGACTTCATCACAAATTAAGAGAACATTATATTTCTTGCAAAGCCTCTCGACCCCTTTTAAGAAACCTGATGGATGAGTAATAATACCAGCTGCCCCCTGAACGAGAGGCTCAATGATGACTCCCGCCATTTCATCGCCTTTTTCTTGAAGTAACCTTTCCAATCTTTGAAGGCAGTATTCCATTACCTCATGACTTGTACCGTATTCTGTCATTCGGTAGGTATAAGGTGTTGGCAAAGAAACACGTTTAAATAGTAATGGTTCAAAGATCCTGTGATACAGCTCCATACCGCCAACGCTTACAGAGCCAATGGTATCTCCATGATAGGCTTCGTCTAATGAGATAAACGTGTGTTTTTCTTTAAATCTTACCGGATCGATGTTTTTCCAATATTGATAGGCTATTTTTAATGCGATTTCAACAGAAGCTGAACCTGTATCCGAATAAAATACTTTGCATAAATTTCCTGGAGTGATTTCAGCCAATTTCTTCGCTAAAAGAATAGAAGGAACATTGGCTGAACCTAATAAAGTAGAATGTGCGATTTTTTGTACTTGATTCATCAAAGCTTCATTTAATTCGGGAACATTATGACCATGGACGTTTACCCATAAAGAAGCATAGCCATCTAGGTATTTATTACCCTCTATATCAAATAAATAGCTACCCTGTCCTTTTTCGATAATCAAGGGTTTCTTTTGCTGATAGATTTTCATTTGTGTAAAAGGATGCCAAATATACTCTTTATCCCAACATTCAAGCTCTTGCTGATTAGTAAGTTGCATGAAGAAAAACCTCCATAATTAGTTTCGTAAATCTTTCAGACTGTATACAGTTTTCAACGTATGGTTCAAGCTGAGTTTTGACATCATGAAAAAACGGAATAGAAATAGTTGGTAAGGGAACGATGCGCTGGATTGTTTCCCGATTGTCTTGATGAATGATGTTTGTTTCGTCAAAAGAATTGAAAATAATGGATTGAATAGAAATTCCATATTGCAGTGCATATTCGTATGTTGTTAATACATTATGTATGGCACCAAGCTTCGATGGACTAACAATAATAGCCGGTATTTCAGCATTCTTTATGAAATCTTTTGTCATATAAAAGTCATCTTCTCGTTCAATTAAAGGAACGGCTAACCCTCCCGCACCTTCGACTAAAACAATATCATTCGTACGTTCCAATTCTTTTAAACGTTTTAAAGCATCATTCATATTAACTTCTGCATGAAGCAGCTTAGCGGCTAAATGAGGAGAAGTTTCAGGCTCGAACGTAAAAAATCCAGCATGTTCAACCCCAATGACCGATGAGTACCAATCTAAGTCCGGGTAAGTTTGTGTCTGTTCGATTATTCCTGTTTGAAACGGTTTAAATACAGTCGTTTTAAATCCAAGTTTATTTAGAGTAAAAAATAAGAAACCAGTCGAGATTGTTTTCCCCACATCAGTTCCTGTTCCTGTAATAAAAAATGATTTGCCCAATTTACGCAGCCCCTTTCATCCATGTGTTTTTTACTCTGGTCTCTAGCTTATAAATAATAACAGCGCTTATAAAAGCTATAATTAGGTCTCCAGGAACAGGAAAAATAAAACCAAATAATAACGTATCATGTAAGGACAACGGTTTTTCTACCATCCATTTCATTGCTCCGTACAGCCAGGTACATCCTATGAAATACACAATCAACAATGTACTTAAATTCGCTAAGAAGATGGAATATACACTTTTTAAATGAAATTTCTGGATGAACCAGCCATTCGCGTAAGCTCCCAATACGAATCCAATAAGGTACCCAAATGTGGGTTTGAAAATATAACTTGGACCTCCGCCTTCAGCGAAAACCGGTAATCCTGCTAATCCAATTAATACATAGCAAAGCTGGCTTAAACTGCCAAGTTTCGGTCCTAATAGTGCACCTGCAAGATAAACAGAAAGAATTTGCAATGTAAAGGGAATATACGGGATTGGAATTTTTATAAATGCACCTACAGCTGTAAAGGCAGCGAATAATGCTGCAAAAGCAATTGTTTTCGTTTTCAAAAATTAGCACCTCTTTCTTTTTTCATGATTTATATATTGCTACATACATATTTTAATTGTCAACCAAAATACTATTTATGTTAACATATTAATATTTTTGGAGTAAGTTTAATTCGATAAACTTAAGGCAAAAGCATTAACAGATGTCATCGTGAACTGTTTTCATTTTGAAAAGTATAGTATAGTTAAGTTGGCGATACATTCGATATGAAAGGTGGATATCAGCACCCATGTTGGAGATTAAAGAACAAGTAAGTACCACTCGGAAGGAACTTTTGTCTTTACTTGATGGACTAAGCGATAGTCAGTTAAACTGGAAACCGAATGAAAACGCATGGAGTATTGCACAAATTGTGAAGCATGTTGCAACATTGGAAGGAACCGCAGCGCAAATCATTCAACTTGGACTTGACCAAGAACCAAACTTTGCTCCCAGTGACATACCACTTGAAAAGATGATTCTGGACCGGTCAAAGAAATTTAACGCCCCAGAACGTCTGCATCCTTTAGCAGAACCGAAAACGCTGGAGCAGTTAAAAGAAATGTTACATAATAGCCAAGAGCAATTTCTCAGTGCGCTAAACAGCATAAAGGACGTTTCCTTGCTTGATAAAACGGCTCCACCCCGCCCTCACCCGGTCTTTGGGCAGATGAGTACAAACCAATGGATTTTGGCAGTACCGTTACACGAGCAACGTCATATCAAACAAATCGAAGAAGTAAAGGAAAAATTGCAGTTAAGTTGATTTGCAGTTATCAGGAAACAAAACCAAACAGACTTCCTTTAACCATCATCCATCGATGGTACTGGAAGTCTGTTGTTTTGACTTAAGTGACAAATTAATTCAATTGTTCTTCAAGCCCTTCTCTCTTTTTAATTATAGAAATAGAAATTATTATTAAAATATATTATTATAATTTACAAAATACTTTTATTAACTGAGTCGTTAAATAAATAGTAAGATTACAAAATTCAAAGTTATCTTCCTCCAATAAATACACTCCTTTTAAGGATAATCGGATAATACAAAAACTCATCTAATGATTCTGTTCGATGAGTTGAGTTATGCCCTTTTAAAATTGAACACAGCCTTTCAAGGTATACCTAAATAATAAACAACGATAAAAACCTTCCTTAAATTGTTTTAGGAAGGTTTTTTGCAAAAACTATTTCATTTGGACCATAAAATTATTGGTTGTCAGTAGTGACCTTTTTTTATGAGTTTTAGAAATATAAACGGCAAGCGCCAAAAGCATGCTTGAAGATATAAGGCATACTGGTTCATAACCTTCGACCGAAATGAATGGTATCCATTGAAATAAATTAACGAAGAATATTTAATTCGAATATTTAATTCTTAAATGGGTACGGTAATAGAGCAATAATACGAGAAATAGTATACCAACAAAAATAATAACTCTGTCCAATTTTTTATTATTAATATACTTTTTGCTTAAATCATATAATTTCAGTCCCAGAAAGCCTCCAATAGAATTTGTCATTACATCTGTTATGTCTGTCGCTCCAATAGCGAAGATAAATTGAATTAATTCAAATGCAAGGCTTAAAACCAGTATAAAAGCAAACTTAGGTAAAAATCCGACTTTATTGAAATTGACATTCAAAAGCAAGCCAAAAGGAATAAAGATTATAACATTTTCGAACATCTCACTGAAACTTCCATTCACTATGGAAGGAGAAGCAAATGGAATCAAGTTAAGACTTCTATGATGATAATTAAAAACTGACAAAATATTGTATTGTAATTTGAATAGCACTAACCAGCTTAGTATCACTAAATAGAAAGCTAGCAAGCCTCTAGATAATATTTTCCCCATATAATCTCCTCTAATTCTTTTTTTACGTGTATCTAAAGTATACCCGATGACCTAGTTGACGTGGGTTTTATGCCAAAAAGATGGTATTACACCAAATAGTGCTGGTACAATAATGCTGTTCATTCATTTCGTTTTTTTCATTCCGCCATGCTTACCTCCTTGAGTTTAGTATGTGTTGATCCGAGGAACACTGTCACAATTACACCATCCATATTGTTGCCTGATATCTCCCAACGAAGATTGGAAGGCACATGAATGGTCGTATCATTGGTTACAGGGTAATAAGAGATCTCATATTTTTCACCATCTATAGCAGTTGAAATGGTCTTTTGTTTTTTTAGGAAATCCATATATTCTTCTAGAGCGAAATTCTTTTCCTTCATAATCGCACTATGGGGGAAACCGACATAACGGATATGCCATGGTTCGTATTGAATTCCAGTAACATCCGTTTTATCCTTTGGATAGCGTAATATAAAGCCGTACTTCCAAGCATTTTCTTTCAGCCACTTTCCTTCAGGTGCTCGATCCATTTTCGTTAAGCTTGATCCTACATCAAGTGATAATCCTGAATTATGTTCACTATAACCTGCCGGCAAGGCGTAAGAAGGACCCATTTCTTCATACAACTTATTTTGCTCAGTAAATGTACGATATCCACTATCAATCAAAAAATGATTTACACCTTCCATTTCAGCATCATTGACCATCTCTGAAAATTTTTGTGCTATTTCTTTTGACAGGTAAATATTTTGATCAAGTAACCCATATCCCCTTAACAATTCATTATGTAATGATAAATTTACGATATCTGATTTTACACTCTCTTGGCCAACAGGATATTTACTGTTGATTAAGAGCAGATTTCCTTGATAAATCTGTTCCTTTGTAATGGTTTTTGTTTGGATACTCTCAGAAGTCCCTCTTTTATCAATATAATCTTTATGATTTTGATCATATTTTTGACTCTCTACTTGATCCTGAAAAAACAGTGCTTTATTAATGAAGGCAAAACCTAAGCACAATAAAAATAACAATAAAAAACCGCACTTCTTCATTTTTACGTTCCTCCTTATTCTTATAGATACTAGAATAGGGAAAGCTTTTTAAAAAAAGAGTAGGATAAAATTTAAATTTTTCTTAAATCCTTTATGAAATTTTTAAACTTGGTCAATTGGAACCCTTTCCTGTGGTAATCGAACTTCAAATATAGTACGTATTAAACTACTTTCGGCCCTAATCGTTCCATTATGCTGATCCACAATATTCTTTGCAATGAATAAGCCAAGACCTGTACTATCATCTTGATGAGTTCGTGCTTTGTCACCGGTATAAAACATATCAAAAAGATACGGAAGTTCATTCAGAGGTATACTATCTCCATAATTAACGACCTGAACAACCACTTCTCCTGCATCCACAAACCCGTTAATATCTACAAACTGACCATCATATCCATAACGATTTGCATTGGTTAAAAGATTTTCAAACACACGAGCTAACTTCTCTCCGTCACCTAAAATAGGCAATTGGGGCAGAATATTCATACGAGCGATCAAATTATTTTTCTCGAAAACAGGATACAATTCCTCTTTTAATTGAAGAAGTAAGTCACTTAAATTAATTTGCCTTTTTTCAACTGGTAGCATGCCATAGTTCATTCTTGTTATTTCGAATAATTCATCAATAAGTCTTTCTAAACGCTGAGATTTAGTAAAAGCAATCGTTAAAAAATGTCTGACTTGTTCTTTAGTCAACTTCTCATCCTTAAGGATTAAATCTAAATAACCTAAAACAGAAGTTAGCGGAGTACGCAAATCATGAGCCAAATTTACAACTAACTGTTCTTTACTGCTTTCTGAAAAATCGCCTCTTTGTATGGCTTCTTCTAATTTTTCACTTGCCAGATTTATTTCTTGTGCAATATCTTCAAATTCATCATTTGATTGGATATAAACCCGATGTTTAAAATTGCCACGAGCGAGATCATGAATTCCGTTAGATATTTCATTGAAATAGGTAGAATAGGGCTTAGTCAGTAAATAGAAAAACAATATCGAAAGTGATATAAATAGCATTAAAAAGAAATTAATGTCTCCGATACTTCCTATGAATCGACGAAGATAGGCCAAGGGGTCATCACGACTAACCATCATGTGATAATAAAGCTTTAACCCTTTATCGATTAAGTAAGTTATAATACCAGCCAGAAGAATACTTAAACCAAATAATACGATTATTTTAAATCGAAAACTTCGTATAATTTTAGCCATTAAATGTATACCCAACTCCCCAAACGGTTTTGATCAAATTGTTTTTCCTTTTATCTTCTCCAAGTTTTTTCCGTAAGGTACGAATATGCACCATTACCGTATTACCACCTTCAAAGTATGCTTCACCCCAAACCTGCTGGAAAATATTTTCTACACTATAAACTTTCTTTGGATGACTGGCTAATAAATACAAAATATCAAACTCTTTCGGCGTTAGCTCAATCTTTTCACCATAGAGCAAAACTGATCGGTGATCAGGAGAAATCACTATTCCACCAAATTCCAAGATATCTTTATTATCTACTTTGGGTTGATTCAACTTCATAAAGCGCCGCAATTGAGCGTTCACACGTGCTACCAATTCAATGGGGGTAAATGGTTTAGTCATATAATCATCTGCACCAATCACTAGTCCATGTACCTTATCGAAATCAGAAGTTTTCGCACTCAAAAAAATGATAGGCATATTATATTGTTCCCGAACCTGACGGGTTACTTCATATCCATCCATTTTCGGCATCATAATATCCAAAATCAGCAAATCAATTGATTGTGTCTGGATCACTTGAATGGCTTCTTTCCCATCATGTACTTTTATGACATTGTATCCTTCTTTTTCTAGATGGATTGCAATCAGATCAGCAATCTCCTCCTCATCATCAGCAACTAAAATCGATATACGTTTCATCTATTTACACTCCTATTTCAAGTTGCATTCAGTGCATTTGCATCAAACCTTACAAAACTGCACCCTAAAAAAATCGATGTTTTGATAGTTATACCTGTTCAGCAGAATCTTAGCCAACATTGTATAATTTAGAGCCTGTATTTTATTTTCTATTATTTCTTTTTTTTATTCAAGAATATGGTCCCACACATAAAGAAAGGGCACAATTCTTACTACTAAATTGCGCCCTTTGTATTAATGCCTTTGTTGAAGCGTCGTTTTTTCAAAGAATACAGCTTGTCCATTTTGTTGTTGTAAGAACCCAAATGGAACTTGTGAGTTTTCCACCATATTTTGGTCTTTAACTGATAAAAAAGAGTGCATTTCCATTGTTCCTTGTTAAGCAATCGCGCCCTTTAATGGAATAACTAAGTAATGTCCTCAGTCCTAAAATCACTTAATTCTTCTTTAACTAACGCCCCCGTTAGCTTAATAAAGAAGTCCATTCTTAATTAGTATTTACAGGCAGATTATTATTCTGACTTCGAATTCTAAACCCTAAAGCAATTGCAGCTCCAATACAGCTTGAAAGGCACCCTACTACCAAATAAATTGATGGAGTTGATTCACCAATTAAAACAGAAGCAACTCCTCCAATTACTGGGAATAGAGCAACCATATACCCGCTTTTTGCTCCTCCAATTTTTTCTACAAGTTTTAAATAAAATAGCCAAGCCATAAAAGAAGCAATCAAAGTTAAATATAGCAAAGCAGATAAATATGTAACTGTTGTTGGAAGTATAATTTCATTTCCTTGTAACAGTACAATTACACCCATTAATACACCAGCAACTGTAAAACCAATAGCATTTGCATAGATAGGGTTAATCTTTCTATTAGCATTTCTTGCAGAACTTGCATCACCAACAGCTGTTAGAACCGTACCTAACAAAGCAATCATGATTCCTTTTAAATCAGTAAGTCCTTGAAAATCATTTAAGTTCGGATAGATTAGGACACATACTCCAAATACCCCTAGAATTCCCCCAATTAACACGCGAGAATGTAATTTCTCTTTTAAAAAAACACGGAGAGCAATCGGAGTCAATATCACTTTTAACGAAAAGATTAAAGTTACAATGGCAGCAGAGCTCAAAATTGTAGCGTAATAAAGGCACAGATAACTTAATGCAAAGTTACATACACCAAAAACTATAATAAACGGGAAATCTTTTGTACGTGGTCTCCCCTTTGGTTTAAGGAGCCACACAAGAACTAAAAATAAAAAAGCTGTCATAACTAAACGATATGATAATGATAATTCCAAACTGACTGGTGTTCCTTGAATTTTCACCGCAATAAAATTTAGCCCCCATACCATTAAGCAAAATATGTACATAAAATTTGTCATTGCATTACCTCATTCTACCGTTTATCTTAATATGTTAATAACTTCTCAAAAAGTAATTATAACAAATTTGGAGGGAGTCAATTATCCACGATTTGAACATTTTTCTTCTTCCACTAAACTCCAGTTAGTTTAAATGCAACCCTTTACAAACTAAGTAGTTATTCAATTAAATGGCCCTAAACATAAAGAAAGAGCACAACTCTGTTGAAGAATCGCGCCCGATTGTTGAAGATCGTTATTGAAGTAAAGCTACTGGTTGTTAAAGTAGATTTTTTCACAATCTTTTACATTAAAGTTGGGCAATCATTCTAATATCTTTATGTTTTCTTCCGCCCGCTACATTAAACTTTTGCACCCGTTTAGTGTAAGTACCTTCCTACACAAAGGTTAAAACAAAAAGCAACGCAATGGATACCTTTGAAGTCGCTTAATTAATTTGAACTAATGAAAAACCAATTTTTAGCCATTCTATTTATTTCTTTTATATCTCCATCAAATGCATTTTTTAATGGTTTTTGGTCTGTCGTTGCGTATACAAATCCAGAAAAGCCATCCAAGACTCCTCGAAATGTAAAGAAAAGAATGTTATATCCATTGCTCGTTTTCTCTACTACTATATCGCCACCTCCAGCAGAAAGGTGATCGTATTTTTTAGGTAAATGAATAAGGGATGAATTGTCGGTAACATTTGGTTTAATTTCTCCATTTACTACCATCTTTATTATTTTCTCTCTTTCAGTCTGGTTTAATTTAAAATTTAAATCCAATACAATTTGATTAAAAGGGACGATGAATAGCAAAACAATGGTAACAACTTGTATTGTTATAGGTTTCCAATCCCTTTTTTTGAACAGCGATACGACTGCTAGAATGGTTATGACAATAAAAAAGCCAAACAACAAAAACATAACTGGTACCATTAAAAATGAAAATATATCGAATAAACTCCATTGAAAAAATTGATACAGAATGACACATATACTGGTGATGAAGGATAAGAGCAATAGCTGGTTTTGTTTCATTTTTCCCCCAGAAATTCTATAAATTTACCATTAATTTTAACACACAAGTTTATTGGAGATACACCCTTTATTACACCCCTGACAGGATGGAGGAATTTTGACAAATCTTTATTCTACCATAAAAGTCCAATTCTTTATGAAGTAAACTGCACTTCAGTTATAAGTGCAATCCTTCATAAACTCTAAACTGATGTAAGCATATATTATCAATTATTCTTTAGATTCTTATTCCGTTAAATGGCCCTAAACATAAAGAAAGAGCACAATTCTTGTTAGATAATCGCGCCCGATTGTTGAAGTTCACTTAGTTTCTATTAGCTGGTTTAATGGAATAAATTAAAACGTCAACAATAAACGTAATGGGTTCAATGATCGAGTACAACTCTTAAATTTGAAAGATTTTTTGAACCTATATTACTTATTGAAGATGCACTTGAGTTAGTTATCACTTTAAGCTAAATCATAAAGAAACCTTAAAATCGAAAGTTGAATCTCCGTTACTCTCAATGATTTCAGAAGTAATTTCGTTAACAGTCGTTTCAAAACATTCCTCAAATGATCTTGTATCATTAATTGCATTTAGAAGGTCATTATCATTTTTTAATCTACCTACAGTTAAATGAGGGAAATAGGTATGTTTGCGACTTATAAAGTCAAATAATGGGCCAGAATATAATCTATCGTGCAATTCGATTATGTTGTCGTTTCCCTTCTTAACGTTTAAGAATAGGTAATTATTCAACGAACCAGTAATTCCCTTCAAATACAGAGGAAAAGGATTAACCCCAGCTAATGCGTTTTTTATATTTTTTTCAAGAATTGAAGATGGAATTTCACTTTCGAAGGGAAATACAAGTGTAATGTGTGGCTGTACTAACCCAAACAATGGGTCATACTTTTTTCTTATTCCTTCTATCATATTCATATTTTTAAATTCAGGAAATATATGAATTGCCCTTTGCATAAAGACACCACACTCCGAATATTACAAATTAGAGCTGTATTATTTACGTTAAACTGGATTACTAAATATTATATAGAGTTTTTTCCTAAATAAGAAACAACTACTTTTATTTTGTAGATATTTTGTCAAATCTTTCTTCGATAAAACTTCTATTTAACGGATTAACAACCATGATAAAATGGACTGTCGCTGCAATCAATAATTTCTTCAATTCTTGCGCCCGATTGCGTAACAAGAATAACTTATTTCTTATTGTTCCCTTAACATAAGACTCGTTCCGGGTTTTAATTCCAGTTAACTGTAATTGAACACTTGAGGAAGTTATCTTAATTATTGAATACTAGCCATTCTAACTGTCGACTTTTAGTTTTAAATCCAAGTTTTTCATAAAACCGAATAGCATTTTCATTAAATTCTAGAACATTTAATTCTACACTTTCTGCATGTATTTCTTTACAATATTCAAAGGCTTTCTTAATTAATATCTTTCCTATACCCTGTCCTCTACAAGTTTTACTTACACCAATACTACGAATAAAGAGAATTTTTCTTTCACGTAATATTGGATTACTATCTGCTGGTTTTTTAATATCTAGAATTATGTAAGCAATAATCTCTTTATCATTATCTTCTACAATAAATATCTTTGTATCTGTGCTATTAAGCCATGTTTCATATGTTGCAATTTCTAAAGAAGCTGAAGCATCAGCATATAGATCAGGTCTTCCCTCTATGTGTAGTTGTTGAACTTGTTCCTTTAAATTGGAAATACCCATGAAATCTTTTAAAGTGGCTGACCTTACAGTAAAAGGTGAAAACTCGTTGAACATGATTGCATCCCCCTAAAGTTTTATTTAGAAATATACTCTTTTTTCATTCATTTAACAATGAATATTCCATCCATTTTTCTCTCTTGTTCAACGGTGTAAAATTCAAAAAAACAGTTTTGTCAACATGTTTTAGACTGTATCATTTTAAACAATCTGGCCCTAAAATGGAAAATGAGCACTTATCCTTGTTCAAGGATAGCGCCCGATTGCTGAAGATCATTTTCTATTGCAGAGTTGATTGTACTGTGTAGCAACTAGGTCTATTGTTTTAACATAAGCTCTTGTTAGCAGAATAATCATCTTTTATTTTACTGTTACTACGTCAAGAGGTAAATTACCTTCTTGTATCCATTTTTCTATCATTTGATTAAAGAAATCAGGGTTAAAAAATGATATTCCGTGACCAACGTTAGGAATAATTATTCCAGTGCAATTTGAATTATGAGAAACGATGTCTATCGCTGATTTTTTCATTACTGCTTTTTCTTTTTCGCCAACTGTCACTAATATCTTGGCATTTGACTTACTAAAATCGACGGGTATTTTAAATGACAGATTTTCTTCTAAGATTCTATTAAGAGTATCTGGTTTCATTTGGGTGCTTTCTTTGTAATAGGTTTCTAAGTATTCTTCATCTATGTAGAGTGTCTTCGCTTGAAGTTTTGAGAAGGATTTATTTTTAACTAAAGTATAAGTTAATTTATTCAACGGCCCTATCATTTTCCTTAAGAATAAATTGGGTCTAACCAATGCGCTGTTAATAAAGGCATAATCTATTAAACGTGGATTCATACTTAACATTTGAATAGTTATTTGTGCACCTAATGAGAAGCCAACAACTATTATCTCTTTACCGTTTGCTACTTTTTCTATTAACTCGTTCACTTTCTCTGCACTGTATTGAATCGTAAAATTTTCTGTATGTTTACTGCCTCCTTGTTCTGGTAAATCTATTGTCATGCAATGATATTGACTAAAATATCGAATTTGTTTTTCCCACATCCAGCTACTTACTCCAGCCCCGTGTAAGAACACCATTAATGGAGCCTTCTTATCTCCAAACTCTTGATAATATAAACTCAAACAATTCACCTTCTCTATGGCATTCTATGGCGCTTTCTACTTTTTTCTTACCATGTTTTAAATATGTCTAACCGTGTGTTTTTTCTGAAATGATACGGTCAGGCCTATTAGCTTGATGGGCATGTGCTGCTCCCCCTAGAAGAAAACTCACTTTTTTAGACAGCTTTAGTTTTTAAGTGTAGCCGGTTCATAGTCTATAATTATTAAGATCCTTATGGGAAATAAGTATATGCGCATCAGTACAATTTAGAAATAACTTCTGTATTGATATATCATTGCTACAAGAGAAATAAGTGTATAAGCCAAGGAAGTAAAAAATGCAACATTAGGTGAAAACTCGTATCTTTGTTGTTCAGCTTTAATACCTGTTGTACCCTGAACGGTCATATCGACATTTCTTGAAGTATAACCTCCCTTAGACGTGAAAAACCAAATAATAACAGTGACTGACATTCCGATAAAAAATGAATAATCAATGAGTTTTGTATGAGTGCAATAAGTTATCCCGTAACTCAAGCCTATTAAAACAAGAAACGTTATTACTACTGTGATTAATCGTTTCATTTTTTCTTACCTCCTTTATAAATATAATTCAAGATAATACCACATATTGGATGATTATTGGATATAATTCCTTGTTTTGTCATTATTTATTTACAACTAGGGGTTCAGCCGAGATATGTGTAAATACGGGTCATAGACTTACTTTCATTTCCATATCTTACGATATGTATAATGGGTCATTATGAAAAAACCTCCTGATTTGTAACAAATTCAGGAGGAACTTAATAACACTCGTATGAGTGATAGCCTATTGTGTTAAATAAAGTTAAATCTTATCCAATTATAAAGCTCCTTAACAATCGCGCCCGATTGTAGAAGATCATTATTGAAGTAAGGCACCCCGTTAGTGAAAAAAGTTTATTTACCAACTGTCCAATGAAACTTTTCCCTAAAGTCTTCAAAGCACTGATTACAAACCCAGTGATAATTATCTTCTGTTGTGTACCCTTCGTGAAGGTCTTCTGGACCTGACCCTTCGGAAAATTTATCTAAACAAAAAGCACAGTGGTCGTGCTTCCAGTTATCACTATATTGGTTGTACTCTCTCCAATAAAACGTTTTGCCCAACAGATATTTTTCTTGCCCTTGTAATCTCCAATCATCATTCGTTATCATTTTTAATTGTTCTCCTTCAGTAAAACATTTAACAGTTCAACCCAACTAATTAGCTAAAGCCCTCGTTAAAGATGAAGATTATTCAAAACAAGCAACTTCGTGTTGAGCTAAGAATATTTTATATAATCGTTTTGAGTCGTGCCCTTGTTCATCGTCTCTCCATCTAATCGCTACTGCAACCCCTTGAAGGTCGACGTTGTAGTCGCCTGTATATCCAGCAAGAACAACCTTTCCGAAATTGTTACTTCTTTTATATGTTAACTCCATACCCCAAAACAATTTTGGATGCTTCTTCTTTAGAACTTCTCCCAAATATATACCTACATCTCTTAAAAGGATTTCCGATTGTTCTGTAAACCTTTCTTTCGCTAAATGTTTATGAATCACTTTTGCAAGTGGGCTTAAATGAGCAGTTTTTTCCTCTAATTCCACTTCGGGCACCATTTCCTTTATCGTATGTTCAAAAGCCCAATCCCATATAGGTATTAAAGATTTTGGTGTATAGTCAAGTACGCCACCATCACTCTCAAAGGCTTTCTTTAAAATTTCCAGCCTTTCTGGGAACGTACTTAATGCCCATTCATTAAGGATTCTAAGTTTCCTTTTCGGATATTTTGCTTTTTCCATTTTTTCTTCAATTTCTCTTGGGACATTGTGAATTGGGTAGTCAAACATACTTAAATCCTCCGATTAGTGCCTTTAGTTATCTAAAAATAAGTTTATCATAATGGTTCTTTATCAATAGAATTTTTGTGTGCCCTTGTTAAGCTAACCTCCTAGTTATCTTTATAACTTCAACAAAAAAAGCGTTAATCTTTCTTCGATTAACGCGCCCGATTGTTGAATATCGTTATTGATGTAGATAGGAAGTGGCTTCCACGTTAGCATAATAAGAAAAGGGAACGCTACGGCGATCCCTCCTTCGTCAGTAGTTCAATGACAATTGTTTAAATTCCTTCTTAAAGTAACCTGCCCTTTAACTGATTAACGACAAAAAAATGGACTGCTGAATACAGTCCATCATTGTCCAATTCTTGCGCCCGATAGTGATATAAAAGCTTTTTAGTATGGAATTAAGCAGCATGAGTTGTGGAATAGTAAGCGATAATACTCAACACACTCAATGTTTGAATCACAATCCCAACAATACTACAAATCAGACCTGAAACTGCAAAACCTCTACCGTTTCCATATGATTTAGCAATTTCCTTTGTTGCCTTCCTTGAAAAAATAACCCCGATAACACCAAGAATTAATCCAATCATTGGTATTATAATTGAAAGGATGCCAAGAGTTAATGAAACTACAGGATTACCATTCGCTTCAGTTTTTTTATCCATTTTTCTCCCCCCTTTTAACCAATATTTCATTAAATTATTTCAAATTTTCCACATTTTCACAATAAGCACTTCTTCGTTAAATGGCCCTAAAATGATAAATGAGCACTAATCCTTGTTCTAGAAATGCGCCCGATTACTGAAGATCGATATTGAACAAAAGCACCAAGTTACTTTAAGTACAATTTTTCACAAAGTGACTTTCCTTTTTGATAAATTATGTCTCTTTCATTACTTCAATAATATGGGAATCTAGTTTTTTTCTTATTTGTTTAATAAAACTTTTTCCCACTCCCCAATCAATATCTAATATGCCGTCTCCATTCCCAGATGATATGCACTTTACAACTGTCACGCCTCCAAAATTATCAACGGTTACTGTTAATGAAGCCGTATTTCCTGTACGAAAGAAAAATTTCTCAAATACTAAAATTGAAATTTCTTTTTCATCATCACCAGTAACTTTGTAATCATCAAATATTAACGCAGACTTTATCTCCTTGTTCTCAAGAATTAGTTGAACTGCTTGAAAAGGTTTTACATCAATAGTTAATTCAAGATATTGTCTCATTTAATTTACCCTTCCATGAAAAAATACTGCCGAAACAGTCAATTTGTTGTGAAACTATAGACCCCCGTACTTTAAGTTTAATTCTTCACATTCTTGTTACTGATACGAAAAGGGATTGTTCTACAATCCCTAATTTGTTAATTTTCTACTATAGCTAACTTAATTTTATTCATAATTGAGGTGTAATTAGTTGTAAATAATACATAGTTATTTGTTTTGGTCTGAATTGCAATCCTATCTGTATTGCCATAAGGAGAACCAATCCTTATGGCATCTTTTTCTTTCCCTGCATATGTATCATCAGATGTGACATTAACAATATCATTAATAGGAATTTCTACTTTTGTTAACTGATGCCTAATTACTAATTCACTACCGACTTTTTCTACATCTATTCCCAACATTCTATCTCCCCTCAGATAAAATAAACATCACTATGATACCACATTTTGGATAAATTTGCATTAATTTCCCTTGTGTAACTAATCTGCTTTTTTGTTTAAGTGAGGATTTGCACAAACTATTCAGTATACCAATTTTCTTTAAACTTTTTATTCCGAAATCTGGTCCTTAACCTAAAGAAAGAGCACAATTCTTGCTACAGAATTGCGCCCGATTGTTGAACAAGGAATTTTAGCCAGCCGTAGGTTATGAACAGCAATAAAGTGCATAATCAAAAGCATCTTCCGGAATAAATACTTGATTGGCTTTTAGTTTATACGGAATGTTATTTCGTTTTAGTTTTTCTATACTTAGTCCAGATCTTATATCTCCCCAGTGTACATATTTACCGTTATATTCTTTTTTTTCGCACGCACTAGTTATCGCCATAACAAAAATACATACCAATATTAGTAATTTTTTTTTCAACCTAACCAACTCCTTGTTAATCTGTATATCAAAATATAATATTTAATCAATTTTTCTTCATTAGGTACAATACCCCATCTGTCATTGTTGAACTAGCCAGTTAATTTTAGTTCAACCCTTCACAAAGCTCATATTAATTTTAACATAAATATCCAGTTACCTTTAAAGTAGTTATTCCATTAAATGGCCTAAACATAAAGAAAGAGCACAATTCTGTTAAAGAATCGCGCCCGATTGCTGAATATGGAAAATAAGAAAAAAGGTGCCGCATCTACTACCTTAGTTCATTGAATAATGACTAAACGTTTTTGGTTTTCAACCATTCGTTTTCTAAAATACTCATTTCCCATAAACTCCAGTATTCTTCACCATATTTTTTCGAATCTCGAAGTAACCCCTCTTTTATAAATCCTGCTTTTTCGTAACAGGCGATAGCAGAAACATTAAAATCAAATATCCCAAGACTAACTCTATGTAGTTGAAGTTCATCAAATGCGATTTTAAGAATTTCCTTAATCATTTGCTGACCTATTCCTTTACCTCTAGTGTTTTTATCACCGACTAATACTTTTCCAACTCTTGCAGATTTGTTTTTTCTATCAATTTCCCTCAAAGAGATATGACCAATAGTTACACCAGTTTCATTATCAATTACTTTATAAACCATAGTTTCTGCTTTTTCAGTATTGGCATTTTCAATGTACTTTTCTAATTGAGTATCATTCAAGGGGTAATCAAACCACGGACCTCCCCATTGAAGTAAGAATGCAGGTGAATCAATCCAATTGATAAGTTGTTTGAAATCAGAACACTCAAAATACTTTAGCTCTACCATAAATACCTTCTCCCTTTGATATCAACTTTAACACTTTACCACTTTATATGATAAAGTATATTCTAATAATTCCTTGTTCTTCAACTTTTCTTTAAAGGCCTTGCTCCACAATATGGCCCTAAGCATAAAGAAAGAGCACAATTCTTGTTAGATAATCGCGCCCGATTGTTGAATATCGTTATTAAAGTAACGTGGCACTTTAATAAGGTTTATAAATCATTATTGATTACCATTCAATATCTATATATATTTCTGAAAGCAGTCTTTCCTCGATTGTCCCATTCTTAAAAAGAAGTTCGGGGGTTTCAAACTCTTGTGTAAGTGAACCTTTTACCTTTGTAAGATAATATCCATCTGGGTTTTGACTAATCCAGTATTCTTCATTTTGGTAATAAAAATTAAATTCTTCTCCCCAAGCTACACGTTCTTGGAATTCTTTAAATTCATCCTTGGTCATTTCTCCCCCTCTTTCCCAGTTTATTATATAAACGCGCCCGATTGTTGAAGATCGTTATAGAAGTAAAGTAACTGTGAGATTGCCTCCTCTATCTGTGTTTTCGTAAACAATTATAGTCATTACAAATTCTTAATTTAGTAACGATTACAATGCTACTGTTTATTTATTTTATACATTATTAAAACTAAGAAATCCCCAACTTTTAGATTGAGGAAAATACGATTAATTTTTATGATGCAAATATTCATCTTTTTGTTTCAAGAATACTTTTTATTTTTTTCAAATCTTTATTGTTTGCTCTATTCATCATTAAAGACATAAACGGAGCAAACACCTTTGAAAATCCAGTCGGTATCCCTTTGTTACGAAGAGTCATTCGGGTCGAATTGTCGTCAAGGGATTCCCAAGTATAGGTTGTTTCCATTGGAAAAGGTCCTTGAGCAGTTTTCATTATAAGTTTTTTGCCAGGAATGTAATCTATTACTTGATATATATAAGCGAGATCACGTCCTAAAAATTTGGCCTTAAATGCAATGTTAGAACCAATACTTAACGGTTTTTGAGTTTTCCATTCAACTGATTTAATATTTACATACCATTTTGGGGCATTGTCAGGGTTTGCTGCGTACTCAGAAACTTTTTCACAAGGAGAATGAATAATTATTTCTGTTAAAACGTCTACCATTTCCTATACCTTCCTTTATAAATAGTGTCAAAATTGAGGGCCATGTAATTGTATATTTCTGACAAACATATGATCAATCAACTTACAACCAATGAGCATCAGGTGCTCTTTTGAAATATGGAAAGTGGATTTTTTGTCAATAGTAAGATTTATCGTCAGCCATCCCCTTTTTTTGTGTACCAAACTGGGAACATGGTGCGATGTTAAAATCCATCCTTTTGTGCCGTTAAGGATGGATTTTTAATTGTTTTAACATACATAAAAACCTTTACTTTATTTGCAAGAAATAATCCTTAGGATGTAGATTTCTGTGTTTAATTTCTTTAAACACAAAGTCAATAAAGTCTTTTTCCATATGTTGCTCAATTGCCTTTTTATAAATAGTCAATAATAGATTGTTTTCCACATAAAACCAGCTATAATGCATTATGTAACATTTCTCCCCCATAAAAACTTTTGCCTTATTTTATGAATTACATAAGAGAAATTTTGACAAAAAATATTATTATCAGGAAATGGATTCGTCTATTGAAAATTACAACACATAAATATTTACGAAGTTAGTTGATCAAACGCCTTATATTATTTAAATTTTCTTGTTGATCTCGTTTTTTATTTTGCTTGTAAATATAATTAATCATTGTCATAGATTTAATGCCTAAGATAGCAAGTATTATTGAATAAATCGACGTTAAAACCACACCACTTATAGCAATCCAAAATAATGTTGTGATCTTATTTCCTTTGCCTAACATTCAAAGCCCTCCAGAACAACTTTAATAATTATTATCCTGTACAAAACATGGAAAATTATCATTATTTGCTAAAAAATTGAAATTATAGGGCACTGTGATTTAGTTATATATCAATACCTGATAATCTTTTTAGTATAAAAATTACGGTTAAATTGAAAAATAAACCTGTAAGGTTAAGGAACAGTATATTTGTATTCCCAGCTTACAAATGTCTTTTTCTTACCCTTTCCTCCAGGGCATTGCTCTACATGTCATTATCCTAAATATGCTAAGAGCAGGCTCGTACGTTAGCAGCGTGCTCCTAGCGAATAGCCCTCCTTATTAGTATTAGTAAGGAGGGCTTATTCCATTTCGGTTGCCTTAATGGCAGCCATTTAGCCTTTAGAGCAAGGTAAAGAGAAAAAAAGACAGGCGAAAGCTTGGCATCCATGCGTTTAAATAAAATAAAGGCTGTTTTCGCAACTTTGTTGTTTTTAACAACTCTTTTTATAAAATGGTTTTTAATTTATTTGGGAATGAATAAAAGAAGAAAAGTGTGTGATAAAGGAATCTTAGCTTCTTTGGTTGTTTTAGGTGTTGCGACTCTACGCTACCTAGAGCAAAGAGAAAAGCGCCTCTACCTCCAGTTAAAGATAGAGCGCGCTAAACAAAAGAAGAAAAAGAAAAAGAACTCCCAACGTCGGAAGCGTTAAGGAGTTCTAAGAACCTCAAACGGAGGGAAGGAGCTTGCTCCTTTCCTCCACCATTTACTTGTATGTTACTTTTACCCTCTTTATACCAAAAAGAACAAGGGAAGTGAGCGTTTGATGTCAACTTTTTCATTATGCCTATCATTGATAGCTTTTATTCTCTCTCTCAGTAATTACATCACGGCAAGACGGGACCGAAAACGGGAAGAGGAAGAGCTAAAAAGAGAGAAAGAGGAGCAAGAGATGGAAGAGCAAGAGATGGAGGAGCAAGAAATAGAGGAGCAAGAAATAGAAGAAATCCGTCAGTATTTAAATGCCTTAAACAAAAATGAAAACAAAGAAGAACGTCTGGTCTATCAAGTGATGGATTTGCAGTTGATTAAATATAGAGGAATCCAAACAGGAGATATTGTTCCAAATGATAAGGTAGCAATGGCTATAGATAAATCTATAGAGGGATTTATCTGGCTGTATGAAAAAGGTTATTCGCTTGAAAGGAATATTAAAGAATTGGTAAAAGAAGAAGAAGAAAAGCTACAATATGAAGAAATGATGAACGCATTTGCAGTTTTGAACGATTTCATGAGTACGCATATGGCTTTAACGCGATAAGAAGAGAAAGATCAGATGGACTATTACATTTGGTCTTTTTTTATCGGTATTTCCAATTCCAAAATAAAAAGCCAAATTTCTCAATATTTAAATTAAGAAATTTGGCTTTCTTGTTGCTCTGGAAAAGCGCCCGATTGTTGAATACCTTTCCTTCTAACTCAATGAGTTCTTATGGTATTTTACCAATATCTGAAACCCAAAAAATGAAGTACTATTAACTCTATAAAACCAATGCTTTGTATTAGCAATTAAAGTGAGCCTGAAGCTTGGCTGACCAATGACACTAGCTGCCTTGAATCAAACGTATCCCCTTCACGCAGCTTCATTGTTTTTCTTTCCGGTGGACCATCGAACATGCCTTCAGGAAGCTCCAACTCGGCAGCATTAAAGATCGTAAAGCTAACCGCATTTTTTGATGTTGAGATGACAGCAGCGTATTTTCCGTTTTTCAAAAAATGGGGTTTCTTATACTGAATACGTTCATGGACATCCGGTATAGCCTGGTGGACGACCTCACGTAAATTTGTAGATAGTTCTCCCTGCCATGGTTCTTTTAACGCTTTAATAAAATCAGTTACTTCCTGATTCATTATGCATACTCTCCTTTTTGTATGTAGTGAATTTTTTTAATTTGGGATGGTTTACGGTTTGGTAATCATCCATGTAACACCGAATTTATCTATAACTTCTCCATAGTATGCGCCCCATGGCTGCAAAACAAAGGGATACTTGTTTTCTCCACCCTCACCAAGCTTGGTATATGCCTCTCTAGCTTCAGACTCATTGTCATAGGTTAAAGCAAGACTGATGCTGCGGCTGCTCGATACCGGTTCAAAGGAATCAGTGATCATTAGCATATTCCTTCCAGCTACCATCAAAGACAGATGCATAACTTTATCCTTCATCGCTTCTGGAGTTCCTGGTGCTTCACCGAATGTTTTAATTAATAGAATTTCCCCACCGAGTGACTCTACGTAAAAATCCGCCTGGCTTCTTGCATCCTCCGACATTAGATAAGAGTTTAATTGTGCTCCCATTTTTTCAACAACCTTTCCATTTTTTATTTGTCCTTCGATAAATACAACGAATAAACATTGGTGAAATCGACAAAAGTAAAAAACTTTTTTAAATTTTTTTTAACATGTTGAGTTGGTTCTCTAAATCGGCTTCCATGACCAGCGTTCCAGAGTCTCGTAAGAAACCCTGATTCTCTTTGAGCTTACGAACTTCGATTTTACACTCGTCTCGACCCGGAACCGGCATCCGTAGAGCCAAATTGAATGCCTCATCTTCTGAGTTGACATCGATCAGGATATATTCCGCAATAAGCTCTTGATCAACCGGAAACGGGCCGGCCAGTATTTCCGGCCATCCACTATCAGATGGATGCATTATCCTTATCCCGGTTGAGCTTGGATGGAGTTCCTCTGCAGAAATGAGCACACCGGCGCTGGCCAAAGACTTCTTGTACGCAATCATTGCATCGTTGTGTTCCCGGCTGTAATTTACCCCTGCTTCCGAGTACCCGGTCGCCTTGACAATGAACATAAATCGCATTATTGTTTCCCTCCCTTATGGGAAGATCACTTTAAGGCAATATTCACTGCCGTAACTCTTCCCTTACTATATCGACGATTGGGAAACCCTGTTATCGACAATACTGTAAAAAATTATTTTGATATGCGAGAATCACATTCAGCTGCCCGGTTGAGTAAAAGTTTCCGTTCACGCTCATTCAGAGTCATAGATGCTGCTTGTTCAAATTCTTTACGAGCTTCATCGACCCTCCCAAGCTTCACCAGAAAGTCTCCACGAACGCTCGGTAGAAGATGGTATCCCTTTAAGGAAGATTCTTCAGCGAGCTCGTCGACAATCTGAAGTCCAAAGGCAGGTCCAAACGCCATAGATACGGCGACTGCCCGGTTTAATTCGACGATTGGCGATGGAGTAACTCTTGACAATGCTTCATAAAGGGCTGCAATACGAATCCAATCGGTATTATCCGAGGTAGGTGCCTGTGCATGACAAACCGAAATCGAAGCCTGCAGCGAGTAAGGTCCGAGCGGTCGTCCAAGCTTTCGGCTACGCTCTAATGCCTCTAATCCGCGACGAATTAACAATTGATCCCACTCGGCCCGGTTCTGATCCATGAGAAGAACAGGTTCGCCCATAGAGTTAACCCGCGTTTTAAAGCGCGATGATTGAATCTCCATAAGGGCGACTAATCCATGAACTTCCGGCTCATGAGGTACGATCTCGGCCAGTACACGTCCGAGTCTTAGCGCCTCCTGACAAAGGAGCGGACGGATCCATTGATCCCCGGAGGTTGCCGAATATCCTTCGTTGAACATAAGGTAAATCACCTCAAGTACTGCAGAAAGGCGATCTTTAAGTTCTTCTCCTGCCGGCACCTCAAAAGGAACCTTTTTGTCTCTAAGAGTTCTCTTGGCTCGGACAATTCGCTGTGCAATCGTTGCTTCAGCAGCTAGAAAAGAACGTGCAATTTCATCCGTTGTAAGCCCACATAACAAGCGAAGTGTAAGAGCTACTCTAGCCTCCTGAGATAACACCGGATGGCAGGTCATAAAAATCAGACGAAGAAGATCGTCACCGATCTCCCCGGCTAAAGTATGGTTTATGTCATCCTCTGTATATAAATCAGTATTGCGGGCGATCTCTGTGTACTTCTGATTACACAGTTTGGTCCTGCGTATAAGGTCAATCGCACGTCGCTTCGCCGTCGTCATAAGCCAAGCACCTGGTTTGTCTGGAATGCCGGTCTGTGGCCATTGTTCAAGGGCAACCATCAAAGCATCGTGGGCAAGATCCTCAGCAAGACCGACATCCCGTACTATTCGAGTTAACCCCGCAATAAGCTTTGCTGACTCTATTCGCCATATTCCATCAATGGTTCGATGTGTATCGGACAAACTCACGCTTGTTTCTGCTCCTCAACCTTTTTACGAAGTGCTTCTTCTTTCGCCAACCACTCGGGATTGTCTGTTAAGTCCTCTACCATCATTACCTGCCTGAGCTCAATCTCTCCCTGGCCAAATCCATGGGGGTCCGGCATACGCAGTGCCCATTCAATGGCTTCTTCTCTCGATTTGACATCAATCAGCGTATATCCTGCAATCAATTCTTTTGCCTCCGTAAACGGACCATCAATAATCTTCGGTTTACCTCCAGGTTCCGGATAGGAAATTCTGATTCCGTTTGAGCTGGCCATGAGGCCATCAGCCGCTAGCAAGACACCGGCCTTTACCAATTCTTCGTTATATTTCTGCATGGCATCAATAAGCTCCTGGCTGGGCATAACCCCCGCCTCTGAATCTGTTGTAGCTTTGACAATCATCATAAATCTCATTTTGTATACCTCCTATTTATTTGTTAAGTTTCTTAACTGATGTAAAACCTTCGGGTAAGTCCGCTTCTATATATACAACGAATTAACCTTAACCGGATCGACAGCTATATAAATTTTTTCTCCGTATTACTTTCGGCGACAAGCAGTAAAAATCCTGTCTATCAATAATAGGGCAGGACAGGCAAACAATCGGTCCATGCCTATGAGACTATCTACTAAGATTCACCCTATTATTAAAGGTGTTGTTCCAGAATCTGGCCCGATTGCTGAACCAAGTAAAAAAGCAAACCTATTATATGTTCAAAAACTCGTCATCTTCTGAACACTCTTTTTTTGATTTGAAATGAAATTAGTTGTCAAATCAAAAAGAAGAGTGTTTAAGCAGAATGTCACTTTAGGATATAATTTAGGCTTATTTTATTTGCTATTTTGCTCATCCAAATTAAGAAACCCAGCTATTTATGAAGATTAGCTGGGTTTCTTAATTATTCACATCCAATTATTCACAAAACTATTATAATCGGTTTCCACATGTCCATCAAGGTATGTGGTGGCATCCCTTATAGCATATTGTTTTTCTCATACGAATTTAAGGCATTTACACCATGACTCAAGGCTGCTCCGGCTTTTACTGCAGATGCAACGATAATTGCCTCCATAACCTCAACCATAGTTCCCCCATATTTCTTATATTTGTTCACATGAACATCAATACAATAGGGGCAACCAGTCGTATGAGCCACCGCAATCGCAATAAGTTCCTTTGTTTTTGTTGATATTAATCCAGATACAAACGCTTCCTTCTCAAATGTTAAGAAGGCTTTTGAGGGTGCTGGTGCCAGTTTTATCAGCTCATTAATTCGTTTTAAATAAGAATTTCGATAAAGAACATCGTCACCTTTGTAAAGGTCGTTTGGATTTCCCATGGAGATCCTCCTTCATTAATGAATGTTGTCTCCATAATCATATAATCTAAAAGAGGAAAATTTCTGTAACTATATCACAGAAAACGGCTGAATTTTTGTTGTAAATCCTTTCGTTGGATGTTTATGATTTTCCCACGATGTAAAGTAAGAAATCCCTCCTTCTCAAACTGCTTTAGTGTTCGGCTAACAACTTCCCTTGCTGTCCCTAACTCAATAGACAACCTCTCGTGGGTTATGATTATTTCGTCGGAATACTGAGAGGTATGTTTAATGAGATAATCTGCAATTCGATCGTCTATCCCTTTAAAAGCAATCTCTTCTACAAGCTGAGTCACAGTTGACATTTTACGAATAAATAATCCGTATATAAATCTGCTTAACGAATCATATGTATGTATCCAGTTCCGAAAAGTTTCGGCTGGTATGATTAAGGCTTCAACATCACTTTCGATTGCGGCATAAGCCTCATATTCTAAATCACCTAATACGCTAGCTACCATCATTAGACAAACGCCACCGCTATGAACCCGATAGAGGGTAATCTCCCTACCATTTTCTCCAACCCTATAAATGCGTACACAGCCATCCAAAATAAAAATAGCATGGTGTAAGCGATGCCCCTTTGCAAAAGCTACAGGAGTGGTTGGAACTTGCACTATAGAAATATCTGTTCTATTCCATTCCTTAGCTTCAATAGAGGAGAGGCAAGGGAAACATTTTATAACTTGATTTAGTTTACTGATCATTTGTTCCTCCTAATCATTATTAAATCTATGTTTAAACAATTTTATTGTAAACTAAACAACTGTTTGGTTGCTTAACGGGTTAATATGGGGTACTGCCCACAAATCGCGCTTATCTTAACTTCAGCTTGTGGCCAGACCCATTTTGCTTTGTTGGTGTCAGTAATCCTAATTCTTCATAAAATATTAACGTCCTTACTGTTGTACTTGCACGCTTTCCAAATTCACTAATTGTAAAAGCAGTTCTTGATTTTTCATAAAATAATACCTCCATCAACGTTGGTATAATTTAAGATTAGCGTATGATGTAACGGAGGGAGCAAGCAAAATTATAATAATCGGGTCCGTTTGTTGGAGATTTCCACAAAATGATCCTATACATAAAGAAAGAGCATAATTCTGTTAAAGAATCGCGCCCGATTGTTGAAGATCTTTATTGAAGTAAAGCTACCCGTTACTTTAAGTGAAATAATTTACAAGCGTACCAGTTGTTTGTTAATTAAAGGCAGCGATTACTATCTTTGTTGTCTGCACGATAAGTTTATCATTATAAGTAGCATCCTTTTTATCGTGACTAGAAAGTATTGCAAGAACAATAGGATTTCCTTGCGGACGCCAAATGACAGCAATATCATTTCGCGTGCCATATGATCCTGTTCCAGTTTTATCACCCACTTCCCAACCATTTGGTACACCAGCACGAATCAATGTTTCGCCAGTTGTATTTCTCTTCATCCAATCTATTAAAAGCTCACGTTTTTCAATAGGGAGTGCATCCCCAAGTGTGAATTTCTGAAGGTTAACAGCAAGTGCTTTTGGTGTACTAGTATCATGTGTCTCTCCGGGGTTAACTTCATTTAACTCAGGTTCAAATCGTTCAGGGTTGGTAACATTATCACCAATTTCTCTGAGTGATTTTTTAAGCCCACTTGGTCCACCCAATTGCTTAAGTATGAGGTTATCCGCAGTATTGTCACTGTATCGAAGAGTAGCATCGCAAAGCTCTCTAAGGGACATACCTGTATTAACATGCTTTTCTGTAATTGGGCTGTAATTGACTAAATCATTACGAGTAAAGGTAATTCTTTGATTAAGGTCTTCAATTGATTTCTGTTGTAAAAGCGCGCCTACAGATAGAACTTTATGAGTAGAAGCATATGCAAAACGCTCATCTGGTCGATAGTTTATTGTTTGGTTGGTCCCAATATCTAATGCAAAGACCCCGAGTATAGCATCAAATTTATTCTCAAGTTTAGCAAATAGATCTTTAATCACCGTTTCTTGATTTTTCTGAGTATTAATAATTATCACTCCCTTCATCACGAAGTAAAATATTACCATAAACGGAGTGTTAGAACAATTTTTTACAATGAATAAGTATTTCCATCCCTTAAAAAAAACACCATATTCGTATAAAACTAACCTGCCCGTTAGTTTGAGTGAAAATCTTCACAAAATATAATTTTTTTTCCACTAGTTATGCAACAATCTGGCCCGTTTGCTGAACCAAGTAAAAAAGGCAAACCTATTATAGGTTCAAAAACTCGTCATCTTCTGAACACTCTTTTTTGATTTGAAATGAAATTGTCAAATCAAAAAGAAGAGTGTAAGCAGAATGTCACTTTAGGATATAATTTAGGCTTATTTTATGTGCTATTTTGCTCATCCAAATTAAGAAACCCAGCTATTTATGAAGATTAGCTGGGTTTCTTAATATTTACATCCAATCATTTATAAAACTAATCTAATCGGTTTCCACATGTCCATCAAGGTATGTGGTGGAATCCCTTATAGCATATTGTTTTTCTCATACGCATTTAAGGCATTTACACCATGACTCAAGGCTGCTCCAGCTTTTACTGCAGATGCAACGATAATTGCCTCCATAACCTCAACCATAGTTCCCCCATATTTCTTATATTTGTTCACATGAACATCAATACAATAGGGGCAACCAGTCGTATGAGCCACCGCAATCGCAATAAGTTCCTTTGTTTTTGTTGATATTAATCCAGATACAAACGCTTCCTTCTCAAATGTTAAGAAGGCTTTTGAGGGTGCTGGTGCCATTTTTATCAGCTCATTAATTCGTTTTAAATAAGAATTTCGATAAAGAACATCGTCACCTTTGTAAAGATCGTTTGGATTTCCCATGGAGATCCTCCTTCATAATGAATGTTGTCTCCATAATCATATAATCTAAAAGAGGAAAATTTCTGTAACTATATCACAGAAAACGGCTGAATTTTTGTTGTAAATCCTTTCGTTGGATGTTTATGATTTTCCCACGATGTAAAGTAAGAAATCCCTCCTTCTCAAACTGTTTTAGTGTTCGGCTAACAACTTCCCTTGCTGTCCCTAACTCGATAGACAACCTCTCATGGGTTATGATTATTTCGTCGGAATACTGAGAGGTATGTTTAATGAGATAATCTGCAATTCGATCGTCTATCCCTTTAAAAGCAATCTCTTCTACAAGCTGAGTCACAGTTGACATTTTACGAATAAATAATCCGTATATAAATCTGCTTAACGAATCATATGTATGTATCCAGTTCCGAAAAGTTTCGGCTGGTATGATTAAGGCTTCAACATCACTTTCGATTGCAGCATAAGCCTCATATTCTAAATCACCTAATACGCTAGCTACCATCATTAGACAAACGCCACCGCTATGAACCCGATAGAGGGTAATCTCCCTACCATTTTCTCCAACCCTATAAATGCGTACACAGCCATCCAAAATAAAAATAGCATGGTGTAAGCGATGCCCCTTTGCAAAAGCTACAGGAGTGGTTGGAACTTGCACTATAGAAATATCTGTTCTATTCCATTCCTTAGCTTCAATAGAGGACAGGCAAGGGAAACATTTTATAACTTGATTTAGTTTACTGATCATTTGTTCCTCCTAATCATTATTAAATCTATGTTTAAACAATTTTATTGTAAACTAAATTTTTCCTTTAGACGTGATTGTTCAACAATCTGGCCTTACACATAAAGAAAGAGCACAATTCTGTTGAAGAATCGCGCCCGATTGTTGAAGATTATTTACTATGTATTGTTAAACTAAAGCAGTCAGAATTTAAAAACGATCAGACGATCGAGTATAATTGCTCAAAGCTATTAATTGTGTAATCAGCATAATTATTTTTATCATTTCCCTCAGTAAAATAACAAGCACTTATCCCTGCGTTTTTCCCAGATAATAAATCTAAATCCCTATCACCAATCATTATAGATTCTGAATGAATCATATTATATTTGTTAATTAAGTAATTAATTGCATTAGGACTTGGTTTTCTTTCAAATCCTTGTTTGGATGTAATGAAATCAGAAAAAAAATCATATAAATCATACTTTTTTAGTAATTGGATGGAGGATTCCCCTCGATGCGTAAGTAAATAATTTTTTCTATTAGTTGAGTGAATGTATGTACAGATCTCTTTAATTCCCTCATATGGTCTGGATAGTTCTAATTCGGCCTCTTTTTTTCTTTTTTTATATTTAGTTATAAAATCGTTGTCAATATGATACTTCTTTTCATAGTATCTCAATGCCGATGACGCAGATACCTTCATTTGTTTTACAATTTCCTCTAACGGCTCTTCTATCTCTTTTTCTTTAAGTGCTTCCTTAAATATTTTTGCCATTACTGGGTAGGTATCAAAAAGAGTACCATCAAAATCCCAAATTATGTGATTGTACATTTTAACTCCCCCAAGGTGAACATATAATTTCCATTAATTAAGTCCAGCCCTCCCAATATCCTTTTAATCGATTGAACATGGTATCTCAGTAATCCCCCTAAAAACTTTAATTCCCGGGATTTTTTGTTTACAACTACTGTCAAAAAGCATACTTTATAACACATAGAAAGATAGCTTTAATCTGTCAGTCAAAAGGGGAATCAACTCATTTTGACTTGTTAGTGATACGAAAAGGGATTGCTTCACAATCCCTAATTTGTTAATTTTCTGCTATAGCTGATTTAATTTTATTCATAATTGAGGTGTAATTAGTTGTAAATAATAAATAGTTATTTGTTTTAGTCTGAATTGCAATCCTATCTGTAGTACCATAAGGAGAGCCAATCCTTATTGCATCTTTCTCTTTCCCGGCATATGTATCATCAGATGTGACATTAACAATATCATTAATAGGAATTTCTACTTTTGTTAACTGATGCCTAATTACTAATTCACTACCGACTTTTTCTATATCTATTCCCAACATCGTATTCCCCCTCTGATAAAATAAATACTACTATAATACCATATTTTAGATAATTTTGTATTAATTTCCCTTGTAGAACTAATCACTAAAATCTTTAAATAGCGTTTCTATTTCTTTAATATCATAAAATACTCCATCGCTGATGAATTTTTCAATTTCTACTACGCCATCCTCCATAAACTCAACTTCCCAACGTTGACCAGGCACAACAATTTCAACCATAATAGCTTCGTTTCTAACTTTATTTAGCTTATAAAATATATTACTTTCTTCTAATTTATTAAGGAAATGAATTAACTCCTTAAGTCCCACCAAAACCATCCCCTTTTTCGGGTAATATTTCAGTTTATATTCTAAATCCTTATCGAATGATCCTGCCAGTTACTTTAAGAAAAAATTTCCACAACCTCTATGCTAATACCAATTTACTTTAAATGTGTTATTCCAGAATATGGCCCGATTGCTGAACAATCTTCTTTTTAATTGGACAACAATTTAATTTCTTTAAAACGAATAGTGTCATAACTTTTAAATATTGACACCAACTGTCAGGGCTCAATGATAAATACGGACTGGATTAACTATTACTTACGTGTATAGAAAAATATGGATAATATGGAATGGAGATGATAACATAAAGGATAACAATAATTTCTTAATATTCAATAAGGTTAGGAGGGGGATTAATGTTAGAAATTAAAAATGTGTCAAAAACCTACGATAAAAACACCGCCTTACAAAACGTGAATTTTACTATCCCTAGTGGTGTTTGCTTTGGGTTAATTGGACCAAATGGTGCTGGTAAATCCACATTAATGAAAATTTTAGCTGGTATCATCGAAAAATATGAGGGGGATGTTACTTTTCTAGGGGATGAAATTAAAACCAATTCTCATAAGATAAAAAAACAAATTGGTTATATTCCACAAGATATTGTTTTGAATGAAACTTTAACTGCAATTGATAATCTTGAGTTCTTTGGTTCGGTTAACGGATTGTCATCAAAAGAGGCAAAGATAAAAGCATTGAAAGTATTAGATTTGGTCGGTTTAAAAGATCGAGGAAAAGAAGCAGTTAAAACCTATTCTGGTGGGATGAAAAGAAGGATTAATATCGGGTGTGCTTTAATGCATAATCCTAAGTTTATTATTATGGATGAACCGACTGTGGGTGTGGATCCTCAATCAAGGAATTATATCTTTGAAATCATTCACAAATTAAAAACACAAAACATCACGGTTTTATATTCTAGTCACTATATGGAAGAAATTGAGCATTTATGTGAATATATAGCTTTAATTGATAAGGGCACGGTATTAGAAAATGGTTCGGTACAAGAAGTACTACATAAATATTCTACTCCATCCGTTTACGTTGAGGGGGAGACAATAACGGAAGAAATGTTTACTTCGCTAGGAAATGTATATCTAAAAGGAAACGGGATTGTTGTAGAAAACGATGAAGCTTTAACCTTATTAGAAAAGGTGACAAATCTATTAAAAGAACATCAATTAGAAGTAAATCGTTTAGAAATTGCAAAACCAAACTTAGAAGATATCTTCTTGAAGTTAACCGGAACATCTTTACGGGATTAAAGGAGTGGGAATATGATTGGTGCTTTTATTAAAAAAGAACTAAAAAGAATGAGTAAAGAAAGAGGTATGTTTTTCTTCCTTATTATTCTACCTATTTTATTTATTGTAATGTTTTCAACCATTTTAGGAAATCAAAACTATACTTTTCAAATTCATTACATAGATCAAGATCACTCCGCTTTATCAAAAGATTTTATTCATCATTTATCTCCTTCTAAAACCTTTGAGCTGGTAAAAGAATCAGACGAAAAAGAAGTACTTGCTCAAATAAAAAAAGGAAAGGATACAAATCTATTAATCATTGATAAAGGATTTGAATCGTCTATCAAATCTGGACAGTCTCCTATTTTACATTTTTACTATGATAAGAACCAAAGTTCGGCTCAAGAGGTTGCTCCTATTAAAACCTTAGTGGAAAACATAATAAATGGCTATAACCAAGCTAAAATCCAGACATTCGTTCAATCTCACTCTAAAAATGTTACAGAGGCTCACTCTGTTTTATCTCCTTCGATCGATTTAAAGTCTAAAGCAGTTTCTGTAAAAAAAGTAAATGCAATTACTAGTATCGTGCCTGGATATACTGTTATGTTTGTATTCTTTATATTGATGAGTATGGCTCGAACCTTTATCAGGGAACGAGACAGTGGAATGTTAGCTCGTTTATATGCAACTTCTATAACCAGGTTTCAATATACGTTCGGAATGTGGATACCTTGTGTTATTGTAGTGCTAATTCAAATAGCTGTCTTATTAGGTTTTGGTTATTTTGCTTATCATTTGAGTTTAGGAAATATCCCTTCTCTAATTGTACTATCTTTCATATTGACCTTAGCTGTTACTACACTTGGGTTAGTGATCTCTTTTTATACAAAGAGTGAACAAATGGCCATAGGCCTTACTCAAATTATCACAATGGGTGGAGCTGCATTAGGTGGACTTTGGGTTCCGTTAGATATTATGCCGAAATCGATTCAAACAATTGCTCATTTCTTACCTCAATATTGGGCACAAACAGGCTTTGTTAATATTATGACAAGAGGGGCTAATTTAGCTGATATATTGCCAACTTTATATTATTTAATTGGATTTAGTATCATTTGTTTTATTTTAGCTTTAGTAGGATTTAAAAACTTCTTTAAGGGAGCTACAAATTAATTATTTTTCCTTTGGTTCCATAAATCACAAAATAACGGGCAATACATATTAAATACATAATATGTATTGCCCGTTTACTTTTTGCTAAAGAATAGCGCCCGATTGTTGAAGATCGTTATTGAAGTAAAGGTTCGAATTAATACAACCCCTAGTTTTTTACACATTTGTAAGGATCAATTCTGATGGATTTCCAGTTTCCTTCAGAATCCTTTTTATATTGAGAAATTAAAACATCTGTATCATTTGTTAATTGATAAAAAATAAATCGATAATAGGCTCCATCCGTACCAAAATAATCAATGGTTTTGACGTAACCATCTTGTTTAGTAGGCAGCTGCTTTTTTATTAACTTGCACCATTCTCCATACATAATACCAACGACTGCTTCCGCATCATGCTGCCAGAGATGATAGGCTGCACATAGGAAGTCCTCTCCGTACAATTTCATCTGGTCAATTTTATACATGTTTTGAACTTTTTTTAATTGGACATAGCCGTAATAATAAGCAAAATAGGTGACGCCTTTTGATGAGCCTTCAATGCTTTCTAGCTCAACGAAATATGGAACAATGCCATTTTCATCAGGAAGTCTGTTCTTCTTAACTAAATTTATATGTCCAATTCCAGCAAACGATTGAAGATATTTATTATAGGATACCCTTTTCTGATAGTCTTTCGTAAAAAAGTTATATGCAATTGGATAGGGCAACCTTGCCATCCCCACAGTTCCGCACCCACCCAACTGGTTTGGAGTGAGGTTTTCTGCCTCTCTTAAAATACTAAAGTAGTTTAAAACAGTTTCATCAGGAGTCCGAGATAATGATGCAGGGAGTATAATTTCTTTGTAGTTTTTATCATAATAAGGATCAAAAAATTGGAAGTTTTTGATAAGGGTATTTTTAATAGGGAGGCTGGAAGGACGAAAGTATTTTTCGGCATCTCTGGTACTAATTAACGAGGTTTGGTTTCGTTCAACTGGTTGTCCAAATGTTTGCGGTTCATATTGAGCTCCCATAACGAGAGTCATTTTTTTTCTGGAATCATGATTGAACGTCCGATTTATCCATTTTGTAAAGTGTTTCAATTAGAAGCCCCCTTTAGGAAGATACTGTTTTACCTTATTCACTTTACTTTTTTAACATTTTAACCATTAGGAATCCAATGACAGCCAGTCCAGCTAATATTGATATAGGTATTAAGATATTTAATATCATACGCTCCCCTTCTATGGTTATATAATCCAATTATTCGATAAAATCCCAAAACGATGTACACACTTCTTCTACAAACCTGCCATTTAACGGATTAACGACCATGATAAAATGGACTTCTGCTGCAGTCCATAAATTCTTCAATGCTTGCGCCCGATTGCTGAATAAATTTAAAAAGTTTTCCTTAGCTATTTGTTCTTTTAGTTTATAAGTAAGGTTAAATAAACAGACAAAGACATTTATGCTGCTAAAAACAACTTTATTAAAATAGAACCTGTCGAAAATCAGACTCTGTGTTCCAAAACTGATATCTTTCCAAATGCAAATTTCACATTTAATTACATCTATCATGCCGTATTTGGACTTATCTTGGACTTATCTCGGACTTACCCCATTTACGGGTGTTAAAGAGAGGGTCTTTACCTTCACTAATGTCCAAAGTAATTGGACAGCCAACTACTAATTATCATAAAAATCCCTATTACAATAACAATTGCAGGGCCCACAATAAAAATTCCAATTAGCAAGGATTTTACAATTAGCCAAACTGTATAAGAAGGTTTTTCTTCATTATTCTCTAACTTTATGTTAATTGACTCTAATGACTGACTTATGTTTTTTAACTCATTTATTATTTGTTTTTCGGTTTCTTTCTCCATGATAAGACACCAATCCTACTATTGTTTTATTCTATCCTAACATTTTTTAGCAAGAGATAGAGATAAATTAACAAAAAAATCCAAAAAATCCATGCAGGATTTTATGCCGTTTTTGAAAGGGATGAATTCGTAAAGCCATAAATTCTGTTATTTCAGTTAAAGCAAAAGTTGTGGAAGTGACGAGAATATATTGAAGTAAAGCAACCCGTTACTTGAATAAGAAAGGTAATTAAAATCAAACCCTGTGTGTAGTCAATAAATACATTCCTAGAAGTATAATCATTACCACCAATACACCTAAAAGAAGACGTTTCATTATAAATCCTCCAATATATAAATCACTATTTTCTACATTTAATAAAAAATTCTAACCTGTCATATTGCTAAAGAAACAAACATCCGTCTATACGGCCCGGGTGTTCAAGTAATGTGCCCGATTGTTAAACAAAACGGAAGTTATTTCTTTACTTTATCGGTCCATAAAACTTTGTATAAAAGTGCACTCTCTGCTTCTTCAAGACCTTTTGGTAATTCGCCATTTATGCTTTCAACAGAATGCAAACCATTTTTAGTAGTGCCTAACCAAGCAACTAAATATGCTGGCTTATTTTTCTCTAAAGTGATTTTTTTGCTTATTAACTTACTAAAGGAATACGTTGTCATATTATTCGAATACTTCGTTGTATCAAGTCCAGATGGTACCCGCGATAATAGCTTTAAAGGATGATCTTCATCTTCGAAACCACTTATTCCAAAAGAAATGAGGCTGTCTTTAAATTTTGTTTTCGGTTCATCCGAAGAACTTAGCAACTCCTTTTTAAACTTACCGTTTTCAAACTCCTCCACTGAAAATTGCAAATCATCATCTTCTTTCAGAGTGCCATTCAGCTTAAAAAATTCAATTTGCCCTACACCAGTTTTGCTAATAAGCAGTTTTTCCTTTTCACTCAAGTTATATGGCTCAATGGTTATTTTCGAATTTGATGACGGATTTTCTTTCTCTACACCGGTACACCCAGTTAGCAACAAGGTGAAAATTATAAAAAAACAATACCCTTTAAAATTTCGCATCTTTTACTCCCCAATTAACCAATGTTACATTAAATTATCTCAAATTTTCCATATTTTGCAATATTAATTATTCCGTTAAATGGCCCAATTCATTAAGAAGAGCACATTTCTTACTCTAGAAATGCGCCCGATTGTTTAAGATCGATGAATGTTTCACTGGACCATAAAAAGGATTTTTATCAATCAAATCATGTGGTTTATTAATTCAATTGATTTCGCTTGATACATTTTATTACGGTATTCATAAACAATAATAATATCTCCAACAGACATCGCAAGGAGCATATCTTTATTACCCAACTGATCCGAATGCATTACAATAAAATTCCACATCGATCCAAAATGGCTGACTTATACCGTTATCTGTATATTTTCCTCCAACCGTAATAACATATGTACGGCCACCATCTATTAGTTTGTATTCATACCCTGTTTGGGTCCAAGAACCTGTACCAATTGCTAATTTTGAAGTGATAGCACTAATCCCTGAAAACAGTTGTCTTTTTTCGGTTGAACTCAATTGTGTAGTAAATGATCCAGTAATACTGATAGTTTTAGTATTTTTTCCGCTAACCGTCATAGACTTTGTCTTCGTTGTCCCATCAAAAGAATCATCTGATTTGTGTTTTGGTTTAAAAACAAAATTAGTTGTGGCTCTTTTATCGGCTATTTTTTTGAATGTTGTAGGTTTAACCCAATCATTTGAATTAAATTTGTCCATCGGTTCAAGAGATAATCCGGAATTCGGGTATTTCTTGTTTATGTCTGCCAAAATCAGTGTGTATTGCTTGTAATAATTTTCTTTTTGTTTTTGAGTTAAATTTATAGACGCTGCAGAAGTCATGTTGACACTGCCAAACATAATTGCTGCCGCAAATATTATGATGAATCCCTTTATTATGTTTCTATTCCCTTGCATATTTCCCACCTTTTCCCTGTTATTCATTTGATTATCGATTATATATCAATAGACAAATAATGTAAATAAAATCCAACAAATATACATTTATAGGCATTGGAAGGGAACGGTTCATTGAAAGCTACAGCTTCTTTTTATCCAGACTATATAAGGGGTTCAGCCGA
Organism: Neobacillus endophyticus; assembly: GCF_013248975.1. Lineage (GTDB taxonomy): Bacteria > Bacillota > Bacilli > Bacillales > Cytobacillaceae > Neobacillus > Neobacillus endophyticus. The sequence goes on from NZ_JABRWH010000001.1 coordinate 4,345,324, forward strand.
GGTATGTGTAAAAACGGGTCATGAACTTACTTTTATTTCAATATCTTACGATATCCATAATGGAGTATGGAAAGAATTCGTTATTTTTTGGACCACCCATAAAAAAGATAGATTTTTAGTCAGCAAATGTTGCTTTAAAATTTATCAAGACCTAAATTATAAAAATCCTTAAAAATAAAGAAGATCACATATTAGTCATATATAATATATGCTCTTCTTTTATCCAATTAAAGCGCCCGATTCTGGAATAACTAAGATGTGGTCCCAGCCTTAAAATGGATTAATTGTTCTTCTACTAACTCACCCGTTAGCGTAAGTACATTCCTTCACAATCTGAAGAGAAGTTACCAAAATGACAGCTCCGTTCCGTTCTTTAATTCTTGCATTTTAGGGTTGAAAAAAGTGGGCTTATTTATGATTTTTTAATCTCTTTTCCATTAGTTCTGCCATTTGTTTCGATTGTGGATTTCCTTCTTTTTGTAATTTATCAATGATGTTAATATAATCCGTTTCATTACGGTTCTGACTTAATTTATATGCAGCCTGAATTTCTCCCACCTTAATCTTAAATCCAACTATACCTTTCAGTTCACTTTCTAAGAGTTGAGAAGAAAGTTTATCCCATAAAACTGGATTATCACGGTGTTTTTCGTATTTCTCCAACATTATTGTTAATTCTTCTATTAATTCATCTTTCTCTAAAATGCTTGCTTTACCATATACATGGACGGCTTGATAATTCCATGTTGGAACTTCTTCATGTCCATACCAAGAAGAAGAAATGTAAGCGTTCGGTCCCTGAAACATAACAAGCACATCTTCACAGGTTTCAAATGTTCTCCACTGAGGATTTCCATAAGCCATATGCCCAGTAATATAGCAATCATCACCTTTTTTGTTAAACCCCAAAGGCAAATGAGTGGCAATTGGTTTCCCTTGTTCTGTTGTGACAATCGTGCCAAAAGAGTTATTTTGAATAAAACCCCAAATTTCATCAACATCTGTGTTCTTAAAATATTTTGGAATATACATATAATCCACCTTTCAAAAAGTTATATGAGAGTTTTGATCATTATAAAGTCCATTTGTGCTTCATCACCCATATAAAAAGAGTGGGATCCAGTTTGAACAAAACCCATTTTCTTATAAAAAGCAATAGCATTTTCATTCTTTTCCCATACGCCTAGCCAGACTTTCTTTTTATTACGTTCCATCGCAATTTCCATAGCTTTATTTAGCAGATATTTACCAAGTCCATGTTTTTGAAACTTGTTCTTTATATAAATCCTCTCGATTTCAAGTGATTGATCACCCATTACTTCAGATTGAGCTTCATTTGTATTGACCTTTAAATATCCAGCGATTTCATTGTTAAAATAAACAAAAAAGAATTCCGAAGAAATATTGCACAATTCTTTTTCTAATTGTTTTAAGTTAAATGCCCTTTCCAAATAGGATTTCATATTTTCAGTTGAGTTTTGATGCTTAAATGTGTCATTAAATGTTTCATAACTAATTTCTTGAAGTTTACCTAAATCCTCAAGGGTGCATTTTTTTATATTTATAGCCATTTTTATTTATTGCTCCTTTTATATAATCAATAATTTCTCTTGTTTCCCTTTTTGACAAATTCCCAGTCTATTTCAATATTTTTTCTTACTCTGTGAAGAAGATTAAAAATCGTTTCTATTTCCTCTTCGGAAAATCCATCTAATGCAACCATATTGGAATAATCATTTTCTCGTCTTATGAAAGGATAAACATTTTTCCCTTTCTCTGTTGGAAATAGTTTTTTAATTTTTTGGTTATGATGATCGTCTCTCTTTTCAATAAAGCCATTCATTTCAAGTTTTTGTATAGCACGAGCTACTGTTGTTCGATCTACTTTTATTATCTCGGCTAACTTTTCTTGAATGATTCCTGGGCTTTCACATATTCGTACCAGGTACAAATACTGCCCTTTTGTAAGGTCATATTCCTTAAATTCTATATTACTTATAGAATCTAATGCCCTTGCGATCATTCCAATTTCACGAAGAATTTCCTTCATAATTAACTCCTTGTTCATTTTTTTATTGCAAATACAACAAATTTAGCATATATTAAATTTAACTCATCTTTGTTGCATTTGCAACAAAAAAACATGATGCATATTAATCTAAAAGGACTGAACAAAATGTATGCAAAAAGAATAACGATTGAGGAAGATTTAAGGGTAGCATTTGCTATTCGGAAACAAGTATTTGTGAAGGAACAAAGCGTTCCTCTAGAAGATGAATTTGATGAATTTGACACACTTAATTGGCAATGTGAACATATACTAGTCTATTACAATGACCATCCAGTTGGGACGGGCAGAATAAGGGTTGTTGATCACTCTGGTAAGTTGGAGAGAATTTGTATATTAGAGCCATACCGTAAATTGGGTATTGGGAAAGTTATTATTAAAGCCTTGGAAGACATTGCAGAAGAAAAAGGAGTATCCCTGGTTAAATTGCACGGTCAAACACAAGCAGAGGGTTTTTATAAAAAACTGGACTATCATACTTCTTCCAACGTGTTTATGGAAGATGGGATTCCACATATTTTAATGGTAAAAAAACTGTTCAACAAAGATGAACAGACAGTGTAAAACAAAATATATATTTTATGGATTAGGAATTCTTATATTAACCCTTGGAATTTCTTTCACTATACATTCAAACCTTGGAACGTCTCCTTTTGATGCACTCCTGGTAGGGTTATCTAAAAAGGTTGGTCTTACTGTAGGAAGTTGGGAAATCGTAATTGCCTTATTACTGATTTTTTGCAATTCGTTATTAAAAAGAAAAAGACCTGAATTTTTGGGTTTAATCACATCCTGTATAACTGGTTTTGGTATCGATATGTGGCTTTTTTTATTAAATCATTTCATCACACCTGAACAATGGTTCACCAAATTTGTTTTTTTCGGGTTAGGATTAATCGTTATAGGGTTAGGAACTGCAATCTATTTACAAACAAATTTTGCACCAATTCCTGTTGATCATTTAATGTTAATAATTCGAGAATTAACTGGAATGAGCATGATGTTCTCTAAAACATTAATTTATCTCCTATTCCTGAAAATGGCTTTCATATTCAATGGACCAATTGGTATTGGGACTATCTTTACTGTTTGTGTGGGAGGTCCGATTCTTAATTACTTTATGCCATTGGTTACAAAAGGATTGAACACGCATACTGAGACTAATACAGCGACTACTAGTGAGAAAGACAAAACTCATTCTGTTTAGAATGAGTTTTAATTTTGTTCTTCATCTAAACTCCCAGAAAGTTTAATTGAAAGTTTTCACATCCCATTCAGGATACAAATTTTTTAAAACGTTTTACTCCGCAATCTGGCCCGATTCAGTAAGAACGCTTTCTTATTCAAGAATAGAGCACTTTAACAGAGTAAAGAAAGTCATAATAATTTAGACATATAATACTCATTATAGGGTGTTCCATTAATTATAAGTGAATTTCTTTTGGTACCTTCAATTTCAAATCCACTTTTCTTATATAAAGCTATACCTGCTTCATTTTGGGTTACCACTGTAAGTTCTAATCGTGAAATATTTTGCCTTATTGCCCATTCTTCTAAAGATTGAAATAAAGTTGTTCCTATCCTTTGCCCTCTGTATTCTTTTAAAATACCAATTACAAGATAAGCAGAGTGCTTAGTTCTCTTAACACTTCCACCGATGGCAATCAAGTAGCCTACTAACTTTCCATCTTCTTACTCTGCAATAAAAATTGTAGAATTGCTTTGCTGTTCAATACGTTCTAATTGTTTACTTTGTTGTTCAGCTGTAGTTTTTCTTTCTCCAGATTCCATAAGCATAAAATTAGCTTCAGTTTCAACTTGCTTAATAAGATTAATAAAATTCTCTGCATCTTCAGGTTTAATCTCTCGAATTATCATAAAAACCCCTCTTTCTTACAACCCCACCCATTACTTAATTACAATTATTTCAAATTTCCTAACGTTACTCAATCTCATATTCTTTAACTGAAAAAAACACGCTCAATAAAGAACGTGCCCACCAAGAATTTTAAGTTCAATTATTCTGTTAGAAGTATTTGCTATAGAAATCGTGTCTCAGTTTTCCACTTTATTCAGCATATATTTTAGTTGTTTCACTCTTCTCATGACCAAGTAGGCTCTGGATAACTTCAAGAGGCGCTCCGTTATTGATCATGTGAGTCGCATAACTATGTTGTAGTTGATGTGGATGGATCCTTTTCTTAATTCCTGCACGACTTGAAATTCGCTTAATTATATATCTTATCAGGTCGATACTCATACGTCTTTTAGGACTTCTTTCGGTAATAAACAAGCATGGATCCTCATCGTCCCGTTCATCTAAATATCTTTTCAACCATAGGGAGCAACGAATATTGAAGTACACCTCTCTTTCCTTATCGCCTTTTCCATGAACAATAACGGAATTCGTAGAAAAGTTAATATCATCACGATTGAGTTTTACTACTTATCCAATTCGGCAACCGGTAGAATAAAAAAATTCAAATAATGCATTTTCCATGGAGGTATGGCACGCTTCCCGTAAATGCTCTATTTCGATCTCTGAAAGGAATTTTGGGATTCTTTTGCCCAGTTTTGGTTCCTTCAATTTAGCAGCTGGATTCTTTGTA